>NZ_AP019782.1:302500-1727500 GCF_019669985.1 Methylogaea oryzae
CAGTACCGTGAGGGAAAGGCGAAAAGAACCCCTGATAGGGGAGTGAAATAGAACCTGAAACCGTATGCGTACAAGCAGTGGGAGCCCCCTCGTGGGGTGACTGCGTACCTTTTGTATAATGGGTCAGCGAGTTACTTTCAGTGGCAAGGTTAACCGAATAGGGGAGCCGAAGGGAAACCGAGTCTGAATAGGGCGACTAGTCGCTGGGAGTAGACCCGAAACCGGGCGATCTATCCATGGTCAGGATGAAGGTTAGGTAAAACTGACTGGAGGTCCGAACCGTAATCTGTTGAAAAAGATTCGGATGAACTGTGGATCGGAGTGAAAGGCTAATCAAGCTCGGAGATAGCTGGTTCTCCTCGAAAGCTATTTAGGTAGCGCCTCGTGTCTCACTCTCGGGGGTAGAGCACTGTTTCGGCTAGGGGGTCGTCTAGATCTACCAAACCGATGCAAACTCCGAATACCGAGAAGTGCAATCACGGGAGACACACGGCGGGTGATAAGGTCCGTCGTGAAAAGGGAAAGAGCCCAGACCGCCAGCTAAGGTCCCAAAATCATGGCTAAGTGGAAAACGATGTGGGAAGGCACAGACAGCCAGGAGGTTGGCTTAGAAGCAGCCATCCTTTAAAGAAAGCGTAATAGCTCACTGGTCGAGTCGGCCTGCGCGGAAGATTCAACGGGGCTAAGCCATGTACCGAAGCTGCGGGTGCATACCTTTGGTATGCGCGGTAGAGGAGCGTTCTGTAAGCCTGTGAAGGTGGATTGTAAAGTCTGCTGGAGGTATCAGAAGTGCGAATGCTGACATGAGTAACGACAAGATAGGTGAAAAACCTATCCGCCGAAAGCCCAAGGTTTCCTGCGCAACGTTAATCGGCGCAGGGTTAGTCGGCACCTAAGGCGAGGCCGAAAGGCGTAGTCGATGGAAAACGGGTTAATATTCCCGTACCGGCGGTGACTGCGATGGGGTGACGGAGAAGGCTAGGTCGGCCGGGCGTTGGTTGTCCCGGTTTAAGCGTGTAGGGAGTGTTCTTAGGCAAATCCGGGGACATAATTCTGAGACGTGACGACGAGTCTCTTTTAAGAGACGAAGTGATTGATGCCATGCTTCCAAGAAAAGCCTCTAAGCTTCAGGTCATCGTTGGCCGTACCCCAAACCGACTCAGGTGGGCGGGGAGAGAATCCCAAGGCGTTTGAGAGAACTCGGGTGAAGGAACTAGGCAAAATAGCACCGTAACTTCGGGAGAAGGTGTGCCCTCATGTACGTGTAAGGACTTGCTCCTGAAGCGGAAGAGGGTTGCAGTGACCAGGCCGCTGCGACTGTTTAACAAAAACACAGCACTCTGCAAACACGAAAGTGGACGTATAGGGTGTGACGCCTGCCCGGTGCCGGAAGGTTAATTGATGGGGTCAGCCGCAAGGCGAAGCTCTTGATCGAAGCCCCGGTAAACGGCGGCCGTAACTATAACGGTCCTAAGGTAGCGAAATTCCTTGTCGGGTAAGTTCCGACCTGCACGAATGGCGTAACGATGGCGGCGCTGTCTCCACCCGAGACTCAGTGAAATTGAAATCGCTGTGAAGATGCAGTGTACCCGCGGCAAGACGGAAAGACCCCGTGAACCTTTACTATAGCTTTGCACTGGACTTTGAATCGGCCTGTGTAGGATAGGTGGGAGGCTTTGAAGCGTGAACGCCAGTTTGCGTGGAGCCAACCTTGAAATACCACCCTGGCCTATTTGAAGTTCTAACCTAGACCCGTAATCCGGGTTGGGGACAGTGCATGGTGGGTAGTTTGACTGGGGCGGTCTCCTCCCAAAGAGTAACGGAGGAGCACGAAGGTGTGCTCAGCATGGTCGGAAATCATGCAATGAGTGTAAAGGCAAAAGCACGCTTGACTGCGAGTCAGACACGACGAGCAGGTACGAAAGTAGGTCTTAGTGATCCGGTGGTTCTGTATGGAAGGGCCATCGCTCAACGGATAAAAGGTACTCCGGGGATAACAGGCTGATACCGCCCAAGAGTTCATATCGACGGCGGTGTTTGGCACCTCGATGTCGGCTCATCACATCCTGGGGCTGTAGCCGGTCCCAAGGGTATGGCTGTTCGCCATTTAAAGTGGTACGCGAGCTGGGTTCAGAACGTCGTGAGACAGTTCGGTCCCTATCTGCCGTGGGCGTTGGAGATTTGAGGGAAGCTGCTCCTAGTACGAGAGGACCGGAGTGGACGAACCTCTGGTGTTCCGGTTGTCACGCCAGTGGCACTGCCGGGTAGCTAAGTTCGGACGGGATAACCGCTGAAAGCATCTAAGCGGGAAGCCCCTCCCAAGATGAGATCTCCCTGGGGGCTTGACCCCCCTGAAGGGCCGTCGAAGACCACGACGTTGATAGGCACGATGTGGAAGTGCAGTAATGCATGCAGCTAACGTGTACTAATTGCCCGTGAGGCTTGACCATATAACACCCAATGCGTTTGGGACATGTCGCGAACAACGTACAACTTTCCAGAATTGGAAGCCCTAAATAGTCCGGCCAAGCCGGTGGCTTTCCAAAGAATTCAGGCTAAAGGCCTAAACCCTTTTGCCTGGTGGCCATAGCAAGCGGGAACCACCCGATCCCATCCCGACCTCGGAAGTGAAACCGCTTAGCGCCGATGATAGTGTGGTTAAATCCATGTGAAAGTAGGACACCGCCAGGCTCTTAAACCCTAAACCCGACCCCTCAAGGTCGGGTTTTTTTTTGACGACTATAATTTCCGAGCTCGGCCACACCAGCCGGCGGCATCACGGGAGGTTTTTTAGGTCATGCGATTTGTTCCTGGGCAGCGTTGGATTTCCGATACAGAACCCGAGTTGGGGCTGGGGACGGTTCTTTCGGTAGAGGGCAATCGTGTTACTTTGCTGTTTATCGCCGCGGAAGAGCGACGCATCTATGCGCAAGGGAATTCGCCGTTGACTCGGGTACGGTTCGCGGTCGCCGATACCGTCGAGAGCGTCGACGGGTGGCGCATTCAAGTGAGTTCCGTGGTGGAAAAAGAGGGGCTGCTGGAATATCGCGGTAGGGACGAGGACGGCATCGAACGTACGCTCGAAGAGCTCGATATCAGCCATTTCCTCCAATTCAATAAGCCTCAGGACCGGTTGTTTACCGGCCAAATCGACGACGCGAAGTTGTACGCCTTGCGTTACGCGACGTTGTTGCATCAAGGACGAATTGACCGTTCCCCCGTCCGCGGGTTGGTTGGTCCTCGCACCAGCTTGATTCCTCACCAGTTATACATCGCTCACGAAGTGGCGACGCGCCACGCTCCCAGAGTATTGCTGGCCGACGAAGTGGGCTTGGGCAAAACCATTGAAGCGGGCCTGATCCTGCACCACCAACTACTAACCGGGCGGATTCGGCGGGTATTGGTAGTCGTCCCGGAGCCCTTGCTGCATCAGTGGCTGGTGGAAATGATGCGTAGGTTTAATCTCCGCTTCTCGCTGGTGGACGAGGATGCTTGGGAAGAAGAGCCAAACGCCAATCCATTTCTCGAGCACGATTTAGTGCTTTGCGCGCTGGGCGCCTTCATGCGCGAGCCGCAGCGCCAGCGTCAAGCGCTTGCGGCGCCGTGGGACACCATGGTGGTGGACGAGGCGCACCATCTGGAGTGGAGTTCGGCCCATGCAAGTCCGGAATATGTTTTCGTGGAGCAGCTTTCCCGGGCGATACCGAGTGTGCTGTTGCTCACCGCTACGCCAGAACAGCTAGGCAAGGCGGCGCATTTCGCTCGCTTGCGTCTGCTCGATCCGGATCGCTTTCACGATTATGAGCAGTTTCTTCAGGAGGAGAAATTGTATGAGCCTTTGGCTCACCTTATCGATCATCTGCTGGGCGAACAGCCTTTATCGCCGGAGGTGTTGGGGCAATTAAAGGATTTGGCTGCCCAGGACAAAGCCGAGGAATTGTTATCTCGCCTCAACGACGCCGAGGACGGTCCGGCGGCGCGCGAACGTCTACTGCGGCTTTTGTTGGATCGGCACGGCACCGGCCGCATCTTGTTCCGCAATACTCGCGCCGCGGTGCATGGTTTTCCCGAGCGAGTGTTGCACGCCTACCCGGTCGCATGCCCTTCGGATTTCGCCGCCGCCGCGGCAACGACGGGCGAAGCGCGCCTACATCCCGAAACCGCCGTCCCCCGAATCGACGGCGAAATTTGGTGGCGTCGCGACCCTAGAGTCGAGCGTCTCGCCGAGATATTGAAAACGCTCAAAGGCCAGAAAGTCTTGGTGATTTGCGCCGCCGACAAAACGGCGCTCGAGTTGGAAGAGGCGCTGCGCGTCCGCACGGGCCTGGGTACGGTGGTTTTCCATGCCGGCATGAGCATCATCGCCCGCGACCGGGCCGCCGCGTGGTTTGCCGACGCAGACCAGGGCGCGCAGGTGTTGGTGTGTTCGGAGATTGGCAGCGAGGGGCGCAATTTCCAATTCGCCCACCACATGGTGTTGTTCGATCTTCCGTACAACCCCGATTTGCTCGAACAGCGCATCGGCCGGCTGGACCGTATCGGTCAGCGAGAGAATATTCAGATCCACGTCCTGTATTTGGAGGACACTGCCCAAAGCGTGCTGTTCCAATGGTATCGGGACGGGTTGGACGCATTCAGCCGCCCCTGTCCGGCCGCACTGGCGGTGCTGCAACAGTTGGCGCCGCAACTGGACGAACAGCTGCAAAAAGCCGATCCGGCGGGAATGCAGCGTTTATTGGAGCAAGCCCGCCAGTTGACGGAAAAAATCCTGCGCGACTTGCATGAAGGGCGGGACCGCTTATTGGAGTTGAATTCCTGCCGATTGAACGATGCAAAGCGGCTGGTGAGCGCCATCGACGAGTTCGAGCAAGAGCACGGCGTTTGGGACTACTTGGAGCAGGTGTTCGACGGCTACGGCGTCAATGTGGAGGAGCATTCCGACGACTGCTACATCCTTACGCCCGGCGAAAATATGCTGATTCCGCACTTCCCAGAGCTGCTGGATGACGGCGTTACCGTCACGTTGAACCGCGATATCGCGCTGGCTCGCGAGGACATGCTGTTCCTGACCTGGGAGCATCCCATGGTGAGCGGCGCCGCTGATTTGATTCTCACCAGCGGCCACGGCAACGCCACGGTCAGCATGTTGTACCACCCAAACCTCGAAGACGGGCAACTGCTGTTGGAAGCGGTCTTCCTACTGGAGTGCTCGGCGCCGAAACAGCTGCAAATCGGGCGTTTCCTGCCGCAGACCTTGGTGCGCACTCTGATCGACGGAAACCTGCGCGACGTCGCTGCGGAAATTCCTTTCGACAGCCTGCACGACAGTGGGCAACCCATCGATAGGGTGCATGCCGCCGCCTTGGTGCGAAGCCAACAAAAGGTGCTCGCTCGCATGCTGCAAACGGCGGAGAAGGTCGCGCAAAAACAGGCGCCTGCTTTAGTTGCCGAAGCCGGCAAGGAGATGTTGGATACGCTCGGGGCCGAGTTGAAGCGGTTAAACGCCCTTAAAAAAGTGAACCCCGCCGTGCGCGCCGAGGAAATCGAGCAGCTAAGGCAAACCATCATCGACAGCCACGGTTACATTCAGTCGGCCCAATTGCGTTTGGATGCCGTGCGGGTGGTTTTGACGGTATGAAGAAGCCCGCGGGCGTGCTTGCCTGTGGCGGCCTGGCGCGGCCCTCGCGCCGATAGGCCGCAACGCCGCCGTGGATCGCATCGCCTATTTCATCACGCCGCACGGTTTCGGCCACGCGGCCCGCGCCTGCGCCGTTATGCAGGCGTTGCGGCAACTGCGCCCGTCACTGCAATTACACATCTATACGCGCGTGCCGCGTTGGTTTTTCCGCGATTCGCTGGGTGAGGACGGCTGGCAGTATCACGAGACAATGACCGACATCGGTTTGGTGCAGGCATCGCCGATGTCGGAAGACTTGCCGGCCACGCTGTCCGCGCTGGACGCCTTTCTACCGTTTTCCGATACGCTGGTGGAGCGCTTAGCGGCGCAGGTGGCGGCGCAAGGCTGCGAGCTGATTGTGTGCGACATCGCGCCGCTGGGCATCGCGGTGGCGCGGCGTGCCGGCATCCCGTCTGCGTTGGTGGAGAATTTCACCTGGGACTGGATTTACCAAGGGTATTTCGATGCCGAACCGCGTCTGGCCGCCCATGCCGACTATCTGGCGGCGCTGTTCGGCCTGGCGGACGTTCGCATACAAACCGAGCCGGTGTGCGTCCGCCGCCCCGCGCAACTGCACACGCCGCCGGTAAGCCGACCGCCCCGCAGGAATGGCGAGGCGGTGCGCGCCCTGCTCGGCATTCCCACGGGGCAGCCGCTGGTGTTGATCAGCTTCGGCGGAATTCCGCAAAACGACTTTCCCGCACTGGACCGGTTCCATACTCGCGACGACCACTGCTTCCTTATGCCGGGGGCGTCGTCCACGACGATCCAGCGGAACGGCAATGTCATCCGCTTGCCCCATCATAGCGGCTATTACCATCCCGATTTGATCCATGCCGCCGATCTGCTGGTGGGGAAGTTGGGCGCGAGCACGGTAGGCGAGGCTTGGCAGGCCGGCATCGCCTATAGCTATATTCCTCGCCCCGGCTTTCGCGAATCGGCGGTATTGGCCGAATTCGTGGAGCGGGAGCTGGGCGCCCAGATGATGGAGGAAAGCGACTTTCTGGCCGGGACCTGGCTGGACGAATTGCCGCGACGATTGGCGAATCGACGGGGGCCTCGCCAGGGCGTCGCCCCTGCGGAACAAATCGCGGGCCTGTTGCTGGGATTGGAATAGCGCTAACGCCTTCACGCTTTTGCGAATGGAATCGTGCCTGTTACACAACCGTAACATTCGCTCTTTAATATGGCAGCCCCGTTCCTACATGCCAGAGATATTGATGCGAATTGCCGCTGTTACCCGCTTAACCGGTTTTACCCTCATTTTGGTATGCGCCGCCCTGGCATGTCTCGGTTACCTTGGCATCGCCCGCTTGGACGAGCCTTATCGCCTCACCAGCGACTACTACGATCTTAAAGACGATCTTTCCGTGCGAATTCGCGGACTGATCGACGCCTACCTGGCCACGGGCGACGCGATGCGTTTGCAGGAAGCCGGAAACGCCATGGGATCCCTGATCGAACAGCGCTTGTCGTTGCTGCCCGAGGAGACGGCCGCCGGCATCCGTCCCCATGCCGAGGCGTTGCGGCAGGCGTTGGACACCGATTTGCGCGCATCCGGCAAGCTTTCCGGCGACAGCCAAGGCTTGTTGCTGAACGCCGAGCGAGAACTGGCCGCCGCGCTGGCGCGGCTCGGCGCATACGCGCGCGAGGGATACGCCGGCCACGCGGCGCTGGCGTTCCAGTATGCGGACAAGGGGCAGCAATTGGCTTTGGCCGTGCAACGTCTGGCCCATCAGCGCCAGCATTATTTCGATACCGGCAAGGACAGTAATCGCGACGCGCTGCTGGCCGCGCAAGCCGAAATCCAGACGCTGGTGACGGAGTTGGATTCCCTGCCGCGCCTGGGCGTCATGACCAAGGCGGACCAGGGCGAGGACGACTTGGTGGGGGGGGGGCAGCAGCGGGAGCCGGTGGAGAAAGGCCAGGAAATCGTCGGGGACCTGGCCTCTCTGGCCAAGCGCTATCCCTTGGAGCTCGAGCGTACCATCGCCCAGCGCTCGGCCGTTACCGCCAGCCGCGAGAAAGTCCAGGCTTTGTTGGGCGGTTTGCAGGAACAAATCGCCGCTGGGCGCGACACCATGCACGGCGTGCACAACACCATTCAAACCCGCATTCAATGGGGGCTGGCGGCATTTGTGATGCTGATCGTCGCCATAGCCGCCGCTATCGCCCACATGCAGCGGCAAATCCTGCTGTCCATCGGCGGCCTTATGGATTATTTCGCGCAACTCGCCACGGGCGACTTCCGTAAAGCGCCAGACGTGGACACGCCGTTGGTGGAAATCCGCGCCCTGGCGGAGTCTGCCGAGCGGTTGCGCGGTTACTTGCTGCGCATGATCGCCGACATGCGCACGGCGTCCGAGGACGTGAGCCTGGTGAGCGGCGACATCAACAGCACCGCGGAGCACATAGAGCAGGGAAACGTGCACCAGGAACAGCAAAGCCGCGAGGTGGCCGCTTCGGTGACGCTGCTGACCCATTCCATCAGTGAAGTGGCGGACAACGCCGGCCAAGCGGCCGAGGCCGCGGCCGACGGCGCCTTGGCGGTGGAGCAATGCGGCGTGCAAATGGACGCGGCCCTGCAGCGCATGAATCAGTTGGCGGGAGAAGTGGAGCGCACAGCCACCGCCATTTCCCGCTTGCAGGAAGATTCTCGCAGTATCGAGGCGGTGCTGGGGGTTATTCAAAGCGTGGCGGAGCAAACCAATTTACTGGCGCTTAACGCCGCTATCGAAGCGGCCCGGGCCGGCGAACATGGCCGCGGCTTCGCCGTGGTGGCCGACGAAGTGCGCCAATTGGCGCAACGCACGACTCGTTCCGCAGCCGAAATCCAGAACATCGTGCAAAACGTATTCGAGGCGGCGCAAGGCGCCGTTGCTGCCATGGAGGGACAGCGCGCGGAAGCCGACACCACCGTGGCGCAAACCCGCTTGGCCCACGAGGATTTGGGTCGGGTCGTGGAAACCATGGCCAGGGTGCGCGTGCTGAATGCGGACATTGCCGTTTATACTCAGCGGCAGGTGGCGGAAATCGCCACCATCGACAGCAGCTTGGCGGTCATGGCGGGAGCGATGGAGATCACTTCCCAGCAAGCCCGCAACGCCAAAGGCAGCAGCCAGCACTTGATGCAGGTGAGCGACCGGTTGGCTCGACTTGTGACGCAATTTCGGGTCGGCGCAGATATGCTCGAGACGGGAGGGACGAATCCGGAGTCGCCCGCTCAAATGGAGCGCGCGCGCCACCACTCGCATCAGGATGGTCACCCAAAGCATTCGTATACCGACAGCAGCCGCGCGCACGGCAAGCACCATCAGGAGTCTCTGGCGGCGATTGCGGTCGGCGAGTGACTGGCGTGACATGCCCGGCAAGCCTTCGAGGCCCGTCGTTCCGGCGCCGGGCGTGTGCCGGCTGTTGCCGGCGGGACGAATCTAGGAGGGAATATGGTCAGTTCGTTGTATGCGTCCGTATCGGCGCTGTTGCTGGCGGGCTTGTCGCTGCGCGTGATCAAGCTGAGACGGGCGAAAAAAATCAGTTTCGGCGACGGCGGCGATGCGGAGCTCTATGCGGCGATGCGCGCCCAAGGCAATGCGGCGGAATACATTCCCGTCGTGCTGATATTGTTGATATCGCTGGAGCTGCAGGGCGCCCACGGGGCGCTGGTGCACGTCGGCGGCCTGGCGGGGTTGGCCGGCCGTTTGTTGCATGCCCGGGGATTGTTGGCTCAGCGCCACGGCGATCGGGTGCTGGGTATGCAGCTTACGCTATTCACCCTGGTCGGATTGGCGCTGGCTAATCTGGGCTACGGCATCTATGCCGGTTTGCGCAGCGTGTTTTAGATGTAGTGATCCACCAGCAGCAAGGCGAATATCCCCATCAAGTAGACGATGGAGTAGCCGAAGGTTTTCATGGCCAGCTTGTTGCTGGCCTTTTTTTTCAGAGCGATGGCGTAGCCGAGAAACACCAGCCCCAAGGGCGCCGCGCCGGCCAGGTAGACCAAGCCGCTCATGTGGGTGATGTAGGGCAGCAGGCTGACCACCAGCAGCAGGATGGTGTAGAGCACGATTTGCAGTAGGGTGAACTCTACGCCGTGGGTGACCGGCAGCATGGGGATGTCGGCCTTGGCGTATTCCTCTCGCTTGGCGATGGCCAGCGCCCAGAAGTGGGGCGGCGTCCAGACGAAAATGATGAGGAACAGCAGCAGGGCGTAAGGCTCCACTTGGCCGGTGATGGCGCACCAGCCCAGCACCGGCGGGGCCGCGCCGGCGGCGCCGCCGATGACGATATTCTGCGGCGTCATGCGCTTGAGGTAGACGGTGTAGATTACCGCGTAGCCGATCAGCGACAGGAACGTGAGCAGGGCTGTGAGCGGATTCACCAGGAAAACCAGGATGGCCATGGCGACGGCGCCCAAGCCGCCGGCGAACGTCATCACTTTCACCGGGCTAAGCTGTCCCTGGGGGAGGGGGCGGCCCTGGGTGCGAGCCATTTGGGCGTCGGCCAGCCGGTCGATGTATTGGTTGATGGCGGCGGCGGAGGCGGCCGCCAGACCGATGCCCAGCGTGCCGTAAATCAGCTGGGGCAGCGGCGGCAGGCCCGGCACGGCCAGGAACATGCCGATCACCGCGGTGAACACGATCAACGCCACCACCTTGGGTTTGCACAAGGAGAGGTAGGTTTTCCAGGCGGTCGGGTGATGGGGCGTGGCGGTTGAATCCATTTGCACGGGCGCGTGGTTTAAAATAGGCTGCTTAATTCCCGCCGCTGCGCGGTCGGGCCATCCACTTTTGTGTCGAATCGGCGAGAGCTATGAAGACCTCGGTAAAAATCGCTGGGCTAATGTTGGGACTGCCGTTGCTGGCCTCGGCGGCCCAGTTCGATGTGCGCGAATTCAAATTGGACAACGGCCTCAAGGTACTGGTGAAAGAAGACCACCGGGCGCCCGTGGTGGTGTCGCAAGTCTGGTACAAAGTGGGTTCCAGCTACGAGCACGACGGCATCACCGGCATTTCCCACATGCTGGAACACATGATGTTCAAGGGCACGGACCAGCATCCGGCCGGCGAGTTCTCGCGCATCATCTCGGCCAACGGCGGGCGCGAAAACGCCTTTACCGGCGACGATTATACGGCATATTTCCAGAGCCTCGAAAAATCGCGGCTGGAGGTGAGCTTCGAGCTGGAGGCCGACCGCATGCGCCACCTCAAGCTGGACCAGGGCGAGTTCGCCAAGGAGCGGGAAGTGGTGTTGGAAGAGCGCCGCATGCGCACCGACGACCAACCGCGCGCCAAAACCTCGGAACAGTTCATGGCCATGGCGTTCAGCAATGGCCCCTATAAAAATCCGGTCATCGGCTGGCCGGAGGACATCAAGGGCTATCAGTTGGGCGACCTGCAAAACTGGTATGGCCTGTGGTACGCCCCCAACAACGCCACCGTGGTGGTGGTGGGCGACGTGCAGCCGGAGGCGGTGTTCGCGTTGGCGCAAAAGCACTTTGGCGGCTTGGCGCCCAGCCAATTGCCGGAGTTGAAAGCCCGTACCGAAATGGATCAAGCCGGCCTGCGCCGCATGACCGTGAAGCGCCCCGCCAAATTGCCCTTCCTGGTGATGGGCTACAAAGTGCCGGTGCTCAAGGGCGCTGCCGAGGAATGGGAGCCCTACGCCCTGGAAGTGCTGTCCGGTATTCTCGACGGCGGCAATGGCGCTCGTTTGGCGTCCCGTCTCGTGCGCGGCAAGCAGATCGCCGCCGAAACCGGCGTCGGCTACGACCTGTATTCTCGCCTGCCGACCCTGTTCACGCTGGAAGCCGTGCCGGTGCAGGGCCGCACGACCGCCGAACTGGAAAAGGCTTTGCGCGACGAGATTCGCCAATTGCAGGACAAGCCGGTGGCGGAGGAGGAAATGGCACGGGTCAAGGCCCAGGTGGTGGCGCACAAGGTTTACGAGCAGGATTCCGGCTTTTATCAGGCCATGCAACTGGGCATGCTGGAAACCGTCGGACTGGGATGGCCCAAGGCCGAGGAGTATCTCAACAAGGTCAAGGCCGTCACCGCCGAACAGGTGCAGGCCGTGGCGCGCAAATACCTGGTGGAGGATCGCTTGAGCATCGCCTATTTGGACCCCCTGCCCATCGCCGACAACAAATCGGTTTCCGAAACCCTGCCGGAGGGTGGCCATGTACGCTAAGTTCCTGAGTCTTTTCGTCGCCCTGTCGGCCCTAGTCAGCGTCGGCAGCGCCCACGCCGCGCCGGATATCCAGCATTGGACCACGGCGCAAGGGGCGCGGGTCTATTTCGTGCGCACCGAAGGCCTGCCCCTGGTGGACCTGCGCGTGGTATTCGCCGCCGGCAGCGCCCGCGACGGCGAACAGCACGGCGTCGCGTCGTTGACTTCCGCCTTGCTGGACAGCGGCGCCGGCGCCTGGGACGCCGACGCCATCGCCCAGCGCCTGGAAGGCGTGGGGGCCATCATGGGGACTTCGGCTTCGAAGGACTCCGGCTCCTTGTCCTTGCGCAGCCTGACCGACCCCGACAAGTTGAACGTGGCGGTGGACACCCTGCACGCGGTGCTGACCCAGCCGCGTTTTGCCGCCAAGGACTTCGAGCGGGAGAAAAAACAGGTGCTGCTAGCGCTTAAGGCGCGGGAAGAGTCGCCGGCCGAATTGGCGGCGGTGGCTTACACCAAGGCCATTTACGGCGATCATCCCTACGGCCACCCGTCCGACGGCGAAGTCGCCACCGTCGCCAAGCTGAGCCGCAACGATCTGCTCAAGTTCTACCAGCGTTACTACGTGGCGAGCAACGCCGTGGTGGCGCTGGTCGGGGACGTCGACCGGGCGGGAGCCGAACAGCTGGTTGAACGCTTGTTGGCTGGATTGCCGCAAGGCCAGCCGGCGCAAAGCCTGCCGGCCGTGGCGGAGCCCGCCGCCGCCGCCATGGTGAAGCTGCCGTTCCCTTCCGCCCAGACCCACGTGCTGGTGGGCGAGCCGGTGCTGCGTTACGGCGATCCCGATTACTTCCCGCTCTACGTGGGCAACCACATCCTCGGCGGCGGTGGCTTCGTGTCGCGCATTACCGAGGAAGTGCGGGAAAAGCGCGGCCTGTCCTACAGCGCCAACAGCTATTTCTCGCCGCAAGCGGGCAAAGGACCGTTCACCATGAGCTTGCAAACCCGCAACGACCAGAGCGAAGAGGCGCTGAAAGTGCTGATGGAAACGGCCAATAAGTTCATTGCGGACGGTCCTACCGACAAAGAGCTGGAAGCGGCCAAGAATAATATCGTCGGCGGTTTCGCCTTGCGCATCGACAGCAACCAGAAAATCGCCGAATACGTGGCGGCCATCGGCTTTTACGGCTTGCCGCTGGACTACCTGGATACCTTTATTGCCAAGGTGCAGGCGGTGACGGTGGTGGATGTGGCCAAAGCGTTCAAGGCGCGGCTCGATCCGTCGCGCTTCCAGACGGTGCTGGTGGGCGGCGGGGCGCCGTCCGCACGATGAGCGCCGGCAACCGTTTACGCATCATCGGCGGCCAGTGGCGCAGCCGGGTGATCGCTTTCCCCGACATGCCGGGGCTGAGGCCCACGCCCAACCGGGTGCGGGAGACTCTGTTTAACTGGCTGCAGTTCGAGCTGGACGGCGCCCGCTGCCTGGATTTATTTTCCGGCAGCGGCGCCTTGGGGCTGGAGGCCTTGTCTCGCGGCGCGGCCAGTGCCACCCTGGTGGAGGCCCAGTCCGGCGCCTGCATGGCCCTGCGCGACAATGTCCGCAAGCTGGGTGCGACGGCGGAGGTGGTGCAAAGCGACGCCATGCGTTTTCTGGCCGGTGCGGCCACGCCTTACGACATGGTATTTCTCGACCCGCCTTTCGGCGAAGGTTTAGCCTTGGATTGCTGCCGTTTGTTGGAAGAGCGCGGCTGGCTGTCTCCCGGCGCCATGGTCTACGTGGAAGCGGAGCGAACCTTGGTCCTGGACGGCCTACCGGATTGTTGGCAGTTGTGGCGCAGCAAAACCGCGGGCGCTGTGGGCTACCATTTGTTTCAACGCCGGCCGGCCGAAGGCGGCAGCAGCGGGAGCGCGACAACGTGAGGACAGCCATTTATCCGGGCACTTTCGATCCTGTGACCAGCGGTCATGTGGATTTGATCGGCCGCGCCGCGAGCATGTTCGACCGGCTGGTGGTGGCCATCGCCGAGAACAAAAACAAAGCGCCTTTGTTTACCTTGGCGGAGCGGGTGGAGTTGGTCAAAGCCGCCATCGCCCACTTGGACAACGTGACCGTGGTGGGATTCGACAATTTGCTGGTGGATTGCGCCAAACTGCATGGCGCCCAAGTCGTGCTGCGCGGTTTGCGGGCGGTGTCGGATTTCGAGTACGAATTCCAGCTGGCCTGGATGAACCGGCGCCTGTCGGCCAACTTGGAAACCATGTTCCTCACGCCGTCGGAGCAATACGCGTTCCTGTCCTCCTCCATGATTCGGGAAATCGCCAAGCTGGGCGGGGACGTGTCGAGCTTCGTGCCGGACGAGGTGCGGGCCGCTTTGGACAAAAAATTCGCAACTTAAGAGGGTTATGTTATGGCACTGCTGATTACCGATGAATGCATCAATTGCGACGTGTGCGAGCCGGAATGCCCCAACGGCGCCATTTCCCGCGGTGAAGAAATCTACGAGATCGATCCCAACCTCTGCACCGAGTGCGTGGGGCATCACGACAAGGCGCAGTGCGTGGAAGTCTGCCCGGTGGACTGCATCATTTCCGATCCGGACCACAAGGAAAGCAAGGACGATTTGATGGCCAAGTACCGCGCGTTGACCGGCTGAAGCCGGGGAAGCTTCGGCGCAAGCGGTAATGGCGACCTATAATCAAAGTCCAACCCGCGGTTTGGTTGAAGGACCGCCAGGGTATCCGCCCAGGAACGGCGCGCGGCATAATAAAAACAGAACGGGGACTGCGGTTGTGGACAATCTTAGCAGCGAGTTGCAAAACGCTATTCGGGCCTTGGAACAGGTCGGCGATCACGCCGGGGCGCACAGCGACGCGGTCGACGAATTGCTGGATCAGCTGTACCAGCAAAAAATGGATTTGGCCGGGGCTCCGCCCCATGCCGCTTCGCCCAACTACAAACAGGCGGTCGAAGCGATGCGCGCCGCCGGCGCCAAGGTGAAATCGGCCCAGCGCGATAAAAACCGCCTGGCCGATGCGTTGCGGGCGGTGTCGGAAGCCACCGCCAAGATCAACCGGGTGCTGGATAACGCCGCCTGAGAGTTTGTATGCACGGACTGTATTTGCTGGCGGCGATACTGCTGGAAGTGGCCGGCACTACTTGCATGAGGCTGGCGGAAGGTTTTACCCGGCCGCTGCCTTCCGTGCTGATTTTCGTCTTTTACGGCCTTTCTTTCGCCTGCATTACCCTTGCCCTGGAAAAAATCCAATTGAGCGTGGCCTATGCCATTTGGGCGGGCATGGGCACCGCGCTCATCGCCTTGATCGGCGTGGCGGTTTTTGCCGAATCCATGTCGCCGCTGAAATGGCTAAGCCTTGCCATGATAGCGGCCGGCGTGGTGGGCCTGAATCTGGACGGCGCGGCCCGTTGAGGCGATGACCGCTGCCGATCCGAACGAAGAGGCGCGCCGTTGGCTGGAACGTCGGGTTGGGCGTTGCCATGCCGCCATGCGCTTGGGTGTCGAAGAAGAGCGCGAGGCGCGCCTTTTCGGCCAGGGCCGTACGGTGTTCCACATCGAAAACTGGGGAGGCTTCCGCGGCTTGGTGCGGTTGGCGCTGCGGTTGTCGTTGATGGAGGGGCGGGGGCTGCGCAACGCCCGCGCCGTTCAGTTGCGCTGCAACGACTTCGTCTTGCCTCATTTGCCGCCGGTTTTCCAAGGCTACACGCTGCTGCACCTCAGCGATCTGCACCTGGATATGGGGGCGGGAATGCCCGATGCGTTGATCGAGGCGGTGGACGGCCTGCAATACGATGCTTGCGTCATTACCGGCGATTTTCGCGCCAAGACTTACGGGGCTTATCAAGCGGCCTTGGACGGCATGGCGAGGGTTCGGCCCCACCTCAAGGGCGATATTTACGCCATCCTCGGCAACCACGACAGCCTGCGCATGGCGCAAGGCTTGGAAGCCATGGGAGTGCGTTTGCTGCTCAACGAAACGGTGGCGCTACGGCGGGGCGGCTCGGTTATCCACCTGGCGGGTATCGACGATCCTCATTATTATCGGGCGGACAA
This sequence comes from Methylogaea oryzae, assembly GCF_019669985.1. NCBI lineage: Bacteria > Pseudomonadati > Pseudomonadota > Gammaproteobacteria > Methylococcales > Methylococcaceae > Methylogaea > Methylogaea oryzae. The sequence continues at coordinate 318,413 of NZ_AP019782.1, forward strand.
TCTGGAAAAAGCGGCCGACCCGATTCCGGCCGGCGGCGTGTCGCTGCTGTTGTCCCATAGCCCGGAGATCTATCGCCAGGCCGCCAGCGCGGGTTTCGACGTGATGCTGGCCGGCCATACCCATGGCGGCCAGATTTGCCTGCCCGGCGGCATTCCGCTCATCGTCAACGCCCGGGCGCCGCGGCGCTATTGTGTCGGGGCGTGGCGCCACCAGCGGATGCAGGGATATACCTCGGTGGGGTCCGGCGCCAGCATCGCCGACGCCCGCTTCAATTGCCCGCCGGAAGTGACGCTGCATCGGCTGCTGCAGGAATAGATTCCGGCGCGTTGCGCCGTCCTTATTCATAATTCATATTGTGTTTTAGCGAGATTTTGCATGGCTTGGATTTTGTTGTTGCTTGCCGGACTGGCGGAAATCGTTTTCGCCTTGAGCCTGAAATATAACGAAGGCTTTACCAAACTGTATCCCAGCTTGGTAACGGCCGCTTCGGGCGGCGCCAGTTTTTACCTGTTGATGCTGTCCCTCAAAACCCTGCCGGTGGGCACGGCCTACGCTATTTGGACCGGCATGGGCGCGGCCGGCGTGGCGGTGCTGGGGGTGTTTTTCCTGAAGGAATCCACCGATTTGTGGCGCTTGCTGTCCATCGCCTTGGTGGTGGTTGGCGTTATCGGCCTGAAATTGTCCCACGTGGAGTGAGCCGCTGCGGCGGGCCGCGGAAGCGCTAGACTTGAACGTTACTGAGGGGCGCGGCCCGCTCCCCTCGCGTACCGTGGGAGTAGCGCCATGCATACCTGTTGCAGACAAGTGAAAGACTTTTTGGATTACGGCCGTAGTCTTCACGGCGAAATCCAGGCGTTTTACGACAACCTCAACGAGCACACGGATAAAGAGCGGCTAAAAATGCTGCTGGGTTATTTGAGCCGCCACGAGCAGCGCATGGAGGAGAGCCTGTTGCGTTTCGAGCAGGTGACGCGCAAGGAGATTTTGGACGTGTGGCTGTCCCATGCGCCGCGCGTCAGCATTCAGGACATGATCGGCCAGTGCGGCGCAACGGAGGGCATGGGCTTGGACGAGATGGTGGACGTGGCGTTGAAATTCGACGCGGCCATGATCAAGCTGTATCGGGATGTGGCGGAGCACGCCGCGGATGCGCGGGTTAAAGGCGTTTTTCAAAATATCGTCGGCATGGAAGAGAGCGACGCCAACAAGCTGTTGTGCGACGTTTCGGCCATGCGGGAAATGTAAGCGGCGTCGATGGTCAACTACAATCCGAAATCCTGGTGGGGCCTGATCTTCCGCTTTCACAAAAGCGATACCTTCCGCATTCTGTTGCCGGCCTTGGTGAGCATCGCTCTGTTCACGGCCGCCATCGCTTATGTGCATGTGGTCTGGCTGCCGGGGTGGCTTGCCGGCACGCCGGTGGTGCATTCCCTGCTGGGCCTGGTGATTTCCCTGCTGCTGGTGTTCCGCACCAACACCGCCTACGAACGGTGGTGGGAGGGACGCCGGCAGTGGGGCGCCCTGGTCAACGCATCGCGGAACCTGGCGTTGAAGCTGGATGCGTTTTTGCCGAAGGGCCATGACAGTCGCGCCGTATTGGCCGGTTTGATGGGCGACTATGCGCAAACGCTGGCTCACCATTTACGCGGCCGGTTGCCGCCGGGCGTGTCCATGCCGGCGGGGCATGGCCCCAACCAGCTGGCGGCGCGTTTGTTGGGGGAATTGAACCGGCTTTACCGTCAAGGCGACATCAGCGGCGAGCAGCTGCTGTGCCTCAACGGCGACATCACCGCCTTCACCGACGTGTGCGGGGCCTGCGAGCGCATCCAAAAAACGCCCATTCCGTATTCCTACAGCCTGTTTTTGAAGAAGTTCATCTTCGCTTACATCGTCAGCATGCCGTTTTGCTTTGTGCCGCAGTTCCATTATTGGTCGGTATTGCTCGCCACTTTCATGTTTTATGTGCTGGCCAGCTTGGAATTGATCGCCGAGGAGGTGGAAAATCCGTTCGGCGACGATGCCAACGACCTGCCTACCGAACAGATCGCCGAAACCATTCGCCGCAATGTGCACGAGGCGTTGACGGTGGAGTGCCGGAGCTAGGCGCGCCGCCTGCTGATCGTCCGCCCCGATTCTTTAACGTCCGCGCTACGGAGCTATCCATGGCAACCCACCGCTTGGCGCTTCTCGCCCCCCTCCTTTGGCTGTTGGCCGGTTGCCTGGAGCAATCCCTGCAATTGAGCGTCCGCTTCGACCGCGTGGACGGCCTCAAGGCCGGCGACGCCGTGGTGTTTCGCGACCGTAAGGTCGGGCAGGTGGACGGCGTGGAATACACCAAGGACGGCGTGTTTTTGGCGCAAATCCACATCGATCCGGACTACCGCGCCGCGGCTACCACGGAAACCCGTTTTTACCTGGGGGCTGATCCCCTCCAAGCCGGCCGCCAGCGCGTCGAAGTGGAACATCCCGGCGGGGGGAAGGCGCTGGCTGACGGCGCCGTGGTGGATGGCCGCAGCCGGCGTGGGTTGGAAGGGGTGTTTCCTTGGGGGGAGATTTTCAATGAAGCCGCGCGCGATAAATGAACGGTCAGCGGCGCGATAAATGCGCTTACTGGGCGTTGCGCGCACGGCAACAGAATTGCATATAGTAGAAACGGCAGCAATCGTGGCTACCAGTTGCGGATGATCAGCTCCCGCCGTTTCGCTCCGCCCTTCCTGCCGCCGCCCACTGTATAGGTGATGTCCACCGTTTCCATCGACAGTCCGGCGAACGCCGTGCGCATTTCGGCGATGTCGTTCACCGAGATCAGCATCTTCCCCTTGATCGACTTCGCCAGTTCGGCCAAGCGATTGTATTGCTCCAGACCGAAATCGACGCCGTAGCCTTCCGTGCCCCAGTACGGCGGGTCGCAGTAGAACAGCGTGTGCGGCCGGTCGTACTTGGCGACGCATGTCGCCCAGTCGAGATGTTCAACGTAGGTGCGGCTCAGGCGTAGATGGGCTGCCGACAGATCTTCCTCCAACCGCAGTAGATTCAGCTTCGGCGGCGACGTCGTCGCCGTGCCGAATGTCTGGCTCACAGGTATCGTCTGTGGGTTAGGCGGCAACGGATTGCTCCAACAACCCGTTGCCGCTCCCTCCTAAATTACTCGGCAGTTGCAGCGGGCCACACGATGGCCGCCACTTTCTCCGCCGTATCCGTGCCAGGATCATCCAGCAACGCCAGCAACTCGCGCAGTTGAGCGCGGCACCCTTGGACATGCGCATCGACCGCGTCGCCGACCGCAATCGCCTGTGCGGCGGAGTGCGGCCGGGCGTCCCAGGCACCGGCGACATCCTGACAAACGATCCAATACGGCCCGCCGGCATCGCCGTGTTGGGTAGCGCGGTTGTAGACCGCCCACAGGTTTAGCTGATCCGGATTTTCGGCGGAGTTTTGGGTGGGATACTGGTGGGGCGCACCCAGCGCGTCGCAGGCGATGCCGCCAGTGATGGCGGTGCGGCACGCTTCGCGCAGCTTGCCGCGCACAGTCAACTTCGCCGCCTCCAGCGATGGGACGATTTGGCCGTCCACCAGCGCGACGGTAGGGTCGCCGCTCACGTCGATGGTCACAGTGTCGGTGTCGGCCTGATATCGGAGATACTGCAATGGTATGCCGGCGGTCTCGGGCGTCTCGGCGACGGCGATTTGCCCGAGATCGAATCCGAAATTCCCGCGCGCCTCATAGAGACACGCTCCGGACTCGGCATCAAACACCCTATATAAATGCATCCCCCCCCCCTTATGCAGCCAGTTCGGCCACATAGGCCGGTTTGAAATAGCAGTTGTAGCCACTACTGTCGTAGCCCGCCGAATACACGGATACGAGATAGCGCGTAGTGCCTATCGTCTGCAACATATCGGTGGTAAATCCGAGGGACGACATATCGCCTACCGAGGAAAGACCACGTGTTTTCGGTGTCCGCGCCCAGTTCAACGTGTGCGGGTACCATCCATTGCTATTAGCAGTCGAATCGAATCCCCCGATGAACTGCGCGGTCAGGCGCCACGAGTTTGCGAGCGTCGTGATTGTTGGCGCTGTGCCAGCGCCGCCCGTGACCACACGAGCGATCAACAGGTCGAGCGCGGTAGAGTCGAATCCGCCACCAGCGGAGGCGTTAGGCGTACCGCGCAGCCCGGCGGGCAATACCAGCGCATCCGAATCAGCCCCTTTGGTCACGTACAACGACAAAACGCCGGCCGTAATCTGCGCCCGCAGATAGTAGGTCGAACTGACGGCAAGCGCCGCGCTGGTAAACGCCGGCGTGACCCACTCACGCATTCGACCGTTGATGCCGGCAGTGATCTCCTCGGCCAGCGACAGGCGGGTACCAGCGCCGATCGATACCGTGCCGCCGGAGCCGGCCACGGCGGCGGCCGTGACCGCCAGGCGGTTGTCGGCCGTCGCAATCGTCGGATACGGTAGCGCAGCAAGCGGCAGCACGCCGGTAGAGAATTTGGCCAACAGCAGCGTCCCCAGCTGCGTCAAATCGTTCTGATCCGGGGTGCCCCCCAGGGCGATGATGGCGTTGACGATCTCGCGCATCGGGTGTTCGATGGCCTCGGCAGCGACGGGGCTACCCTCGGTGTCGGTGGCCGGATCGCCGGTGACGTAGCCGGCGTTGGGGTCGGTGGCGCCGACCGGCGGGACGTATTTCATGGGCGGGTTCCCTCATAGGTGAAGTGCAGGTTGCGGTGGCCCTGATTGTTCCGCTTGAAGCGGCATTCCAGGTCGTAGGCGCGGCTTATCTTTGTCAGTAAGTCGATGCCGCACTGGCTGGTACCGGTGCGAAAGCGGCCGACGCGCGGGCCGTGGACACGCACGCGCCAGTGCTGGCGCACGTTGTGGCCGCCGCAGAGCGTATCGGTCCCCAGGCGACTGAGGCCGCACACCCAGGGTGCGTACTCGATGATAGTGATGCTGTAGCCCAGCGCCGTTGCCAGCCCCACATAGAACGCCTTCGTTTGCCCGGCGCGGTACGTGAGCTTCGATACCACGGCCGCGCGGCGCTCCTGCAGCGTGACCGCCTTGGCGTTGGTGCAGGGATCGGGCAGGCCGGCGAAATCCTCCCACTCCCGCAGCAGCTCCGTGGCATAGCGCGGATCCATCTCGCTTCGCAGTTGCCGCGCCCGGGCGTCGACGCGGCCGAATTCCTCGGCCAGGGCGGAGAGCAGCTCGTACACGCCGCTGCCCGGCTGGCGCAGATCGTCCCAGAGCTGGCCGTTGGGCAGCAGCGAGAGCATCAGTTCCAGGTAGTCGGTGGCTGTCATGCCTTGGTCTGCCAGGTGATGGTGCCGAGGGTGACGATGCTGCCGACCGCAGGCGTGACATCCACAGTCGGGCCTACCCAGGCATTGTCCGCTTCGCCGGCGGCCTGGGAGGTAACAGCGCGCAAGTGGGAAATCAGCACGCGGCCTTTGCCGGTGCCTTCCTCCGGCTCCGCCTCGTCGCGCAGCAGCTCCCGCAGCTGCGCTTCGATGGCGGCCTGCACCGCCGTGGTATTGGGGGCGATGGCGATGGTGGGGTTGAGCGGCGCCGGCGTAGGCGGCACCACGGTCAGGCCGGACATGCCGGCCGGACGTAGCGGCTCCAAATAGTTGTAGAGGGCGGTGGCATCGGCCGCGAGCGGAATACCATCGGCATATTTGTTATCCATGGCGAACCGCACCGTGACGGTGCCGTCGCCCATGGCCAGGCTCTTGGCCCACGCCCGCGTAACCCCGGGAAACGACAGCGCCCAGGTCACATAGTCCAGGCGGGTGCCGCCCTTGACCGGCTCCTGCACCTCCCGCAGGTAGCGTACGCGCATGGTGTCGTAGCCTTCGATGTCGTTGCCACCGGTCAGGCCGTCGCCCAGCAGGGTCGCGGTGGCCTTGACCCCGTCGACGGGCGACACCAGCGAGAGTGTCTCGGTGGCCGGCAGGTTGCCAGCGACGCCGGCGAGCAGCGCAACGACCGACACATCGGCGGTGCCGGCGGCGATGGTCGCCTCGGCACCGGTGACGTAGTCGTAGCCGTAGCGGCTGTGCAACAGCGTGCCGGCGGGGATGACCTTGCCGGTGGTGCCGGTAAACCGCACCGTGCCGCCGGCGGCGGTGGCCGGCAGGCGGGCCACGCCAAACACAGCGGCATGCTGCTCGAATTCTTTGCCGGTCGCGGTATAGGGGTGGAACTGGACCGACGCCCAATCGATGTGGCCATGCAGCGTGTGGCTGGCGCCGGCGATCGCTTGCTTGATGCCTTCGGCCACGGCGTTGTATTGGTCGGCCGGTACGCCGCCGATCACCTCCATGTCGGTGGCGACGCGGCGCAGGATGGTCGACAGGTCGGGACGTTGAAATGTCATGTTGTCCCCATGGTGAAATCGTGTTGCCAGGTATCGCCGTTCGGCTGCGTAATCACGATGCTGGCGGCCAGCACGGACGGCCGATGCCACCAGGCGTCCACGGCGACGTCGGTGGCGCGGCCGGTGGCGATGAGCCAGCGCAGGGCGTCGTCGATATACAGCACGGCCAGTCTGCGCGTTTCCTCCTCCTGTTTGGCACGGCGCAGCGTCCACAACAGGGATCCGCGCGGGCGTGCTTGCGGGCCGGGCGTACCGCCGTCGCTGGGATAGTCGTCGCCCCAGCAGCCGCCGGAGTACTCGAGGATCTCGTCGGCCACGTGCGCGGGACGCGGATCGGTGGGGATCAGGCGGCGGTCGGTGAACAGGCTGGCGATCACCAGCGAGCGCAGGGTATCGTCCACGCCGAGCGCGGCAAGGCGCCACTGGCCGTATTCGCCTTGCTCCAGGGCGAAATCCCTCATGGGTGTACCGGCTCCCCGGTATTGGGATGGGCGTGGTGGTACACCGACATGCCTTTTATGCGCAGGTCCCCGTTAGGGATATCGACCAGCGGCGTGTCCAGCGTCACTTTGGTAGACGCCGCTACCACCACCTCCGGTGCCGTGATCGTGACTTTGGTGCCGACGGTCAGCTCACATAGACGACCGTCCCGGAAAATGAACAGATCGCCGGCGCTGTTGAACATGGCCACCTCGCCGGCTTTCAGCTCGCGCGGACGGTAGCGCCGGTCGGCCACCGCCACGGCGACCTTATGTCCGACGCGGCCGCCGGCGGCGAGCAGCAGCGCTTCCGCGCCTTCATGGGGCGTCGCGGTGAATCCGTAAGGTTCCCAATGCTCAACGGACTCCAGCGGCAAACCGCCAACGCCCTTTACTTGCAGCGCCTGCATCATCGTGTCGGAATCGGCCAGGCTCACCACGCCGCGCGTGATCATCAATTGCAGCCGCCGTTTGAGGGGAGCGAGTAATCTGTCCATCACCAAATCAACGCCTTATCTTTTTTGCCGCTGCCCGGCTTCAGGTCGAATGCCTCTTTCGGCGTGCACTCGAGTTCCGTCTGCGAACCTTCCGGCCCTATGGAATACGTCACCTGGGCGATCAGCCAGCGGTCATCGATGCCGAGGAACGGATCGCGGATCTGCACCAACGTGTTCGGCTGCCACAGCCCATCACCGCAGGTCCAGCCTTGCACGGTGTAGGTGGCGGTCTGGCTCTCGCCGCAACGACGTTGTTTTTCCCAGGCACAGCGGGTTTTGCAGTCCGCGCCGTCGGCGTTGCCGTCGGCGATCAGCGTTAGCGGCCGGTGGCGGATGCGGCCGTCTTTTTCCACGGCGGAGGCGTGGGCGGCATCGGTCCCGTTCCATAAATCGGAGCCGGCGTGCTGGCCCAGGGCGTGGTATTGTGAGTGGCGCTTTTCGGTGCTTAACCGGCCGCTGGCCGCCTTGATGTTTTCGCCCAGTACCAGGGCAACGGCGGCGTTGCCCGCGCCGGCGCGGACGAACGCGACGCCGCCGTTGGGCTTGCTCACCAATCGCACGCCTTGTGCCCGCGACAGCTCTTCCAGAAATCCGAACACGGTTTGGCCTGGCTCCAGCACCGCGCGGGCGATCTTCTTGTCGGCGCCGGCCTCGGCCGTTGCGTTGATGCCGAACGGCTTGCCCAGCTCCTGGGCGATCTGCAGCAGCGTGCGGTCGCTCCACTGCTGGCCGGGCAGGCTGCTGTCGATCAAATCGGCGGCCTTGCTCAGGCCGGAGACTTTTATGGAGTGGCTGCCGGCGTCGTAACTGGGCGAGACTTCGAAAACGTAACCGGTGATGGCCACATGCCCATCCAGCAACACCTGGCACGCGGCATCGGCGCGTATCGGGCGCGGCCGGGCGCCGGCGGCCCAGCGATCGGTAAGGGCCAGCTCAAACGTGTCCGCCCCCTGTCTCAAGCTGCGCACCACTTGAATTTGCTGCCAGCCGGCCCACTCGGTGCCGTCGATTTTCAACACCACGTTAGGCATGGGCGGCCCTCGCGGCGACGGGTGGCGCCAACACTTCCAGCGATTCGCCGCCGGGCACAAATCCCGGGTGGGAAACGCGAGGGTTGCGCGAGAGGATGTCGCTTTCGCGGGTCGCGTCGCCGTGATGCCGGTAGGCGAGCACCAGCGCCGGCAGTGTAGTGGCGGGCACGATGGTGGCCACGCGCTGTTTGTTGCTGCCCCGCTCGGATAGGTCGGCATGCACGGCCGCGCGCAGCTCCTGGAAGCGGTGATAAACGCCGTCGTCGGCCACCGCTCCCAGGGAGGACAGCCGGCGGCAGAGGTAATCGCGTACTGCGGCGGCGTCGTTTTGAGTGGCGTATTCCAGTGCGGCGCTCAGCCGGCACTGCTCCACCACCACGATCTGGGCCAGGGCATTGGCTACCGTCGCCTGGTTGGTAGCGGCCGCCACTTTTTCCGGCGTGCGGTCGCTGGTGGCCGGCCACACCGGCGCCGGCTCCAACGCCTGGATGGCGCGCAAGGGCGTTGCGGGCGGCGGCGTATAAAACGGGAGCGGCGTGCTACTGAAGGTGGACACCGTGGGTGGCGTGGCGACCGACGTCGCGTGGGCGGCCACCGCCACGGGCGATCCACCGTAGAGGTTGCCGGACACGCGCAGGCGGTCGGTAGCGTCCGGCCGCAGCAGACCGGACGCGCCGATTTCCAGGGCGCGGGCCAATAGCCCCGTAGTGCCGCTGGCGGCATGCACCAGCCCGCCGATAAAACTGCCGCCGACCACGGCGGACATGGCAGCGGACAGGGGCGACCGGCCCAGCAGCGCGGCTTCGCCCATGTTCAGCGCGGCATGCAACGCAAATCCCAGCGGCGCCGGAAGCGCCGCCACCACGCCGGTGATGGCGCCATCGAGGGTGCCGACCAGGCTGCTCAGCTGGCCGGTGAAGGCGCCGGCCAAGTCGCCGGCGCTTATTGCTTTTTCAAATGCGGTTTGGATTTCGTAGTGGGCTTCGCCGGTTTTGAGGATCGTCCACTCCGACAGGTCCGGCGTCCCCGCCGGCTGCGCTGCCGTGCCGCCTTCGAGGAACGAGAACTGCAACGTCGCCATGCCGCCCTCGCGAGTGGAATGGGAAACGTCCAGATCCTCAACCGACACGCTGTGGCGGCCCAGCCAGGGATGGACCAGGCGGTGCGGGCCTGGGGCCTCGGCGGCGGCGATGAGCCGGTCGCGGGCGGCCATGTAGTCCTCGCCGATGACAAACGCCGTGATAGTGAAGCGGCGCGTCTTGCGGCCCAGCTCCTCGACGAATGGCTCGTCCCGCAGCGGGAATTCGTGCACGGCCTGGCGCTGGCCGTATTTGCCGCCGCCGGCATCGACGAAAAACGGCACGTCGTCCAGGGAGCCGGGCAGCATTTCCTCACGCCATCCCACGGATCAGCCTCCCTGGAAATGCGCGCCGGCGCGTGCGTTGGGCGCGCCGCCTTTAGCGTTCAATTCCATGCCGGTGGCCGACATGTCTTTGACCACGCCTGGGCCCTGCACTTCGATGACCAGGCGTCCTTCCGGCGCAGGCGGTGCGGCAGGGCCTGCGCTCGCCTTGCCCAGAGCGGCTTGCGACACCTGCATGGCCAGTCCGACACCGGGCAAATGTTGAGCAACGCGGCTGAGCAGCGAGGCGGTATCGACGGGCGCGCCGTGCTCCACGTTGTACTGAGCATCCTTATTGCCGAACGCGGCCAGCACACGGGAACCGCCACGGGCGTAGGCGTCCGCCATTGGCGTACCCGACAAACCGTAGTCATAGGCCAGTGTGCCTATGCCGTAACCGGCGGCGCCGGCGCCTGCCAGCATGGCTGCGGGGGAACTTGTAAAGCCCGCAGCCGCCGCGCCGCCGCCGCCGCCCACTAATTTTGATACGAAGCCACCTATGGATTTGAGCCAGCCGCCCTTGGCGCCATCTTTACCGCCACCCATCACGGTGCTGGCCAAGCCCGCCGCGCCGGCGGCGGCGGCCAGCGTGGTGAGTGCCGTGGTGGCGGCTACCGTGGCGGTGGACAGGCCGGGGTATTGCTGGGCGTAATCGGCCAGCTTGTCGGCGGCATCGCCCAGTGCGTTGTTGAAGCCGCCCATGGCGTCCTGTTCGGCAAACGCCTTTTCGTTGCTCAGTCGCGTGGTTTTAAATGAGGCAGTTCCGCCGATAACGTCAAAGTTTGTATCCGTAGCACCAGGCTTGTCCGCGCTCCACCGACTAGCCAGCGCCTTGTCGCGCACCGTATCGCCGTATTGGCGGTTGTTCATTTGCCCCACCAGCGCCATGAGCGCCTGGCGGTCTTGAATGACCTGCCCGACCGCAGAGCTTTGGAGAATTTCTACCTGGCCCTGCAACGCCGCCTTTTGCTCATCGCCGGTGGTAGCGGCGGCCTTCGCCTTGAGATCGGTGAACCGCTTGTCCTTGGCGGCAATCTTGTCCACGAATCCTACAAACGCCGTGAGGGAGTCCTCGCCGCGGGCACGGTGAAGGGCTAGGCTGCCGGTGAGGTCGTAACCCAGCTTGGCGAAATCTTTGCTGGTGTCCTGGCTATTGATTTTGGCAAGCAGATTGACCAAGTTGTTGCCGGCCTCGTCTTTGCTGCCGGCGGTGATAGCCGACGCCTGGTTGGCGGACACCAGTTTGGCAAAATCCCGTTCCCCGCTCATACCCAGGGAGCGGGCGGCGGCCATCTGGCTTGGCAGCCATTTGGCCATATCTTTGAGTTCGAACCCGCCGGCCTGTCCAGCGGCGCCGGCCATATCGAATACCGCGCGGGTGTCGTCGATGCCAAAGGTTTGCTTGGCACGGATAGCAATGCCGGCAAGCTCTTCACCGCTTGCGTTGTAAGCGGTCGAAGCCTTCATCACATCCAGCAGCTTGCTTTTCGACTCTGCCGCCGTCAGGGCGCCGGACCCTATCATGGTGTCCAGCGCGTCCGCCGCAGAATCGCGGGTACCGCCGCCGGCGCGCACGGCCGCCTTGATGGCATTATCCAAGTCCGACATACCCGCCCGGCGGCCGGCCACATCCTTATCCGAAAATGCGGTGTTGGCCATATGCGCCAGCCGCAGGTCATAGTCCATGGTGCGCTTCACCGGCTGGGCCAGCGTGTATGCGCCGGCGGCCACACCGGCTGCCGTGGCGGTCGCCCCTTGCAGCAACTTTGACGACTTGGCGGCACTTTGCACGGCGGCGTCCGTGCGCTTGGCTTGCTGCTCCATGGCATGCAGACTACTGGAGCCGGCCGCTCCCATGGCGGACAGCTTGGCTTGGGCGCGACTGGCGTCGGTGCCCAAGCGGGTGATGCTTTCGTCGGCCAGCTTGGTCCGGTTCGCCATAGCGCCGATGGCAGCCGAGCCACCGGCTCCCATGGCGGACAGCTGGACCTTGGTTCGCGATGCATCGCTACCCAGCCGCGTCACGCTGTCGCCCGCCCGCTTGGCGCTGCCGCTCAGATTATCCGTGCTGGATTTGACCTTCGCCGTCTCACCCGCCAGACCACGCATGGCAGTCGCCGCCGGCCCGGACAAATGGTCCTTGGCCGTGAGTACGACAGCGACTTCCAGCTTATTTCCCATCGTTCTGGATCAGCACACTCAGGTAATACTCATATTCCCAGGCCGGTAACGCGCCGATTTCGGTGCGGGACCAGCCCGTCTTTTCTGCAAGGATCAGGACGCCGTTCAAATATCCTGCTGCTCGCCTTTTTCGGGCTCCCCCAGAGCCACCAATTCTTCCTGCGTGTTTCGCATCGTGCGGAAATCGGCTTGAGTTAACTTGGCGAGCATTCCCGGCGTAAACGGCCCTCGGTACTCACCCATCCGAACCAGCTGCCGCGCCATAATCGCCGCCTGGAGTTTTATGGGGCGATCGCTGCCGACCACCATTTCCGCCTGGAATACGTCGTCCATGGTGGCCTCGCGCATTTCGTAGTCGAGAACCCGCTCGCCCTTGATTTCCAGGCCTTTCACCAACGTTCCAGTTATCGTTTCCATTACATTTCCTCCACGATTTCACAGGACATTTCCACGTCGTAGGCGCCGTCCGCGACGTTCAATTTGGCGGTTTTGGTGAATGCATTCACCAACATCCAGCGTTTGCCGTTGTCTGCCTCGAACAGCACGGTGGCGCCCTCGATGGCGCGCAATTTTTTCTCGCTGATACCGGGCAGAGACAAAACCTTAATGGAGAGCGCTGGGGACTCGGTTTCTTTGCTGAAATAGGTGCGGCCGTTATCGGCGGGCTTTTCGTTTCGCTTGTCGCCACCCTCGGTGAACGTCGCACCCTTTTCGGTGGCCAATTCGCCTAACTCGCCCGCGTTGACCTTGGCGCGGCCGGTGACCTGGTTGCTTGCTGTCATGACTTACCCCCTTAGCGGAATTCGGTGTGCGCCGCCAACAGGCGCATGTTGTTGATGAGCTTCGGCGAGTCGTATACATCCAATCGGTCCCGGTTGGTGGGGTGCACGGCGGCCAGCAGGGTTTGCTTGTAGCCTTCCAGATCCTGACACCAGCCACGCGGCATAAACACGGTGCGGTATAAAAAGATCAGCTCCGCGACAGCTTTTTTGGGCTGCATAATCGGCTGCCCCGGCGGTACGTCGTAATCGTCGTCGGCCAGTTTCCAGTCGGGATAACGCTGGGTGAAGTAGTGGCGCTGCTCGAGGCGGATACGCTCTAGCGTTTCCGGCCGGTTGATGAAGAGCCACGCATCGTCTCCCAGTCCGCCGGCGTTGGTCTGGTACATGCTGATCTCGGCCTCGATGCGCACCGTGCCGTCGGCGTCGACGGTACTGGTGGCGATGCCGTCGTACAGCAGCTCGTTGCGCTGGGTGTTGTCCCAGCGGTCCGACTTGGCCGGGGCGGCGACTTGCAGGACGCGGCCGCGCAGCTGCCTCGCCGGGTCGATGCCCAGGCTGTGGCCGGCCTCGGCCATGTAGGCGGCGGCCCATATCCAGGGCGGCGTGGGGCTTTTGCCGGCGCCCATGCAGGTGATGTGCGGGCTGTTATGCGCGTTGCCGAAAGTACCGATCGCGGCATGGGTACCGGCGACCGCGGTGAACAGCCGGCCGCCGATGGCGCGCATGGGTCCGAAACGGCTGCCCAGCTCGGCTTCAAACTTCGCCATATTGGCGCCGTCGGTATAGGCGCAAGCGAGCCAGGAGTACCAATCGTCGCCCATGGCATCGATGGCAGGGGTGATGTCCGGGTTGCCGCTACCGCTGACGGGCGAGGTGATGGTAAGCGAGAGGCCGGCCGGCGTTTTGTCGCTGCTGTAATAGTTCACGCGCACGTCGATATCGTTGCCGGTTTCGCCCTTCCAGCGACAGGTCAAATCGACTTCGTTGGCGTTGGTGCCGTTCACCGCCGCCGTCATCGGGCAGGTGGTGAGCAGGTTGATGGCGGCGGCCAGCCTGGCGGCGACGGTATCGGCGGTATCGGCGGCGGCCACGGCGATTTGCACGCGGTAGAAACCGATATAGACGTTCAATGTTCCCGCCTCCGTGGCGGGCCCGGTGATGGCCAGCTTTTTCTTGGCGGCGACACCGGCCGGGTTATCGTCCAGGCCGATGGCCCATATTTCCAGCCAGGGACGAGCGGTTTTAGCCGCTTTGACCATCTCGGCCAGCATGGAGCCGCGGCCGAACAGGGCGTCGGTGGCCGCGCCGTTGGCGGACACGCGCACCGGTTGGCCGGCGGCAACCGTGCCGGTGCTCAGGCGCTGGCCGATGATGCAGGCCTTGGCCGCGAATACCGACTGGCCGGCCAGCCGGGCATCGAATTCGATCCAGACGCCGGGAATGCGTAACTGATCCGGGACTTCGTTGAAGGCGATAACGGGGGCGATCGCTTCGGCCATGGCTTATTGCTCCTGCTTGACGGGTTCGGCTTTCGGTTTGGCGGGCGCTTTAGCGGGTTCGACCACCTCCACGCTGCCGTCCTTAAGGTGCTCGCGCCAGTAGCGGTTATTCGGCACGACGGTGCCATCGGCCGGCAGGTGCTGGTGGCTGTTTTCCGGCATGCGGATCAGGTACGGCGCATTGGTGGCCGGATTGATCGCCGGCTTTAGGAAGAGTTTGTCCACTGTTGCTCCTAGGGCGTTTGCGGCAGGTTGAATTCGCTGACGAAAGGCGCGTCGCCGCCGACGTCGCTCTCGCCGTGGAACGTGATGAAATCGCCGATCCGGGATGCATCCACTTGGCGCGGCAGGGATATGCGTGCGGCCAGGGTGAGGCGATAGACGACCAGGCCGTTTTTCACCGTCCACTCATCGACCTGGGGCGCCATGCGTTGCACCTCCACGGTGGCCACATCCGGCACGCGCAGGCCGTGCATGGCCGCGCCGAGCAGCTCCGCCATGGTCCAGGCACCGATCTCCTGTTGCCCGCCGCGCAATGCGGCAGCCGCCCGGCCGGCATGGCGGGACACGGCAAACACGCTCCACTGGCTATCCACGATCAGCACCGAGGCATCCCGCGCGGTTCCCACCGTGTAGGCGACGAACACGCCCGGCGCATGAGCCGCCATGCGATCCAGCACGGCGCCGGTCCACGCCTCGATGGTCTCCACTTGGCGCACCGTGCCGCCCAGCGTGGTGCGGGCGGTTTGCTCCAGGGCGTCGGCGATAGCGGCGATGGCCATGGTTAAAACCCTTCCAGGCCGGCGTCGTCGAACACGCGCGCCGGCGCGGTATGGGCCGGCATGCCGGCGCTGCCCAGGGGGCTGGCCGGGGCGGGCGAGAGACCGAAAATCTTCGGCGCCTTCAGCCAGGCGCGCGCATCGTTACCACGATTCCTGACAACTTCCGGACATCCTGCGCCGTAGAGCCGCTCGCGGGCCAAGTCGGCTGCGTATCCCTTGAGCACTGCAGCAGCGCCGGCCGGTAGCGGATCGGGCAGCGGCAGCAGCCCGGCCGACGCCAGCGCCCCCATCACCAGGCCGTCGGCCATGGCGATAGCCTCGCCCACCGGGTCGACGTCCTGCTGGCCGTCCGCATTGCGGTCGGCCAGCTGTGCCATTTCGATCGGCCCGAACGTGGCAACTAGGAACGCTTGGTCGATGAGCGTGGCCATCAGCGCTTGGCCTTCGCTTTAGGCGCGGCATCGGCCGGCGCCGGGGTATCGGTTGCTTCCGTGCCGCCCTCCATGGCGCCATCTGCGCCGGCCGCGTCGTCGCCACCCTGGGCGTTAGCGCTCCCGCCGGCAGGCTCCTCTCGCTCCTCGGTTGTCTGGTCGATTACTTGCAGCAGCGGCTCCGCCGGGGTGCGCGCTGCGGCCAATTCCTCGGGCGTCGCCTCACGGATTACGCGCAAGCGCAGCAGCGACTCCGCCGCGGCGTCGCTCAGTTCCAGGGCGTCGCCGGGCAGGTGGCGGCCGTTGTTGAGGTTGTCCAGGGCGATGTAGGTACCCATGGTTACGCCACCGCGTTTTTGAACAGGCAGCCGGCGTCGGCGTAGGGCAGCAGCTCCTTGACGTGCTCACCCACGCGCACCCATACACCGCCCTCCAAACCAATGTTCGGGTCGTTGATCGTGCCGGAAATTTTCTGGCCCCACTGCGCGGTGAAGGCGAATGTCGGCAACGAGAAACCGCGTACGGAGCGCACGTTTTTGTCGATGCGGCAGAACCCAGCGTCCTTACCCCAGGCGCGGCTCATGGACGCGGTTTGGCCCGGCTTGGCGGTGTTGACCCAGGTTTCGCCGATCAGCAGATCGTCCAGCTCGAAATAGTCGGCCACTGCGCGGCGATCCAATTTGCCCGCCGCTTCCAGTACGGCCGTACTGCCGATTTTGCCCATCACGGCCGCCACCAGCTTGGGATGCTGGCGCAGCTTCGTCCAAACCTGCCGCCCCATCCAGCCGATGTTCGGGCGCACCAGCATGGATTCCAGCATGGTCAGAATCGCATCCCCTGGGTTGGAATTGGTCTTGTCGCTCCATTGGTCGTTGCCGGTCAGCGTGGTGCGATAGGCAGCGTTGTAGTTGGACAGGGCTGTGAACTGACTGGCCACGCGCGCCTCGCGGGCCAAGTCCACCAAGATGGACGTCCCCTCGGCCGCCGTGCCCAGCGGATCAAAATTGGTGTTCTTGGCGTTGTTGATGTCCTTATTCGGTATCGGCGCCTGCAGGCCGTAATCCTCGGTGCTGGCCGTGATATCCGTTCCGGAGAACTCCACGCTGTTGGGCGCGCCAGTACGGCCTACGCGCGTGTCGGGTACGGTGAAGAACTGGTCCACGCCCAACTGGCTGTAGATGAACTTTTCCCCGTCAACGGGAAGGCGCGGCGACACCAAGTCGGCAATCATGCCTTCCGGCCGGACCGCCATGGCGATCTGTGTCAGCCGCGGCTGGACGGTAAAGGGTGCGGTATTTCCTGACATAGCGGGTTCCTCTTAAATCGAGCCGGGTTCGATCATGGCCAAGCCGATGTCGCCGGCGACGGCGGACACTTCGGCGTAGCCGATGACGCGGGTGAGCGCCTTGCGGTAAGTCACCATCAAGCGGTCGCCGGTGGTATTGGTGCCGGCGGCATTGTTGATGGTGTTGGCGGCGGTGATGGTGAACTCGGCCGTCAGGTCCGCCGCCGCCTGTATCTTGTCGCCGCTGGCACTGGTGCCGGTGTCGGCCTCCACGTCCAGGCGGATGACCGCCACCAACGTGTCAGTGGTGGCGATGCCGGTAACGGTGACGTTGCCGGCAGCTGCGCCGTCCACCACGGTTTGCTTGATGGCGGCCGGTGTGGCGGCCACCGCCTTGCCGTTGGCGTCGCTGGTGAGGGCCTGGCCGCGGGTGACGGTGCCGCCGAATTCGACGGGAACCAGCCCCTCGCGGATGATGTCCACGCGGTCGCCGATCGCCGCCGCGCCCAGCGAGCCGCACACGCCGATCGAAAGATCGGCGCTTGCCGCGCTCTGTTGCACTTCGCCGTCATTGGCGCCGAATTTGACGATGCGGAAGGCGGCGATGACCGCCGCGGCGACGTAGTTTTTGGCGAAGCCGGGATTGCCTAGGATTGCCATGGTCGATTACCTCGCTTGATCCTGGCCGGCGCGGACCGCATCTACGGCCTCGGCGAAGGAGATATGGTTGCCGGCAGCATCCTGCTGCTGCTTGTAGACGCGGGCGCGGTTGGCGATTTGCTGATCCGAGGCGGATGCGTCGCCCTTGCCGTCGCCGCCCGCCAGCTCGCCGAACTCGATGGCCTTGGGCAGGTTGCTGAGGAAGCCGCGCAGCCAGGCATCGCCGCCGACTTTCGTCTTGGCCTCGCCCTCGCCGAATTCCAATACCTGCGCCATGTCGTCAGCGGACATGTACTCGACCAGGCCCGCCTTGTCGCGGGACAGCACTTTGCCGGCCTTGACCAGGCCTTCTACGAATTCGACGACGCCCTGGCGCTTGGCGGCTTTTTCCTGGGTCGCCAGCTTTGCCTCGCGTTCGGCGAACTGGGCGGATTGGGCTTCCAGCTCTTGCTGTCTGCGTTTCAGGTCCGCCTCCTGGGCGGCCAGTTCTTCGGGCGTGAGTGTCGCCATGGGTTGCTCCTGTGTGAGGGATTTCGTCGGGGGCGCATCGTCGCCACCCGCAGCCGGAGCACCGACTGCGGGGCCAACGTTGTCGCTGGGGGGGGTATTTGATTCAGAAAACGCCGGCAGCGGCTGGGTTTCGGCGGCGGACTCCTGGCGGGCGAATTCCTCCAGGGTGCCGACGTCATAGCCGGGGATGACCTTGTCGGCCGTATCCTGACCGAACTGGCCGATGAGCCACTCGCGCAGCCGACGCCACAGACCGGCATTGACCTGGTCGTCCCATTCGCCGAACTCGATCACACCGGCCTCGCCGTCGGCGAACGCCGGCGTGCGCAAGCCCTTCACGGCTGGCGGCTGTGCGCCGAGGAAACCGACGTGGCGCAGGTAGTACACGCCGGGCACCGGATTGGCCGGCGCATCGGGTGCGTAGAAACTGGCGGAAATCTTTTTGTAGCGGCCAGCGGCGACCAGCTCGGCAAAGGCGGGATCCACTTGGTCGGGCGTGGCGGACAACGCACCATCGGCATAGGCCACCGCCGACACCCAGCCATAGGCGGGCGCGTCCATGGCCGGGTGCCCGACGACGATGGGCGCCTCATGTGTCGCCGGATCGTAGGCGCGAGCGGTAGCCTCCAAGTCCGCCTCGCTGAAATTCAGCGCGACGCCGGAGACGGCCGTGTGACGGCCTGTTTTGAAAATTTCTAAGGGTTTCGCGTTTGCCATGGGGCCAGAATAGGCCCCAGGTTATGGGCGGGGAATCCGAAAGGTTTCGGAAGGGGTGCGTGCCCATTCGCAGTATAGGCTACCGCTTACAGCGTAAGCGGAGCAAAGGCTTGATAAGAATAGATGTAACAGTGCTGTTGATCGCCTGCGGCGCCATGTATGTCGGCAATACGGCGTTCAAGGCCTATCTCCGGCATCGCTATAGCCTTCGCGAGCGCCAACTGATGCTAGAGGCTCAACAAGCCCTATCCCAGCAAGAAACCGAGCGCGCTCGGATCATCGCCAATCTGCTGCATCGCACTTGAAACGAGGACACCGATGAAACTACGAATCAGCCAATGGCTCGATACCAGTGACGAAGATGCCGAAAACTTCCCCGTGGTGTACGGCATTCAGATCAATAACGGCGACGGCAAAGGATGGCTGCATTGCCACGAGAATGAAAAACCTCTCTGGTTCGACACCCCGGAAGCGGAAAGCGCAAAGATCGCCGAGATACGGGCGGCCCATAACGCCATTGGAATAATGGCAGCATGAACATCGAACAAGTCGCCGCAGAACACACCCAGGCCTTCACCGTAGCCAATATGATGGACGTGGATCGCCTGCTGGCCATCCGAACCGCCGTTAATGAGGCAATCCAGCAGGGGCTATCCCTGCGCGAATTTCGCAAGCAAGTATCCACCCTAATCAGAGCCACAGCATGACTACCCACGAACAGCCCGACGACGCCAACGGCTTTAACCTGCACGCACAGGAACTTCTCCAGCGCTTTCACGGCTGGCCGTTATGGAAAATCCGCATGGTACTCAAGGAAGCCGACATCTTGCTAGGGGAGACCCTTGTGCTTGATGTTCGGGCGGAAGCGTTCACCGCAAAAGCGAAAGAATTTGCCGACGCCGCCGCGCAAGGGTTTCCCACCGCACTCGGCACCAGGGGGTTGGGGTCTTAACGGCCTTTGACCAAACCGGCGATGTGTTCGGACAAGACATAAGGATCAGGCCCAGCGGCAAGGATCGTGCCGCAAGATCGGCAGGTATAAACCGCCGCCTTGAGGGTTTTCTGGGTGCCGTCTCTCGCCGTGATGGGGGCCACGTTGATTTCCGTTTGGTGATTTTCGCATTTCGGACATTTAGCGATATTGCTCATTGCGTCTTCTCCTCTCGTTGATATGCCGTAGCGCCGGAAGGTGGAAAAACCGCTAAGGCCACGCTCGCCTTAACGACATTTGCTATGCGAAACATAATGCGTTTCCCCGTTTGTTATGGTGTAACAACCACCGCGCGGGCCAAGATGGTATTGATTGGGATCGGAGCCGGGGGCCGTATTGGCGGTCGACGGTTTTCCACCGTGGCGATAATCCCAGGGCGGTACAGGGTCGGAATCGCCCCATAGCCCGCGGCGGGCGGATTTGGCTTCCGTTTCCATGGTCAAAAGGGATTGATCGGTGAGGTATTGGCGATAGGCCCATGCCATGCCTCGACGGATCTGCTCCGCATTGGCATCGACGCCGTCGCAACGCACCCGGCCAACGGTGCGGCCATAACGATCCATCGTCATCGTTTCCACCTGTGCTTGCTTGCCAAAGCACAGGCCCGACAAGGACATCTTCGACTGATTTCCGAATGACTGGGCCTTTTCCGGTGCATCGATGTCGGCCAGCCGGATGCGTTCGGCTACGCCGTCATGCATCACCGTAATCGTGTCGCCATCCGAAACGCCGACAACTTTACCGCTCCACTCGCCGGCCTGGGCCTGCAAAGCCAACAACAACAGTCCCAGGGTAAACCAGAAACGCATTATCCCTCCGACGACAGTTTATAAACGCCATTCCTGCGGCAAAACGGACTGGGAGCGCCCGATGGGAGCGCGTTTGACGGCTGCTAGGCGCTATGGCGTCCTCACGCGCCGACCGCCACATTCACCGCCGCCGTGCAGCGCGGACGTTTTTCCATATATTCACTACGCCGTTGTTCCGCATACCGTTCGTCAATGTTTCCATCATGACGCATCTCGCCCCACGCCTGAATCGCCAGCGCCGCTTCCGCGCAGACTTGATAGGGTTCGATAGCCGAGTTTTTCGGCTCATACCACGGAGTCGGCCATGTGTTCAACGCAGCCGCCAGAGGCCTATAAAATCGCTTCCAATAGAGGTCGTCATCCTGGATTGCCCGAGGCACCATCACTATTTGTTCCACATCGCCCATTGTCTTTTCCATGGCCAGTGCCAAAGCCTTAGCCTTGGCTGGCGACAACGTCTCGGCTTGAGGTTGAGCCGACTGAACGGACGCGCCCGATACCGCCGGAAGCGCCTTGACCTCTTGCGGGGCGCCACTGCCCGAAACAACCTGACGAATCTGGCCGACCATCACCGTATAAACCACAGCAACAAACAACGCACCGCCGTACTTATACAGCGCAGACCGTCCCTTCCTGTCGGCATATACCACCCATCCCACCGTAGCGGTCAGCAGCGCGGCGACATTGATATAAAAAACGCTCATGGTCCCCCCATCAGCGCTTTGAGTACCGCTTTTTACCACCAGCCGTTATGCAATACCGGCCCCCGCGCGGGCCAGTGCAAAGCGTCCCGCTGCTGCAAGCGCAGTCCTGCGCGGCGGCTGGCGCCGCGTTATCCCAACCGCCAGCCCCGCCGGCATACCCTCCCGAACCCCCGTGTCCACGATGCGAACCGCCCCGTCCACGAGCCCAACTCTCGTCCGGCCAACAGGCGGCAACGACGATAACCACAGCAACCAGTCCAGACAAAAATGCTTTCATGTTATTCAATTCCTTATGTTGTTTGGTTTCACCGCCCGTCGCACGCCGGGCACTGCTGCAGATAGACCAGCAGCGTCGGACGAAGATCAGGCGGAACGCGGGCCAGGGCTTCAGCGATACGGGCAATGCGGGCCGGCTCCTGCAGCGCCGCATCGAGGCGGCCGGAGAGGATCAAGACCTTATTAACGAGCACGGCGGTGACAATAGCTAAAATTGCTACCAAAACGGCGAGGATGCGGGCAGTCGTGAACATCATGTTTCCTACGTTAACTCTTGGTTTTGTCCGTAGGATAGCGCCGTCCCGCCGTTTCACAGCCGCCATGCCGGCCACAGTATTACGACCACCTAATGGATTGACCACCAAACCAGCAGCCACTGCATCAGCATAAAAACGGCCGCCCCCACCACCACGTGGCCCAGCCTGATCGTGCCCTCCCATACGGGCAGGCGCAGAAGTCCGCGAAAATCGCCCCCTTCACCCTCACTGCCATGGCGACATAGCACGCACTTAAACGGATTCATCGTCTCCTCCATGTAGTCCTGCCGCGTAGTTTATTAGGTCAGGCTCACGCGGATTGAACGCCACGGCGGAAAGTTGTGTACGCCTAGGATTACAAAAACTGATCTACCGCCGGCGCCGATAGCCCAGATCGCGCAGCGCATCCTCCAACTGCGCCAGCAGCGCATCGGAATACCTCTCGTCGCTTTGGCCATCCGCCGCAGCTACCTCCGCCATCGTCCACAGCAGTTCGCCCATGCCGAGCATTTGACGCGGCGCTGGCGTAGCGCCATAGCCGTGCAGCACGCCCAACGCGAGGTTTGACCCCATTCGATACAGCTGTAAACGCCGCTCTGCCAAATCGCGGCGCTGCACGGCGTAATCCGCCGGCGGATGAGCGATGGCGGGAATCGCCGGTGCGTCTTCGACACCAGCCGCCACCGGCACAGCGACGCGGCGACCGGTGAGGATGTACTGCACGTCAGCGCCGGCGGCGGCGATGGCGGCTAGATAGTCCGCATCTGGAGACCGCTTCCCGGCCTCATAGTTGATCTGCGCCTGCTTCTGCACTCCGGCGAGTGCGGCAAATTGCGTCTGGTTCATTTCCAGCCGCTGTCGCTCTTTTCGCAGCCGCTCGCCAAAGGTACTCAAATAAATTCCTCGCAATGCTTGACAGGTACTCAATCGAGTACCATAATTTTTTCCAACGTAACACAGCACAAACACAGACCAACAACGCCGGAGGAACCAGACGATGTTGACCGCCGATCAGTTCAAGGCGCGCTTAAAGGCGCGCGGCACCACCATTTCCCAATGGGCCAGGGACAACGGTTTTTCGCCCCGCGACGTGTCCCTGGTGCTCAATGGGCAGATCAAGGGCAACTACGGCAAGGGCCACACCATTGCGGTGCGCATCGGCCTAAAGCCGACCGATCAATCGCAAGCCGCTTAGGAGCCAGCCCCATGACCACGATCGCCGCACTCGTCCACGAAAGCCGCCGCGCTAATGGCAAATACACACTTACCGAGTCCTCTGCCGCGCGACTCGTTCAAGCGTTTGCCGAGCCGCCTCGCCCGCGTCAATGTTCGGCCACACCCCCAGTATCGCCAGCTGCCGGTTCAGCATCTTGCACGCCTCGTACATGCCCGGTTGCTCGCCTTCTTTGGCGCGTCGCGGATAGGCCAGCAGCTCTTCGAAGCGGTCGTCGTTTTCTTGCAGGGCTTTTTGAATCGTCTCCGCCTCGGGATGGTTACGCAGCAATGACGGAAGGATCTGATCCAACGCCAGATACACGCCATGGGCCCAGTCGTCCACTGCGTCAACCTGTTGCTCCAGTTCTTCGATTCGTTCGAGCAGCGGCCGCTGGGATTGCTCAATTTCGCGCCGAATGGTCTCGATGATGTGCTTTTCGCTTTCCATGGTTACCTCCGTTTGCCCCGCCCGTCTTGGCGGGTGGGGATATTTTTCGCGGGGCGCAACGGATTTGCATAGTAGCAAACAGGGATTTTGTTTGGAACGCGCCGTTTAGCGGGATTCCAAATGGCCAAGCGCAATTGGAAACACGTTCAACCCCGCAGCCTGCCGCACGCCATGGAGCTGTGCCTGGAGTATGCGCGGGACAAGCTGAACCGCTCGGTAGATACCGTGGCGGTGGAGATGGGGCTGACCAACAAGTGGAGCCTCTACAAGTGGGTGGAGAACGGCAACTTGCCGGCGCGGCTGATCCGGCCGTTCGAATCAGCCTGCGGGGCGAACTTCGTCACCCGCTGGAACGCGATTTCCGCCGGGCAGTTGCTGGTGGCCATTCCCGCCGGACGGGCCGTAAAAGCTCAGGACATTCAGGAGCTGCAAAGCGTGCTGAATGTGGCGGTGGGGCGATTGCTGGACCTGGCCGCCGGCAAGGCGGAACGACAGGAAGTCTTAGAGGGCCTGCAAGCGGGATTGGAGGGGTTGGCCTGGCATAAGGCCAACGTGGAGAAGCAGGAGCAACCGGAATTCGATTTTTGGGAGGGTGAATGAGCAAAACCATCATCAACGCGTCGGCCAAGACGTTGCAGGTGCTCGACGTGCTCGGGCGCAACTTCGCCGGAGGTTTTTCCAACGGCGAGCTGGCCAAGGCCACGGGACTGTCGGCGTCGCAGGTAACGCGGCACGTGGCCACGCTGGAGGCCAGGGGATTCGCGGAGCGGGTACCGGATACCGACCGCATACGGATGAGCCACCGCATGGCCCAGGTGGCAGTGCAGCTGTTGAATAGCCTGGACAACGCCGCGGCCCGCGCCGAGGAATCCAAACAACGCTTAACGAGGACGTGACATGGCTCGCACACCCAAAGACACCATGCCGGAACAGCACATCGTGACCGATGCGGATACGCCGGGCCTGCCGGCCGTTTCGGAAACCGCCAGCCAGGTGGCGACGGCGGACGCGGTGATCATGGATAGCTTCGATGCGATCAAGGCGATCGGACGGATCGAAACGGCTCAGTTTTACGCGACCGTCGCGGAAAAGGTTATCGCGGAAACCGCTATTTCACTCAAGGAAGGCAAGAAATACAAAGGGTTACCGTATCAGGACGAAAACGGAAATACGCGACACGTCGCGACTTTTGACGAATTTTGCGAGGCCTTCTTGGGCAAATCGGCGCGGCGCATCCAGGAGCTGATGCAGAACTACAACGTTTTAGGCCCGGCCCTCTACGAACAAGCCGAAAAGCTCGGCCTGCGCCAACGCGACTACAACGCCATCAAGGCCCTGCCGGCGGACGACCAAGCCATCGTCAAGCAGGCCATCGAGGCTGATGACAAAGACAAGGTGATCGACCTGCTGCAAGACATGGCCGTCCGGCACCGCACAGAAAAAGAAGCCCTGGCCAAGCAGACCCAGGAAGCCCAGGAAACCCTGGAATCCGCCCGCCGCCTGAGCGGCAAGCGCCAGGAGGAAATCAACAAACTGCAGGAAGAGCTGGAGCTGCTACGCACCAAGGAGGCGAAAGCGACGCCTGACGAAATGCGCGCCCAATGGCGCGACGTGTGCCAGCGCGCCGGCGGCAGAGTGAGCGTAGAAGCGCTATCTCTGGCGGCGACGGTGCGCAACATGCTGGCACACACTCCGGACCAGACGGAGTTTGTAGCCGGCGTGGTGGCCCAGGCCATCCGCGAGTTGCGCGCCATCCAGGATGAGCACCATCTGGCGGAACACCCGACGGGCGAAGACGAAATCGGCGCCATGATCCGCCAGGGCTTGGAAGAAACCGGGCTGGCCGCCCGCTCCACGAGCGAAGCCGAGGGCTAGGCCATGTCGGTGCACGCCACGGTTCAATTGGCCGATTACGCTGAGCGCGTAGCCCAAGCCCAGCACGGCGAAACCGGCGCTATCGTGCTGGAGGCCGCGGCGGCGCTGGGCGTTTCCGTGGCCACGGTGCAGCGGCAGATACAGCGCTTCCTGGGGCGGCGCCGGCAAAAGCGCGCGGATGCCGGCGACTACGCCCTGACGCTGACGGAAGCCAAGTTGATCTCCGCCTACTTGATGGAAGGCTACCGGCAGAACAACAAGAAAACCGTGCCCCTGGGCACGGCGGTGGAGTCGCTGCGCGCCAATGGACTGATCGCCGCCGGCCGGGTGGATACGTCTACGGGCGAATTTTTCCCCCTATCCGACAGCGCCATCGCCCGCGCCTTGCGTGCCTACCAACTACACCCGGAGCAACTGCGCCGACCCTCGCCCCATGTGCATTTGAAATCCAAGCACCCCAACCACGTGTGGCAGGTGGACGGCTCGGTATGCGTTTTGTACTACCTGCCCGACGGCGGCGCGGCCCTGGTGGAAACTGATCAGGCCGTGCACTACAAAAACAAGCCGCAGAACGTGCAGGCCATTGAGCTGTTCCGCGTCATCCGCTACGTGATCACCGACCATTGCACCAATCTCACCCGGTGGCGCTACTACCCGCACAGCGAGTCCGGCGAGCACACCGTGCGGTTCCTGGCCTGGGCCATGGCGCCCAAGGCGGACCCGCAAAAAGACCCGTTCGGCGGCGCGCCGATGCTATTGATGGTCGACAAAGGCGCCACATCGGCCGGATTGGTGCAGCGGTTTTGCCGGCGCCTGGACATCCGGCTGGAAGTGCATCGAGTGCTCCGCGCTCGCGTGAACGGCTCCGTGGAAAACGGCCAGAACCGCGTGGAAACCGTGTTCGAGCAAGGGCTGCGCTACCAGAAATCGCAAATCCGCAGCATCGACGACCTGAATACCCTGGCCGAGTGGTTCCAGCTCCACTACAACGCCACCCGTGTGCACGGCCGGCACGGCATGACGCGCATGGCCGCGTGGATGCATATCACCCCGGAGCAATACCGGGTGACGCCATCCGCCGAGGTGCTGCTGTCCCTGGCCACCCACGAACCCAAGCTATGCAAGGTGCAAGGCGATTTGACCGTGCAGTTCAAGGGCCGCATCTGGGATGTGGAACCGGTGCCCGGCGTGATGGTGGGCGAAAAGGTGGCGGTGCACTGGCACCCCTTCATCACCGACACAGCCATGGCCGTGCTGGAGGATGCCGACGGCAACGAAATCCACCTGGAGCTGGCGGAGAAAACCCGCACCGTGGACCCGGCCAACCAGCAATGGGGCTTCCTGGACGGTGCCCACCGCATCGGCGAGGAATACGGAAACCACAAAGACACGGTGGCCGACCAGCACCGCAAAGAGCTGGCCCTGCTGGCCACCGGCACCCGCGACCTGGCGGAGGCGGACAAGAAGCGTAAGCGCAAGAACTACGAGGCGTTCGACGGCGCCGTGGACCCGTTCAAGACGGCGCGGGACGCACAGCTACCGGACTACATCACCAAGCGCGGCACCGCCCTGGACGTGGGCGCCCTAAAGGTGGAACGGCGCCCGCTGCCCTTCCTGCAAGCGGCGGAGCGCATCAGGGCCGCGGTGGGCGAGGCCTGGAGCGGCGAAGTATATGCCTGGCTGGAAGGCCGCTACGGCGAAACCGGCATGCCGGAAGAAGCCATCGACGGGCACGTCGAGCAGATTTTGCAGAACGCCGGCGCTGCGGATGAAGCGGCGCGGGGCGGTGGGTTGAGGGTGGTGAAGTAAACGCAGGGTGCGCACCGCGCACCGTTTGAGGAGGGGAAATGGACGAAAACACATTGATGAAAGCGGCCCTGGAAGAAGCGGAGAGCGAACTGTGCTACGTGGGCCACAGCTTGGTGCACGAAGGCTATGACACGGCAACCATCGCGCTGGCGCTGGATTTGGTGCGCATTGCGTTATGGGGCGGTAATGGCGACGGAAAGGGGCCGGAACATTTCGAGGCGATTCAGGCCGCACTGAAGGCGAAACGCGAAGAGGAAGGCTACGGCGAAAAGCTGGAACGCACCTGCGTGGCCTGCGGTTGCACCGATAGCCGTGCGTGTCCCGAAGGCTGCCATTGGGTGTGGCTATCCACAGAGAAGCCGGTGGGCATTTGCTCCGTCTGTGCGCCGGCTTTTGGAGCCTGGGCGGTAGGAGCAAAAAGCCATGGCTGACATATACGTGCAATGCACCCGCTGCCGGAACAAGCACTGGGAGTCAGAACGAACGAAGGGCGAGCCCGATAAACACGGGGCGCGGACCTTGTTGTGCCCACGCTGCGGCGGACACAGCTTCTACAAGCTGGATCCGAAGGACGTGTCGGCATGCTGAAACTGAAAAAAATGCTCCAAGAGCACGAAATCATGCAGGCCGAAGTGGCGCGTGCGGCGGATGTGTCGCCGGCCACCATCGCGCAGCTGCTCAACCACGGGCAGTGGCCGAGGACGATAGATCGGGAGGAATTGATAGCCAGGATTCGCGCCCATTTGGAGGACAAGCGCCAAATGGTCTATAGCGAGGATTGGTTCAATGAGGTGGCTGACGAGGGCGGCAACCCTCATCAGCCGGGTGCTGATGTTCTTAAGGAGAACGACGACATGATACCAAAACCCTGTACCACGAAACGAGCGGCGCTACGCCACTTCAAGCTGGCGACGGACCCAACGGTGGATCCGGAATCCGACGACGGCGTATTCAAAAGCACGGATTACCAGGACGTGTATGAAGCCATGTACCAGTGTGCCCGGTTCGGCGGCTATATCGCCGTGATCGGCGAATCCGGCGCCGGAAAAACTACCATCCTGCAAGAGCTGGTGGAGGAATGCAGCGCCGAGGAATCGCGTATCACCCTTGTGCGCCCGTATGTGATGGGCATGGAGAAGGACGACAAAACGGGGAAGACCCTGAAGGCGACGCATTTGGTGGAGGCCATCATGGCTGCGATTGCGCCGGATGAAAAAAAGAAAAGCAGTCCGCAAGAGCGGTTCGAGCAGTGCCATCAAACGCTGATTGCCAGCGCCAATGCCGGCTATAGCGTCTGCATGGTCATCGACGAGGCGCATGCGGCGCCGGACATCCTGCTGAAGCACCTCAAGCGGTTCCGCGACGAAATGCGGCTCGGCCGGCGGCGGCTGATCTCGATCATTCTCATCGGCCAGCCGCCGCTACGCCGGAAAATCTCCCTGCGCAACTACAACATGATCGAAGCCGCGCAACGGATTCCCGAACATACGTTGCCGCCCCTGGGCGAGAACCTGGAGGGGTATCTGCGACACATCATCGCCCGCGCCGGCGGCAATGCCGACACCCTGTTCGCCCCCGGCGCCATCGAGGCCATCCGCAACCGACTGGAAAAAGTCGCCGTCGGCTCCAGCAAAGGGTCCAAGGGCCAAGTGGAGACGGTGACCACCTGTCTGCTGTACCCCTTGGCGGTCAACAACCTGGTGGCCGCCGCGTTGAACAAGGCGGCCGACATGCAAGCGCCGGCGGTATCGGCGGCCATCGTCACGGGGGTGTGAGATGGCACAGCTGACCGAAAGACCCGAAATGGGTACCCGTATCCGCGTGATCGCCGCCGGCAAATACCAAGGCTGGACTGGATATGTGGCGGGGCCGAGCTATATCCCTGGCGAGGAGGCGTACGTCAAGGTGCGCGTGTCGAAATCCGCCGCCAGCGGATTGCAGGAAATCAAAGTGGCCTGGGCCGCCGGGCTGGAAAAATTGGAGGAGGCGAGATGAGTATCACTGTTTATTACGAAGAATACATCAGCGAAAACGACCTACAGCTCTGCCTACAAACCGATGTGAATTGTGCATCGCTGTCGATCATTGCGAATCGAGGGGGGGATGAGTCGCCGGTATTTTTGATGCGCCCCCTCGATATGCGCCTGCTCGCCAACCAACTGCTCGAACTGGCCGATTACATCGATGAAGAGGGAGCCTAGCCATGCATGCATCGCAACTTTACCAAAACGGCACCGCCCGCTATCACGGCACCGTCAACCACACCGTGGCCAATGATCTGACCGCCCTGCAGGAGTGCCTGGATGAACTCACTCGGCTGGGCATCGCCATCATCTCCACCCACACCGGCGGCGCCAGGCCGTTGGTCCGCGTACCGAGCTGCATCCCTGCACGCCGGCATTTGCGCGGTGTGCTGCAGGCGCGCGGCACCGACACGTGCGGCGATTACCACCGCTTCGTGGCGCCGTGCTGCGGCTGCGACGTCGAATGGAGGGTGCCGGCATGAACCGGGAGGCCTCGCTATGGGTACTGGCGCTGGCAGTTGCCGCTCCCAACATGGCCTATGCCGGCCTGGCATGGCGGATGTGGCGCGACGGTCAGCGGCGCCGGATGCATCGACGAACGATTTCGGAGGATTGCCAATGAACAGCGTAACGACATTTCAAATGCCCAGTCTGGAGGATGTGGCGGCGATCCCTGACGACCAGCTGCGCAAGGCCCTCTACCAAGCCCTCGTCGACCTAGCCATGCGCTACGCCATGTACGACAGCCTGCACCAGCAATTTGTAGCCATGGAGCGCGATTCCAATGCTCTGCGGCAGTTGGTGACCTTATGGCAGGCCGGGCAGATTGGGTATGTGGGCCAAGTGCTTGGCCAGCTGGCAGGGATGGTGCCGCACACCCAGGACGGGCGGGCGCTAACGGAAACGGACCCGGCGAGGTTGCACTGATGGGCGGCCAACGCAAGGACGAACCGAATAAGCGCTGCACCATCCCGTGTCTGTGCTGCGGGTATAGGGCGCCGCTGGTATGACGCGCGAAGAACTCTACGAATTCGGCGCTCGCCATGGAAGATCCCGCGAGGAGGTCGACGCCATTCTCGATGATACCCGTGTGTATGGAGATGGGTGGAACCTCGGTGCCGAAATCGATGAACCGCATGAAAGTCGCCCGTGCCCATATTCAAATGTGCACGAACGCCAGCGCTGGATAGCGGCGTACTGGGAAGGCGCCGTTTGGCTCTATATGTGCGCGGAAATTAACCAACCTGGCAGGGAGCTGTATCACTGATGAAAACCCGCTGCCCCGCCTGTGGCGCCGCCACCAGCCTGGACGCCCTCATCAACCACGACGAGGCGCGCGCGGCGCTGATGACGGCGCTGCAACTCCCGGCGCCGCTGGGGAAACCGCTGATCCGCTACCTGGCGCTGTTCCGCCCGGCGACGCGGGATTTGTCCTGGGATCGGGTGGCCACCCTGCTGGGCGAGTTGCTGCCCATGATCCAGGCGGCGCAAATCCAGCGCGACGGCGTGGCCTGGTCGGCGCCGCTGGAGGTGTGGGCGGCGGCGCTGGAGGAAATGCAGCAGCGCCACGCCAAGAAGCCGTTTAACACGCCGCTGAAGAGCCACGGCTATTTGCTGGAGATCATCGCCGGCAAGGGCGAGAAGGCGGCGGCGAAGAAGGAAGCCCAGCGCGAGGAACGGCGGCGGGAGCGGCCGGAAGGGAAGCGGGCCAACCGTACCACCAGCGTGGCTGATGCCGTCAGCGGGCTGCGCGGGGCGTTGAAAGGAGAAAAGCCATGAATGATAGAGCCGAGGCCGTTTTTTGGATCGTGTGGAACCCGGAGGGCCGCAACCCGCGCTTTCGCCATACGACCGAACCGTCAGCGATCGGTGAAGCTGAACGGCTCGCCAGGGAACATCCCGGACAGATGTTCATCGTGCTGGAGGCGAAGGCCGCGCGGTTGGTAGACGACATGATCCGCACGACGTTCGACGATTTGAATATTCCGTTTTGATGACCCTAACCCAACAGGAGCACACCATGAGTTTTTTAGACAACATCGCCAGCGCGATCCGGCAGGCATTCCAAAAGCGAGAGGAGCAGAAAACCGCCCAGGCCGATGCCGAGGCGCCGGCCGATGTCGTGCGGCGCGAGGACGCCATGGGCCGGTTGGTACCGGAACATATGATTGATCCTATCGTCCTGGCCCGCACCGATATGGTCCTGGCGGTGCGCGACGAGTGGATGGACATGCAGGAGCGCATGCGGCAATTCAAAACGCGCCTGGCCGCGGCCATCGAGGAGTTCGTTGCCGTTTCGGCCGCCGAGTTCGAAGTGAAGATGGGCGGCGAGATCGGCAACGTTACCTTCACCACCTTCGACGGTAAGTACAAGCTGAAGCGCAAGTGCCACAAGCTGATGCAGTTCAACGAGCGGCTGCAGGTGGCCATGCAGTTGATCGAGGATTACCTGGAAAGCCTGGAAGGCCAGGAGGAGCTGAAGATCCTGGTGCGCGACAAGTTCATGCGCGACGAGGCCGGCAACGTGTCCGTCTCCGAGGTGATGAGCCTGCGGCGCTACCGGTTCGACGACGAGCGCTGGCGCAAGGCGATGGACTGCATCGCCACCAGCATCGTCACCAGCGGCACCATCGACTACCTGAACCTATACGAGCGCGGGGCGGATAAGGTGTATCGCAACATCCCGCTCGATTTTTCGGCGCTATAGCCATGGACAAAGACAAAGCCCTAGCCAAGATCAAGAAATGCCTACGTCTGGCCGCGTCCGCCAACGCCAACGAAGCCGCCACCGCCATGCGGCAGGCACAGGCGTTGATGGAGCAATACGGCATCGAGCACAGCGACGTGCTGGCGTCGGAAGCCGCCGAGGCCAAGGCAAAGGCCGGCGCGACCAAGACGCCTGCCATGTGGGAAAACCGTCTGGCCGACTTGGTGGCGCGCTCCTTCGGCTGCGACCTGATTTTTGATAGCGTGCCGGGGTGCTCCGGAGACTGGCTGTTTATCGGTATCGGGCCAAAAGCCGAAGTCGCTTCCTACGCCTTCGGCGTGTTGTTGCGCCAGTGCAAGGCGGAGCGAGCCAAGCATATCAAAACCAAACTCAAACGCTGCAAACCCGCTACAAAAACCCAGAGAGCGGACGAATTCTGTACGGGTTGGGTCTTTTCCGTAGCGTCCACCATCCGCACCTTCGCTCGTAGTGAAGAGGACACGGCCATCATAAATGCCTACACGGACAAGCGCTTTACCGGTCTGGGCACGCTGAAGGCTAGCGACCGCAGCGGCAGCAGGGACTACGGCGACGCCATGCACGGCCACCTCGCCGGTCGCAACGCCAGGCTGGACCACGGCGTCGGCGCAGTGGGCGGCGCCCAAGAGCGGATTGGTCATGGGTAATGCGGCCAAGGTCGACCCCAAGCAGCAGCTGATCAAGCGCATCCATGCCCAGGCGCGGGAAGTGCAGAATGCTAATCCGCGCTTCGACACGGAAACGCGACGGCTTGGCCAGTTGAATCTGGTAGGGGAGGCTTCCACCAGCGACATGGATATCGGCCAGCTCCATCAGGTTTCCGCCTGGCTGGCGAAGCTGGGGGGTAAGGTTCGCCAGCCGAAGGGCGGCGGCCGGGCGCTGTCGCTGGATGCCCAGGCGCAGAAGCTGCGGGCCATTTGGCTGGAGCTGCACGGCCTGGGCATCGTGCGCGATCCGTCCGAGGCGGCGCTGTGCTCCTGGGCCAGCAATTCCCGCTCGCCCAACGTGACCTCCATCCTGGAGATGTTGGCCGGTACCCGGGAAATGGATGCCGCCATCGAGCGGTTGAAGCAGTGGCGTTCCCGGGAGTTGTGCAAGGGGCAACTGTTTTGCCCGCAGTGCCGCGCAGCGTTCCGTCCCTCGCCCAGGCAGGCGCGGGCGTTTCCGCGGCTGGTGTGCGACCGGCATGAGCCGGCGGTGGCGTATCAATGGCGGAAATCGGAATCCCCTCACCCTAGCCCTCTCCCGCAGGGAGAGCGTAGCGAGGGTTTGGGGACCGGAAAGGTTAGCCATGAGCGCGCTGCCTGACGGCTTCAACGAATACCGGCTGCCGGAGTCGATCCGGCGCATTGCCGAGTATTGCGGCATGGATGTGGCCCTGAAAATCATGGCCGAGTACGGCGGTGTGCACCTATGCGTGCCCGTCAAAGCCAGGCCGGAACACCGGTTGGTGGAGCTGCTGGGGCCGGTGGACGCGGCGCGATTCTGCGAGGCGTTCGGCAATCAAACGCTGAATATCCCGAAGGGCCAAGCACTTCAGCACGCCTTGCGGCTAAACCGTATGATGGAGATGCGGGCAGCCAAGGCCACGATGGCGGATATCGCCCGGGCGGTGGGGTTGACGGAGCGACGCGTAACGGATTTGATGGGCGGTGCACCCTCCATTAACCGCCAACAAGACCGGTTGGAGGGATTTTAGTATGATCCAAGGGGGAACGATGCTACTGATTACAATGCGCGAGTGGCGGGGACCAGGTCAGAACATGTCGCCAGAACAATACGCCAGGACGGCCGTCCGGGAACGGCACCGCGGGTTCGTCACCAACCTACCGTTAGCGACGGCCATCGAACGGATACATGCCTATCAAGTGGCCTACAAAACTCGTTATTTGCTGGCGGTTGAGTTTTCGTTGATTGGCGTCGTTCCGATCGACGATTTGGACGCCGTACACATACACATGTGCGACGTGGAGCTGGTTGAGGCGTTGCCCCAACATACCGATGCATTCTAGCCTGTAGGGTGCGGTGAGTCGGCGAACCGCACCGTCCGCCCCCTTCCGAAACCCTGCAGATTCCCCGCCTAAACCCCGCCGCCTATCCTGGCCTCTCTGGCGCCGATAGGCGGTTCGTCATCAGCAAGCCATCGCCAGGGCTGTAGCCCGTCTCCTATCGGCGCCCCCATTTCACTGGAGGCCCCATGCATATCCTGCCCCGTTTTTTCTGGGTCGCACTGACTGCGCTGCTATTGCTGGTTTTCGTGGTGCATGAGCACCCGCACATGGCGCCTGTATTCGGCGAAAAAATCACCCTGGCGTTATTGGCCGGATTCGCCGGATACGTGCTGGACGTGATGCTGCACCCCTACGCGCGGCCGGACGGCTATTTGAAAGAGCCCTGGCAGCCGTTGAAAAACGTTTTTACCTTCAACAAGGCCAACCACGAGGTGGCTGCGGGGTATGAGTCCGTGTTCGCCGCGGCGATGCAGCGGCGGGCCATCATCGTCGGTGCGACCATCATTGGTATTGGGTTGGGCGCCTAGTGTTCGGCTACAGCGACTACGATCGGTGGGACATCGCCAGCTGGCTGTTGGCGCTGTTGTTGTTATGCCTGGCAAGTTGTGCGCCGGAGCCCGTTGCGGCAGCCGATACCATTCCCCGTGCTGCCATCCGCTATCGCGGCGATTTGGTACGCCAGGCCCATCTGGTGTGGGGCCTGGAGGCGCCAGTGGCGGATTTCGCGGGGCAGATTCACCAGGAGAGCGCGTGGCGGCCGGAGGCCGAGTCAAAGTTCGCCGGCGGCCTGGCGCAGTTTACGCCGGACACGGCACGGTGGATTTGTGGCGCGTACCCGGCGATCACCCTCTCCCCCGGCCCTTCAACCGAGGACGCCAAGCGCTGCGACGTGTTCAACCCCACCTGGGCCGTCCGCGCCCTGGTGACCTACGACAAACACCTGTGGGACCGGATCAGCGCCCGCGATGCGTGCGATCGCATGGCGATGGCGCTGTCGGCCTACAACGGCGGTCTCGGCTGGCTCAACCGCGACGTCCGGGCAGCATCGAGTAAGGGGCTCGATCCGCTGATCTGGTGGGACGGTGTCGCCCTGGCGAATGCCGGGCGCGCCGCCTGGGCCATCCGAGAAAACCGCGATTACCCGCAAAAAATCCTCCGCCGCTGGTCGCCGTTGTATGCGGCCGGCGGTTGGGGGCGTTCGGTTTGTTCCTGAAGAGGTATCCGTGAAGCAATACACGCTCCGCAATGCGCCGACGTTCATCCTGACCGGTGAGCTGTTGTCGTGCCGGCACGACGAAAAATTGCTGGTCAATGAATTGCGCCAGAGACAGGTCGTCTCCCTCTGCAACCGCTCCCACCGCGCCACCGTGTGCCGCCTGAAGGCGCAAGGCCGCTGGATCGGGCAGACCAACGAGTTCGGTAACAACGGCGAGGCAAGCTAATGTTCGCTGCCCTGGCCTCCCGATTCGTCATCCCCATGGCCCTGCTGCTGGCCGGCATCGTTGCCGGCGCGGCCTGGGGCTACCGCTACGCCGATGCGCAAGGCCAGGCCGCCCTGGCCAACCTGCAACGCCAGCAGGCCGATCAACACGCCCAGGCCGAAGCCCTGCTGCGCGCCGAGCTGGAGCAGGCGCACGAATACGGCGAGGGCCTGTCCGCCCAGCTCGCCGACGCGCAGTCCCGTCAAACCGTCAAAACCATCGAGGTGATCCGCCGTGTGCCGATTGTTACGTCTAACCGCGTCTGCTTGTCTCCTGATGCTGTCCGCCTGCTCAACGGCGTCATCGCTACCGCCGGTGACGCTGATGCCGTGCCCCAAGCCGCCGGCGGTGCTGCTGGCGAAGCCGCAGCCGCTGCCGCCTCTGATCGGGACGTTGCGGGATGGATCGCCGAGGCCGCGGGAGTCTGCAACGTCCAGGCAGCCCAGCTTGCCGCCGTGATCGATTGGCATGAGCACCAAGCCGAGGCCCTGCGGTGATTGTCGGCATTTTGAGCGCGACACGGTCAACCCGGCGGATGGCGTGGGCCGGTGCCGCACCGAGGCGCGGCCGTTTTTTCGTGGGCTGCCCTATCCGCGCGTGCGGCGGGAATGCGCCCAGTTTGAGGAGCTGAGGGATGGATTGGTTAGAACGGGCCGCGGAAGTTGAACAGCTGGACCGCGACATCGCCCTGGCGGCGCAACATGAACGTGCCGGACTGGACGGCAAAACGGCGGCGGATTCCGCCGAATTTTGCGAGCTGCCCGACTGCGGCGCGCCGATCCCGGATAAACGGCGCCAGGCGGTGCCTGGCTGCCGGTTTTGCGTGGAGTGCCAGGAACGGATCGAGAAATACCCGGCATGGGGGGAGAGGTACGCATGATGGTTCAACTGGAATTCTGGCAGTTGATAACGCTGTTGCTGGCGTTTTTCGCGTTTGTCGGCGCCGGCGGAAAGGTGTTGTTTGGCCAGTTCGAACGGCGAATGTCGGAACGGTTCTCCGCTATGCAGCAGGCGCTGAAGGATCACACCGAGTCCGAGGCCAAGGCGTTATCACAGTTGCAGTCCCTGGAACGGGACCTCCTGAACCTGAAGGCGGACATACCGTTGCACTATGTGCGGCGCGAGGATTACGTACGTAACCAGACGGTAATCGAGGCCAAGATCGATGCCGTCGGACTGAAGATCGAAAACTGGCAGCTACGAGGGAGCCACCATGGTTGATGCGGCAAAAATCCGGCGCGAGTCCATGCGCTGGTACATCCTGCTGACGCTGCAAAACGCGCAGCCGATTGGCGCCTTCGAGGAGCTGATCCTAACCACGCTGCAGGGTATCTATACGGATGCCACACAGCACGAAGTGCGGGTGCAGCTGGATTACCTCCATTCCCGCGACCTGGTCGATATCGAAAGAAAACCGGATGGCCGCTGGTTCGCCAAGCTCGATCGCTACGGCGTCGACGTGGTGGAGTACACCGTGGACTGCGAGCCCGGTATCGCCAGGCCGCCCAAGCATTGCTGATCCATGGCGCCGCGCTCCAAAGTGAAACAGCTGCCGGCGGCCGTTTTGGCCTGGCTGGAATCTGCACTAGTGGAAGGCAATTTCGCCGGCTACGAGGCGCTGGAAGCCGAGTTGAAAAAGCGCGGCTTCCAGATCAGCCGGTCCGCTATCCACCGCCACGGCCAGGCCATGGAGAGGCGCCTGGCGGCGGTGCGCGCCAGCACCGATGCGGCGCGGTTGATTGCCGAGGCGGCGCCGGACGATGCTGACCAGCGCAGTGCTGCGGTCATCAGTCTGGTGCAGACCGATATCTTCAACGTGTTGCTGATGTTGCAAGAGGCGGAAACGGCTAACCCCGAGGAGCGACTGTTGCTGATGGGCAAGGCGGCCAAAGGTATAGCCGATCTGTCGCGGGCCAGTTTGAGCCAGAAGAAGCATGAGCAGGACATCCGCCGGCAGGTGGCGGCCGAAGCCGCCGAGAAGGTAGAGAAGATCGCCAAGCGCGGCGGCATGAGCCGCGAGACGGTGGAAGCCATCAAGGCGGAAATCCTCGGGGTGGCGCGTGCTTGATACGTCCATTCCGAATACGGCGGCCAGCGGCATCGATGGGGATCTGCCATCGGTGTTTTTGCCGTATCAGCAGGCTTGGATCGCCGACGACGCCCAGCTAAAGGTTGGGCCGAAGAGCCGCCGTATCGGCCTCACCTGGGCAGAAGCAGCCGACGACGTACTGATTGCCGGCGCCAACAAGAGCGCCGGCGGGCAAAACGTTTATTACATCGGCTACAACCAGGACATGGGGCTGGAGTTC
The DNA here is from genome assembly GCF_019669985.1 of Methylogaea oryzae. Taxonomy (NCBI): domain Bacteria; kingdom Pseudomonadati; phylum Pseudomonadota; class Gammaproteobacteria; order Methylococcales; family Methylococcaceae; genus Methylogaea; species Methylogaea oryzae. The sequence goes on from NZ_AP019782.1 coordinate 356,012, forward strand.
ATCGAGGCCTGCGGCATGTGGGCCAAGGCGTTCAACTATCTGGCCTCCGAGGTGGAGGAAGGTCTATGGGAGGAAGACGGCGAGGATCGCAACATCAAGACCTTCACCATCCGCTTCCCGGAGTCAGGGCACCGCATCGTGGCGCTGTCCAGCCGGCCGGCCAACCTGCGCGGCAAGCAGGGCACCATCGTCATCGACGAGGCGGCCTTCCACGACAAGCTGGGCGAGCTGCTGAAGGCTGCGTTGGCGCTGTTGATCTGGGGCGGCCGCGTGCGGGTGATCAGCACCCACGACGGCGAAGAAAACCCGTTCAACGCCCTGGTGAACGAGATCAAGAACGGTACGCGCAAGGGCTCGGTGCACGAGGGGATGACCTTCAGGAACGCGGTGTCCCAAGGCCTCTATCGGCGCGTGTGCCTGCGGCTGGGCAAGGAGTGGAGCCAGGCCGAGGAAGAGGCCTGGATCGCCGACGTGTACGCCTTCTACGGCGAGGATGCGGCGGAAGAATTGGACGTGGTGCCCAAGGCCGGTTCCGGTTCCTACCTGCCGGCCATCCTCATCGAAAAAGCGATGTACGACGCGCCCATCATCCGCCTGGAATGCGACGAACCGTTCCAGGTACTGGCGGAGCCGGTGCGCCGGGCGCATGTGGCCGACTGGATCAAGGAACAGCTGGACCCGCTGCTGAAGGGTCTCAACGGCAAGCTGATGCACTGCTACGGCCAGGACTTCGCCCGTTCCGGCCACTTGTCGGTGATCTCCCCCATGATGATTTCCGAGAACCTGACGCGCTGGGTTCCGTTCCTGGTGGAAATGCGCAATGTACCGACGCGCCAGCAGCAGCAAATCCTCTGGCACATCATCCGGCGCTTACCCCGCTTCCAGGCCGGCGCCATGGACGCCACCGGCAACGGCGAGACCATAGCGGAGTACACCAAGGACGAGTTTGGCCAGGCCATTCAGTGCGTAAAGTTCAACGACGCCTTCTACGGCGCCAACATGACCCACTTCAAGGCCGCCTTCGAGGACGGCTTGATCAAGATTCCCCGCAATGCCGACGTGCGCCGCGACCTGCGTTGCATCAGCGTGATCAAGGGGGTGCCCAAGATCAACAAGGACGGGGAATACGAAGGTGCCGACGGCAAAAAGCGCCATGCGGACGCGGCGGTGGCGTTGTTCCTGGCCTATTGCGCGTCGTTGATGGAGGCGGCGCTGATCGAATTCGAATCCACCGGCCGCCGCGAGTCGCTCGATGACCATGGTCGGGAGTCGGTGGCCATCACCGAGGCCGGCTTCGGTACTGTCAGCGGCCTGAACGATTTCAATGGGTGGGGTTGATGGATTACGTGCAGTTGAAAAGTGGGGTGATCGTTTCGGAGGCGGAGTTTGCCGAGATCGCCGGCAGCCGGCGTCCGAGCGGCGAGGAAATCGCCGGCATTGGCGGCGGGCGCGATATCACCCGCGGCTATGTCGATGCGTTGCCGATCCTACCGCCGACCGATACGGTGCTGCAATCCCGCGGCGGCGGTGATTACAAGCTGTACGAAGACCTGCTGCGCGACGATCAAGTCAAGACCTGCCTCGCCCAGCGCAAGCTGGCGCTGGTGTCCAAGGAATGGAAGGTGGAGCCGGCCACGTCCGGCCGGCGCGACAAGAAGGCGGCCGACGCCTTGAAAGCGGTGCTGGATCGCCTGGCCTGGGACGAGATGAGCCAAAAGATGCTGGCGGGGATTTTTTACGGCCACTCGGTGGCGGAAATCCTGTGGGGCACGGACGGGGCGGAAACGACCATCGAGGCCATCAAGGTGCGCAAGCAAAGGCGTTTCGGGTTTTCGCCCCAGGGCGAGCTGAAGCTGATCACCAGCGCCAACGCCATGGGCGAGGTGATGCCGGACCGCAAGTTCTGGACCTTTGCCACCGGGGCCGATGACGACGACGAGCCCTATGGCCTGGGCCTGGCCCATTGGCTGTACTGGCCGGTGTTTTTCAAGCGCAACGGCATCAAGTTCTGGCTGACGTTTTTGGAAAAATTCGCTGCGCCTACAGTGGTCGGGAAGTATCCATCTACCGCAACCCCCGGGGAGAAGGATGCGCTGCTGCAAGCCGCCGCGGCCGTGCAGCGGGATGCTGCTATCCGCATCCCGGAGTCCATGCAGATCGAGCTGATCGAGGCGGCGCGCTCCGGCACGGTGGACTATGTGGCGCTATGCGACCGCATGGACAACGCGATCGCCAAGGTTATCCTGGGCCACACCGCCAGCACGCAATCCACACCAGGTAAATGGGGTGCTGAGCATTTGGCACAGGATGTCCGGGAAGACATCATCAAGGCCGATGCGGACCTGATTTGCGGCAGTTTCAATCTGCAGGTGGCTCGCTGGTTTACCGAATACAACGATCCGCAGGCTAATCCGCCGCGCGTTTGGCGCGACTGCGAGGCGCAGGAAGACCTGAAGGCGCGGGCGGATCGCGACAAGGTGATTTTCGACATGGGTTTCAAGCCCACGGCAAAGTACATCACCGATACATACAGCGGCGAATGGGAGGAGAAAACTGCGCCGCCGCCGAATGTCGGAGCCCAGCCAAACGGCGCGCCCGCCGAGGGCCAGCCGGCGCCGGCGTTCGCCGAACACCATTGCCCCCATTGCTACGGCGAAGGCGACCCGCCCGACGCCCTGGACGCCCTGCGCGACCTGGCGCAGGACGGTTGGCAGCCGGTCATGCAGCCGATTACCCATCCGCTGGTAGCGGCGCTGGATGCATCGATTGCGGCCGGCAAGACGTTGGCGCAATTCCAGGCCGAGCTGCCGGCGCTGCTGGGAAACATGGACATTTCGAAGCTGACGGAAAGTTTGGCGCAAGCCGGTTTCATGGCCCGCGCGGCTGGCGATGCGGGCATGGATATCAACACCTAGCCCGTGGCCGTTCAACTCCAACCGTTGCCGCCCAAAGAGGCCGTCGATTACCTGAAAGCCAAGGGATTGGCGGTTTCGTTCGATTGGCGGGATGTTTACGCGGAAGAACATGCAGCGGCGTTTACCGTGGCTAAGATGGCGCGCATCGACCTGCTGCAAACCGTGCAGGAGCATGTGACGCGCGCCATCCAGGAGGGTCGATCGCTAAAGGCGTTCGCCGCCGACCTGCGGCCGATTCTGGAGAAGGAAGGCTGGTGGGGGCGCAAGACCATGGCGGATCCGGCCACGGGCGCAGTCCGCGAGGCGCAATTGGGCAGCCCGCGGCGGCTGGAGATCATCTACGACACCAATTTGCGCAGTGCGTATTCGGCGGGGCGGTGGGAGCGGTTCCAGCGCAGCAAAGCGGTGCTGCCGTTGTTGACCTACCGCACTATGCGCGACAGCCATGTGCGCTGGCAACACAAGGCGTGGGATGGTGTGACGCTGCCCCAGGATGACGCCTGGTGGAATACGCATTATCCACCCAATGGCTGGCGTTGCCGTTGCATCGCCTACGCCATCGACCAGGCCGGTGCCCAAGAATTGGCGGATGCCGGCCGCCCGATCCGCTACGATGCGCCGCCGACTACGTATAAGGATTGGACCAATCCGCGCACGGGCGAGGTGCGGAAGCTGCCGGAAGGGATCGATCCGGGGTTCGATTACAACCCTGGGAAGGCCAGGCAGGCGAAGCTGGAGCAGCTGCTGAAGGACAAGGAGACGGCGTTTGCACAGCTGCAGCAACCGGAGCGGCTGCCGAGTTTGGCAAAGCTGGAGCGCTTCATCCAACAGGCCGAGGTAGAAACCGGCTATATCGTCGATGCCAAGGGCGCGGTTATCCGCGAGCTGAAGGGCGATGCCGATAGCATCGACATCGACGCGGAAACCGGCGCCGCGATGACGGGGCGCGTCGTTACACACAACCATACCGAAGTGGGGGCGTTTTCTCCGGGCGATATCGCCGTGGCGTGCCGCTGGCAAGCGCTGGAAATGCGGGCGGTCGATGCGCTCTACTTATATAGTATGCGTCCGCCGGCGTCCGGCTGGGATCGTGCGTTCTGGGAGGATACCGTCAAGCCGGTTTATGAATCGGTGCAGGCTGAAGTGGTGGGCAAGCTGATGTCGCGCTTGCAGCGGGGCGAGATCGGCGAAGCGGCGTTTTGGGAAGAACTGTATCATCGGATATGGACGGACGTGGCCACGCAAACCGGGATGAGCTATGAGCGATTACCAGCGCCTTGACGGCGAGGCGTTCTACAAAAGCAGGAAGGCGCCCTGTTGGCTGTGCCGCCACAAGCACAAGACCCTGGCGCCGACGTGCACAGCGTTCCCCGGTGGCATCCCCGACGCTATTTGGCTCGGTCAAAACGACCATCGCCAACCGTATGCAGGCGACCACGGCCTCCAGTTCGAACATCAAGAGTGAATTAATTTATGTGGACACGGTTTTGGGATTCGCACAGCGGTGGCGGCCAAAAATTGGGGGCGCAGGTTATTTGGATCGAGGCTTGCGAGGACGATGCGATTGATCTGTTTTTGCAGTTTTTCGGGCGCAATCCCGTGCTGTCGGAATGCAATGAATTAGATTGCTGCGGTGCTGATTACTGGATCGAGGAGTTCGAACATGCCGATATTGAGCCTGGCCATTGGGTTGTGACGGTGGACGACATTGATCGGCATAAGGAACGTCTCAAAGATGCTCCCATGTCCAACGAAACCGCTGACGAAATCGCTAAACGGGAGGCCTGCGACGCCCTGTGCAATGCGCTAGCTGCTGAGCTGTTTGAGAAGGATCATGGATCATGATCGGCGTCACCTTCGACATTGACGATCGCCAAGTCCTGGCCGCCCTCGATCGCCTGGTCAAGCGCGGGCATGACCCTAAGCCGGCGCTGGATGATATCGGCAACCTACTGGAAAGCCGCGTCCATCAGCGGTTCGACACCAAAACCGATCCGGGCGGGGTGCCCTGGGAACACTGGAAGCCGGCGACGGTCAAGCGGCATACCGACAAGGAAGGGGGGAGCATCGGCACACTGCTGATCATGTCCGGCGCCATGGAGCAAAGCCTAAGCCATGAGGTCCGCAGCCGTAGCGTGGCGGTTGGATTCGGCGTCGAATATGCCGCGTACCATGAAGTCGGTACCAAGCACATGGAGCGGCGCGGCCTACTGACCGCCGATCCCGAAGCGGGAACACTGGGGGATGGAGACCAGCGCGGTGTGATGGAAATCCTCCGGCGCTTCTACTCCAGCGCCATCGAATAGCGCGTTGCACCGTGCGCAACGTTTTTGTATTTTCCCTCCCGTTTGTTCCCGATTGATCCCAGGTTATCCCTGATTTATCTCACCTTACCGTCTAGATTTATCTCACTCCCCTTCATTTCAAGGGCATGGGGGAGGGGCTGCGCGAGTTCAGCGACCAGATCGAGCAGTTCCAGCGCGGTTTGGAAAAACTGCCGAATTCCGAGGACGCGAAAAAATTGGAAGAGGAATGGAAGCGCTTCATGGAGCAGCTGGACAAGGCCGGCAAGGGCGCCGAAAAAGAGCTGGAGCCGCGTTTACGCGAGCTGGACAAGCGCTTTCGCCAGCTGGAGCCGGAAGAGCCGGCCCGGCCGCCAGCGCCCGGACCCCGGCGGCGCGACGGTTACGCCATCTGAGTTCGGGGGTGTCGCGGGCTCAGTGCAGGGTTTCCTCTTTCGGCCCGTGCAGGGTGCGTACGGTGTCGTTGAACACCTGAACCCAGCGCTCCGAAAACAATTGCCCCGAGCAATTGTTGATTTCCAGCACGGCGCGGATGAAGGGGCGTTTGGTTAAGGTGCGGTGAGCGCGTTCCTGGGTTCTGGCGTCGAACGATTCGACGATGCCGAGTATTTTGGCGCCATCGCAAATCTCCTCGTCCCCGAGCCCTTGCGGATAACCGCTGCCGTCGCTGCGCTCGTGGTGTTGGAAGACCATGTCCGAGGCGGGGCGCCAGCGCGGCATGCGGCCCAGCAGCTCCACCCCCACCAACGGATGGGAATGCAGCAGCCAGCGCTCTTCTTCCGTATAGGGGTCGCGCTTGTGGAGAATTTCCACGGGCAAAAACGCCATGCCGATATCGTGCATGAATACCGCCACGGCCAACTGCGCCGGGTCGACCGGACACCCGGCCTGATCGTTCATGGCTAAAGCCAGCGCCAGCAGGCGCTCGGTGCGCCCGACCCAATAGATGGAGCGGATTTCCAAGGGCACGATCAGGCCGCGGAAAAACGCCAGGTCGTCGTCCAGCGCCACGCCGTATTTCGCCAAGATGCCCTCGACTCCCCCCGCCAGGGTCGCTTGCGCGGTTTCCGCGGGCGCGGTCGGCGTGTCGCAAAGTCCGGTATCCGGGTCCAGGAGACGGATGGCCCGCTGGGTGCTGCTGTCGCGGGCGGGGCCGGCGCGGTGATCGACGATGCCGCGTATGGTTTTGCAGATTTCGTCGAAGCGCGCGGTCGACATGGGCGGCGGCGTATTTTCCACCCGCGCGTTCACCAGCCGCTGGGTGGCGTCCAGCGCCAGCAGGATGACGTCGCTCAGCGCGTCGTCGAAGCTCATGCGGCCGTTGCGGATTTCATCCAGAACGTCTTCCACGCTTTGCAGCAGCGGCATGAAGTCGTACATCTGCACGTAGGACAAATTGCCCTTCACCGTATGCACGAAACGGAACAGGGAACGCATCAGTTCCGGATTGTCCGGTTGGCGTTCCAACTCCATCAGCGTTTCTTCGCATTGTTGGTGGACTTCGTGGAATTCCACCATGAAGTCGTCGATGATCTCTTGCGGGACGTTGGAGTTTGGGCCGTCCGTTTGCATTTCACCGCTGGACCACATGTTTTTTCGCCTGTTATCGAGGATGGGGGTAGCGAAGCGCTGGCGGAAGCCCCAGCGTTTTCGCGCTCAAACGGCCCGTTTCCGCATTGGCGGCCGGCCGTTGGCAGCGGCGATTATAAAATGCTTGGACGATCTAAACGCCGTGTTCTTGCCAAGGTTGCTGGTTTCCGTTATGCCGCCGGAGCCGGAGATGCGCTGGAAAAGGCGGAATGGAGTATAGCAACGACTCGCGGCATCGCCGGCCCGCCCGCTACCGTTCCGCATTATCGGGTAAAATCCTCGGGAATTAACCGAGCAACCGCCATGAGCCAGATTAGCCAAACCGACATCGAAACCGTACTGCAAGCCCATATCGACCCTTACACCGGCCAGGACTTGATGGCGTCCAAGGCGGTGAAAGGCATCGCCGTCGACGACGGCAAAGTGTCCATCCACCTGGTGCTGGGGTATCCCGCCGCTGGTTATCGCGAGCGGTTGGCCACCGAGCTGCGCGATAAGATTGCCGCCGCCACCGGCGCGACGGCGGTGGAGCTGAAGGTGGAGACAAAAATCGTTTCCCACGCCGTGCAGAAAAACCTCAAGCCTTTGCAAGGGGTGAAAAACATCATTGCGGTCGCTTCCGGCAAGGGCGGGGTGGGCAAGAGCACCACCGCGGTCAACTTGGCCCTGGCCCTGGCCGCCGAAGGGGCGCGAGTGGGCATGCTGGATGCCGACATCTACGGTCCCAGCCAGCCGCAGATGCTGGGCTTGTCCGGCACGCTGGAAAGTCCCGACGGCAAGAACATGCTGCCCAAGGAGGCTTTCGGCATCAAGGCCAACTCCATCGGCCTGCTGATCGACGAAGATACCCCCATGATCTGGCGCGGGCCGATGGTGACCGGCGCCTTGCAGCAGCTGCTCAACAATACCCTGTGGGGCGAGCTGGATTACCTGGTCATCGACTTGCCGCCCGGCACCGGCGACATCCAGCTGACCCTGTGCCAGCAGATTCCCGTCAGCGGCGCCCTCATCGTCACAACGCCCCAGGACATCGCTTTGCTGGACGCGCAGAAAGGCCTGAAAATGTTCGAGAAGGTGGAAGTGGCGGTGCTGGGCGTGGTGGAGAACATGAGCGTACACATCTGCTCCCACTGCGGCCACGCCGAACACATTTTCGGCGCCGGCGGCGGCGAGAAAATGGCCCATAAATACGGCGTGGAATTGTTGGGCGCGTTGCCTTTGGACGTAAAAATCCGCGAAAACGCCGACGGCGGCCACCCCACCGTGGTGGCCGAGCCGGACGGCGCGGCGGCGCAGATGTACCGGGAAATCGCCCGCAAAACCGCCGGCCGTCTCGCCATGCGCGCCAAGGATTTCAGCGCGCGCTTCCCCACGATTATCGTAGAGAACAATTGATTATGGGCATCAAATCGGATCGCTGGATTCGCCGCATGGCGCAGGAACACGGCATGATCGCGCCGTTCGAGCCGCAGCAGGTGCGCAACGCCGAGCAGGGCAGGGTGATTTCCTTCGGCACCTCCAGCTACGGCTACGACGTGCGCTGTTCGGACGAATTCAAAATATTCACCAACATCAATTCCGCCATCGTCGACCCGAAGAACTTCGACGAAAGCAGCTTCGTCGACGTGAAGTCCGACGTGTGCATCATCCCGCCCAACTCCTTCGCCCTGGCGCGCACGGTGGAATATTTCCGCATTCCCCGCGACGTGCTCACCATCTGCCTGGGCAAGTCCACCTATGCGAGATGCGGCATCATCGTCAACGTCACGCCGCTGGAGCCGGAATGGGAAGGCCACGTGACCCTGGAGTTTTCCAACACCACCAACTTGCCGGCCAAGATCTACGCCAACGAGGGCGTGGCCCAGGTGCTGTTTATCGGCGCCGACGAGGTGTGCGAAACCTCCTACCGCGACCGCGGCGGCAAATACCAGGGGCAGACCGGCGTCACCCTGCCGAAGGCGTAGCCCGCGCTTTCGCCCAAGCCCCGCCCATGCTGAAAAAACTCTGCGGCCAGCTGTACCTGCAAGTGCTGCTGGCGGTGGCGCTGGGCGTGTCGCTGGGCTGTCTATGGCCGGAGGCGGCCGTCAAGCTTAAGCCCTTGGGCGACGCCTTCGTCAAGCTGGTGAAGATGCTCATCGGCCCCATCATCTTCGCCACGGTGGCGGTGGGCATCGCCCGCGTCGGCGAAGTGCGCGGCGTGGGGCGGGTCGGCGCCAAGGCATTGTTATATTTCGAATTGGTTTCCACCCTGGCGTTGGGCATCGGCTTGCTGGTGGTCAACGTCGTCAGGCCCGGCGCCGGACTCAATGCCGATCCGGCCAGCCTGGACGCGGCGTCCGTCGCCGGCTACGCCAGCGGCGCCAAGTCGCTGGATGCGGTGGAATTCCTGCTTAACATCATTCCGTCCAGCGTGGTGGACGCTTTCGCCAAGGGCGAAATCCTCCAGGTGCTGCTGTTCGCCGTGCTGTTCGGCTTGGCCCTGGCCGGCATGCAGGAGCGCGGCGCGGCGGTGGTGCAGTGGCTGGAGCAGGCCAACGACGCCTTGTTCGGCGTGGTGGGCATGATCATGCGGCTGGCGCCCGCCGGCGCATTCGGCGCCATGGCCTTCACCATCGGCAAATACGGCCTGGCGGCGGTGTTGTCCCTGGGCAAGCTGATGGCGTCGGTTTACCTCACCTGCATCCTGTTCGTGGCGCTGGTGCTGGGTACCATTGCCCGCTTGCACGGCTTCAGCCTGTGGCGACTGCTCGCGCACATTCAGGAGGAAATCCTCATCGTGCTGGGCACTTCCTCCTCGGAATCGGCTCTGCCGCGCTTGATGGCCAAGCTGGAGAGCTTCGGCTGCCGGCGCGAGGTGGTGGGGCTGGTGGTGCCCACCGGCTATTCCTTCAACCTGGACGGCACGTCCATTTACCTGACCATGGCGGCGCTGTTCATCGCCCAGGCCACCAACACGCCGCTGGACCTGGCCCAGCAGCTGGCCCTGCTGGCGGTGTTGATGCTCACTTCCAAAGGCGCGGCGGCGGTGACCGGCGGCGGCTTCATCGTGCTGGCGGCCACTTTGTCCTCCACCGGCACGGTGCCGGTGGCTGGCCTTGCCCTGTTGCTGGGCGTCGATCGCTTCATGTCGGAAGCTCGCGCCATCACCAATCTCATCGGCAACGCGGTGGCGACGGTGGTGGTGGCGAAATGGGAAGGCGCGTTCCATAATCCGCCCGAACCTTAGAAGCCGGAGGTCGTCATGGAGTTGAGGCTGTTGCGCAAGACTGGCACCGACGCAAGCACCGTCGGCGAGTTATACGTGGATGGGCAATTTCAGTGCTACACGCTGGAGCCCGTGGTGCGGCCGCTGAAGATCCAAGGCCGGACCGCCATTCCCGCCGGCCGCTATCAGGTCATCGTCAATTTTTCCCAGCGCTTCCAGCGCGATCTGCCTTTGCTGCTGGATGTGCCCGATTTCGACGGCATTCGTATCCACACCGGCAATACCGCCAAGGACACGGAAGGCTGCATCCTGGTGGGGCAGAGCAAGGCCGAGAATTACATCGGTGCAAGCCGCGCCGCGTTTGCCGAGCTGTTTCCCAAGCTGCAAGCGGCCTTGGCGGCCGGCCAAGCCGTGCATATCGATATCGTTGCGGCTTAAGCGGCGGATTGTCCGCAATTCGGTCCCCTCTCCCGCTGGCGGGAGAGGGCTAGGGAGAGGGCGGCAGCAACCCCAGGGTCACTCGCCCATGGCCCAACAAATCCCGGTGCGAGGCCACATCCCGATAGCCGAGGCCGCACAGCAGCGCTTGCACCGCTTCGGCTTGATCGTAGCCGTGCTCCAACAGCAGCGCCCCGCCCGGCTTGAGGCGACCGCGCGCATCGGCGGCGATGCGGCGGATGGCGTCCAGGCCGTCCGGCCCTGAGGCCAAGGCGCCGGTTGGTTCGAAGCGCAAATCGCCCTCGGCCAGGTGCGGGTCGTGCTCGGCGATGTAAGGCGGGTTGCTGACGATCAGGTCGTATGGCAGCGGCGGCAAGCCGTCCAGCCAGTCGCTCAGGACGAATTCCACGTTGCGCGCGCCCTGCCGCTCGGCGTTAGCCTTCGCCACCGCCAGCGCCGCTCCACTGATGTCGCTGGCCCACACCCTGGCCTTGGGCCGTTCCAGGGCCACGGTGACGGCGATGGCGCCGCTGCCGGCGCCCAGGTCGGCCACCACGCAAGCTTGGTCCTGCGGGATGCGATCCAGCGCCAGTTCCACCAGCAGCTCCGTTTCCGGCCGCGGTATCAGCACGTCCGGAGTTATTAAAAACTCCCGCGACCAGAACTCGCGCGTGCCGGTGAGATAGGCGATGGGTTCGCCGGTCTGGCGGCGGGCGATAAGGTCGAGAAACAGGCTTTCCTGCTCCGGCTCCAGTTGTTTTTCCGGCCAGGCGAACAGGTAGGTGCGGCCCTTGCCCAGCACGTGCGCCAGCAGGATTTCCGCATCGGCGCGGGGTGAATCGGAGGTTGGCGCCAGCCTTTCGGAGGCTTCGAACAACAGCGTTTTGATGACGGGCTGAGCGCTCATCGGCCGCCAAGGGCGGAATGGCAAGACCGCTCCGTCATCAAGCTCATTCCCCCGCCAACTGCGTCAACAACTCCGCCTGGTGTTCCTGGATCAAGGGATCGATCACCGGGTCCAGGTTGCCTTCCATGATGTCGTCCAGCTTGTACAGGGTCAGGTTGATGCGGTGGTCGGTGAGGCGGCCTTGCGGGAAGTTGTAGGTGCGGATGCGTTCGGAGCGGTCGCCGCTGCCCACTTGCAGTTTGCGGTTGGCGGCCACTTCCGCGTCCTGCTTTTCCTGCTGGGCGGAGAGGATGCGGGCTTGCAGCAGGCTCATGGCGCGGGCGCGGTTCTTGTGTTGGGAGCGCTCGTCCTGGCATTCCACCACGGTGCCGGTGGGGATGTGGGTGATGCGGATGGCGGACTCGGTGCGGTTGACGTGCTGGCCGCCGGCGCCGGAGGCGCGGTAGGTGTCGACTTTCAGGTCGGCCGGGTTGATGTCCACTTCCACGTCTTCCACTTCCGGCAGCACGGCCACGGTGCAGGCGGAGGTGTGGATGCGGCCCTGGGTTTCGGTGGCGGGCACGCGCTGCACGCGGTGGGCGCCGGATTCGAATTTGAGGCGCGAGTAGACGTCGTCGCCGGCGACGCGCACGACGACTTCCTTGTAGCCGCCCAGCTCGCTTTCGCTTTCGTTCATCAGCTCGGTCTTCCAGCCGCGCCGCTCGGCATAGCGCATGTACATGCGGTACAGGTCGGCGGCGAACAGGGCGGCTTCGGCGCCGCCGGTGCCGGCGCGGATTTCCAAATAAGTGTTCTTGTCGTCGTTGGGATCCTTGGGCAGCAGCAGGATCTGCAGGTCCTTTTCCAGCTGCTCCTGGCGGTCCTTGAACTCTTCCAGCTCGTCGCGAGCCATGGCGCGCACGTCGGGATCGCCGTCCTGCAGCAGCGATTGGGCGTATTCCTGATCGTCCAGCACGCTCTGGTATTGGCGGAAGCACTGCACGACCGGTTCCAGCTGGGCGTATTCCTTGCCCAGGGCACGGAAGCGGTTTTGGTCGTTTTGCACGCTGGGTTCGGCCATCAGCGCGGTGATTTCCTCGAAGCGTTGCACGAGGCTTTCCAGTTTGGACAGGATGGACGGGTTCACGGGGTCAGGGATTGCCTTGCAGTTTGAACAGTTCGCGGGCGGCGGCGATGAGGTCGTGCCGCTCCGTTTCGCCGGCCAGGCGCAGTTGCGCGCTGGGGGTGTGGATGATCTTGTTGGTGAGCGTATGCGCCAGCCATTGCAGGGCCTGTTCCGGCGCCGTGCCGTTTTTCAGGCTTTGCAGGGCGCGCTCCAGCGCTTCGTCGCGCGCGGATTCGGCTTGCAGACGGAAGTCGCGGATGGTGTCGGTGGCGCCTTGGGCGCGCAACCAGGCGAGGAAGTGCTCCACCTCGCTGTCGATGATTTCTTCCGCCTGGTGCGCCGCTTCGCGGCGGGACTTGAGGCCCTCCTCGATGACGTTGCGCAGATCGTCGATGGTGTACAGGTAGACGTCGGCCAGTTGCTCCACTTCCTGCTCGATGTCGCGCGGCACGGCTAGGTCTACCAGCAGCATGGGCTTATGGCGGCGGGCTTTGATGGCGGATTCCACGCTGCCTTTGCCGAGGATGGGCAGTTGGCTGGCGGTGGACGACACCAGGATGTCGGCGCGGGCCAGGTGGCGGGGCAGTTCCGATAGGGAAATAGCGAAGCCGTTGAACTGGGCGGCCAGGGCGTGGGCCTTGTCGTAGGTGCGGTTGGCGATGATCAGTTCGCCGATGCCTTGTTCGTGCAGGTGGCGAGCGGTGAGTTCGATGGTTTCGCCTGCGCCGACGAGCAGCGCGGTTTGCTGGCCCAGGTCGTCGAAAATTCTTTGCGCCAGCCGCACGGCGGCGAAGGCGACGGACACCGGGCTGGAGCCGATGGCGGTGTCGGTGCGGACTTTCTTGGCGGCGGCGAAGGTGTATTGAAACAACTTGCCCAGGTGCTTGCCCAGGGTGCCGGCTTCGCTGGCGGATTGATAGGCTTGCTTGATTTGGCCGAGAATCTGCGGCTCGCCCAGGACCAGCGAGTCCAGGCCGCAGGCGACGCGGAACATGTGGCGGATGGTGCCGCTGTCGGTGTGGGTGTACAGATGGGGAACGAATTCGTCCCGAGGCAGTCCATGATGCGTCGCCAGCCAGTCGATGAGGTGTTGCGGGGTAGCCGTGTCCGCGCCGCAATACAGTTCGGTGCGGTTGCAGGTGGAGAGGATGGCCGCTTCCTCTACCTTCACGTTGCGCACTAAGTCGAGCAGTGCGTCCTTGAGCCCGTCCGTGGGGAACGCCAGGCGTTCGCGGATGGCAACGGGAGCTGTCGTATGGTTGATGCCGAGTGTGAGTATTGCCATTTATCGGGAAATGCCAAGTAGGCAGGATATAATTCTAAGGAAAAGCGAAGGCTACTCCAAATCCGTCGACAGGGTGCCGCCTGGGCGGAAGCGGTATCGAACTCTGACGGTGTCGGCGTTTTATGTTGCCAATTTCGGTATAGTGTTGTCATTCATTCCTTACCTTATAACGGATTTTCCTAGGTGTTGACTCGCATCGTTGTGTACTTGCTGGCGCTGGTTGGCTTGGCGGTTTTGTCCGTCGGGTGCGCTACCGCGCTCAAGGGCGGCTTGCAGCCGGATGAACGGATCGGTAGTCCCATGTCGAGCGAGGAGGCGCGACGGGCCGATACGATGTACCAGTTGTTGGCGGGGGAAGTGGCGGGCCAGAAAGGGCAGTTTGGCGAGGCGCTGGAGTCTTATATGAAGGCCGCGCGGGACTCGTCCGACGCGCGTTTGGCCGAGCGGGCCACCCAGATTGCCTTGTACGCCAAGCAGACCGACAAGGCGCTGGATGCGGCCAATTTGTGGCTGGAGCGAGACCCGGAGAATTTGGCCGCACGCAAAATCGTCGCCATGTTGTTGCTGAAGAGCGGACGCCAGGACGAGGCTTTGAATCAGCTGGGCGTGATCCTGCAGCGGGCTGATGCGGACGCGGAAAACACCCTGGTGGAATTGGTGCGGTTGATCGGCCAGGAGCTATCCAAGGCGGACGCCATGCGTTTGATGGAGCAATTGGCGGAGCGATTCCCGCAGCGCGCCGAGGTTCATTACGCCTATTCGCTGTTGGCCATGGAGCAGGGCGAAGTGGCGTTGGCGCGGAGAGAGGTGGATAAGGCGCTGCGTTTACATCCGGATTGGGGGCGCGGACGCATATTGCAGGCTCAGTTGGCGGCGCGGGCCGGCGACGGAGCGAGCGCCAAGGCGATTCTGGAGCAGGCGCTGAAGGTTGAGCCGGGCAGCACCCACTTGCGCTTGGTGTTGGCCGAACAGTTGATGCGGGAAGAAAACCCCAAGGCCGCAGAACAGCAGTTCCGGCGCATCCTGCGCCAGGAGCCCGACCACGAGGACGCGGCCTTTGGATTGTCCATGGCGCTTTTGCAGCAGCACCGCGACGACGCCGCCCGCAAGACCTTGATGCGCTTGGCCGAAGGGTCGCGTTGGTCGGCCCAGGCGGCGTATTACCTGGGCCTGCTTGAAAGTCGGCGCAAGCAATACGAGGCTGCCTTGGATTGGTTCGAGCAGGTGAGCGGAGGGGCGCTGGCGCTGGAGGCGCAGACCAATGCGGTGTCGTCTTTGGTTGCGCTGAACCGTGGCGGCGAGGCGGTGGAAAAATTGCGCCATTTGCGCAAGCAGTTTCCTCAGGAGGCGCTGCGCTTCTATCTCATGGAAGCGGAATTGCTGACCCGCGACAACGATTACGCCGCCGCGTTTGACGTGTTGACCGAGGCATTGCAGGCGATGCCGCAGCGGCCGGAGTTGTTGTATACCCGCTCCTTGGTGGCGGAGCGCTTGGATCGCCTGGAGGTGTTGGAGCAGGACTTGAATGAGATTCTCAAGCAGAATCCTGACGATGCGAATGCCCTAAACGCCTTGGGGTATACCTTGGCCGACAAGACTAACCGGTATAGCGAGGCGCAGCGCCTGTTGGCCCGTGCCGTGGAGTTGAAGCCGGAGGATCCGGCTATCCTGGATAGCTACGGCTGGTTGCAGTACCGGCTGGGCAATTATGACGTCGCCGTAGACTATTTGCGCCGCGCTTATGCTCGCAATCCGGATGTGGAAATCGCTGCCCATTTGGGGGAAGTGTTGTGGATAGCTGGGGAGCGGGCGGAGGCTAAATCGGTGTGGCGCAAAGCCGCCAAGCGGGCGCCGGACAACGAGTACATACGGCGGGTGATGGAGCAGTTCAAGGAAGCCTTTGAGTGATGCGTTCGGCCGCCGTTTTTCGAATCCGGCGGTGGGCGCTGTCGCGCTCATTCATTCTGGCGGCGCTGCTGGTTGGGCTGTCCGGTTGTTCGTGGCTATGGCAGCCTGACGCCGTTATGCCTGGCGGCGCCGAGCGGGAGCGGCTTCGTGCGGTGTCGGGGTGGGTCATGGAGGGGCGTATCGCGGTGCGTACGCCGGAAGACGCCTGGAGCGCCAATTTGGAGTGGCGGCACGGGGCGTCCGAGGATCGCATGGATTTGAATGGCCCCTTCGCGCAGCGCGCGGCCACTATCCGCTACAGTAAAAATTTCATTTCTTTCGAGTCCGCTGACGGCGATAGGGCCGAGTCGGGCGACCCTGAAGCTTTGTTGCGCGAACGTTTGGGGTTCGCCGTGCCGTTGGAGGCGCTGCGCCACTGGGTATTGGCCCTGCCCGCGCCGGATCAGGCGTTTACTCCTCGACGTTCTTCCGGGGGCGCGGACGTCTCCGCCGATTTCGATCAGGCCGGCTGGTCCTTGCGTTACGACGGCTTTATGCAGGAGGGGCAATGGACGGCGCCGCGAAAAATGGTCATCCAGGGGCGTGGCGTGGTGTTGAAACTGATTGTTGATCGTTGGAGGTTTGACGGGTGAGCGTCGTGGGCGGAAACGGGGCGGCATGGCCTGCGCCGGGCAAATTGAATTTGATGTTGCGCATCGTTGGACAAAGACCTGACGGCTACCACTTGCTGCAGACGGTTTTTCAGTTCATCGATTTGTGTGATTGGTTGTCGTTCGACGTAAACGACCATGGCGCGGTAGCGTTGGCTAATCCGCTGCCGGGCGTGCCGGCCGAAGAGGATTTGACCGTGCGGGCGGCGCGTCTGTTGCAGGCGGAAACCGGTTGCGGCAAGGGGGTGACGATTTCCGTCGACAAGCGTTTGCCTATGGGGGGTGGTTTGGGGGGCGGAAGCTCCGACGCCGCCACGACATTGGTTGCGCTGAACCATCTTTGGGGGCTTGGCTTGGATGCGGGGCGCTTGCAGGCCTTGGGATTGGGGTTGGGGGCGGACGTTCCGGTTTTTGTTAATGGGGTGGCCGCGTGGGCGGAAGGTGTCGGCGAGGTTTTGACCCCTATGAACCTGCCCGAGCCGTGGTTTGTGGTGATGGCGCCGGATTGCCATGTGGCCACCGGTAAAGTATTTTCTGCGCCGAATTTGACACGTAATCGTGTTCCCATCAAAATAGAGGACTTTCCAGCGCTTTGGCAAGGTAACGACTGCCTGGAAATCGTTTCCCAGATGTATCCGCCGGTTAAGGCTGCGCTGGATGAGCTGGGGGCGTTTTCGGAGGGCGCCAAGCTGACCGGGACCGGGGCATGCGTATTTGCGGCCTTCGGGAGCGAGTCAGTCGCCGAGGAGGCGGCTCGCGCGTTGCGCGGCCGGTGGCGCTTGTGGGTTACAAAAGGGCTTAATCGCTCGCCTTTGTTGGCTCGGCTGAGCGAGAGACAGGGGCTGGAAGTTTAGGTATTGATTTTTTACTGGGGCGTCGCCAAGCGGTAAGGCACGGGGTTTTGATCCCCGCATACCCAGGTTCGAATCCTGGCGCCCCAGCCATCTTTTTTCGAATAAATTTTGTGGTTTGAGGGAGTCGATGGACGCGTCGTTCATGGTGTTTACCGGTAACGCCAATCGACCCTTGGCGGAAGGTGTGGTCCAGAAGCTGAATATGCGTCTGGGGATGTCCACCATCGGCCGTTTCAGCGACGACGAGCTGTTCGTTGAGATCGAGGAGAATGTGCGCGGTCGCGAGGTTTTCGTGATCCAGCCCACTTGTGCGCCCGCCAATGAGCACCTGATGGAGTTATTGGTGATGACTGACGCGTTGCGCCGCTCTTCGGCTGCTAGCGTCACGGCGGTAATTCCTTACTTCGGTTACGCTCGGCAGGACCGTCGCACCCGTTCTTCGCGGGTGCCGATTACGGCAAAGCTGGTCGCCAACATGATTGATTGCGCCGGGGTTGATCGTGCGTTGACCGTGGATTTGCATGCTGACCAGATTCAAGGGTTTTTTGATATCCCGGTCGATAACGTGTACGCCTCGCCTATTCTCTTGGGCGACATTTGGCGTCAGCAGTACCAGGACTTGATTGTGGTGTCGCCCGACGTCGGTGGCGTGGTTCGCGCTAGGGCGTTGGCGAAGCGCTTGGATGATGCCGATTTGGCGATTATCGACAAGCGCCGTCCGCGTCCCAACGAAGCTAAGGTGATGAACATCATCGGCGATGTCGAGGGGCGGACCTGCTTGTTGGTGGACGATTTGGTGGATACCGCCGGTACTTTGTGCAAAGCCGCGAAGGCGTTGAAGGAGCATGGGGCTCTGAAGGTTGTGGCCTATTGTACCCATCCGGTGTTGTCCGGCGCGGCTTTGGAAAATGTGGGTAACTCCATGCTGGACGAGTTGGTCGTGACCGACACCATACCGTTACGGGCCGAGGCGGCGGCCTGTCCGAAAATCCGCCAGTTGAGCGTGGCGGAGATGTTGGCGGAAACCATTCGGCGTATTGCCTTTGGTGAATCCGTCAGCTCCATGTACGTGGATTGATTGGGCCGCGCGGGCGTAAAAGTTAACAAATTCAAGTGGAGACAGTGTCATGACCAGCAGTTTTGTGTTCGAAGCGGAAAACCGTTCGGGGCGGGGTAAAGGCGATGCGCGTCGCCTGCGTCGGACCAACAGGGTTCCGGCTGTGATTTACGGTGGTCATGCGGATCCGCTGCATGTATCGCTGGATCACAACAAGGTTTTGAAGCATCTCGAGAATGATGCGGTTTATTCGCACATTTTGACCGTGCGAGTGGATGGTAAGGAAGAGACCGCTATTTTGAAGGCGATGCAGCGCCATCCCGCCAAGCCGATGGTGACGCATATCGATTTCCAGCGCGTGAGCGCGAGCGATAGGGTGCACGTGCGTGTTCCGTTGCATTTCATTAACGAAAGCACCTCGGTGGGCGTTAAGAAGGGCGGCGTGGTTACCCATAGCATGGTGGACGTGGAAGTCGTCTGTCTGCCGCACCAGTTGCCGGAGGCGATTGAGGTGGACTTGGCCAAGGTTGGGCTGGGCGAAATCGTTCATTTGTCGGATTTGAAAGTTCCGGGTGGCGTGCAGATCGTGGCTTTGACTCACGGGGCTGAGCATGATCATCCTGTGGTGGTGATTCAGCATACGCCGGGATCGGAGTCCGAATCGGCCTGATTTGGGTCCTCCGTTTTGGGGCTTAGGCTGATCGTCGGATTGGGTAATCCGACTACGCAGTACGCAGAAACCCGGCATAATGCCGGGTTTCGGTTTTTGGATCTGTTAGCGGCTAGGGAAGGGCTGTCGTTCGTGCAAGAGTCCGCTATGCAGGGTATGGTGGCTGTGTGGCGACGGTCCGGCGGCACGGTGTACCTGCTGAAGCCCATGACGTACATGAATCGCAGTGGGCTCTCGGTGAGGGCGCTGGCGTCCTTTTATCGCATTGACCCGAGCGACATGCTGGTGGTCCACGACGAGTTGGAGTTCGTGCCTGGCGTGGCGCGGCTGAAGCGGGGTGGTGGGCACGGCGGTCATAACGGATTGCGAGACATTACGGCTCATCTTTCCGGCGACTTTCTGCGGCTCCGTCTCGGTATCGGGCGGCCCGTTCAGCGCGAAAGAGTCGCGTCGTACGTGTTGGAGCGGGCGCCGCTCGCGGAGCGGCAGGTGTTGGACGAGGCGATTGAGCGCTCGTTGTCGGTGTTGTCGTGGGTGTTGGAAGGCGATGTTCAGCGCGCCATGAATTCGCTGAATGCAATTTAATTGAAGTCGCTGTTGACAGCGGACGACTCTTGGAGCAGAATTACTTGCTCAACCGTTTAGGAGGGGTTCCCGAGCGGCCAAAGGGAACAGACTGTAAATCTGTCGGCTCTGCCTTCGGTGGTTCGAATCCACCCCCCTCCACCAAATTTTAGAAGCGGCCCGGCTGTTTGGATAATGCGGGTGTAGTTCAATGGTAGAACCTCAGCCTTCCAAGCTGATGGCGTGGGTTCGATTCCCATCACCCGCTCCAGGTTTTGTTTTGCGGGACCGCTGTAAGGTTATGGCCCATATAGCTCAGTAGGTAGAGCACTTCCTTGGTAAGGAAGAGGTCACCGGTTCAAATCCGGTTATGGGCTCCAGTTTTGGTTTTTTGTAAGCGTTTGGTGTTTGAACAACAGGGGATGGTCTGATGGCTAAAGAAAAATTCGAGCGCAAGAAGCCGCACGTAAACGTGGGCACGATTGGTCACGTTGACCATGGCAAGACGACGCTGACGGCGGCGCTGACGAAGTGCATGGCGGAATTGCACGGCGGCGAGTTCAAAGCCTACGACCAGATCGACAACGCTCCGGAAGAGCGCGCACGCGGCATCACGATCGCCACGGCGCACGTGGAGTACGAGTCCCCGAACCGCCACTACGCGCACGTGGACTGCCCGGGCCACGCCGACTACGTGAAGAACATGATCACCGGCGCCGCACAGATGGACGG
This sequence comes from Methylogaea oryzae, assembly GCF_019669985.1. Taxonomy (NCBI): domain Bacteria; kingdom Pseudomonadati; phylum Pseudomonadota; class Gammaproteobacteria; order Methylococcales; family Methylococcaceae; genus Methylogaea; species Methylogaea oryzae. Next base: position 376,195 of record NZ_AP019782.1, read on the forward strand.
TGCGATCCTGGTTTGCTCCGCCGCCGACGGCCCCATGCCGCAGACCCGCGAGCACATCCTGTTGGCTCGTCAGGTAGGCGTGCCCTACATCGTTGTCTTCCTGAACAAGGCCGACATGGTTGACGACGCCGAGCTGATCGAGCTGGTGGAAATGGAAGTGCGCGACTTGTTGAGCAAGTACGACTTCCCCGGCGACGACACCCCCATCATCGTGGGCTCCGCCCTGAAGGCGCTGGAAGGCGACCAGAGCGACATCGGCGTGCCGGCGGTCAAGAAGCTGGTAGAAGCCATGGACAGCTACATCCCGGAACCGGAGCGTCCCATCGACCGCCCGTTCCTGATGCCGATCGAAGACGTATTCTCCATCTCTGGCCGCGGCACCGTGGTGACCGGCCGTGTCGAACGCGGCATCGTCAAAGTAGGCGAAGAAGTGGAAATCGTCGGTCTGAAAGACACCGTCAAGACCACCTGCACCGGCGTAGAAATGTTCCGCAAGCTGCTGGACCAAGGTCAAGCGGGTGACAACGTCGGCGTACTGCTGCGCGGCACCAAGCGCGAAGACGTGGAACGCGGCCAAGTGCTGGCAAAGCCGGGCTCGATCAAGCCGCACACCCACTTCGAAGCGGAAATCTACGTCCTGTCGAAGGATGAAGGCGGCCGTCACACGCCGTTCTTCAACGGCTACCGCCCGCAGTTTTACTTCCGTACCACCGACGTGACCGGAGCCATCGACCTGCCGGAAGGCGTGGAAATGGTAATGCCGGGCGACAACGTCAAAGTGACGGTTAAGCTCATCGCCCCGATCGCGATGGAAGACGGTTTGCGTTTCGCAGTGCGCGAAGGCGGCCGTACCGTCGGCGCCGGTGTGGTTTCTAAGATCATCGAATAAGCGGTAATACCGCGCAAGTGTTGGGAATGGAAGGTCAGTAGCTCAATTGGTAGAGCAGCGGTCTCCAAAACCGCAGGTTGGGGGTTCGATTCCCTCCTGGCCTGCCAACCATTTTCCAATCATCGTTTTCAACGCTGGATAACACGACGGATTATACCGATGACGGCGCAAGCGCAGTCTGAAACGCAGTCCACAGCATTGGATACCATTAAATCTGTTCTTGCTGTTTTGGCTATCGTTGCCGGTATAGCGGGATTTTATTATTTCTCCGAATACGGTCAGCTCTATCGTGTGCTGGGTGTTCTCGGTGCGGTAGTAGTCTCGTCGCTGTTCGGCTTTTCGACGGCTCACGGGCGCAGTTTTTTGGTGTACGCTCGCGATTCTCGCATCGAGTTGTCGAGAGTGGTATGGCCGACTCGTCGCGAAACCATGCAGGCCACCTTGTTGGTCGTTGCCATGGTGTTCGTGGTAGGTATGCTGTTGTGGTTGCTGGATATGTTCTTGCTGTGGGGGGTGCAATTGCTCACCGGGCAAGGGGGTTGATATGGCGTTGCGTTGGTACGTCATACAGGCTTACTCCAATTTTGAAAACCAAGTAAAAAAATCTCTAGAAGAGCGAATTCAGCGAGCAGGGCTGGAGGAGTACTTTGGAAAGGTTTTGGTTCCCACCGAGGAAGTGGTGGAGATGCGCTCCGGCAGACAGCGTAAGAGCGAGCGCAAATTCTATCCTGGTTACGTGTTGGTTCAGATGGATCTGAACGAAGCGACCTGGCATTTGGTGAAAGACGTTCCTCGGGTTCTTGGTTTTATCGGGGGAACGCCCGACAAACCCGCTCCAATCACTGACAAAGAAGCGGACGCGATTCTCAGTCGTGTCGAAGAGGGAGCGCACAAGCCGCGGCCAAAAATACTTTTTGAGGCGGGCGAAGTGGTTCGGGTCATCGAAGGCCCCTTCAAGGACTTTAATGCGGTCGTTGAAGACGTCAACTACGAAAAAAGCCGCTTAAAAGTTTCCGTCCTGATTTTCGGGCGTGCCACTCCGGTTGAGTTGGAGTTCGGACAGGTCGAAAAAGTCTAACACGAACTTTCTTCGTGTATTTAGGGGAGCCGCAAGGCGCTATCCACCCATTAGGAGTCAACAATGGCAAAAAAAATCCAAGCTTACGTCAAGCTTCAGGTGAAAGCCGGTGAAGCGAATCCGAGTCCGCCGGTAGGTCCGGCGCTGGGTCAGCAAGGCGCCAACATCATGGAATTCTGCAAGCAGTTCAATGCTGCTACGCAGAATATCGAGAAGGGCATGCCCATCCCCGTGGTGATTACGGTATACACCGACAAAAGCTTCACCTTTATCACGAAGACGCCGCCGGCCAGCGTGTTGCTGAAGAAAATAACCGGCATTCCGAAAGGCAGCTCCACCCCTCACAGCAACAAGGTCGGCACCGCGACCCGGGCTCAGTTGGAAGAGGTTGCGAAAATGAAGCAGCCGGATTTGACCGCAGCCGATTTGGAAGCCGCCGTTCGCACTATCGCCGGCAGCGCTCGCAGCATGGGCTTGAACGTGGAGGGGCTGTAAAATGGCGAAGTTGAGCAAGCGTCAGAAAGCTATCGCGGCCAAGGTTGAACTGGGCCGTCAGTATGCCGCCGGGGATGCCTTTGCGCTGTTGAAGGAAGTCTCCAGCGTCAAGTTTGTCGAGTCGGTGGAAGTCGCCGTGAATCTCGGTATCGATCCTCGCAAGTCGGACCAGGCCGTGCGTGGCGCCACCGTGCTGCCCAACGGCACCGGCAAGAGCGTTCGCGTAGCCGTATTCGCCCAGGGTGCGGCGGCCGATGCGGCTAAAGAAGCCGGCGCCGATGTAGTTGGCATGGACGATCTGGCCGCTAGCATGAAAGGCGGCGACCTGAATTATGACGTGGTTATCGCATCTCCCGACGCGATGCGCGTAGTCGGGCAGCTCGGCCAGGTTCTGGGCCCGCGCGGCCTCATGCCCAACCCGAAAGTTGGCACGGTTAGCCCCGATGTCGCCGGCGCCGTGCGCAATGCGAAGGCGGGTCAGGTACGCTATCGCGCCGACAAAAAAGGCATCATCCATTGCATTATCGGCAAGGTAAGCTTCGAGCCTCAGGCTCTGACGCAGAACCTGGAGTCGTTGCTGGCGGATTTGAAGAAATTGAAACCGGCGACTTCTAAAGGTGTTTACCTGAAGAAAATCACCGTTTCGACCACGATGGGGCCTGGCCTCGTAGTGGAATTGTCCAGTCTTTCGGCTTAACGCCACGAAATTTGAGGGTGCCGGTGCGCCGGTTATCGTCAAAGACCGCGGGTGCGCATGAGCGCTTAATGGCGGGAAGCCCGCGCAGACGGTCGTTCGCGCCGGTATGCCGGTAACGAGACCGATTTAGAGGGGCCGGGGTCCGCGTGACTCCGGCGTTCAAAGGAAAATGTCCGGGACAGAAATGTCCTAGACGCAAACACGAGGGTAAAAGGTGGCTCTGAAACTAGATGACAAAAAAGCTGTCGTCGCAGAGGTCTCAGAGGTTGCCGCTAAAGCCTATTCTGCCGTCGCTGCCGAATACAGCGGTTTGACGGTAGAGCAGCTGACCAATCTTCGTAAAAACGCGCGTAAATCGGGCGTCTATCTTCGGGTGATTAAAAACACCTTGGCTCGTAGAGCCGTCGAAGGTACCGAGTTCGAGTGCATGCGTGAAGGTTTGGTCGGACCGCTGATTATTGCATTCTCCATGGAGGATCCGGGCGCCGCAGCACGCGTTGTGTCCGAATTCACCAAGGAAAAGGGCAATGAAAAGTTGGTGGTCAAGCTGGTGGCATTTGGCGGAAGGCTGTACGGCGCAGGCGATTTGGATCGTCTGGCTAGCATGCCGACCCGAGACCAAGCGATCAGCATGCTCATGGGCACGATGAAGGCGCCCATCGAGAAATTCGTGCGCACGTTGGTGGCGCCGCATACCAAGATGGTTCGCACCATCGCGGCGATCAAAGACGCAAAAGCAGCATAAACCGCTGACAGCGCAGTGCTGAACCAATCAGAATCCTAAGGAGCAAACAGATGGCTATTTCGAAAGACGAAATTCTGGACGCGATTTCCAACATGACCGTGTTGGAAGTTGTCGACCTGATTTCCGCAATGGAAGACAAGTTCGGCGTTACCGCAGCCGCTCCGGTTGCTGTTGCCGCTGCAGCGGCTCCGGCCGCCGCCGCCGCCGAAGAACAGACCGAATTCAACGTTGTTATGACCAGCTTCGGCGAGAAGAAGGTTGACGTGATCAAGGTTGTTCGCGGCATCACCGGCCTGGGCTTGAAAGAAGCTAAGGACCTGGTAGAAGGCGTTCCCTCCCCGGTTAAGGAAGGCGTCAGCAAGGCAGAAGCAGAAGACATCAAGAAGCAGCTGGTCGAAGCCGGCGCTGCTGTAGAGATCAAATAAATCTCTGCTTCGTTACAAGCGCCTCCGTGGCGTGGCAGGCTGGTAGCTATAAGCTACCGGCCTTTTAACGTTTGTAGTTGTTGCGCGAACTAGCGTTCGCGTTGCGACGGCAACCTAACGGATGGTCCGGTTGCCTTTTTCCGAATTTGGGGCTGCGCTACCCCGGCCAGAAACTGGCCATTGCGCGACCGAGGACGGGGGATTTGTTGGGTCCTGGGTTGCTGCGGTTTGGCGATTCATAGCTATGTTTAACAGGTAAGGAACCGATTATGGCGTACTCTTTTACCGAGAAGAAACGTATTCGCAAGAGCTTTGGCAAGCGTCCGGAGGTGCTGGATGTCCCATACCTCTTGGCCATGCAGATTGATTCCTATCGGCGCTTCTTGCAAGCCGAGCGGACGCCCAAGCAGCGTGCGGACGATGGTTTGCATGCCGCCTTGAAGAGTGTGTTTCCCATGGAAAGCCACTCGGGTCACGCTGTGCTTGAATACGTGAGCTATCGGTTGGGCGAGCCCACCTTCGACGTGAAGGAATGCCAACAGCGCGGGGCGACTTATGCGGCGCCGCTGCGCGTATTGGTGCGCCTGGTGATCTACGACAAGGACGCGCCGGCGGGCGCCAAGGTGGTTAAGGACATCCGGGAGCAGGAAGTCTACATGGGCGAGTTGCCGCTCATGACCAACACCGGTACCTTTGTCATCAACGGCACCGAGCGGGTCATCGTGTCCCAGCTGCATCGCTCTCCCGGCGTGTTTTTTGACCATGATCGTGGCAAAACGCATTCCTCCGGCAAGCTGTTGTTCAGCGCTCGCGTCATTCCTTACCGCGGTTCCTGGTTGGATTTCGAATTCGACCACAAAGATTGCCTGTACGTTCGTATCGACCGTCGCCGCAAATTGCCGGTGACCGTGCTGTTGCGCGGCCTGGGCTACAACAACGAAGAAATCATCCAGAATTTCTTCGAAACGAACCGCTTCACCATCGAAAACAACGAGTTCTGGTTGGATTTGTTGCCCGAGCGACTGCGGGGCGACATGGCGGCGTTCGACATCCGCTTGGGCGGTGAGTTGATCGTAGAAAAAGGTCGCCGCATCACGTCCAAGCACATCCGCGAGATGGAGAAAGCCGGCGTTCAGCGTATCGCTGTGCCCGAGGACTACTTGTACGGCAAGGTGCTGGCGCACAGCGTGGTTGATACGTCCACCGGTGAGGTGGTGGCGACGGTCAACGACGAAATCACGCCGGAGACCTTGCGCAAGCTGCAGGCCGCCGGCGTAGCCGAGTTCGACACGTTGTACGTTAACGACTTGGATCACGGTCCTTACGTTTCCAACGCCATGCGCTTGGACACGACCACCACGCAGCTGGAGGCGTTGGTCGAGATCTATCGCATGATGCGCCCGGGCGAACCTCCCACCAAGGAGGCCGCGCAGGCATTGTTCGAAGGCTTGTTCTTCTCCGCCGATCGTTACGACCTGTCGTCGGTGGGTCGTATGAAGTTCAATCGCCGCCTGGGCCGCGACGAAGTGACCGGCCCCGGCGTGTTGACCAAAGAGGACATCATCGATGTGCTCAAAGAACTGATCAACATTCGTAACGGCAACGGATCGGTGGACGATATCGACCACTTGGGCAATCGCCGCGTGCGTTCCGTTGGTGAAATGGTCGAAAACCAGTTCCGCGTCGGCCTGGTTCGCGTTGAACGCGCCGTGAAGGAGCGTCTGACGCTGGCCGATTCCGAAGGCTTGATGCCTCAGGAAATCATCAACGCCAAGCCGGTAGCCGCTGCGATCAAAGAGTTCTTCGGTTCCAGCCAGCTGTCCCAGTTCATGGACCAGAACAACCCGCTGTCGGAAGTGACCCACAAGCGCCGCGTGTCGGCCCTGGGTCCCGGCGGTTTGGCCCGCGAACGCGCCGGTTTCGAAGTGCGCGACGTGCACGCCACCCATTACGGCCGCGTGTGTCCTATCGAAACTCCTGAAGGACCGAATATCGGCCTTATCAACTCGTTGGCGGTCTACGCGCGCACCAACGACTACGGCTTCCTGGAGACGCCTTATCGCAAAGTCGTCGACGGCCAGGTGACGGACCAGATCGAGTTCCTCTCCGCCATCGAGGAAGGCCAGTACGTGATCGCCCAGGCGGGTGCTGCCGTGGACGAAAACGGCCGCCTGAAAGACGACTTGGTGTCTTGCCGCCACCGGGACGAATTCACGCTGTCGACGGCGGACCGCATCCAGTATATGGATGTGTCCTCCCGCCAGATCGTGTCCGTGGCCGCTTCGTTGGTTCCGTTCCTCGAGCACGACGACGCGAACCGCGCCTTGATGGGCTCCAACATGCAGCGCCAAGCGGTGCCGACCCTGCGTGCGGACAAGCCGCTGGTGGGTACGGGCATGGAGCGCACCGTGGCGAAGGACTCCGGCGTTACCGTGGTCGCCGAGCGCGGCGGCTATATCGAGGCGGTCGATGCCGGTCGCATCGTGGTTCGCGTCAACGACGAGGAAACCGAGGCCGGCGTTCCGGGTGTCGATATTTACAACCTGACCAAGTACACCCGTTCCAACCAGAACACCTGCATCAATCAGCGTCCGCTGGTGAAAAAGGGCGACGTGGTCGCTCGCGGGGACGTATTGGCCGATGGGCCTTCGACGGACATGGGCGAGCTGGCGCTGGGCCAGAACATGATGGTGGCCTTCATGCCCTGGAACGGCTACAACTTCGAAGACTCCATCCTGATCTCCGAGCGGGTGGTGCAGGACGACCGTTTTACCACTATCCATATCGAAGAAAAGACCTGCGTGGCTCGCGACACCAAGCTGGGCTCGGAGGAAATCACCGCCGACATTCCCAACGTGGGCGAGGCGGCCCTGGCGAAGCTGGACGAGTCCGGCATCGTCTACGTCGGCGCGGAAGTGAAGGTGGGCGATATCCTGGTCGGCAAGGTCACGCCGAAGGGCGAAACCCAGCTGACGCCGGAAGAGAAACTGCTGCGCGCCATCTTCGGCGAGAAGGCCTCCGACGTGAAGGACACGTCGTTGCGCGTACCGTCCGGCATGGACGGCACCGTTATCGACGTGCAGGTGTTCACCCGCGATGGCGTCAAGAAAGACGAGCGCGCCAAGGCCATTGAAGACGCGGAAATCGCTCGCGTACGCAAGGACTTGAACGACCAGTTGCGCATCCTGGAAAAGGATATTTTCCAGCGCGTGGAAAATATGCTGGTCGGCCAAGTGGCCGAGAAAGGTCCGAAAGGCATCAAGGCCGGCGGCACCATCGACAAGGCCAGCTTGGAAACGGTCAAGCAGGAAGAATGGTTCAACATCCGTTTGAAAGACGAGGATTTGAATCAGCAGCTGGACGCCATTTCCGCTCAGGTCAAGCAGCAGCGCGAAGACATCAACCGCTTCTTCGAAGACAAGAAGAAGAAAATCGCCATGGGCGACGACCTGCCTCCGGGCGTGTTGAAGATGGTTAAGGTCTATTTGGCGGTCAAGCGGCGCATCCAGCCCGGCGACAAGATGGCCGGTCGTCACGGTAACAAGGGTGTGGTGTCTCAGATCGTGCCGGTAGAGGACATGCCGTATCTGGAAGACGGCACCCCGGTGGATATCGTGTTGAATCCGCTCGGCGTACCGTCGCGCATGAATGTCGGCCAGATTCTGGAAACCCACCTTGGGTGGGCGGCGCGCGGTCTGGGTCACAAGATCACCCAGATGCTCGAGGCCCAGGCCAAGATCCAAGAGATCCGTCAATTCCTGGAACAGGTTTACAACAGCGGCAGCGGTCGACACGAGGATATCGCTTCCCTGAGCGACAAAGAGGTGCTGGAACTGGCCGCCAACCTGAAGGGCGGTGTCCCCATGGGCACTCCGGTGTTCGACGGCGCCGCGGAAGAGGACATCAAGGCGCTATTGCGTCTGGCGGGTTTGCCGGAAAGCGGCCAGACCTACCTGCACGACGGCCGAACCGGCGAGCGCTTCGAGCGCCCGGTCACGGTGGGCTATATGTACATGCTCAAGCTCAACCACTTGGTGGATGACAAGATGCACGCCCGTTCGACGGGGCCGTACAGCTTGGTGACTCAGCAGCCCTTGGGCGGCAAGGCGCAGTTCGGCGGACAACGCTTCGGTGAAATGGAAGTGTGGGCGCTGGAGGCCTATGGCGCCGCGTACACCTTGCAGGAAATGCTCACCGTGAAATCGGACGACGTCAACGGCCGCACCAAGATGTACAAAAACATCGTGGACGGTAACCACACCATGGAAGCGGGCATGCCCGAATCGTTCAACGTGCTTATCAAGGAAATCCGTTCCCTCGGCATCAATATCGAGCTGGATCAGGAATAAGTAATAGAGCGTCGGCAGCCCGGGCATCACCGGGCTGCCCCCAGAAATAGCACGTGACTGCATATCCGATTAGGAGACAAGGCCTTGAAAGATTTGATTAACTTTCTGAAAAGACAGGGTCAGGTTGAAGAGTTCGATGCGATTCGTATCGGCTTGGCTTCGCCCGACACCATTCGCTCCTGGTCCTTCGGCGAAGTGAAAAAGCCGGAAACCATCAATTATCGTACCTTCAAGCCGGAGCGCGACGGCTTGTTCTGCGCCAAGATATTCGGCCCGGTTAGCGACTACGAATGCTTGTGCGGAAAATATAAGCGCCTCAAGCATCGCGGCGTTATCTGCGAAAAGTGCGGCGTCGAGGTGACCTTGTCCAAGGTGCGCCGCGAACGCATGGGCCACATCGATCTGGCCAGCCCCGTCGCGCATATCTGGTTCCTTAAGTCGCTGCCGTCCCGTATCGCGCTTTTGTTGGACCTTACCTTGCGCGAAATTGAGCGGGTGCTGTACTTCGAATCGTTCCTCGTGATCGATCCGGGCAGTACGCCGTTGCAGCGTGGCCAGTTGCTCAGCGAAGACGAGTACAACGAGGCTGTCGAACAGTACGGCGATGAAATGACCGCGACCATGGGAGCCGAGGCGATTTACGCCATGCTGAAGACCATGGATCTGCCGCAGGAAATCGCCAGATTGCGCGAAGACGTCGCGGGAACCAGCTCGGAAACCAAAATCCGCAAGCTCACCAAGCGGCAGAAGGCCATCGAATCGTTGTTGTCCTCCAATAATCGTCCGGAATGGATGATTCCCACGGTATTGCCGATTCTGCCGCCGGACTTGCGGCCGTTGGTTCCGTTGGACGGCGGCCGTTTCGCTACCTCGGATCTCAACGATTTGTATCGCCGCGTCATCAACCGCAACAACCGTTTGAAGCGGTTGCTGGATTTGAATGCGCCGGACATCATCGTGCGCAACGAAAAGCGCATGCTGCAGGAGTCGGTCGACGCGCTGTTGGACAACGGCCGCCGCGGTCGCGCCATTACCGGGTCGAACAAGCGCCCGCTTAAGTCTTTGGCCGACATGATCAAAGGCAAGCAGGGACGTTTCCGCCAGAACCTGTTGGGCAAGCGCGTCGATTATTCCGGCCGTTCCGTGATCGTGGTCGGTCCGACCCTTAAGCTGCACCAATGCGGCCTGCCGAAAAAAATGGCCTTGGAACTGTTCAAGCCGTTTATTTTCAGCAAGCTGCAATTGCGCGGCTTGGCCACCACAATCAAAGCCGCCAAGAAGATGGTCGAGCGGGAAAGCGCGGAGGTGTGGGATATCTTGGACGAAGTCATTCGCCAGCATCCCATCCTGCTGAACCGTGCGCCGACGCTGCACCGTTTGGGCATTCAGGCGTTCGAGCCGATGCTGATCGAAGGCAAGGCGATTCAGTTGCACCCGTTGGTGTGTACCGCGTTCAACGCCGACTTCGACGGCGACCAGATGGCCGTCCACGTACCGTTGTCCATCGAGGCGCAAATGGAGGCGCGCACCTTGATGATGGCGACCAACAACATCCTGTCGCCCGCCAACGGCGAGCCGATCATCAACCCGACCCAGGACGTGGTGTTGGGGCTCTATTACATGAGCCGCGAATCCATCAACGCCACCGGCGAAGGCATGATCTTCAGCAACGTCGACGAGGTGCAGATCGCTTACCTGAATAAGGTGGTGGATTTGCAGGCGAAGGTCCAGGTGCGCATCACAGAGACGGTCGTCGACGCCGACGGCAACAGCACTACGGAAACCCGCCGCGAACAGACCACCGTGGGCCGCGCCATCATTTGGACGATCGTGCCGCCGGGGTTGCCGTTCGAAATGGTCAACCAGGATATGACCAAGAAGGCAATTTCTAAGCTGATCAATACCGCTTATCGCCTGCTGGGCATCAAAGTCTCGGTGGTGCTGGCCGACCAGTTGATGTACATGGGGTTCCGCTACGCGACCATCGCCGGCGTGTCTATCGGTTTCGAGGACATGGTAATCCCCGCCAAAAAGGTGGACATCATCCAAGCGGCCGATCGCGAGGTGAAGGAAATTCAGAGCCAGTATTCGTCGGGTCTAGTGACCGACGGCGAGCGTTACAACAAAGTGGTGGATATTTGGTCGCATGCCAATGACCAAGTGGCCAAGGCCATGATGGACACGCTCGGCACGGATTTCGTGCTCGACGCCGAAGGCAAGCAAGCGGCGCAGAAGTCGTTCAATTCCATCTACATGATGGCCGACTCCGGGGCTCGAGGCTCCGCTGCGCAGATTCGACAGCTGGCCGGTATGCGCGGCCTGATGGCCAAGCCTGACGGCTCCATCATCGAAACGCCGATCACTGCGAATTTCCGCGAAGGATTGGACGTACTGCAGTACTTCATTTCCACTCACGGTGCTCGTAAGGGCCTCGCGGATACGGCGTTGAAGACCGCCAACTCCGGCTACCTGACGCGCCGCCTAGTGGACGTGGCCCAGGATCTGGTGATTACCGAACTGGATTGCGGCACCGAGGAAGGTTTGGTGATGAATCCGCTGATCGAAGGCGGCGACGTGGTCGAACCGCTGGCTGAGCGGGTGCTCGGTCGCGTAGCGGCGGAGGATATTCTCGATCCGGCCTCCAAGGAATTGGTGGCTCCCGCCGGTACGTTGCTCGATGAGCATTGGGTCGGCGTGTTGGAACAACACAGCGTCGACAGCGTCACGGTGCGTTCGGTAATTAGCTGCAAAACCCGCTACGGCGTGTGCGCGGCGTGTTACGGCCGCGATTTGGGACGTGGGCATTTGGTCAACATCGGCGAAGCGATCGGCGTTATCGCCGCTCAGTCCATCGGTGAGCCGGGTACCCAGTTGACCATGCGTACCTTCCACATTGGGGGCGCGGCGTCCCGTTCCGCTGCCATCAGCAACGTGGAGGTCAAGTCGACCGGCACCATCCGTTTGACTAACCTGAAAACGGTGCGCAACAAAGAAGGCAACTTGGTTGCCGTCTCGCGTTCGGGCGAGGTTAGCGTGATCGACGAGCATGGCCGTGAGCGCGAGCGCTACAAGATTCCTTACGGCGCGGTCTTGACCGTGGACGAAGGGAGCCGCGTCAAGGCCGGCGAGATCGTGGTGAATTGGGATCCCCATACTCACCCGGTTATCACCGAAGTTAACGGTCGCGCGCAGTTGACGGATTTCATCGACGGCGTAACCGTTCGTCAGCACACCGACGAAGTGACCGGCTTGAGCTCGCTGGTGGTCATCGATCCCAAGCAGCGCGGCGCAGCCGGCAAAGACTTGCGGCCGATGGTGAAGCTGGTGGACGAATCGGGCAACGAAATCAATATTCCGGGCACCGAAATTCCGGCGCAGTATTTCCTGCCGTCCGGTGCCGTGATCAACGCTCGCGACGGCGGCATGGTGGAAGTGGGCGACGTATTGGCGCGTATTCCGCAAGAATCGTCGAAAACCCGTGACATCACTGGCGGTCTGCCGCGCGTGGCCGACTTGTTCGAGGCGCGTAAAACCAAGGATCCGGCGATCCTGGCGGAAGCGACGGGTACGGTTAGCTTCGGCAAGGAAACCAAAGGCAAGCGCCGCGTCATCATCACCGATGTCCAGGGGCAACAGCACGAAGCGCTGATTCCCAAGTGGCGTCACGTCACCGTGTTCGAAGGCGAGCACGTGACTCAGGGCGAAACGATCGCCGAAGGCGAGTTGACGCCCCACGATATCGTGCGTCTGCGCGGCGTAACGGAGTTGGCGGCTTACCTGGTCAAGGAAATCCAGGACGTTTATCGTCTTCAGGGTGTGCGTATCAACGATAAGCACATCGAAGTAATCATCCGGCAAATGCTGCGCAAGGTGGAGATCACGTCTACCGGCGACAGTAGCTACCTCATCGGCGAACAAGCCGAGAAGTCGCGGGTGCTGGAGGAGAACGAGCGCCTCGTCGCCGAAGGCAAGATTCCGGCTTGTTACGAGCCGGTGCTGCTGGGTATCACGAAGGCATCGTTGTCCACCGAGTCGTTTATCTCGGCTGCTTCGTTCCAGGAGACGACCCGTGTGTTGACCGAATCGGCGATCCGCGGTGCGGTGGACCGTTTGCACGGCTTGAAGGAAAACGTGATCGTGGGTCGTTTGATCCCGGCGGGTTCCGGTTCGGCGTATCACCAGGAGCGCAAGCGCAAGCGCAAGCTCTTGGAAGAAGTCGAGGCCGAAGCGGTATCGAGTGGCGTCGACATGGTCGAAGCCGAGGAAGCCCTCAAGCAAGCCTTGAGCGGCGAGGACTGAGTTGAAGACGCCGGTTGACAGCATGCCGGCGTCAACATACAATAAGCGGCTATCGCAAATCCCGTGCCTCGGCGCGGGATTGGTATTAATGCTGGAGCAGGCGAGCATTGCGGCACCGTCAAGGCGGTGCGGAATATTCGGTATGACATTGGCGCAAAGGCAGAGTTCGGAGTTTTGAATGCCCACGATTAACCAGTTGGTTCGGAAGCCGCGCACACGAAAGCTTGAGAAGAGCAACGTGCCCGCGTTGGACGGTTGCCCGCAAAAGCGGGGTGTGTGTGTACGCGTTTATACCACGACGCCGAAAAAGCCGAACTCGGCTCTGCGTAAGGTGGCGCGTGTGCGTCTGACGAACGGTGCCGAGGTGAGCAGCTATATCGGCGGCGAAGGTCACAACCTTCAGGAGCACTCCGTAGTGCTGATCCGCGGCGGCCGTGTAAAGGACTTGCCCGGTGTTCGTTACCACATCGTTCGCGGCAGCCTGGATACCTCGGGTGTGGCGAAGCGTCGTCAGGCCCGTTCCAAGTACGGCGCCAAAAGACCGAAGAAATAAGGTTTAGGATTCGTCATGTCTAGAAGAAGATTTGCTGCAAAGCGAGATATCACCCCGGATCCGCGTCACGGTAGCGAAACCCTGTCTCGATTCATCAATATGTTGATGGACAGCGGTAAGAAATCCGTCGCCGAGCGCATTGTTTACGGTGCGCTGGAGATCATGGAAGGCCGCGGCCATTCCGACTCCGTCAGTGTTTTGGGTAAGGCGTTGGATAACGTGCAGCCGATGGTTGAGGTAAAGTCCCGTCGTGTTGGCGGTGCCACCTATCAGGTTCCTGTCGAGGTTCGTCCTTCCCGTCGCACCGCGCTGGCTATGCGTTGGTTGATCGATGCCGCCCGCAAGCGCGGGGAAAAGTCCATGGCGGCCCGCTTGGCGGGTGAGATGATGGAAGCCAGCGAGAATCGCGGCACCGCAGTAAAGAAGCGTGAAGATACGCATCGCATGGCTGAAGCCAACAAGGCATTTTCCCACTACCGCTGGTAGTTTTGGGTTTTTCGCATTCACCTGACTGAGAAAAGGTTCGCACTCGTGGCACGTACTACTCCGATTGAACGATATCGCAACATCGGTATCATGGCGCACATTGACGCCGGTAAAACGACGACGACTGAGCGCGTCCTCTTTTATACGGGTGTTTCGCATAAGATCGGGGAAGTGCACGACGGTGCAGCGACCATGGATTGGATGGAGCAGGAGCAGGAGCGTGGTATCACTATCACCTCCGCTGCGACGACCTGTTTCTGGACCGGTATGGGCGGCAACTTCCCGCAGCACCGTATCAATATCATCGACACCCCGGGTCACGTGGACTTCACGATTGAAGTTGAGCGTTCCTTGCGTGTTCTTGACGGCGCTTGCGCTGTTTTCTGCGCGGTCGGTGGCGTAGAGCCGCAGTCCGAAACCGTGTGGCGCCAGGCGAATAAATACGGCGTGCCGCGTATCGCGTTCGTCAATAAGATGGACCGTTCCGGCGCCGATTTCCTGCGCGTCGTCGAGCAGCTTCGCACGCGCCTTAACGCGTCGCCGGTGCCGCTGCAGCTCCCCATCGGCGCAGAAGAAAACTTTAAAGGCGTCGTCGACCTCATCAAGATGAAGGCGATTTTCTGGGACGACTCCACGCAGGGCATGAAGTTCGAGGAGCGCGATATCCCGGAGGATATGGTTGACGCCTGCCAGGAATGGCACGAGAAGATGGTAGAGGCCGCTGCGGAGTCCAACGAAGAGTTGATGGAAAAGTATCTGGAGAGCGGTGAGCTTTCCGTTGCTGAAATCAAGAGCGGCTTGCGCGCTCGCACCATCGCCAACGAAATTGTTCCGGCCCTGTGCGGTTCCGCCTTCAAGAACAAAGGCGTTCAGGCCATGTTGGACGCGGTGATCGAGTACCTGCCGTCTCCCGTAGAGGTGCCGGCTGTGACCGGTATCCTGGATGACGAGAGCGAAGGTTCGCGCGCCTCTTCCGATGATCAGCCGTTTTCTGCTTTGGCGTTCAAAATCGCCACCGACCCGTTCGTCGGGGCTCTCACCTTCTTCCGCGTTTATTCCGGTGTGGTGAATTCCGGCGACACCGTATTCAATCCGGTGAAGGACCGTCGCGAACGTATCGGTCGTATCGTGCAGATGCACGCCAACAACCGGGAAGAAATTAAAGAAGTTCGCGCGGGCGACATCGCGGCGGCCATCGGCCTGAAGGAAGTCACCACGGGCGACACGCTCTGCGATCCGAAGGAAATCATCACCCTGGAACGCATGGAATTCCCTGAGCCGGTGATCTCTGTCGCTGTAGAGCCGAAAACCAAGGCGGATCAGGAAAAGATGGGCATCGCGCTGAATAAGCTGGCCCAAGAAGATCCGTCGTTCCGTGTTCATACCGACGAGGAAACCGGCCAAACGATTATTTCGGGCATGGGCGAACTGCATCTCGAGATTATCGTTGACCGCATGAAGCGCGAATTTAACGTTTTGGCCAATGTCGGCGCGCCGCAGGTGGCTTATCGCGAAACGATTCGCAAATCGGTCGAGCAGGAAGGTAAGTTTGTTCGCCAGTCCGGCGGCCGCGGTCAGTACGGTCACGTTTGGTTGCGCATCGAACCGCAGGAGCCGGGTAAGGGCTACGAATTCGTCAATGCCATCGTGGGCGGCGTTGTGCCGCGCGAGTATGTTCCTGCCGTGGATAAAGGCATCCAGGAACAAATGCAGAACGGTGTGATTGCCGGCTTCCCTGTGGTCGACGTCAAGGTCACGATTTTTGACGGCTCTTACCACGAAGTGGACTCCAACGAAATGGCCTTCAAAATTGCCGGCTCGATGGGTTTCAAAGAGGGCGCCAAGAAGGCAAATCCCGCTTTGCTTGAGCCGATCATGAAGGTCGAGGTTGTGACGCCGGAAGAGTACATGGGCGATGTCGTAGGCGACATCAACCGTCGGCGCGGCATGATTTTGGGTATGGACGAATCGCCTTCCGGAAAGGTTGTGAACGCGGAAGTGCCGTTGGCCGAGATGTTCGGTTACGCCACCGACCTTCGTTCCGCCACTCAAGGTCGTGCGACGTACTCGATGCAGTTTGAGAAATACCAGGAAGCGCCGGCCAATGTCGCCGATGCGGTCATTAAAAAAGCTAACAGCTAAGCATTTGAATCACTGAGGTGTACCGTGGCTAAAGAAAAATTCGAGCGCAAGAAGCCGCACGTAAACGTGGGCACGATTGGTCACGTTGACCATGGCAAGACGACGCTGACGGCGGCGCTGACGAAGTGCATGGCGGAATTGCACGGCGGCGAGTTCAAAGCCTACGACCAGATCGACAACGCTCCGGAAGAGCGCGCACGCGGCATCACGATCGCCACGGCGCACGTGGAGTACGAGTCCCCGAACCGCCACTACGCGCACGTGGACTGCCCGGGCCACGCCGACTACGTGAAGAACATGATCACCGGCGCCGCACAGATGGACGGTGCGATCCTGGTTTGCTCCGCCGCCGACGGCCCCATGCCGCAGACCCGCGAGCACATCCTGTTGGCTCGTCAGGTAGGCGTGCCCTACATCGTTGTCTTCCTGAACAAGGCCGACATGGTTGACGACGCCGAGCTGATCGAGCTGGTGGAAATGGAAGTGCGCGACTTGTTGAGCAAGTACGACTTCCCCGGCGACGACACCCCCATCATCGTGGGCTCCGCCCTGAAGGCGCTGGAAGGCGACCAGAGCGACATCGGCGTGCCGGCGGTCAAGAAGCTGGTAGAAGCCATGGACAGCTACATCCCGGAACCGGAGCGTCCCATCGACCGCCCGTTCCTGATGCCGATCGAAGACGTATTCTCCATCTCTGGCCGCGGCACCGTGGTGACCGGCCGTGTCGAACGCGGCATCGTCAAAGTAGGCGAAGAGGTGGAAATCGTCGGTCTGAAAGACACCGTCAAGACCACCTGCACCGGCGTAGAAATGTTCCGCAAGCTGCTGGACCAAGGTCAAGCGGGTGACAACGTCGGCGTACTGCTGCGCGGCACCAAGCGCGAAGACGTGGAACGCGGCCAAGTGCTGGCAAAGCCGGGCTCGATCAAGCCGCACACCCACTTCGAAGCGGAAATCTACGTCCTGTCGAAGGATGAAGGCGGCCGTCACACGCCGTTCTTCAACGGCTACCGCCCGCAGTTTTACTTCCGTACCACCGACGTGACCGGAGCCATCGACCTGCCGGAAGGCGTGGAAATGGTAATGCCGGGCGACAACGTCAAAGTGACGGTTAAGCTCATCGCCCCGATCGCGATGGAAGACGGTTTGCGTTTCGCAGTGCGCGAAGGCGGCCGTACCGTCGGCGCCGGTGTGGTTTCGAAGATTATTGAGTAATTGATATGGCAAAGCAGCGCATTCGTATTTCGTTGAAAGCGTTCGATCATCGTCTGATTGATCGTTCGGCGTCGGAGATCGTCGAGACCGCTAAGCGCACAGGCGCCCAGGTTTTGGGCCCCATCCCGATGCCGACTAAGAAGGAGCGGTGGACGGTATTGACCTCTCCGCACGTGAACAAAGATGCTCGGGATCAGTATGAGTTGCGTACCCATAAGCGGTTGCTCGACATCGTTGACCCGACCGATAAGACCGTTGATGCCCTCATGAAGCTGGATCTGGCTGCGGGCGTGGACGTACAGATCAAACTGAGCTAAGCGCAGCACGGGAGCTAATTGAGATGGCTATCGGTTTAGTAGGCCAAAAGTGCGGTATGACCCGCGTATTCACCGAGCAGGGAGTTTCCGTTCCTGTATCCGTGGTTCGCGTTCAGGACAACCGCGTACTGCAAGTTAAGACGCCGGAAAATGACGGCTACAGCGCTGTTCAGGTGGGCGTGGGTGAGAAGAAGGCTTCTCGTGTAAACAAGCCCATGGCCGGACACTTCGGGAAAGCCCAGACCGGCACCGCCAAGAAAGTACTCGAATTCCGACTGGAGGAAGGCGAAGCTGTCCCGGCGCTGGCATCCGCCTTTGGCGTTGAAGTGTTTGAAGAAGGGCAAACCGTCGATGTGCGCGGTGTGACCATCGGCAAGGGCTTCGCCGGCGTAGTTAAGAGACACAACTTCGCGACGCAAGACGCGACCCACGGTAACTCGCTGTCCCATCGCGGTCATGGCTCCATCGGCCAGAACCAGACGCCGGGGCGCGTGTTCAAGGGCAAGCGCATGTCGGGCCATATGGGTGCGGTGAACTGCACTGTCCCGAACCTCACGGTGTTCGGCGTAGATAAAGAGCGCGGGCTGTTGCTGATCAAAGGCGCGATTCCCGGACCCAAGGGCGGATTCGTGGTGGTGAAGCCGGCCGCAAAAAAACGTAGAGGCAAGTGAGCATGAGCGTGCAAGTACCTGCAAGCGACAACGGTGGCGCGGCAGCGCAAGTCGCCGATGAAGTCTTCGGCAAGGAATACAACGAAGGTTTGGTGCATCAAGTGGTCGTAGCCTATATGGCTAAGGCCCGGGCCGGCACCAAGGCGCAAAAGACCCGCTCCGACGTTAGCGGCGGTGGCGTTAAGCCCTGGAAGCAGAAGGGCTCCGGCCGCGCTCGCGCGGGCACCAGCCGTAGCCCGTTGTGGCGCACCGGTGGTGTGACGTTTGCCGCCCGTCCGCGCGACTATAGCCAAAAAGTCAACCGCAAAATGTATCGCGCCGCGATGTGCTCCATTTTGTCCGAGTTGCTGCGGCAAGGGCGCGTCAGCGTCAACGACGCTTTGGTACCCGCCGAGCCGCGCACCAAAGCTTTCGTCGATCGTATCGGCCAAGTTGGCCGTACGCGTACCTTGATTGTTACGGAGACGATTGAAGAGAATTTGTGGTTGGGTGCACGTAACGTGCCCAACGTTGCACTCTCCACCGTGACCAGTTTGGACCCGTACACCTTGGTTTCAGCAGATCGCGTTATCGCTACGAGAGCGGCGCTGAAGAGCCTTGAGGAGAGACTCAAATGAACCAAAAGCAACTGAGTCGGGTTATCCTGGCGCCGGTAATCTCGGAAAAGAGCACGTTGGCTGCTGAAAAAGGCGCTGCGGTTGTGTTTCGCGTGTTGCCGGAAGCGGAAAAGGATCAGATCCGCCGTGCTGTAGAATTGATGTTTAAAGTTGAGGTCGACTCGGTCCGTGTTTTGAACGTCAAAGGCAAGAATAAGCGCACTGGGCGTTTCATCGGCAAACGGTCGGACTGGAAAAAAGCATACGTAAAGCTTAAGCCGGGCCACGACATCAACTTCGGTACAGCTTAAGTTTTCACAGTAGGTTAGAGCGATGGCGATTATCAAGAAAAAACCCACTTCCGCGGGCACGCGTTTTGTGGTCAAAGTTCGCACCGACGGATTGCACAAGGGCAAGCCCGTGCGTTCTCTGGTCGAGAACCTGGCCAAGAATGGCGGGCGCAACAGCGTCGGACGCATTACCGTTCGTCACCAAGGCGGTGGGCACAAGCGTCAATACCGTCTGATCGACTTCAAGCGAAACAAGGTCGGCGTAGCTGGCAAGGTTGAGCGCATTGAATACGATCCGAACCGTAGCGCCAACATCGCTCTGATCCTGTATCGCGACGGCGAGCGGCGTTACATTGTGGCTCCGAAAGGGCTGGCTGTCGGTGACGAAGTCGTTTCGGGCGATTTCGTGCCCGTTAAAACCGGCAATTGCATGCCGCTGCGTAACATGCCGGTAGGCTCCATTATTCACTGCGTCGAGTTGAAGCCGGGCCGTGGTGCCCAGCTTGCCCGTAGCGCAGGCGCTTCTGTGCAGATGGTCGCAAAGGAAGGCGCGTATGCGACGATTCGTTTGCGTTCCGGTGAAATGCGCAAGGTTCCGGCGGACTGCAAGGGCGTGTTCGGCGAAGTTGGCAACAGCGAGCATAACCTGCGCTCATTGGGTAAGGCCGGTGCCTCCCGTTGGCGGGGAATTCGTCCTACCGTTCGAGGTGTTGTTATGAACCCGGTGGACCACCCCCATGGCGGCGGCGAAGGCCGCACCTCCGGCGGTCGCCATCCGGTGACCCCGTGGGGTATCCCCACCAAGGGCTATAAGACCCGGCACAATAAGCGTACCGGAAAACTGATTGTTAGAAGTCGCAAAGCGAAATAATTCAAGGGGAAGCGGTCGTGCCACGTTCTATTAAAAAAGGCCCTTTCATCGACCACCATCTGTTGAAGAAGGTGGAGGAAGCAGCGGCGTCCGGCGGAAAACGCCCGATCAAAACTTGGTCGCGCCGTTCCATGGTGTTTCCGGACATGATCGGACTCACAATCGCAGTACATAACGGCAAGCAGCACGTGCCGGTATTGATCAGCGAAAACATGATTGGTCACAAGTTGGGTGAATTTGCACCGACTCGTACTTACAAAGGCCACCAGGCCGACAAAAAGGCCAGATAAGGCGGGACCCAGATGGAAGTTAAAGCTAAGCTCTCGTTCGCTCGCTCTTCGGCGCAGAAAACACGGCTCGTGGCTGACCAGATTCGCGGTCAGAAGGTTGAGTCGGCGCTGAACACCCTGCGTTTTAGTCAAAAAAAGGCTGCTGACATCGTCCTTAAGGTGTTGGAGTCGGCTGTGGCGAATGCGGAGAACAATGCGGGCGCCGACATCGACGAATTGAAGGTTGGGGCTATTTACGTAGATGAAGGTCCTTCGTTGAAGCGCCTTATGCCGCGAGCGAAGGGCCGCGCGAATCGCATTCTGAAGCGTACTTGCCACGTCGTCGTAAAACTCACCGATAAATAGCCAAAGGCTCGAAAAATGGGACAGAAGGTACACCCCACCGGTATCCGGCTCGGACACGTAAGAGATTGGTCTTCCCGCTGGTATGCGGACAAGGCGAACTACGCCAAATATTTGTATCAGGATCTCAAGCTGCGCGAGTTTCTGAAAAAGAAGCTAGAACACGCCTCCGTCAGCCGTATCCAGATCAACCGTCTGGCAAACAGTGCGCAGGTTACGGTTCACACGGCGCGTCCGGGTCTTGTGATAGGCAAGCGTGGCGAGGATATCGAGCAGCTGCGTAAGTCCGTCTCCGGATTCTTGGGTATCCCTGTTCAGGTGAGTGTCGAGGAAATTCGTAAGCCGGAACTGGATGCGCAGTTGGTTGCGGAAGGTGTCGCCCAACAGTTGGAAAAGCGCATCATGTTTCGCCGCGCAATGAAGCGCGCGCTGCAGAACGCCATGCGCCTCGGTGCCGAAGGAATACGGATTAACGCTGCGGGCCGACTGAACGGCGCTGAAATCGCGCGTACCGAGTGGTATCGCGAGGGACGGGTGCCCTTGCACACCTTGAGGGCCGACATCGATTATGGCTTCGCCGAAGCGCATACCACCTACGGTGTGATCGGGGTGAAAGTATGGATCTTCAAGGGTGAAGTGTTTAACCCCGACGAACGATTCGTTTGAGGGCATGGGTGAAAAGTAATGTTACAGCCTAAACGCACAAAATTCAGAAAAACGCATAAAACTGTCAAGTCGGGATTGGCTGGGCGTGGCTCGAAAGTCAGCTTCGGCGAATACGGTTTGAAGGCAGTCAACGGTTGCCGTATCACCGCTCGCCAGATTGAGGCCGCTCGACGCGCGGTTTCTCGCCATGTGAAGCGCGGCGGGAAAATTTGGATTCGCGTATTCCCTGACAAGCCCATTTCGACGAAGCCGTTGGAAGTTCGTATGGGCAGCGGTAAAGGTAGCGTGGAGTACTGGGTCGCCGACATCAAGGCTGGCGTTGTGCTTTACGAGATTGAGGGGGTTAGCGAGGAAGTGGCGCGCGAAGCATTTCGTCTGGCCGCTGCCAAGCTGCCGGTCAAGACAGCGTTTGTACAGCGTACGGTGATGTAATGAAAGCAAGCGAACTAAGGCAGAAAAGCGTCGCAGAACTTGACGAAATGCTCGGAGAGTTATATCGTACGCAGTTCAACTTGCGGATGCAGAAGGCAACCGGGCAGTTGAGCAAAACCCACGATGTGCGTCAGGTTCGTCGCGAAGTGGCAAGAATTATGACTGTGCGAAAGCAGCTCGCCGAGGCAAAGTGATGAGCGAAAGCGAAAAAAAGATCCGTACCGTTACCGGCCGCGTGGTAAGCGCTAAAGGTGAGAAGAGTGTGACGGTTTCGGTGGAGCGCCTGGTTCCTCATGCGCTTTACGGCAAAATTACTCGTAAGACCACCAAGGTTCGCGCTCACGACGAGCAGGGCGACGCTTCCGAAGGGGATTTGGTGGTGTTGACTCCCTCCCGGCCGATGTCCAAGAGCAAAAGCTGGCAGGTTTTGAAGGTTGTTGAAAAAGCCCCTGTCTGATCGCGAGTGGCGCTGGGCAATTAGTCGAAAGAAAAGCGAGATACCATGATTCAGATGCAAAGCTGCCTCGATGCTGCTGATAACAGCGGGGCAAAGCGGGTAATGTGCATAAAGGTGTTGGGCGGGTCGAAGCGCCGATACGCAGCCATTGGTGACATTATTAAAGTCAGCATTAAGGATGCCATTCCTCGTGGCCGAGTGAAGAAAGGCGAAGTTCACAATGCCGTCGTCGTCAGGACCCGCAAGGGCATTCGCCGCCCGGATGGTTCTCAGATCCGTTTCGACGGAAATGCTGCCGTGCTGCTCGACAATAAGCTCCAGCCTATCGGTACGCGCATTTTTGGGCCGGTCACCCGCGAGCTTCGGACTGAGCGGTTCATGAAAATTATTTCGCTGGCTCCAGAAGTACTGTAACGGAAGGCGGAAAAAAATGCGTAAGATAAAGAAAGGCGATCAGGTCGTCGTTATTGCCGGAAAAGATAAGGGCAAGCGCGGCGCCGTCATGTCTGTTGATGAGCATCGCGTGTTTGTTGAAGGCATCAATGTCGTCAAGAAGCATGTTAAGCCCATGCCTGCCCGTGGCGTCGAGGGCGGTATCGTCGATAAGACGCTGTCAATTCACGTTTCTAACGTCGCGTTGTTTAACCCTGCGACGAAAAAGGCGGATCGAGTAGGTATTCGTACCTTGGAAGACGGCCGGAAGATCAGGGTTTTCAAGTCCACCAGCGAAGCGGTAGACGCGTAGTCTTAAGAGGAACACCGGACCCCATGGCTAGGTTGCAAAAAACATATAATGAAGAAATCCGCCCTGCGCTGATGACGCGTTTCGGCTATAGCAGCATCATGCAGGTGCCCCGCATTACGAAAATTACCCTGAATATGGGTGTTGGCGAAGCGGTGGCGGACAAGAAAATCCTGCAGGCAGCTATCGAAGATTTGGCGAAAATCAGTGGGCAAAAGCCGGTCGCCACGATCGCGCGCAAGTCCATCGCCGGGTTCAAAATCCGCGACGGAATGCCCATCGGTTGCAAAGTTACTCTGCGTCGCGAGCGCATGTACGAGTTTCTGGATCGCCTAATCAATGTCGCAATGCCGCGTGTTCGGGATTTCCGTGGGTTGAATCCGCGCTCGTTTGATGGTCGCGGCAGCTACTCCATGGGCGTGAAGGAACAGATTATTTTCCCGGAAATCGATTACGACAAGATCGACGCGCTGCGCGGTCTTGATATCACTATTACGACGACTGCTCGCGGCGACGAAGAGGCTCGGGCGTTGTTGGAAATGTTCAAGTTTCCTTTCCGGACCAAGAGCGAATAATAGGTATGGCTAAGAAGTCGATGAAAGCCCGCGAAGTAAAACGGGCGAAACTGGCCGACAAGCACGCTGCAAAGCGCAAAGAGCTAAAGGCGATTATCAGCAGCCAGACGGCCAGCTTTGAGCAGAAGCACGTCGCCACCGTAGCTCTGCAGAAACTGCCGCGGGATTCGTCGGCCTGCCGTGCGAGAAACCGTTGCTCCCTGACCGGGCGCCCGCATGGGTATTACCGCAAGTTCGGGCTTGGCCGTAATATGCTTCGTGCTGCCGTGATGCGCGGCGATGTGCCTGGTGTTACCAAGGCCAGCTGGTAAAAGAGCACCCTTCAAGCAATTGATTCAGCGAAGAATATTACTATGAGCATGACCGACCCCATCGCGGATATGTTGACCCGGATTCGTAACGGCCAGATGGCCGGAAAGGCCGAGGTGAGCATGCCGTCCTCTAAACAAAAAAAGGCGCTTTGCAAGGTGCTCGCGGCTGAAGGCTACATCAGCGGTTTTTCGGCTTCCAACGAGAACGGCAAGGAACGCTTGAGCGTCACGTTGAAATACCATCACGGAGTCCCCGTAATCGAGATGGTTAAGCGCGTAAGTCGCCCAGGGCTGCGTATCTATCGGTCCAAGGACGAGTTGCCTAAGGTTATGGGTGGTCTCGGTGTAGCTGTTGTATCCACTTCTAAGGGCGTGATGACGGATCGCGCTGCTCGCGCCCAGTCCTTGGGCGGCGAAGTGATTTGTCTGGTGGCATAAGCCTTAAGGTGAGTTTTCATGTCTCGGGTAGCTAAAAATCCTGTCGTATTGCCGAAGGGCGTGGAAGTGAGCTTCACTTCCGGGCAGCTTACGGTTAAGGGGCCGAAAGGGACTTTGTCTCAAGCGGTCAATTCTTCTGTGGAAATCATCGTTGACGCAGGTGTTGCCAAGGTGGCGCTGCCTTCCGACGGGAGCTCTACTCAACAAGCGGGAACCGCGCGCGCGATCCTGGCTAATATGGTCAAGGGCGTGTCGGAGGGGTTCGAGCGTAAGTTGACCATGGTCGGCGTCGGTTACAGAGCGCAGGCAAAAGGTTCTACGGTCAGCTTGTCTCTTGGATACTCTCATCCCATCGAATTCGAGGCACCCGCCGGAATTACTGTTGAGACTCCAAGCCAAACGGAAATCCTCGTGAAGGGGTGCGATCGGCAGGTCGTAGGCCAGGTGGCCGCAAATATAAGAGCGTTTCGTGGTCCCGAGCCTTATAAAGGCAAGGGCATCCGTTATTCGGACGAAATTATTGTGCGTAAAGAAGCCAAGAAGAAATAAAGTTTCATACCATGGATAAGAAAGCGTCCCGTAGGCGTCGTGCTGTAAAGGCCCGAGCTTCCATTAAGCGCTTAGGCGCTAACCGTCTAACGATTCATCGCACCCCAAGCCACATCTACGCGCAGGTATTCAGCGCAGATGGCGCGACGGTGATGGCATCCGCCTCCACGCTCGATCCCGAGGTGCGCAAAGCTCTGGCTGGCGCGCATACGGGTAACTCGTCGGCCGCGGTGGCCGTAGGTAAGGCAATTGGAGAACGTGCAACCGCTGCTGGTGTAACCAAGGTGGCTTTTGATCGCTCCGGCTTTAAATATCATGGCCGGGTGAAAGCTCTGGCTGACGCGGCCCGCGAAGCTGGCCTTCAATTCTGAGGTTCACCATGGCTACCCCTAGAGCTCAAAGTAATCAAGGTTCCGCCGCTGCAGGCGCGGGCACCCTTCAGGAAAAATTGGTCGCGGTACGCCGCGTAGCGAAGGTGGTGAAAGGCGGCCGTGTATTTGGCTTCACCGCCCTGACGGTGGTCGGCGATGGCAACGGTCAGGTTGGATATGGTCTTGCGAAGGCGCGCGAAGTGCCGGTTGCTATACAAAAGTCCATGGAGCAGGCCAAGAAGAACATGCGTAAGGTTCGCCTAAACGGCACGACCCTGCATCATGCGGTGACTGCGGAGTGTGGCGCGGCTAAGGTTCACATGCAGCCTGCTTCGGAAGGTACCGGGATCATCGCTGGCGGCCCAATGCGCGCTGTGTTTGAGGTTGTGGGAATTCACAACGTTTTGGCGAAGTGCATCGGCTCTAATAATCCCATCAACGTGGTTCGTGCCACGCTCGAAGGGTTGAACATGGTTCGCGACCCGAAGCAAATTGCGGCGAAGCGCGGCCTGACGGTTGAAGAAATTACGGGCTAAGATCATGGCTTCCAAATTGCGTGTGACGTTGATTAAAAGTAAGCACGGCCGCAAGGCCAGCCATCAGGCGTGTCTTATTGGTTTGGGGATTCGCAAGATCCACAACACCGTGGAAGTCGAAGACACCCCGTGCACTCGAGGCATGATTGCCAAGGTGTCCTACATGGTTCGCGTCGAGGAGCAGTGATATGCGTCTGAACAATTTAAGAGCGGAAGAAGGAAGTCGCCCGGATCGCGTGCGTCTTGGTCGCGGGATTGGCAGTACGTTGGGTAAAACCAGTGGCAAGGGTCATAAGGGTCAGAAGGCTCGCGCTGGCGGCTACCATAAAGTCGGCTTCGAAGGCGGTCAGATGCCGCTGCAGAGACGGCTGCCGAAGGTCGGCTTCAACTCTCCCATGAAGCCTTTTTCCGCCGAGGTGCGCTTGTCGGATGTCGCTCGTCTGGAAGGTGAAGTGACCATCGCTGCGCTGAAGGATGCCGGCCTGGTTGCATCTAATGCGAAGCGCGTGAAGATCATAAACACCGGCGTGATCGCGAAAGCCCTTACGGTAAAAGGTGTTGCCGTTACTGCGGGTGCCAAAGCGGCCATCGAACAGGCTGGCGGAAAAGTCGAGGCCTAAAGGTGAGCACGCCAAACCCCTTCGGCGCCGATCGCTTCGGCAAACTGGCGGAACTTCGCCAGCGTCTGTTGTTCGTGCTAGGTGCGCTGGTCGTTTACCGCATCGGCGCCCACATTCCGGTTCCCGGAATCGATTCCAAGGCGCTGGCTCTGATGTTTCAACAGCAGGGCGGCTCGATATTGGACATGTTTAACATGTTCTCCGGCGGCGCGCTGAAGCGCCTGAGTATCTTGGCGCTGGGCATCATGCCGTATATTTCCGCGTCTATCATCATGCAGCTGATGACCATGGTCATTCCGAAGCTGGAAGAGACCAAGAAGGAAGGCGAGGCGGGGCGCAGGAAGATCAACCAATATACCCGTTATGGGACGGTTGTGTTGGCGGCGTTCCAGTCGGTCGGCGTCGGTATGGCGTTGCAAAATCAGACCGCCGGCGGCTTGCCGGTGGTTTCGACTCCGGGCTTTCAATTTGTTTTTGTGACCTCGTTGAGCTTGGTCGCCGGGACGATGTTCCTAATGTGGTTAGGGGAGCAGGTCACCGAGAGGGGTATCGGTAACGGCATTTCCATCATCATCTTTGCGGGTATCGTTGCCGGCCTGCCTCCCGCTGTCGGCGGCACGCTGGAGTTGGCCCGCACGGGCGAAATGAGTCCGTTCGCCGTTATCGGGTTGTTCGTGGTCGCGGTGGCGGTGACTGCCTACGTAGTTTACGTAGAGCGGGGGCAGCGCCGCATCCAGATCAACTATCCGAAAAATCAGCATGGCGGCCGCGCTAGCGGTGGGCAGGCGAGCTTCCTGCCGTTGAAGATCAATATGTCCGGTGTGATTCCGCCCATTTTCGCCTCCAGCATAATTTTGTTCCCGGCCACGGTGGCTAGCTGGTTTGCCAACACGGAGCACATGGGTTGGTTGCAGGATGTGGCCACTGCCTTGTCTCCGGGGCAGCCTATCTATATACTGTGCTATGCTGCTGCGATCATCTTCTTCTGTTACTTCTACACGGCGGTGGTGTTCAACACCAAGGAAACGGCCGAGAATCTGAAGAAGTCTGGCGCATTCATCGCCGGCATTCGTCCGGGCCAACAGACCGCCGCTTACATTGACGGCGTGATGTCCAGGCTCACTTTGGCCGGCGGTATATACATTACGGCGGTGTGCTTGCTTCCGGAATTTCTCATCTTGTACTGGAATGTCCCGTTTTATTTCGGTGGCACGTCGTTGATGATTATTGTGGTTGTGGTTATGGATTTTATCAGTCAGGTCCAGTCCCATCTGATATCTCACCAATACGAGTCGCTGCTTAAAAAAGCGAATCTTAAATCCAAACGTTGATAATCGCGGATTCGCCGCTAAGGAACGAGTAGAAATGAAAGTACGCGCATCGGTAAAGAAATTGTGCCGCAATTGCAAAATTGTTCGGCGTAACGGCGTGGTTCGGGTTATTTGCGCAGAGGCCCGGCATAAACAGCGCCAAGGTTAATTGGCTTCAAATTATCGCGATCGTCGCGGAGAAAAATGTAAATGGCACGTATTGCAGGCGTAAATATTCCTGACCATAAACACGTCGTGATCTCCCTTACGGCAATTTATGGGATAGGTCGTACTCGCTCGAAAATGATTTGTGAGCGCGCGGGCATTGACCCGGCTTCCAAGGTCAAGAGCCTAAGTGATGCGGAGGTGGAAACCCTGCGCGTCGAGGTTGCGAAATTCGTGGTTGAGGGCGACCTGCGCCGCGAGGTGTCCATGAGCATCAAGCGTTTGATGGACCTGGGCTGCTACCGTGGGTTCCGCCATCGTCGCGGCTTGCCTGTACGCGGTCAGCGTACGAAAACTAACGCCCGCACCCGCAAGGGGCCGCGGCGTCCGATCAAGAAGTAATCGCGTAGATTCGCCGAACACTGGGTAACTAAAAAATGGCAACAGCAGGCCGCACAAAAAAGCGCATTAAACGGGACGTTTCCGACGGGATCGCTCACATCTCCGCCTCGTTTAACAACACCATAATCACCATCACCGACCGCAAGGGCAATGCGTTGGCATGGGCTACCTCCGGTGGCTCCGGGTTCCGTGGCTCCAGAAAGAGCACCCCGTTTGCGGCGCAGGTGGCGGCGGAACGCGCTGGCGTTCAGGCGAAAGAATACGGTTTGAAAAATCTCGACGTCAGAGTGAAAGGCCCCGGCCCCGGCCGTGAGTCGGCAGTTCGTTCGCTCAACAATTTGGGCTTTAAGATTACCAACATCGAGGACGTAACGCCGATTCCGCATAACGGCTGCCGTCCGCCCAAGAAACGTCGCGTCTGATTTGGCTGGAGAGTTTTAATGGCAAGATACATTGGCCCGAAGTGCAAACTGAGCCGCCGCGAAGGTACGGATCTATTCCTGAAGTCGCGCGGTAAGGCGATTGAGTCCAAGTGCAAATTGGACCAGCCCCCGGGACAGCATGGCCTGCGCAAGACGCGCACGTCTGACTATGGTTTGCAGCTGCGCGAGAAGCAAAAGCTTCGTCGCATCTATGGTGTCTTGGAACGGCAGTTCCGCAACTACTATCAGGTCGCCGCTAGCCGCAAGGGTTCTACCGGTGAAAACCTGCTGAACATCCTGGAAAGCCGACTGGATAACGTCGTTTATCGTATGGGCTTTGCGGCCACGCGTGCGGAAGCCCGCCAGCTGGTGAGCCACAAAGGCATAACGGTAGATGGGCAAGTTATCAATATCGCTTCCTATCAGGTTGCTGCTGGATCCACTGTTGAAGTGCGCGAACGCGCAAAGAAGCAGCAGCGGGTTATCGATGCGATGGCCTATGCCGAGCAGTATGGTCTTCCGAATTGGGTTGACGTCGAAACCGCGGCCTTGCGTGGCGTTTTCAAGAGCGCTCCGGATAGAGCAGAGTTAGGCAGCGCCATCAACGAACAGTTGGTCGTTGAGTTGTACTCGAAGTAAGGCTCAAACAAGGTTTACCGATGCAAAATCAAGTCTGGGAGTTGCTTAAGCCGCGAGTGGTCGACATTCAGTCAGCCAAGACTCACACCGCCAGGGTGGTTATCGAGCCGCTGGAGCGGGGTTATGGGCACACGCTTGGCAGTTCGCTGCGTCGCGTACTTCTTTCCTCGATTCCGGGATGTGCGGTCACCGAGGTGCAGATTGAAGGCGTGTTGCATGAATATGGCGCCATTGAAGGAGTTGAGCAGGATGTCATCGATATTTTGCTGAACCTCAAAAACTTGGCCGTCAGGCTGCATGGCGGAGCGAGCCAGGCCATCCTCCGGGTCGACAAGACCGGCCCCTGCGTCGTCACTGCGGCTGATTTGGTCGGCGGGCCCGACGTAGAAATCGTTAACGGCGATTTGGTGCTGGCGACGCTGAACGATTCCGGAAAGTTGAATGCGACGCTGAAGGTTGAAAAAGGCCGCGGTTACCAGACCGCGCTGAACCGTCGTGCCGCGATGGAGTCCAGCGCGGTGGGGACGCTGCATCTCGATGCCTCTTTCTCCCCCATCCGTCGCGTCGCCTATAACGTCGAGAACGCTCGTGTGGAACAGCGTACGGACCTGGACAAATTGGTCATCGATATCGAGACCAACGGCACGGTTGACCCGGAAGAGACGATCAAAGCGGCCGCCCGCATATTGGTCGAGCACCTTGCTGTGTTCGTCGAGCTGAAGGGCGAGGTGATGCCGGTATCCAGCTACGACGAGAAGCCGGAATTCGATCCGATTCTGTTGCGTCCCGTAGACGACCTCGAACTCACCGTTCGTTCGGCTAACTGCCTCAAGGCTGAGAATATCTTCTACATCGGGGATTTGATTCAGCGTACGGAAGTCGAGTTGCTGCGCACTCCGAATCTGGGCAAGAAGTCGCTGACCGAGATTAAGGACGTGTTGGCGTCCAAAAGTCTCTCACTCGGCATGCGGTTGGAGAATTGGCCGCCGGAATCCCTTAAGGACCGTAGCCGGGCTGCATAACCAATTAGATAGTTAAGCAAGGCAGATAAAAGAATATGCGTCACCGTAAGGCCGGAAGAAAATTTAACATGGACAGCAGCCAACGCAAGTCGCTGCTCCAAGGTTTGATGGTTTCCTTGTTTCGCCATGAAATCATCAAGACCACCCTGCCGAGGGCAAAAGAACTGCGTCGCTTCGCCGAGCCGCTGATTACGCTTTCGAAAGAAGATAGCGTATCCCACCGTCGTTTGGCATTCGCACGTTTGCGCGATAAGGAAGTTGTCGGCAAGTTGTTCAGCGATCTGGGTCCGCGTTTCAAACAGCGCCCCGGTGGCTATTTGCGTATCCTCAAGTGCGGTTTCCGCGCCGGCGACGCAGCTCCGATGGCATACATCGAATTGGTGGATCGCAACGCGGAGTAGCGAACGCTACACTGAAAAAAAAGCCGGCCTTGTGCCGGCTTTTTTTGTCCGTCTAAGCCTCGCAGTTTGGACAACGATAGTGCGTTTAGGCGTAGACGCTTAGGTTTTCCGCGGTTATGGCGCCTTGATGGAGGCTGGAAGCGATTAGGCAGGCCCATACTCCCATGTCCGCTAATTTGCTCAGATCTTCGGCGTGGCGAACGCCTCCCGCGGCGATCCAGCGATGTTGAGGATAGTGGTGCAGGTGCCGCTGTAATTTCGGCCAGTCGGGGCCGGCGCCGCTGCCGACACGCCCCAGCGTCATCAGGATGATGCGGAGCGGCCAGCTCTGCGGGGTTTCCAAAAGCTCCGACGGACCCGAGTAACGTTCGCCGAAAAAATCCAAGGAGAGAATTGCGCGGTGTTGCCACGACGCTAGCTGCCTCACGCATGCGGTGTCCATGGATTCGCTGCCCAGGATGGGGATTAGGTTCGCGGGGAGGTTTGTGGCGTTGTCGGGCCAGCCTTGGTCTACCCAAAATTCGACGCAGGGGAATTGATGGGCGAGGTGGTTGATTGCGGCGCGATTATCGCCCTGTCCGGTCAATGCGTTTAAGTCCGCCAGATATATGCAGCGGAAAGGGTAAAAGCGCAACAGGCCTTCTACGACCGCCATGGGGGCCGCGCTGTCGCACAGACGGCTCCGTAGCTCCCGGTAATCGTCGCGTTGGCCTTTGACGGCATGAACCGCCGCCCCGTTTTTCAAATCGACGACGGGTACGACTTGCATTCAGCGCCTATGAAAATCCTGTTGTTCGAATATATCACCGGCGGCGGACTGGCCGGGCTGGAGCTACCGCCCGGGTTGGTGCGGGAAGGGCGCGCGATGGCGGTCTCGCTCGCCTGCGACCTGCTTTCCATTGCCGGCGTCAGCCTCGTCGTTCCTTGGGACGGCCGCTTGCCGTTGCCGGAATACGCCGATCACCCTCGCGTTCAATTGATGCCGGTGGAGAGTGCGCTGTCCTTCCGGAACCTTTGGCGCGCGGCGTTGGAGCGATGCGACGCCGTATGGCCGATTGCGCCGGAGACTGGCGGGGTATTGTCTCACGTGTGCCGCGACGTGGCGCAATCCGGCGTCCGGCTATTGAATTGTCCGCCTGGGGGCGTGTCGCTCGCGACGAGCAAGCGGCAAACGGTCGATCGTTTGACGGCTCACGGCGTGCCTGCCGTGCCGACTTATCGCGTCCGGGAAGTGCCGGCAGGCCTGCCCTGGCCTCGGGTCGTCAAGCCCGACGATGGGGTGGGCTGCCAAGACACTTACGTGGTCGAGAGTCCCGCCCAGCTGGAAAACTATAGCGCGGAGGCGGCGTCCAACGACTGGCTGATACAGCCATACGTACACGGCGCTCCGCTGAGCCTTTGCGCGCTGTTCTGGCGGGGCGACGCCGCTCTCTTAACCGTAAACCGTCAATCGATGGCGTTGTCCGACGAAGGCGCTTTTCGACTCACCGGATGCGAAGTGAACGCGATCACGGACGACGTGGGACAATATTCTATGTTGACGCGACAAATCGCCGCCGCCGTTCCCGAGTTGGAGGGGTATGCCGGCGTGGACTTCATACAGACGGCAAGCGGCCCGGTGGTGTTGGAAATTAATCCGCGTTTGACATCGTCTTATTCCGCGCTGGGGCGGGCGTTACCCTGCAACCCGGCGGCATTGATATTGAATTTGTACGAAACCGGCCGTTTGCCCAGCGTGGATGCAAAAGCCGGTCGAAGGGTGTTGGTGGATTGGTAAGCATGGCTATTGAGACGGTGGGTTGGGACATTGGCGGCGCTCATATCAAGGCGGCAGGCTTGGACCGGGACGGGCGCGTGCTGGTGGCGGCGCAGGAGGCTTGCGCATTGTGGCGAGGCATCGGGGAGCTGGACAGCGTGCTACCGCGGGTGTTGACCGCGTTGGGCGCTACCGGGCCGGTAAGCCACGCCATCACCATGACCGGGGAGCTGGTGGATGCGTTCGCCAGCCGTAGAGCAGGCGTGCGGACGATCGTGGCGGCGTTGGAACGCTTGCTTGTCACGCGCGCCTTGATGGTCTATGCCGGTCCGCGGGGATTTTTTTTGGCGCACCAGCCGCCGGAGGACGAAATCTGCGACGCCGTCGCCTCGGCCAACTGGATGGCCACGGCCGAATTTGTCGCCAGTCAGGTAGCGTCGGCGCTGTTGGTGGACATGGGAAGCACCACGACGGACATCCTGTCGATACGTGACGGTGCCGTCCGTTATCGAGGGTATAGCGATTTCGAGCGCTTGCGGCAGGAGGAGCTGGTTTACACGGGAGCGGTACGCACGCCGCTGATGGCCGTGGCGGAACGGGCGCCTTTCGACGGCGATATGGTTTTGCTGGCGGCGGAACATTTCGCTACCATGGCCGATGTTTACCGGTTGTTGGGACGACTGCCCGAGCACGCCGATCAATGGCCCGCAGCGGACGGCGGCGCTAAAACCCCCGAGGGCAGCGCGCGGCGCATCGCGCGGCTATTGGGGCGCGATTTGGGCGACGAAGCTTTGGACGTTTGGCGCCAAGTTGCCGCTTATTTCGGCGAGCGCCAGTTGCAGAAGTTGCACTTGGCTTGCCTGAGGCAACTGTCTTGCGGACCGTTGCACGGCGACGCGCCCTTGGTGGGCGCCGGCGTCGGGCGGTTCGTGTTGCAACGCTTGGCGCAGCGCCTAGACAGGCCTTATGTGGATATAGGCGATTTGATTAACTCCGTACCCGGTTCGCCGGCTTCGCCGAGCGCGGCCGATGTGGCGCCCGCGGTGGCGGTAGCGAAATTGGCGATGCGTTTAAAATCGTGACGACACCTCTGCTTAGCGAACTCCCTTATTCGGAAGACAGCGCAGCGCTGTTCACTCCTTGGGCGGAGCGCCCCTGGGCGGTTTTCCTCGACAGCGGAACGCCCCAAGGACGCCAGGGCCGCTACGACATATTGGCGGCCGATCCCTACGCCACGCTGACCACCCGTGGCAAAGTCACGGAAATTCGCAGCGAGGGCGAGATACGCCTGTCGCCCGAAGACCCTTTCCATTTGGTCCGCGCCTATCTGGGGGAAACGGCTCAACGACAGGGCGGTTTGCCTTTTTGCGGCGGGGCGATCGGTTATTTCGGCTATGACTTGGCGCGCCGCTTGGAGGCGTTGCCGACGCTGGCGGAGGACGCAGAGCGCATACCCGACATGGTGATCGGCCTCTACGATTGGGCCGTGGTGGTGGACCATCGCGAACGCCGTTCCTGGCTGGTGGGGCAGGGCCGCGATGCGCGCACCGCGGCGCGCTGGAACGAGCTCCAACGCATTTTCAGCCAAGTGCAGACCCTGGCTTGGCAGCCGCGCGGATTCCGTGTGCTGGGCGAGGTGGTGTCCAATTTGCCGCGCGAACGTTACGCGCGGGCCTTCGAACGCATCCAGCACTACATTCGCGAAGGCGATTGTTATCAGGTGAATTTGGCGCAGCGCTTCTCGGCGCCCTGCCAGGGCAGTCCGTGGCATGCCTACCACCAGTTGCGCCGGCTCAACTGCGCGCCGTTCAGCGCCTACCTTAACCATCCTCAGGTACAGACCCTCAGCTCCTCTCCCGAGCGCTTTCTGCAAGTCCAGGACGGCGTGGTGGAGACCAAGCCCATCAAAGGCACGCGACCGCGCGGGGCCGACTCCGCGGCGGATTTCGCCCAAGCCCAGGCGTTGCGCGACAGCCTAAAAGATCGGGCGGAAAATCTCATGATCGTGGATTTGCTGCGCAACGACCTGGGTAAAAGCTGCCGGCCCGGTTCGGTCCACGTGCCGAAATTGTTCGACGTGGAAAGCTTCGCCACCGTCCATCACCTGGTCAGCACGGTGCGCGGCCAGCTGGCCGACGGTGTGCATGCATTGGATCTGTTGCGCGGTTGTTTCCCCGGCGGCTCCATTACCGGCGCGCCGAAGGTTCGCGCCATGGAAATCATCGAGGAACTGGAGCCGAATCGGCGCGGCATATACTGCGGTGCCATCGGTTATGTGGGGTTTGACGGCAATATGGACACCAATATCGCCATTCGGACCCTGGTTCATTCCGCTACGCCGCAGTGCCAATCCGATCACGCCATCCGCTTCTGGGCCGGCGGCGGCATCGTTGCCGATTCGGTGATGGAAGAGGAGTATCGCGAGTGCTACGCCAAGGCTTCCGCCTTGCTCACCCTGCTGCAGCAATACACGGCCAAGCCCGAGTGCGACCGTGTGGGTCGTTAAGTTCGGCGGCAGCTTAACCCGCTCCGACGCCCTGGAAGGCTGGCTTCGAGCGCTGGCCGCCTATGGCCGTGGGCGTGTGGTGATCGTGCCCGGCGGCGGCCCTTTCGCCGACGCGGTGCGCGTCGCGCAACATTCCTTTGCATTCGGTGACCGGGCGGCGCACGCCATGGCGCTGCTTGCCATGCATCAATATGCTTGGATGCTCCAGGGCTTGTGTTCGGCGCTGTCGCTGGAGGCTGACGTCGAACGGCTGGAGTCGCGCTTGGCGCAAGGGGAGGCGGCGTTGTGGTTGCCCGATTTGCAACAGCTGGACGCCGCGGACGTTCCCGCCAGTTGGAACGTCACTTCCGATAGCTTGGCCGCCTGGTTGGCGGCGCGCTTGGGCGCAACGGACCTGTTGATGGTGAAGTCCGTCGCCGTCGCCGCCGATGCGTCGCTGGAGCGCCTGCGGGCCGATGGCGTGGTGGATGAGGCGTTCGCCGGGTACGCCCGTTCCGGCGTTTTCAAGCTGCACTGGGCGGGCCCGGCGGACAGTGGGCGGCTGTCCGAGTTATTGGACGCCGCCTGAGGGCGGTTCGCCGTCAGCCGTCGGCGAATGTCGCGCTCGACTACCGCCGGTTACGCTGCGACTGCTCGGCGCGATAGCTTTGAATGACTATCCAGAAAGCCACGAAGTCGTAAAGTCCATGCACCACCATGGGCGTGAGCAGGTTGCGTTCTTCGCCGATGTCCAGCATCACGCCGAGGTAGATTCCGGTGAAAAGGGCGAGCAGGCCGTACAGCGGGGTGACGCAGTGCAGCAGGCCGAACAGCACGTTACTTAGCATCAAACCGGCGCCCCAGCCCCAATGAGCCTCGGCCCAGGGTTGCAGGACGCCGCGGAACAATGCCTCTTCCCCCAAGCCTGCCAATGCGGCGAGCGCCAGCAGCTGATGCACGCGGCAGGCGGCTAGTTGCGGAGCCAGGCTATCCAACAGGAAACGCCTGATTTTTGTCAGCTCCGGGTGCGGGAGTTGGTAGGTCCAGAAAAACAACAACAGCAAGGGCAGCGTACCCAGTATGCCGTGGCTGACGGCGGAACCGTCGAAACGGAAGTCCGAGAACGGGGTGATGCCGGCGATCCAGCCCAGCGCGTAGGCGACGCCCACCAAGCCGCCTTCGAAGGCATAGGCTAGGGTTAGGAAGTTCGGGCGGCCATCGGTGCTTGGGGGTGGCAAGTGGCTGGCTCCCTGGGTTTGCTGAAAGCGGCCGGTTGCTAAATAACCGGGCGGCTGCCCGGCGCGCGCGAGTTGTCGGCTGCGGGGCTGCGTCCGACCGACGTAGCCCCCATGTTACGCCGTCGGCTTATTCGCCTTCCTCTTCCTCTTCTTCATCAATGAGGGGGGGCTTGGGCGGCTGTGCCGGAGCCGTCGGGGCTTTTGCCGGCGACGGCGGGACCGCGGCGCTGTCTTTGGGCGGTTGGACAGCCTTTGCCGGAGCGGCTTTTGCCGGCGCCGGTTTTGCCGCGTGCTTGTTCGCCGGCTTCCTTTCTCCTTGCGCTGCGGCTTGGGACGCCGGCGCATAGGCCAGCGCGGCGCCGATGATCAACGCGGCGAATTTATGTAATTGCATGGATTTCTCCTCTGTTTGCATTGGGCGGGGAATGACGCGATAAACGTTAGCATATCCGAAGATGCGGCGGAAAAGTGCGGCCCGGCGGGCTCGGGGCCCGCGCGCGCCAGCCCCTGCGCCGCCCTTCCTTCAGCCTGGGCAGGCCTCCAGCAGGTCGGCCCCGATGGTGCCTTTGAGGCTCTGCAAATAAGCCGGCGATTTGATATGTTCCAGCGTCGCCTGGGCTTTTTGCAGACGGCCGGCAATGTCCATTTCCGCGGCCACGTCCTGGTGGCTTTCCTGGTCGAGGAAATGCTGGAGGTCGCTGCAGTGGCGTTGCCACAGGGCGATGTCGCGCCGCTGCTTGGTTTCCAGCCGTTGCCGGTACCAGTCGGACGCCAGCAGATAGTCCAGGGTGAACAACTCGCGGATGTCCGGGTGGCGGACGTCTTTGCCCTGGTAGGCGCCGGTGGCCATGATGGTGAGCAGCGCCTTGAGCGGCGGGCAGGCGTCGTCGATGCTGCCGTCGTCCAGGTAGTGCTGGGCGGCTTGCTGCTGCGCTTCGACGATGTTGTTGACGCCGTCGACGAACACGGCCATGTCCTGGGTTTCCGGCTTGAGGATGGCCTCGTCCATGGCGACCGCCGGGTTGTCGAAGATCTTGCCCATGAAGGCGGCGACGAAGCGGTCGGTGATGCGGTAGCCGAGTCGGCTGGCTTGCACCGTTTTCCCTTCGTATTCGAAGTCTTCCAGTTTCTCCAAATGGCCTTCCCGGATCATGCGCTGCGGATCGCGTTCGTGTTCTTCCAGGCGCGCCCAGATTTCCGGGATCAGCAGGCTGATGTCGTGATCGACGCGGCGGTTGGGGCCGATGTAGCCGGCCGCGCTGGAGAAACCGGCGTAGCCGCTGACGATGAAGGACACCAGTGTGTTGTTGAGGTCCGCCGTGGCGCGCAGGGCGTTGAACGGCCCCTTGGTCAGGGCGCCTTCGCTGCCCGCGCCGGTGGTAGACGGCGACTTGCCGGTAACGCTGCAAATGAAGTCCATGAACAGCTCGGGCAGTTCCTGGTAATGGATCGGGTTGAACACCGCCAGGGGGCGGATGCCCGGTTCCGGCGGGTTGTTGCGCCGGCCGGTGAGGACCGCGTTGACCGGCGTGATCAAGGCCTGATCCAACGGCACCCGGCGGCTGAGCCGCGCGCCCATTTCGGCGACATAGGTGCGCATGGGCTTCTGCAAATCCGGCCGAACCTGCAAATAGCGCGGATTCTTGCTGGGCTTGCCGCCGATCAGGCGCGGGTTGGCCGAGGACACCACGTATTGGCCGCCCTTGTCGTGGGCGGCTTGCAGCAGGTCGCGCATGGGCGCGGTGTACTTTTGGAACTCCACCACGTCCTCGACGATGTCCGCCAGCGTGTCGCCGTTGAGCGGTTCGAAGTTGGCCATGAAGTTGCCCGGCTGCGCCATGTCGAATTCGGTTTGCTTGTCGAAACCGCGGTGGACGGCGTCGTCCGGCCGTTGGAACAGCCGGTATTCGCAGTTCTTCACCAGCTTGACGCTGGCGTTGGAGGATTTGGGCGACAGGTTGGGGAGCACGTCGCGGCTCACCACCACCGAAGCGCTGATGTCGTCCTCCATCTGCACCTTTTCGGTGGCGATGAAGTCCTGCCGCACTTTATAGGTG
The DNA here is from genome assembly GCF_019669985.1 of Methylogaea oryzae. Lineage (NCBI taxonomy): Bacteria > Pseudomonadati > Pseudomonadota > Gammaproteobacteria > Methylococcales > Methylococcaceae > Methylogaea > Methylogaea oryzae. The sequence continues at coordinate 414,539 of NZ_AP019782.1, forward strand.
TGCCAGTTGCCGTGCTTGCCCAGGCCGACGCGCAGGAAGGACGCCGCCAGTTCCCGGCCGTCCAGCTTCAGCGCATTGCCCGGCGTGCCGTTGATGATGTCGACGGACAGCCGTTTGCGCCAGTCGTCGCCCCATTCGGGCTTGTAGAAGCGCTTGATGATGAAGGCCTGGGATAGGATGCGCGGCGGAATCGTCGCCAGCCAGGCGTTGTACGCCTCGGTGTTGCTGGGAGAGGGAGTCAGCAGCTTGATGACGGAGCCCAGGCTGCGCTCGGCGCTCAGGGGTTTGCGGCTCGGGTCGCGGTCTTCGTGGCGGAATTCCGGCTTGAGCCGGTCGCTGTAATCGCGGTTGAAGATGGCGGCGACCTGGTCCATGTCGCTCTCGAACTCCTGCACGAACACCGGGCCGTAGATGACCGCGTCGTTGATGGATTTGGAAATTTCCGACTTGCCGCCGCCCGACACGGTGCAGGGTTTGTGGCAGAAAACCCCTTCCGCTTCCGTGCCGATCAAGCGCCAGGACGGGGCGGCGGGGTGCTTGTGCATCTCGATCTTGTAGCCGTTGGGCTGCATATAGGTCTTGCCGGGACGCAGCTTGATGCTTTGCTTGCCGGCGGCGGTATTCCAGCAGATGGTTTGGCTGCGCAAGTCCATGCGCAAATCCAGCGGCACGTAGATCAGGTCCGGGTGGTTGCGGTCGACGGCATAGCCTTCCGGCTGCACGTCCATGACCGCGCCGTAGCGCTGCACCATGGCTTCGAAGGAATAGGTTTCCGGATTTTGCCGCGTGCGGATGTCGGCGCCGAATTCGTCGCCGTGGTTGTGGCGCGGGAAGGCCAGGGCGCCGCCGGCATGCTCTTCTTCCGACAGCCCGAACAGGTTGGCGGCGTAGCTGATTTGGGTTTTGACTTCCTTTTTGCAATAGCCGTAGTAGTTGTCGGCCAGGACCGTGACGATAACGCCGTTCATGTCCCGCGCGGTGATTTTGAAGGCGTTGCCGTTGTTGTAGCGCTCGTCTTCGTTTTGCCAGCACATGCCGTCGCGGCGTTGGCGCTCGGTGGCTTGGTCGTAATGGGGCAGGCCCAGTTCCTTCTTGGTCATCCGCGCCAGGTGGGGGGCGAGGATGATGCAGCCGGTGTGGCCGGTCCACCGTTCCACGTCCAGGGCGGCGTCGTGTTCCGGCAGGTAGGGGTTGCCGGCGTTGCCGAAGATGCTTTCCAGAAAGTCCAGGTTGCTGACCAGGTTGCCCGGCGCGAAGCAGCGGACTTCCATGCTTTTTTCCGGCTGCACCGACGGGATTTCCGGGCATACCACCGGGCGCAGCAGCAGGGAGACGAACAGCTTGGCCTTGCGTTCCTCGTTGGCGGTAAAGGGCAGTTGCAGCAATTCATCCGGCGGGTTGAGGGCCCTGGCCAAGAGGCGGGCGAAGGCGAGTTTGGGCACGGACTTTTTGTCGCCCGGTACCGGCAAGCCGCCCTCGGCCACGTGGAACGAGCCCTCGGTGGTGCGGCGGTCGTTGGCCGGGTTGTGCAGGATGCCCTGGCGCACGCGGTAGCTGGAGACGATGTCGGAGGTGAACACGTCGCTGTCGGACGGCAGGGACAGTTCGCGCGCCACGCCGTAGCGGTCCAGCACCAGGCTGTTGCTGGGCAGCCGCACGCGGCCTTCGTCGCCCAAGTCTTGCAGGTAGCCGTCGAGGAACGCCTGGATGCGCCGGTCCACCGGACACAGGTAGTTGGTCAGCAGGCGATTTTTTTCCCGGTAGCTTTTCAGCAAATCCTGGGCGATGGACATGAATTCGTGGTCGCCGGCGTGCGCGGCCGGTTGCCCGGTGGAGGACAGCTTGAGGTTGATGTAAAGCTGCAAACGCTGGCGTTCGGCTTCCGGGTCTTGCGGCTTGGCGCCGAGGCCTAGGGATTTTTCGATGTTCATTTTTCTAGTTGTTGTGGGCTGGCGTTGCCAGGTTGGTTGAACAGGCATGAACCTCAAGGGCTCAGTGGGCGGGCGAGCGGAAAACGTCCTGCGTCGGCCGCCGCCAACGGTTTGCGGCGCAGGAAGGATACACAGTCGATATCGCTATGCAACATGGGTGTCGGCGGATACGGCGGAGCGAAGGGGGTTACACCAGTACCAGATTGTCCCGATGGATCAGCTCGGGTTCGTCCACATAGCCCAGCAGTTCGGCGATGCGATTGCTCGGTTGGCGCAGGATCTGGCGGGCTTCGTCGCTGCCGTAGTTGGTCAGGCCGCGGGCGATTTCGCGGCCCTGCGGGTCGCGGCAGGCCACCAATTCGCCGCGCTGGAAACTGCCCTCCACGGCGATGACGCCGATGGGCAGCAGGCTGCGGCCGGCTTCCAGCAGGACGCGCGCCGCGCCTTCGTCGAGAGTGAGGCTGCCTTTGACTTGCAAGCGGCCGGCCAGCCAGCGCTTGCGCGCCGCCAACGGCTCCAGGTCGGGCACCAGGAACGTGCCGACGTCCTCGCCGCCCATGACGCGCGTCAGTATGCCTTGCGCCGCCCCGGGGGCGATGACGGTGGCGGCGCCGGAGCGGCCGGCCAGCTTGGCGGCGCTGACCTTGGTGGACATGCCGCCGCGTCCCAGTCCGCTGCGGCTGCCGCCGGCCATTTCCAACAAGCCCGGCTCGTTGATATTGGCCTGGCTGATGAGCTTGGCGTCGGGTTTCAGGCCCGGATCGGCGTCGTACAAGCCGTTTTGATCGGTGAGGATGATGAGCAGGTCCGCTTCCACCAGGTTGGCCACCAGGGCGCCCAGGGTGTCGTTGTCGCCGAAGCGGATTTCCTCCGTGGCCACCGTGTCGTTTTCGTTGATGACCGGCACCACGCCCAGCTCCAGCAGAGTCAGCAGGGTGCTGCGGGCGTTGAGGTAGCGCTGCCGGTCGGACAGGTCCTCGTGGGTCAACAGCACCTGGGCGGCGTGGAAGCCGTGCTGCTTGAACAGCGATTCGTAGGTTTGGATCAGGCCCATCTGGCCCACCGCGGCGGCGGCCTGCAGTTCGTGCAGGGTTTGCGGGCGGCTGCTCCAGCCCAGGCGGCTCATGCCCTCCGCCACGGAGCCGGAGGATACCAGCACCACCTCTTTGCCGCTTTGGCGCAGTTGGGCGATTTGCGCCACCCAGCCGCCGATGGCGGCCTGATCCAGGCCGCGGCCGCCACCGGTCAACAGGGAGCTGCCGATTTTGACGATGACGCGGCCGGCGTTGGGAAAGTCGGTTCTGTTTTTCATGTAAACGTCTCCGCCGTCTTATTCTTCCCCATCCTCTGGGGAGGGCGCGGAGTTCGGGGCGGCTTCGGGCTGAGGGTCGTTTTGATCGCCGGCTTCGTTTTCCTGGTCGAGGAAGGCCATGACGCCGTAGATTAAGTCCTTGAGCCCTTCGCCCTTCATGGCGGAAATGCGGTAGACCGGGCCGGTCCAGCCCAGGCCGTCGACGATTTCCCGGCAGCGTTCCTCCACCAGTTCCGGTTGCAAGCGGTCGATCTTGTTCAGCACCAGCCAGCGCGGCTTATCCAGCAGTTCCTGGCTCCACTTGCCCAGTTCCGCGATCACCTTCTTGGCGGACACCACCGGGTGTTCCATGGTTTCGTAGGGTTCCACGTCCAGCACGTGCAGCAGCAGCCGCGTGCGGGACAGGTGCTTGAGAAACTTCAGGCCGAGGCCGGCTCCGTCGGCGGCCCCTTCGATCAGGCCGGGAATGTCGGCCATGACGAAGCCGCGCAATTCGTCCACCCGCACCACTCCCAGATTGGGATAGAGCGTCGTGAACGGATAGTCGGCCACTTTGGGCTTGGCCGAGGAAACGGAGCGTATCAAGCTGGATTTGCCGGCGTTGGGTAGGCCCAGCAGGCCCACGTCGGCGATCACTTTCAGCTCCAGCCGCAAGACGCGGTGCTCGCCCGGCGTGCCGGGGGTGGCTTTTTCCGGTGCGCGGTTGGTGCTGCTCTTGAAGCGTGTGTTGCCGAGGCCGTGCCAGCCGCCCTTGGCCACCAGCAGGGTTTGCCCTTCCTTGGCCAGGTCGCCCATCAGTTCGTCGGTTTCGACGTCGTAGACCATGGTGCCCACCGGCACGCGCACATGGAGGTCATGCCCCTTGTGGCCGGTGCAGTCGCTGCTCATGCCGTTGTGGCCGCGCTCGGCCCGGTAGGTGCTGTTGAAGCGGAAATCCACCAGGGTGTTGAGGTTTTCCGTGGCCACCAGGTAAACGCTGCCGCCATCGCCGCCATCGCCGCCGTTGGGGCCGCCGTTGGGGATGTATTTTTCCCGGCGGAAGCTGATGCAGCCGTTGCCGCCATCGCCCGCTTCCACCCGTATTTCCGCTTGATCGACGAATTTCATAGCACTGAATAAAAAGGCCCCGTCGTTGACGAGGCCTTAGTTAAAGACGGTTGGGAACCATCGACGGCGGCGACCGGCGCCGCGCGCCGGTCAGCCTTGAACGATGCTGACGAATTTACGGTTCTTGGCGCCTTTGACGATGAACTGCACCCGGCCGTCGGTGAGTGCGAACAGGGTGTGATCCCTGCCCAGGCCGACGTTGACGCCCGGATGGAAATGGGTACCGCGCTGACGCACGATGATGCTGCCGGCCTTTACTTCCTGGCCGCCGAACATCTTGACGCCAAGTCGCTTGGATTCTGAATCGCGGCCGTTACGGGAGCTGCCGCCCGCTTTTTTATGAGCCATTGCTACACCTCAGTTGAATTAGTTGGCGGAAATTCCGGTGATCAGCACTTCCGTATAATGCTGGCGATGACCCGCCTGCTTCATATGGTGCTTACGACGGCGGAATTTCACGATCTTTACTTTGTCGTGGCGGCCATGGCTACGCACCGTTGCCGTCACTTTGCCGCCCTCGATATAGGGCTTGCCCACTTTTACCCCGGCGTCGGAGGACACCAGAAGAACCTTATCGAACTCCACGGTCGCACCGTCTTCCGCGTCGAGCTTTTCGATCTTGAGGTAGACACCGTTCTCTACCCGATATTGCTTGCCACCTGTTTTAATCACCGCGTACATCAGCGCACTCCACGAAGGCCACTTTGGATCAAAGAATAAATCATTGTAACTTTCCGTTTTTTTTGGGTCAATGCGCGTATATAATGCGCCGCTTGCCAAAGCGGGAAAAACTGCCCCGCGACGCGCCAAACAACGGCGAAAGCCGGTCATGACCGATCCCATGCACAACAGCCGATGAGTTCGTCCACTTCTTCCAATCACGCGAAAAGCGTGGCCGGCGACAGCCAAGCGATGTTCGCCCAAGTACGCGATATGGTGGTGGAAGAGTTGCGCGCCACCGACGGTTTGATCCTGGAGCGGCTCAGTTCCGACGTGGTGCTGATCAACCAGATCGGCCACTACATCGTCGGCAGCGGCGGCAAGCGGCTCCGTCCGCTATTGCTGTTGCTGGCGGCCAAGGCCATGGGCTACAAAGGTCAGCACCACGTTACGCTGGCGGCCGTCATCGAATTCATCCATACCGCCACCTTGTTGCACGATGACGTGGTGGACGAGTCCTCCCTGCGGCGCGGCCGCAATACGGTGAACGACTTGTGGGGCAACGCCGCCAGCGTGCTGGTGGGCGATTATTTGTACTCGCGCTCCTTCGAGATGATGGTGACGGTGCAGAACCTGCGCATCATGGAGATTTTGTCCCGCACCACCACGGCCATTGCCGAGGGCGAGGTGCTGCAGCTGTTGAATTGCAACAACGCCGCCACCAGCGAAGACAGTTACCTGCAGGTCATTTCGCGCAAGACCGCCATTTTGTTCAGCGCCGCCGGCCAGCTGGCGGCTGTGCTGACCGGCGCCGAGCCGGCGGTGGAGCAGGCCATGTCGGCTTACGGCCAGCATCTGGGGATTGCGTTCCAGCTCATCGACGATGTGTTGGATTACAAAGCCGATCCGGAAGACCTGGGCAAAAACCTCGGCGACGACTTGGCCGAAGGCAAGCCCACCTTGCCGTTGATCTACGCCTTGCAGCAAGGCAGCGAGGAGCAGGCCGTGGTGTTGCGCAAGGCCATCGAGGAAGGCGACCGCGATGCTTTCAACGATGTTTACGCCATCATTCAGGCGACGGACGCGATCGCCTATACCGAGCGGCGCGCCAAGGAAGAGGCGCAGAAAGCCGTGGAGTGCCTGGGATGTTTGCCCGCTTCGGCAGAGAAAGATGCAATGATTACGCTCGCGGGCTTTTCAATTGCACGCAATTACTAGTATAATGACGGTTCATTTCGGGGTGTAGCTCAGCCTGGTAGAGTACTGCTTTCGGGTAGCAGGAGTCGGAGGTTCAATTCCTCTCACCCCGACCATTTTTAAGGTCATTTCAGTACGTTAGAAGCCCCTCTCAGCAGGGGCTTTTGCTTTTTTGGGGCAACGTGAAATCACGTTCCCATCCAGCACGTCTACCGCGCTTTTCAACGTCACCGGCGACAGGTGGGCGTAGACCCGATCCGTGATCCTTATATCGCTGTGGCGCAGCAGGCTAGAAACGGCCTGTATCGGCACGCCGGCTTGTACGAGCCAGCTCCCGAAGGTCCGCCGCAGGTCGTGCGGGTGGACGTCGTCTAGGCCCGCCGCTTTCACGGCGCTGGCGAATCCTTTCTTGATGCTGGCGATCCGTTCGCCCTCCTTATGAAGTCGGGCAAGATGCCTCGCCTTGGGCACTTTCTCCGCCGCCCGGATCAGCGCCGCCGCTTCCGCATGGGTGAGCCAGCGCGCCCGTGGGGCCGGTTTCTTGAGCTTGCCACCGCCGAAGGGGTTGGGAATGTCCCATTCCAGTTCACGTTGCGCCCAGTTGATGGCGGCCCGGAGCAAGCAAATCTCCTTATTGATCGTCGCAGCGCCCACTCCCTCGCCCTGGTCAGCGTGGTCAGCTCTCGCCCGGTGAACGCCGGGTAAAGCTGTTTGGCGCTGAACAAGTCCCGTTCGTGGCTGCGCTTTTCCTTGCTCGGCCCTTCCAGGTAGGCCAGCACCAGGTCATCGAAGGTCCGGCCGGCCGGCTTAGGCGGCTGGGGTCCGGCCCTTCGCTCGTCCGCCGCCGTTACGATCCAGCCGGCGCGGACGGCTTTTGCTCGCTCCTTGCGCGGGTCTTCGTCGCGTCGAATGCCAGTAGAGCGCCTAGCTGGCTTGCTGCGTCCGTCGATAAAGGCGGCCCACCAGTATGGCGAGTCCGGCCTTTCGAAGATTCCATCGTGGTCCCGTTGTTTCTTGCGTTTTGGCATGCGCCTTTCTCCTGTTCGTGCACAGCCTGCCCTACACGCTCATCATCATGTGCGGGCTGCATATGCTTGGCTACGTCGGCGCGGACGCTTTCTGCCGGCACGCGGACCAAGCGCCGCACTTTCACCGTGCGCAGTTCGCCGGCCTGGATCATGCGGCGCACCGTGCCCCGGCAGTGGGCATCATTCAGGCCGGTAAGGGTTGAAAGCTGGCTTGACGCCAGGTCGTCGGCCTTCTTGTTGAAGCCGTAGATCTTGCGGATCAAGGCAAGCACCACCTTGAGCTGCCGCTTGGAGAACGGAAACATCAGGATAGCGTCCAACAGTTCGTTGGCGATACGGATATAACCATCTTCGGTCTGCGGCGACGCCATGGCTAGGCGGCGTTGTCCAGGGGCTCGTCGGCCAGCAGTTCGGCCGGCTTTACCCCCAGGGCGCGGGTCAGACGGCGCAAAGTGCTGATGATGGGTACGTCCACGTTGCCGGCCTCGATTCGACTGACGTAGGACTGATCCAGGCCAGCCAGCGAACCTAGGTGTTTTTGGCTGTAGCGGCGCGACTGCCGCAGTTCACGAATTTTCATAGACACCTCCGAAAATGTCCTTTGGTCATTATCAAGCAAAGTAAATGACCCCAAGGCATAATGTGATGATGGACATGAAAACACTTGGCGAGCGCATCAAGCGCGCCCGCGAAGAGCGGCGGCTAACGCAAAAACAGCTTGGCGAAATGGTCGGGATCGACCAGGCTCACATTTCGCGCCTGGAGCGCGGGGAAAAAGGCATGGCCATCGACAGCCTGGCGGCCATCGCCAAGGCGTTGCATGTCAGCCTGTCGGACATCATGGAAGATGCAAAGGAAGGCGCGGACGCGGCGCGCACCAGGGATGGAATCAGCGACGAGGCGATGGAGTTCGCCAAGGCCTTCGACTCGCTGCCGCCCAACCAGCGCGCCGCGCTCCGACAAGTGGCGAAAGCGCTTGTGGATGCGGCTGAAGAACAAAGGGGCGTGAAGGGTGGGTGAAGTGCTCTATTTGTCACTCCCGTGCAGAATTTCTCCCAGCACGGCCTCCAACTGTGGCTCCAAAATTTCGCATTCCCAAAGGATTATCACCTTCCATCCAGAGCGCTGGAGCGCCTCCACATGCGCCTTATCCCTTTCCTGGGTTTTTCGCAACTTGGGCCCCCAATACGATTCATTCGATGCAGGCACCCTCGCATATCGACACCCTGGATGTTGATGCCAGAAACACCCATGCACAAAAATTATTGTCCGATATTTCCTAAGCACAATATCTGGCTTGCCAGGCAACTCTTTCACATGAAGTCGATAGCGCAAGCCAGCCTTGAATAGGCACGAACGAACGAGGTGCTCTGGCTTGGTGTTTTTATGCTTTATGGCCCTCATTATTTTACTACGGACAATCGGCGAAACCTTATCTGCCATCTAGAGATTCTCGTCAATAACCGCCCTTAAGCAGTCAGTTACCTTTCCGCCAAAACGAAAATGAAAACAACGGCTAAAACTCTAGCACAGTCCGTAACCACTATCACTGCAAGCAGCCAGAACGAGACACAGCTTAGACATGAAGTCGAAAATGCTCTCGAAAGCGCTTGCAATGCGCTATCCATCCCGTGGACGCCGTTTCAACTTGACCTCGCGGTAAAGGGTAGCGGGAAAACAACAAAGTTTGTTGACGTGGCTCATGGCGCCGTGGTTATCGAATACGAGCCGCCCAAATCTTTTCGAGGATCTGTAGGCCACAAACTCCGCTATGCCCGGAAACAAGCTGAGGAGTATGCAGAGCTCCTCGCCCACGAAGAAGGCCGGTCATTAGGTGAGTACGTGCTCATTGCGTGGGATGGAGCCCATATCAATTTCGGTCGTTTTTCCCACAGCAAACCGAATTGGGAGACGCCGGTTCCATTTGACCCCGCGGCAGCGGAACGCCTTTTGAGCGAACTAAGGAACAATGGCGTACCGCTTGTTCACCCCAAGCTGCTATCAACACTTGTTGGGCCAGAGTCAGATTATGGCAAGGACTTGATTCCGCTCTTATTCGATGCGATTTGCAAGGCAGAATCAGCAACCGCCACAACAAAAACAAAGCTGCTATTTACCGAATGGCAGCGCTTATTCCGGCAGGTCATTAGCTTCCAGCCAGACGCGATGAAAGCGCTTCTTCAGCGTCAGACGGTTTCGCACGACGAGGATTACCAATCAAATCCCCCGGCGTACCTGTTCGCACTGCACACATATATTGCCTTACTGGCAAAGATCATCGCGGCGTGTGCTCTTCCCAACCCGAGCCAGGACGTACGTGATGCTTCAGTGCCGACTGCTGATCGCATCCAATCACTAGAGTCTGGCGATCTCTTTGAGGCAGCCGGCATCTCCAACATGCTAGCCGGTGATTTTTTCTCCTGGTATTTTGACGACTCCAATTGGGATCGCTTTGAGGCGCCCATACAGTCCCTTCTTTCTCGTCTTGCTGGCGTTGACTTTGACGTGAGCAAGAAAGCCCCGGAGACAACACGCGATCTCTTTAAGGGCATCTACGAGAGCTTCATCCCTCGCGCGTTGAGACACGCACTAGGCGAGTTTTATACCCCTGACTGGCTCGCCGAACATGCCTTAACCACGCTAGGATGGCCTGAAGACGCGCAACTCCTTGATCCGACGTGCGGATCGGGCACATTCCTTTTGGAGGCCGTGCGGCGACGGCTAGCAAAGGGCGCTCCGGACAGTGCCGAGCGCCTTCTTCAAGGCATTTATGGCATTGATCTGAATCCTTTGGCAGTCCTTGCGGCCAAAGGGTCCCTTGCCGTATTCGTGGCCCCATATCTCGATGCAGAAAATCCTATTCGTCTCCCTGTATATCTTGCCGACGCCATTATCCCCGCCACAAAAGAAGGCGATGGCTTTTTCGAGCACACATTACAGACGGAATTTGGCAACAAGCCGTTCAGGGTGCATGAACGCTTATTGCGGCAAAAAGATTTCTATAAGTTCTTCGCCAGGATGCGCGTGTTGGTAGACGCTGACAGATCGCCGGCTGAGATCGCCGACGTACTCGCAGCTGAGTTTCCGCACTTGCATCTGCAGGGTGAGGAATTGGGGGCCATTCTCCAGACCGTAACCACCCTAGTAGAGCTGCATCAGAATGGCTGGAATGGCATTTGGTGTTCCATCATCGCGGAACGGTTTGCTGCGGCTGCCATCCCCACTGTCACTTTCATCAGCGGCAACCCGCCTTGGATCAAGTGGAGCCATCTTCCGCCGGACTACGCACAAATTATTAAGCCTCGCTTCCAATCTTATGGCCTGTTCAGCGATGATGCATGGGTAGGGGGAATCGAATCGGACATATCGACAGCCGTACTTTATGTAGCAGCGGACAGGTACCTTGCCCAAGGCGGCACCCTTGGTTTCTTCATCACCGGAACGGTATTTACTACAGAATCTAGCGAAGGGTTTCGCCGGTTTGTCCTCAAGAGCAGCAATATACCCCTGGGGGTTAAATCGGTAGAGGACTTCCGTGCAATTAGTCCGTTCGACGACGTATCTAATCATCCGACGCTCATCGTCGTTGAGCGCGATAAGCCAACGACTTTTCCAGTACCTTATCGTGTTTGGTCCGCGAAAGATGCGTCGGGCCGAAAGCTTCGGTCCTTTAGCGATGCCAGTTCATTTCTTGGCGTCGCGGAACACGTGGACCATCTTGCCTATCCCATTCCTGGGGGTGACCCTGGCCGTCCTTGGCTAGTGGGAACGGCACATGATCACACGGTCTTCGAGAAGGTTTTTTCACCTGCACTTGGTAAACCGCAGTATCAAGCGAGAAAGGGGGTTACAACTGATCGGAATGGGGTCTTTTGGGTTCACGTGCTGGATCGAACATCGCCTACAACGGTTACGATACAAAATGCAGCGGAAATTGGCAGAACACAGGGCATCCAAAAAAAGACAGGCCTCGTGGAGACCGAACATGTGTACCCTTTGCTTCGTGGACGCGGCGTTTCCTCGTTTTGTGCGGTGCCCGACCCTGATCTAAGGATGCTTATTCCCCAAAAGGGCATGCATGGGGACCCTAATTTGGTTCTGAGCCACCCAAAAACCTACAAGTTCCTGAAGGCCTTCGAGCAAGTGCTCGAAGGACGGTCAAGCTACAAGCGATACCAGAAGAAACAAGGCCATCCTTTTTATTCGCTTTGGAGCACTGGGACATACACTTTTTCCGAGTATAAAGTCCTTTGGCGAGAAATGGCCGGAAGCAGCTTCGCCGCCGCATATGTCGGTTCTATAGACGATCCGATCCTTGGAAAGCGTCTAGTTATTCCGGACCACAAGCTTTATTTCATCCCAGTCCAAACCGAGGATGAAGCCGCTTATCTAACAGCATTCCTTAACACACCTACCGTGGCTAAGGCGGTATCTAGATATGCAGCCGCCCTGCTAAGCCTTGGTGTTAGTGTCGTCGAATATTTAAATATTCCGAGCTTCGATAAGAGCAATGCCAGGCACATGAGCCTGAGCACGCTAGGAAAGAGCATTACGGGCAGGGGCGATGGAGCAACCGCCGAGGAAATGGATGAGCTAGATAAAACCGTGCAGGCGATCTTGGACATCTAATCTTCTCGTGTCACAGGCAGAGCCACGCATCTACAAGGCTAGCGCGAGCTGCTCCGCCATGGGGCGCCGCTCGGTCCGCACAGAAACGAGCCCTTTCCCAGAAATAAGGTGTTCCAAAACGACTTTAGCAAGAAGCGGCGGCACCGCATTGCCTATTTGCTTGAATTTCGATTCCACCCCCCCTTCGGGCTCAAAGCCTTTTGGAAAAGTCTGAATCCTGGCGCATTCCCGCCAGGAGAGGCGCCTAGGGGTTTGCAGCACTGGTCGCTCTGGGTGGTTCCGCGTATGCTCATACTCGTCACTGAAATCCCACTTCTGCTTCCAGCCATCGGCTAGGTTGGACCAAACCAGCTTCATTACGGGACTCGCAGGATGCAGTGTCACGTGCCTCCAATTGGCAACGATCGTATAAGAAGGCCCATCCCAAGGAGCCTTCCGATTCCGGGACATGTAGTACCACGACATATGACCATCTGGATCGTGGGGGCGCTCATAGAACTCACCAACAGGCCAGAGAGGCAAGTCCTTTATAACCTCACCGTGGGACGTGTACGGCAGGAGGTACGGCTGTTTTGGCGTCGCTTTTCCGTGGGTTTCTTCTGGAAAGTTAAAGACTTGCCCAAGGTCTTTTCTTACACCAACGATAAAGAGCCTTTTTCTAGCCTGCGGCACCCCATATTTTCTAGCGTCGCATAGCTGCGCGGTAACATGGTAGCCATGCTTCCCGATTGCCCCAAAAGTCTTAATTTGTTCTTCCAAAAAATGCCCTTTCTTTAGCTGCTGAAGACCGGAGACATTCTCAGCAAGAAAGTATTTTGGCTCAACAACTTCCAAGCACCTGGCAAACTGGCGGTATAAGTTTGTTCGATGATCATTTTCCGGGTCCCTATTCCCACCCATAGAAAATGACTGACACGGATACCCTCCTATCACTAAACTGGCTTTAGGGTAGGCCTTCAAGACAGAAACATCGCCTTCATAGACATCCGTATCGGGGAAATATCGACGAAGGGTTGAACAGCAATCCTGGTCTATGTCGTTTGCAAAGATGATGTCAGCCCCGGCAAGCTCCGCTCCGATATCCATCCCTCCGCAGCCGGAGAAAAGAGATATGGTTGGTATGCCCCCGAGCCTTCGCCCCGGCTGAAATGCAATGTCCGGCGGTGTCGTTGGCGTTATTTCGTTGAAGTCTGGCATGGTAGAGCGTTTCTGCCTGCTATGAAGTGGCGACAGTTGAGTGTAATGGTGCGACACGGCAACTATGCGGCCCAGAAGCACGAGCGCAACCACGACCTCAAGAAAGAGGCCCGCACGGAAGCCTCGGGGCGGTTCGCTGCCACATGTGTGCGATAGAAAACATGCGCTATTTTCGCACAACAAGGGTCCGATCCAACCAAGCCCAACCGGAAAGGCCCGCGAAACCTGGAGACCCAGAGCCACTTACGGCTGGCTCTCCTAAGTCACGAGCAGCTTGCCTGGCTGCACGTGAAATCGATCGTGAAACACCACCGTCCCTTAGCGGCATTTCCTGGCAACTTCTGGCAACAATTCGCGCGGGCAGGCTGCGCAAGTTTTTGATTACAAGCCGCTTTCCCTGCGCCCCGTGGATTCGGGTAGCAGGAGTCGGAGGTTCAATTCCTCTCACCCCGACCAAAAACCCAAAAAACCCGACGCCGGTTACGGTGTCGGGTTTTTTTATGTTCGGCGTATACCCATCGTTTGCGTTTTGATGCGGCTGCGGGCTGCGGGCTGCGGGCTGCGGGGAAGGGGCCGGCTATTGGCGCGGCCGGCGCAGCGCCCGCCGCGAAAGCGGGCGAGCGCAGGGAAGCGGGCTATTCGCCCTTGAGGTCTTTCTGGACCTGGTCCAGGCTGATGTGGCGGATGTCCTTGCCCATGGCGTAATAGATGACGTATTCGCAGATATTGCAGGCGCGGTCGCCGATGCGCTCCAGGGAGCGGGCCGACCACATGATGTCCAGGCAAACGGGGATGGAGCGCGGATCCTCCATCATGTAGGTGATTTGCTGGCGCAGGATGCTTTCGTATTCCGCGTTTGCCACCTTGTCGTCCTGCACCACGCGAAACGCTTGTTCGACGTCCATGCGGGCAAAGGCGTCCAGGGCGTCGTGCAGCATGACGCCCACGTGCGTGGCCAGGTGCTCCAAGTCGGTGAACTGGTTGCGTTTGGGGAATTGCCTGGACAAGTCCATGGCGTGGTAAGCGATGCGCTTGGCCTCGTCGCCGATGCGTTCCAGGTCGGTAATGGTCTTGATGACCGCCATCACCAGGCGCAGGTCGCGGGCGGTGGGCTGGCGGCGGGCGAGGATTTGGGTGCATTCCTCGTCGATGGAGACTTCCAGGGAGTTGATCTTGACGTCGTCGGCCACCACCCTTTCGGCGAGTTCCGCATCCGCCTCGATCAGCGATTTGACTCCCAGCTGTACCTGTTCTTCCACCAAGCCGCCCATGGCGAGGATGCGGCTATGGATGTCCACCAGCTCCTGGTCGAACTGCTTGGAGATGTGCTGCTGGAGCTCGTCTTTGTCGAATATGCTAGCCATAGCGACCCGTTATGTAGTCTTCGGTTTGTTTTTTCTTCGGGGTGGTGAACAAGCGGTCGGTGGGACCGAACTCGATCAATTCGCCCATGTACATGAACGCCGTGAAGTCCGACACCCGCGCCGCCTGCTGCATGTTGTGGGTGACGATGACGATGGTGTAATTAGACTTCAATTCGTAGATTAATTCTTCGATTTTCAGCGTGGACAAGGGGTCCAGCGCCGAAGCCGGCTCGTCCAGCAGGATAACGTCCGGCTCGATGGCGATGGCGCGGGCGATCACCAGGCGCTGCTGCTGGCCGCCGGACAGGCCCATGGCGGAGTCGTGCAGCCGGTCTTTCACTTCGTCCCACAGGGCCGCCGCCTTGAGGGATTTTTCCACGATTTCGTCCACCACCCGGCGGTTTTTCACGCCTTGGATACGCAGGCCGTAGGCTACGTTTTCGTAGATGGATTTGGGGAAGGGGTTGGGCTTCTGGAACACCATGCCCACCCGGCGACGCAGGTCGGCCACGTTGAGGGCGGGGTCGAAGATGGATTGATCGTCCAGCAGGATGTCGCCTTCGATGCGCACGTTGCTGATCAGGTCGTTCATGCGGTTGAAGCAGCGCAGCAGGGTGGATTTGCCGCAGCCGGACGGGCCGATGAAGGCGGTGACGCATTTTTTGGGGATTTCCAGGTCGACGGATTTCAGCGCCAACTTTTCCCCGTAATAGAGTTTGAGGCTTTTGACTTCCAGGCACTTTTGCAACTGGCCGGCATTGATGCCGCCGGGCTTGCGGCCCAAAGCGCTGATGTCCAACCCGTGGGTCATTGTTTCACTCATTACCGATTCCTCAGGATTCCTCGGCCCGGTAGCGCTCGCGCAAACGGTTGCGAGTGGCGATCGCCGCCAGGTTCAATACCAGGATAACCAAAACGAGCAACAGGGCCGTGGCGTAAACCAGGGGCCGTGCCGCTTCCACGTTGGGGCTTTGGAAGCCCACGTCGTAAATGTGAAAGCCCAGATGCATGAACTTGCGGTCCAGGTGCAGGAACGGGTAGTTGCCGTCCAGGGGCAGGGTCGGCGCCAGCTTGACCACGCCCACCAGCATCAGGGGCGCCACTTCGCCGGCGGCGCGGGCGATGGCGAGGATCAGGCCGGTCATGATGGCCGGGCTGGCCATGGGCAGCACCGTGCGCCATAGAGTCTCGGCCTTGGTGGCGCCCAGCGCCAGGCTGCCTTCGCGGATCATGCGCGGAATGCGGGTCAGCCCTTCCTCGGTGGAGACGATCACCACCGGCACGGTGAGCAGGGCCAGGGTCAGGGACGCCCACATCAGGCCGGGTGTGCCGAAGGTCGGCGAGGGCAGGGCTTCCGGGTACAGGGCGGCGTCGATGTGGCTGCCGATGGAGTAAACGAAAAAGCCCAGGCCGAATACGCCGTAGACGATGGACGGCACGCCGGCCAAGTTGTTCACCGCGATGCGGATCAGGCGGGTGATGAAGCCCTGGGTGGCGTATTCGCGCAGATACACGGCGGCGATGACGCCGAACGGCGTGATGATGATGGTCATGATGAATACCATCAGCACCGTGCCGAAAATGGCCGGGAAAATCCCGCCTTCGGTGTTGGCTTCACGCGGTTCCTCGCTGACGAATTCCCACACCTTGCCCACATAAAAAACCATTTTGTCCAGCAGGCCCATGGCGTTGGGGCGATAGACGCGAACGACTTTGGCGAGGGGGATGTCCTGCAGCGTGCCGTCGCTGGTTTCCACGGATACGCTGTCGCGGCCGGTTTGAGCGTAAAGTTCGCCCAGGCGCCGTTGCAACGTCTCGTATTGGGCTTGCAAGGACTGGCGTCGCGCGGAGAGGTCTTGCTGCTTCTGCGGGTCGTTGTCCTGCGCCAGTTCAAGCTTGCGGTGCTCCAGCCGCAGCTTTTCCAGGCTGTAGTTGATGGCGCCGATTTCGTCTTTCTCGATGCGGCGGATTTGCTCGTGCAAATCCAATGCCCGGGCCAGATGGGATTCCAGTTCCGGCCAGAGTTTGTCCCCTTGGGCCACTACGTTGCCGTTTTCCTTGACCGTTTTCGGATAGCCGTAGAAATTGCCCCACTCGCGTCTTTCCAGCACCGTTAGATCGGCGGGGTAGGCGGCTCCGGCCAGTTCGTCGGCCAGTACCCAGCGGAAATCGCTGCCCAGCAGGTCGCGGTTGCCCACGCGCAATAAGCGCCGTTCCACCATTTCTTGGCCGGCGGGTACCGTCTGGCCCAGGGAGCGCAAGCGCTCGGCGGGCACCGTTTCGGACTGGCGCTGCTCGCCGATAAGCCGGACTTTTTCTCCGGGAGAGGTTACGTCCAGTACGGCGCGGGGCCAAAAGTGGCTGGAGCCCTGGTAAACGAGCAAAAGCAGCAAGCCCATGACAACCAGCAAGCTGGCGGCCACGGCGCTGGCGCTGAGCCAGATCCACGGCGCTCCGCTTTTAAACCATTCGGTAAATCGCATAGTGGCCTACAAGGAGCTGTATTTCTGCCGCAGGCGGTGACGAACCAGCTCGGCAATGGTGTTGAACAAAAAGGTGAAGGCGAAGAGAACCAGCGCCGCCAGAATCAATACGCGGAAATGGGTGCCTCCCACCGCCGATTCGGGCATTTCCACGGCGATATTGGCCGCCAGGGTGCGCATGCCTTGGAACAGGCTGAAATCCACCACCGGCGTATTGCCCGTCGCCATCAATACGATCATGGTTTCGCCCACGGCGCGGCCCATGCCGATCATGACGGCGGAGAAAATACCCGGGCTGGCGGTGAGCAGCACCACGCGGATCATGGTTTGCCACGGCGTTGCGCCCAAGGCGAGGGAGCCGTAGGTGAGGTGCTTGGGCACGTCGAAAACGGCGTCTTCCGCGATGGAGAAGATGGTCGGCATCACCGCGAAGCCCATGGCGAAACCGACGACGATGGCGTTGCGCTGGTCGTAGCTGATGTGCATGACGTTGACCAGCCAGTTGCGGACATCGCCGCCGAACAGCCATTGCTCGATGGGGTAGCTCATGGCGAAGCTGATCCAGCCCAACAGGAAGACCACCGGCACAAGCAGCAACGGCAGCCAGCCGTTAGGAACCTTGGAGGCCAAGCGTTCCGGCAGGCGTTGCCAGAAAAAGGCGAAGGCGGTCGTGCCCAGGGGGATCAGCACCACCATCAAAAACACTCCGGGCAGGTTTCTTTCCAGGGCTGGCGCCAGCCAGAGGCCGGCGAGGAAGCCCAGGATCACGCTGGGTAGGGCGCCCATGATTTCCACCATGGGCTTGACGGTCTGGCGCAGCGTCGGGGCCATGAAGTAAGCCGTGTAAATGGCGCCGAAAATGGCCAGGGGCACGGCCACCAGCAGGGCGTAAACCGCCGCCTTGAGCGTGCCGAAGCTGAGCGGCACCAGGCTGAATTTGGGTTCGAAGTCGTTGCCGGAAGAAGAGGATTGCCAGACGTAGTCCGGCGCCGGGTAGCTCTCGTACCAGACTTTGCCCCACAGCGACGACCAGGATACTTCCGGGTGTTCGTTATGGATGCGCTGAAAGTGCACTATGCCGGCCGCGTCCTCCAGCACTACCGCGTTGGCGCGCGGCGCCAGGGCCGCGGAGCTGACTGCCGCTTGGCCGACTTCGGTTTGCAGCAGCGTGCGGTGCGCGGTGGTGTGATAGATACCCATGCGGCCGGCGCCATCGGCCGCGAGGAATCCCTTGCGGCCTTCTTCGGCGATGATGACGCTGACGGAGCGCGTCAAGGCGTCGAATGCGCGGATTTTTTTCAGCTCGGGGTAGCCGTGTTCGTTGCGTACCGGAAACCACTGGGCGAGGCCGCCGTCGGAGTCGCCCACCAGCAAGGAGATGTCGCCGGTGAGGTGGGTGAGCGCGGTGAGCTTTTGGCCCTGATGCAGCAGCGGCAGTTGTTGTTTGAGCTTGGTGTGCTCCAGGTCGGTGACGTCGTATTGCGCCAGCAGGCCCGCTTCGTCGGCCGCGTACAGGTTGTGCATGTCGCTGTCGAGCAGCAGGTATTTGGGTTGCTCCAGCTGCACGGACAGGGTCGCCCGCTCTTCCTTCAGGCTGGCGTCGTCGTCCAGGAAGGACTCGCCTTTTTGGAAGCGCAGCAGATCCAGGTCGGCGCCGCCGCCCCAGCCCACGATGATGGCGCCGTCGCTGCCGGCTTGCGCCGCCAGCGCCCGTACCGGCTGCTTGGCCTGCAGCAGGCGCAAGGGCTGCTGGCCCAGCGGGTAGGCCAGGTCCGGGGTGATGGTGCGATGATCGTCCGGGAAGGTGACGGAGAACTTTTGCTTGGCGACGATAACGCTGCCGTCGCTGAGGCCGAAGGCCAGCACGGCGCCGGCGCCTTTGGCGAAGGAGGCGATGGTTACTCCCGCCGGAATGGGCAGCGTGCTCTCGTTGAGGATTTTGCCGGAGTTCGGTTGGAACAGGATGACGTGGCCCGTGTCCGTATAGCGCAAGGCCACTTCCGTTTGTTCGTCGATGACGTAGGTCAAGGTGGCGCCGGCATTGGCAGCCGGCACGGCGAATTCCGCCGCCGCTTCGCTTTCCGCGCCTTTGAACAAAGGCGCCACCTCGTACAGCAGGTAAAAGAAAATCAGCAGGACGGCCATGATGACCGCGCCGCCTCCGATGGCCATGGCGTGGCTGACCAGGGTGTCGACCATCATGCGCCGCCGGCGGCGGCGGGTCATGGTTTTTTCGTCGGGCAGCAGGGAGCGGGGGGTGACAGCGTTATTTTGTGACATGGGGCAATGCTAGCGGCGATTGTTTACGGTTTGATGACTGCCGGTTCGCCCTTATGCCGGAGAGGGCAGGGGCCAAGGCGGCCCGTTGCCGGCTCAGGGTTTGCCGCCGTGCTCGCGGAAAAACTCTTCGCTTTTGCGTTGCATCTCCTCGCCTCTTTTCACCATGTCCTGGCCTTCGTCGATCAGGCCGCGTCCCTTCTCCATGGTGGAACGGCCTTGTTCTACCAGCCTTTTGCCTTCGTCCCACTGTTGGCTCATGACGGTCATTTTGGAGCTGACGCGGCTCATGCGCTCGCCCAAGCTATTGGTTTCCTCGGAGG
The DNA here is from genome assembly GCF_019669985.1 of Methylogaea oryzae. Lineage (NCBI taxonomy): Bacteria > Pseudomonadati > Pseudomonadota > Gammaproteobacteria > Methylococcales > Methylococcaceae > Methylogaea > Methylogaea oryzae. Next base: position 434,047 of record NZ_AP019782.1, read on the forward strand.
CTTTCGGTTCCGGCGCGACCGGCTTCGGTTGGCTTGCGCATCCGGTTAACGCCAGCAGCGTGCCGAGCAGAATTGCTTTTCCTGAAGATTGAATGGCCTGCGACATGCAATAACTCCCGATTATCCGTTCTAATGCGCTTTGCGTGCGGCCCATGCGGCCGCTTGACAGCGGCGCATGATAGCACAAGGCCTCGGTTACTTCACCGGGCCTTGGGGGCGGGGGCTTCGGCGCGGGGTATGCTCGGCCGTCGGTCCAGGAGGGGCTAGGAAAACAGTGCTTCGGCCGAGAATCCCTCGGTTTCCATGATTTCCCGCAAGCGCCTGAGCGCTTCGATTTGTATCTGCCGCACCCGTTCGCGGGTCACGCCCATCTCCCGGGCAACGTCTTCCAGGGTGGACTGGTCGTAGCCGTGTAAGCCGTAGCGCCGCGCGATGACTTCCCGCTGCTTGTCGTTAAGCCGTTCCAGCCATTGATTCAAATTGGCGTTGAGCGTTTCGTCCTGCAGAATGTCGGCCGGCGTGAGCGCGTCGCCGTCGGACAGCGAGTCCGCCAGAGGGCGGTCGAAATCGCCCTTGCCGGGCAGGTCGATGGACGCGACGCGTTCGTTGAGCTTGAGCATGCGCTCCACTTCGCTCAGGGGCTTGTCCAAATGGCGCGCCACGTCTTCGGCGCGGGGGTCGTGATCCAGGCGTCCGGCCAGCTCCCGCAGGGTGCGAAGATAGACGTTCATCTCCTTGACCACGTGTATGGGCAAGCGGATGGTACGGGTCTGGTTCATCAGGGCCCGCTCGATGGTTTGGCGTATCCACCACGTGGCGTAGGTGGAAAAACGAAATCCCCGTTCCGGGTCGAATTTCTCCACCGCGTGCATCAGGCCCAGATTACCTTCTTCGATCAAATCCAGCAAAGGTAAGCCGCGGTTCAGGTAACGGCGGGATATCTTCACCACCAAGCGCAGATTGGATTCGATCATTTTGCGCCTGCCCGACTCGTCGCCTTGCCGGGCCAAGCGGGAATAATGGCGTTCCTCCTCCGCGCTCAGCAGTTGCGAGGCGGATAGGCCATTGAGGTAGAGCCGGGTGGCGTCGAAATCCTCGCTGCCGCTTTTGTCGGCCAGCGCCAAGGCTTCCAGCGGTTCCTCCGCTTCCAATGCCTCTATTTCCTCCACCACTTCAGCGTCGAACGGATTTTCTTCTTCGAATTCGTGTGAACCGTGATCGGACATGCAAACCAAATCCCAATAGTTGCCGTTTTAGCGTCTAGGCAAGTAATCCAAAGGATCCACCGGCTTCCCCGCCTGACGGATTTCAAAATGCAAGGTGGGCGGCTTGTCGCCTACCGACCCCGCTTCGGCGATGGGTTGCCCCGCCGCCACTTCGTCTCCCTCCTGCACCAGCAGGCGGCTATTGTTGCCGTAAGCACTCAGATACGTGTCGTTGTGTTTGACGATAACGAGGTTGCCGTAACCGATCAACCCTTGACCACTGTAAACAACCTTGCCGTTGGCCGCTACTGCCACGGTTTCGCCGTCGTGGGCTGTTATATCGATTCCCTTATTGCCGTCGTCTTGAAACCCCCGCGCCAAGGGGCCAAAAAGCGGCCAGCGCCAGGTAATCGGCGCTTGGTTATCATAAATACTTGGAATGGTGTCTTCTGCAGCCGCGGGCGGTTTTGCGGGCGTTACCGCAGGAGTGGGCGAGGCGGCGAGCGCGGTTGCCGTTGCTTGGGAGGGGGGGGCGGCGTGGTCGGTAGCGGCGGGGCGGGCGGGCGGTAGCGCCGGCGATGTCTCCGTTTGGTGGAGCGATAGGCGCTGGCCGGCCACGATGCGGTAGGGCGGCGCGATATTGTTGATGCGCGCCAGCGTCTTGAAGTTGATGTCCAGTCGGACGGCGATGGAATACAGCGTATCCCCCCGTTGCACCACGTAGGAGTCGCCGCTGGGCGCGGCTGGTTGGCGGGCGGCGGGCGGCGGATGCCGTTTGGGCGGGGGGCTGGTGGCGCAGGCGCTCAACAGTGCGGCGCAGCAGCCGGCCAGCAACGCCCGTTGCAAGCCGGCCCGGCTATCGGAATGGTTCCGCGCAAACATTCTTGAGCGCAATGCCGCACCCTTGCATGATGGATTGGGTGATGGGTCCCTGTCTGCCGATTCCGTCTGAAACGCTGCGACGGGCGCCGATAAGCTATTCGGACGAATCGTCCAGTTTTTTCTCCAAGGCCTTCAGCCGCGTCCACATTTCGTGCAGGCGCGGCAGCATGGCGATATTGCGTTTGTATTCCTTGAGCGGCTGCGCCGGTCCGCCGGCGTACATGCCCGGCTCTTTGATGCTGTTGGGCAGTCCGGCGCGGTGCAGCAATACGGTATTGTCCGGCACCTGCACGTGGTCGATAGTGCCGGTCTGGCCGGTGGCGATCACGCGGTTGCCGAAGCGGGTCGAGCCGGACAAGCCGGTTTGCGCGCAGATGATGCAATCCTCGCCCAATTCCACGTTGTGGCCGAAGTGGCACAAGGCATCGACGATGGTGCCGGATTTGATGCGGGTTTCGCCATAGGTGCCGCGGTCCACGGTGGTGTTGGCGCCGATCACCACGCGGTCGCCGATCACCACCCGGCCCATGTGGGGAATGCGGTAGTTGCGGCGCCGTTCGTCCTGGGCGAAGCCGAAGCCCTCCGCGCCGATGACGCAACCGGGCTTGAGTATGCAGTCGCTGCCGATTTCGCAGTTGTAGCAGACCACCACGCCGGGGTGCAGCACGGTGTTGGCGCCGATGACGGCGTCGTGCTCCACCACCGCGTTGGCCATGATCACGGTGTTGGCGCCGAGGCGGACGTTGGCGCCGATGACGGCGCCGGGGCCGACGATGGCGTCGTCCGGCAGGGCCACGCTGTCATGGATTACCGCCGTGGCGTGAACGCGCGGCCATTCGCTGATGCGCAGGTCGCGGTCGTCGTAGGCTTGGCGCAGCAGAGCCATGGCCAGCTTGACGTTGGGGGACACCAGCACCGCCAGTTCCGTTTGTTCGGCCAGCTGTTCCGCCAAGGCCCGGTCAGCGACCACCGCGGCCGGCCGTTGTGCGCGCAGAGTGTCTAAAAACTTGGCGCGGTCGGCGAATACCAAGTCGCCCGGTCCGCAGTCCTCGATGGGGGCTATCCGCTGCACTGTTGAGTCCGGACCTCGATGTTCGGTCAACAAGCCCTGGTCCTTAAACCGCTGGAAAATTTCCGAAGTACGTAAATTCATGGATTCCTTAATGGATTACCCGAGGCTTATGCAGGGTAAAAAACCTATTAGCAAAAAGCAAGTTGTTGCGGCGGGGCTACTTTCTGAGCAATACATCCTTGGCCAGATTGATGCGGGTAGCCAAATAGTCCGAGCCGCCCCGGTCCGGGTGGAATTTCTGCATCAAGCGACGATGGGCGGCGACGATGTCGCGCTCGGATGCCCCCGCTTGCAGCCCCAGCACCTCGCTGGCCTCGTCGCGGCTCATCGTCTCGTTGCGGGAGGACTGTTTGCCATCGCTCCGGCTCCGGCTATGGACGCGGCGCCAATCGGCGCCGTGCTGCCGATCCAAATAGGTTTCCAGCAAAGCGGCCGAGGCGGCGTCGGCGGATTGCCATTCGCCGTGCAAGGCCAGTAATTGGTCCAGGCTGAGTTCGTCAAGCCGCTTGCCGGCAAAACGTCCCGCCAGCACGGTTCCGCTCAGCAGGCCGCTGGCGTAATCCATGCGCAGGCGCAAGTAGGCGGTTTCCATGTCGCCCAGCCCGCCCCGGGCGCGCAGCTGTAGCCATAGGCGATGCAGCGCGGGCGCCCAGCGCAGTAGTTGCGGGAAATTGCGCGACGCGTAGGCGGCGACTCCGCCCGCGGCGGCCAGCAGCAGGCCGAGCCGGCCGGTGGCGGCCAGCACCAGCAAGGCCAGCGCACCGGCGTACAGGGCGACACGGTGCCAGCGGCCGTGCAGGCGCGGCGCCCAGATTTGCCACAGCCGGCGTCCGCCGTAGAAAAGCAGTCCCAAAATGACCGTGAGCAATAACAGCCTGATCAATTCGGCTCCTCGTGGGTTAAGCCAGACATTATACGAGCCGGCCTTGGAAATCCTCGCGGGAGGCACCGCCCTGGGCGGCGCTTCAGGGGGCCGTCGCCCCGCCGGATGCCGCGATCCAACGGCAAACGTGCGCGGCCAAGTCTTCGCGTTATAATGCCCGCAAGGCTCCCTGAACGCCTTTTGCAGAGCACATCAACTATAACAAATACGCTTTTGATAATGTCTTTCCGGCATGGTAAGTTGCCCCTCGCGGTCTCGACCAGCCGAAAACAGACGTAGAGAGGAGGTAACCGAGAATGTCCGAAGAAAACAATGCATCCAAGAGTCCTTTAGACGCTGCCAAGGGCATCACCGATACCTTGACCAAGCTGCAACAGGAGAAGCCCGCGGTACTGTACGGCGGCATCGCCGGGGTGGTCATCGTGCTGTGGTTCATCATGAGCGGCAGCGGCGGCGGCAACGTTGAGGTGAAGGTGAACGTTTCGCCCGGCCAATCCGTTACCCTGCTCAATCCGAACGGCGGCAAATCCTTGATCGATGAGCAGCCGGGCAACTTCAGCGTTAACGCCGAGGATGAAAAAAGTTTCGTTTGCTACGCGGAAGGCGGCACGGCGGCCACGGTGAAGGACGAAACCATGATTCCCACCATGGGCGGCCAATCCCTGCCGTTCGTCAAAGTTGAAATCACCGGCGGCAGCTGCGCCGGCAAGAGCGGTTGGACCGCCAAGACCAACATCAAGCCCTAATCGGCGGGATGTCGCAACGGCCGCCGGCTGGCAACAGCCGGCGGCCGTTTTCGTTTGGGGCTCATCCCTCCCGCAGCACCGTCAGCGGGCCGACCGTCACCGCGCGCCGCGTCAAAAGCAGTCCGCAAGCCGCCACCAGCAAGGCGCCGACGGCCGGCAGATCGAGCCACAGCGGGCCGTGGAAGGCCGCATCCATGTGCAGCACGCGGCGGTACAGCACCCAGATCAGCCCTTCGGCCACCATGGCGGCCACCGAACCCGCCAGGGCGCCGAGCAGCGCGAATTCCAGCAGCCGGCTGCGCCGCAGCAAGCGCCGTTCGGCTCCCAGCGCGCGCAGCAGGGCGTCTTCCTTGAGGCGTTCGTCCGCTTGGTTGAGCACCGCCGCCCACAAGACCGCCAACCCCGCCGCCAGGGCGAAAACCAGCACGCCGTTCACGGCCAGGGTCGCCTGCCGCAGCACCGTTTGCAGCTGGCGCAGCAACTGGTCCACGTCCAGCAGCGTCACGCCGGGAAATTGCCGCGGCAGATCGGCCAGTTCGGCGCGCCGTTCGGCGGGCAGGTGGAAGCTGGTCAGGTAGCTGTACGGAAAATCCCGCAGGGCTCCGGGCGGAAAAATCACGTAGAAATTCGGCGTCATGCTGTCCCAGCGCAGGCTGCGCAAGCTGGAGACGGTGGCTTGCACTTTGCGGCCGGCGACGGTGAAAGCGAGGCGGTCCCCCACGCCCACATGGAGGCTTTCCGCCAGCTTTTGCTCCAGCGACAGGCTTGGTTCGCTTTCCCCGTCCCACCAGGCGCCGGCGGTGATGCGGTTGCCGGCGGGCAGGTCCGCCGTCCAGGTCAGGCCCAGTTCCCGGGTGAGCGCCCGTTCGCCCTGGGAGCCCTTTTCGGCGAAGGTTTGCGCCGGCTGGCCGTTGATTTCCGTGAGCCGGCCGCGCACCACCGGATAATAGCGGCTGGCCGCCACGCCGGCCGCGGTCAGCTGGCGCTGGAAACGCTCCAGATCCTGCTCGAACAGGTTGATGACGAAATAATTGGGCGCATGGGCATCCAGTTGTCCGCGCCAGTCGTCCAGTAGATCGTTGCGCACCACCAGGCTGACGGCCATGGCCGCCAGGGTGATGGCGAAAGCGACGGCTTGCGCCAGGCTGCGGCCTGGGTGGCGGTTGAGGCTGCGCACGGCGAAGCGCCAGGCCAGGTTGCGCGGTTGCCAGCGTCGGCTCGCTGCCAATAGGGCCCAGGCCAGGCCGGCCACCGCCAATACCAGCAGACCGACGCCCGCCAGCAACAGGGCCGCGGTTTTGCCGTCGCCGGCGTAACGCCAGGCCAGCAGGGCCGCCACGGCCAGCATCCCCAGCCCCGCCAGCCAAGCGGAAGCCGAGGGCGGTTCCAGGTCGCGCCGCAGTACCCGCAGCGGCGCCAGCCGTTCCAGCCGCCACAGGGCCGGCCAGGCGAATCCCGCCAAAATCAGCAAGCCGTTGCCTGCGCCCCAGGCCGCCGGCCGCCAAACGGGCGCCGGAGGCGCTATCGGCAGCAAAGACCGCAAGCTATGCAGCAAGGCTTCTTGGGCCAGCCAGCCGACCAGGACGCCAAGGCCGGCGGCCGACAGTCCAACCGCCAGCAGCTGGCTGCCGATGATCAGTCGCAGCTCGCGTCGTCCGGCTCCCAGGCAGCGCAGCATGGCGACGGCGTCGTAATGGCGTTGGGCATAACGGCGGGCGGCCGAGGCCACCGCCACGCCGCTGAGCAGGGCCACCAGCACCGAGGCCAAGCCCAGGTAGCGCTCGGCGCGCGCCAGCGTATCGCCCAATTCGGGCCGTTCCTGGTCCACGTCGAGCAGGCGCTGGCCGGCCGCCAATCGCGGCTGCAGCCAGTCCTTGAAAGCCTCCCGGCCGGGGCCGGCGAACAGGCCGCGGTAATGGGCGCGGCTGCCGCCGGCGAGCAGGCCTGACGCGGGCAGGTCGGCGGCGTTCATCAGCAAACGGGGCGACAGGCTGTAAAAATCCGGGCGGCGATCCGGCTCGTGGGTCAGCAGCCGGCTGGCCTTCAGGCGCAGCCGGCCCAGCTCGATGTCGTCTTGCAGGGGAATGCCCAGTTCGGCCAGCAGGCGCGCGTCGACCCAGGCTTCGCCCTGGGGCGGGATGCCTTCCGCCGCTTGATCCGGCGCGTCGCTGGTCGCCGCGGTGCGCAGGGCGCCGCGCAAGGGGTAGCCCGCTTCCACCGCTTTGACGCTGGTGAGCAGGAAGCGCTCTCCGGCCACCGCCATGCTGGGGAACTCCACCACCAGCGTGCGGCTCAAGCCCGCCGCATCGGCTTGCTGCAGCCATTCGCCGGGCAGGGGTTGATGGCTTTCCAGCAGCAGGTCCGCCCCCAGCAGTTCCGCCGCCTGCTCCTCCATGCCCCGCTGCAAGCGGTCCGTCAGCAGGCCCACCGCGGTGTTGGCCGCCACCGCCAGCAGCAGGGCGAAGGCCAGCACCGCCACTTCGCCGGCGCGCCAGTCGCGGCGCAGCAGCCGCAAGCCCAATGCCAGGTAGCGCATCAGTCGGCCGCCAGGCGGCCGGCTTCCAGCCGGATGGTACGGCTGCAACGGCCGGCCAGTTCGGCGTCGTGGGTTACCAGGACCAGCGTGGTTCGCCGCTCCCGGTTCAGGCCGAACAACAGGTCCATCACCTGGCGGCCGGTGGCCGCATCCAGGTTGCCGGTGGGCTCGTCGGCGAACAACAGCGCCGGCTCGGCGATGAAAGCCCGCGCCAGCGCCACCCGTTGCTGCTCGCCGCCGGACAGTTGGCGCGGGTAGTGGCTCAAGCGCTGGCCCAGGCCCACCTTGCGCAACAGGGCGGCGGCCTTACTCGCGGCCTGGCCGTCGCCGGACAGTTCCAGGGGCAGCATGACGTTTTCCAGGGCGGTCAGGCCCGCCAGCAGCTGGAACGATTGGAAGACGAAGCCGACCCGGCGGTTGCGCAAACGGGCGCGGCCGTCTTCATTCAGGCCGCTCAACGCTTGTCCGTCCAGACGGATTTCGCCCGCGCTGGGCGAGTCCAGGCCGGCCAGCAAGCCCAGCAGGGTGGATTTGCCCGAGCCCGAGGCGCCCACGACGGCCACCGTTTCGCCCGGTTGTATGGTGAAGCCGATGTCGCTGAGGATGGTCAGCTCGCCCTCGGCGATGGGGACGCGCTTGCATAGATTTTCCACGGCTATAATGGCATCCGGCTTCATTTTCGCTCTCTGCGCGTGTCGGGTATGGGGAAATTCATCGTGTTGTTGCTGGCGGCCTTGGCCGCGGTCGCGCCGGCCAGGGCGGAAACCGTGCTGCTTCTGGGCGATAGTATCAGTGCCGGCTACGGCCTGCCGACGGGACGCGGCTGGGCCGATTTGCTACGGGACAAGTTAAAGCAAGCCGGCGGGGATTATACGCTGGCCAACGCCAGCATCAGCGGCGAAACCAGTGCAGGCGGCTTGGCGCGCATCGACCAGGAACTGTCCATGCACCGTCCGGCCATTGTCATTCTGGAGCTGGGCGCCAACGACGGCTTGCGCGGTTTGCCGCCCGCGCAACTGGCGGCAAACCTGGAGGCCATCGCCCAGCGCAGCCAAGCCGCCGGCGCAAGAGTGCTGTTGTTGGGCATGCGCTTGCCGCCCAATTACGGTCCGCGGTATCTGGCCGCTTATGCCGACGCCTATGCCGCCTTGGCGAAGAAGCTGGGCCTGCCGTTCGTCCCGTTCCTGCTGGAAGGCTTCGCCGAGGATCCGGCTTGGTTCCAAGCCGACGGCATCCACCCCAACGAAGCCGCCCAGCCGCTGTTGGCCGAGCGGGTGTGGCAGGCGCTGCAACCCCTGTTGCCGCCGCCCGCCGCGCCCGCTCAAGCCGGCCGTTTCAAGGCGCGCCGATAACCGCTGTTTTGCGTGCGCCTCCGGCGACGGAGATGCCGCGGATGTTGGCCGTGGGGTTGACGGTCACGCAATGGGCGCGGGACGGCCAGGCTTGGCGGGAACAGATGGCGCTCGCTTGATCCTTGGTGATTCCCGTGATGACCAGATTGTGGCCCGCCGCTCCCTGGCCCAGGTGCGTCACGACCCTCGCTCGGCCGTTGGCGAGGTCCCCCGGCCAGCGCGCCTTGAATTTCTCCAGCACCACGCCCGGCTCGTCGGCGGCGCGGAATTCGCCGATCACCGCGCCCCAGCCGTTGAAGTGCTGGGACGGCGCTTGCGCTTGCTGGGGCTGGGACGGCGCCGCGGATTGCGCCGTCGTCGCGCCGTTGTCCGCCCCGTCGCTGTTGCAGGCGTCCACGTCCAGCGGTTGCGGCCGCTTCAACAGCGTCATCGCCGTGTTTTTGAACAGCTCGTACAGGTTGGGGCGGGCGGCGGCGGATTGCGCGGCGAAACCCTGGTTAAGCAGATAGCTGATGGTGCCGGCCCGCTCGACCCGGCTGGTGCTGCCCAGCAATACGCCGATCAAGCGCCGCCCGGCGCGCTTGGCGGAGGCGACGATGTTGAAGCCGGCGGCGCAGGTGAAGCCCGTCTTCATGCCGTCCGCGCCCACGTAGGAGCTGAGCAAGCCGTTGTAGCTGGGCAGTTCGCGCCCTTTGTAGTTGACCGAGCGGCCGGAAAAATAAGGGTAATAGTTGGCGAAGCGGGTCAGCAGGGCGCGGGCCAGGATCGCCATGTCGCGGGCGGTGGTCACCTGCTCCATGTTGGGCAGTCCGGTGGCGTTGCGGTAAATGGTGTGGGCCATGCCCAGCTGGCGCGCCGTGTCGGTCATGAGGGTGGCGAAGGCGCTTTCCGTGCCGCCGACGCGCTCCGCCAGCACCACCGCCACGTCGTTGGCGGAGCGGACGATCAGGCTGCGGATGGCGGTATCGACGGACAGCTTGTCGCCCGCCTTCAAACCGAGGGTGGTGCCTCGCTGCGACGCCGCGTGGGGCGAGGCTTGCAGCATGTCGGTGGGGGCCAGTTTGCCTTTCGCCATGGCGTCGAAGGTCAGGTACACCGTCATCATCTTGGTGAGGGAGGCGGGGAACCACAATGCGCCGCCGTCTTTCTCGTACAACACGCCGGCGCTTTCCGCGTCCACCACCAGGGCGGCTTGATAATTCGGCGCGGCCAGCGCCGATGGGACGGGCAGCAATAATCCCGTCCCCAATAAAATCAAAGCCAAGGCCCTAACCATTCGCAAGTTTCCCGAAAAGCCGTCGGCCGAAATATAGCACGGCCGGTTTGCCTGACGCGGCGCCGCCATGGTTGGGGTGGCCTGTCCAAGCCCCACGGGTCCGGCGAGGGAGTCGCGCCCGGCTTACGACGCGGCAGCCTGCAGGGCGTCCAGCTCTTCCCAGCGCGCATAAGCGGCGGCCAGTTTGGCCTCCACCTCGGCATATTCGGCCAGGGCCGCGTCCACCTGGGCGCGTTCCTGGCGGTAGAGGTCGCCGGAGTTGACTAGGGCGGACAGCTCGCCGTGGCGGGTTTCCAATTCTTCGATCAGGCCGGGAAGCTGTTCCAATTCGCGCTGGTCCTTGTAGCTGAGCTTCTTGCGGGCGGCGGGCTGGGGCTTGGCGGCCGGTTCCGGTGCGGCCTCTTTTTTTTCCGGCTTGGCGGTCGGCGCGGTTTTGCGCTGGGCCTGCCAGTCCGAATAGCCGCCGACGTATTCGCTCACCACGCCGTCGCCTTCGAACACCAGGCTTTGGGTGACCACGCCGTCGAGGAAGGCGCGGTCGTGGCTGACCAGGAGCAGCGTGCCGTCGTAGCTGGACAGCAGGTCTTCCAGCAGGTCCAGGCTTTCCAGGTCCAGGTCGTTGGTGGGTTCGTCCATCACCAGCAGGTTGGCCGGGCGGCTGAACAAGCGCGCCAGCAGTGCGCGGTTTTTCTCGCCGCCGGACAGGCTGCGGATCGGCGATCTGGCGCGGGCGGCGCTGAACAGGAAGTCGCCCAGGTAGGACATCACGTGGACCTTGCGGTCTCCCACCGCAACCCAGTCGCGGCCGTCGCCCACCACTTCGGCCACGGTCTGTTCCGGATCGAGTTGGTCGCGCAACTGGTCGAAATAGGCGATGGATAAGCGGGTGCCGTGTTCCACTTGGCCGGAGTCCGGTTCCAATTGCTTCAGCAGCAGTTTGAGCAGGGTGGACTTGCCGGCGCCGTTGGGGCCGATCAGGCCGACCCGGTCGCCGCGCAGGATGGTGGTGGAGAAATCGCGGATGATGGGGCGGCCGCCGAAGGCGATGCTGACGTCGGTGGCTTCGATGACTTTGCGGCCCGATTCCTCGCCCCGGTCCAGCGCCATTTTCGCCGTGCCTTGGCGTTCGCGCCGCTGGGAGCGTTCCACCCGCAGTTTTTTCAGGGCGCGCACGCGGCCTTCGTTGCGGGTGCGGCGGGCCTTGATGCCTTGACGGATCCAAACTTCCTCTTCGGCCAATTTTTTATCGAACAGGGCGTTGTTGTTGGCTTCCTCTTCCAGGGCGGCGGCTTTTTTCAACAGGTAGTCGTTGTAATCGCCGGGCCACGAGGTCAGGTTGCCTCGATCCAGGTCGACGATGCGTGTCGCCAGTTTTTGCAAAAAAGCGCGGTCGTGGGTGATGAACACCACGGCGCCGGGGAATTGCAGCAGCTGCTCTTCCAGCCAGGCGATAGCTTCCAGGTCCAGGTGGTTGGTGGGTTCGTCCAGCAGCAGCACGTCGGGGTTCAGCACCAGGGAGCGGGCCAGGTCCACGCGCCGTTGCCAGCCGCCGGACAGGGCGGCCACGGCTTTGTCGGCCGGCAGGTCCAAGCGGCTCAGCACCGCATCCACCCGTTGTTGCAGGCTCCAGCCGTCGTGGGCGTCCAGCCATTGCTGCACCTGTCCCAGCTCGGCCATGGCGCCTTGGGCTTCCAGCCCTTCCGCCAGCAGGTGATGATAGCGGGACAGTCGCTCGCCGATTTCTCCCAGCGCGCCGGCCACGGCTTCATAGATGGTGGCGTTTGCGGGCAGGTCCGGGGTTTGCTCCAGGAACGCCAGGCGCAAGCCGGGCTGCCGCCAGACCTCGCCGCTGTCGGGCGGCTGCTGGCCGGAAAGGATTTTCAAAAAGGTGGATTTACCTTCGCCGTTGCGGCCGATGAGGCCGACCCGCTCGCCTTTGTCCAGTTGGAAATCCGCTTCGTGCAACAAGGGATGCACGCCGAAGGCGATGGAGATTTTTGCTAGACGTAACTGTACCAAGGTGTATGCAAACCTATAAGTTATCTGTTATTTGACGTTTCCCTGGCGCTGGGCCAGAATTCCCGGCTCCCAAAGCGGTTTTTGACACCAATGAGTTCCGGCAAAACCTTGCTAATCGTAGACGACAGCCGTGTGGCGCGTCTCATGCTGCGTTCGTTTATCAGCGCCATGCGGCCCGAATGGCATATCGTGGAGGCGGAGGACGGCGAAAAAGCCATCGCCTTGACCACCACGGAAACGCCGCACTATGCCACGCTGGACTACAACATGCCAGGCATGAACGGCATGGAGTTGGCGGAAATCCTGGCCGCCAGCTTTCCTGATCTGAAAATGACGCTGCTCACCGCCAATATCCAGGAGCCGGTGCAGCAACGGGCGGCGGCGCTGGGCATCGATTTCGTCGCCAAGCCGATCACGGAGAAAAGCTGTGCGAAAATCGTGGAGCTGTTAGGTGAGTGAGGCGTTTTTACTGACGCCGCTCGAACAGGACGCTCTGACCGAGCTGTTCAACATCGGCGTCGGTTATGCCGCCTCCGCCATGAACGAATTGTTGAACGAGGAACTGCGCCTGTCGGTGCCTTCCATCGAGGTGCTGCCGCGCCAATCCCTGAGCGACGCCCTGCAATTGCAATCCAAGAGCATCTGCGGCGTGCACCAGAGCGTGTCGGGCTTGTTCAGCGCCAACGCCCACCTGCTTTTCCCCGAGGACGAGAGCCTGGAGCTGGTCAAGCTGATGCTGGGCGAAAGCGTTCCCCATAACACGTTGACCGAAATGCAGCAGGAAGCGTTGTGCGAGATCGGCAACATCATCCTCAACGCTTGCGTCGGCGCCATGGCCAATACCATGGAAAACGAATGCCACGCGTCTCTGCCCAGCTTGTTCCGCGGTTCCATGGAACAGGTGCTGGGCTATTCCGAGCAGGGCGGCGAAGACCTGTCCTTGGTTATCTTCATCGACTTTCTGGCGGAAAAACGCCAGATTCGCGGTTATTTGGTGTTTTTGCTCGATACGATTTCCCTAGTGGATTTGAAAGCGGTGCTGGGGGCGTTTCTCGAGAAAATCGGTGCCTGAGGCCGTGGCGCCGCAGCAGTCCGCCTTGTTGGCGCAAATTTGTTATGCCATCAACGCCGGCCTGTTGGCCTTGGATCGGGACGAGCGGGTGGTGATGTGGAACCACTGGCTGGAGCAGCGTTCCGATCTTACCGAAGCATCCATCATCGGCCTGCCTTTCGCCACGGCATTCCCCTCCCTGGTCGGCGGCCGCGCCCATCGAGCCATCAAGTCTGCCTTGGGGCAGGGCATGGCTTCGGTGGTTTCCCAGTCCCTCAATCGCCACCCTTTCCCGCTGCATGTGCAGGTCAACCGCCTGAGCCGGCAGCCTATGCAGCAGGCCATCAGCGTGGTGCCTTTGCTGTGCGAAGGGGAGCGTTATTGCCTGGTGCAGATCCAGGACGTGACGGCGGCGGTGGACCGGGAGCAGGAATTGCACCGCATCGCCCTGGAGTTGGAAGGGCATTCCTATCAGGACGGCTTGACCGGGCTCGCCAATCGGCGGGCGTTCGACCGGCAATTCGAGCTGGAGCTCCGTCGCGCCGTGCGCGAAGAGCAGCCACTCGCGGTGGCTTTGGCGGACGTGGACTACTTTAAAGCCTACAACGACCATTACGGTCACGTGGCCGGCGACGACTGCCTGAGGCGCGTCGCCGAAATCCTCAGTCACGCCACCCGCCGGCCATTGGATATGGCGGCCCGCTACGGCGGCGAAGAGTTCGTGTTTCTCCTGCCCAATACGGATCGGAACGGCGCCAGCTCCATCGGTTCGACCCTGTGCCGCGAGGTGTTGGCGGCGCGTATTCCGCACATGGCTTCAGGCGCGGCCCCCTATATCACCGTCAGCGTCGGCATCGTCAGCCTGGTTCCGCCGCGCGGCGCCGGCGCGGAAACTTTTTTGATGCTGGCCGACCAGGCGCTTTACCGCGCCAAACAGGGCGGGCGCAACCAGGTCTGCGTGGCCGGCGCGGAAGAGTCGTTAGCCGTGTTTCACGCCACCGCCTGAAACAGCCGCCACCAAAACGGCAGCGATAGCCAGCTCGCCAGGGTGGTCAAGGTGACCGCGGCGGCGTAAAAGCCGCTGTCCAGACGAAAGCGGTCGCACAGCACGATGCCCACCACCATGCTGGGCATGGCTGCCTCCAATATCAGCGCCCGCCAAGTGTCTCCGCCGAAATGCAGCGCCGATGCGAGAGGCCATGCCAAGAGCGGCAGCAGCAGCAGCCGCAGCGCCAGCACCGGCGCCAGCAGGGCGATGTTGCGCCAGCGCAGGGCGTCCAGCCGCAATCCCAGGCCCAGGGCGAACAGCATGAGCGGCGCCACTGTGCCGGACATGCGTCCCAGGGCGCCCGCCAGCCAAGCTGGCAGCGTGATGTGAAAGTGGTTTAGCAAGGCCGCGGCCAGCACCGCCCATAGCGCCGGCACCGACAGCAGCGCCCGCCAGGCGCCGTTGTCCTTGCCGCCGCCGCTGCCGTAGGCGCCGGCGATGGTCACGGCCAGGGTCAGCACCAAGGGCATGCAGGCGAATAGGTCGATTTGGATCGCCACCGCCCGCGCCCAGGGGCCGAAGGTTTGCTCCAGCACCGGCAGGCCGAGGAAGGTGACGTTGGGAAAAGCCACGGCCAGGATGGCCGCGCCGCGCTGGGAGTCCGGCGCGGGCAGCCAGCGGTAGGCCAGCCAGGCCAGCGCCACGCCGGCGAAAATCAGCGTCGCGCCGAAAGCGGCGATGCGCAGGGTTTCAACGCCCAGGGCATGGCGCGACAGCACCTCCAGCACCAAGGCCGGCAGCAGAACGTAGTACACCAAACTGGCGATGACGTGGCGGGTCAGGTCGGCATCGAGCTTGGCCGGACGTATAATACGCCAGGCGATGCCGGCCAGAATCATCACCGCCATTTGCAGTACCACGTCGGCCATCGTCTAGTTCCTCAATCCATCACCATCAGCCATTGCACCGATCGGGAGCCCCTATGAGCCATCAGTCCACCAAACTCATTCCGCCGCAAGAACGCCTCATCATGGCGCTGGACGTGCCCAGCGTGGAAGAAGCCCGTGAACTGGTGGAGCGGCTCGGCGATGCGGTGCATTTCTATAAGGTGGGGATGGAGTTGTTCATGGCGGGCGATTATTTCGGCCTGATCGAATGGCTCAAGGCGCGCGGCAAACGCGTGTTCGTCGACCTGAAGTTCTTCGACGTGCCCGCCACCGTCGGCCGCGCTGTGCGCGCCCTCAGCCAGCGCGGCGTGGATTTTGCCACGGTACACGGCAACGACGCCATCATGGAGGCCGCCGCCGCCAACAAAGGCGAGTTGAAAATCCTCGCCGTTACAGTGCTCACCAGCCTGGACCGGGGCGACCTGGACGACCTGGGCTTTGACTGCGACGTGCAGAAGCTGGTGCTGTCCCGTGCCAAGCGCGCCCTGGCGCTGGGCTGCGACGGGGTGATTTCCTCCGGCTTGGAAGTGCCGTTGCTGCGGGAGGAAGTGGACCACAAACTGCTGGTGATTTCCCCCGGCATCCGCCCAGTGGAGAACCGCCCGGCCGACGACCAGAAGCGGGTGGTGACGGTAGAGGACGCCTTCAAGAACGGCGCCGACTACATCGTGGTGGGTCGTCCGATTCGCGACGCCGCCGATCCGCGCGCCGAGGCCTTGCGCGTCCAGGCGCAGATCGCGTCGGTATTCGGCGGCTGAAACGACAAAGCGCCGGTGGCCTTGCGGGCCAGCGGCGCTTTGCTTGCGGCAAGGGCCGCCGAAGCGGCCCGGAACCCTACTCTACATGGATCGCGCCATTTCGAAAGCGGTGCGGAAATCCACGAACACCGGTTCGTCGTGTTGCAGCAGCGATTTCAGCAAAGCGTGCTGTAGCTTGTATTTGAAATCGCCGATGGCCAGCGAGCCGATGCCGATGGCGCCGGGGCTGCCGGTGGCGTGCTTGAGGGGCGCGCCGCAATCGGTGCGCTTGACGCCCTCGATGCCCAGCGGCGGCACGGCGTTGACGTCCGCAGCCACCTTCAGTTGGCCGGCTTCGGCCAGCACTGCGGCTTTCAAGACCTGCACGCCGGCTTTGGCGGTGCAGAACACCACTTCGGCGCTGTGCAGCAAATGGGCTTTGTCCGCTTCCGACGCGGCGCAGGTGCCGTCCAGCTGCACGTTGAACAAGCGGCCGTAGGTGTTGGCTTTATCCAGGGCTGCATCCAGCGAGGCGTGGTCGACGATGGTGACTTCCGCGCCGCAGGAGGCGGCGATCACGCCCGTGGCGATACCCACCGGGCCCGTGCCGCCGAACACCACCGCCTTGCGGCCTTTCAGTTCCAGGCCGTGAATGCTTTTGAGCTGTTTTTCCACCAGGGCCACCAAGGCGGCGGCCGTGGTGAAAGCGCCGCTGGGGTCGGCCATGACCGATACTTGGAACGGCGGCACCATGGCTTTTTTGGCGACCTCCAGCATTTCCACGGCCAAGCCGATGTCGCGACCGCCGATAAATATGCCGGTGTTTTTCGTGCCTTCTGGGCCGCGGGAAAAAATCGCGTCCTGGGTCAGGCCGTTCATGTCCTCCAGTTTCACTCCGCTGAACGGCAGCACGACATCGTAGTCGGCGTCGATCGCCATGTTGATGTCGAAAGGACTGTTATGCGGCATGGGGTCCAGCATGTACAGCACTGTGCGCTTGGACATTTTTTTCTCCTGTTGTGGTTGCCTTGGGTGCCGGACTAATCGTCGTCGTGCATGGATAGCATAACGCTAATCCCGTGGTTGGCTACTTCGCGCCACGCCGCGTCCAGTTCAGCGTCGAATTTCGGGTCGTTCTCCGCCACGGTATTGACTAGGGCGCTCAGCCACAGTTCGTACAGCTCCGGGCCGATATCCAGTCCCGATTTGGCGTGGGATTCGCCCAGGTCCGTCATCTTGGTGGCGGTGATGGCGCTGGGCTCGTGGAAAAACAGGATCAGGTGGCGGATGCCTTGGTCCAGCAGGCGTTTTTGCTGCTCCATATCGGTGTTCTTGAATTTTTCCGCGACCAGCGGGGAACATCCGAGGAATTCGGTGTAGAACTCGTCGATAAACGTGCCGGTCATGCGGCAGCGCCCATAGCTTTTATCCACCAGCTCACAGACGGATTTCTTGTCGGTCATTTTTTTCTCGTTATAGTCCTAAAGCCGCGTCCCGCGCGGCTGCGCACAACCGGAGCGTCCGGTCGCCGTCCCTGCCGTTGCGCGGTGAGTGGCTTGATGCGGGGCATTGCCCCAGAGTGGAAATGGGCTTGTCCTTTGACCAGCGTCGGCCCGAATTTCCTCCTAAGCCGCCCATTGTAGAGCAATCCGCTGTGGAATGTGACGGCGGTCACGGGCGGGGGCGGGGTTGAAAAAAGGCCGCCATGCCGCCGGATGGAGGACGGCATGGCGGGGAAGGGGGAGGTAAGGGCGGCATCCGCGGGGCGCCGCTCCACGATCGTTTTAGAACTTGACGGTGACGCCGACGTAAGCCGAACGGCCCATGCCGGGCACGTTGGCGCCGTAGGCGTAAGGCCGTGCGCCCAGGTAGGCGCCGCCCAGGGGCAGGTCGTAGTTCTTGTCCAATACGTTTTCGACGCCGGCGTCCACGCGCACTTGCTTCCATTCGTAGCCGGTGCGTACGTTCAGCAGGCCGTAACCGGCCGTCTGCGTTTCGTTGCGCACTTTGGTGACGACGCTCTTGGGCGCGACCAATTGGAATTCAACGGCGTTGGACCAGTCGCCCCATTGATGGTCCAGGGTGGCTTTCGCGTTGACCGGCATCATGTGGTACAGGTTGTCGCCGGTGTCCAGGTTTTCGCCCCGCACGTAACCCAATATGCCCTTGGCCGTGAAGCGGCCGAAGTCGGTTTTGGCGATGGGCAGCTTGCCGGACACGTCCACGCCGTACAGCTGGGCTGCGTGGTTGGCGAATTGCAGGAAAACGAAGTCGTTGGTTTTGGTCAGGTTGGCGGCGCCGCAGTCGGTGCCTGCCGTTACCGGGCAACGGT
Source organism: Methylogaea oryzae (assembly GCF_019669985.1). NCBI lineage: Bacteria > Pseudomonadati > Pseudomonadota > Gammaproteobacteria > Methylococcales > Methylococcaceae > Methylogaea > Methylogaea oryzae. Next base: position 452,073 of record NZ_AP019782.1, read on the forward strand.
CCACGTCGATGTAGTTTTCCACGTAGGTGTAGTACGGCGTGACTTTGAACTCCCATTCCTGTTTGGCTTCGTCGTGCCAGCCGGCGGTGACGCTGAGGGTGTGGGCGTTTTCCGGCTTGAGGTTCACGTTGCCCACATAGCCGTTGCCGTCGCCGAACCAGCCGTTCATGTACATGGCCATTTGCCCTTTGCTCCAGGCGTAGCGCTCGTATAGGTTGGGCGAACGGCTTTTGCGCGCGTAACCGGCTTCGAATTGGCTGGTGGCGTCCGGGGTATAGCGCAGCAGGGCGGTGACGTCGAAGTTGTCGTCGTCGCGGCTGTGGTCCTTGGCATTGAACGCGTTGGCGGAAATGTTGCCGGGGATGTGCCGTCCAGCCCGCGTGTCGTAGGGGACGACCGGGCCGGTGTCCATGGAAACGTGGTCGTGGCGCAAGCCGAGCAAGCTGCTCCATTCGTCGCTCCAGCGCGCGTCCCATTCGGCGAAGGTGCCAATGCGGTCGCGTTCGCCTTTGTTGATGTTCCGGAAGGTTCCCGGTCCCATCATCATGTTTCCGGCCACCGGCGGCCACCAATCGTTCAGCTCGTTGCGCTGGTATTCGTTGCCGACGCGCAGGATGTCGCGTTCGTTCAACGGGATTTCCGCCTTGACCAGGTAGCCGAGGTTTTTCCCGTCCGTATACATGGGCATTTCGTTGGGGATGTTGCTGCCCGGCGTATAGCGCTTGTCGTCCAGGAAGTTCATGGTGTGCTGGGTGTGTTCATAGTGGAATTTGGCTTCCAAATTACCCCAGTCGTAGCGGCCCTTGTAACCGACGTTGCCGAACGTGCTGTCGTTGTTGGTCATGTCCATGCGGGCGTTGGGAAAGCCCTGGTAGGGCATGTGCTGCTGCCCGCCGTTCAGGACCAGCAAGTGGTCGTCGCTGCGCGCCGCCAGCGTGACGGCATGGTTTTGGTTTTCGTAGCGGGTGGATTTGACTTCCATGCCGTCGCCGGCTTTGTAATTGCCGCTTTGGGTGTGGGAGCCGTTATAGGCGATGCTGAGGTTTTCCGTGGCCGCTTCGGCGTTGAGGCTGCCGCCGAATCCGTTGCCGTTGCTGCGATAGAAGGAGGAAACGCTGCCGCCGGTGTGGACGCCTTCGCCTTGTTTGGCGAATACCGGTTCGGGCGAGTCGACGATGATGGTGCCGCCGATGCTGTCGCCGCCCAGACTGACCGGGGTGATGCCGGACAATACCTGGGTTTTTCCGATGTTGCGCAAGTCCACGTAGGACAGCGGCGGGTTCATGTGGTTGGCGCAGGCGGAGGCCACGGTCATGCCGTTCACCTGGACTTTTACCCGGTCGTCGTTGAGCCCGTGGATCACCGGCAGGCTGGAAACGCCGCCGCCGCCGTAGCGGCTCAGGCCCGGGACGTCGTCGAACAAGGCGGCGGTGTCGCTGGTGTAGGAGCGTTTCGCCGCGATCGCCGCTTCGCCCATTTCCACCGTGTTCAGGGTTTTTTTGGGGGCGATGGCCGGTGCCGTGACCACGACTTTTTCGAGCTTTTTCTCCTTCGCCGGATCGCCACTTTGCACTTGAGTGTCGTCTGCGATGGCCGAAACGGCGACGCAAAACGGGATCGCACCGCCCAGCATTATGTTGAGCGCCGATCGCCGGTCTGAATCGTTTCTTTTCATGCTGCTCCTCGTTGGGATGGTTCGCGGAAGATGGTGTCGGCTAGGCGCCGACTGGTAACGGCGTTTACTCAATCTTCGTGCCAACCTCCAACATATCTTTATTATCAGATGCTTAAATTTTGATGTGCCCGCGCGTGACGGGTTATCGTTGTGGGTTTTGCCGCAGCGATTGCGTGATTTGCCGCATCCTTGCGGAAGTTTTGGGATCGGTGGTTCTGTGGTATGGTTCCGCACCGCCATGCAGCATATCGATCAATCCTTCAGCAGTTCATTCCTGGTCGCCCTCATGATGGGGCTGTTCAGCGCATTGCATTGCTTCAGCATGTGCGGCTCCATCATCGGTACGCTCACCCTGAGCCTGAAACCCGCGCTGCGCGAGCAGAAGGCCCAGCTGTTGCCCTTCGTGCTCAGCTACAACCTGGGGCGTATCACCAGCTACGCTTTGGCCGGACTGCTGGCGGGGGTGCTGCATAACGTGTTGATGCTGCCGTTCGGCGAAGGTTACGGACACCGCATGCTGCAGGTGATTTCGGCCTTGGTGATGGCCGGCGCCGGCCTGCACGTCGCCGGCTGGTTTTCCCGTTTCGCCTATATCGAAAAAGCCGGCGCGCAGATCTGGCGGCGCATCGAGCCTTACGGCAGGCGTTTACTGCCGGTGGAGACCCTGCGGCAGGCTTTCGTGTTCGGCATGGTGTGGGGCTGGCTGCCCTGCGGCTTGGTGTACGCGGCTCTGGCCCTGGCGGCCACCGCCGGCGATGTAACCCGCGGCGGCCTTACCATGCTGGCTTTCGGGGTGGGAACTTTGCCCGCGGTGGTGGGGGTGGGTATAATGACCAACTGGATGGTACGGCTGTCCCGTATGAAGCGCTTTCGCGCCATGGCGGGTATAACAATGATAATTCTGGCCGTACTGGCAGCGTTCCCCATGCTGAACCCCTTGGTTCTGCACCACGTGCCGCAGTGAGGTATTAAGGTTATGTTCGACAAGCTGATCGGGCGCTCGCCCAATTTCGAAGCAATGCTGCGTAGCGCGCGCATGGTTGCCTCCACCGACGTAACCGTGCTGTTGGCCGGCGAAACCGGTACCGGTAAGGAAGTTTTGGCCTGCGCTTTGCAGCAGCACAGCCCGCGCGCCGGTAAACCCTTCGTTACGCTCAACTGCGCCGCTTTGCCGGAAAGCCTAGCCGAGTCGGAGCTGTTCGGTCACCGCAAGGGCGCCTTCACCGGTGCCGTGGGCAACCAGACCGGCCGTTTGCAGGCCGCCGACGGCGGTACGGTGTTCCTCGATGAAGTGGACTCTCTGCCGTTGGCGTTGCAAGCGAAGTTGTTGCGCTTCCTGGAAACCGGCGAAATCCAGCCGGTGGGCGAAACCCGCAGCGAGCGGGTGGACGTGCGCGTCATCGCCGCCTGCAACAGCGATTTGAACGAAAAAATCGCCCGTGGCGAGTTCCGCAAGGATCTGTACTATCGCCTCAACGTGGTGCCCTTGGAGATTCCTTCCTTGCGCGAGCGAGGCAGCGATGTGGACTTGCTGTTGCGCCATTACATGGCCCACTTCGCTGGCGAGCACAACGTCAAGCCTTCCCAGTTCGGCAAGAGCGCGTTGCAGGTTTTGCACGCCTACAGCTGGCCGGGCAACGTGCGCGAATTGCGCAACCTGTGCGAGCGTTTGTCCATCCTGTTGCAGGGACGCGTCATCGAAAAGGAAAACCTGCCGCTGGAAATTACCGGCGCCGCCGCGCAGGGGGGCAAATCCGTATTCACCCTGCCGGATTTCGGCATTCAGTTGGAGCAGGTGGAAGTCGATTTGATCAGGCAGGCGCTGACCCGCACCCAGGGCAATCGCAGCCAGTCCGCACGTTTGCTGGGCATCTCCCGGGACACCTTGTTGTACCGGATGCAAAAATACAGCATCGATCTTTAATACCGTTCTTCGCTAGTCCGCAGGAACAGGGATGTTCCACGATTCATTTCCACCGATCGGCCGAAAGGTTTAGATAGTTTCCCATGCCTATCCGTATTCTCGGAATCTCCGCCTATTACCACGACAGCGCCGCGGCCTTGTTGGTGGACGGGGAGGTCGTCGCCGCCGCCCAGGAAGAGCGCTTCACCCGCAAGAAGCACGACCCGGGTTTTCCCGCCGAAGCCGTGCGGTATTGCCTGGACGAGGCCGGCATCCAGCTCAAAGACATCGACCACGTGGTGTTCTACGACAAGCCGCTGGTCAAGTTCGAGCGCCTGTTGGAAACCTATTTGGCCTATGCGCCGATGGGCTTTACTTCGTTTTGCTCCGCCATGCCGGTGTGGCTCAAGGATAAGCTGTTCCTGAAGAGCCGCTTGAAGGACGAGCTGTGCCAATTGAGCGGCCTGAAGCAGAAAGACCTGCCGTCGTTGTTGTTCACCGAGCACCACCAGTCCCACGCGGCTTCCGCTTTTTTCCCCAGCCCGTACCAGAAGGCCGCCGTGTTGTGCTTGGACGGCGTGGGCGAGTGGGCCACCACTTCCGTGTGGGTGGGCGACGGCAACAAGCTGGAATCCCAGTGGGAAATCGATTTTCCCCACTCCCTGGGCTTGCTCTACTCCGCTTTCACCTATTACTGCGGCTTCAAGGTCAATTCCGGCGAATACAAGCTGATGGGCCTGGCGCCCTACGGCGAGCCCAAATATGTCGACCTGATCCGCGACAATCTCATCGACATCAAGGAAGACGGCACCTACCGGCTCAACATGGCGTACTTCAACTACGCTACCGGCCTGACCATGACCAACCGCCGCTTCGCCAAGCTGTTCGGCGAGCCGGCGCGCAAGGCCGAGTCGCAGCTGACGCAAAAACACATGGACTTGGCCCGCTCCATCCAGGCGGTGACGGAAGAGATCGTGCTCAAGCTGGCGCGCAGCATCAAGAAGGAATTCGGCGTCGACTACCTGTGCCTGGCCGGCGGCGTGGCGCTCAATTGCGTGGCCAACGGCAAGCTGCTTTCGGAAAAAATCTTCAAGGAAATCTGGATCCAGCCGGCGGCCGGCGATGCCGGCGGCGCCTTGGGCGCGGCCTATGCCGCCTGGCACCAGTACCTGGACAAGCCGCGCGCTGCGGACAACGTCACCGACCAGAGCCGGGGCTCTTATCTCGGCATCCGCTACGACAATAGCCAGATCAAGCAGTATCTTGACGGCATCAACGCGCCCTATCGCGAATTAAGCGACGCCGAATTGATGCCGGAACTGGCCGGCATCCTGGCTTCCGAAAACGTGGTCGGCTGGTTCCAGGGCCGCATGGAATTCGGCCCGCGCGCCCTGGGCGGCCGTTCCATCATCGGCGACCCGCGCAGCCGCAACATGCAGTCGGTGATGAACCTGAAGATCAAGTACCGCGAATCGTTCCGGCCCTTCGCCCCGGCGGTGAAGGCGGACAAGGTGGCCGACTGGTTCCAGGTGGACACCGGCACCCGCAGCCCCTACATGTTGCTGGTGGCCGGCGTCAACGACGAGCACCGCATCCCCATGACGGCGGAGCAAGAGGCCCTGTTCGGCATCGAAAAGCTCAACGTGCCGCGTTCCACCGTGCCGGCCATCACCCACGTGGACTACTCGGCGCGCTTGCAGACCGTGCATCCGGAAACCAATCCGCGCTTCTACGCCCTGCTGGACGAATTCGAAAAGGCCACCGGTTGCCCGGTGTTGATCAACACCTCCTTCAACGTGCGCGGCGAGCCCATCGTCTGCTCGCCGGAAGACGCCTACCGCTGCTTCATGCGCACTGAAATGGACTACCTGGTGCTGGAGAACATCCTGCTGAAAAAGTCCGACCAGCCGGCTTGGGCCAAGGACGAAGCCTGGAAAACCGAATTCGAGCTGGATTGATCCATGAGCAAACACCCCGTTCCCGATAAAGCCGCCCTGCGCCAGTTCGGCCTGGTGCTGGCGCTGATCCTGGCCGTCATCTTCGGTGCCGTGCCCCTGTGGTGGCTGGGCAAGCCGCCGTTGCTGCCGGTGATGATCGCCGCCGGCGTATTGCTGCTGTGGGCGTTGTTGCTGCCCAAGACGCTGAGTCCCCTTTACCGGCTGTGGATGGCCATCGGCGAAGTGCTGGGTTGGATCAACACCCGCATCATCTTAGGCATTTTGTTCGTCGCGCTGTTTTTCCCGGTGGGATTGCTGATGAAACTGCTGGGCAAGGATCCCATGCGTCGCCGTTTGGACGCTCAAGCGGCCAGCTACCGCAATCCCAGCAATCATCAACCCCGTGAACATTTGGAGAGGCCGTACTGATGTTGGATTTGCTTAAGGACTTGTGGGGGTTCCTCAAAGTCCGTAAAAAGTTCTGGTTGGCGCCGATCATCCTGGTGCTGTTGCTGCTGGGCGCGCTGATTGTCTTCTCGCAGGGTTCGGTGGTCGCACCGTTCATTTACACCCTGTTCTGATCGTGTGCGATTAGGCTCAACCGCTGCTCGGCCCTTTCCGGGGCTGGGCAGCGGTTTTTGCTTTTATAAGGTCGCGCAAGCCGTGGCGGGTTGTCCGACGATGCCGTCGACTAGGGCCTGGTAGCCGGCTTGATTGAAGTGCTTCCAATCGCGCGGTCCATGGATCGATCGCTGCGCCGCCGCCGCTCGTATCGCCGGGCGAGTGTCGATAAAGCGTACGCGTTGCGCTTCCACGACGCTTTGCACCGCACGGCACAAACGATTGCTGTTTTGCCAAAGCCGGCTGGTGGCCGCGCTGCCGACGGGCGGGTGCAACTTGTCGGCATAGCTGACCTGCTGGGAAACGACCTGGTAAGCCTCCAGCACCGACGGAATATAAACCACGGTCACTTTCGCGTCGGGAAATAGGGCGCGCATGGCGCGCAGCGATGCCTGGAAGACCGCTACCCCTTGCTCGAACTGGGTGTCGTCCAAGTCCAGCGCCGGGCCTTGCAGGCCGTCGGGCAGGGCGACGGTTTGCTCTCCGATCCGCGCCCGGTTGATGTCGCCGGCGGCGACGCCTTGTTGCGGCGCCAGCTCGGCGTCTTGCGCCGGCTTTAGCGTGTTGCCGAGTATTTTGTAGGTGGACTTCAGCAGCCAGCCGGTGTTGAGCGTCAGGGAGGAGTAGGGGCCGACGCTGCGGTGGTCTATCCAGTCTTGGAAGAACGCCTGGACGGCCCGGTCGTCGCTTAATTCGGCCAGGGTATGCTTGCGCAGGAACCTTTGCTGTAGTTCATCCAAGTTGTCTTCCAGGTCGTTGCCCGCATAAAAATACGCCCAGATTTCCTCCGGCGGCTGCAGGTCGCTATCGATATGATCGTGGACAAACCGGTAGCGCGCCGCCGGTTCTACCACCAGTCCGCGCATGCTGCCGACCGCCCGCTTGCCGAAGCTGATAACGTCGCGTCCGGTGCGCTGCTGGATCAGGTGGGCGGAGTGGTAGGGCGGGTTGCTGTTGGGGTCGGCCTCGAAGACCCAGTCGCCTTTGCCTTGGGCGTAGGAGTCGCCGGCCAGGGCGATATAATTTTGCGGCAACCGGCCTTTCTTGGAGCTTTGCGCCAGCAGCCCGACGCCGTCGGACAGCGCGAAGGCGAATTTCAACGGAGTCCGGGTAATCAAAAAACGTTCGACAACCGCTTCCACGGCGATGAAGCTGAGCAAGATGCTGCCCAACGCCAACAATGCGTTGAGTCCGGCATTTTTTCCCATGGCGGTTGGCTTCCGGTAGCAATTAAGGAGGGCGCAGTGTAGAAAACGCCCAGAGCTTTGTAAACGCGTCCAGTGCGCCGCAGCGCCCGGGCAATGGGGCGCCGCGCTTTGCCGCCTGACCGTCGACGACCGATGTTCCATGAGTAAAATCGCCCGCCGCAACGACATGCCCAGCACCGCTTCCGCCACAGGCGCCCACGGCGCCGATAACTTTTTCGCCGGCTCCCTGTTGGCTTGGTACGACGAGGAGGGGCGCAAGGATCTGCCTTGGCGGATCAACCCCACCCCTTACCGCGTATGGCTGTCGGAAGTCATGCTGCAGCAAACCCAGGTAGCCACCGTGCTGCCCTACTATGAGCGCTTTCTGCAGCGGTTTCCCGACATCGGCGGTTTGGCCGACGCGCCACAGGAAGAGGTGCTTCGCTACTGGGCGGGGCTGGGTTACTACAGTCGCGCCCGCCACCTGCACCGTACCGCGCAAATCGTGGCCCGCGACCTTGGGGGACGTTTCCCCGCCACGGTGGAGTCCCTGAGCGCATTGCCGGGCATCGGCCGTTCCACCGCGGGAGCCATCGTCGCCATCGCCTTCCGGCGGCGCGCGGCCATCCTGGACGGCAACGTCAAGCGCGTTCTGGCGCGCTACGGCGGCGTCGTGGGCTGGCCGGGCGATGCGGATACCAGCCGGCGCCTGTGGGCGCTCAGTGAGGCTTTGACGCCCGATCGGCGCGTTGACGATTACACCCAAGCCATCATGGATTTGGGCGCCACTGTCTGCACTCGCGCCAAGCCGGCTTGCTGCGGCTGTCCCGTCGCGTCTCGCTGCGTGGCCTACCGGGAAAACCGTATTCCACAGTTGCCGGGCAAGCGGCCCGCCAAAGCCATGCCGACACGGGAATGTTATTTTTTGATGTTGCTGGACAGGGACGGCCGCGTCTATCTGGAACGGAAGCCCGAGCCGGGGCTGTGGGGCGGCCTGTGGTGTTTTCCCGAGTTTGCCAGCTGGGAAGCGCTGGAAACGGCTTGCCGGCGCTGGCGGGGCGACCCCGCCGCCCTTGAGCGCTTGCCTTCCAGCAGGCATACTTTTTCCCATTATCACCTGAGCTACACGCCGGTGATCGCTATAAGCCAGGGCGAAACAGAACGGATCGCCGATGGCGATTATTCCCGCTGGGTGGATCCTCGCGACGTGCCGCCTCCCATGCCGACGCCCATCCAGCGGCTATACCGACGACTCAACAACCCACTAGAAGAGACCACCACCCATGACTAGAACGGTGCATTGCGCAAAACTGGGCCACGAAGCCGAAGGCTTGGCGTCGCCGCCCTTTCCTGGCGAACAAGGCCAGCGCATTTACCAAAACGTCTCCAAGGAGGCTTGGCAGGCCTGGCTGCGGCAGCAGACCATGCTCATCAACGAATACCGCCTCACGCCGTTCGAGCCCAAGGCCCGCCAGTTTTTGGAGGCCGAGCGCGAAAAATTCCTCTTCGGCCAAGGCAGCCAAACGCCGGAAGGTTATGTTCCCCCCAAGGATTAACGCGATCGGAGCGCTTCGGAGCAAGATTCCCGCTTGACGCGAAGCCTCAGGAACGCTTTAATAAGCGTTCTAGCGAAGCGCAAGCTTCGACGCCCAGGTAGCTCAGTCGGTAGAGCAGAGGATTGAAAATCCTCGTGTCGGTGGTTCGATTCCGCCCCTGGGCACCAAACGCATGAAACGAAAGGCCCGCATATCTCGCGGGCCTTTTTTTGTCCTACGCTTTTCCTAAAATCCTTCCAGTTTTGGCCCGTCCCGGTAAGCCCGGCGCGAGACCCGCTCCGTTTGTTCTGTTTGCGGAGTAAACGCGCGGCGACGCATATGATGCCGTTCCGGCGGAATTGGCGGCACTCCAACAACATTGACCAGATCGCTTCTTGAGGCCCCGGAGCGCGCTGTTCGCCCGGCGCGACGACGTTGCGGCGAAACCGGCCGGGCTTGGCGGTGAAGGAACACTGGATTTGAGCGGGAGGTGCTTCAAAATATCCGGACTTGAGCGAAACAGCCAAACCAACGAGAGGCCGCGACGAATACCATGACGAAAAGCATCTATATCACCAGCGCGGCGCCGCAAAGCGGGAAGAGCGTCGTTGCGCTGGCTCTCATGGAGTTCTTGTCGGGCCGTAGCGGCCGTATCGGCTTTTTCCGCCCCGTGGTGCGCAGCGAAGAAGAGCCGGACGAGTTGCTGAGCTTGATGGCGACGCGGTATCGGCTGCCATTTTCTTTCGCCGCGATGTCCGGCTGCACCTACGAAGACGCCCGCGTGTTGCTGGCGGCCGATCGCCGCGAGGATCTCTACAGCAATATTCTCGAGAAATACATGGGCCTAGCGGCACAGTGCGATTTCGTGGTGTGCGTGGGAACCGATTACGGCGATGCTTCGGCGGTGCTGGAATTCGAGTTCAATATGGAACTGGCCAACCACTTGGGCACGCCCGCTTTGGCGGTGATCAAGGGCGGCGATCAATCCATGGATGAGTTGCTGGAGGCGACGCAGGTGTTCGTGAACACTTTGCGGAATCATCACTGCGATATCCTGGCCGTGGTGCTGAACCGCGTCGCCGCCAACGACCGCGAATCGCTGCTCGCGGGGTTGACGGCAGCCTTGTCGCAACCTTGTCCCATCTTTGTGCTCAGCGAGGATCCTCGCCTGCAACGGCCCACGGTGCGCGATATCGCCCGGGCGCTCGACGCGGGCATCGTCACGGACAGCGGTGATTTGCTCGACAATGAAGTGACCGGCGTGAAAGTCGCCGCCATGGAGCTGCCGCATTTTCTCGACCACGTGCAGGACGGCAGCTTGATCATCACGCCGGGGGATCGTTCCGATATCATCCTGGGTACGCTGGCGGCGGTGTTGTCTCGCCAGTACCCGCGCATCTCCGGCTTGGTCCTGACGGGCGGCTTGAAGCCGGCTCCCCAGATACAACGGGTTTTGGAAGGCTTGGACGTGGCGCGCATTCCGGTGCTCAGCGTCGCCACCGACACGTTTACCACCGCGATTCAGGTGAATGCCGTCCAGCCGTCCATCGCTCCGGAGGACAGGCGCAAGATCGCCGCGGCTTTGGGGCTGGTGGAAACCTCCATCAATCTTGCCGAGCTGATGGAGCGCGTGGCGGTGGACAGGTCCGAACACGTGACGCCGCTCATGTTCCAGTACGAATTGATTCAACGGGCTAAGCGGCAGCGAAAACACATCGTGCTGCCCGAAGGCGCGGAGGAACGCGTCCTCGCCGCGGCGGAAGTCATCCTGTTGCGTGAAGTCTGCGACGTGACGCTGCTGGGGGATGCGGGCGAGGTCAGAAGGAAAATCGCCGCATTGGGGTTGTCGCTGGAAAACGTGCGCATCATCGACCCGCTGTCCTCCGAACTGCGCGCCCCCTTCGCCCACGAGTACTACGAGCTGCGGCGGCATAAGGGCATTTCCAAGGAAATGGCCTACGATACCCTGGCGGACACCAACTATTTCGGCACGATGATGGTTCATTTGGGCTATGCCGACGGCATGGTTTCCGGCGCGACGCATACCACGGCCGCCACGATTCGTCCCGCCCTGGAGTTCATCAAGACGCGACCCGGCATCTCCATCGTTTCCAGCGTTTTCCTCATGTGCCTGGCCGACCGGGTGCTCGTTTACGGCGATTGTGCGATCAATCCGAATCCTACGGCGGAGCAATTGGCGGATATCGCCGTCAGTTCGGCGCTGACGGCCGAAGCTTTCGGCGTGGAGCCCCGGATCGCCATGCTGTCGTATTCCACCGGGGAGTCGGGCCACGGGCCGGACGTCGACAAGGCCCGCGAGGCCACGCGCATCGTCCGGGAGCGTTGTCCGCAGCTGATGATCGAGGGGCCCTTGCAATACGACGCGGCGGTCGATGCGGAGGTCGCCAAACTGAAGTTGCCGGGGAGCCAAGTGGCCGGGCATGCCACCGTTTTCATCTTTCCCGACCTCAACGCCGGCAACAACGCCTACAAAGCCGTGCAGCGCGCGGCGAACGCCATCGCCATCGGCCCCGTTTTGCAGGGATTGAGAAAACCCATCAACGATTTGAGCCGGGGGGCGTTGGTGCCGGATATCGTCAACACCATCGCCATTACGGCGATTCAGGCCCAGTCGGAAGACTGCTCCCGAGCGGCGGCAACCGCCGCGCCGCAATAGGCGAGAGGAGGGGGCATGCCGGTTCCGTCGGAAAGCGCCGATACCGAAGCAGCGGACAGCAAGGTCGACACGCTCGCCGAGCTCCATGCCGATATCGACGCGCGCGTCAGCGCCATCATCGCGGACGGCCACGGCGAGTGGTTATGCCGGGTGGGCTGTGACGCTTGCTGCCGGCGGCTTGCGGCGATCCCCGATCTCACCGAGGCGGAGTGGCTTCGTCTCAGGGAGGGGTTGGCCGAATTGTCTCCCGAATTGCTCCGGGAAATCAGCCGGGACATGGCGGCCTTGGCCGAGCGCCCCGTGCGTCCCATCGTTTGCCCGCTGCTGGACCGCGCCGAGGGCGCTTGCCGGGTCTACGCGCACCGGCCGGTGGCTTGCCGCACCTACGGGTTCTATGTGCAGCGTGATCAAGGGCTTTACTGCAAGGACATCGAGGCGCAAGTGGCGGAAGGCCGCTGGGCCGAGGTGGTTTGGGGCAACCACGACGCCGTCGACCGCCGCCTGTCCGGACTGGGCGGCACGCGCCATTTGACCGAGTGGTTCTTCGGCTGGAAGCGTTAGGCGACGCCGGTAATCGCCTCTAGGGCGCTGCGTCAATAAAGTCGAGGCCCGCGGCGACGCGGGCCTTTTTCATTCCGAGCCGCTTAGTGCCAAGGCCAGCCGCCGTCGATTTGGCCGTGCTCGAAAAAAACGCGGCAGCGGCGGCAGAAAAACAATACGGGGGCGCCGTCGTAGGGCGTGGTGATTTCCCGGGTCGCCCGGTTGCAGCGATGGCAGCGGTGAATGCGGCGGTTGAACCAGGCCAATCCGATGGCGAGCGCAGCGAAGCCGGCTAGGTAGTGGCGTTGGAACAGTTCCAGCTGGTATTGCGCCAACAGCGGGATGCCGGCGAATACGGCCACGATGATGGCTACGATAATGTAATTGAAGCGTTTTCCCTTGTCGGCGGGGAACGGTACTTCCCGATACTCGCAGCCGTCCAGCCAGGCTTTGCGGCCGTCCTCCGAAAATGCGACGCTCCGGTAGGCGTAACCCTTACGCTGCGGGCCGGTTGCCTGATGCACGGGGCGGGCTCCTGTCGGGCTGGGACTAGGCCGTTTGGGCCTGGTAGTCCTTGATCGCTTGCTGGCCGGCGTCGTCGATTTCCAGAAACTGGAAGGCGACCAGCATGGATTTATTCGCCGCTTTGTTGCGGTCGATTTCCATGCGCACCAGCAGGCCTTTCGCGGCGACGTTAACCCCTTTCAGTTCCAGGCCCAGTTGGCAGGTGTCGTAAATCATGCCGCCGTCGCGGAACGGCTGGCAGCGCAGCAAACAACCGGTGGGGGAGACGCTCACCACTTCGGCCTTATAGCGCGCTACCAGGGAAAAGACGATGTTGGCCTGGTTGGGCTTGTTCACCGCTGCGGGCGGCGGCTGACGGCGCTTGGTGGTTTCGGCGATACGCCTAACCCGCTGGATGAACGCGGCGGGCGTGAACGGCTTGGCCATCACGTCGCTGGCGCCGATTTCCACGGCTTTGGCGCAGGTGTCCATATTCATTTGCGCCGTCATCAGGACGAAAGGCGTGTACTTGCCCTTGTCCAATTCGCGCACGGCGGTCAGCAGCTCCAAACCGTTCATCTGCGGGATCTCGAAATCGGCGAAAATCCAGTCCACCGGTTCCGCCTGGAACAGTTGCAAGCCCTGCATGCCGCCGTTGGCGTTGAGCACTGAATCGAACTTCAATTCGTTGCGCAGCAACTGACCGATGATTTGCGCGATGGGAACGGAGTCGACGACGACGAGGGCGGTTTTCTTCTCGAACATGGGCGTTGGGGCCTCGGTGGCGGAGTTTAATGGTATGACGTTTGGTCGGGGTTAAAATCTTACCTTAGTGCAACGGCCGATGGGGATGGTTTCATGGGCGCGCGGGACGGCGGGTTGGCGAAGATTTTCTCCGTGTTCATTATGGTCCATCACGTTCCATTTTCATGAGTCGTCTCAAGAATCCAACGCCTCGGCGCTCCGCTGCGGCGAACCGGCGACAAGGCTGGCCGGCGCGCTTATGGGGCTTCGCCTGGCGGCTGGCATTACTGTTCGCGGCAGGTTCGCTGCTGCTGGTGGGGGCCTATCGCTTCGTGCCGCCGCCGGTGACCGGCGTGATGGCCTACCGGCATTTCGAGGACTGGCAAGCGGGGCGCGGCTTCAGCCCCATGGTCCAGGTGTGGCGTCCTTACGACGCCATTGCGCCGTCCTTGCCCCTGGCGGTGGTGGCGTCGGAAGACCAGCTGTTTCCGTCCCATTACGGTTTCGATTTCGGCGCGCTGCGTAGCGCCGTGGATGCGTCGCTGCAGGGGCGGCGTTTGCGCGGCGCCAGCACCATCAGCCAGCAAGTGGCGAAAAACCTGTTTTTGTGGCCGGGACGCAGCTATTTGCGCAAGGGATTGGAGGCTTGGTTCACCGTGCTCATCGAGGCGCTCTGGTCCAAGCGGCGCATCATGGAGGTGTATCTCAACATCGCCGAGTGGGGCGACCATCTGTTCGGCGCGGAAGCCGCCAGCCAGCGCTATTTCCGCAAACCGGCCGCCCGGCTCGGCGGCGCCGAGTCCGCGTTGCTCGCCGCCAGCTTGCCCAATCCGCGCCGCTTTCGGCCCGACAAGCCGAGCGGCTACCTGCTCATGCGGCAGCAGTGGATTGCGCAGCAGATGCAGCGCCTGGGAGCCGGCTACGCTTCCTGGGACGAATGAGGCGTGCCGCTTGCCGCGTTCAACGCAGCCAGGCGTTGGTGAGTTCCACGTCTTCGCGGGACAGGACGCCGACCGCTTGCTTGAGCAGGAAGCCGTTGACCACGTAATCGTAACGCGCTTTCGAGTAGTCCTGCTTGGCCCGGTATAGGTTGCGCAGCGACGTGACGACGTCCACCATGGTGCGGGTGCCTACTTCCAGGCCGGCTTCCGCCGCGTCCACGGCGCTTTGCGCCGAACGCACGGCGGTTTTATAGGCTTTCACCTGGCTGATGCTGGATACGACGCCGCGAAAAGCGTCCCTGGCGCTACGGTCGGCGGCGCGCAGCTTTTCATCCAGCTTTTCCTGGGCTTTTTCCAATTCATGCCCGGCTTGGCGGGTTTTCGACGTGACGGATCCCCCCTGGAAAAAGGGCACGACCAACTGCAGGCCGACGCTGTCGGTTTCGGCTCTAGGCCCCATTTTTTGCCAGCCGCCCGTAAGGTTGCCAGCGGCGTCCGCCAAGGGGCGGTCGCGGGAGCTGTCCTGCACCAGATGGGACGCCACGAGGTCCAGGGTGGGATAGTGGCCCGATTGTTGGACGCTCACTTCCTTTCTGGCGATGTCCACGGCGTTCTGCTGGGTGATCACGTCAAAGTTGCCCTGGGTGGCGCGCTCGGCCCATTGCTGAACGTCGACGGGATCGGGCGGCTGCAGCGGCGCTTCTTCGGACAGCGGCGCCACATCCGCCACGGTTTGCCCGAGAATTTCCCGCAGCGCCTCCTTGGCTTTTTCCAGTTCGTCTTGGGCTTTGATTTCGTTGGCGGAGGACAGGTCGAAGGCCGCTTGCGCCTCGTTTAAATCGGTGATGGCCGACACGCCCACGTCGAAGCGTTGCTGCGCTTGCTCCAACTGGCGGGCATTGGCGGTTTTTTCGGCGGTGGCGTATTCCAAGCCGTCCTTTTTCACCAGCACGTCGAAATAGGCTTTGACCGTGCGGATGACCAGGTCCTGGAATTGGGCTTGGTAGTCCGCTTCCGCCGCCGCCACTTCGCTGTCCGCTTGGCCCAGTTTCACCCAATAGTCGTGGTGGTAAATGGGCTGGTTCATTTTTAGGTTGAGCGACAGGTTCCAGAAACTGTCGTTGCGCTTGCCGCCGTATAAGGCGAAGCCGGTTTTGTTGTCGTTGTTGACATTATCGGCCGCCGCCGTGAGATTGACGGTGGGTAGCAAGCGGGAGACGGCCTGCGGCTTCTTTTCCTCCGCCGAGCGGCGGGCGGCGGCGGCCTGGGCGAATTTGGCGTCGCTTTGCAGCGCCATGTCGTAAGCTTGCAGTAAATTCAGCGCCGATGCTTGTTGGGCCGCCAGCATCAGCCCGGCCGCCGCGATGGATTTCCCTAACTGCTTGCTCATGCTCCACCAATATTTCCGAGATAGCGGCAAGGTGCCGCGGAGAATCGATACGGCTTCGCCCCGGCGCGCGCGGGGGCGGACGGGATCAACGGCGCAATAAGCTGCCGTCTTCGGTGACGTAATGGGCTTGTTGCACCCCGTATTGCCCCAATTGCTTGAAGAGTTCGTCAGCCTGCTCCACCGACGCCAGTGGCCCGATTTGCACTTTGTACAAAGCGCCGTTGGGCTGCACCCGCGCCGCGACATTGGGTACCTGCAAGCTGTCGCGCAGCTTGAAGGCGTTGTCGGGGCTGGAGAATGCGCCGACCTGGATGTAAATGCGGGCGCCTTCCTCGCCGCCGTTATTGGGTGGCGCGGGCTGGAACTCGCCCGCCGCCGGTTGGCCGCTGGCGATTTTGGGCTCTTGCGGTGCGCGCAGCGGGGTGACGGTGGCGACGGTGCCGGTGTCGATGCTGTCGTTGCGCCGGTCGCGGTTGCGGGCCCACTCGATGGGGTCGATGGCGCGTACTTCGACGAAGCCGGTGCCGGGTCCGTCGATGCCGAGCTTGACGCCGGCCACGTAGGACAGGTCGATGATGCGATTGTCCACGAAGGGGCCGCGGTCGTTGATGCGCACGATGATGCTGCGGCCGTTGCGCAAGTTGGTCACCTGGGCGTAGGTGGGCAGGGGCAGGGTTTTATGGGCCGCCGTCATGGCGTACATGTCGTAGTTTTCCCGGGTGGAGGTGAGCTTCTCGTGGAAGCCCGGCCCGTACCAGGACGCGACGCCCCGTTCCACGTAGCCGCGGCTGTCGCGCATGACGTTGTAGCGCTGGCCGAACACCATGTAGTTGTCCGGGTTGCCGTAGCGGGCCAGGGGCTCAACCTTGGGCACGGCATCGGGAATGTTGGCGATGTCGGTGGGCACGTTGGCGCGATGGCCGCGGCCGCCCTTGGCCGGATCGGTGCTGCAACCGGCGCCGAGCAGGGCCAAAGCCATTAGTCCGACTGCGTAGCCTATCGTTCTCATAACCGTGCCTTGATCGCTTGCCCCAATTCCAGCACAGCCATGGCGTAGAGGGGGCTGTGGTTGTAACGGGTGATGACGTAGAAGTTGTGCATTCCCAGCCAATAATCGTAGCCATCCGGTTGCTCCAGCGCCAACAGCTTGACGTTGGTATCCGGCGCCAAGCCGGCCGGAATTTTCACGCCGGCCGCTTGCAGCTGCGCCAGGTTCTGGTGCGGCTTCAGGTCGTTGTCGAGCAACTGCCGGGCGCCGTCGCCCTCCACGGTCACGGGAACGGCCGACGTTTCGTCGCGGCGCCAGCCGTGTTCGGTGAAGTAGTTGGCGACGCTGGCGATGGCGTCGTTGGGATTGCGCCAGATATCGCGGCGGCTGTCGCCGTCGAAGTCCGTGGCGAAGTGGCGGAAACTGCTGGGCATGAATTGCGGCAATCCCATGGCGCCGGCATAGGAGCCTTTGGGGTCTTGCGGATTGGCGGCTTCCTCCCGGCACAGCAGCAGGAACTCTTCCAGCTCTTTGCGGAAAAAATCGGCCCGCTTGGGATAATCGAACGCCAGGGTGGACAGGGCGTCGATGACGCGGAAGCCGCCGGTATTCTGGCCGTAGCCGGTTTCCACGCCGAGGATGCCGACGACGATTTCCGGCGGTACGCCGTAGCGGTCCTGGACCATGGCTAAAACGTTGGCGTGTTCCCGCCAAAACGACAGGCCGTTCTGGATACGCGCCTCGGTGAGGAAAATTTTGCGGTAGGCGTGCCACGGCTTGGCCTCGGCCGGCTTGGCGATGCGTTCCAGGATGGAGGGCTGTATGGCCACCTGCTGGAACAGCCGTCGCAGCTGGCGCCGGGAAAAATGGTGCTTGTCCGCCATCTCGGCGATAAAGTTGCCGGCCGCCGAGCCTTTGCCCAAGGGCAGTGGGCGCGGGGCGGCCGTATCGTCGGCGCGGGCGGCGTTGGCGGAGAGCAGCAGGGCGGCCAAGGCCAGGCAGGGCAGGGACGGGGTTTTCATAGGCGATTCCCCGCCAGCAGTCGTTTGTCGTGGGTGTGGATGGACATCAGCATGCCGAAGCCGGCCAGCAGCGTCACCATGGACGTGCCGCCGTAGCTGATGAGCGGCAGGGGCACGCCCACCACCGGCAGCACGCCGATGACCATGCCGATGTTGACGAACACGTAGACGAAAAAAGTCAGCGTCAAGCTGCCGCTCAACAACCGGCTGTAGGAGTTTTTCGCTTCCAGGACGATGTACAAGCAGCGGGCGATGATGAGCAAATACACCAGCAGCAGGGTCAAGCAGCCGAACAGGCCGAACTCTTCCGCCAGCACGGCGAAAATGAAGTCGGTGGAGCTTTCCGGCAGGAAGTCCAGCCGCGCCTGGGTGCCGTTGAGCCAGCCTTTGCCGAAGATGCCGCCGGAACCGATGGCGATTTTCGACTGGATGATGTGGTAACCCTTGCCCAGCGGGTCGGCTTCCGGATCGAGGAAGGTGCGGATGCGGTCGCGCTGGTAGTCGTGGAGCTTGTACCAGATGGCCGGCAGCAAAGCCGCCATGAAAGCCCCGGCGCCGATGATGATGCGCCAGGAGATTCCCGCGAAAAACACCACCGCCAGGCCGGCCGCTGCCACCAGCATGGCGGTGCCCAGGTCCGGTTGCTTGGCGATCATCAAGGTGGGCAGCAGGATCAGCAGGGACGCTACGCCTAATTGCTTCCAGCGAGGCGGCAGGGGGTGCTCGGCCAGATACCAGGCGACCATCATGGGGGTGGCCACCTTGGCGAACTCGGAGGGCTGGAAACGCAACACGCCCAGGTCCAGCCAGCGTTGCGCGCCTTTGCCGATTTCCCCCATGACCAACACCGCCAGCAGCAGCGTCACCGAAGCGATGTAAAACGCCGGGCTATAGCGGTTCAGCAAGCGCGGCGGAATTTGCGCCACGGCCAGCATGGCGCCGCCGGCGATGGCCAGGCGCACCGTCTGGCGTACCAGCAGTTCGGTGCTTTGGCCGCCGGCGCTATAGAGAATGAGGTAGGCGATGCTGGCGAGGAACACCAATCCGGCCAACAGCAGGAAATCCAGGTGCAGGCGGCGCAACACCAGGGCGTTTTGCTGCCGGTTGAGGTTCAAGTGATCGTGTCGTCGATCGAATTTGATCGGGTCGAAGTTCATAAGATGCCGCTCAGGTATTGCTCGATCACTTGCCGGGCCATGGGGGCCGCCACCGAGCCGCCGTGGCCGCCGTGTTCCGCCAATACCACGATGACGATGCGCGGGTTGTCGGCCGGCGCGAAGGCGATGAACCAGGCGTGGT
Source organism: Methylogaea oryzae (assembly GCF_019669985.1). Taxonomy (NCBI): domain Bacteria; kingdom Pseudomonadati; phylum Pseudomonadota; class Gammaproteobacteria; order Methylococcales; family Methylococcaceae; genus Methylogaea; species Methylogaea oryzae. The sequence goes on from NZ_AP019782.1 coordinate 471,036, forward strand.
CTTTTAGCTTGTCCGCCACGTGCATGTCCTTGTATTCCTCGTCCTGGCGCACGGTGAACACCTGGGCCGTGCCGGTTTTGCCGGCGACTTGATAGGTCAGGCCCGGAGCGATGCCCTTGGCCGTGCCGTGGGGGCTGTGCACCACGTCAATCATGGCTTGGATGACGGTATTCCAGCTGCTGTCGCGTACTTTGATGAATTCCGCGCCGTCGTTGGCGGCATTAGGATTCTCGTATTCCGCCCCGGCGGTGGAGGCCAGCTTGTCCACCAGGCGCGGCGTGACCCGCTTGCCTCGGTTGGCCAGTATGGACACGGCGCGCGCCAATTGGATCGGCGTCACCTGCACGTAGCCTTGGCCGATGCCGGCGATCAAGGTTTCGCCCGGATACCAGGCTTGGCGCCGGGTTTTGCGTTTCCATTCACGCGACGGGTACATGCCGGCGGTTTCGCCGGGCAAATCCACGCCGCTTTTCTGGCCGAAGCCGAATAGTCCCAGGAAATCGTGCATACGGTCTATCCCCAGGCGATGGGCCAGCTCGTAAAAGTATACGTCGCAGGATTGGGTGATGGCGTTGGGCATGTCCACCGAACCGTGTCCGCTTTTGCGCCAGTCGCGGTAGCGGTGCTCCTGGCCCGGCAATTGGTAAAAACCGGGGCAGGATACCCGCTCGGACGGCAGGACGCCGCCGATTTCCAGTCCCGCCAGGCCCATGAACGGCTTTACCGTGGAGCCGGGCGGATAGTGGCCCCGTATGGCCCTGTTGTAGAGCGGCCTGTCCTCGGCGTTCTGCAGGGTATTGTAACTGGCGTCGTCGATGCCGGTGACGAACAGGTTGGGGTCGAAGCCGGGCTTGCTGGCCAGCACCAGCACCCGGCCGGTGGCCGGTTCCATCGCCACGATCGCGCCGTCGTATTTGTCCAGGGCCTGGTAGGCGGTTTGCTGCAGCTTGACGTCGAGGCTCAGCTGGAGGTTGTAGCCGCTCTCCGCGGGCACGGTGCCGACGGCGTTGATGGAGCGGCCTTGCACGTTGGTTTCCATTTCCTCGTAGCCGGTTTTGCCGTGCAGCTGTTCTTCGTAGGTCCTCTCGATGCCGGTTTTGCCGATGTAGTGGGTGCCCCGGTAGGCGGCTTGGTCCAGCGTCTGCAGTTCCTGCTCGTTGATGCGTCCGACGTAACCCACCACGTGGGAGGTGAAGTCGCCGTAGGGGTAGTTGCGCACCAGCCGCCCCTGAATGGACACGCCGGGGAACTTGTTCAGATTGACGGCGAAGCGCGCCATGTCCTCGTCGCTCAGATGCACCTTCAGCGGAATGCTTTCGAAGCCCTTGTGGCGCTGGCGCAGCGAGTGGAAGCGGCGGATGTCGTCGTCGCCCAGGTGCAGCAGCGCTTTCAGCTGCTCCAGGGTTTTGCTCAGCCCCGGCGTCCGCTCCGGGATGACTTCCAGGCTGTAAGTCGGCGCGTTGTTGGCCAGCACCTCGCCGTTGCGGTCCAGGATCAAGCCGCGGGTGGGCGGCAGCGGCGCGATCTTGATGTAGTTTTCCCGCGACAGGGTGGAATAGTGCTCGTGCCCCGCGACTTGCAAGTAGGCCAGGCGCGCGACCAGGCCGGCGCTGGCCAGCACCACCAGCACCAGGGCGGCGATGATCCGGTTGACGAACAACCGGGTTTCCAGGAAATGGTCGCGTATGGTTAGCGGGGCCGCCACGGCGAATCTCGATGTGTGTTCTTTATCACCGTTACAGCACTTGGAAAGCGCGGCGCAGGTAACGCAAGGACAAAAATACCAGGGGCCAGGCCGCCGCGCCGAATACCGACGAAAGCCAGTAGTCCCATTCGATGGGGCCGAGTCCTTTCACGTTGAGAATCCAGTAGTTGAGCAACTGGGCGAACAGCAAGTAGCCCAAAACCGCCAGGGTTTGTTGCGTCACGGGATGCAGCCGCAGGCGCTGGTATATCTTCAGGCACAGATAGGCCACCATGGTGTAAACCAAGGCTTGTTGGCCGAGAATCTTGCCGCCCAGGACGTCGCACAGCAACCCCAGACTCCAAGCCACGCCGATGCCTACGCGGTCCGGCAGGGCGATGCACCAATAGATCAATGCCAGCAGTACCCAGTCGGGGTTGTAGGCGCCCCAGCCGTCCGGCCACGGGATGATGCGCAGCACCATGGCTGCCAGAAAGGTCGCCAGGATGATGCCGCCGCGGCTAGGGGGCTGGGCTGGCATCGGCGGAAGGCGCGGCGGTGGCCGCGTCGGGCGCGGCGACGGGATCGTTCTGCGCGGCGATCAGCAGTTCGCGGCTGCGGTCCAGGTTGGCCAGCGGCGTGGCGGTGATCATGGAAAACGGCCGGCCGGATTGCGGTTCGACCTGGGTAACCGTCGCCACAGGGTAGCCGGGAGGAAACACGCCGCCCAAGCCGGAAGTCACCAGCAAATCGCCGGGTTGGATGTCGGCGTTGTTGGGCAAATAGGGCAGCACCAACTGGTCGATGCGGCCGCCGCCCACGGCGATGGTCAGCAGGCCGTTGCGGTTCACTTGCACCGGGATGGCGTGGTTGGGGTCGGTGATGAGGATAACCTCGGAAGTCAGCGGCGAGGTGCGCAGCACTTGCCCGGCTACGCCGTTGTCGTCCAAGGCGGTATGGCCCACCTTGACGCCGGCGCGGCTGCCTTTGTTGACGGTGACCACGTGCTGATAAGGGTCCAGCTGGATGGCCAGCAGTTCAGCCACCACCACCTGCTGTTCCAGCTTGTGGGCCGCATCCAGCAGGTTGCGCAGGCGGATGTTTTCTTTTTCCAGGGCGGCGTACTTGAGCTGCCGCGTCTTAAGAAACGATTCTTCCGCCGTCAGGCGCTGGTTTTCGCGCACCAGCTCGTTGTAACTGGACAGGGATTCGCTCAAGCGATCCGCCAGACGGATGGGGATATCCGTCACCAGTTGCAAAGGGTAAACCGCTAAAGCCAGCAGCGCGCGGACGTCGTCCAGCGCGCTGCGGTGATCGGCGGCCATGATGAGCATGGCGGCGATAACGCCCACCAGCGCGCGAAACCCTGTGGAAGGGCCCTTGGCGAATAAACGGCGTCCGATGGCTGAAGCCTCCAGTCAGGCAGGGCGAGGAATGGCGGGCTTATTCCAAGGCAACGAAGCCGGCGCTGCTCTTTTCGTCCAGCATTTCCAGCACGCGGCCGCCGCCCCGCGCCACGCAGGTGAGAGGGTCTTCCGCCACGTACACCGGCAGGCCGGTTTCCTCGGCGATGAGCTTGTCCAGGTCGCGCAGCAGCGCGCCGCCGCCGGTGAGCACGATGCCGCGTTCGGCCACGTCCGCGCCCAGCTCCGGCGGGGTTTGTTCCAGGGCTTCGCGCACCGCGCCGACGATGCCGGTGAGGGGTTCGTGCAGGGCTTCGAGGATTTCGTTGCTGTTGAGCAGGAAACTGCGGGGAATGCCTTCCGCCAGGTTGCGGCCCTTGACTTCCATTTCCCGGACTTCGTTGCCGGGGTAGGCAGTGCCGATTTCTTTCTTGATGCGCTCCGCCGTGGCCTCGCCGATGAGGGTGCCGTAGTTGCGGCGCACGTAGCTGATGATGGCTTCGTCGAAGCGGTCGCCGCCGATGCGCACCGAGGTGGCGTACACCACGCCGTTGAGGGAAATCACCGCCACTTCCGAGGTGCCGCCGCCGATGTCCAGCACCATGGAGCCCTTGGCTTCGTTGACCGGCAGGCCGGCGCCCACCGCCGCCGCCATGGGTTCTTCGATCAGATACACCTCGCGGGCGCCGGCGCCGGCGGCGGATTCGCGGATGGCGCGGCGTTCCACCTGGGTGGAGCCGCAGGGCACGCAGATCAGGACGCGCGGGCTGGGGCGGAACCAGCGGCTTTCGTGCACCTTGTGGATGAAGAACTGCAGCATTTTTTCGGTGACCATGAAGTCGGCGATGACGCCGTCTTTCAGCGGGCGGATAGCGGTGATGTTGCCCGGCGTTCTGCCCAGCATCAGCTTAGCGTCGGCGCCCACGGCGGCGATGGTCTTGGCTCCCCTGGAGCGGTCCTCGCGGATGGCCACCACGGAGGGTTCGTTCAATACGATGCCCTGGCCGCGCATATAAATGAGGGTGTTGGCCGTTCCCAAGTCGATGGAAAGGTCGTTGGAAAAAAGTCCACGCAGACGTCTAAGCATGATGGGTCACTGAATTGAGGTGTGGTGAATCGGGCTAATTTAACTACCTGGCGCGGCTGCCAGCAAGATGATGGAGTATTATATCAGCATCCAATATCTATTGACTGTTATGGAGTTGTGACTCATGTCATTAACGGCTGACGAGGTGAATAAGATCGCCTGGCTGGCGCGCTTGGCCATCGACGTGGACAAAGTGGACGCCTACGCCCGCGATTTATCCGGCATCCTCGGTTTCGTGGAGCAGATGGACCAGGTGGACACCGCCGGCGTGGCTCCCATGGCCCATCCCCAGGATTTGTCCCAGCGGCTGCGGCCGGATGTGGTGAGCGAGACCGACCAGCGCGAGTTGTTCCAGGGCATCGCTCCCCGCGTGGAGGCGGGCCTCTATCTGGTTCCCAAAGTCATCGAATAAAGCCCAGCGAATTCCATCATGCACGATAAAACCCTCGCGGAACTGGCGGCCGGTCTTGCCGCCGGCGAATACAGCAGCCGGGAACTGACGCAAACCTTCCTGGCCCGCATCGAACGCCACAATCCCCAGCTTAACGCTTTCGTCACCGTCACGGCCGAGCAGGCCCTGGCCCAGGCCGATGCGGCGGATCAACTCCGCACCCAAGGCAAAGCCGGCAAGCTGACCGGGGTGCCCATGGCGCACAAGGACATTTTCTGCACGAAGGGGGTGAAAACCGCCTGCGGCTCGAAAATGCTCGATAAATTCATTTCGCCCTACGACGCCACCGTCGTGACCAAGCTGAAAGACGCCGGCATGGTGAATTTGGGCAAGCTCAATATGGACGAGTTCGCCATGGGCTCTTCCAACGAGACCAGCTTTTACGGCCCGGTCAAGAATCCCTGGGACACCGGCACGGTTCCCGGCGGCTCTTCCGGCGGCTCGGCGGCGGCGGTGGCCGCCCGTCTGACGCCGGCCGCCACCGGCACCGACACCGGCGGTTCCATCCGCCAGCCGGCGGCCTTCTGCGGCATCAGCGGCATCAAGCCCACCTATGGCCTGGTGTCCCGCTACGGCATGATCGCTTTCGCTTCCAGCCTGGACCAGGGCGGCCCCATGGCGCGCACCGCAGAGGACTGCGCCCTGATGCTTTCCGCCATGACCGGCTTCGACCCGCGCGATTCCACCAGCCTGGATCGTCCGGTGGTGGATTACAGCGCCGGCCTCAACGGCGATCTCAAGGGCCTGCGCATCGGCCTGCCCAAGGAGTTTTTCGACGAAGGGCTGGACGGCGACGTGGCGAAGGTCATTCAGGCCTCCATCGAGGAGTTCCGTAAGCTGGGCGCCGAGGTCAAGGAAATCTCCCTGCCCAACATGAAGCTGTCGGTGCCGGTGTACTACGTGGTGGCTCCGGCGGAGTGCTCGTCCAACCTGGCGCGCATGGACGGCGTGCGTTACGGCCACCGCTGCGACAATCCCAAGGACTTGCTGGACCTGTACACCCGTTCCCGCGGCGAAGGCTTCGGCGCCGAAGTGCAGCGCCGCATCCTCATCGGCACCTACGCCCTGTCGGCCGGCTACTACGACGCTTATTACCTGAAGGCCCAGCAGATTCGCCGCCTCATCAGCGACGACTTCAAGCGCGCCTACCAGGAGGTGGATGTGATCATGGGCCCGACCGCTCCCAGCGTGGCGTTCCGTTTCGGCGAGAAGAGCGGCGATCCGGTGTCCATGTATTTGTCCGACATCTACACCATCGCGGTGAACCTGGCGGGCCTGCCGGCCATGTCCATTCCGGCCGGCTTCAGCAACAACCTGCCGGTGGGGCTGCAGCTGATCGGCGATTATTTCGCCGAGGAGCGTTTGCTCAATGCCGCCCACCGCTACCAGCAGGCAACGGACTGGCACCGGCAGGCGCCGAAAGACTTCAATTGAAGTCGCTGTAACGCGACGTTGCCCGCCAGCGAGGGGAGTATCCAATGAGCGACTCGGTATTGCCTGTCCGTTTCAGCAACGAGGAATTGAGCCGGATCATCAACGAGGCGCTGCTGTATCAATGCGCTTGTCCGGCCCAGGTGGCGGAGTTGGCGGCCAAGTTGCGCCAGTTGCACGCTTACCAGCAGAGTTGCCGTGAGCAGAATCCGCAGTTGCAGGATGCCCACGAGCGCATCGCAGCCGCCGTGGAGGAGGCCCACGTCATCATGGAAACCTGCCTGGAGGATGTGCTGGCCATCGAGCAATGGGATCGCAATACCTTGATCATGCCCCAAGCCCTGCGCCAGAGGCGCGACGAACTGATCGACAATCAACCTTAGCACCGCGGATCGAATTGTATGCAATGGGAAACCGTCATCGGGCTGGAAATCCACGCCCAACTCGCCACCAAGTCGAAAATCTTCTCCGGCGCGGCCACCGCCTACGGCGCCGAGCCCAACACCCAGGCCTGCGCCGTGGATTTGGGCCTGCCCGGCGTGTTGCCGGTGCTCAATGAGGAAGCCGTGCGCATGGCCGTCAAGTTCGGCCTGGCCATCGACGCCAAGATCACGCCGCGCTCGGTGTTCGCCCGCAAGAACTATTTCTATCCGGACTTGCCCAAGGGCTACCAGATCAGCCAGTACGACCTGCCGGTGGTGGGCCAGGGGCATCTGAACATCGAAGTGGACGGCGAGGTGAAGACCATCGGCGTCACCCGCGCCCACCTGGAAGAAGACGCCGGCAAGTCCCTGCACGAGGACTTCCACGGCTCTTCCGGCATCGACCTCAACCGCGCCGGCACCCCCTTGCTGGAAATCGTCTCCGAACCGGACATGCGTTCCGCTAAGGAAGCGGTGGCCTACATGAAAAAGCTGCACGAGCTGGTCAGATACCTGGAGATCTGCGACGGCAACATGCAGGAAGGCTCGTTCCGCTGCGACGCCAACGTGTCCGTGCGTCGCATGGGCGAGAGCAAGTTCGGCACCCGCTGCGAAATCAAGAACCTCAACTCTTTCCGCTTCGTGGAAAAAGCCATCAACTTCGAGGTGGAGCGCCAGATCGACATCATCGAGGGCGGCGGCACCATCAAGCAGGAAACCCGGCTGTACGACTCGGCCAAGGACGAAACCCGCTCCATGCGCAGCAAGGAGGAAGCCAACGACTACCGTTACTTCCCCGATCCGGATCTGCTGCCCCTGGATATCTCCGAGGAATTCAAGGAAAAAGTGCGCGCCACCCTGCCGGAACTGCCGGACGCCAAGCGCGAACGCTTCCAGCAGCAATATGGCCTGAATGCCTATGACGCCGGTGTGCTCACCGCCGGCCGCGACCTGGCCGACTATTACGAAGCGGTGGTGAAGGCCGCCGGCTGCGATCCGAAACTGTGCGCCAACTGGGTGATGGGCGAACTGTCCGCCCGCCTCAACGAAGGCAACCTGGAAATCGGCCAGAGCAAAGTGACCGCCGCCCAACTGGCCGGCATGCTGCAACGCATCAGCGACGACACCATTTCCGGCAAGATCGCCAAGGACGTGTTCGAGGCCCTGTGGTCGGAAGGCGGCACGGCGGACGAGATCATCGAAAAGAAGGGCCTGAAGCAGATCACCGACACCGGGGCGATAGAGGCCATCATCGACGGCATCATCGCCGCCAACCCGGAGCAGCTGGCCCAGTACAAGGCAGGCAAGGACAAGCTGTTCGGCTTCTTCGTCGGCCAGGCCATGAAAGCCACCCAGGGCAAGGCCAATCCGGCCCAGCTGAACGACCTGCTGAAGAAAAAACTCGGCTGAAGTCCGCGTGACGACGATGTCGAAGGAACCCATCAGCATCGGGAGACGGGAAAAAGAGCTGTCGGTCTATTTGGAGCGGCAGCCCTATTTCGTCGAGCAGGACGGCATCCGGCTGAAAATCGCCAAAAACGTTTTCCCGTCGGATTTCGGCATCACCAGCTCGTTCGTCGGCGACTTCATGCTGAGGCAGCAACCGGTCGGCGTCGCCTTGGACATGGCCTGCGGCAGCGGTTATTTCGCTTTCCTGCTGAAAAAAATCGGCTGTTCCACCGTGTACGGCGTGGATTTCAACCGGGACGCCGTGGCTTGCGCCAAGGAAAACCTGGGTTTGAATCCCGCCCTGGCTCCCATCGAATTCATCCACAGCGATTTATTCGCCGACGTTCCGCCGGTGAAGCTCGACGCCATCATGTTCAACTTCAACTATTACCCGTCCGACGGGACATACGGGTTGAACGCGGACGGCGGCAGGGAAATCCTCGAGCGGTTTTTCCGCCAGGTTCCCGCTTATATCAACGACGGCGCGAGGATTTATATCCCTTACTCGCAATTCGTCGGCGAAGAGCACGACCCCAAGCGCATCGGCGCGGCCTTCGGCTTCGCTTGCTCGGTGGCGGCCAGCGTGGCGAACGAGGCCGGCGAGCATTACATCTACGAAATCACCAAGACGTAGCCAGCGTCCCAGGCTTGCCTCCGGATCGGAGCGGCGACGGCCGTTACGGCGGCAGCACCAGGGAATAAACGATGCGCCCATCGGCGCGATGAAGGTTGGCGGTCAGCCGGCCCCGCTCGTCCACCGCGACGCTGCCGTAATTCAGCCACAGCTTGGCTTCATCCCAGGTTTTCACCGCGCCGCTGTCCTTGGGGCCATAAAAAAACAGCCGTTCCGCGCCGAATGCCGGGTCGAATTTGTCGTTGGGGAAAAGTCCGGCATTCAGCGGGCCGCTGACAATTTCGTGGATTTTGAAATCCGGATCGTCCGCATAAGGCGTGTAGCGAAACGCCGCGGCAAAATGCACGTCCGTGGTGAGCCAAAGGGAGTTGCCGATGGCGTTTTGATGCATGAAGCCGATGATGTCCGACAGCTCGTTGGAGAAGCCGGTGCTCTGATCGTAATGGGCCCAGCCGTCGCGGCCGTTGCCCTCCGGAAAGCCGGTCGGAATCGACAAAGGCACGCTGGTGACGATGATTTTCCAGACGGCATCGGAGGCTTTCAAAGAGGCCTTCAGCCAGGCCAATTGCTCGCGCCCCAGCAGCGATTTGGGCTGTTGCGGCGAATCCTGGGCCGCATTGGCGTCGCGGTATTGCCGGGTATCCAAGAAGAACAGCTCAACCTGTTTGCCCCAGCGGATATTGCGGTATAAGCGTTGCGGCGTATGGGGCAGCTCCGCGATGGGGTTGTAGTCCAAAAACGCCTTCAGCCCCAGCGGCATCAAATGCTTTCCGGGCGTATACGGTTCCTGCTGGCGGGTGTCTTGCAACGGGCCGAAGTCGTTCACCACCTCGTGGTCGTCCCACACGGCGTAATAGGGCAGCTTGGCTTGCAAGCGCCGGTACACCGGATCCTGCCGGGCATAACGCCAATGCGCCCAAAAATCCGCCATGTCCGCCGCCGGGCCGAAGTCGCCTTTGACCTGCGCGTTACCGAACAGCCCGACCGCTTCGCAAGTGTTGTCGGCGTAGATCATGTCGCCCAGGCCGACAAAAAAATCCAACGGCATGGCGTCGATGGCGCGCAAGGCGGGGAATCCTTCGGCTTGGTCGCGGCAAACGTTTTGTCCGGCCAAATCCCCGCCCCAAGCAAAGCGCAGGGGGCTAGGCTGCTGGGCGTCGGGAGCGGTACGGAACTCACCCTGGGAAGCCGGGCCGAAGTCGGCGGTGGCGGCGGCACGGAAGCTGACGCGGTAGTGGTACAGCCGGTTTGGCCGCAAACCGTGAAACAGCGTTTTGCCGCTGTAGTTGCTGCTTTCGTCCACCGGCACTTCGCGCCACTGCTTGCCCAATTGGAAACGCAGCGCTCCCGAACCGGCCCCGTGCGCCCATAGCACGGCACTGTCGGCAGACACGTCGCCGGCGGCGACGCCCAGGGGGATGCCGCCATCCGCTACGGCCGCGGCTCCCGCCAGCAGGGCCGGAATGCAAACGATAAACCGCCGTATGTGACTCCCTCTGGCCATGGCAAGCCGCTCCCGGATTGTTAGACGTTTAAACGAGCGCCGAGCCGGGGCGTTCGGTTGAAATGGTTGAACAGCGGATAGGGCGTAGACCCCGGCGGGGACATCATCCGATAGTCGATGCGCGATTTCAAAAGATCGTGGCGGTCGGCCGGCCGTTAGGCCCGCTCACGCCCGGCGGTTGCGCCGACGCTGAGCTCTGTTGCTGTCGTCGCATAGAAAAGTCTTAGCCGAGCCGGCCGGGTAAGTTTGGGATGACTTTCCTGTAATCCTGGGCCTGCATACATCGAGTCGGGCCTGCGGTACTGTTCTTCGCGCGAGCTAGCTTGCGCGCCAATCGGAGATGATTCAGGGAACTGGGGTAAGGATGCCGTTCATGGGCGCTTTCCAACGAGTTTCCGGCGTGAACGATTGCACGGGATCGGATCGACAGCCGCCGACCCCGACCATGAAAAGCAGCCAACCCAAGAGAAACCGCCATGGTAAAACGACCCAATATCCTCATCATCATGACCGACGAAGAGCGTTTTCCGCCCGCTTACGAAACCGAAACGGAAAAAAGTTATAGGCAGCAGCACATGCCGAACCGGGCCAGGCTGTTGCAGGAAGGCGTTTCCTTCCAGCGCCACTACGCCGCTGCGACCGCTTGCGAACCCAGCCGCGCGTCCTTGTTCACCGGCCAATATCCCTCGCTGCACGGCGTGTCGCAGACCAGCGGCCTGGCCAAGAATTCCCAGGATCCGGGCCTGTTTTGGTTGCCGCCCAATACCGTGCCCACTATGGGCAACTATTTCCGCACCGGCGGCTATCGAACCCTCTACCACGGCAAATGGCACATCTCCGACCAGGACTTGACGATACCGGGCACCCATACCGCCTTGCTCAGCAATGCCGCCGACGGCACGCCCTATCCGGACCGGGTCAGGGCTTACCAGGCCGCCAATCGCCTGGGCCAATACGGTTTCGACGGCTGGATCGGTCCCGAGCCCCACGGCGCGCTGGCCAACAATGCCGGCATCATCCGCGACCCGGGCTTCGCCCAGCAGGCGGTGGACTCGCTGCAACAGCTCAACCAACAGGCGCTGACGGGCGAGGACTTGCCGCCCTGGCTGATGGTTTGCTCCTTCGTCAATCCCCACGACATCGTTTTCTCGGGGCAGGGCTGGACGCTGCTGGGCTTGCCCAGCGTCCCCTACGGCGACTTGCCGAAGTTTCCCGCACCGCCCACCGCCGACGAAGACCTGACCTGCAAGCCGCGTTGCCAGAAAGATTACGTCATCAACTACGGCAACTTTTATTACCCGCAGCCCACGCGGGAACGCTACCGGCAGCTTTATTTCTACCTGCAAAGCGTCACGGACGCGCTGATAGGCCAGGTGGTCGACACCTTGGACAGCTGCCCGGCGCTGAGCCAAAACACCGTCGTCATTTTCACATCGGACCATGGCGATGCTTTGGGCTCGCACGGCGGCATGCACCAGAAGTGGTACAACGTGTACGAAGAGACCATCCACGTGCCTCTCGTCATTCGCCAACCGGGCAAGGCGGGCAAGGTCGTCGATACGCCGACCAGCCATGTGGATTTGCTGCCCACGGTGCTGGAACTCGCCGGCATCGACGCGGAAGCGGCGCGCCAGGCGCTTGCGCGGGACTACACCGAAGCGCGGACCCTGGTGGGAGAAAGCCTGGTGCCGCTGCTGGACAACCAACCGGAGCCTGCGCGCAGCATTTACTTCATGACCGACGACGAAGTGGACCAGGGCTTGAACGAAGTCAGCGTCAACAAAGTGGTGCAGACGCTGGCCTCGCGCCAGATGATGCAGTCCGGCGACGATCTGGTGAGCACGCTGGGCAAGGCGTGGAACCAAACCGTGGTGCAGCAGGCGTACACGCCCACCATCGAGCCCCATCACATCGAAACCGTCGTCACCCGCATCGACGGCGTGCTGTACAAATACAGCCGCTACTTCGAAAACCCGCGATTCGTCGGCACCGCCCCTGGCAATCCCGACGGTACGGTTTCCGAGTACCGCGTGCCCGACGAGTGGGAACTGTACGACCTGGACGCCGACCCCTACGAGGCGAACAACCTGCTCGCGCCGTGCTGCGCCAATCCACCTTCCCAGCAGCTCGTCCATACCCTCCGGGCGACGCTGATATCCGAGCGGGAAACTAAGCGCCTGCTGCCGCAAACGCTGAACCAGCAATAAGGGAAATCACGGTGGCGGGTGCGATTGCCGGCCTGCGGCCGCACCCCGGCGCCAAGCGATGCGGCATGACCGGCGCGTGGCAAGGGCGCGGGGGCTCCCTTGCCGCCACCCAGCCTATCGGCTGAGGCATCCCCTGCCTCTGTGGACGAAGCCGCGCTTGCCTCGCCGGCGACGTGGTATTGGCGGCGCGGTTGGGGGCTTTGGAATAGCGCGGATTATATTGCTTTGTGAGTGCTGGCCCAGCGCTACAATTTTCCTGTCCTGATCCAAATATCGCTTATTCCATCACCCGTAACGACAAGGGGCATCGCCATGGCAAACGCAACACTACCGCCGCAAAAACAACTGACTTGCATGCTCGGCCATCCGGTTGCGGAGAACCCTATTGATCGGATGTTCGATGCGGTTTTCGCCCGCTATGGCCTGCATTGGCAGTTCTGGAAATGCGACGTCGACTCGGCAGACAAAATCGCCGCCGCGATAGCCGGCGTCCGGGCATTGGGCTTTTCCGGCGCCTGCATCACCGTACCGTATAAGGTGGTGTCTATCCCGCACCTTGACGAGGTGGACGACGACGTTCGGGCCATCGGTGCGGCCAACTATATGACCGTCGAGGACGGCCGTCTGGTCGGGCACAACAACGACGGCAAGGGCGTGGTCAAAGCCATCAAGAAGGTAACGCCGATCCAAGGCAAGCGGGTGGTTATGCTCGGTGCCGGCGGTGCCGGCCGGGCGATGGCGGTGGAACTGGCTTGGGCCGGCGCGTCGCAGCTGACCCTCGTCACCCGGCGCGAGGAGCAAGGCGTCGAAGTGGCGCAAACGGTGACCAAGGCATCGGGCGTTCCCGCCGAATGGCTGCCATGGCGCGGCGAAGTCGTCGTCCCGCCGGGCACCGACATCCTGATGAACGCCACCCACCTGGGCTGTGCGCCGGCGCTGGAGCCGGTGCCGGTCGCCTGGGACAGCGTCCCGGCGGCCACTACCGTCGTCGATGTTATTACCAACCCGCGCATCACGCCGTTTTTACAGGCGGCGCGTTCCAAAGGCTGCCCGATTGTCGACGGGGTCGAAATGTTGGTTCAGCTGGCTATGCAGATTTTCCAAGCGTGGACCGGCATCGAACCCGATGAAACCGTCTTCCAGCGGGCCGTTGCCCAGGCGCTGGGAGAATAGACCGGCGCTTCGGGACTCACTGAGCGGGAAGCTCGTGGGCTGGGTGGGGCCGCAAGCCGCCGGGGGTTCGTCGTTTCTACCCAGCCCACCCGCTTTTGCCGAAGCCGAATCTCTCTTATCCTGGCGCCCCTCGCGCACATTCCATAAACCAACGTAGATTTTGACTCGATGAACCATTCGATTGTTTACGCCCTCGACTTCGACGGCGTCATTTGCGACAGCGCCCTGGAAACCGGAATCTCCGGCTGGAAAGCCGCCTGCCGTTTGTGGGGCGACATGCCCAGGGACGCTCCGGCGGATAAGGTCGAGGCTTTCCGCCAAGTCAGGCCGGTCATCGAGACGGGCTACGAAGCGATCCTCGCCATGCGCATGCTGCACCTGGGCGCTTCCGTGGAAACCCTGTTTGGCAGCTACGCGACCGAATTCCAGCGGCTGATGCGGGAGGCGGGGGTGGACAGCGGCGAGTTGAAGGCCTTGTTCGGCGCTACCCGCGACGAATGGATCGCCGCGAACCCGGCCGAGTGGATACGGGAAAATTCGCTCTATCCGGGCATGGCGGAAAAGTTGGCCAAGCTCGGCCAGACCAACACCTGGTACGTCGTCACCACCAAGCAGGAACGCTTTGTGAAGATGATCCTGTCCGGCAATCGGGTCGAGTTGCCGGACGAGCGGATCTTCGGCCTGGACCGCAACATGAGCAAGGCGGAGGTGCTGAAGCTGTTGCTGGAGCGCCACCCCGGACAGCCGATCCGTTTTGTCGAGGATCGGCTGCTGACCCTTGTCAAAGTCAGCCAGGAACCGGCGCTTGCCGCCGTGGAGCTGTTGTTCGGCATGTGGGGCTATAACACGGAGGAAGACCAGCGCCTGGCGCAAACCCATGAATTCAAACGGCTGCAGCTCGACGAGTTCTTGTCTGATCTTTCCTAGCTCCGTGGGGCTGTCGGGTGCGGTGAGCCCGCGAAACCGGTCGTTCGCGCTCGATGCGGTTCGCTGCCGCTCACCACATAACTACACGGACTAAGACTTGAAATAATTAGTCATGGGCCAGCCGGAAGCCGATGCCGTTGTCCCGCGTCTCGGGGTCCTCCCTGCCGCGTAGCGCCGCTCGCACCAGATCCGGCTCGTTGCCCCAGGAGCCGCCGCGGTACACCCGGTAGCCCGCTTGACCGCCGCAGGTGGTTTCCGTGCCGTCGTAGCGTGCCGTGTAGGCCGAGCAGGTCCATTCCCACACGTTGCCGAGCATGTCGTACAGGCCGAAGGCATTGGGGCGGTAGCTGCCGACGGCGGCGGTGTGGATGTAGCCGTCGTCGCAGTGGAACGGGTCGTCCACGTGCCAGTCGGTCTGCCGCTCGGTGCTGTGGTCCGCCACGTTGGCATAGCGGCACGCCCGGCTTTCGCTGTTGCCCCAATAGCGGGCGCCGGCGGTGCCGGCCTTGGCGGCGTATTCCCATTCCGCTTCGGTCGGTAGGCGGTAATGCCGGCCGGTCTTGCCGTTCAGCCAGCGGATATAGGCATTGGCGTCTTCCCAGCTGACGCACACCGCCGGATGGTTGCCGCTCTGGGGCAGAGCCGGGTTTTGCCAGTCGCGGCCGGCGCGTTCCTCCACCGTGGCGGGCGAGCCTTCGTAGGTCCAGCAGGAGGAGCCGGCTCGATAGCCGCTGTCGGCCACGAATGCCGCGAATTCGGCCACGGTCACCTCAAAGCGGCCCAGGTAGAAAGCCTGGAGTTGCACCGTGTGCAGCGGCCGTTCGTCGTCGGCGCTGTCGGCTTCGTCGCTGGCGGCGCCCATCTGAAAACTGCCGGCGGGGAGGCGCACCATTTCCGGCGGCCTCGGCCGCTTGGCGCCGCTCTTGGCCGGCGCTTCGTCGCCCGAACAGCCCGCCAGCGCAAGCGATGCCAGCAACATCAGCGACCAGCGGGTTCTATGGTTCAGGGGCACGGGCAATGTCCTAAGGTCGGCGCTTGGTCTTCTTCGCCTTGGCAAGGCAGCCGGCGACCGTCGCCTGTATTCGCTGCGAGGCGGCGGTGTGGAAGGGGAAGGCCGCTTCGATTTTGCGCAGGCGATCGGCGTAGCCTTGCTGGACCCAGCTCAGGGTCGATTCGCCCTGGGCCATGGCGGCGGCCACATCGGCCAAGTCCCGGCGGATGGCGGAGTACTGGTTGGTGGAGAAGACGAAGGCGCCCTGGACTTCGGCGCTGTACCAGCCGCCGATGTCGGTGCGCAGCTCGTGCTTGCCTTGCGCGCCCGTGACGCTCAGCACGGTGAGCTTGGTTTTGCCGGCCGTGGGGGCGGGGCCTTCGAACGCGTCGTAATCGAATTGCTGCGGCTCGGGATAGGCTCCCGACACGACCAATTGCAGGTTCAGGTTGTTGTGCTCGGGTTGGCAAGTGAGCAGCAACTGGGCTTGCCTTTCCCCGTCCGGCGTTTTGGCGCGACCGTCGAAGGCCAAGGTGTCCGCCGTGCCCGCATGAATCTGCCCGGCGCAGAACAGGGCAAGTCCGGCGATCAGGCAGGCGAGAGGAGGATGTCTTTGGGGCATGGGGCTGTCCTTGGTCCTATGAAAGGGCGCGAGCGGGTCGGCGTGGTCCCTGGTGAAGCGGGGCGGACATTGCCGCCTCGCTTCGCTTTCCCCAGCAATGAGGCAGCTATTTGCTTCTGGCCTTGGCGAAAGCGTCCGCCAAGCTGGAGCGGGGCACCGGGGCGGGGTTGTTGCGCGGCTTCGCGCGCGGATCGTTGGCTTTCTTATCCGCCGGACGGCTTTCCGTAACCTGGGCGTCGCTCTTCATGCTGAGCGAAATGCGTTTGCGCGGCGCGTCCACTTCCAGCACTTTCACTTTCACTACCTGTCCGGCCTTGACCACTTCGTGGGGATCTTTGACGAACTTGTCGGCCAGTTGCGAGACGTGCACCAGGCCGTCCTGATGGACGCCGATGTCGACGAAAGCGCCGAAATTGGCGACGTTGGTCACCACGCCTTCCAGCCACATGCCGGGCTTGAGGTCCGAAATTTCCTGCACGTCTTCCTTGAAGGTGGCGGTCTTGAACTCGGGGCGCGGGTCGCGGCCGGGCTTTTCCAGTTCCTTCAGGATGTCGGTGACGGTGGGCAGGCCGAAGCGCTCGTCCACGTAGTTTTCCGCGTTGACGCTTTTGAGCAAGGCGGCGTTGCCGATGATCTCCCGCACGTCCTTGCCGGTGGCGGCGATGATTTTGTGGACGACCGGATAGGCTTCCGGGTGCACGGCGGAGGCGTCCAGCGGGTTGGCGCCGTTGGTGATGCGAAGGAAGCCGGCGGCTTGTTCGAAGGTTTTGGGCCCCAGGCGCGGCACTTTCAGCAGGTCGTCGCGGCTGTTGAAGGCGCCGTTGGCGTCGCGGGCTTCGACGATGTTCTGGGCGATGGTCTGCGACAGGCCGGACACGTAGCGCAGCAGCGACACGGAGGCGGTATTCACGTCCACGCCCACGGCGTTCACGCAGTCTTCCACCACGGCGTCGAGGCTACGGGCCAGATGGCCCTGGTTGACGTCGTGCTGGTACTGGCCGACGCCGATGGCCTTGGGTTCGATCTTAACCAGTTCCGCCAGGGGGTCTTGCAAACGGCGGGCGATGGAGACGGCGCCGCGCAGGGACACGTCCAGGTCGGGGAATTCCTTGGCGGCCAGCTCCGAGGCCGAGTACACCGAGGCGCCGGCTTCCGAGACGACGATCTTGGTCAGCCCCAATTCGGGATGGCGTTTCATCAGGTCGGCGGCCAACTGGTCGGTTTCGCGGCTGGCGGTGCCGTTGCCGATGCTGACGAGCTTGACGCCGTGCTTGGCGGACAAAGCGGCCAGGACGGCGATGGATTGGTCCCACTGGTTCTTCGGCTGGTGCGGGTAGATGGTGGCGGTGTCCAGTACCTTGCCGGTGGCGTCCACCACCGCCACTTTCACGCCGGTGCGCAGGCCGGGGTCCAGGCCCATGGTGGCCTTGGCGCCGGCCGGGGCGGCCAGCAGCAAATCCTTCAGGTTGCGGGCGAAGACGCGGATGGCTTCCTCTTCCGCCGCATCGCGCAAACGCTGCATCAGGTCCAGCTCGATGCGGGTGAACAGCTTGATGCGCCAGGCGAAACGCACGGCTTCCGCCAGCCAGGCGTCGGCGGGGCGGCCCAGGTTCTGCACCTCGAAGCGGTGGGCGACCAGGCCTTCGCAAGCCTGGTGGGCCAGGTCCGGTTCCTTGCCCGGCTGCACGTCCACCCGCAGCACGTCTTCGCCCCTGCCGCGCAGCAGGGCCAGGGCGCGGTGGGAGGGAATTTTCGACAGCGGTTCGTCGTATTCGAAATAGTCGCGGAACTTGGCGCCTTCCTGCTCCTTGCCGGGCACCACGCGGGAGATGACGATGGCCTCATTCCACAGCTTTTCGCGCAACCGGCCGGTGAGTTCCGCGTCCTCGGCGAAGCGCTCCATGAGGATTTGCTTGGCGCCTTCCAGGGCGGCGTCGGCATCGGCCACGCCTTTCTCCTCGTCGATGAACTTGGCGGCTTCCGCGCGCGGGTCCAGGGTCGGATCGGCCAATAAGCTGTCGGCCAACGGTTCCAGGCCGGCTTCGCGGGCGATCTGCGCCTTGGTGCGGCGCTTGGGTTTATAGGGCAGGTAGAGGTCTTCGAGTACGGTTTTTGTCTCGGCTTCCAGAATGGCCTGCTCCAGCTCCGGCGTCAGCTTGCCCTGTTCGCGGATGCTTTCCAGGATCACCTCGCGGCGGGCGTTCAGCTCGCGCAGGTAGTGCAGCCGCTCTTCCAGGTTGCGCAACTGGGTGTCGTCCAGGCCCTCGGTGGCTTCTTTGCGGTAGCGGGCGATGAAGGGCACGGTGGCGCCCTCGTCCAGCAGCTTCACGGCGGCTTCCACTTGGCGGGCGGCCACGGCCAATTCTTGCGCGATGCGCGCGATGACGTTCATGGGGTTGGGATTCCGTTATTGTGGGGTTGTATCGGGACAGCGGTGGGTGACGGCGCGCGGCGAAGCCGTTGCGGCTTTCGCTCGATGAGCGCGGTGCGCGCCTAACCCACCCTACGAATTAAGGGGCGAGATTCTTGATGGCTTCCAGCACTTCGGCCCAGTGGCCGGCCACTTTCACCTTGCGCCATTGGTTGGCAAGTTTGCCGTCGCGGCCGATGAGGAAGGTGCTGCGTTCGATGCCCATGACCTGTTTGCCGTACATGTTCTTCAGCTTGATGACGTCGAACAGCCGGCACAGGGTTTCGTCCGGGTCGGACAGCAGGTCGAAGGGGAATTCCTGCTTGCACTTGAAATTTTCGTGGGACTTGAGGCTGTCCCGCGATACGCCCAGGATCACTGCGTCGTGGGCCTGGAACTGGGCGAAGTTGTCGCGGAAGGCTTGGCCTTCCTGGGTGCAGCCGGGGGTGCTGTCCTTGGGGTAGAAGTACAGCACCACGGGCTTGCCGCGCAACTCGGCCAGCGCGATGGTTTTGCCGCCGGTGGCGGGGGAGGTGAAGTCGGGTACCGCTTGTCCTATGGTGATTTCGCTCATATGTCGTTCAGCGCTTGATGGGCTCCATGATGGCGTCCAGGTTGGCGTGGTCGCAGAAGTCCAGGAATTCGTCCCGCAGGGAAATCACGCGCACGGCGGCCGGTACCTTGACGATCAAATGGGCGGTGAATAGCGGCGAGTCGCTGTAAGGCGCGTCGTAGCGGCTGGCCGCCACGTCGTGGATGCGGATGCCGCGCAAGGAGAAAAAGGACACCACCTCGTTGAGCACGCCCGGCTGGTCGGCGGCGTATACGTCCACGGAATAGGGGATGAGGTCGGGCTGCTCCTGCGGGGTTTCTTCGACCCGATGGGTGCGCAGCTTCCAGTTGAAGCGGCTGGCCAAGGCTTCCAGGGAGGTTTCCAGTCGAGCCACGTGGTTCCAGTTGCCTTCCACCATGAAACAGGCGGCCAGGTCGCCCGCCATGTCGGTCATGCGGGCCTCCTCGACGGAGCAACGGCTCTCCTTAACGGCGCGGCTCAGTTCCTCGATCATGTCGGTGGGGTTGGCCCCCACGGCGGTGACGATTAGCTGCATGGCAACGGCAGTCTCCAGGACCAAAAAAAGCAAGGCTGAAAGTGTATCACGGGATTTTTCCTATTGCCCGCCGAGGGCGGTGGCGTCGTCTTGTCAGGCCGCCGTCCGGCGGGGTAACATGGCACGTTTCCTTAGGATTTTTGGACAAGGCATGATTCGAGGTAGCATCGTAGCGTTGGTGACGCCGATGGAGGCTGACGGCTCTTTGGATGTGACGAGTCTGCGCCGGTTGGTGGACTTCCACGTGGAGCAAGGCACCGACGCCATCGTCGCGGTGGGCACTACGGGCGAATCCGCTACGCTGGACGAGGAAGAGCACTGCAACGTCATCCGCTGGGTGGTGGAACAGTCCGCCGGCCGCGTTCCGGTGATCGCCGGCACCGGCGCCAATTCCACTACCGAAGCCATCAGCCTGACCCGCGCCGCCAAGCAAGCCGGCGCCGACGCCTGCCTGCTGGTGACGCCTTATTACAACAAGCCCACCCAGGAAGGCCTGTACCGCCATTACAAGGCGGTGGCCGAGGCGGTGGACATCCCGCAGATTCTCTACAACGTGCCCGGCCGCACCGGCTGCGACATGCTGCCGGAAACCGTCGGCCGGCTGTGCGGCGTGCCCAACATCGTCGGCGTGAAAGAAGCCACCGGCAAGCTGGAGCGGGTCAAGCAAATCCGCGACTTGTGCGGTGCGGACTTCGCCCTGTATTCCGGCGACGACGCCACCACCCGCGAGTTTTGCCTGCTGGGCGGCGACGGCACCATCACCGTCACCGGCAACGTGGCGCCGCGCTTGATGCATGACATGGTGGCGGCGGCCCTGGCCGGCGACGCGGCTTTGGCCCAAGCGCTGGACGCCAAGCTGGAGGCGTTGCACCGCGACTTGTTTATCGAATCCAATCCTATCCCGGTGAAGTGGGCGGTGCAGCAAATGGGTTTGATGAAAGCCGGCATCCGCTTGCCCCTCACTTGGCTGTCGGACCCTTGCCATGAAGCGGTGCGGTCGGCCATGCGGCAGGCGGGAGTCATTTGAACGTTATGAATCGTTTTCTTAAAGCGACGACGGCCAGTGCGTTGGCCATGGGGCTGAGCGCTTGCAGCACGGTGCAAAGCTGGTTCCCCGACAAGCAGAAGGAATACCGCTACAGCACGGAAATTCCGCCGCTGGAAATTCCCCCCAATCTGGTCGGTACGATGGACGGGCCGCCCGGCTATGCGGACGAGCCCCCCGAGCCCGTCCCTGCCGCCGCGGCGGCAGGGACGGCGGCGGCCGGCGCGGCGCCTCCCTCCCCGGCGGGCGCCATTGCCGACAGTCCCATCGGCAAGTACCGGCCGTCCCCGGTGGGCGCGGAGCTGACTGCCGTCCTGGCCAAGGACTCCACCAGCCCCCATATCGCCATCGAAGCGCCTTTCCCCAACGCCTGGACCATGGTGGACAAGGCCATCAATCGCCTGCGCCTGGAAATCAAGGACAAGAACCGTTCGCAGAAAGTGCTGTACGTCTATTATTCGGAGAACGCCAAGCCGTTCGAGCCGAGCTGGAGCGACGACCTCCTGGCGCCTTTCGGCGGTTCCAAGCATCGGGACGACGAGCGTGAGTACCAGGTGCGGCTGGAGGACCTGGGGGACGTTTTGACCAAGGTGCGCGTGTTCGATGGCGCTGGCGAGAAAGCTCAAGCGGAAGGGGAGGGCTACCAGCTGCTGCAACTCATCCAGAAGAAGATCGTCGCGCTTTCCGAGCCGGAGCCTGATCGTCGGCGCGGCGAGACCACGCCGGAGAACGAGCGCCCCGGGGACGAGGAAGACGCTCCCTGATCGGGGGCGGCAAGGCCCCCGATCTTCGCGCCCGATGGCATCTTGCTTCGCCCGTCGAGCCACGACGCACCTCTTTAACCAAGGCGGCGCCGATCCATTCGGCGCATCCCTGCCTGGGTGGCGCCCGTTAAACGCGGAGCGTGTCCGAACCCACACGATTATCACCGTCCTGCCGAGAACGTTATGTTGCTAACCATCCCCGGTCCGTCCGCCCTGTCGCCGTTTCGCCTGCGCAAGCTGCTGGAAACCCTGCGCGGCGTGGACGGGCATATTTGCGCCGTTTCCGCCCGCCACGTCCATTTCGCTGATTGCCGGCGTGCCCTGAGCGAAGCGGAAACCGCCACGCTGCATGACATCCTCCATTACGGCCAGCAAGCCGAAGAGGCCGAAGGCGAGGCGATTTTGATCGTGCCGCGCCTGGGCACCATCTCGCCCTGGTCGAGCAAAGCCACCGACATCGCCCGCCAGTGCGGCCTGGACGCCGTGCGCCGCATCGAGCGGGGCATCGCCTACCATATCCACAGCCACGCCACCTGGACGTTGCCGCAGCGCCAAGCCATCGAAGCCCTGCTGCACGATCGCATGACCCAGGCGGTGCTGCGCAAGGGCCACGAGCAGCAATTGTTCGCCGCCCATGAGCCGGGCCACTTGCGTTACGTCCCGCTGCTGGAGGAAAGCAAGCCCGCCCTGTGGCGCGCCAACGAAGAGCTGGGGCTGGCTCTGTCGGAAGACGAAATCGAATACTTGGCGGAAAGCTTCACCGCTTTGCGGCGCAACCCCACCGACGTGGAGTTGATGATGTTCGCCCAGGCCAATTCCGAGCACTGCCGCCACAAGATCTTCAACGCCCGCTGGACCATCGACGGCCAGGAGCAGGACAAGTCCCTGTTCGGCATGATCCGCAACACCGCCGAGCACAGCCCGGCCGGCCTGATTTCCGCTTACAGCGACAACGCCGCCATCATGGAAGGGCATCAGGCCCGGGTGTTCCTGCGCGACCCCAAAACCGGCGCTTACGGTTACCAGGACGAGCCGGCCCATATCCTCATGAAGGTGGAAACCCATAACCACCCCACCGCCATTTCGCCCCATCCGGGCGCGGCCACCGGCTCCGGCGGCGAAATCCGCGACGAGGGCGCCACCGGCCGCGGCTCCTGGACCAAGGCGGGCCTGACCGGCTTCACCGTGTCCAATCTGCGCATCCCCGGCTTCCAGCAGCCCTGGGAAAAAGACTTCGGCAAGCCGGGCCGCATTGCCACCGCCCTGGACATCATGCTGGAAGGCCCCATCGGCGGCGCGGCCTTCAACAACGAATTCGGCCGGCCCGCCCTGGCCGGTTATTTCCGCACCTTCGAGCAGGCCGTGCCGGGCACGGACGAGAAGCAGCTGCGCGGCTACCACAAGCCCATCATGATCGCCGGCGGCATGGGCAATATCCGTCCCATGCACACCCATAAGCAGGACATCCCGCCCGGCACGCCCATCGTGGTGCTGGGCGGCCCGTCCATGCTCATCGGCCTGGGCGGCGGCGCGGCTTCCTCGCAAGCCTCCGGCGAAGCGGCGGAAGATTTGGACTTCGCCTCGGTGCAGCGGGAAAACCCGGAAATGCAGCGCCGCTGTCAGGAAGTCATCAGCCGTTGCACCGCCCTGGGCGATGCCAACCCCATCATCTCCATCCACGACGTGGGGGCGGGCGGCCTGTCCAACGCCGTGCCGGAAATCATCCACGACAGCGGCCGCGGCGGGAAACTGGAGCTGCGCGAAGTGCTCAGCGACGATCCCGGCATGTCGCCCATGCAGATCTGGAGCAACGAATCCCAGGAACGCTACATCCTGGCGGTGAAGGCCGAGGAACTGGAAGCGTTCCGCGCTTTCTGCGAGCGGGAGCGCTGCCCCTACGCGGTGATCGGCCACGCCACCGAGGACGAGCATTTGTTGCTGGCCGACCGCGAGTTCGGCAACAGTCCCATCGACATCCCCATGTCCTTGCTGTTCGGCAAGCCGCCGAAAATGCACCGCGAAGTGGCCCACCAGGCTCCCAACGTGCCCGGCTTGGATTTGGCGGGCATCGACCTAGCCGATGCCGTCCGGCGGGTGCTGAGCTTCCCGGCGGTGGCGGACAAAACCTTCCTCATCACCATCGGCGACCGCTCCATCACCGGCCTGGTGGCCCGCGACCAAATGGTCGGCCCCTGGCAGACGCCGGTGGCGGACGTGGCCGTCACCACCAGCGGCTACACGGTCTACACCGGCGAAGCCATGGCCATGGGCGAGCGCAGCCCGCTGGCCCTGGTGGACGGCCCGGCGTCCGGCCGCATGGCGGTGGGCGAGGCCATCACCAATATCGCCGCCGCATCCATCAAGGGCATCGGCGACATCAAGCTGTCCGCCAACTGGATGGCCGCCGCCGGCAACCCCGGCGAGGACGCCGCCCTGTTCGACACGGTGCGCGCCGTGGGCATGGAGCTGTGCCCGCAACTGGGCATCGCCATTCCGGTGGGCAAGGACTCCCTGTCCATGAAAACCGTGTGGAAGGACGCGGCCGGCGACAAGACCATGACTTCGCCGCTGTCCCTCATCGTCACGGCGTTCGCCCCGGTTCTGGATGTGCGCTGCACTCTGACGCCGCAGTTGCGGCTGGACCAGGGCGACAGCCGCTTGATCCTCATCGACCTGGGCGCGGGCAAAAACCGCCTGGGCGGTTCGGCCCTGGCCCAGGTGTACGGCCAGTTGGGCAGCCAAGTGCCGGACCTGGACGATGCCGAGCGCCTGAAAGCCTTTTTCGGCGCGATCCAGGTGCTGCGCGACGAGGGTCTGTTGCTGGCCTACCACGACCGGGCCGACGGCGGCCTGCTGGCGACCCTGTGCGAAATGGCTTTCGCCGCCCACTGCGGCCTGGACATCGACCTCGAACCGCTGGCCGGCGACGCCCTGGCGGCCCTGTTCAACGAGGAACTGGGGGCGGTGATCCAGGTGAAGGCCGACGCGGCGGCCACCGTGCTGGGTTGCTTGCGGGAAGTAGGATTGGACCTGTGCAGCCACATCGTCGGCGCTCCCCTGGCCGACCAGCACATCCGGATTCGCAGCGGTTCCGCCGTCTTGCTGGAGAAGCCCCGCATCGAACTGCAACGGGCCTGGTCGGAAACCAGCTACCGCATGCAGGCCCTGCGCGACAATCCCGACTGCGCTCGCCAGGCGTTCGACGCCCTGGAAGATCCGCACGATCCGGGCCTGCACGCCCATCTGACCTTCGATCCGGGCGAGAACGTGGCGGCGCCGTATGTGGCCGCCGCCCGTCCCCGCGTCGCCATCCTGCGCGAGCAGGGCGTCAACGGCCACGTGGAAATGGCGGCGGCCTTCGACAAGGCCGGCTTCGCGGCGGTGGACGTGCACATGAGCGACATCATCGCCGGCCGCGTCAGCCTGAAGGAGTTCGCCGGCCTCGCCGCCTGCGGCGGCTTCTCCTACGGCGACGTGCTGGGCGCCGGCGGCGGCTGGGCCAAGTCCATCCTGTTCAACGGCCGGGCGCGGGACGAGTTCGAAGCGTTTTTCCGCCGCGGCGACACCTTCGGCCTGGGCGTGTGCAACGGCTGCCAGATGATGGCGCAGCTGCGCGATCTGGTCCCCGGCGCCGAGCACTGGCCGCGCTTCGTGCGCAACGTGTCGGAGCAGTTCGAGGCGCGCGTCGCCATGGTGGAAGTGCGTCCGTCGCCCTCCATCCTGCTGCGCGGCATGGAAGGCTCACGGATGCCGGTGGCCGTGGCCCACGGCGAAGGCTTCGCCGAATTCAGCCGCGACCCGGCCACCGTGCTGCACCGGGAGCTGGTGAGCCTGTGCTACGTGGACAACTACGGCAGCCCGACCGAACGCTATCCGGCCAATCCCAACGGTTCGCCTTTCGGCATCACCGGCCTGACCAATACCGACGGCCGCTTCACCATCATGATGCCGCACCCGGAGCGCTGCTTCCGCACCGCGCAGAACTCCTGGCATCCGGACGGCTGGGGCGAAGACGGCCCGTGGCTGCGCATGTTCTGCAACGCCAGGGTTTGGGTGGGTTAAGGCGGCGGATTTCGCCTTGAATTCCTCCGGTGCGGGTGCAATATTCAATTGGAAGGCAACCCAAGCGGAGGTAACAAGCCATGACCCGTAACGAACCCTGGAGCCTGCTGCACCAATTGCAGCGGGAGTTGGAGCGATCGATGGAGGCGCGGGGCGGCGACGGCAGCGTTGCCACCGCCGAGTGGACGCCGCCGGTGGACATCAAGGAAAAAGCCGACGGCTATGTGCTGTATGCCGACGTGCCGGGCGTGAAACCGGAAAACATCGAGGTGACCATGGAGAACGGCATCCTCACCGTAAAAGGCTTCCGCGAAACCGAGGCCCACGCGGCGAAGGAAGGCTACAAGCGCATCGAACGCGTGCACGGCGCGTTTTACCGCCGCTTCTCCCTGCCGGACACGGCCCACGCCGAGGGCATCACCGCCCGATGCAGCAACGGCGTGCTGGAAATTTCCATTCCCAAGCGGGCCGCCGTGCAGCCGCGTAAGATCGTGATTTCCACCTGAACACATCCGGCCCGCGGATGGCGACAAGGAGAGGCCCGCGCGAGGATGACGCGGGCTTTTTCTTGAGCGGCGCCGGGCGTTCCGGCCCATTCGCACAAACCTCTTTGGGAGAACCACCATGACCTGCGCGATAAAAACCGCCGATTTGTGCGACCGCCACGGCGACACCGAGCATTTCCAAATCGCCGAGCCGGCCTTCCGCAGCTACGGCGGCCAGCCGTCCTTTTGCGGCGAGATAGCCACCCTCAAGGTGTTCGAGGACAACGTGCTGCTGCGCCAAGCCCTGGAGCAAAAAGTGGAGGGCAAGGTGCTGGTGGTGGACGGCGGCGCGTCCCACCGCTGCGCCCTGCTGGGCGAGGACCTGGCCAAGCTGGCGCTGGACAACGGCTGGAGCGGCATCATCGTTTACGGCTGCATCCGCGACACGGCGGCCATTGCCGGCCTGCCCATCGGCGTCCGCGCTTTGCACGCCCATCCGTTGAAAAGCCATAAGCGCGGCCACGGCGAGCGGGACATCCTCATCACCTTCGCCGGCGTCAATTTCCGCAGCGGCCACTACGTTTACGCCGACGAGGACGGCATTGTCGTCAGTTCCAGCAAACTGGTGTAGCGCCGTGGGCCATCGCTTGAGCCGTATCGTCACCCGCGGCGGCGATGCCGGAACCACCGGCTTGGCCGACGGCAGCCGATTGCCCAAGCACGATGCGCGCATCGAGTGCCTGGGCGAAGTGGACGAACTGAACAGCCTGATCGGCTGGCTGGCGGCCCAGCCGCTGCCGCCCCAGTGGCTGCCCTGCCTGGAAGAAATCCAGCATGCGCTGTTCGACCTGGGTGGCGACTTGAGCCTGCCCGGCCGCGACAGCGTGGGCCAGGTCCAAGTGGAGTGGCTGGAGCGTTGGCTGGACTACGGCAATGCCGGCCTGCCGCCCCTGCAAGAATTCATCCTGCCCGGCGGCGGTCCGGCGTCCGCCGCTTGCCACGTGGCGCGCAGCGTGTGCCGACGCTGCGAGCGGCGTTTGACGCCTCTGTTGCTGGAAGGGCGCGTGAGTCCGGCCGCTTACGCTTACGTGAATCGCCTGTCCGACCTGCTGTTCGTGCTGGCGCGGCTGCTGGCCCGCGGCGCGGGCGGCGAGACGCAATGGCGCCACGGCCGCGTAGCGCCGGAACCGCCATTGCCCTAACCCTTGGCCCGTGGCACAATTCCCTACTAACCCACCCAAGAATTAACGGTTGAACCATCATGCAAATCGTACTCGCCAATCCCCGTGGTTTTTGCGCCGGCGTGGACCGCGCCATCGAAATCGTGGAACGGGCCATCGAAGCCTTCGGCGCCCCCATCTACGTGCGCCACGAAGTGGTGCACAACCGCTACGTGGTGGACGGTTTGCGTGATCGCGGTGCGGTGTTCGTGGAAGAGCTGGACGAAGTGCCGGCCGACGCCACGGTGATTTTCAGCGCCCACGGCGTATCCAAAGAAATTCAGGAAGAGGCCAAGGAACGCAAGCTGCGGGTGTTCGACGCCACTTGCCCGCTGGTGACCAAGGTGCACATCGAAGTGCACCAGCACGCCGCGCAAGGCCGCGAGCTGATTTTCATCGGCCACGCCGGCCACCCGGAGGTGGAAGGCACCATGGGCCAATACGACAGCCCGCAAGGCGGCATCTACCTGGTGGAGTCGGTGGACGACATCGCCAAGCTGGAAGTGAAGAATCCCGACAACCTGGCCTACGTGACGCAAACCACCCTGTCCATCGACGACACCCAAGGCATCGTCGACGCCCTGCGCGCCCGCTTCCCGAAAATCGTTGGCCCGCGCAAGGACGACATCTGCTACGCCACGCAGAACCGCCAGGACGCGGTGAAAAAGCTGGCGGCCGATTGCGAGCTGATCCTGGTGGTGGGCTCCAAAAACAGCTCCAACTCCAACCGCCTGCGGGAAATCGCCGAAAAACTCGGCCGCAAGGCCCACCTCATCGACGACGCCGACCAGATGCAGCGCGAATGGCTGGAAGGCGTGAACCACATCGGCGTGACCGCCGGCGCTTCCGCCCCGGAAATCCTGGTGAAGAACGTGGTGAGCCGCTTGCAGGAATGGGGCGGCCAGGGCGCTGCGGAAGTGCAGGGCATCGAGGAAAAAGTGGTGTTTTCCCTGCCGAAAGAACTGCGCGGCTGATTTTACTCCGCACCGTTGCGGGAAAAGTAGCTTCTGCTAATATGCTGGCATCAGCAACCTGAACGGGAGACATAGCCATGGCATTGACCGCAATGGACTTGGTGGCCGCCGCCAAGCAAAACATCCGTGAAATTTCCGTGGCCGACGCGCAAGGCCAGGCGGCCGGCATGCGCGTGCTGGACGTGCGCGAGCCGGCCGAATATGCCGCCGGCTGCCTGCCCGGCGCGGTGAACATCCCGCGCGGCGTGCTGGAGTTCAAGATCGACAACATTCCGGTTTTCAAGGACGACAAGCAAAGCCCCATCCTGGTGTACTGCCAAAGTGGCGGCCGCTCCGCCCTGGCGGCGGAAGCGTTGCAAAAGCTGGGCTACCAGCCGCTGAGCCTGGCCGGCGGTTTCGGCGCGTGGAAAGACGCCGGCGGCGCCATCGCTACGCCGGCCTGATTCCTATGGCCCAGGCGGAAGCCGACAGCAAAATCCGCCTGGACAAATGGCTGTGGGCGGCGCGCTTTTTCAAGACGCGCCAGCTCGCCGCCGACGCCGTCAGCGGCGGCAAGGTCCACCTCAACGGCCAGCGCGCCAAGCCGAGCAAGGAAATCGCCGCCGGCGCCCGTTTGGTCATCCACAAAGACCAATACGAATGGGACGTCACCGTGACGGCCCTCATCGCCCAGCGCCGCCCCGCCAAGGAAGCCGCGCTGCTCTACGAAGAAACCCCGGAGAGCCTCGCCAAGCGCCAGCAACTGGCCCAGCAAAGACGCGACCAATGGGACTACGGCCTGCAATCGGAAAGCCGTCCCGACAAAAAAGAGCGTCGCCAAATCCACCGCTTCAAGCGGGCGGAGCGATAAGTCCGCACCGCCTACGGTTTCCGCTTACGCTTTCGGCAGCGGCTTCAGCGCCGAGCGGAATTGCATGACCTTGTTCAGCACGTCGAACCAGAACGGCGCGCCGAAGGAGATGGCGATGGCGGAGATGAGCCAGCCGAAGAAAATTTCCACATAGGCAACGCAACGGTCTTTTTCGCCGGATTGTTTTTCGCCGGCTTTGGCTTCGCTCCGTTGCCAGCCGATGGGCAGTTTGAGGGACGCCAACGCCATCTGGGTGTCTTGGATTTGGTCTTGCAAGGCTTTTTCGTTTACCCCCGCCGTGGGCGCGGCCGGATTCTTGACCATGTAGGCGTCGGCATTGGCGACGATCTGGTTTCGCAGCGTGTCGTCGACCATCAAGGCCTGGGTGATGGCGAGGGTGTTGACGTTGAGGCACACCACCAGGACGGCGGCGATGATCAGCGACAGTTGTTGCGTATGCTTGCGGTACCAGCCGGACACCCGCTGGGTGCCGGTGTCGTACCAGGTTTCCAGTTGCTTGATGGCGGCGTTGTAGTCGTCCTTGGCTGCCGCCAGCAGGCTGGCGAGGGCGCGTTTTTGGCCGTCGTCCAGCAGGGTGGTGTTGGCGATGACGTGGGCGATGTCGTCCACGGTTTTAGGCGGCGCGGCGGGTTGGTCGCCGGTTTGCTTTTGGGCGATTTCGTCCAGCAGGGCGAGGACGAAGGTATTGGAAGGAATATATGAGGGCAGGTTGCTGGGCTTGAACATGCCGCCTTCCTTGGCGTCGTTTTGGTATAGGCCGTAGACCAGCGGATTGTTGTAAACGGCGTCCACCAGCGGTTTGGCGAGGCTGTCGTTGTTGTCGCCGGCCAGCAGTTCCATCAGTCCCAGCCGCAGGAAGCGGCCGCGTTTTTTCAGCAGGATTTCCAGGTATTCGACGCTGGCGGTGCAGATCAGGCTGAGCAGCAGGTAGACGAAGGACAGGCTGATGATGACGTCGAGGATGGCGGACAAGGCGTTCATGCGTGACTCCCGGGGTTGCGGCGTTAGCGAGGATGGTCGGCAACGGGGGGAGTGGGCGGGGGCGCTTGGCCGTCCCTGGCGCTGGTTTTTCTTCCCTGTTACCAGCCGCATACGCTAGCGCCGGTCGGTGGTGGCCGGCAAGTCGGCCAAAGTTTACACGGCGTAAGCCTTGGCTTACATCGTTTGTCGGTGGGTCGGCGCTGGGCCTAGGATCATGGGACGGGCGCTTGGCGCGGCTGGCTTTCCGTTTAATCGGTATGCGCGTGTTTCTGCCGATATTGGGCCGATGCCAGCAGAAACGCGGCCAGTTGCTTGTCGGTGTTGAGGATATGGTTGACCAGCCAGCCGTTGAGGAAGGCGAGCAACTCCGTTCGTGAAATCGGCTGCCCTTTTTTGAGGCTTTCCCGCGCGGCGACCACCTTGGCGGAAAATTCGCGATGTTGCCGCGTGTGGGTATCGGCGTCGCCGGGATGGTCCTGGCCGTAGCCGTATTCGTGCATCAATTCCTCTTCGGTTTCGAAGTGGTATAAGGCATAGCCGAGAAGGTCGTGGGTGATCTGCTCCAAAAACGCGGCGCCGACGTCGGTCGTCAGTTTGGCGTTGGCGTCGTTGAGGGTGTTGACGAGGATGCGGTGTTGCTCGTCGATGATGTCGATGCCGGTGACGAGCGTGTTGTCCCAAATGATGGGGTCATGGTCGGCCATGGTTCGGTTCCCTTCTGTTTCAATCGGGGCTTTTGCCCCGCAATTCATCGGCCAGCACGACGCGAAGCCGCCGCAGGAGCGCGATCAAGTCGAGTTGTTGCGTCAGCAAATGGTTTTCTTCGGCAAGGGCCTCGCTGGCTTGGCCGGCTTGCCGGTATTCGCTCAAACGCAGCGCGCTTTCGTGTATGTTCCGGTGTACCGCGTCGATGGCCTGGAACTCGCTTAAATTGCGGAAGCGGCGCATGCCTTCCCGATAATACCAGCAGCCGAAACGGCATTGCCGGTGATCCGCCAGCGATTCGCGCTCTTGCTCCTGGTTGTGTTGGGGATTGCTGCGTTGGGCGACGACTTGTTCGATCCAGTGGCGATGGTTGGCTTCCGCCAGCAGCAGTTCGAAATAATCCCGCGAGGGGCGCGACGCGCCGGCCAGTTCCCACAGGGGATCGGGCGTGAAAGCCTTGAGCCATACCGGCATGCGTTCCGCCGGCATGGGGCGGGCGAGGGCGTAACCCTGCATGACATCGCAGCCTAGCCCCATCAGCATGAAAACGTGATCGATGCTTTCCACGCCTTCGGCGATCACGCCGCGCCGGAAGGAGGCCGCCAAGCCGATGACGCCCTCCACGATGGCGAGGTCGCCCGGGTCGTCGAGCATGCCGAACACGAAATTTTGGTCGATTTTCAGGATGTCGGCGGCGAGGCGTTTCAAGTGCACCAGCGAGGAAAAGCCGGTGCCGAAATCGTCCAGCGCGATGCCGATGCCCATGGCTTGGCAAGCGCGGATGGCGTCCGCCACGGCGTTGACGTCCTCCAGCGCCGCCGTTTCGACGATTTCCAGCTCCAGCCGGCCGACGACGTCCGCGCCGTGCTGGGCGAGCAGTTCCCGCAGGCGTTGCGTGAATTCCTTTTGATGCAGTTGGCGGGCGGAAATATTGACGCTGATTTTAAGGTCGAAGCCGTCGTCGAGCCATTCGCGCAATTGCCGCGACGCTTCCTGTATCACCCATTCGCCCAGTTCGACGATCAGGTCGTCGTGCTCCAGCAGCGGTATGAACTCGGACGGTCCCAGCAGGCCCAGTATCGGGTGGTTCCAGCGCACCAAGGCTTCGGCGCCCACCGCTTTGCCGCGGCGGCAATCGACCTGGGGTTGGTAATAAAGAACGAACTGTCCGGCGTTCAGCGCCTTGCCGATTTTTTTGAGGGTGCTTTGTTTGGCGTGTTGGCGCTGATCGATGCTGGGATCGAAGATGTGATAGCGGTTTTTGCCGGCCTGTTTCGCCTCGTACATGGATTGGTCGGCGTGGCGCAACAGCAGGTCGGGAGCGCTGCCGTCGCTGGGATAGAGGGTAACGCCGATGCTGGCGGAGACTTTGGCGCTCTGTCCGGCCACTTGGTAGGGATTGGCCACCAGGCTGACGATGCGGCCGAGGGTTTGCTCGCACGCGCCGTTCGTCTGGAAGCCGCCGAGCAGCAGGGCGAACTCGTCCCCGCCGAGGCGAGCGGCGGTGTCTTCCTGGCGGATGCAATCCAATAGGCGTTGCGCCACTTCGCGCAGCAGTTGGTCGCCGGCGTGATGGCCCAGACTGTCGTTGACGGCCTTGAAGCCGTCCAGGTCGAGCATGCAGACGGCGATCAGCTCGCCGGTGCGGCGTGCGCGCGCCAGGGTTTGGCGCATGCGGTCGGCCAGCAGCATGCGGTTGGGCAGTTGGGTCAGCGGGTCGAAAAACGCCAGATTGCGGATTTCGTCTTCCGCCGATTTTCGCGCGGTGATGTCGGTCAGCGTGCCGACATAGTGGCTGGTGGTGCCGGTGGCGTCGTAAACCGCCGTGATGGTGAGCCATTCCGGGTAAATTTCGCCGTTTTTGCGCCGGTTCCAGACTTCCCCTTGCCAGCTTCCCGTGTCGGCGATGCTTTGCCACATGGCTTTGTAAAAGGCCGCGTCGTGGCGTCCCGATTTGAGCAGGTTCATTTTCCTGCCGATGGCTTCCTCGGCCGTATAGCCGGTGATGTCGGTGAAGGCCTGGTTGACCCGGAGGATCACGCAGTCGGCATCGGTGATGATCATGCCTTCCTGGGATTCGAAGGCGGTGGCGGCGACGCGCAGTTCCAGTTCGGCGCGCTTGAGCGCCTTGATGTGCATCGCCATAGGGCGAAACACGAAAAAGTACAGGGTGGGGAAAACCAGGATCACCAGCGTCGTCGCGTCAATCAGAGCCTCGACGATGGGGTTGAGGGGCGGGATGTGCATAAGCAGCAGCATCACCGCGATTTCACCGAAAAAAATGGAACCCACCAGCGCCAAAGCCAGGTAGGTTCGCTCCTGTTTGGTAGTCAACAGTTTGGGACTAATTGTCATCGGGCATTCGATACGGGGTGGTCGGGGGGCATGGCCGCCGGTGGCGACCATGTCTGGCAGACGCTTCATGCGACGGGCAATGACGGTTCCAAGCAAGCGTTCGCTACTCTGCGATACGGAAAGCGGCGCGCGAAGCCGCAGCCGCCCCGCCATAGGCCGGCTCGCGTTCGTTAAAATTCGATAAATTCACCTGCGGGTTGCTGCGGCAGGGGATCCTTACTATCCAGTTTAGACTCGAATAGACGGAATTCTCCGATCAGCGCCCGCATTCGCTCCGAGGTTTGCAGCAAGTCCTTGGAAAGCTGGAAGGCCTGTTGCGCCACCGTGGTGTTTTGTTCCACCAGCTGGGCGACGTCCATCATGCTGGAAGCCACGATTTCTCCGGCCTTTGCCTGCTCGCCGGCGGCCTCGGAAATGCGTTGCGACATTTCGGAGACTTCCTTGCTGGCGGCGGTGATTTGGTCCAGCTCGTCGACGCTGGCCCGCATCATAGACACGCCTTCGTCCACTTCGCTCACGGCCGAGTTCATAGAGCTTACCGCACTGCCGGCGATGCTGCGGATTTCCGTTACCAAGGCGGTAATGTCCGCGGTGCTGCCGGCGGTGCTGATGGCGAGCTTGCGCACTTCGTCCGCCACCACGGCGAACCCCCGCCCGGATTCTCCGGCCCTGGCCGCTTCGATGGCGGCGTTGAGCGCCAGCAGATTGGTCTGGTCGGCAATTTCCTTGATGGCGCCGGTCATGTCGCCGATCTTCTGGATGCTCTGGCTCAGGGCGCCGATAATCCGGCTGGAATCGTTGACGGTGCCGACCACTCGCATATTGGCCGCCATCCCTTGGGACATGCTGGCATTGCAGGCCGCCACCAGTTGCCGGGAGTCGCCGGCGGCGTCCGCGGTGCAGCGCGCGCTATGCGCCACTTCGACCACGGCCTGGGTGAACTGCTCGGTGGTGGCGACCACACTCTCCACCTGCCGCTGCTGATTCTGGGACTGCATGGTCACCAGGAACATTTGCGCGTCCAAATCGGCGCCGTTCTGCCGCAACGCCGCCACCGCATCGCGGATGTTGTCCAGCATGACCTTGATGCTGGTTTGCATGACCGCCAGCGAGCCGTAAATGTCGCCGAACTCGTCGCGCCGGGAAATGTCGATTCGATCGGTCAAAATGCCTTCAGCCATGCGGTTGAAATAAGCGACGACCTCTTCTATCGGCCGCATGATCGCCCGCAGCTGCCCCAGCGACAAAGCCAGCGAGATCAGCAGGCCGCCCAAAGCGATTCCTCCTAGTCCGTAAACCGCGCTGTGGTAGCTCTTGGCCGATTCCTCCCGCCGCTGCTCCATCGTTTGAAGTATGTGCCGGCGCAACACCTGGCCTTTGGCTTTGGCCTCCTCGTAAAGGAGGAACAGCTTGCCTTCCATCAGCTCCGACGCGACCTGGTACTGCCCGGCCTCGAGCGACGCCTTGGCCGGCAACAAGGCGTCGCGGATATAGGATTCTCCGGTCGCCTGAAACGCCGCCACCAACGCCTGGGCCTCGGCATCGTCGAGGGCTTTCCGCAAAACGCCGTGGGCGGCGCGAATCCCCTCGATTTTGTCGTCGATCTTGTCCGTATGCTGGGACAAAGGGTGATCGTGCTGCTTCGCCGCAGCGCCCGCCGGATCGTGCATGACGCCCAACGCGACGTGCTTGTAGGCGGCATCCATTTGCGCCAGGGCATCCTGTACCGCATACAGCGGTTCCGCCTGCTGTTCATACGCCTCCAGCAAAAAGCGATTGCCTTGCCGGATGCCGCTGAATCCCACCCAGGCGATGAGCGCCATCACCACGGCCGCAACGGCCACCACCGCGCCGATGCGCGCCTTCAACGTGCCCGACACCCCGGCCTTCGCTTTCGGCAAAGGCCGGTTGGACTGGTTCAGTTGGCGATAAAGCGCCTCGGCCGCCTGGATGTCCTTGCGCGCCGGCTCGGAGCGCACCGACATATAGCCGACGATCTCGCCGTTTTGCCGCGTGGGGATGACGAACGCATCCACCCAATAAAAATCGCCGTCTTTCGTCCGGTTTTTCACCAAACCTTGCCAGGGCTTTCCCGCTTTTACCGTGCGCCATAAGTCCCCGAAAGCTTGGGGCGGCATGTCGGGATGCCGGACGATATTGTGGCTTTGGCCGATTAGTTCTTTACGGGAAAAGCCGCTGATTTTTACGAACGCATCGTTGGCATAAACGATGATTCCTTTTTCGTCCGTTTTGGATACGAGATACTGTTCTTTCGGAAAAGGCGCTTCTTTGTCCGTTACGGGAAGATTTTTTCTCATGCGTAATACCGTTGCCAAGCCTCAGTGTGGCTTTTTAAGCCGCTTTCCTCGGCGACGGATTCATCCGCCGCCAAAGCCATACCAACGTCTAAAAAGTTTCCAGCGAACCGACGAAACGCGATGGAACCGCACAAGCCGGGCAACCGTTTCATCGGGGGCGTTTCGTCGGGACTCGGTGAACATATCCAGGTTCGCGGTGTCTTGCCCATAGGGCGATCGCTTTTTCCAAATGCGCCATGAACAATCCAATAACGGCGGGATCGAAATGGGTGCCGGCATTGTTCCTCAAATAGGCCACGGCCCGCTCCACCGGCCAGGCTGGCCGGTATAGCCGCGGCGACGTTAGCGCATCGAACACGTCGGCCACGGCGACGATGCGGGCGGCCAGGGGAATCGCCTCGCCCGCCAGCCGGCGCGGATAACCGCCGCCATCCCATTTTTCGTGATGGTTCAAGGCGATCGCGTGGGCCATACGCAACAAGTCCGAATCGCCGTCCTCGAGAATGTAGGCGCCGATGGCCGCGTGGTTTTTCATAATGGCCCATTCGTGCGGCTCGAATTTCCCCGGCTTGAACAAAACGGTGTCGGGAATGCCGATGTTCCCGATGTCGTGCATGGAACTGGCGTGCCACATTAGTTCGCAATCGGCGCTGCTCCATCCGGCGGCCTCGGCCAATAGCGCCGAATACTCGCCGATACGGGCAATGCTCGGGCCGGCTCGGCTGTCGCGATACCCTACGGCTCGTCCCAGACGGTGCACCACCTGCAAGGCAGATCGGGACACGTCCTCGGTGCGGCCCCGCATGCTTGCCTCCAGCACCGCTTTCTGGGCATGGAGCGAGCGGTGAGCCAATTGCGCCGCCAGCAGATTGCGTACCCGCAGCAGCAGGGCAACCCCGTCGAAAGGCTTGGCGACCAAATCGCTGGCGCCGGCAGCCAATGCCTGGACCAAATCGTTCTCGCCGCGCCGGCCCGCCAGCATCACGATAGGGGGCGACAGGGGATCGCGTAGCGCCTTGATCTGCCGCATGACTTCAAAACCGTCGCGATGACGCAGGTGGATCGCCAGCAATATCAGGTCCGGGCGCGCTTCCTGGTAGCGGTCCAGCACTTGGCGCGAATCCGCTATCAAAACAATCCGGCCGTAACCTTCCTCCGTCAGCATTTCCTCCAGCCGCCGCAAATTGGCGGCCTTGTCGTCGACAATGAAAATTCGGGCTTTACCGGGAGCCAAATCGCTCATTTCATCGATCTTCCGCCTCGGCGGCATCGGCAACGACGTAACGGTCGCGGCCGCTGTTTTTCGCTCGGTAAAGCGCTCGATCCGCCTGCGCCAGCAATGTGCCGAAATCCGGGTGGCCATCGTGTATAGCGACGCCGAGGCTGATGGTGACGCCGATTTCGGTATCCCGATTCACGCGATAGCGTTTCCGCCGGCTCAGCTCGACCAGCTTGTCCGCGACATGTTCCGCCTGGGACGGCTGCACATCGACCATGACGATGAGGAACTCTTCGCCGCCGTAGCGGAACAAGAAATCCCCGGCCCGGATATGGCTTTGCAGCAATTCCGCGCACTGCCGCAACACGCAATCGCCCGCCTCATGGCCGTAGCTGTCGTTCACCCGCTTGAAGTGATCCAAGTCCACCAGCAACAACGCGTAGCGGGAGCCGGTACGCAGGCTGTGGCGCGTTTCGCGCTGCAAAATCGGATCGAGAAAGCGCCGGTTGAATAGCCGCGTCAGCGTATCGCGTCCCGCATCGGCTTCCGCGTAGCGCTCGGCCAGGGAAGACAGCAGCCAGGAAATGCGGGTAACCAGCGAATCCAGTTTTTGTATCGCATCATCCAACGTCGCCCCGCCATCGTTCGATGAACGCGCCTCCGCCATCGAGGGCACCAGCTCGTCGAGCTGCCGCAAATACAGTTCCAGCTTGGCCAGCTCGGCGGAGCCGCTGAAAAACAGGCTGGCCTTGTGGGTGATCCACAGTCCGAAATCGGAATGCACGGCGCTGGGCAATTGCTCCAGTTCCGCGGCCTTGTTCTGGTGCAGCTTGGTCACGATGCGCCGTTGCCAATCGAAAATATCGGCGCGAATCCGTTCGATGCGGACGACGAGGTTCTGTCCCACCACTTGCGCTTGCAAGGCCTGGGCTTGCCTTTCCGTGGTCATGATGTCGCCGAAATAGCTTTCGTTCATCACTGCGCTGGCGATGTCCACCAGGGCATGCGTTTTTGCCAATGCTTCGGCCAGGCGCTCCGGGGAGTTCCGATAGGCCTCTTTCAGCTGTTCGGCTAACGCCGCCTTGAGCACGCGGAAGCCCAAATTCAGAATATGCGGCGGCAAATCGACGCGGGCATGCACTTCGCCGACGTGCAACTGCGTGTCCACGAACCGGGCGATTTCTTCCGGGCCGCGCCAGACGAACAGCTCCTGTAGCCAGCGTGTCATGGAATCGTGCAGATGCCGGTGAACCAGGACATGATCGAGAAACCGGCTGGCTTCCGTGTCATTGAGCATGAAACGGTAAAAGGTTTCGGCCAGGGTTCCGGCGACGGGATCTATCGCTTTGCGGATGTCTTCCAGCAACGCCCGGGGGCAGCTCTCGAATAAATGGGAAAAATATTCGATGTAAATAACGCGAATGGCTTTGCGCGAATAGTCCATGGCAATAGTCCGCTGCTTGATATTAGATGGCCGAATACTTTCTGCAGGTACGAGTCAGCAAACTATCCACGGTTTCTAAAAACTCCGAAATAACGAACGGTTTGGTTAGGTATCGGGCAAATCCCGCTTTGATGCCGCGTTCTATGTCCCGCTGCATGGCATTGGCTGTTACGGCGACGATGGGCACCGCAACGAGTTCGGCCTGTTTCCTCAATGCGCCAAGCACTTCGTAGCCGGTCATGCTGGGCATATTGATATCCAGTAAAATCAAGTCCGGCCGGTGGGCCGTCGCCAATTGGATACCCTGTTCCGGGGTAAGGGCGGTCAGCAGGCGTATCTGGCGGCGGCGGGCGAAAATTCGTGTCACCAGTTTGAGGTTGGTGGGGTTGTCCTCGATATACAGCACGGTGGCCTGGCGCTCCGCCGCCGTCGGGGAAGCCGCTTCCGAATCGAGGCCATGGCTTGAGCCCGCTTCCGCCGCCGTCGGCCAGGCGGCCGGCAAATGAATGGAGAAGCGGGTGCCGACGCCGACCGTGCTTTCCACGCCGATGGAGCCTCCCATCATCTCCACCAGGCGGCGCGTGATGACCAGGCCGATGCCGGTGCCTTCGATGGCATTGCTTTCCGCGCCCAAGCGATTGAACGGCTGGAACAATTCGCCCAGCCGCTCGGCCGGAATGCCCGGGCCGGTATCGCTCACGCCGATGCGCCAATGTCCCCTCTCCGCCGGTTGCACATCGATCTGGACGCTGCCTCCCTCGCGGTTGTATTTGATGGCGTTGGACAGGAGGTTGAGCAGAACCTGCTTCATGCGCGTGCGGTCGGCGCGCACGAACGCTTCGCCGCTGCCGGCTTGTTCCAAGGTCACGGCGCATCGGTCCGCCTGGGGCGCCACAAGGTCCAGGCATTCGTGGATCAGCGGGGCGACCGCCACCGGTTCCAGGGTCAGGTCGACGTGGCCGGCCTCGACCTTGGCGAGATCCAGAACTTCGTTGATCAGTCCCAGCAAATGCTGGCCCGCCTTGATCACCGCCTGCAGGCTATCCTGCTGATCCTCGCTCAGGTTTTCGTCGTCTTGCAGCAGCTGAGTGAAGCCGAGTATGGCGTTTAGGGGCGTGCGCAACTCATGGCTCATGTTGGAGAGGAATTCCGATTTGGCCTGATTGGCCCGGTCGGCTTCGTTGCGGGCGTCGATGAGCGCTTGCTCGGCCGCTTTGCGCTCGCCGATGTCGGTGTGCACGCCGATCATGCGCAGCGGTTGGCCGGCGTCGTCCCGCGCCGCGACGATGCCGCGGCAGAGTATCCATTTGTAGTCGCCGTCCTTGCAGCGCAGGCGCAAATCGATGGCGTACCGGTCTATGCGCCCGGCCAGGTAATCCTCCAGGTATTGCCGGGCTCGTTCGATGTCTTCGGGATGGACGTTGGCCGCCCAGGACTCGATGGCTGGCGGCATCTCGCCCTTGGCGTAGCCGAGCATGGTTTCGTAACGGCCGGACAGCGACAAGGCGCCGCTGGGAATGTGCCAATCCCACACGCCTTCGTCGGCGCCCTCGATGGCGAAGGCGAAACGTTCCTCGCTTTCCCGCAGGCGCGCCTCCGTCTCGATCCGCTCGGTGATGTCCTGCACGGTGCCGGTGAGCCCCACCAGGCGGCCGTCGCCATCCACCGCCCCGCGGGCCAATTCGTGCACATGGCGCACGCTGCCGTCGGGACGCACGATGCGGTGCACCACATCGTGGCAGCCGGTGTGCGCCGCTCGCTCTTCGCTGTCGCGCACGCGCTGGCGGTCGTCGGGATGCACGGCGGCGAAGAACACCTCGAGGCTGGGCCTGATCGCGCCCGGCTCGTAGCCGAAAATGCGGTAGATCTCGTCGGACCAAATCAGCTCGCCGCTGACCAGGTTGGCGTGCCAGTTGCCGATATGGGCCAGGGACTGGGCTTCGCGCAAGAGCTTTTCCCGTTCGCTCAGCGCCAACTCGGCGCGCTTGCGCGCGTCGATGTCCTGCACCACGCCCAGCATATGCGAGGGCCGGCCCGCGGCGTCGCGCACCGCGGCGCCGCGTTCCAGCAGCCAGCGCACCGTGCCGTCGGGCCATACCACGCGGTGTTCGATCTCGTAGGGAACGTCGTCGGCGATGCAGGCGTCCACCGCCTTCGTCACGAGGGGACGATCCTCGGGATGGACGGCGGCTAAGAACTTTTCGTAGCGGACATCCTGTTCGTCCGCGGGGTAGCCGAACAGGGGGGCGATCCGTTCCGACCAGTAGAGTTCGCCGCTGACGATGTTCCAGTCCCAGGTGCCGATATTGGCGAACACCTGGCTGCGGCGCAGCCGTTCGTCGCTCTCGTGCAGGGCCGCTTGGTTGCGCTTCAGGGCGGTGATGTCTGTGCGGATGGAAATGTATTCGTGGGGCGCGCCGTCGCCGTTGGCCAGCGGCACGATGCTGGCTTCCACCCAATACAGCTCGCCGTTCTTGCGGCGGTTGCAGATTTCGCCGTGCCACGCCTGCCCCGACGCGATGGTTTGCCACAAATCCCGGTAAAACCGGGCGGGATGATGGGCGGATTTGACGATGCGATGATTGCGGCCGAGCAATTCGTCGTGGTCGTAGCCGCTGATGGCGCAGAAACGGTCGTTGACGTGGACGATGTTGCCTTGGGCGTCGGCGACGCTGACGATGGCGTGCTCGTCGATGGCCCGGTTCAACCGCTCCAAACGCCGCAGCGAAAGGGCTTCCCGCTCTCGCTGTGCCTCGTCCGCCCGCCGCTGGGAGCGATAGCGCAAAGCGTGGGCGCGGACGGTGGCCGCCAGCAGCTCCAAGCGCGCCGGCTTGGCGAGAAAGGCCTCGGCGGCGGAGGACGCAGTCTCTACCCATTCCTGCAAATGGTCCATGGCGGCGAGGTACAGGATGGGCAAGCCCTCGTAGCGGGCGTGCTGGCGCAGCAGCCGTGCCAGTTCCGGCCCGCGGCAGCCGGGCGTCTCGATTTCCAGCAGCAGCACGTCGGGCTGGAAGGCGTCGAGACGTTCCAGCACCCGCATGGGGTCCCGCAGCGTCTGCACCTCTATGCCGGCGGTTCGCAGGCCCTCTCCGTAATAGGCCTGCGCCGTTGCGTCATTGTCCAGCAAAATCACCCGCACCGGAGGCCCGATCCACCGCTCGTGCAGTTCTTCAAGCCAAGAGGCAAGCCGCTCGCCGTCCAAGGGCTTCGGGAGGGCGCGGCCCGCGCCGGCACGCAGCCATTCCAGTCGCTCCTCGAGCCCGGCGCCGCCGGAGGTCAGCACGATCCACTCCCCCGCCTGCGCCGCGCGCCGGCACAGGGCGGCGCGCTGGCCTTCGTCCAGGCGGGATAGCCAATCCATATCCGTCAGCAACACGTCGCGCGCGCCTTGGGCCGGCGGCAGCGACTCCAGGCCGGGGCAGTGGTGGGGGGCGATGTTCAAAGCGGCGAGACGCGGCGCCAAGGGCGGAATCGGATCGGCGAATTGGCCTAGCGCGATCACCCGGATCGCCGGCGGGGCGGATGCGGTCACGGCGATGCCTCTCCCGCCAGGGCGACTCGCCCTTTGCCGTCGCGCTTGGCGGCGTACATGGCGCTGTCCGCGGCGTTCAGCGCCATGCCGGTGTCCATGCCCCGCCCCAACAGGGCCACGCCGATGCTGGCGCCCACGCGACAGGTGGCTCCCTGCAGCGTCATGGGGACGGACAAGACTTCCAGCAAACGCTGGGCGACGCGTTTGGCGTTTTGCGCCGAGCCGACGTTTTTGGCGATGGCGACGAATTCGTCGCCTCCCAGGCGGGCGACGAAATCGCAGCGCGCCAGGGCGTGGCTCAATCGGCCCGCAACCACTTTGAGCACTTCGTCGCCCGCTTCGTGTCCCAACCGGTCGTTGATGGGCTTGAAGCCGTCCAGGTCGATGAATATCAGCGCGTGCGGATCGTCCCCGGGCTTGGCCGACAAACCCGCCAGGGTTTCGTTGAAATACGCCCGATTGGCCAAGCGGGTGAGGGGATCGTGCAGAGCCAGGAATTCGATGCGCTTGCGCGCGGCTTCTTCTTCGGAAACGTCGCGCAGCAAGCCGATGAACAGGCTGGCGTCGGCGCGGCGGATCTCGGTGATCGCCAACCGCATGGGAAACACGTCGCCGTTCTTGCGGCGTCCCCGCACCGTGCGCCCTGTGCCGATGACGTGCGGCGTTCGCTCGCGGAGGTAGCGCGCCAAATAGCCGTCGTGCTCTTCCGCATACGGCGGCGGCATCAGCAGCTTGACGTTGCGTCCGACGACCTCGGCGGCGCTGTAGCCGAAAATCCGCTCGCCGGCGGTGTTGTAGCTTTGGACGATGCCCGCTTCGTCGATGGTGACGATCGCCTCGTAGACGTTGTCTAGGATGCCGAACAGGCTGTCCTGCATGGTGGCGATGCGATGCATGGAGCGCATGCGGGCGGACAACACCTGGAAACTGATGGGCTTGATCAGGTAGTCGTCCGCGCCGGCGTCCAAGCCGGCCACGATCTCGTCCTGCTGCGACAAGCCGGTCATCAGCATGAGCGGCACCCAGCGCGCGCCGCCCAGCCCCTTGATGCGGCGCGTGGCTTCGATGCCGTCCATGATCGGCATCACCACGTCCATCAGCACCAGGTCGGGCCGGTCGGCTTGATACGCCGCCAGCGCTTCCTGGCCGTTCAGCACGTGAGTGACCCGATAGCCTTGCGTTGTCAGGAAGTGGATGGTGGGCGTGGCGGTGGCGCGCGAATCGTCGGCGAGCAGGATATTCATGCGCAGCGGCCCGTCCGTCGACGGCGCCGATGGGCTGCCCGCGGGCGTTTCGCGGCTAGGCTAGACAACGGACAACGGCCCCCGGTCCTTCGTGTGCGCAAAAAACACCGGCCATCACCGATTACCTCATGGAAACTAGAGCCACCTAGCCTAGCCAAAGGCAAATACGGGGGGAATTCTCGAATTTGGGTAGAAGGGCTACCCGGAAATAGGTAGCCGGCGGACGACCTAAGCGGTGATCAGGCCTTCGCGAATCGCGTAACGCGTCAGTTCGGCGGTGGTGCGAACCCCGAGCTTGCCCTTGATATTGCGCCGGTGCACTTCCACCGTGGCGATGGAGATGCCCAGCGCCGGGGCGATTTCCGCGGCGCGCTTGCCGCTGGCCAAGAGGCCGAGAATTTGCCGCTCGCGCGGGCTGAGCACCGAGACCGGGGGGCAGCCGTCGGCGTCCTGTTCGGCAAAGCGGCCCAGTACCACGCCGGTCAGCTCGTTGCACAAGAAGCGGTTGCCCTGGTGCACGGCCCGAATCGACAGCAACAGTTCCGTCGTCGCCGCCGATTTGAGCACGTAGCCTTTGGCCCCCGCCTTGAACATTTCTTGGATGAACAGTTTGTCCGAATAGCCGGAGAGCGCCACGATGCCGATCCGCGGGTACTGGCGGCTCACTTGCTGGGCGACGTCGATGCCGCTCATGTCCGGCAGCGCGATATCCAGCACCAGGATGTCCGCCGCCGCCTGTTGCAAGGCGGCGAATGTTTCCCTGCCGCTGCCGGCTTCGGCGAGGATGGCGAAGTCGCCCTCGGCCAGCAAGGAGGCGCGGATGGCTTCGCGGAACATGCGGTGGTCGTCCGCCAGCACGATTTTGATCGTCACGGCTGTTCCGCTTCGCCGGGCGGCGGTTGGTTCAGCGGCAAGCGCATGACCACGACGGTGCCGACGCCGGGCGACGATTCAATGGTGGTCGAGCCGCTTAAATAGCCGATGCGTTCGCGCAACCGGGCCAGCCCCGATCCCTTCGCGTTCAATAAGGCCGTTTCCAGGTCGGTGATGCCGGCCCCTTCGTCGGAGACCCGCACCTCCACTTGACCCTGCTCTAGGCGGGTCTGGATGAAGGCGATCGGCGATTGGGCGTGCTTGAAGACGTTGATGACCAGTTCGCGCACGGCGCGGAACAAAATGGCGGCTTGCACCGGCGACAGCGGCTTGGGCAAGCCGTCGTCCTCCACTTCCACGGTTAGGCCGTACACCTGCTCCATTTGCTCCGCCAACCATTCGAGGGCCGGTATCAAGCCCAGCCGCTCCAATACCGGCGGGTTCAATTGCGCGGTCAGCGTGCGCACCCGCGTGCTGGCGTCCGCCAACAGCGCGTCCAGCTCCCCGGCCAATTGCGCCGCCGGGCCGTCTGCCGCGGATTTGGCCAGCAAGCCGAGCTTGACCTTGGCGGCATAGAGCAACTGCCCCAGGTCGTCGTGCAAATCG
This sequence comes from Methylogaea oryzae, assembly GCF_019669985.1. Classification (NCBI taxonomy): domain Bacteria; kingdom Pseudomonadati; phylum Pseudomonadota; class Gammaproteobacteria; order Methylococcales; family Methylococcaceae; genus Methylogaea; species Methylogaea oryzae. Next base: position 515,238 of record NZ_AP019782.1, read on the forward strand.
TGGGCGATGAGCTGCCTTTCCTTTTCTTCCAGCAAGGTCGTTTCCGCCGCCAATTGGCGCAATTCCCGCGTTCGTTCCGCGACGCGGTGCTCCAGTTCGGTATTGGCCTGCTGCAATGCCTCTTCCATCCGCTTGCGCGTGGTGATGTCCTCGCTGAAGATGACGATGCCGCCGACGCTGCCGTCGGCCGCGTACCATGGGCGGACTTCCCAGCGCAGCCTGTAGGTTATTGCCTGCCCGCGTTCGTAGTAGTCGTCGTCCGAAGAGACGACCTCGCCCGCAAGGACGCGGCGGTGGATGTCCTTCCAGCGCTCGGGAATGTCGGGGAATATTTCATAATGGCAGACGCCGATAATGTCCCTATCGCCAAGCTCGAAATCATTCAACCAGCCGCGGCTCACCGCCAGGTAACGCATCTCTCGGTCGAACATGGCCAAGGCGACCGGCGCGTGCTCGATGAGCAGGCGCAACCGTTCTTCGCTTTCGTATAACCGGCTCTGAATTCCCTTGGTTTCCGTAATGTCCACATGGGAGCCCAAAAGACGTATAGGGTTGTCTTGCTCGTCGGCCACCAGGGTCGCTTGGGAAAAAATCCACCGGTAAGAGCCATCCTTGTGGCGCATGCGGAATTCCGCCGTGTAGGCGGATTCGTGGCGTTTCAAGTACGCATCGACTTTTTGGAGCGTCGGCCCCAAGTCCTCGGGATGGACGCGGCTTTGCCATTCGGCGAACGAATTCGATATTTCGCCTTCCTCATAGCCCAGATGGGCTTTCCATTCTTCCGAATAGAGCACTTCGTCGGTGCGCAGGTCCCACTCCCACAAGGCGACCCTGCCGCCCCGCACCGCCGCGTGCAAGCGCCTGGTGTTTTCTTCCCGCTCCGCTTCCAGGCGCTTTCTTTCGGTGATGTCATAGAGAACCACCAGGTACTCGTTGTCGTACGCGTTATCCAAGGTCGTCGCCGTCGCAAGAACGACTTTTTCGCCGCCGTGCTTGCAGGCGACCCTCACTTCCAGCGGGGAAAAAGGCAGGCGGGTGTGTTTCGCCAGAGCCATGCGACTGCGCCACGAATCCATTACCCACTGGCGATACTGGGTATCGGGATAGGCTTGCGGCCACCATTCCTCCACGGTTTTGATGTCGTGGCAGTCGTAACCGAAGGCTTTGGTAAAAGCCGGGTTGAGATAGTTGACGTTTCCTTGCTCGTCGTTCAGGGCGAGCGGCACAGGCGAGGCGTCGATGATGGCCTGGATGCGGGCATGGCTTTGCTGCAAACGCAATTCGCTTTGCTTGCGCTCGGTCATGTCGATGTTCAGGCCGGCCACGCGCAGCAACGCGCCGCTTTCGTCCCGTTCCGGCGCTCCTTTCGTCAGCACCCATCGGATCGAACCGTCCGGCCGCACAATACGGTATTCGAGTTCGAAAACGCCGTCCGTCGCCAAAAGGGCTTGCCGTTGTTGCGTGATCAAGTCTCGGTCGGTCGGGTGCACCAGCGCAAGAAAGCTGTCGTAGTTTCCGCCGAAGCCTCCCGGAGGCAGGCCGAACATCGCCTCGGTTTCGGTCGTCCAATAAACCGCATCCGTATCGGGCAGCCATTCCCAAACGCCGATGCCGGATGCCCGTTGGGCAAAACGCAAACGTTCTTCGCTGGTTACCAGGGCCGCTTGGGCTTGGTCCAGCTCGGCCAGGTCCGTCAGGACGCCCAGCATGTGGGGTGTGCCGTCGATCTCGATCAAGTCCAGGGAGACCATGCTGCGTCCCACCTTGCCGGCTTTGTTACGGTATTCGTGGATGAAGTTGTGGGCGTGGCCCTGGCGTTCGATCAACTCGATGATCTTGTCGCGTTCCTCCTGCTTGCTCCACAACCCCAGCTCCGTGCTGGTGTGGCCGATGATTTCTTCGAGGGAGTAGCCGTACAATCGGAGGAAGGCGTCGTTGGCCTGGACGAAAACGCCGTCGTCGAGGCGCGCGATCGCGATGGGGGCGGGGCTGGCTTCAAACAGCTGATTGAAGTTGGAAAGCGTAATGCGGGGCGGCCAGGCTGTCATAAGCGTCTCTCTAACGAATGCCGGTGCCGCAAGGCGTCGCCGATCGCCGCCCCAGCGCCGCCTGGGCGGCATTGGGGCGGGGGGCTCTGCCGGCCCTTCTCGCAGCATAGGGTCAACGCCAGGCGGGCCGGCGTCGACTTAGGCACGATTTGGGCCGGGGAGATGGAGGATTAAGCGAACTTCGTGCCTTTCTTGGCGGCGATGCGCATGCGCAGCGCGTTGAGCTTGATGAAGCCGGCGGCGTCCTTTTGGTCGTAGGCGCCGGCGTCGTCCTCGAAAGTGGCGATGGTGCTGTCGAACAAGGAGTCGGTGGCCGAATCGCGGCCGCTGACGATGACGTTGCCCTTGTACAGCTTCACCCGCACCCAACCGTTGACCCGTTGCTGGGTGTGGTCGATCAGCACCTGCAACGCCTTGCGTTCCGGGCTCCACCAGTAGCCGTTGTAGATCAGGCTGGCGTAGCGCGGCATCAAGTCGTCCTTCAGGTGGGCCACTTCCCGGTCCAGGGTGATGGATTCGATGGCGCGGTGGGCCTTGAGCAAAATGGTGCCGCCGGGGGTTTCGTAGCAGCCGCGCGATTTCATGCCGACGTAGCGGTTTTCCACCAGGTCCAACCGGCCGATGCCGTGCTTGCCGCCCAGGCGGTTGAGTTCGGCGAGGATGTCGTGGGCGGCCATTTTCTTGCCGTTGAGGGCGACGGGATCGCCGTGCTGGTACTCGATGTCCAGGTATTCGGCTTCATCCGGGGCGGCCTCCGGGGAAACCGTCCAGCGCCACATTTCTTCCTCGGCCTCGGCTTTCGGGTCTTCCAGGTGGCGGCCTTCGTAGCTGATGTGCAGCAGGTTGGCGTCCATGGAATAGGGCGAGCCGCCCTGGCGGTGCTTCATTTCGATGGGGATGCCGTGCTGTTCGGCGTAGGTCAGCAGCTTTTCCCGGGACAGCAGGTCCCATTCGCGCCAGGGGGCGATGATCTTGATGTCCGGGCGCAGGGCGTAGGCGCCCAGTTCGAAGCGCACCTGGTCGTTGCCCTTGCCGGTAGCGCCGTGGGAGATGGCGTCCGCTCCGGTCTGGTTGGCGATGTCGATGAGGCGCTTGGCGATCAGCGGGCGGGCGATGGAGGTGCCCAGCAGGTATTCGCCTTCGTAGACGGTGTTGGCGCGGAACATGGGGAAGACGAAGTCGCGGACGAATTCTTCGCGCAAATCGTCGATGAAGATGTTTTCCGGCTTGATGCCGAATTTCAGCGCTTTGCTGCGCGCCGGCTCCAGTTCTTCGCCCTGGCCCAGGTCGGCGGTGAACGTGACCACCTCGCACTGGTAGTTTTCCTGCAGCCAGGTCAGGATGACGGAGGTGTCCAGGCCGCCGGAATAGGCGAGAACCGCTTTTTTGATTTGCGACATAGTGTTTCCAAAGTTGCTAGAGGGAGCGCCGTTGGTCGGCGCGCGAAAATCCGAAAGGGAAATTATAGCCCCAGCGGCTCAGGCCTGTCCGGCCGCGAAAAAGTCCCGCGTCGCCTGGAGGAACGCGGTGGGTTGCTCCACGTGCAGCCAGTGGCCGGCGCCGTGCAGGGTGCGGACGCGGGCTTGGGGGAAGCAGTGGCCGATGGCGGGGTAGTGCTCCGGCTGGATATAGTCCGAGTCCGCGCCGGCCAGGAACAAAGTTTCGCCGGGGTAGGGCGGCAGCGCTTTCAGGTGCGGCGGGGCCAGCACGGCCGGCAGGTTGGCGCGGATCGCCGCCAGGTTGGCGCGCCAGCGGTAGCCGCCGTTGTCCGCTACCAGGTTTTGCAGCAGGAACAGCCGCACGGCCGCTTGGGGAATGCTGGCGGCCAGGTGGGTGTCGGCTTGCGCGCGGTTGCGCAGCGTTGCCAGGGGCAAGGTTTCCATGGCGTCCAGGTAGGGCGAGTGGCGGTCGGGGTAATGGCTGGGGGCGATGTCGGCCACCAGCAGGGATGCCACCCGCTCTGGCCGGCTCATGGCCAGATACATGGCCACTTTGCCGCCCATGCTGTGGCCGATGACGTGCGCCCGAGGCCATTGCAGCCGATCCAGCAGCGCTTCCACGTCCCGGGCCATGGCCGGATAGTCCATGGCGTCGGCGTGGGGTGAGGCGCCGTGGTTGCGCAAGTCGGGCACGGCCACCTGGTGGTGTTCGGCGAGGGACTGGGCGACGCTTTGCCAGTTGCGGCCGCTGCCCAGCAGGCCGTGGATGATTAGCACGGGCGGTCCGCCTGTGCCGAAGCAGGCGTGGGCCAGAGGCAGCGCCGTCATGTCAGAGGAATAGGGCCAACAGCGTGAAAACCACCACGCCGCCCGCCACCGCCAGGATGGCGATATCCGCTTCGCTCCATGTGCGCCGCCAGGCGACCAGGGCCGCGACCGTGGCCAGGCACCAGTCGCGCGCTTGGATATAGGCGCGCACAATGCGCCGTATCAGGCTGCGCGCGGTGAAGTACAACACGATGATTATGAGGGTGGTGCCGGTCCAGACGGTGAAGATTTCCGCTTGGCGCCGGTGCATGTGCAGGACGTGCTCGTAGAATTCCTCGATGAGCATTTCGAGGGATTCCAGCAGCACATGGGTGCCTTCCTCCAGCAGGTGCAGCACGATGTCGCTGGCGAAGTAGAACAGGGCGGTCAGCCCCGCCAGCAAAGCCAGGCGTTGGTGCCAGGGAAAGCTTCTGCGCCGTCGCGCTGGGTGGGCGGCCGGCGTCACGGGCGCGATTCCTTGGCTGCGGGCCGAGCCATGCGCCGGCGCCCTTCGGGCGGCGGCGGGGACGCGGCGACGGCGATGGTACGCCGATCCGGCGAGTCCGGGCCATGGCATAGCGCGCGGGACACGGGGGTGTCGCCAGTGCCGCTGGTCTCGCCGATGACGCAGATCAATCGTTGCATAGTGGGGCCATTTTAGTTCTCCACCGTCGCTAAGCAAGCATCACTTGTTCGATGCGTCCCGCGGCAGTTATAGTGCCGGCCATCCGTTAACCGGCCCTGCCTCGGGAGATAGACTATGAATTTCAACCGTAAAGCCATTATTCAAGGCACTTTGGTGTTTATCGGCCTGTACACGTTGCAAATCCTTTTGATACCGGTGTTGGCTAAATTCGTCGACGGCGGCTGGAAAAGCGTCGGCCTGTCCGGGTTCCGCCAGGTTCTCGGTGTCGCCATCTGTCTGGGAGCTGGCTATGTGGCGGGGCGCATCGCCGGAGAGCGAGGCTTTTTGCACGGTTTCAACGCGGGGGCTTTCGGCACGCTGTTGACCGCCGTGGCGGCAGTGGCTTTTTCATTCATGTTCGGCATCCAGGCGCCTTTCCTGGACAGCTTGCCCGTTTGGGTGGTGCTGCACGGCGCCCTGGCCGGCGTCGGCGGCTTGATGACGGTGAATTTCCTGGTGGGCAAGCCCGAATAGCCGTTCGTTTCAATCCACCGCCGCCCACAAATACCAGCTGGCGATGGAGCGGTAAGGGCGCCATTTTTCCGCCGCGGCGAAATAGTCGTCGCGGGGCGCCTCGGCGGCCAGTTCGCAGTGGCGGCGGATGGCGTTGCGCAGCGCCAGGTCGCCCAGGGGCAGGATGTCGCTGCGTTGGAAGGCGAACATGAGGAAAACCTCCGCCGTCCACGGGCCGACGCCGGGGTAGGCCGTCAGCTCGCGCGCCACCGCTGCGTCCGGTTGCTTCCGCAATTCCTCCAAATCCAAGCGTCCCGACGCCACCGCTTCCGCCAAGCCGCGTATGTAGCGGATCTTGCCGCGCGACAAGCCGATGCCGCGCAGGACTTCCTCTTCCAACTCCAGCAGCGTTTCCGCGACGAAGCGCTCGCCGCCTTGCGCCGCCAGCAGCCGGTCGGCGATGCGTTGGGCCACTTTCACAGACAATTGCTGGTCGATGACGGTTTTGATCAAAACGTGGAAGTGGGACGGCGGCGGCTCGGCCAGGGCGCAGGGGCCGTGTCGGTCGATCAGTTGCGCCATGAGCGGATCGGCGGCGCGCAGGTGCCGTTCGGCCGGATGCAGAGGGTGGTGCGGCGGATGGATATACACGAGTGAAACGCTAGGTTTTTGCTACACTGGCAATCTCACTATATTCCCGGTGCGAGCGAATGCAAGCCACATCCCACACCAACCGCCTGGCGCTGGAAACCAGCCCCTACCTGTTGCAGCACGCCCACAATCCGGTGGACTGGCATCCCTGGGGCGAGGAGGCTTTGGCCCAGGCCCGCGACGCGGACCTGCCCATCCTGCTGTCCATCGGCTACTCCGCCTGCCATTGGTGCCACGTGATGGCCCACGAGTCTTTCGAGGACGAGGCCACGGCGGCGTTGATGAATGCTTTGTTCGTCAATATCAAGGTGGACCGGGAAGAGCGGCCCGATCTGGACAAAATCTACCAACTGGCCCACCAGGTGCTGGCGCGCCGGCCCGGCGGCTGGCCGTTGACGGTGTTCCTCAACCCCCATAACCAAGCGCCGTTTTTCGCCGGCACCTATTTTCCGCCGGAAGCCCGCTACGGTTTGCCGTCGTTCCGCGATGCCTTGCGACAAGTGGCCGATTATTACCACCGGCGCAAGGACAGCCTGGCGGAAAACAACCGGTCGGTGCTGGAAATCCTGCGTTCCGTCGATGCCGGCGGCCCTTCGTCGATGCCGGATGCGACGGTGTTGCGCCGAGGCCGGGACGCCATGGCCGCGGATTACGATTCGCATTGGGGCGGATTCGGCGGGGCGCCCAAGTTTCCCATGGCCGGCAGCTTGGAGTTTCTGCTGCGTTATGGCGATGGCGCAGACCGTGAGGCGGGGGAAATGGCGTTGCACGCTTTGTCTCGCATGGCGGTGGGCGGCTTGCAGGATCATTTGGCCGGCGGTTTCTACCGTTACTCGGTGGACGAGCGCTGGGAAATCCCCCATTTCGAAAAAATGCTCTACGACAACGGCTTGCTGTTGGCGCTCTACAGCGAGGCGTACGCCCGTAGCGGCGAGCCGCCGTTGCGCGACACGGCGCTGGCGGCTGCCGGCTGGCTCATCGCGGAGATGCAAGCCCCCGAGGGTGGCTATTACGCCGCGTTGGACGCGGATTCGGAAGGCGAGGAGGGCCGCTTTTACGTGTGGAGCCGGGATCAAGTCCGGCACGCCCTGAGCGAGGCGGAATGGCCCGTCGCGCAGCGCTGCTTCGGCCTGGATTCGCCGCCGAATTTCGAAGGCCGCTGGCACCTGCGCTTGGCCGCGACGCCGTCCCAGGCGGCGCAAGCCTTGAACCTGGAAGCCGCCGAAGCCGAATCCCTGTTGCAATCGGCCCGCGTCAAGTTGCTGCAAACGCGGGGAGGGCGGGTGCGCCCCGGCCGCGACGACAAGATACTCACCGCCTGGAACGCCATGGCGATTCGCGCCATGGCCCTCGCCGGGCGCTGGCTGGGGCGGCCGGATTTCATCGATTCGGGCGCGCGCGCCTGCGAGTTCCTGCGGCAACGGGCCTGGGTCGGCGGTCGCCTGTACGCCGGCTGTCCGGGCGGCGGGGGCAGCCGTCAAGAAGCCTTGGGTATTCCGCTGCGCGGCGGCTTGCCGGCCTATCTGGACGATTACGCTTATCTGCTGGATGCGCTGCTGGAATTGCTGCAAGCCCGGTGGAACAGCGATTGGTTGGCGTGGGCCACGGCTTTGGCCGACGATTTGCTGGAACGCTATGTCGACGCGGAGCGCGGCGGATTCTATTTCACCGCCGCCGACCATGAGGCCCTGATCCTCCGGCCGAAGTCCTTCGGCGACGACGCCGTTCCCGCCGGCAATGGCGTTGCCGCTCGAAGCCTGGCGCGGTTGGGGCATTTGCTGGGCGAGCCGCGTTATTTGCAAGCGGCGGAGCAGACGTTGCGGGCGGCGGGCAGCGCCATGACCCGCCACCCCCAGGCGCATGCGGCCTTGCTGACGGCCTTGGGCGAGTGGTTGGAGCCGCCGCAAATCGTCGTGTTGCGCGGCGACGAGGCAGCCATGGCGGCTTGGCAGGAGCAGGCCGGCTTGTCATGGCATCCGCGCCGCATGGTGTTTGCCATCCCCCGGGAAAGCCGCCTGCCCGGCGCGTTGGCCGCGCGGCAGGCGGGAGAGGCGACTTTGGCCTACGTATGCGCCGGCAACCGTTGCCTGCCGCCGGCCGTTTCGCCGCAGCAGCTGAGGGCATTGCTCGTCTCCGGTACTTGATGCCTGTTCTTTTTCGGGATGATGGTAAAATTCCGAGGATATTGCATTTTAGGGATACGAGGAGGGTGATTTGATTCTGGTAACGGGCGGCGCCGGTTTTATCGGCTCAAATTTTGTGCTCGATTGGCTGGCAGGCAGCGACGAGCCGGTGGTGAATCTGGACAAACTCACTTACGCCGGGAATCCGGACAATTTATCCAGCTTGGCCGGCGATGCCCGGCACGTGTTCGTTCAAGGCGACATCGTCGACCAGGCGCTGGTGGCCAGGCTGCTGGAAGAAAACCGGCCGCGCGCGGTTGTGCATTTCGCCGCGGAAAGCCATGTGGATCGGTCCATCCACGGGCCGGAAGCGTTCGTGCGCACCAACGTGGAAGGCACGTTCAGGATGCTGGAGGCGGTCAAGGCCTACTGGTCCGGCTTGCCGGAGGAAGATAAAGCGGCGTTCCGCTTTCTGCACGTTTCCACCGACGAAGTCTACGGCAGCCTCGGCCCCAACGACCCGGCCTTCAGCGAAACCACGCCGTATACGCCGAACAGCCCTTATTCGGCCTCCAAGGCCGCGTCCGACCACTTGGTGCGGGCTTACCACCACACCTATGGCCTGCCGACGCTGACCAGCAATTGCTCCAACAATTACGGGCCGTACCAGTTCCCGGAGAAATTGATTCCCCTCATTATCCTCAAAGCCGTGCGGGGCGAGCCTTTGCCGATTTATGGCGACGGCATGAACGTGCGCGACTGGTTGTACGTGGGGGATCATTGCGCCGCCATTCGCCGGATACTGGAAGCCGGCCGGCCGGGAGAAACCTATAACGTCGGCGGTTGGAACGAAATGCCCAATATCGATATCGTCCACGCCGTCTGCGACTTGCTCACCGAGTTGCGTCCCGACCCGCCTGCTCCGTATCGCTCCCTGATTACCTACGTCAAGGATCGCCCCGGCCACGACCGGCGTTATGCCATCGATGCCCGCAAAATCGAGCGCGAGCTGGGATGGCGACCCGAGGAAAGTTTCACCACCGGCATTCGTAAAACGGTGGAGTGGTATTTGCAGCACATATCCTGGGTGGAGCGGGTGGCCAGCGGCGAATATCGGAATTGGTTGCAACAGAATTACTCGGTACGTTAATAACATGAAAGGCATCATATTGGCCGGCGGCTCGGGCACTCGCCTGCATCCGGTAACCCAGGTCGTTTCCAAGCAGCTTTTGCCCATCTACGACAAGCCCATGGTTTATTACCCCCTTTCCACGCTGATGTTGGCGGGGATACGGGAGGTGCTGATCATCTCCACGCCGGAAGACACGCCCCGCTTTACGCAGTTGCTGGGCGACGGGCGGCAGTGGGGCATGTCTCTTTCCTATGCGGTGCAGCCGGAGCCGGGCGGCTTGGCCCAGGCGTTTTTGATCGGCCGCGATTTTGTCGGCAACGGTCCCAGTGCCCTGGTGCTGGGCGACAATATTTTTTACGGCCATACGCTGGCCGAGCAGATGCAGGCGGCGACGAGCCGGCCCCACGGCGCCAGCGTTTTCGCTTATGCGGTGAGCGATCCGGAACGCTACGGCGTGGTGGAGTTCGACCGCCAGGGGCGCGCCATCAGCATCGAGGAAAAGCCCAGCAAGCCGAAGTCCCGTTACGCGGTCACCGGCTTGTATTTCTACGACACCCAGGTGTGCGATATCGCCGCCAATCTCAAGCCGTCGCCTCGGGGCGAGTTGGAAATCACCGACGTGAATCGCCATTACCTGGCGCAAGGCGAGCTGACGGTGGAGGTCATGGGGCGCGGCATGGCCTGGCTGGACACCGGCACCCACGATTCCTTGCTGGAAGCCTCCACCTTCATCCAAACCATCGAAAAACGCCAAGGCCTGAAAATCGCTTGCCCGGAAGAAATCGCCTGGCGGCAAGGGTGGATCGACGACGAAGCCTTGCAGCGCTTGGCCCAGCCCTTGGCCAAGGGCGGCTATGGCGGTTACTTGCTCCGCCTGTTGCAGGACAAGGTGTACTGAGAGCCATGCGCATCACAGCCACCGCTATTCCCGACGTGCTGATGCTGGAACCGAAGGTTTTCGGCGACGAGCGCGGCTTCTTCTTCGAAAGCTTCAACCAAAAAGCGTTCGAGCAGGCTGTTGGCGCAGCGCTTCCGTTCGTGCAGGACAACCACTCCCGTTCGGCCAAAGGCGTGTTGCGCGGCCTGCATTATCAAATCAAGCAGGCTCAAGGGAAGTTGGTCCGCGTCGTGGCGGGCGAGGTGTTCGACGTCGCGGTGGATTTGCGGAAAAGCTCGCCCAGCTTCGGCCGTTGGGTCGGCGAACGTCTTTCGGCGGAGAACAAGCGCCAGTTGTGGGTGCCGCCTGGCTTCGCCCACGGTTTCCTGGTGTTGAGCGAGTCGGCCGAGTTTCTCTACAAGACCACCGATTATTACGCGCCGGAGCACGAGCGCAGCATCGCATGGAACGATCCCGATCTAGGGATAGCCTGGCCGTTGTCCGGCGAGCCTTCCCTGTCGGCCAAAGACCAAGCCGGGGTCGCTTTCGGCGGAGCCGAGGTGTTTCCGTGAACATACTTCTGACCGGCAAGGACGGCCAGGTGGGTTGGGAACTGCAGCGCGCGTTGGCGCCGTTGGGGAAGGTCGTGGCCGTCGGTCGGGACGCTTTGGACCTGGCCGATGCGGACGGTATTCGCCGCGTGGTTCGCGATGTCGCCCCTCGCTTGATCGTGAACGCCGCCGCGTATACGGCCGTGGATAAGGCGGAAAGCGAGCCGGAATTGGCCATGGCGATCAACGGTATCGCGCCGGGCATCCTGGCAGAGGAGGCGCGGCGATTGGGCGCGGGCTTGATCCACTACTCCACGGATTACGTCTTCGACGGCGCCAAGCAAGGCGAATATGCCGAAGACGATACGCCGAATCCGGTCAGCGTTTACGGCCAAACCAAGCTGGCGGGCGAGCGCGCCGTCTCGAGCTCAGGGGCGGAGCACCTCATTTTCCGCACCAGCTGGGTGTATGGCCTGCGCGGCCGCAATTTTTTATTGACCATGCTGCGCTTGGCCCGCGAGCGGGCGGAGCTGCGCGTGGTGGCCGATCAAGTGGGGGCGCCCACGTGGAGCCGGATGATCGCCGAAGCGACGGCGATCGTCGTCGCGCGCTGGTACGAGCATTCCGCCGGCGATGCTACGCCTCGTCCCAAATCCGGTCTGAGTGGCATCTACCATCTTGCTGCCGAGGGCTCCGTATCCTGGTGCGGATTCGCCGAGGCGATTGTGCGCCTTGCCGCCGAGCGTGAGGTTTTGGCGGTCGAGCGCGTGACGCCCATCGGTACCGCCGACTATCCGACTCCCGCCACCCGGCCGGCCAATTCGCGTTTGGCGGCAGGGCGTTTGGCGCATGGATTCGGCGTGACCATGCCGAATTGGCTGGACAGCCTGATGTACTGTTTGGATGCCGAGGCAAAGGATTGAGCCGGCACATCGTCTGGCAAACCAGCGGCGTGACGAGGGAGGAGCGGGAACGGTTGGGAGGCCATCGGGGATTCGTCCTATGGTTCACCGGGCTGTCCGGGGCCGGGAAATCCACCCTGGCTCATGGCATGGAGGCGCTTCTGCACGCCAGGGGCCTGCGTACCTACGTGTTGGACGGCGACAACGTGCGCCATGGCCTGTGTTCCGACCTTGGCTTCAGCGAGCAGGATAGACGCGAAAACATCCGCCGCGTGGGCGAGGTGTGCAAACTGTTCGTGGATGCCGGCGTCATCGTCCTGTCGGCGTTTATTTCGCCCTACCGTAGCGACCGCTCCTTCGTGCGAGCCTTGATGGAACAGGGCGATTTCGTGGAAATCTACTGCGATGCTTCCCTGGAAGTTTGCGAGCGGCGCGACACGAAAGGCCTGTACCGAAACGCGCGCGAGGGAAAGATCCTCGAATTCACGGGCATCTCATCGCCCTACGAACCGCCGGAACTCCCTGAGTTGGTAGTGGAGTCGGGGCGCAACGCCCCGGAGGCGTGCATCGCCCAGATCTGTGAGTATTTACTCGCCAACGGCATGATTCCTCCCTTGGCCGCAATCGGCTGACACACCTTCGTAAAAGGGTTGTGGTCTGAGTGCGCCCCCTGCTAGACTGCGTTCATTCGTTGAACGTTATGACTCCATGGTCCCCAAAGAACATTCCTTGCAAATTCTGAAACGGCTAGCGGCCGACCCAAAGCTGAGCCAACGGGCTCTGGCCAAAGAGTTGGGTATCAGCGTGGGCAAGACCAATTATTGCTTGCGCGCATTGATGGAAAAAGGGCTGGTCAAAACGGGCAATTTCCGCAATAGCGACAACAAGTTGGCCTATGTATACCTGTTGACGCCCCAGGGGTTGGAGGAAAAAGCCCGCTTGACCGTGGAGTTTCTCAAAATCAAGTTGTCGGAGTATGAGGCTTTGCGGGCGGAGATCGAAGAGCTCCATCAAGACGCCAAGGCGGTCGCTTTGGAATCTCCGGTTGAACCGATTCCGTCTTCCTTGGAGAAGGTGGCGTCTCCCCAGGAGCAGCTGTAGTGACGACATCGGCGTCAGCGCGGTATTTCCGTTGAGAGAAAACCCGCGCTATATTCGGTAGACGTAGCTTTTGAGGCCAGCATTCCTAAGCGAACACCGCGCCGAGTATTTTTCCAACCGATCAATAATTTAAAGAAACGCACGACTTTAATGAAACCCTTTTCTGTCGCCAGTGGAATAACCAGTCTCTACGAAAACCGGGATCTACTTCGCTCGCTGGTCCGGCGAGAATTACAGGCAAAATACAAGGCGACCACGCTCGGATTCGTTTGGGTCGTCATTTATCCCTTGATGATGCTCGCCGTATACAGCTTCGTTTTCGGCGTGATTTTTCAGTCCCGTTGGCGTGGGCAGGGGGATATGTGGGAGTTTGTTGAAATGCTTTATTGCGGGTTGATCGTGCACGCCATGTTCTCGGAAACCGTATCCAAAGCTCCCGGGATAATCGTCAACAATCCTAACTACGTAAAAAAAGTCGTTTTCCCGCTCGAATTGCTCCCGGTTGGCAATCTGTTCACCTCATTGGTAAACGCATCAATCGGATTCTTTTTGTTGTTGATGTTTGTCGTGGTCGACAAATTGGCGATTCACTGGACGGTCATATTCGCGCCGTTGGTAATAATGCCGATCATGCTGTATGCGATCGGCTTCTCGTGGCTGCTTGCTGCACTGGGAGTTTTTTTTAGGGATATAGAGCAGTTCATCGGGATTTTGATGTCCATGCTGCTGTTCCTTAGCCCGGTGTTTTATGCCACGGCATCGGCGCCGGAGTTCGCCCAGGACCTAATGGTGTTCAACCCGCTGACCTATGGAATAGAAGAAATGCGCAATGTTCTGCTCTCCGGAAAATTGTTGCGCCCTATCCCTTGGGGCGCAAATCTTGTCGTGTCCACGTGCGTCGCCTGGTGCGGGCTGTGGGTGTTCGAACGGTCCCGGCCGGCTTTCGCTGACGTTATATAGAGGCGCGGCTCAAAGATCATGAGTACTCAACCGGCAATTCGACTTTCAAATATCGGTAAGTGCTACCGGATTTTTCAGAATCCCCAGGACCGCTTTAAACAGGCGCTGTGGGACCGTTTTTCGCCGATACTAAATCACAAAAAGCCACGGCAGTTGTACCGAGAGCATTGGGCGCTGCAAGACGTCAGCTTTGAGGTGCTACCGGGTGAGGCGGTGGGTATTTTGGGGAGAAATGGCGCTGGCAAAAGCACTTTGTTGCAAATCATCGCGGGAACCTTGTCCCCCACAGAAGGAGCTGTTGAAACCTCTGGCCGGATTACCGCGTTACTCGAGCTGGGTAGCGGCTTTAACCCGGAGTTTACCGGGAGGGAGAACGTGTTTCACAACGCGCAAATTCTCGGTTTAACCCGCGAGGAAACGCTCAATCGGTTTGACGATATCGCTGGTTTCGCCGATATCGGGGATTTTCTCGATCAGCCGGTTAAAACCTATAGTTCCGGAATGATGATGAGGTTGGCGTTCGCTGTTCAAACCGCCGTCGAGCCGCAGATATTGATAGTCGATGAGGCTTTGTCGGTTGGCGATATGTTTTTTCAGGCGAAATGCATGGCTCGAATCAATAAGCTCGTTGATTCAGGTGTTTCGTTGCTGTTCGTAAGCCACGATATTGGCGCGGTTAGGCAGGTTTGCAAACGCGCAGTTTTGATTGATGGGGGGCGTGTTAGTGGTTTTGGTTCGGCCGCCGCAGTTACCGATAAGTACGTAAAACTGCAGCTTGAAGACAGGAATCTGGCGGGTGGCTCTAATGTTGGAGCGGAATCGGATGAAAAGGAACCATCGAGCGTCGAGCAAGCGGTACCGGTAGTTCTTAATAAGGATTTCGCCAATAGCGATTTTAATGATATTACTATCGGTCAAGAGGCTTTTAAGAAAAGAGCCGATTATAATCGTGTTAGTAACGGCGATGCTGAGGTCGTTAATGTGCAGATGCTGAGGAACGGAGATTACACTTCGGATTTCGATTTCGACGACGAAGTGCTGGTTAAGCTTAGCGTTTTGATGCACAAAACGTTGGAGAATTTGGATGTGGCATTTAAGGTTCGTACCTTGCAGGGTACCGACGTATTGTTTTTTGATACGCGGCTCAAAAATGAAATGCATCGTATCTACGAAAAGGGAAAGCTATATGCTTTTAACTGGAAACTAAAGCTGCCGTTGATGCATGGCAGCTACGTTTTGTCATGTGGTTTGGCTCATCCTCCCGTTGTGTCCGGGGCGGAGTGGCAGTCTGTGGACGTAATACCGTTCGTATATGAGTTTAGAATGTCGCCGAGACAACATGGAATGATTGATGGTTATGTTACGTTGCCAGTGGAGCTCGATATTAGCGTGTTGAACTAAGGAGGGGCATTTTGTTCTTTGGTGTGTGTGTCCCATCACCTGCTTGCGTAACGACGCCTGGGATTTGTTCATCCGTCGTAGGGGAGTGCATGTATTGTCACGCTTCTCGGGGGGGGCGATCTAGTGTGTGCCTGTTAGTTCACTGGTTTTTGGCTTGGATTTATAAAGAGGTTAATGATTATGCGTGCTGAAACTGAAGCTAAGCTTCTTGGCATTGAAGCTAAGCTCGAGGAGCATCCTTTCCCTCCGCAGTTGGTAATTGAAAATACTTCTTCTTGTGATCAACAGTGCATACATTGCTCTCATAAGGAGCTGCAACGTCCCAAGCGGCATATGAGCCGAGCGCTATGGAACAAAATTGTCGAAGAAGTTGGAAGAGAATCACCTAGCACCGAGATATGGCCAACCTTTTACGGTGAAGCGTTAGTAATGGGTGAGGAGATTTGGGACCGTATCGACTATGCCGCTCAGGCCGGCTGTGCCAATTTGGTACTAAACTCAAACGGTGGATTGCTTTTGCGCGGCGACCATATTGATCGGATTTTGAACTCCCCACTGAAGCGTTTTATCATTAGTGTGGATGGATACTCGAAGGCAGTTTACGAGAAGGTTCGATATTTAGGTGAGTGGGAAAGAACCTATGGAGGCATAGAAGAGCTGCTTCGACGTAAGGCCGCGAGCAATAAAGATTATCCGTTAATTATCTGTCAGTTTTCTCTTATGGAAGAGAACGAACATGAGGTTGAGGAGTTTCGAAAATATTGGCAGGAGCGAGGGGCTGAGGTCAAGGTGCGGCCCAAGCTCGAATGGACGGCCACCGGATCGATTCGCTCTGAGCATATCGACCACGAAACGAGTTTTAGAATCGCCTGCCCTTGGGGAAACAATACGATGGCGATTCATCAAGATGGGTCGGTGGTCGCTTGCGCAGTCGATTACGAGGGGATGCTTAAGGTGGGTAATGCTGGTGAGTTTTCCGTTAAAGAGCTATGGGCGCGTCTTGGCGAACAGCTTCGCCGTCCTCACCGGGAACATCGTTGGCAGGATATCCCGGCTGTTTGCAAAGGTTGTCGCGATTGGCAAACCGCTGGAGCCGAGTATGAAAAAAGCGACACGCCCGGGGGGAGGCCGTTTTGGTATAATTCCGAGTTGACCGATTTTAAAGTCAAGCCACTTAAGTCATCGGCGAGCTAAAAATTTATGACTAATTCATCCGATATGGCAGCCAAAGTTTCGTCATCGTCCGAGGTATCTTCTGGTCCGTCCGATCATGTCGCGCAATATGGCTTGCGCCCAGAAGCGGCTGAGTTTCCGATGATGTTGGTGTTGTCGTTTGTTTACCCGTGCAATGCGGAATGTCCGCACTGCCCTTATACGAATTCCAATATTAGGGATAGTTATAAGGACGTGCCATATATGCCGGACGACGTATTTAAGAAGATTGCGGATGAAGCCGGCCAATATGGCGCTTATCTTAGGATTTCCGGTGGTGGCGAGCCTATGCTTCATCCCCATGCGGTTGAGCTCCTGACCTATGCCAAACGTGTTGGTTGCAAGATTGGGCTAATTACCAACGGTTCCGCGTTCACCGAAAAGAACTCGCGAGCTTTGCTTGATGCGGGAGTCGACATGATCGAGTTCTCCGTCGACGCTCGAGACGCTGAGACTTATAGCGTGGTTCGTAAAGGGCTTAATTGGGAGCGATTGTTGCGTAATGCAAAAGGCATGATCGATATTCGCAATAGTATTGGCGGTGCGTCGAAAATCGTGGCTTCTGGAGTAAATCAGCAGGGTGTCGATATTGACGCAGTGGAGAAGTTTTGGCGCGAGGAAATTGGCGTCGACAATTTTATTAAGCGTAAATTTTTGACGTGGGGCGTCAACACATCGCTGGATGGTTCCCGCTCGGCAGACCCGTCTCCCTATCTAGATACCGACAATGTTCCGTGTCCGTTCATATTTGAGCGCCTTAATATCGATAGTCGCGGCAATGTTATGGTGTGTGGTTACGATATCGCGGCGAATACAAGTATGGGGCTGGTGACCGAACATAGCATTAAAGATATTTGGCATGGCGAGGGCTTCCGCCATTATCGCGAAATGCATTTGGCGAACCGGGGAGGGGAAATATCTATGTGCTCCACTTGTCCGGATTGGAAATACCGTTCATGGCACCACAATTATTGGAAGGTGGTGAAAGGTGCTGAAAAACAGCGAGCGGCGACGTTGCAACGACTGGGAGTCGACGATGATTTCCAGTCGGCCACGTTCGACGAACAATAATTAGCGATGCTGTCTTCATCCGTCCGCCAAATTATTAGGTAATTCCTTAATGTGTGGAATTTGTGGTTTTACCGGGGCGCCTGAGCGTGAGGCGTTAAGGCGCATGAGCAGTGCCATTACCCATCGAGGGCCGGACGATGCGGGGCATTGGGACGCGCCGGACGTTTCTCTGGGTATGCGAAGGTTGGCTATCGTCGATTTGGAAACTGGCCAGCAACCGGTCTTCAACGAGGATGGCGCTATCGGGGTCGTGTTCAACGGCGAGATTTATAATCATGCTGAGCTTCGAACTGAGCTTGTGGCTGCGGGTCATCAGTTTCGCTCCCACCATTCCGATACCGAGGTACTGGTTCATCTCTATGAGGAATTCGGCGACGATTTCCTGCACCGGCTAAACGGGATGTTCGCCATCGCACTTTGGGATAAACGGCGCCAAAAGCTTCTGATTGCGCGTGATCGGGCTGGGGTTAAGCCTCTGTATTTCGGTGTGTTTGCCGGCCGGCTGTTATTTGCGTCGGAGATTAAGTCGCTCCTCGCCCATCCGTCTGTAGAACGGAGGCCAAATTATCGGGCGCTTTATCACTACTTTAGCTTCAAAAATATTCCCGCTCCCTGGAGTGCCTTTGACGGTATCGAGCAGTTACGGCCAGGGGAGCGCGCGATTTATGAACAAGGAATATTGAGGCGCGAACAGTGGTGGACGTTGCGATTCGCCGAAGATCCTGCCATTGACGAACAAACGGCGGCAGAGCGGATAAGGGCGTTGCTGGAAGACAGCGTTCGTTTACGCATGGAGGCGGACGTCCCGTTCGGCGCGTATCTATCCGGCGGAGTCGATAGCTCAAGTGTCGTTGCCTTGATGAGTCGTATCGGCGGTTATAGGGTGAAGACCTTTTCATTGGTGTACGCCGATGATTTTCATAATAAGGCCGCCGACCAAGTTTTCGCGCGCGAGGTGGCTCGTCAGTACGATACCGACCATCACGAATTCGTGCTGACGCACCAGGATGTTGTCGATAGTCTTGACGCGGTATTAGGGGCGTTCGACGAACCCTTTTCCGGGGTAACTTCGACTTACTTCGTTACCCGCTTGATCTCACAGCACGTCAAAGTGGCGCTATCGGGGGATGGTGCCGATGAACTTTTCGGCAGCTACCTCGCCCACCGGCTAGCGCAGCCGCTTCATCATTTTCCTCGTTTGCGCAACAGGTTGTCGACGCTGTCGACAAAAGAGCAGGGGCTGCTTCAGCCATTTCTTGAGCGCCCGGAATATTTGGCGGAAATGGAGGCGCGGGGTGATGAGATTAAGCGACGCGCTAGTCTCTATCTTTTTAGTGATTTAGACAAACAGGCATTGCTCAGCGACAAAATGCTAGCGCTGTGCTCGGGGGAAAGTACGGAACGTTGGATCGGGGACGTTTACAGCAGTTCGGGTACCGATGACCCGCTCAATCGGGCGTTGAATTGCGATTTTCGTTTGCTGCTCCCAGACCAAGTGCTCGCATTTGTCGATCGGCTATCGATGGCGCATTCGGTCGAGGTGAGGCCGCCTTTTTTGGATTACAGGCTGATGGAGTTTGCGGCTACTTTGCCGGGTTCGATGAAAATCAAGAACGGTCGTAGCAAGCATATCCTTAAAGAGGCAGTCCGAGGGCTGATCCCCGATGGGGTGATCGATCGCCCAAAGGAAGGCTTTATATTGCCGATAGACAATTGGTTACTGAGCGAATTACGTTGCCTTGTCGAAGAGGTTTTATCTCCGGAGCGCTTGGCTTTACATGGATTAATACGTTGGGAAGAGGTAAAGAAGATACTAGATGCGCATTACTCCAGGACGGCTAATTACGGGGCGCGCATATGGAATCTCATGATGTTTCAAAGATGGTGGGAAACTTATTTTTAGTGATAACCGTACTCCAACATTGGCCGCAAATGCCGTTGCCGAACACCGTTGTTTGAGTTGTGTTGCCGAGTTAGAGGAACTTTGGCTTGACACGATGAGCGTGCTTTTAGCCTCGCTTCCTGTGTTTCGGCTAGAGTCGGAGTTGCGGTAGGTGTGTTTCCGGGTTGAGCGATGTCGTAGCAATGATTCTCGCCGACGAACTCTTGTTGGACGGCCTAGGTGCGCCATTGATATGGTTTTTTCATGTCTCTGTGGTTGCCATTTTTTTGAATAGTGCCGAGCGGTGTTGAGGATGGGTAATATGCAACACGATATTAAAGGCGAAAATTATTATTATTCTGAGCAGCAAAAAGGAATCGATCGCCGAACTAAGGATTTAGTTATTGGTCGATGCTTCGAATTTCTGCGCGGGCCTTCTGTTCTTGATCTAGGGTTTGTTGATGACTGTTGGACGGCGCCGTCGCTCGCTCGTGGATGGCAGGTGGATATCGTAGAGGGATCGAAAAGGCATGTTGACGCGGCTTTAGATTACTACCACGGCAATGCTAACGTTACGATACATCATGCTATGTTTGAACAATTCTGTCCAAATCGTGAGTATAGCAGTGTGATTGCCGGCGATGTCCTCCGTTATATTAAAGAGCCTGTGCCCTTCCTTAAGCGGGTCCGCGATTGGTTGCTTCCTGGCGGCCGTTTGATCGTGACTGTGCCTAATAGTTACTCTCTTCATCGCCGCATTGGTACCCTTTTGGGGATGGAGGCTCATCCAGGGGATGCGAATTCCCGTGATATCGAGGTGGGCAATCTGCGGAATTACGATCGTTACCTCCTTCGCAGCGAACTTAGATCGGCAGGCTACAATATAATAGAGTTGCGCGGTTGTTTCTTAAAACCGCTATCTAGCAAGCAAATGAACGATTGGAGCGACGAACTTCTTTCGGCTTTTTTAGAAATCGGCGATGAATTAGAGGACTACGCTTGGTTTCTCTATGCGGTTTGCGAATAAAGGCTCCTTTCAACGACGGGATTAAAGGTTACGTGGGTTGGCGGCTGCGAGGGTTACGATGGTGGGCATCGTTCCTTTGTGTCGCGGATTTCAACGTTCTCAATTGATATGCGTGGGCGGAGTGTGCAGCGAAACAATGTTCCGCTCGTCTCAAGCTTATTGCGGCATGAGCGCCATGCCGGCCCGTCTCGTCGGCTTGGCCGTGTTGTCGGCGATCTATCCAAAGCGTTTCGATAGTCTGTCTCGGTTTCGGTCGGAGTGGTTCGAGTGTCGCCGTTTAATTTCGGCTTGTCCAGCGCAGCTTATCGCAGCTTATGCTTGGTTGGAGCTAAAGGGGCCGGACGAGGTGGCCGAGGGGGGGGCGCCTGTCGCAGCGAAGACGAGAGGTGCCTGCATGGCGGTACCGAAGTGATCTATTATCGTTGGCGGGATTCTGGATTTTTTGTAGAAAACCGGCAATTGTGGCAACCTAGGGCCCTGGCTAATGGTTTCATAAATGGGAAGTGACAAAATAATGACAAATACGCCTCAAAATATTCATGAACCTATCGTCGATCATAGTTCCGAGCGAGAATTTGTCGATGCGGCGAGTAAAAATTATGAGCATCTCGGTTCGCCGATAGAGCACGCCGTACGTCGTGCTGCGCTCAACGTTATACGGGGCCATGTTGACGCAAGGCCGTCAGTGCTTGAGTTAGGCTGTTCAGATGGTTATATGACATCCTTGCTTTCTACCATCGCCGGACGTCATGTCGTAGTAGAGGCTGCTGCTGATTTTATCGAAGCAACTCGCAAAGTAGTACCCGACACGGTAGAATTTCACCACTCGCTATTTGAAGAGTACGAGCCGGATGATCGCTTCGATCTTATTGTGGCTTCGTATATCCTTGAGCATGTCGTTGATCCTCGCAGCTTAATTGAGCGTCTTCGCCTTTGGTTGAATCCCAAGACTGGCAGGCTATTTCTCGTCGTACCCAATATCCGCGCGTTATCGCGCCAACTTGGTCGCGCCATCGGCGTCGTAGGTGAGTTGGGTGAAATCACCGAGAGCGAACGCATTCACGGGCATCGACGCAGCTACGATCGCGTCAGTTTTGATCGAGATATCGAAGGCGGTGGTGCGCAAATCCTTGCTCGCGGCGGACTAGTGGTAAAACCCTTCGCTAATTTCCATTTCGACGCCATGTTGCGTCAGGGAATAATTGGGGAAGATCAGCTGCGCGGGTTAGAATTGCTTGGCACCGAATATCCCGATCTTTGTCACTCCATTTATGTTGTGGCAAGATAACCCTATCTAAATAATTTTTACTATGTCAAAAGCGGTGGTAGTTGCTGGCGGAGGCTTGGCAGGTTTATTCGCGGCTCTTTTTATGAGGCTGAAGTATCCCGCCGCTCGTATCCTGGTCGTTGAGCGATCCTCCAGGCTAGGGGGGTTATACGCTACATTCGATTATGGAGACAACGGACACTTCGATTGCGGAATGCATTGGATTACCGAGACAGGTATTTCCGCAGTCGACGAAATGTTTTTCGAGCTTCTTCCGTTTGACCAATGGCATTGCCTTTCGGGCGAGCGTCGGGATCTTTCTGGGCTTTTTTTTAAGGGACGGCTTCAGAAGCATACACAATATCCGGATCTGCGTGCGTTCGATGAATCGGAGTATCGTGCTTACGTTGCCGACTTTTTTTTCAACCTTCAGCATCAAAAAAGTCCTACCACAAACACACTGTTTGATTATGCAAATAATCGGTTTGGCGCATTAATCGCTGAGCGAGTAATTGCTCCGATTGCAGAGAAAGTTCACGGTTTCGCCGTTAGCGAACTAGCGGTTATGGCGCGCCGATTGCCGCTACTAGACCGAGTCACCATGTTTGACGAGGAGACGTTTTCCGGTCTAATCGACGCGCCTCTTCTTCGGAATCGGCTTGCGTTTCCTGAGCAACGGCGTTTGCCTTTAAAGTACTCGTCGGGTATACGGAGTTATTATCCAAAGCAATACGGTATAAGCCGCATCATTGACGCGTTGCTTGTGCGGTTACGCAATCTAAATATCGAGTTGCTAACGAGTTCGCAAATTAGTCAACTCAAGCGGGAAAACCGACGCGTATCTCATGTGGTTATAGAGAGTAATACAGCGACGGAGACGGTCGACAATGTAGAGGCTTTAGTTTGGACGGCAGGATCCATGCCGCTTTCAGCGTTGCTCGGGATGCCGCTTGTTGGACTGCCAAAGCCACGAAGAAAAACCGTCATCGTCAGTATGCTTCTCAAAGAGCCGCCGCAAATGGGGGATCTTTATTGTTTCTTTTGTGCCGACTCGCCGTACTCAACCTATCGGATTACGAATTTTGCTGCTTTTTGCCCAGATTCGGTAAGAGCGACCGGATATCCCATCTGTGTCGAGCTGCTTGTCGATACGGGAATTGAACGGTCCGCCGACGATCTTGCTGAACAGGCAAAACGGGAAATATTGGCTTTTGGCCTCGTCTCATCTCCAGATGATATTTGTTTTGCGCGCGCGGAGATATTGCAAGCCGGGTTTCCCGGCATGAGTTGCGCGGTAATTGAAGAGGTTGATCGGGTCCGCAACGCTATTGTAGAGCTGGATATCGCTAACCTTGTCCATGGAGGGATACTCTCCGAGCCTGATCTGTTTTTTCAGCCTGAGGTAATCGCCGATCTGTATCGAAAATTGGATCGTCTATGATGGGCGTTGTGACGTGTTAGATATTTGTTGGGACGCGTGATTGAAATGGTTAGCGATATTGTTGAGGCGCTTTCAAGCCTCAAGGATGCTTATACTGAATTTCTTCAGGGACTGATTCGAGCACCATCTCTACGAGGCGGGGAGGCAGCGTGCCAGCATATAGTAGAGGACAAGATGGTTGCTCTTGGGCTCGAAGTGTCCAAGGTCTATTCACGCGACGACGCTCAGTCAGTCAATCTGGCCGCTCGAATTAAAGGCGCTGGCGCTGGCGCCGGCGGCCGGTCGCTAGCCCTCAACGCGCACGCGGACATTACCCCAGTGGAGGGTGTTTGGACGCGTCCCCCTTATGATGCCGTAGTGGAAGATGGAATCATTTATGGCCGAGGGGCGCAAGATGATAAGGCTGGGATCGCCGTGATTTTGATGGTTGCGGAGTGTTTGCAGAAACTCGGGATCAGGCTCAAGGGCGACCTTATTTTGCACGTCGTGGTTGATGATGAAACCAGTGGCGATGGCAGTCTGTCTCTTGTAAACGCAGGGTATGGTGCGGAAGGAATTGTTATATGCGATGGCACATGGCCTGAGCGAATAATTTATGGTCATCTAGGTCAGTTATGGCTTGATGTTTCTATATCTGGAACCGCGGTCGCTGCGTGTGTTGAGCATCGCGGAGTTAATCCGATATATCTTGGTTGTGAATTCATCGAAAGGCTGCGTGCTTGGATAAACGATGTCAGTTCAAGCTCAAAATCTTTCGGAAGCGTAGATAAGCCTGGCTTTGTGAATGTGGGTTCCTTCCATTCCGGGGTCTGGCATGGATCTGTACCGGCAGAGGCTAGCTTGCAGATCCAGATAGGCTTTGGCCCCGAGCTACAACCGTCCGAAGTATTACGGATAGTAAAACAAATAGCTAGCGATATCTCAGATAGAATAGATGTAAGGCAGGGATTTCTTGAAACGCCAGCGGTTATGGTTCCTAGTGATAGTGAATTAATTTCGAAGTTAAAGCCTATCGTCGAAAAAAATTCCGGAAAGGAGGTTCGCACACAGACCGTTACAGGACATTGTGATATGCGGCATTTTCGTACAAATAATATTTGTCTTTATGGGCCTGGCGCAGGATGGAACCCTCACGGGATTGACGAGTGCTATCGTTTGAGCGATATGCCGGTTGTGGCGAGGAATTTGGTTGAGCTGGTAATTGCGTGGTGTGAGATTGCGTCGGAGCAATCCGGTTCGTTGTCTTCGTGAGCGTGAGTTATATGACGCACAGGACAGTGGTTATTTTGCAGCCGGGTTATTTGCCATGGCTAGGTTTTTTCGATCAGATGCTTCGAAGTGATGTATTTGTCTATTATGATGATGTTCAATACGACAAGCACGGATGGCGTAACCGGAATAGAATAAAATCGGCTACGGGTCCAATTTGGCTTACGGTGCCTGTTTTAAATTCAGGCCGCCACGGGCAAAAAATCTTGGACGTTGAAATCGACAATCGTTCTCCATGGGGGCGGAAGCATGTCGCGGCCATTGCTCAAAGCTATGCTAAGGCGCCTTATGTTCAGACTTATTTGCCGCAACTCGAAGAGTTGTTGATGCGACGGTGGAGTTCACTCGTAGAGCTTGACATCGCTACCGTCGAGTTGATTTGTGATTGGATCGGAATTAGTAGAAAAATCGAGCGGGCATCTCGTTTAGGGATTGAAGGGGGGCAGAGCGGGCGTCTGCTGGACATATGCCGCCATTTTCAGGCAAGTTGCTACTTGTCCGGGGATTCTGCGCAAAGCTATCTGGATACAAGCTTATTTGCGAGGGAGGGACTGTCGGTGATTTGGCAGTCTTATCGGCATCCGATTTACCCTCAGTTGCATGGCGAATTTCTACCCTATTTATCTATTCTCGACCTTGTAATGAATGTTGGCGACCAGAGTATAACTGTATTAACGGAAAAATCATGAAGAATATATTGATCACCGGGGGGGCTGGATTTATTGGTAGCAACTTTGTTAGATATCTTTATAACAAGTATCCAGACTACCGCTTGATTGTGTTGGACGCGCTAACCTATGCCGGTAGCGTGCAGAATCTTCCGGAGAACGGTTTTAGTTCAGAGCGATTCGAGTTTTGGTACGGCAACGTCATGAATGCGGACCTAGTCGATGCTTTGGTAGGTAAAGCCGATATAGTGTTTCATTTTGCGGCGGAGTCGCACGTCACGCGTTCCATTTTTGATAATCGTCTTTTTTTTGAAACGGATGTCCTTGGTACTCAAGTTGTATCGAATGCGGTATTGAGGAATCGAGAACGGATAGAGCTTTTTGTACATATCTCAACGTCTGAAGTCTATGGAACGGCTGTTGGTGAGGTAATGGATGAGGACCATCCGCTAAACCCGATGAGCCCTTACGCTGCGGCAAAATGCGGAGCCGATCGGCTCGTGTACTCGTACTGGCAGACCTATAATATTCCTGCTGTTATTATCCGTCCGTTTAACAATTTTGGGCCTTATCAGCATTTGGAGAAAGTGATCCCTCGCTTTATAACTAGCGCAATCATAGGCGAGCCGATGACCGTACATGGCGACGGTTCTGCGCGGCGAGATTTTCTGTTTGTCGACGATCATTGCGAGGCGCTGGATCGGGTTTTACATTCCGACAAGCAGAGTGTAATCGGTCAGGTTATAAACCTGGGCACCAAGCGCGACGTAAGCGTTCTGGAGATCGCTGAAATTTTGAAAAGCATTATGGGGGAAGCGCACTGCGACGTAGAGTTTGTCGGAAACCGTCCCGGGCAAGTGTTCCGCCATACGTGCGATGCATCCAAGGCTGAAAGCCTGTTAGGGTGGCGGCCCAGTACGAGCTTTGAAGACGGTTTGAGAAAAACTGTCGATTGGTACGTGGCAAATCGAGAATGGTGGGAGCACCAACGTTGGATGCGGCATATTCCCATTGTTACGGCAGACGGTAAAAGAGAATTACATTGAGTCATAAAATTCCTTTTTATATGCACGACCTGGGGCAGGAGGAATTAGACTCCGTTGCCGAGGTATTGGCTGGGCCAATCCTAACAACAGGGGACACGGTGGACCGTTTTGAAAAGGAGTTTGCCGGCTACCTGGGGCGTAAGCATGCGCTAGGGGTAACTAGCTGTACGGGTGCTATACATATGTCGTTGTTAGCACTAGGAATTGGGCCAGGAGACGAAGTCATCACCACGCCGATGACGTTTATAGCGACAGCGACGGCTATTATCGAGGCCGGAGCCTCGCCAGTGTTCGTCGACGTGGAGTCAGATACCGGAAATATCGACGCGGGGAAAATCGAGGCGGCGATAACAGACAAGACACGTGCGATTCTTCCCGTCCATCTCTATGGTTTGATGTGCGATATGATCGAAATCAGGCGTATCGCAGACCGCTACAATTTGAAAATTATTGAAGATTGCGCTCATTGCGTTGAAGGCGAAAGAGACGGCGTTAGACCCGGAGAGCTCGCGGACACAGCGTGTTTTAGTTTTTATGCCACGAAAAATTTAACTTGTGGCGAGGGAGGCGCTGTCGTCACCGATTCCGATGAATTGGTAGATCGCCTAAAAGTTTTGCGCCTTCATGGTATGACCAAGACGGCGGCGGATCGGCAGCGGGAGGGTTATAGCCATTGGGATATGGTAGATATGGGCTGGAAATACAATATGGATAATATCCAAGCCGCGTTATTACTCCCACAGATGCGGAGGCTTCGCAAGAAATTAGACTCTCGACACGAGCTTTCGGCTATCTATGAAAAGAAGCTTGGCCGTATAGAGGGGGTTCGTTTGCCAGCTAGTCGTAATAACGCTACGCATGCACGACATCTTTACCCGGTGTGGGTAAACTCCGCAATTAGAGATCATGTTGTAGACGAATTGAACAAAAACGGTATCGGCACTGTTGTCAATTATCGTGCGATCCACTTGCTAAGTTATTTTGCTAAGGCATTAGGTTACAGGCGGGGGGATTTCCCAAACGCTGAGCGTATTGGTGATGAGACACTTTCGCTGCCTTTTTATCCCACGATGCCTATCCACTTCGTGGACGTCGTGACCGAAACACTCGCCAGAGCGGTATCTGCTTAAGCTAGGTAGATAAAAGGTGGTAACTCTCGTGCGAAGGCTTAAGGCAAATTGGTCACAAATGCCGTGATCCTTACTGTGCCTTTTCGGGGATTTTGCAAAATAAAAAATGAATATCGCTATATTTGGCAATACAAATAATTCGCTGCTGCGTTACGCGGAAGGCTTTCAAAAGCTAGGGCATAGTGTACGTCTGATTATAAATAGCAAAGATGCTCTTCACAGACCGGAGTCGTTGTATCCTGAGTGGGCGGACAACTACCCTCACTGGGTTTTTGACTTTTCGCATATCACAGAAAGTGATTTGCTGTATGAGACGGAGCTTGTGGATGATTTAGTCCACCAGCTCACTTATCAAGTGGATCTGGCGATTTTGAACGATGTTGGTCCGTCGTTAGCGTGTTACTTGAAGTCGCCGCATGTGATTTTCTTGACGGGTTCTGATGTTAGCTATTCGG
The DNA here is from genome assembly GCF_019669985.1 of Methylogaea oryzae. Classification (NCBI taxonomy): domain Bacteria; kingdom Pseudomonadati; phylum Pseudomonadota; class Gammaproteobacteria; order Methylococcales; family Methylococcaceae; genus Methylogaea; species Methylogaea oryzae. Next base: position 542,836 of record NZ_AP019782.1, read on the forward strand.
CTAATTTCGACTCGATTGTCACTAGATCGAGCATGTGGGATATGGATTTCAAATGTTCGGTAAGAGGACGGCGCAATCTTCGTCTGATGACCAATCAGGTCGCTCGGCAACGGGACGGCATTGCGTCTGCTGCGATTGTGACTCACCCCGCTCGAGGGCTAGTGCCGGGCAATGATTATATTCTCGATACTTTGGGCGTGACTGATAAAAAAAGGCTAGATATTTGGTTTGCCAATGTTGATGGTATCGATCCACAACCTATGCCAAACAACGAAAAATTAAGTGTTTTTTGCGGTAGTCGAGTTTCGTTTCGGCCGGATTGCCATCCAAAACTAAGCGCCCAGGACTTCAAGGGTACGGATATCCTGTTAAAAGGGTTCGGCGGGTATTGTCGGCTGGGCGGACAGGGTAAATTGAGTTTGATAAGAAAAGGACAGGACGTTGAGGCTGCGTGCCAATTGATCGACGAATTGGGTATCGTCGATCGGGTGTGTTGGTACGACGAAATGCCCACGTGGCAGTTTTACGAAAATATGGCGTCCGCAGATCTGATTTGCGATCAGTTCAGCGCGACTTTGCCGGGTCTGGTAACGTCGGATGCCTACGCGTTGGGACGGCCCGTTATGGCCAACTTTAGGAACGAGAGTTTTTCCTCCCGTTTTCCCGAGGTGTTGCCGGGATTCGATGTCTCCACCGCTGACGAGGTCGCCGATCAGTTGATTACGCTGGAGAACAACCGGGAGGTTTTAACGGATATGGGATTACGGAGCAGGGAGTACGCGGAAAAATACCTTTCGCCGAAAAGCATGGCCGCGAGTTTGTTGGAAAGATTGGGCCAAGTTTAGTAAGGGCTCTGCGGCAAGATGCTTTTGATTTTCACTACTTGAATGACTAGGTAAATATGTGCGGCATCGCGGGAATATATTCATTCGGCAGCCTGATAGCGGAAAAGGAAGATCAACTTAGGCTTGTCAATCGCATGACTGACCGCATGGTCCATCGGGGACCCGATGCGGACGGCGTTTGGGGTGACGACAAGGGGCGCTGTGTCTTGGGACATCGCCGCTTGTCGATTATTGATGTTTCCGACGCGGGCCGCCAACCCATGGGATGGAATGATGGTGAATGGGTAATTTCGTTTAACGGTGAAATATATAATTTTCTTGAGCTAAAAAGAGACCTCTCTGCTCAAGGGATATCGTTTCACGGTCGCACCGATACGGAAGTTTTACTGGCCGCGCTCGCTACTTGGGGCTTGGATACGCTCGCGCGGTTGGACGGTATGTTCGCTTTTGCGGCCTTCCATCAGCCGTCCGGCGAGCTTATTTTGGCGCGTGACCCGTTCGGGGAAAAGCCGCTTTATTACATGCAGTGTCAGGGCGGAGCTATTGCATTCGCGTCGGAGTTGCAGTGCTTGGAGGAAGTTCCCGGTTTTAGCGGCGACGTAAGCGCGGATGCGCTGGCGGAATTGCTGATGTTTCAGTATGTCGGGGCTCCTCGCAGTATCTACCGTGACGTGCACAAGCTTCCTCCCGGTCATTGGATGAGAATCAAGGAAGGTAAGTCCCCGGAAATTCAACGTTATTTCCAATTCTCCCCGGGGTCTTCCGGGTTCAGCACCTCCTCAAGGGAGGTACTCGCGGACGAACTCGAAGACATACTGGTGCGGAGTTTGCAGCGTCGATTGATTGCCGACGTGCCTTTGGGAGCGTTTCTTTCCGGCGGGGTCGATTCTTCGACGGTTTGTGCGTTGGCGCGTCGAAAGCTGGGTGTACCGTTGCAGACGTTCTCCATCGGATTCGAAGGGGCTGATGAAAGTGAGCATGAAATCGCCCGGCTTTTCGCGAAACATCTGGGGACGGAGCATCGCGATCAAATATTAATGCCTTCGGCAACGGATTTTCTTGAGCACTCCGGTAAATACCTGGACGAGCCTAATGCGGACAGTTCCTGTCTCCCAACCTATCTGTTGTCGCAATTCGCACGTCAGTATGTAACTGTCGCATTGTCGGGCGACGGCGGTGATGAGTTGTTCGGCGGTTATGGACGTTATTTTGAAACCCTCAGAGACGAACTCGACAATCGCACGCTTTATCACGACTCTAATTGGCATCCAGGGCGAGCCTATTATTCGAACCGGATCTTAATTTTTACTCCTGAACAGTTAAATCGTCTGATTGGATTGGTTCCGGAAGGGGCTGCTAAACATTTAAATCGTCTAAGGGGGGAGATCGATACTAACGATGTGCCGCTACTTTGCAGGTTGAGGGCGTCCGATACGGAAAACTACATGCCTGGCGCAGTGCTTCCGAAAGTCGATCGCATGAGCATGCAGCATTCGTTGGAGGTTCGCACGCCTTTTCTGAATGTCGAGTTGGCGCGATTCGCAGAACGCCTTCCGGTCGAATATTTGACGAAGAATCACCAGGGAAAATTATTATTAAAGGAAATCGCCTATCGGTATCTCCCGCGCGACATTATCGATATGCCGAAGAAAGGTTTCGGTCTGCCCCTGACGGCACATTGGGGAAAACCCGCCATGATTCAGGCCTTGAGTTCGGCGCTTAGCCCGGAAAGTAAGTTGGGCTCTTGGTTGGGCGAGAAACGCGCGCGCGCATTTGTTGACCAGCAGAGCAGCGCGGACGGATTCTCCTTGTATCAAGTTTGGGGCGTGGTGATGTTGGAGAGATGGTTGCGCGACCGCCCGGCCAAACTTCCCGAATACGATACGTTGAAAGGAGCGGTATGTATTGGCGGTGATTTAGTGGACTCCCAAGAGCCGCCTCGCGTACGCTATTTCGAGTGGTTGTCGCCCGCTGTTTTACTGGTCAGTCCTCCGGTGCGTTACCGGGAGGACGTTTCCCATGCGCGGCAAGTCGTCGGCTGGCACATGCAAATTCTGTTGACTTTGCTGTTGAATAAAATCGAACAGGAAGGCGAAGGGCGATGTGTGCAACAGCAATCGACGTTATTTGGATATATTGATGGCACCCAGGATATTGTTAACGGATTACGTCTGGCCGGCATCGAAATTTCCGGGTCAACGATAATTGTTGGTGATGAAGACGGTTCGCAAATTACCCCCGAGTTTATTCGGCAGGCACGGGTTTGCAAAGTTGCGTCTTTGGTGGCGATTAACAAGTGTCTGCCGAAGGGTGTATTCCTGCGTTATAAGTTCCGTTATTTCGGGGCCGTCGAAAAACTAGTCTGCGCTTTGCGATTAAGATACCGCGCCATAGCGGAGTGGTCAGCGGATCAGGTTGGTGCGTGGGATAACAAGGCTAGCTATATCGCGGGCGGTTTTTTGGCGATTGCCGATGATCAGGATAGGGAATTGTCTGCGGAATATATTCTACTCGAAGACCTAAGAGTTTTGCCGCCCGTCCCTACGTCTCACGAGGAGATAGAGGCGCTGGGGGGCGGGCGATATTCGGTTTGGAATCGGCACGTTATTTATTCACAATCAAACCTGCCCGCGCCGTGGATAGCGCGTTTCTTTCCAAAGTATTGTTTGGTGCCTCGTACGGAAGAAACAGAAAAACTGTTGCAGGTTTCGCAGGAGAGCTTTGTCGTCAATTCGAACGGGACATTTCAGGACGCGTTGGGGCGTTTGGTCGAAGCGGCTAACCGTTCGCCAGCCTATGTTCCGGAGACTAAAACGCTGGTTCTGTATACGCACGGTCTTTCGTCCGGAGGGGCTGAAAGACAGTGGTGCAATCTTGCATTGGGACTGGCTGAAATTGGCGAGCCGGTGACGGTTGTGGTGGATTCCCTAGAAGGTGCTTCGTCACACTATTTGCCGAATTTGGAAAGCGGTGGCGTTCATGTGATTTCTTTGCGGGACGTATGCTTGGAGGAGGCCGCAAGGATGATACCTTCAGATCCCGGCTTGATCGCGCTTGTGGACCCTGTCAAATCCGAAATCGGGCTTGAGGTAATGCGCCTGGCGTCGGTATTGGATAACCTTAAGCCGTACGCGGTGGTGTCCCAACTAGATCGTTCCAATATTGTGGGAACCGTCGCTGCTTTACTCGTTAATGCGCCTAAGGCCGTGATTTCGTTCAGAAACTACAATCCGACCAATTTTTCTTATTTGGATACCCCGTGGTTTTTACCGGCCTATCAAACCTTGGTTCGGGCAAACAGGCTAGTCGTCACCGGCAATTCCGTCGCGGGCAACGTCGACTATGCGAATTGGATCGGGATAGACGCCGATAGCGTGCGCTTATTGAAAAATTCGGCCGATAGGGACGAATTCGTCAGGCCCGATGAAAAGGCGGTTGACGCCATACGAAATGAACTGAAACTGACCGACCAGGATTCGGTGATCCTTGGCATCTTCCGGTTTTCGGAGGAGAAGGATCCCGTCGGCTTTATAAAAACCTGCGCTGGTGTCATTTCCAAGCTAAGCAACGTCAAGGTACTCCTCGTCGGCGAAGGCGCGATGCGGGACACCATGGAGGCCGAGGCCCGCAGCGCCGGCATCGGCGATAACGTCAAGTTTCTGGGGCGCAGAAGCGATATTCCTGCGCTTCTGAGCGTATCCACGCTGCTGCTATTGACCTCCCTGAAGGAGGGCACGCCGAATGTCGTTGTCGAAGCGAAATGTTTGGGGGTTCCCGTCGTCGCGACGGACACGGGGGCGGTGAGCGAGTTGATCGAACATGGTGTCAATGGGTTCGTCGCACCGGTGAGGGACGTGGAAAAACTGGTCACGCATTGCGTGGCGATACTTGAAAATCCGGCATTGCGAAAAACATTGAGCGATGCATTGTTGAACTCCTCCGTTTTCTTCTCGAAAAAAGAAAAGGCGCAGTTGTTGCTGAGTTATTTGTGAAAATTGGGGAAGCGATATGAAAAATGAACTGCATATGGATAAGTCGGACGGTTCGTTAGGTATTATCGAGCTGGTTGTATCGATATACTTGGCGGCGGTCGCCTTTTTCCTTGTCATGTCACGCAAAATAGCGGCGCCTTCGTTCACTGCGGTGGTCGCCGGGCAGTTTAGGCGCCCTTACGAAGGCGTCCTGCGCGATATCCGTAAAGACGATGGCTTTTGCTGGGTGTCGCCGGTGCCGGAGTACATTTTGTCCGATAGGGATAATCACTCGTCCTTGGTTGTTTTCGAGAATGGGGTCCCGTTGCCCACCGCCCACGTGAATCACGGCGAGATCCGGCTTCACGGAAAAGGGCGGTATTCCCACTGGGGCGAGTTTGTTTATTTTTCCACGACGGACAATACAAGCCCGCTGGAAAATGGCCGTGAATATAGCGTGAAAGAAATTCGAGGGGCGGGCAATGTTTCAAAATAATCTTGCGTATAAGGCCGTCGCGCCGTTTCTTGTCGATCCGAAAACCAAAGAGCCGTTGAAACTCGAGGCAGACGGCTTTGTTTCCAAGTCCGGCGCTTACGAGATTTTGCGAAATATTCCGCGCTTCGTTAGCAGCGATAATTACGTTCGCTCATTCAGTTTGGAGTGGAACACTCACAACCAGACGCAGCTGGATATCTTTCGCAACGACAAGTCTTCCGAAAGCCAATTTGTGCAAAAGACGGGCTTTACACCTGAAAAGCTTAAGGGCGCTTTGGTGCTCGATGCAGGTGTCGGCGCGGGGCGGTATTGCGACATTGCCAGCCGCTGGGGCGCAAATGTGGTCGGCGTTGACCTTAGTTTTGCCGTCGAGTCGTCCTCGGTAACCTTCCAGGACAGAAGTAACGTCTGGATTGCGCAGGCGGATATCGGCAATCTTCCGTTTGCCCCGGGAACTTTTGATTACATATTTTCCATCGGCGTGCTGCATCATACGCCGGACACCAAGCTTTATTTTCAACGGCTGGTTCCTTTGCTTAAGCCGGGCGGAAGAATCTCGATCTGGGTTTATCCGAATACGCCGGATTATGTGGTTCGGGCCGCCTGGATTCCTTTCGTCAATAAGATACCCAGCCGTTGGTATTATAGCTGGTGTCGCTGGTTCGTGCCGTTTGCGGCGCGCAACAAAAATAACCCTTATATCAGGTGGATATCCAAGGCGTTTCCATTCTCCGATCAGGGGTTGGGCATCGAGAACGACATACTCGATACGTATGACGGATATTCGCCCACCTATCACGGGGTTCACTCGCCGGAAGAGGTGATGGGGTGGTTTCAGGAATCCGGGTTGGTGGATATATCGCAGCCCAGCGATTGGCTGACGTGCGTCACCGGCGTCAAGCCGGCTTGAGTATTGACGCAAACGCGCTTTTTGCCGCGGTCGCCGGGTATAGGGGCGATTTATCAGGCTTACTATTGAGTAGAGATTTGTAATGTTTCAAAAGTTGCGGGCCGAGCTAGGACCCATACGCGCAATTACTTGGTTGCAGATGAAAAGGCCGATACCGATCCTTCCGCTACGTGGTTTGGCTTATTTCGGTTATGCATTGCTGGGACTGGGCCTGATTGCGCTGGTAGCCGATCGGGTTTTGGACTATTGGGCGGCCCAGGGCAAGATTTTGTCTCAGACTTGGGTCGCTGAGGACAATTTGATTAATCGCGAAAACTATAAGAAAAACCTGAGTAGCGCCCGTAATCCACTGGTTCATACGGCCGGTATGCCGTTGCCCAGGACCGAGGCCGGCCGGCGACGCATATTGGTCGTCGGCGATTCGTTTATTTGGGGGGACGGGTTAACCAATTTAAACATGACGTGGTGGCGGCAGCTGCAGTGGGACCTGGAGCGGCGCGGGTTTCACGACGTCGATGTCGTGGCGGCGGGCATCAGCGGCGCTTCCACGCAAGACCAACTGGAGTGGCTTTCCAAAGACAATTTGTTGGGGAGCGTTAAGCCGGACGTTGTGGTTTTCGGATATGTTACCAACGACGCTGACATGAAAGACGCTTCAGGCGAACGATTAGTTAAACAGTTCGTGCCAAGTCACGCTGCGGATAGTAACGCCACGTTGAGCTATCTTGGTGATTACTTCCCGTCTCTCGCGTTTCAGCTGGCTGATCGTGTTCGTAAAAAACAAGAGTCGACCGGCAAGGAAACGGAAGGCTATTCCTACAATACATGGGAACTGAAGATTCTTGAAGGGCAGAACTTTGCTCAGTACAAATCGCTGCTTGCTAAGTTACATGCGTTTTTCGATGAAGCCAAGGTGCCGATGTTCGTTGTCTCGACGCCTAATTCTCCCAGTGCGGAAATGTTCGAGCCTAGATATTCGCCGATACGGACAGCGTTTTCCGAGGCCGGTATTGAGTTTCACGATTTTCTGCCCCCGTTCATCGCGTGTTGCGGAGGCGACGTGGGCAGTCAGCTGACCTGGGGGGTTAATCCGGCCAACGGGCATCCTGGCGCTCGAGCCACCCAGTTCTACGCGTCACAGGTGGCCGACGTTTTGGAAAAGAATTACCGCACATCACTAGGCAATAAACGGTTGTCCGCGGCGGATGATGTGCCGGCGATTAATGACTGGATGCCTGCGTCTTTGGCGCCGCGTTCCGTGGCCAAGTACTCGTGGGAGTTCGTGTGGCCGGAACGCGACACGCTCCTGCGCATGCCCGTCGGGGAGCCTCATGTAGCGCTTAATTTTCAGCGGCCTGTATCCATTCGCGATATTCGCATCGCCGCACCCCTGGCTACCCGATTCAAGGTTTGGGCGATGATGCTTGACGACTCCGGCAATTACGAAGGTCGAGATTACGTACTGTTGGGGGAAGGTTCGGGGGCGTCCTTGAGCTTGTCTTTGCAGGGTGAGTTGCAGAATAAGCGGATTACGTCGCTGCGCATAACGGCCCAATTCGTCGAGGAACAACGATTCGAGTCCTCTACGATCTTGGAGCCGGGGAAAATTAGTCAATCGGAGGGGCTTTCGTTCGATTATCCGCTACCAATGAATGAGGACTCCGCCGATACGCAGGAATCGCCCAAGCGGTCTCCCTTTGTTCTGCTTGAGGATGGAAACTTTTTGCCGTTCCCACACGCGCTGCACGACGACATAAGGAAGTTGGGCAAAGGGCGGTATTCTCATTGGAAATCCGCGTTGATTTTCTCCAGTTCGGACGGGTCCGATCCGCGCAACAACGGCAGGCGTTATGTGTTCGCCAAGCCAGATGAAAGTGGGCGCACGGTTCGCGTGGATTTCGACTTCAATACTCCGGCGGTTCGGCTATGACAACGATTCTGGGAATTTCCGCTTTTTACCACGACGCCGCAGCAGCAATCGTCCGTGACGGCAAAATCATCGCCGCAGCCCAAGAAGAGCGCTTCACACGGAAGAAAGGCGATTCGTCGTTTCCGGCGCACGCCATCGATTATTGCCTGCGGGCCGCCGGCATCGACGAGTCCGAGATAGACCATGTGGTGTTTTACGAGCACCCGCTGACCCACTTCGAGCGGTTGATGACCGTTTACCATCTGTCGGCGCCTCACAGCCTCAAGAGTTATTTGGAGGCGTTTCCGACTTGGTTGACCAATAAGTTATGGACCGACCGGGTGATCGCGCGCGAACTGGACTGGAAGAAGCCGATTCAGTTTTGCGATCACCATTTGTCGCATGCGGCAGCGGCGTTCTATCCGTCTCCGTTCGAGGAGGCGGCGATTTTGACCATCGACGGCGTCGGCGAGTGGTCCACTACTACCTACGGGATGGGAAGGGGGAATCATATCGAGTTGTTGAAGGAGATTCGGTTTCCCAACTCGGTGGGCTTGTTGTATTCGGCGTTCACTTTTTTCACCGGCTTTAAAATCAATAGCGGCGAATATAAGTTGATGGGGCTGGCCCCTTACGGCAAGACCAAATACGTCGATCTTATATTCGATAAATTGATTAATGTCGGGGAGGACGGCTCGGTTCAGTTGAACCAGCGCTATTTCGACTACGTCGGCGGTCTTGCCATGACCAACGCCGCCTTTGCCGAACTTTTCGGCGGAGCCCCTCGGGAGCCGGAGTCCGAGATCACGCAGCGAGAGATGGATATTGCCGCCAGCATCCAGGCGGTACTGAACGAGATCGTCCTCAAAATGGCCCGTCATGTGAAGGCGGAGACCGGTGCCAAAAATCTGGTGCTCGCCGGCGGCGTGGCGCTTAACGTCGTGTCCACCGGCTTGCTGTCTCGCCAGGGGATTTTCGACGAAATCTGGATACAGCCGGCCGCCGGGGATTCCGGCAGCAGTTTGGGGGCGGCGCTATGGTATTGGCACCAGCGGTTGGGAAATAAACGCGTTGTCGAGAAACCGGACGGGATGCAGGGTTCCTTTCTCGGTCCCGCTATTCTTCCGGAATCGGAAGCGGATGACCGTGTTCTCGAAAAGCTGGGCGCGGTGTGGGAGTCGCTGCCGGAGCAGCAGCTACAGGAGCGAATGGCGCAGCTGATTGCCGAGGGAAAAGTGGTCGCCGTGGCTCGGGGCCGCATGGAATGGGGGCCTCGCGCCCTGGGCGCGCGTTCGATTCTGGGGGACGCCCGTTCGCCCAAAATGCAGACGCATATGAACATCAAGATCAAGTTCCGCGAGAGCTTCCGTCCGTTCGCGCCGATGGTTCTTGCGGAGGACGCCACCACATACTTCGACATCACGCAGGAAAGCCCCTATATGCTGTTGGCTTATCCGGTGCGCGATGAGCAACGCATTTCGCTCACCGAGGAACAGCGGAAGTTGTGGGGCATCGATCTATTGAACGTGCCGCGCAGCAAAATTCCTGCCGTGACGCACGTGGATTATTCGGCCCGCGTTCAAACCATCGATACCACGCGGAATCCTTTCATCTACGGGGTGATCTCGGCGTTCAAGCGGCAAACCGGTTGCAGCGTGATCATCAACACGTCGTTCAACGTGCGGGGCGAGCCGATAGTGAATACCGTCGAGGACGCCTATCGTTGCTTCATGGCGACGGATATCGATTGTTTGGTCGCGGGCAATCGCCTGCTCGAGCGACACAAACAGAACAATGCTCCGATGACCGACGAGGAGCGCGACACCTGGCTGCGGAGATTCGACCTTGACTAACGTGGAAATCGGTTTTTTGGCGCGCAGGCGCTTTCGGGAATCGTCGCGGGAACTGACGCAGTTGCTTGTGCTCGGTTTTGGCATTTCTTTCATCCTGATGGGCGTCGGCGCATACAAATACTTCATCGTCATCGGCGCGTGGGATGCGTTGTGGAAAGCCGCCATGTGGGGTGGCGTCGCCGCTTTGTTGGTGACCTTGATCGTTCCGTATTTTTGGTTGTTGCCGGAGCGCGTGTTGCGGAAATTCGGTAACTGGGTCGGTCACGGCCTGATGAAGATTATCCTGGTCGCGGTTTATTACGGGCTGATATGGCCGGTGGGCGCGATTATGAGATCTCGGCGGGGGACGCATCCGCTATACGCCTGGGGCGCGCAGCCCACCGAGGGAATGGAGGGGTGGCATGGCAAGACGCTGCCTTACGATGTGGCTAACGAGGCCGGCTCCGGGAATCTGGGGTTATACAAGGTATTGCTGTTCTTTGTCCGTCAGGGGCATTTTTTACTTTTGCCGGTTTTGATCGTCTTGATTTCCTTGGGCGTGGCGCTGTTTTTCTTGCAAACATCGGCCTTGGCGCCTTTCATCTACACGCTGTTTTAGCGGCCGAAAAAAGTCGGCAACGCGTCTCGCTGCCGGGGCGCTTGCCGTCCTTCCGGCGGACAGGCGCGTCCGGCGTTGGGTAGCCTAAGGGGCGAGCGTTAAGGCGGCGTCGGATTTTCCGCGGCATGCGGAAAATATCCAGGAATTCCCGACACCGGTGTTTCGGTTGCCCGTCCGGCGAGTGGCGGCGCGAATCCACTTTGCGGTTTTGTTTTTTCATTGGCGACACTGTATGGCAATTAAAGATTTGCTTACCGCTGTGAGGCAGCGTATTGGGGCCGTTAGCAAGGAGGACCTGCCGGGCATGCTCGGCATCGAGTCCGACGATACCCCCGTGATTCACTTGCTCAAGGGCGTTGTGGTGACGCAACGACTCGACACCTTGGCGGGGGAGATCGAGGGGCTCAGCATACAGTTCGCCACCTTTCGCCGAAAAAACACCTGCGCCGTCGACGCGGTGGTCCACACCGCCGACGGTACCGTGATTCACCAAGAGCGTTGGCCTGCCGGCGACTTGGTGGATAACGCTTACCGCTGGCTTGAGCTGGCCGGGCCGATTCCCGTCGTCGAGGGAGGGATATGGCTGTCGCTGAAATCCGACGACGCCACGCCGGAGAACAACGTTGCGATCTGGCGCGCGGCCTCCGGCCGAAGCGATGTGTTGCTGCGCCGCCGCCTGGGCGCGGTAATGGTCAAAAGCCGGTTGCAAGGGCAAAGTCTGCCCGGGTTTTATTTGTCGCTGAATTTCCAGAGTTCAACCAGCCTGCTCAGTTATCGGCGCGCCGCGGAAGAAAATCGTCCCGGGTCGGAAAAGGTGGCGTTGTATTTGGATGAAACCGGCGGCGATTCGATGGAGTGGGCCGTATCTTGCTGCCAGCAGGCGCAGATACCTTATGCCGTCGTCCGAGGCTCGGAAAGTTTAGCCAAGGTATCCCCTCGAATCGTGCTGTTGTCGGCCGCTCTGCCCACGGAGTCTGCTCGGAAAGTCGCGGCCCAGTCCCGTGCCTTGAATGTTCCGGTGGCCATTTTGGCGCGGGAGTCGGACGGCACGGCTTCGCCGAATAAGGACCATTGGCCGAGTTTTGCGGATTATCTCCTAGCGGGCGAGGAGCGGGCGCTGGGATTGTTCCGGCACAGCGCGTTGATCGACGAATCGAGCTTCGGCGCGGCAATCGAGCGAGCGATCGAGTCCTATAGGGCCAGGCGCACGCCGCGGATGTCCATCGTCACGATTCTGCACGCGAAGGCCGAGCAAATCGGTCCTGTGTTGGAATCCTATTTCAGGCAAAGCTACAAAGGCGAGCTTGAGATCGTTTTTGTCGATGACGCCAGCCGGTCCGACGAATCGAGCCTGATCGAGGCGGGGTTCAAGGAGATGTCTTCCCGTTACGACACGAACGGGCGAATCTCGTTCAAGATCCTGCGCAACGAAAAGAATCTCGGCAATTGCGTTTCCAGGAATCGAGGCATTGCCGAAGCAACCGGCGATATCGTCATCGTGATCGACGCCGATTGCATGCTGAACCGCGACTTTCTTCAAGCCCATGCGGATGCCCATTCCTATCTCGACGGCGATGTGGTGATAGGTCCGCTGAATATCGAAAGCGAAGACGCTGCGCCGCTGCCTTTCCTGTTCGATCTGGAAAATAACCCGCGGCGCGCTCTGGATCTTTCGGATCTTCAGGACCCGGTTAACCTCGAAAGTTTCCTAAACTGCATTACGCGCAATTTTTCGATCAAGAAATCCGCCATCATCGAGCCCCTGTTCGATCCGCTGTTTTCCTATTCCATGGATCCCAACTCGGGATTCGGTTGGGAGGATGTGGAAATGGGCTATCGCTTGTACAAGCGCGGTATTCGTCCGAAGTTTACCAACGACGCCTTCACCGTGCATATCTCCCATGCCTCGAGCGTGCCGGAATCGGAAAAAGTCGCCCGTTCGTTGAAGAATTTCTGGCGACTATATGAAAAACATCCCGAATTGGGTTTCGTCGCTCGCCGTTGGTCGCTCAGCACGTTTGCCAAGCTGAAGACATTTGGCGCGGCCTGCGGGGCCAGCGTCGCCGGGAATGAGGACGTCGATAAGTTAAATGACTACTTCTCCCGAATCTCCAGGACGGCATCCAGCAAACCCGTCAAGCGCCGATTGCGCGTGCTGACTTATCGTTGGCACGTTCCGCATCAGTACGAGTTGTACAAACTAGGGCACGAGTTTTATCTGGCCACCGGATTAGGCTCTCCCCTGTGCGAAATGTGGGAGTTCGGTCAGCGCCCGTTCCCGCCCAACGCGAAGTTTATTAAGGCGGACAAGATCCGCGAGGAGGAGTTTGACCTCGCGCTGCTGCATTTCGACGAAAACGTCCTGTCCTATGAAAACACCAACGGGGAGATCGGCCCCGAGTGGGGGGCAGCCTTCCGCTGGTTCGCGGAAAATCTGAGCCTGCCCAAGATCGCCGTTTGCCATGGCACGCCCCAGTTCCATGGGCAGTATACGCCCGGCTATTCCGGCGACGATCTCATGACCGTGATCGAGCCGGCGCGGGCGCGCCTGGTCGATTACGTGAAGGATATGGAGGTCGTGTGCAATTCGCATCAAGCGCAAAAGGAATGGGGATTCCATCGATCCCGGGTGATTTGGCACGGTTTCGATCCGGCCGAGTTCCCTCCGTCGACTTACGAACGGGGGATATTGTCTCCGCTTGGCCCGTTGGTAACGTCGCGGCCTCATTATCGTGGGTATTACTTATACCAGCAGGTATTCAACCAGGATTTCCCTGAGCAGTTTTCTCCGAGTAAGCTGGCCGTCCCCGAGCCGGATGTGGATTATTCCGGCAACGTGTATGCGTTCGCCAAGTATAAAAATTACGTGGATCAATTGCGCAAGTACAGCGTCTATTTTAATCCCACCTTGCGTTCGCCCATGCCGAGGGCGCGCGCGGAGCCGATGATGTGCGGCGTGGTTACTGTGAATGCGAATAATCACGACGTTGATTTATTTATCAAAAACGGGGTTAACGGGTTTTATTCCAGCGACGCCGATGAATTGCGGGAACATCTTCTGTATTTAATGCGCAATCCCGAGGCCGTCAAAAAAATGGGGGCCGAGTCCAGGCGAACCGCCATGGACGTCTTCAATCATGACCGCTATCTGGCGGAATGGACCGAGTTGTTGAATAGTGTCACCTAAGAATAAAAAAGGCGGAGTGTTGAATATGGCGGATACATCCGGGGCGGCGCGTCGTAGGGTCCTGCTCGTATGCAATGACGTGATCGGCAAGAGGATGGCCGGTCCCGCGATTCGTTGCATCGAGTTGGCGACCACGTTGTCTTCGACTTTCGACACCACGGTGACGGCGCCGAAAGTCGATGGAAGCCTCGAGGTTCCTTTCGCGCTGGTTGAGCCTAGCGATGCCGAGTTCCGAAAGATCGCCGCCGGCAGCGACGTCGTGATCATCCAGGGCGACGCGTTGGCCCGCTATCCATTCCTCAAGCAGTTCAAAGGGGTGGTGATAGCCGATTTGTATTGCCCCATTCCGTTGGAGTTTCACCAGGTATCCGACGCCATGCCCGAGGACGCCAGGCAGGCGCACTGTCTGCACGTTGCCGGCGTCGCCGCGGAACAGCTGAGCTATGCGGATCATTTTTTGTGCGCCAGCGAGAGGCAGCGCGATTTTTGGCTGGGGGCTTTGGCCGTCGCCGGACGAATCAACGGTCTGAGATGGCCGCGCGCCAGTCACGCCAACATCAATGATTTGATTTCCATCGTGCCGTTCGGATTGCCCGATGCCGCGCCGGAGAGAACGACCCGGGCGCTGCGGCGGCAGTTCGACATTCCCGATACCGACTTTGTGGCGATTTGGGGCGGGGGCGTTTACCAGTGGTTCGACCCGTTGACCATTATTCAAGCCGTGGGCCGGCTGGTCGATGAGGGCGAGCCGATCCATTTGGTGTTCCTCGGCGTGAAACATCCCAATCCGGGGATTCAGGAGCACGACATGTGCGGCGCCGCGTTGGCCCTTGCGGAACGGTTGGGACTGCGGGACCGTTACGTGCACTTCAATTTGGGTTGGACGGATTACGAGCAGCGCCAAAATTACTTCCTCGACGCCGACGTGGGCGTGAGCGCGCATTTCGACAATCCGGAGACGCGGTTCGCCTTCCGTACCCGCATGTTGGATTATCTGTGGTGCGGATTGCCGATTATCACGACACGCGGCGACACGTTCGGCGACGTGGTGGCCAATGAGCAGCTCGGCGAGTCCGTCGATTACGAGGACGTGGACGGCTGGGTGTCCGCGCTCAAGCGGATGAAGCGCGACTCCCAGTGGCGCGCGGAATGCGGGCAACGATCGCAGCTTTGCGCGAAAAGCTATCGATGGAGCGCCGTGACGGCGCAGTTGATCGATTTGATTCGCCGCGTCGAGCCCGCCCGGGACAGGGTGCTCGGCAAAACCCGGCCTCCGGGGCGTTATGGCGACAAAAACATCGTTCAGCGCATTTATTATCGGTACCGGTCCGACGGCATGAAGCAGGTGGTTCGCCTGGCTTTTCGGCGGGTGGCGCGCGTATTCGGCGGCTGACATTATGCGTGACCGATCGGGAATTCGAACATGAGCGCGAAAGGCAAGGCGGTCGGCGCCGTCGTCGTGACCTATCACCCGGACGCGGCGATGTTGGCGCGGCTGTTCCAATCGCTCGCCGAGCAGGTCGATTGGGTCGTCGTCGTCGATAACGGGTCGGGGGAAGACGTGCTGGCCTGGATTCGGGCGTATCCCGCGTCAGGCCAATTCGAGCTGTTGGCATTAGGCGAAAACCAAGGCATCGCCGCCGCTCAGAATGCCGGAATCGTCCGTTTGCGCGAACGGGGGGCGAAATATGTCGTGCTGTTCGATCACGACAGCGAGCCGGCTCCCGCCATGATCGCAAGCCTGTTGGCGGTTGCGGAGGAAAAAAGCCGGGAGGGCGCGCGCGTCGCCGTTGCGGCACCTCGCTACAAGTCGTCGGAGGACGAGACGGTCTCCGGTTTTGTCCGGTTGGGGCTGTTGCGTTTTCGACGGATTGCTTGCGACGCGCCACATAGGGTTGTCGACATCGATTTCGCGATTGCGTCGGGTTCGCTGATCCCGATGGCGACGCTGGACGCCATCGGCGCCATGGATGAAAGTCTTTTCATCGATCACGTCGACACGGAGTGGTGTTTTCGGGCTCGCTCCCGGGGCTATCGTCTCTACGGCGTGTGCGACGCTTTGATGATTCACCATTTAGGGGAGAGGCGAAAGCGAATTTGGTTCCTGCGCTATCGGAACGTGCCTTGCCATTCCCCGTTTCGCTATTACTACATTTTTAGGAATAGCCTGCGTTTGCAGCGACGGCCGTACATGCCGTTGCGCTGGAAAACGGCCGAGGTGGTGCGGTGCCTGCAATTGTTTATCTATTTCGGCTTTTTCTCGAGTGATCGAGTCGCAAATTTGACCATGATGGTTTCCGGCTTTTTAGCGGGCTTGCGAAACGATACGGGGAAAATGCCCTGAGCGGGGTGTATTCGTGGCCGCCTTTCTAATAGAACCGCGTGACGTGGCGCGTTCGCGCGCAGGGGAGGGGCTGTGAGTCCGGATCGGCCGCCGTTGGTGAGCGTTTCCGTCGTGAGCCATGGGCAAGGGGCATTGTTGCTCGCCCTGCTGGCGGACGTGGCCGGTTATTGCGATCCCGCGACGCTGGAAGTGATCGTGACTTTCAATATACCGGAGCCCGCCGGCTTCGCGTTGCCTGCGTCGCTGCCGTTTCCCGTGCGGGTGATCGAAAATCCCGCGCCGAAAGGATTCGGCGCCAATCATAACGCGGCGCTTTCTGCGGCTCGCGGCGACTACTTCTGCGTCCTAAACCCCGATGTCCGGTTGGTCGGCGATCCTTTTACGGGGCTGGTGGCGTTCGCGCGGCGGACGGGCGCGGCGTTGCTGGCGCCGCAGGTGGTGAACAGCCGCAACGAGCGCGAAGACAGCGCGCGGCCTTTTCCCACGCCGCTTTCCATCGCGCTGAAGCTATGCGGAAAAAAAACTCCGGATATTCGCTTTGACGGCGATATCGCCTATCCCGATTGGGTCGCGGGAATGTTCATGCTGTTTCCGAGGGATGCCTATGCGGCTATCGGCGGCTTCGACGAGCGGTATTTTCTTTATTATGAAGACGTGGACATATGCGCGCGCCTGCGTGCCGCCGGCCGTCGCGTCGTTCTTGTTCGCGATATCCGCGTTATTCATAATGCCCAGCGGGCGAGCCACCGTAACGTGAAATATTTACGCTGGCATTTGACGAGTATGCTGCGCTTTTTTCTGCTGCATTGGCGCATGGGGCGCAAGCGTTCGGGGTAAAACGCCGCTCGCCGCGTAAAAACTAGAGGGCTGAAACTGTTGGAACATTATCCGGTGGTCGGGTTCACGGGCGCGACGGGGTTGGTGGGGCAGCGTTTAGGCGGCGTTTTGGCGGCCAGGCAGCGTAGCGCCGTCGCCCTGGTGCGCGGGGCGACGGCCGCGTCATTGGGCGCCGCCACGGAAGTGCGCGCCATTGGGGACATCGCCGAAGGGAAGGATTTTTCGGACGGCTTGCGCGGTCTGGACGCGCTCATTCACCTCGCCGCGAGGGTGCATGTGATGCGCGAAACCGCGGCGGATCCCTTGGCCGAGTTTCGGCGCGTCAATACGGACGGCACGGAACGGTTGGCTCGCGCGGCCGTTCGCGCCGGCGTGCGGCGGTTCGTTTATGTCAGCACGGCGAAGGTCAACGGCGAGGCCACCGCCCTCGGCTCGCCGTTTCGCGAGGCCGATCCGGCGCGGCCGCAAGATCCCTACGCGATTTCCAAGTGGGAGGCGGAACAGGCCCTTTGGCGGGTAGCCGCCGAAACCGGTTTGGAAGTGGTGGTGGTGCGCCCGCCGCTGGTTTACGGCCCGCGCGTGGGCGGTAACTTTTTGCGGCTGCTGCGTTGGGTGCGGCTCGGCGTGCCGCTGCCGCTGGCCTCGGTGCGAAATCGGCGCAGCCTGGTCTACGTGGGCAATTTGGCGGATGCGCTGATGGCCTGCGTCGATCGGCCGGAAGCCGCCGGCAAAACGTATCTGGTCAGCGACGACCAAGTCTTTTCGACGCCGGAGCTGTTGCGGGCCCTGGCCTCGGCTATGGGCGTGGGCGCGCGCTTATGGCCATGTCCGCCGGCGTTGTTGGCGCTGGCCGGCCGGCTGCTGGGGAAAAGCGGCGAGATCGAACGGCTGGCGGGATCCCTGGAGTTGGATTCCAGCGTTATCCGCCGAGAGCTGCACTGGCGCGCGCCGTTCGATGCGGCGCAAGGTTTGGCGGAGACGGCGGCTTGGTTTAAGGGGGAGTCGGGACATGCATGAAAAAGCGGTGACCTATGCCGGCAAGCGAGCCATGGACTTGCTGCTGGCCGCGGGGGGCTTGTTGTTGGCGCTGTTGCCGATGTTGCTCATCGCTTTGGCGGTGAAGCTGACCTCCAAGGGGCCGGCGTTGTATTGGTCCAACCGCGTGGGGCGGAACAACCGTTTGTTCCCCATGCCGAAATTCCGCACCATGCGCATCGATACCCCCGCTGTCGCGACGCACTTGCTGTCCAATCCCGATGCTTATTTGACTCCCATCGGCGGCTTCCTGCGCAAGAGCAGCCTGGACGAGCTGCCGCAGATCTGGAATATCCTCAAGGGGGATATGAGCTTGGTGGGGCCGCGCCCGGCGCTGTTCAATCAGGACGATCTGGTGGCGTTGCGGACCGAGCGCGGCGTGCATTGTTTGGTGCCCGGGCTCACCGGCTGGGCCCAGGTGAACGGGCGAGACGAGCTGCCCATCCCGGTCAAGGTCGGGCTGGACGCCGAATACTTGCGCGATATTTCCTTCGTCCTGGACGTGCGTATCCTCGCCATGACGTTTTTCAAGGTGTTGCGTCGCGACGGCGTGTCGCATTGATGATTACAGGCGCGGCCGTCGCCGGCGGCGCCATCGATCCGAGCGGAAGGTTGTATGCCCAAAGTACTCATGTATAGCACCGCCATCTGCCCTTATTGCGTGGCGGCGGAGCGTTTTCTGGCGGCCAAGGGCGTGGGCGAGATAGAAAAAATCCGGGTTGATCAGGACCCGGCGCTGCGGTTGGCGATGATGGAGAAAACCGGTCGCCGCACCGTACCGCAGATTTATATCGGCGACGTGCACGTGGGCGGCTACGACGATTTGGTGGCTTGCGATCGCGCCGGACGCTTGCAGGCGCTGTTGGGGCAGGACTGAGGCCGCGTTGGGGCTACGAAATCAGCTCGAAATCGCCGGCCGAGTCATCCATCTGTCCCGATTCCTGCGCCTGTTGCTGGGCGATAAACAGCTTGATGGCGCTTTGGGTATCGCTGTCGACTTGAAATTGGAAGGCCACCAGGATGGTCGGCACCACCGATTTGTCGGCGGCGCCGTCCAAGGCGATGCGGATGGTGGTGCTGTTGACGGCGACGGTTTTGGTGTCCAGTTTCAAGGTCAGCTTGGCCGGGTCGCAAACGGTACCGCCTTGCTGTAGCGGTACGGTGCGCAGCAGGCAGCCCGAATCGGAAATGTCCACCAGTTCGGCCGGATATTTGGCGCCGCCCGGAAAAGCGATTTGCGCCTGGTAACTTCCCCTCGGCGCAATGCGCGCCGCGGCCCGTCGTTCAATGGCGGTGGCGATGCGCCGGATTTTTTGTATCAGGGTGGATGGGGAAAAGGGCTTGGCGATAAAGTCGTTGACGCCGGAAGCCATCGCCGTCCGCAGCGTATCCTTGTCGGCATGGCCGGTCATGAGGATGAACGGCACCTCGCGGCCCCTGGGATGCTTGCGCAGCGTTTCCACAAACTCGTGCCCCCCCATGGTGGGCATTTCCCAGTCGCTGATGATCCAATCGACGTGTTGGGTTTCGAAAAAGTCCAGCGCTTGCTTGCCGTTAGCGGCGATTAATACGTGGCCGAAGTTCAAGTCCTGCTTGAGAATGCGGGCGACGATGCGCTGCACTTGCGCGGAGTCGTCGGCGATGAGGGCGGTATGTTTCGTAAACATCGATGGACTTGGTTAAGAGCGGAATACGTCGCCGCAGGGCTGGAGCCGAGGCGTAAGTGTATAAGAATTCACCAGGTCGCACCAAGGGTTGAATGGCCGGATCGATAAACACCGCGTTATGCGCCGCGGCCTGCCGCAGGCTGGGCCCGAGGAAAAAGATGGACGTTTTGTTGAGCAGTTTGCTGGGATTTGGTGTGGGGCTGTTGGCCGAAAACGGCGGTGAGTGGGCGGTGCATAAGTATTTGCTGCACGGCTGGGGGAGCCGGCGCGGCAGCTTTTGGAGTTACCACTTGTACGAGCACCATGCCGTCGCCGCCGCCAACGACATGGTGGACGCCGGTTATCGGCAATGGCCGCTGCGCTGGAACGCGCAGGGGAAGGAAGCCTTGGTGCTGGCCGTCATCTTGGCATTGCACCTGCCGCTGTTCTGGCTGGCGCCGGCTTATGCGGCGGGCGTTTATTTCGGTGTCGCCTGCTATTACCAGCGCCACCGGCGCGCCCATTTGGATGCCGACTGGGCGCGCCGGCATCTGCCTTGGCACTATGCCCATCACATGCGGCCGGGCCGCGACGACTGCTGGTGCGTCAGTTGGCCGTGGTTCGACCGTTTGCTGCGGGTTTTGCGGCGATCAGCATGTAGTTGACCGCCAGGCTCGGAGTCAAATCGAAGCGCTTGGTCAGCGGGTTCACCCGCACCCCGGTTCGCGCGGACAATGCCATGCCGTTGTCGTTTAGCAGGCTTTCCAGCTCGGCCGGAGTGACGAACCGGCGCCATTGATGCGTGCCGCGCGGCAGCCAGCGCAGTAGGTATTCGGCACCGACGATGGCGGCCAGGAAGGAGGCCGGCGTGCGGTTGATGGTGGCGGCGGCCATCAAGCCGCCGGGACGCACCAGCCGCGAACAGGCGGCCATGAAGCCGGGCAAGTCGGCCACGTGCTCCACCACCTCCATGTTCAGCACCGCATCGTATTTGCCGCCTTGCGTCGCCAGGGATTCGACATCGATGGCTTGGTATCGGATATCCAGTCCCTGGTCCCGTCCGTGGCGCAGGGCGACGGCGATATTGCGCTCCACCACGTCGATGCCGTGCACCGCGCAGCCCAGCCGGGCCATGGATTCGCTGAGTATGCCGCCGCCGCAGCCGATGTCGAGCACCCTTACGCCCTGCAAGGGCCGTTCGCCGCACGGGTCGCGGCCGAAGCGGCGGGCCAGGGCGTTGCGCAAATAATCCGTCCGCAGCGCGTTGAGCCTGTGCAAAGGCCAGAAGGGCCCGCCGGCGTCCCACCACCGCTCGGCGAGCTTTTCGAATCGAGCGGCTTCCTGCGGATCGATGCTGGGGGCGGTGATGGTCACGGCGCGGCTCCTGAGTTGAGGCGGCTAGGCTACACTGACTAAAACGACTTTGGGAGCGAATTCATGCGTGGCGACAACGGCAAAATCCTCGTCGGAATCAGCAGTTGCCTGTTGGGCGCCACGGTGCGTTACGACGGCGGCCATAAACAGGACGCTTATATCAACGGCACGCTGAGCCGGCATTTCGAGTTCCTCCCTATTTGTCCGGAAATGGCCATCGGCTTGGGGGTGCCGCGCGAACCGATTCGTTTGGTGGGGGAACAGAACGGTCTGCCCCGCGCCAGGGGCGTGCGCAACGCCGATTTGGACGTCACCGATCGGCTGGCGGCGTTGGGGCGCGAAACCGCCGGGCGTTTAGCCGGTGTGTGCGGCTATATCTTCAAAAGCAAATCCCCCAGTTGCGGCATGGAGCGGGTCAAAGTCTACGGCGACGGCGGCATGCCGCGCCGCGACGGCCGAGGCGTCTACGCGCGGGTATTGATGGAGGCGTTGCCGTCCCTGCCGGTGGAGGAGGAGGGCAGGCTGGGCGATCCGGTGCTGCGGGAGAACTTCATCGAACGCGTATTCGTCTATCGCCGCTGGCTGGAATTGACGGCGGAGGGGTTGACGGCGGCGGCTCTGGTGGACTTCCACAGTTGCCACAAATTGCTGGTGATGGCCCACAGCCAGGCGGCCTACCGCCGCCTGGGAAGGCTCGTGGCGCAGACGGGAACGCGGCCTTTGGCGCCGTTGGCGGAAGAATATTTCGCCGACCTGATGGCGTCCCTGCAACGAAAAGCCACCCGCCAGTCCCATACCAATGTGTTGCAGCACTTGATGGGATATTTGAAAAAGCAGCTGGACGCGGGCGACAAGGCGGAGCTGTTGGAGTGCTTTGACGCCTATCGCTTGGGGCGGGTGCCGTTGATCGTGCCCATCACCTTGCTCAAGCACCATTTCCGCCGGCATCCCCATGCTTATGTGGCGCGCCAGTATTATCTGGATCCGCACCCGGAGGAGCTGATGCTGCGCAATGGGTTGTAGGGCGCAGCGCGGGCGGGTTTAAATCGCCGGCGCGGCATCCCTATCGCGCCGGTGCAGCAGCAAGCGTTTGAATTCTTCCGGGTCTTTGGTCTGCACCAGCTCGCCGCTGCGCGGCGTTTGCCGGGCCAGCAGCCGCGACAGCCAAAAGCGCAGGGCGGCCGCGCGCAGCATGGCGGGCAGGGCGTCCTGTTCGGCGTCGGTGAAGCGGCGAATAGTCGCGTATCCGTCCAGCAGGGCGCGGAGACGGTCCGGGTCCTCGCCGCACCAATCGTTGGCGGTCACCGCCACGTCGTAAAGCCAGGCGCCGGAGCCGGCTTCGTACCAATCCAACAGGCCGGTGAGCCGGTCGCCTTCGAACAGCACGTTGTCGCGGAACAAGTCCCCGTGCACCAAGCCCTGGGGCAGGGCGGAGGGATTTTGCTTGTCCTGAAAGGCCAGTTCGTCGGCCAGCAGGGCGGCGCAGTCCCGCGGCAACCGCAGTTGCGCCGCGATGGACCGCCGCCAAGCCCCGTCGCAGCGGTTGGCGGGCATGGCCGGCAGTTGTCGGCCGACGCCGTGGACCACCGCCAGAGCCGCGCCGATGACGCGGCAATGGTGCGGCGCGGGATCGGTCACGCCGGCGCCGGGCAGCCTCGCCGCCAGCAGCGCCGGTTTGCCGTGCAGCTCGCCCAGCAGCCGGCCGTTGCGGTCCGGCACCGCGCGGGGGCAGGGCAGGCCCTGTTCCGCCAGGCCCGTCATCAGCGCCAAATAGGGCGGCAGCTCGGCGGCGGTCAGGGATTCGAACAGGGTGAGGACGTATTCGCCCCGTTCCGTGCGCAGGCGGTAATTGCTGTTTTCGACGCCGTCGTGGATCGGCCGGCTATCCAGCAGCGCGCCGACGGCATGGTCGGCGAGAAAGGCTTGCAGGGCCGTGGGGCAAAGGGCGGTGTAGGCGGACACGGTCTACCAGCTGAACAGCACCCATTGCGGCGTTTTCAGTCCGCTTTCCAGGTTGCTGCGGCGTACGTCCATATTGCCGTCGCCGTCGGTATCCAGCAGGTAATAGGCCGGGCCGATGGAGGGGATGATCTTCACCATGTAGAGCTTGCCGTTGACGCGGTATTCCTGGATGGTGTCCTTGCCGCGCTTGACGATGGTGATGTCCGGCTCGATGTTTTCCCCGTTTTGCACCGGCGCCGGCAAATCCGGCTGCTCCGGCACCGCTTCCGGTTGCACCACGCGAACGCTGTCGTCCACGGGTTGCAGGTTTTCGGGAGGGATTTTTTCATCCTCGGCGGGGTTGGCCGCGCCGATGTCCGGCGGCGGCGGCGCATAGGCCGGTTGAGCGGCCAGGACAGCCAGGGGAAACAGGCCGGCCAATAGCACGGTCGGCAGGAGGGCGCGGCGGCCGGCTTTGAAGCCTGAATTTTTCCGCGTTGCGGCGGCTTTTGATAAGCCTGTGTTGTTCTGCTTCGCAGCGGCTTTCATGGGCGTGGCTCTCTGGGGATGCTGGAGCCAGTTTACACCAAGGCGGCTTTGTCCGCTTTCGCCGCGTAGCCGTCGCTGTTGCGTTCCACCCAACGGTCGCCTTGCTCCAGGCTTTCCTTTTTCCAGAACGGCGCTTGGCTCTTCAAGGCTTCCATGATGTGGCGGCAGGCGTCGAAGGCGTCGCCCCGATGGGAGGTCCACACCGCCACCAGGACGATCGCTGCGCCCGGTTCGATCTGGCCCACCCGGTGGAGGACGAGGCTGTCCAGCAGCGGCCAGCGCTGGGCGGCTTCGGCGACGATCCGTTCCAGCTGCTTTTCGGTCATGCCGGGGTAGTGTTCCAGGAACATGCCGCTGACGGAGGCACCCTCGTTGAAATCCCGCAGGGTGCCGACGAAGCTGGCGGTGGCGCCGTATTTGGCCGCCAAGCCGGCTTGCCGTTCTTCGTGGCGGCGCATCGCCTCCCAAGGATCGAAAGCGCCGTGCAGCAGGCGGACGGCCATCTCAGCCCCCGGTAACCGGCGGGAAAAAAGCGATTTCGTCGCCGTCGCGCACCGGGGTCTCGGGCTTGGCATAGTCCTGGTTGACCGCGCACAGCAGGTGGGAAGGCATGGGGCGGTTCTGGTCCACGGCGCGCCACACGTCGGCCACGGTGCCGATGCCCTCGGCCACCAAGCTCTCCTCGGTGCGCCCCATTTTTTCCCGCAGGCTGGCGAAATAGACGACGCGAATGCTCATGGACGCGGCTTTACAGCTGATCGTCTTCGTTGAGCAGGTCGGTGAGGGTGATGTCGTGCAGATCCGGGCCGTGCAGGTCCGGGTCGCTGTAGCCCAAATCGTCGATTTCCACGTCGTCGAAGGGCGCGGCCCAATCTTCCGGGGCTTCGATGGAGTCGAATTCGGAGTCGGTCCAAGAGGCGTAGTCCAAGGCGCTGATGTCGCCGTTGGCGTATTGGATTTCGATGGAGTCGCTTTCTTCGTCCTGGGCGACCACCCGAAAGCTTCTTTCGGAAGCCGGGTCCTGATACCACTGGCCGAGGATGGGTTGTTCGCTGATAGACATGGTGGTATCCCGTGCTGATTGCTGGCAAGGCGGCGGGGCCGCAGGGGGCATTTTTACTACGATTCCGTGCCGCTGTCACGGGCTAGGCGCGGCTTGCGGCCGGTTTGGTGTATCATTAGCTGCAAGACCATAATGGTTGAAACTGAAGACCGTTTATTAAACGTCGGGATGAGCTATGCAAGTACCTCTTGAGATCACCTTTCGCGGCCTGCCGCACTCCGATGCCGTTGAAGGCAAAATCCGCGAAAAAACCGCCAAGCTGGAGCAACTGTGCGACAGCATCATCAGCTGCAAGGTGGTCGTGGAAGCCGAACATCATCATCAGCACCAAGGCAATTTGTTCCATGTCCGCATCGACCTGAGCGTGCCGCAGAAGCAGATCGTCGTCAGCCGCGACCATCACGATAAGCAGGCCCACGAAGACGTCTACGTCGCCCTGCGCGACGCTTTCGACGCCGCCAAGCGCCAGCTCGAAGCGTACATCCACCGCTAGAGTCGACTCCGACGCCGGATGGAAAAAGGCCCGCCAGTGCGGGCCTTTTTGTTGTTTTGGCCTTGGCGTTCCTGGGGCGGGCGGGTTTCGTGCTACGCTTTCCGTACCGTGTTTTTTGGGGTTCCGAAGTAGTCGGTCGATTATGAAAGACAAAGAAACCATCGGGATTTTGTTCGTCTGCATGGGCAATATCTGCCGTTCGCCCACGGCGGAAGGCGTGTTTCGGCGCTTGGCCGACGAACGGGGGTTGAGTCCTTATTTGCGGGTGGATTCCGCCGGCACCCATGCCTATCACGTGGGCGAGGCGCCCGATCTCCGGTCGCGCAAGGCGGCTCTGGCGCGGGGCATCGATCTGAGCTTGCTGCGGGCGCGGCGGGTGGATCACGGCGATTTCTACCATTTCCACCATATCCTGGCCATGGACGCGAGCAATTACGCGGACTTGATGGAAATGCGCCCGCCGGACTCCGAGGCCAGCGTGAAATACTTCTTGGACTACGCGCCGCACCTGAGTACCCGCGAGGTGCCCGATCCCTATTACGGCGGCGTCAACGGCTTCGAGCGGGTGCTGGACATGGTGGAGGACGCTTCCAAAGGCTTGCTGGACGAGTTGCAGGACTTGTTGCGGCGTTGACCCGGCTGCTGCGCGGCCGATTCGATTTCTCGGAGGGGCTTATGAAACGCTGTTACGGAGGGTTGGTTTCGCTGGCGCTGCTGGGCGGCATGGGTAGCGCTTGGGCCGAGCCGGGGCAGGTGCATCACGTGGTGGTCGCCTGGTTGAAGGAGCCGGGCAGTCATTCGGCGCGCAGCCGCTATGTGGAAATCAGCCGCGGTTTGGCCAAGCTGCCCGGCGTGGTGAGTTACAGCGTCGGCGCCGCCGTGCCCAGCCCCCATGCCCTGGCGGACGATTCCTACGACGTGGCGGTGGCGGCGGTGTTCAAGGACAAAAAGGCGTTGGAGGATTACAACGCCAATCCGGCTCACCGGAAAGCCGTGGACGACATGCGTCCGCTGGTGCAAAAACTCGTGGTTTACGACTTCGTCGAGTAACGGCCATGGCGCGGGCTTGTCGTTTCGTGATTTTCGGCGCCACCGGGCATCTGGCGCGCACTAAATTGTTGCCGGCCCTGTACCGTCTGGAGGCGGCGGGGCGCTTGCCGGTCGATTTCAGCGTGGTGTGTTTCGGCCGCCGGCCCTACGACAACGAGAGTTGGCGCGGCATGGCGGTGGAGGCCTTGCAGGCCCGTTACGGCAATCGCATGGATATCGACGCGCTGGAGCGTTTCGCCGAGCGCTTGGAATACTTCCGCGGCGATTTGGCCGATGCCGACAGCTACCGCCGGTTGCAAGCGGCGATTTCGGCCGACGCGGTGTTCTACTTGGCGGTCAAATCGGCCGAATTCCCCGTCGTGACGCAAAACCTGGCAGCGGCGGGGCTGGCGGACGAGTCGCAAGGCTGGCGCCGGCTGGTGGTGGAAAAACCCTTCGGCCGCGACCTGGACAGCGCGGACGGCTTGAACCGTTTGCTGCACAGCCATTTCCGCGAAGAACAGATCTTCCGCATCGATCATTACCTGGGCAAGGAAACCGTCCAGAACGTCTTCGTGTTCCGCTTCGCCAACCTGATCTGGGAGCCGTTGTGGAACCGCAATTACATCGACCACGTGCAGATCACCCACGGCGAACTCGCCGGCGTCGAGGGGCGGGCCGATTTCTACGACAACACCGGCGCCTTGCGCGACATGGTGCAAAGCCACCTGCTGCAACTGTTGACCCTGGTGGCCATGGAGCCGCCCGCCGCCATGGACGCGGAGTCGGTGCGGGACGAGAAGGTCAAGGTGCTCAAGTCCATCCGGCCCATCGCCGAGAGCGAGGCGGCATCCTGCGCTTACCGCGCCCAGTACGCCGCCGCGCAAGGGATGCCGGGTTTTTTGGAGGAGCCGGGCGTGGCGGCCGGCAGCGTCACGGAAACCTATGCCGCTTTGAGGCTGCACATCGACAACTGGCGCTGGCGCGGCGTGCCGTTTTACATCCGCACCGGCAAGCGCATGGCCGCCAACAGCGCCCTGATCGCCGTGCGCTTCAAGCAGCCGCCGCAGCAATTGTTCCAGTCCACCGGCGTGGGCCGGGAGCCCAACTGGCTGCTGATGGGCATTCAGCCGGAACAATGCCTGCGCGCCGAGGTGCAAGTGCGCGAGCCGGGGCTCAAACTGACCACTCGCCACAGCCAATTGGACGCCGGAACCTGCGGCTGCGCCGCTTACCATCTGGAGGCCTACGAGGCTTTGCTGTTGGACGTGATCGAAGGCGACCACTCCCTGTTCCTGCGCTACGACGAGGTGATGTGGGCGTGGAGGGTGATCGAGCCGGTGCTGCGAGCGTGGGGGCGGGAGCGCGGCTGCATCGACACTTACGCCGCCGGCACTTGGGGGCCGGAGGACAGCCGCCGGTTGTTCGAGGGAGAGGGGCGGTTTTGGCGCAACTCCCTGGCCGATTGAACGCCGTTTTTATTTGAGGGGAGCCCTATGCTGCAAACCAAGACCATCGATTATTGCGACGGCGCCACGCGCCTGCAAGGCTATCTGGCCTACGACGACGCCAAGCCGGGGCCGCTGCCGGGGGTGCTCATCGCCCATCCGTGGGCCGGGCGCAACGAATTCGTCATGGACAAGGCGCGCTGTATTGCGGAGTTGGGTTATGCCGGCTTCGCCCTGGACATGTACGGCGATGCCAGGGTGGGCGAGGGCGCGGAAGAGTGCTCGGCGCTGATGATGCCGTTCATGGAGGATCGCGCCCTGTTGCAGCGGCGCATGGCCTGCGCCCTGGAAGCGCTGCGCCGCCAGCCGGAAGTGGATGCAGCCCGCGTCGCCGCCATGGGCTTTTGCTTCGGCGGGCTGTGCGTGTTGGACTTGGCCCGCAGCGGGGCGGATTTGCGCGGCGCGGTCAGCTTCCACGGCCTGCTCAAGCCGCCGGGCAATACCGACGGCAACGCCATCCAGGCCAAGGTGCTGGTGCTGCACGGCCACGACGATCCCATGGCGCCGGTGGAAGACGTGACGGCCTTGAAGGAGGAACTGACCGCCGCCGGCGCCGATTGGCAGGTGCATGTGTACGGCAACACGGTTCACGCTTTTACCAATCCCTTAGCCAATGATCCCGGCTTCGGCACGGTATATAATGCTGCGGCTGATCGCCGTTCCTGGCGGAGCTTGGTGAATTTCCTGGCGGAAGTTCTCGATTGACCTCCCATTGCCCGCACTACATATAAGTACAAAATGGATCTCAAGTTTCTCGAATTCGAACAACCCATCGCCGAGCTGGAAGCCAAGATCGAAGAACTGCGCCACGTAGGCTTCGACAACCAGATCAATATTTCCGACGAGATCGGCAAGCTGGAGGAGAAAAGCCGCAAGCTCACCGAGCAATTGTTCTCGGACTTGTCGGCTTGGAAAATCTCCCAGGTGTCGCGCCATCCCATGCGGCCGTACACGCTGGATTACATCGAGGCGATGTGCGACGAGTTCCATGAACTGCACGGCGACAGGGCTTTCGCCGACGATCCGGCCATTGTCGGCGGCTTGGCCCGCCTGGACGACCAGCCGATCATGGTTATCGGCCAGCAAAAAGGCCGCGACACCAAGGAAAAAATCTATCGCAACTTCGGCATGCCCCGTCCGGAGGGGTACCGCAAAGCCCTGCGCTTGATGAAGCTGGCGGAGCGCTTCCGCCTGCCGGTGATTTGTCTCATCGACACGCCCGGCGCTTATCCCGGCATCGGCGCGGAAGAGCGCGGCCAGAGCGAGGCCATCGCCCGCAACCTGCTCGAAATGTCCAAACTGCGCACCCCCGTCATCTGCACGGTGATCGGGGAAGGCGGTTCCGGCGGCGCCCTGGCCATCGGCGTGGGCGACCGCTTGCTGATGCTGCAATATTCCACTTATTCGGTGATTTCGCCGGAAGGCTGCGCCTCCATTTTGTGGAAGAGCGCCGACAAGGCCGAGTTGGCGGCCGAAGCCATGGGCATCACCTCGGACCGCCTGAAGGAACTCAACCTGATCGACGAGATCGTGCCGGAGCCCCTGGGCGGCGCCCATCGCGACCGCGCCAAAATGGCTTACAACCTCAAGACCGCCCTCAAGCGCCATTTGCAGGAGCTGCAGGAGCAATCCCTGGAGGTGCTGTTGCAACGCCGTTACGAACGCCTGATGGATTACGGCGTGTACCTGGAAGGGGACAACTCCTAATCCGCTTTCGCCATGGATGCGGCGGAACTGGCGGGTAGGCTGACGGCCTCGGGGCTCGCCAACCGCTATTGGATCGGTTACAGCGGCGGCCTGGATTCCCACGTCCTGCTGCACCAATGCGCCCGTCTCGGCTTGGCCGACGGGCGCTTTCGTTTTGCGGCGGTGCACGTGCACCACGGCTTGCAGCCCGCGGCGGAAGCCTGGGCCGAGCACTGCGCGAAGGCTTGCAGTGAGTTGAATGTCCCGTTCCGCCTGATGCGGGTGGATGCCCGGGCGGCGCCCGGGCAAAGCCCCGAGGAGGCGGCGCGCGATGCCCGCTACCGGGCTTTCGAGGCGTTGCTGGAAGAAGGCGAGGCCCTGCTCACCGCGCAGCACGCCGACGACCAGGCGGAAACGGTGTTGCTGCAATTGCTGCGCGGCGCCGGGCTGGCCGGGCTAGCCGCCATGCCGGAAAGCATGGCGCTGGGCAGAGGCAGGCTGCTACGGCCTTTGCTGGCGTGGAGCCGGGAGGCGTTGCAAGGCTACGCCGAGGCTCACGGCTTGCGATGGGTGGAGGATCCCAGCAACCGGGACACTTCCTATGACCGCAACTTTATCCGCCGCGAGGTGATGCCTTTGCTGGCCGGCCGCTGGCCGGGCGTGGCGGCCACTTTGGGGCGCACGGCGCGCCATTGCGCCGAAGCCCAGAGCCAGTTAGAGCGGTTGGCTGAGGATTTGCTGCTGGCGGCCGGCGCGGGCGGGCCGGAAGGAACCTTGAGCGTGGCCTGCCTGCGCCGATGGCAAGCGCCGGAGCAGCGTTTGGCGTTGCGCCATTGGTTGCGGCATGCCGGGTTTCGCGCGCCGTCGGCGGCGGTGCTGCAGCGCATCGTCGCCGAGGTCCTGACCGCCGCCGAACACCGCAATCCCCACGTGGCTTGGCGGGAGGGGGAGGTGCGGCGCTACCGCGATCGGCTATACGCCTTGCGCCCCCTACCGCCGCTGGATGCGCAGGTGGTTTACCCTTGGGACGGCCGCCGGCCGCTGGTTTTGCCGGGCAACGGCGTGTTGCGGTTGCTCAGCGGCGACGGCCCGCTGCCGGTAGGCTGGCATGGGGCCATGCAGGTGCGCTATCGCCGGGGCGGAGAGCGCTGCCGCCTGCCGGGCCGGCAGGGCAGCCATGCGTTGAAAAAGCTGTTTCAGGAGTCGGCGCTGTTGCCGCCTTGGGTGCGCGAGCGCGTGCCGCTGGTTTATGTCGACGGCTGCTTGGCTGCGGTGGGGGATTTGTGGTTGTGCGAGCCTTTCGCCGGGCCTGGGAGCGGCGTCACGCTAAGCTGGAGCGGGCATGGGTTAAGCTATGCCCGCTAGCGTTCGTGAGCCCGCCGCAAAGGGCGGATCAGGGATTGATGCAGCGATAGACGTTGAAGCCCTGCTCGCCGTCGATGAGCGGGCCCAGGGGAACGATGGTATCGCCGTGCATATCCGCCGCGTTATTGCGCGACAGCCGGTTGACCTCTTCCTGCACCGCTTCCTTGCTGCGCGCGATAAAGCCGATGGAGGCCTTGGTGTTGGAACTGACGCGGCCCAACAGCGTGCAGCGGCCCACTTCGTTGAGGCTCAGCACGCGCACTTTGTCGCCGCCGGGCGTCAGGTCGACGAAAGAGCAACCGGCCAGCGGCGCGGTCAACGCCAGGGCGGCGGCCAGGCGGCGAATAGCGGTGAATTGCATGACAGTCTCCTTGTGAACGATTGAGCCATTGTAACTTGAATGTCAGTAGCGGCGTAACGGCGCGGCCCGTCCCGGCCCTTTGCCGCCGCCTTATCGGTTGACCCCATGCCCCCAAGAAAAAAAGCCGCACCTCCTCCGCCGCCCGCTCGCAAACCCCGCGGCGGACGCCCGTCCTTTTGGCTGAGGCTGTGGCCCGCCTACGCGTTGGGCCTGCTGTTGTTCCTCGCCTACCTGGGCTACCTGGACTACACCGTGCGCTACCAGTTCCAGGGCCAGCGTTGGGAGCTGCCGTCCTATGTTTATGCCCGCCCGCTGGAGTTGTACGCCGGCGCGCCGGTGACGCCGGAGCGGTTGCAAGCCACTTTGGACGATCTGCATTACCGCCTCGATACGCGCCTGACCACCCCGGCCAGTTACGTGCGGCGGGGCGACGAATTCTGGCTCAGCAGCCGGCCGTTCCGTTTCTGGGACAAGGAGGAGGCCAATCGCCGCGTCAAAGTGGTGCTGGAGGGCGGCCGGGTCGCCGCCATGCAGGACCTGGCCAACGGCAAGGACGCGGCGCTGGTGCGCTTGGACCCGGTGCAGATCGGCAGTTTCTACCCCAGCCGCAAGGAAGACCGCATCCTGGTGAAGCTGGCGGAAGTGCCGCCCCTGCTGATCCAGGGCCTTTTGGCCATGGAGGACCGCGATTTTTACCACCACCACGGCGTTTCGCCCCGCGCCATCGCTCGCGCCATGTGGGCCAACACCAAGGCCATGGGGCTGGTGCAGGGCGGCAGCACCATCACCCAGCAGCTGGTGAAGAATTTCTACCTCACTTCCAAGCGCAGCCTGGGGCGCAAGATCAACGAAGCCTTCATGGCGCTGATCATGGACGCGCGCTATCCCAAGGACGAAATCCTCGAAGCGTACCTCAACGAAATCTACCTGGGCCAGGATGGCGCCCGCGCCATCCACGGCTTCGGCCTCGCCAGCGAGTTCTATTTCAGCCGGCCGCTGCACGACCTCAAGCTGGAGCATATGGCCATGCTGGTGGCCCTGGTGCGCGGCCCGGCCCACTACGATCCGCGCCGCGATCCGGAGAAAGCCCTGCGCCACCGCAATCTGGTGCTGGACACCATGGTGGCCACCGGCGTCATCCCGGAAGGCGACGCGGAAGCGGCCAAGCGCCAGCCCTTGGACGTGGTGAAAGCCACCCACCGCTCGGTGGCGCGCCACCCGGCCTTCCTCGACCTGGTGCGGCGCCAGCTGCACGACGAGTACAAGGACGAGGACCTGGCCTCCACCGGCCTGCGCATCATCACCACCCTGGATTCGGAAGTGCAGCGCCAATTGGAAGCGGCGGTGGAGGACACCCTGCCGCGCTTGGAAAAAGCCAATCGGCTGGAGCAGCTGCAAGCCGCCGCCATCGTTACCCAGCGGGTCAACGGCGAGGTGGCCGGCCTGGTGGGCGGGCGCGATCCGGAGGACGCCGGCTTCAACCGGGCGGTGGATGCCGTGCGCTCCATCGGCTCCCTGTACAAGCCGGTGGTTTACCTCACCGCCCTGGAGCAATCGCGTCGCTACACCGCTGGCACCCTGCTCAAGGACAACGCCATTCACCTGAAGAACGAGGGCGGCGGCCTGTGGGTGCCGAAAAACTACGACGGCAAGGAGCACGGCCTGGTGCCGCTGCATCAAGCCCTGGCGGAATCCTACAACCTGGCCACCGTGCGCCTGGGCCTGGACCTGGGCGTGCCCAACACGGTGAAGACCTTGCGCAGCCTGGGCGTCAACCGCCCGGTGGACGCCTTCCCGTCGCTGCTGCTCGGCGCGGCGGAAATGTCCGTGCTGGACGTGGCGCAGATGTACCAGACCCTGGCCGACGACGGCTTCGTCACACCGCTGCGCTCCATCCTGGCGGTGCTGGACAGCGAAGGCCAGCCGCTCAAGCGCTACGGCTTGGACGTGCACGCCGGGGTGGACGCGGCGCCGGTGTACGTGCTCAACACCGTGCTGCAGGAAGTGGCGAGGGAGGGCACGGCCCGTTCGATTTACTCCGTGTTGCCGGAAGATTTCAACGTCGCCGGCAAGACCGGCACCACCAACGATCTGCGCGACAGCTGGTTCGCCGGTTTCAGCGGCGACTACGTGGGCGTGGTGTGGGTGGGGCGCGACGACAACCAGCCGGCCAAGCTGACCGGCGCGCGCGGCGCCTTGCCCATCTGGATCGACGCTTTCCGCCGTTTCAGCCGCGAGCCGCTGGAGCCGACACCGCCGGAGAAAATCGAACTGGTGTGGACCGACACGGCCAGCGGCAAACGCGCCGCGGAAAGCTGTCCCGGCGCTCGGCAACTGGCCTATGTGGCCGGCTCCGCGCCGCAGGAAACGGCCGATTGCGTGGGACCGGCCCAGCGGGCGTTGGACGCGGTGCAGTCGTTGTTCTGAAAAAGGGCTACTTGCATTACCATGGCGTAATCCACGGATTCATATCGCTGCCGCCCCATGAGCCATCCCACCGATCTACTCGAGCAGGACTCCGCCCTTTCCGGCGCCAATGCCGCTTTCCTGGAGCAGATGTACGAGCAGTACCTGAGGGATCCGGACTCGGTGGAGGAAAGCTGGCGCGTCCACTTCGCCGTGCTGCACGAAAGCGCCCACGGCCAGCCGGAGGTGGCCCACAGCAAGATCCGCAAGCGGCTGGTGCAGGAGGCCAAGGAGGCCAACGCCGTCCGCTACCGGGGCGACCTGAAATTCACCCTGTCGGAAGAAAACATCCGCAAGCAGTCCGGCGTGGCGCGGCTGATCTACCACTACCGCCTGCGCGGCCATCAGGCGGCGGACAATAATCCCCTTAAATACTTGCCCAAGCCGGCCGTGCCCGACTTGGAACTGGCCTATTTCGGCCTGAGCGAGGCCGATTTGGACACGGTGTTCGACACCGGCACGCTCTACGGCCCGGACCGCCTGCCGCTGCGGGAAATCCTGGCGCTGCTCAAGGAAACCTACTGCGGCAGCATCGGCAGCGAGTACCTGCACATCGCCGACACCGGCATCAAGTTTTGGATCAAGGACCGCTTGGAAATGGCCCGCGGCCGTGTGGTGCTGGACCTGACCAAGAAGCGCTGGCTGCTGCGCATGCTGACCGCCGCCGAGGGCATCGAGCAGTATTTGCACCAGAAATACGTCGGCCAGAAGCGCTTTTCCCTGGAAGGCTGCGAAAGCCTGATCCCGCTCATGGACGAGCTGATCCAGCGGGCCGGCGAGCAGGGCACGCGCGAAATGGTCATCGGCATGGCCCATCGCGGCCGGCTCAACATGCTGGTGAACATCCTCGGCAAGCAACCGGCGCAGTTGTTCCGCGAGTTCGAGGGCACGGCGGAGAAAGCGTCCCAGGCCACGTCCGGCGACGTGAAATACCACATGGGTTTTTCTTCCGACGTGGCCAGCCGCGGCGGCATCGTCCACCTGGCCCTGGCGTTCAACCCCTCCCATTTGGAATTCATCAATCCCGTGGTGCAGGGTTCGGTGCGGGCCCGGCAGGACCGGCTGGGTGAAAACCGCCTCAAGGAGGTGCTCCCGGTGCTGATCCACGGCGACGCCGCCATGGCCGGCCAGGGCATCGTCATGGAAACCCTCAACATGGCGGAAACCAGCGGCTACCACACCGGCGGCACGCTGCACATCGTCATCAACAACCAGATCGGTTTTACCACCAGCCGCGTCAACGACGCCCGCTCCACGCCTTATTGCACCGACGTGGCGCAGATGGTGCAGGCGCCGGTATTCCACGTGAACGCCGACGACCCGGAAGCGGTGCTGTTCGTGACCCAGCTGGCGCTGGATTACCGCATGACCTTCCACAAGGACGTGGTGATCGACTTGATCGGGTACCGCCGCCAGGGGCACAGCGAGGCGGACGAGCCCGCCGCCACCCAGCCGCTCATGTACCGCTTCATCCGCAACCATCCCTCGGTGCGGCGCTTGTACGCCGAACGCCTGGAGCGGGAGGAGGTGATCGTGCCGGGCGAGGCGGCGGAGATGGAGCAGGCCTATCGGCAAGCGCTGGAAACGGCGGACGTGGTGTCGCGCCCAATCGTCCCCAACCCCGAGCACTACAAGCGCAGTTGGCGGCCCTATTTCGGCTATGGCTGGGACGCCCCGGCCGATACCACCGTCGCGCCGGAGACGCTGCGCGCGTTGGGCGAGCGGTTGCTGGACTTGCCCGAGGGCTTTGTCGCCCATCCCCGCGTGGTCGCCATCCGCGATGCGCGCCGGCGCATGATGCTGGGCGAGGAGCCGCTGGACTGGGGATACGCGGAAACCCTCGCTTACGCCAGCTTGCTGGCGCAAGGACTCAGCGTGCGCTTGTCGGGGGAGGATTCGGAGCGCGGCACGTTTTTCCACCGCCACGCGGTGGTGTACGACAATGAAACGGGCCAGTCCTACACGCCGCTACGCACGGTGACGCAAGGGGAGGCGCGTTTCGAGGTGTTCAACTCCCTGCTGTCGGAAGCGGGCGTGTTGGGTTTCGAGTACGGTTATTCCACCGCGGAGCCGGAATCCTTGGTGATTTGGGAGGCCCAGTTCGGCGATTTCGCCAACGGCGCCCAGGTGTACATCGACCAGTTCATCAGCTCCGGCCAAGCCAAGTGGGGATTGCTGTGCCATCTCACCGTGCTGCTGCCCCACGGTTACGAGGGGCAAGGGCCGGAGCATTCCTCGGCGCGCTTGGAGCGCTACCTGCAACTGTGCGCCGAGCACAATATCCAGGTGTGCGTGCCCACCACGCCGGCGCAAATTTTCCATTTGCTGCGCCGCCAAGTGCTGCGGCCTTGCCGTTTGCCGCTGGTGGTGATGAGCCCCAAGAGCCTGTTGCGTCACAAGCAGGCCGTTTCCAGCCTGGCCGAGCTGGCGGAAGGCGCGTTCCAGCCGGTGTTGGACGAAATCGACCCCTTGGATCCGCAGGCCGTGACCCGGGTGGTGCTGTGCGCCGGCAAGGTCTATTACGACGTGCTGGACGCGCGCCGGGCGCTGAAATCCAATCACATCGCCATCGTGCGGGTGGAACAGCTCTATCCTTTCCCGCAAACCCAGTTCAAGGACATCCTGGCCCGTTACCCCAATATGAAACAGCTGGTGTGGTGCCAGGAAGAGCCGGAAAACCAAGGCGCTTGGCACCAAATCAAGCACCGCTTCCTGGATTCCGTCGGCGGCGGCGTGGAACTGCGCTACGCCGGCAGGCCCATGTCCGCCGCCCCGGCGGTGGGCAGCCATCGCTTGCACATGGAGCAGCAGCGGCAGCTGGTGGCGGATGCCCTCGATTAGGCGCGGCAACCTGTACGACTTGGCGGGCGTCGAGCACGACCCGCAGCAGGAATGTTTCCAAACCCTCATGCGGGCGCCCGGCGTGCGCGTCGAACGCATCGTTTCCCAGGGGCATGTCACTCCGCCCGGCCAGTGGTACGACCAGGATTGGGACGAGTGGGTGTCGTTGCTGTCCGGCGCGGCGCGCCTGCGTGTGGAAGGCGAGGCGGACTGCCTGGAATTGACGGCGGGCGATTACGTTTGGCTGCCCGCCCACTGCCGTCACCGGGTGGAGTGGACCGACCCGGCGCGGGAAACGGTGTGGCTGGCGCTGCATTGCGGCCAGCACCCGGATTAGCGCCTAAACCCTCGCTGCGCTCTCCCTTAGGGAGCAGGCAGGGAGGAGGGGATCGAAAAGCTGCGGCCTTTTAATCCCCCTTCGCCCTACCCCCGCAAGCAGCCTTAATTATTCCGCTTCGCGGCGGCTTTCCCGGCGGGAGGGAGGCTTGGCTGCTAGCGCTCCAGCGGCTTGAACTTGATGCGGTGCGGGGTGTCCGCGTCCACACCCAGGCGTTTCTTGCGATCCGCCTCGTAGTCGGCATAGTTGCCCTCGAACCACACCACTTTGGAATCGCCCTCGAAAGCCAGGATGTGGGTGGCGACGCGGTCCAGGAACCAGCGGTCGTGGGAGATGATGACGGCGCAGCCGGGGAAGGCCAGCAAGGCTTCTTCCAGGGCGCGCAGGGTTTCCACGTCCAGGTCGTTGGTGGGTTCGTCCAACAGCAGCAGGTTGCCGCCGGCCTTGAGCAACTTGGCTAAATGGACGCGGTTGCGTTCGCCGCCGGACAAGTCGCCGATGCGCTTTTGCTGGTCGCCGCCCTTGAAGTTGAAACGGCCGCAGTAGGCGCGGGACGGGGTTTGGTAGGTGCCCACCGTAATGATGTCCAGCCCGTCGGAAATCTCTTCCCACACGGTTTTCTTGTCGTCCATGCCGTCGCGGAACTGCTCCACGTAGGCCAGTTGCACCGTGTCGCCCACCCGCAACGTGCCGGCGTCCGGCTGTTCGGCACCGGCGATCATGCGGAACAGGGTGGTCTTGCCGGCGCCGTTGGGGCCGATGACGCCGACGATGCCGCCCTTGGGCAGGCGGAAATCCAGGCCGTCGATGAGCTGCCGGTCGCCGAAGCCTTTCTTCAGGCCTTCCGCTTCCACCACCACGTCGCCCAGGCGCGGGCCGGGCGGAATGTAGATTTCCTGGGTTTCGTTGCGCTTTTGCGATTCCTGGGAGGCCAATTCGTCGAAACGCGCCAGACGGGACTTGCTCTTGGCGTGGCGGCCTTTGGGCGCGGTGCGCACCCATTCCAGCTCTTCCTTCATGGCCTTGATGCGGGCGGTTTCCTGCTTTTCTTCTATCTCCAGGCGCTTTTCCTTCTGCTCCAGCCAGGAGGAGTAATTGCCTTCCCAGGGGATGCCGTGGCCGCGGTCCAGTTCCAGAATCCAGCCGGCCACGTTGTCCAGGAAGTAGCGGTCGTGGGTCACGGCGATCACGGTGCCGGGGTAGTCGTGCAGGAAGCGCTCCAGCCAGGCGACGGATTCCGCGTCCAAATGGTTGGTGGGCTCGTCCAACAGCAGCATGTCGGGGTTGGACAGCAGCAGCCGGCACAGGGCCACGCGGCGCTTCTCGCCGCCGGACAGCTTGGTCACGTCCGCGTCCCAGTCCGGCAGGCGCAGGGCGTCGGCGGCGATTTCCAGCTTGCGGTCCAGTTCGTGGCCGTCGCAGGCCTGGATGAAAGCCTCCAGCTCGGCCTGCTTGGCGGCGATGGCGTCGAAGTCGGCGTCGGGCTCGGCGTAGGCGGCGTACACCGCGTCCAGTTCGGCCAGCTTCTGCTTGATTTCCGCCACCGCTTCTTCCACGTTGCCGCGCACGGTCTTGGCCGGGTCCAGCTGCGGTTCCTGCGGTAGGTAGCCCACCTTGATGCCGGGCTGGGGACGGGCTTCGCCGTCGATTTCCGTGTCGATGCCGGCCATGATGCGCAGCAGGGTGGATTTGCCGGAGCCGTTGAGGCCCAGCACGCCGATTTTGGCGCCGGGGAAGAAGGACAAATAGATGTCGCGCAGGATGAAACGGCTGGGCGGCACGATCTTGCTCACCCGGTTCATGGTGTAGATGTATTGGGCCATGGGCGTGTCTGTGGAATTGAAGAAGGATGGAACTATTATTCCATGATCCGGAGGCCGGCGCATGAGGGTGGGGCGGGGCTTCTCGAGGTTATCCCGTTCGGCGGAAGTCGCCGCCGCGACTGTGCCGGACACGCCGATAGCCATGTGACTAACGTTGCGGTTTAAGCCGCGAGGAGCGACCAGAGATGCGGATGGGCAGGCGGTTTTTATTGTTGGCGGCGCTGGCTTTGGCCGTGTCGAATTACGCGTGGGCGGACGACAACGAGGGCGACGAGGGGGGCGGCAGCATCGTCATTGAAGAAGACGAGAACGGCAACATCAAGGTAAGGGTGCCGAAGTCCGCCGCTGCTGCGAACAAGGGCAAAAGCGCGGAGGACACGAGCAAGCTGGTGCCCTCCGGGGGCGGCCTGCTGGACAAGTCCACCGGCACATACTACGAACCGGCCGGCGCCAAGGGGTATCGCAATCGGCGCACCGGCGAATACGAAAAAGCCTGGGACTGTTATCCGCGGCGCTGACCGTTGCGGCTAAACGGTCGGGCTCGTCAGCCCCACCACTATGATGCCCAGGGCGATCAGCGCGATGCCGATCCACTGCCCCGTGGCGATGGGCTCGGACAAAATCAGCATGGACGCCAAGATCACGCCGACGAACTGCGCGGCGGCGAAGCATTGGGCGACGCTCAGCGGCAGCCATCGGAGCAATACCGCGTAGAGCAGCACGCCCGCGGCGAAGCAGCTCAGCGCCGCGGCGAGTTTCCAGCTGACCATGGCCGCGAGCCAGGAGTCGGCGCCGCCGCTTTCCATGGCGCTTTTTTTCATGAGGATATTGGCGGCCACGGTGAATCCCACCATGCCGCAGAGAGTGAAAAAGATTTTCACGCGGGTTCGCCCCGGGGTTTTTCGGCGCAGCCGATCACTTGAAGCCCGGCGTTGCCCATGGTCGGCGTGCGGGTGATCCGGTCATCCAGCGCCGCCGCCCAGCGGGTGAGCCGGCGGATTCCGGGGATAAAGCGGAAGGCGCGGTTGAATATCAGGACGTCGCTATTCATGAACAGGCAAAAACCGAAAAATCCGTAAGTGCGCCACTGGAGCGGGCGCAAGCCGGCCGCTTGCAGCACCGGCACCGTTTCCTCGTAGAGGAGCGGACGCTCCGTCGCATGGTCCAAGGCCGGCGAAAGGCGGTAAATGACGGCCCGCAAGGCGCGCCACAGCCAGAAGTCGCTGACCGGCTCACGCCAATAGAAGCGGCCTCCCGGCTTGAGTATCCTGGCGATTTCGCCGAAAAGCTTTTGCCGGTCGTTGACGTGGTGGATGCCGCCGAACATGAACACCGCGTCGAAAGCCCCGGACCTGAGGGGCAAACGGGTGGCGTCCCCTTGGGTGAACTCCAGTCGCGGATTTTCCCGCGCGCTTACCGCCGCTTCCAGCATGGCCACGGAAATATCGACGCCGACGCCCCTGCCGACGCGGCTTCCCAGCAGGCGAAAGGCTTCGCCGGTGCCGCAGCAGATTTCGGCCACGGTATCCAGCGGCGCGTCGCCCACCGCGTCGAGGAACGCGGTGTCGAGATAATCCATGTATTCCAAGGTGTGGGGATAGGCCAGACTGGCGATGTACGCCGCCGCGACGCGGTCGTAGTGGGCTTGCTGGCGTTTGGCGTCTTCCGAGCAGTGCTGCTCGGCGAACAAGGGGATGCCGCTGGGCGTGACGCTGTAGCGGTGGCCGGTGGCGCCGACGAGGGCGTCCCCGGTTCGCCGCAGGGCGGAGCCGGTGAGGGGGCAGGCGAGCAAGTCGAGGTGATGCATGGCGGTTAGGGCGTCGCGGAGTCAGGGGGTACGGACGCGGCGCATGCGCCGCGAGGGAATATTAGCTTTCAAGCCGCTATTGCGCTTCCTCGGTTTGCAAATGCCGGCACAGCGCCAGCCATGCCCACAGCAGCTGGCGATGGTCGGCGCTGCCGGCCCGGTGGCTGTCCCAGCGGGCGCGCATCCAGTCGCTATTCAACCCCGCGGCCGCCGCGGGCGCGGCGGGCATCGGCCAGTCGCGCAGCCAGCGGGCGATGGGCATGCCGAAGCCTTTTTTGGGGCGCCGGATAATGGCTTCGGGGATGACGCCGCGCAGCGCTTGCTTGAGCAGGTATTTGCCGCAACCGCCCCGCAATTTGAACGTGTGCGGCAGCCGGCGGGCGAAGTCCGCCAGGTCGTTGTCGAGAAAAGGCGTTCTCACTTCCAGCGACACCATCATGGACGCCCGGTCGACCTTGGTGAGGATGTCGTCGGGCAGGTAAAAGCGGGTGTAAAACTCCAGGCTGCGGTCGACGACGTTGTCGGCGGAGGAGCTTTCCCAGGCGGCGATGGCCTCTTGATACAGCGCTTCGGGGCTGATCGGCTCGTTGCACAGCTGCTCCAGTTCGTCCGGGCCCACCGCGCCCAGCCATACCGGATTCCAAAATGCGGGGCCGTGGCCCGCGCCGCGCAGCGCTCGCTGCAATTTGAAGCTGAAATTCATGTTCGCGTCGGACACGGGCAGCCCGGCGGCGCAGGATTGGATCAGCTTATGTCCCCAGCCGGGCACGAGCCGGCGATACCAGCCGGCGAGCCTCAGCGCGCGGAACGGATCGTAGCCGGCGAACAGCTCGTCGCCGCCGTCGCCCCCCAAGGCCACGGTAACGTGTTGGCGAGCGAATTTGCATAGCAGGTAGGTGGGTACGATGGAGGCGTCGGCCATGGGTTCGTCGAGGCGCCGCAACACGTCGGGGATGAGTTCCCGCGCTTTGTCGATATCGAGGATTTCCTCGTGATGCGCGCTGCCGAAAGCATGGGCGATGCGCCGGGCGTGGGGCGATTCGTCGTAGCTGGCTTCCCGGAAACCGATGGCGAACGTCTCGATGGGCTGGGCGCCGCTTTCCGCGGCGGCGTAGGCCAGCATGGCGCTGGAATCGATGCCGCCGCTGGTGAACAAGCCCAGCGGCACGTCGCTCGCCAGCCTGCGCTTGACCGCCTGCCGGAGCAAATGGCGCAGCTCCTCGCGCCAAGCGGATTCGGCGTCGGCGGGAACGGTTTCGAACGGTTCGATGCGAAAGCGCCAATATTCCCGCTCGCTGGTCCGCAAAGTGGCCAGGTCGCAGCTCAAGGCGTGGCCGGGCGGCAGTTTGCGGATGCCTTGATAAAGGCTGTGGGGCGCGGGAATGAACGAATAGGCGAAAAATTTTTGCAACGCCAGCGTGTCGATCGCGGGGTTGATGCCGCTGTGACGCCGCAAGGCGGTGACTTCGGAGCCGAACGCGAAGAGTTTGGGGCTGCTGAAGTAATAAAGCGGTTTTTCGCCGAAGCGGTCCCGCGCCAGAAAAAGACGGCCGCGGCCGGCGTCATAGACGGCGAAGGCGAACATGCCGTTGAGCCGCAGCGGCAAGCCGTCGCCCCACTCTTCGTAGCCGTGCACCAGCACTTCCGTGTCGGAATGGTGGGAGCGGAAAACGTGCCCCTTGCCGAGCAGTTCCTGCCGCAGTTCGGCGTGGTTGTAGATCTCGCCGTTGAAGACCACGCAAACCCGGCCGTCTTCGTTCCACATGGGCTGCGTCCCGGCCTGAATGTCCAGCACGGCCAGGCGCCGATGGGCTAGGAACAGCCGCCGCGCCGCGTCTTCGTGGTAGCCCTCGCCATCGGGTCCCCGATGCGCGAGGGCGGTGTTCATGGCGACCACGTCTTCCCTGCTGCCTTCTCCCGCGAAACCGGCGATGCCGCACATGGGTCAACGCTTATCCAGGTTAATGGTGTTTTTGATCCGGTAAATGGGCTTGTTTTGCGATTCGTGGTACGTGCGGGCCAGCAACTCGCCCAATAAGCCCATCAAAATCGACATGATGCCGGTGGTAATGGCCATGGCCGTCAGCAGGGGCAGGGGGGTCAGGATGAGGGAGGTGTTTTCGAAAAATTTAAGGTACAGGGCGTAGGAGCCGGTTAACGAGGCGAAGGCCAAGGACAGGAAGCCGAAGCCGCCGAAGACGTACATGGGCTTGGTGGCGTAACGCGCCAAAAAGCGGATGACGATCAAATCGAGCAAAACCTTGATGACCCGCTCCAAACCGTAATGGGACGCGCCGTGTATGCGCGGATGGTGGGAGACGGGGATTTCCGCGACCCTGGCTCCGTTCAGGCTGGCGTAGAGGGGAACGAAGCGATGCATTTCGCCGTAAAGTTTGACGTCGTCGAGAATTTCGCGCCGATAGGCTTTGAGGGAGCAGCCGTAATCGTGCAGCACCACGCCGGAAATCCACGAAATGATGCGGTTGGCGATGCGGCTGGGGATATTGCGGCGGAACAGCGGGTCCCGACGATTTTTGCGCCAACCGGACACCACATCGTAGCCCTCGTCGAGCTTGTCGATCAGGCGCTTAATGTCTTTCGGATCGTTTTGCAAATCGCCGTCCATGGGCACGATGATGGCGCCCTGCGCGTGGTCGATGCCGGCCATCATGGCGGCGGTTTGCCCGAAGTTGCGTTTCAAGTTGATCAGCCGAACGCGGGAATCCTTGGCGGCCATGGCGGCGACTTTTTGGTCGCTGTCGTCCGCGCTGCCGTCGTTGACGAAAATGATTTCGAAAGGGCGCTGCAACCGGTCCAGCTCGGCGAGCAACGCTTCCGCCAGGGTCGTTACGTTTTCCGCTTCGTTGTATATCGGGACGATGATGGAAATCATAGACATCGGGGGATCCATCGGTGGTGCGTCGGATGATGGGCACTTCCTCGTCCCATGGCGCCGCCGGACGCGAAATGAGGGAGGAAGCCTTTGGACATGCGCTGTTGTCGGTTGAGCGTGGTCAGGGTTTGGGGGAGGCGGGCGATTCACGTACGTGGACCACGTGCCGGTTGTTTGAGTATAGACGGCGCCAGCCGTCCAGATGGTCCAGCAATGCGGCGGCCGGGGATTGGGCGCTCAAAAGCGTCCAGCGGATGTCGTACTCGGCCAGGATGCCGGTCAACGCGGAGGGCGAGGTGAGGTTTTCGGCTTCCGCGTAGCGCGCCACGAAGTCGTCGCCGTAGAGGAGGTTGCGTCCGTCGATGAAAGGCTTGATCCCGGCAAAGATCAAGTAGCCGCCGAGGCCGTAGTCGTTGAATACCGGGCCGGGATCGCCCCCGGCGCTCCAGGCGCGAACGGCACCGACCGCTTCCGCCGCGTCGAAGCCCCGGGCGGCGCCGGTGTCCCGCAGGGGCAAAGGGGCCGTCGCGAAATAAAAGGCGATGGCGGCGGCCGCGCACCACGCCGCTGGGCTGGTGCGCCGAGGCCAGCGGTTCAAGGTGAGGTTGACCGCGCTGCCGTAAGCGCTGATCCAGGTTTCGTCCACGGCCTTGCCGAAATAAACGGGGATCAGCAAGCCGAACAGCACCGCATTGCGCTGGTAGCGCAGCGCGGTGTCGATGAGGAAGAACAGCAGCAGCCAGCGTGCCCAGGGCACGTCGAGCCGCTTCAAGCTCGCCGCGGCGATGACCAGCAGCAGCCAGAATTCGAATGCGTGCATTCCCCCCTGGAAGTCGGGGGACCGCCATTCGGCGATATACGCCATGGATTTCTCCATGCTGAAAGTCTGCTGGGTTATCAATATCCCATCGAGCCCGTAAGGCGTGGCCATGGCCGCGGCGAACAGCGCCAGCAGGTATAACCCCCACGGTTTTGCGGCGGCGACGGATAGCCGGCCGTCCCGCCATAAGCGTTCGGCCGCTTCGGCGGCGGC
Organism: Methylogaea oryzae; assembly: GCF_019669985.1. Taxonomy (NCBI): domain Bacteria; kingdom Pseudomonadati; phylum Pseudomonadota; class Gammaproteobacteria; order Methylococcales; family Methylococcaceae; genus Methylogaea; species Methylogaea oryzae. The sequence goes on from NZ_AP019782.1 coordinate 587,036, forward strand.
GAGAGCCGCCAACACCAGCCCCAGCGTGAAACTGCCGTGGAGATTGGCCCATACGGCCAGAACCGGAACGGTCCACCAAGGCGGCGGCGTGCCTTTGGCGCCGGCGTCCGCCTGCCAGGCCGCCCACCACGCCAGGGGCGCCCAGGCCAAGACGTGCGGCCTGGCCCAAAAGTGCGCGTGACACAGGGCGAATGCCATGACGGCGGAGACGATGGCCAAATAGGGGCTGCCGCGCCGGGTCAGCAGGATATGAGCGATGCCGGCGATGGCCGTGGCGGCGGCAAGGCTGGCTAGCACGCGCAAGCCGTTCCACCCGTCCAGCGCATAGGCTGCATAAAGGACGATTTCGGCCAGCCATTCGAAGTCCACCCAGGGGGCGCCGTTCCTGGTGTAGGAAAAGGCGTCCTGGCGGGGAACGTCCCGATGGGCGTAGATCCATTCGCCCGCTTTGACGTGCCAATAGGTGTCCCCTTCCGTGGCGTCCAGGTGGACGAGAGCGCAGAACACCAACAGGCCGACCAGGGTCGGTAGGGAGATTTGGGGCAAGCTGATTTTCATAACGCCACGCTGCGGGTGGGGGATCGGAACGGCATGCCGGCCTATGGCGAGGCGAACCGCCCGCCGCATTTATCGTTGGTGTGGACCACGTAAAAATCGTCGGCGTAAAGACGGCGCCAGCCGGGCGCGATATCCAGATAGGCGTTGAGCGGCATGGTGGGCGGGAAGATGGTCCAGCCTACGCTGCAACCTTGAATGAGCCGCTTTGCCGCCTCGCCTTCGTCCAGCCAAGCCATTTTTCTGAACGCCGTCACGAAGTCGGCGCCGTACAGATCGCCGCGGGAATCGATGTACACCTTGACGCCCCGGCGTATCAACGCGCCGCTGGTATAGGAGTCGTTCAGCACGGGGCCGGTGATGCCGGCCTTTTCCACGGCGGTCAGGGCCCCTTGGGCGGTTTCGTAGTCGCTGGGGGCGACCGGCGTGTAGCGGGCGTGCAAGCTGCCGATACCCAGGACGAAGAGGGCTGCCGCCGCCAGCGCGACGGGGCCGTGTTGCGGACGAGTCCGCGCCATCAGCCGCTCGACGCTGTTCAGTCGACGCGCCGCCCAGTGTTGTCCCAAAGGTTTTGCCAGGAGCACGGGGACGACAAAGGCGATGAGGTTGATGTTGCGCAGATGGCGCAAGGTCACGTAGACGATGAGCAGGAACGCCAGGGTTCGCCAGAACGGGAGGCGAATGCCCTGCACTAGGGCGACGCCCCAAGCGAGGACGATCCACGGCCCGAACAGGTTGACTTGGCTGAAGTCCCACGAGCTCCATTCGCCGCCGCTGGCCAGCGAGCCGTTCAGCAAAAACCTGCCGATCTGCAGCAACAGATTGATGCCATAGGGATTGATCAAGGTGGCGGCCAGGCAGCCCAGCGCAAACGCCAGCCAGCGCCGCACCGTCGGGTCGCGCCACCGGCCCGCCATCACGCGGGGCACGACGGCTTCCGCCACGAAAATCGGCAATAGGCCCAGGCCGATGACGAAGCTGCCGTGCAGATTGGCCCACAACGCCATCAGCGGAATGTTCCACCAGCCGGGAGCCTCGTCCCGGTCCGCCGCCTCGATGACGTTGGCCAGCCACAACAGCAATACCGGCCAAGCGATGACATGCGGGCGGGCTTTGAAGTGAAACATGCCGAAGAAAAAGGCCAGCATCGCAAAGGTCAGCACGAAATAAGGCGTCAGCCGCTTTTGCAGGCGCGCCGCCAGCAGCGCCTGCGTGGCTGCGAACGCGGCGGCGGCGAGGAAGAACAGGCTTTCCCAGCCTCCCAGGCGGTAAATGCAAGCCATGAGGACTTCGCTCAACCACTCTTGGCATAACCAAGGCTTGCCCGCCGCGGTGTAGGAAAAAATGTCCCAGGTCAGGATTTGACCGTGGTCCAGCATCCATTCGCCGGCGGCGACGTGCCAGAGCGTATCGCTCTCGAACGGCACCGAATTGCGGCTGTGGTTAACAATGGCAAGGACGGCGGTGAACGTGGCGGCGAAAGCCAGGAGCGGCTGCAGCCAGGGGGCGGGTCGATATTCGGCCGGCAAGCCTTGGTCTTGCCCATTTAGGAAGCTACCGGTGTTTGGGGTGGTCATCGTCGATCTTTTTGCGGTTTTTAATCGTTAGGTGTCTCGGTTCCGAGGGCTGGGGAGAGGCCCCCTTTTTTCGCAGCTTAGCATGAAGTGTGACGCGCCTTGCACTTGGAGGAATTGTGCTATGCTCAAAGTGCAGGGGCCATCAAGCGTATGGCGTTAGTGAATGGATACAGTCCGATTTTTAAACCGAGCGAAAAGGGGTATTTGAAATGAATTATTCTCTTGGATTTTTAAAGAACTTTCTGCGTGACGAAGAAGGCGCGGAATTAGTGGAGTGGATCGTGTTTGTGGCGTTGCTGGTGCTGGGTATCGCCGGCGCAGTAGCTTTCCTGCGGAGCGAGATACAAAGCGGATATCAACGTATTGGCAACTGCATAAAAAATACCAGCAGCTGCTAACGATAAAACTTTAAAAGACCCACGCAGGGGTGGGCGCTTTCGGTGCATATGGCGGGGATGCGGTCGCGGCGAAGTCCTCAGTAATAATCGATCTCCGCGCGCGGCGACCCGTCATATGTCACTCAGGAATATTTGGGAATAATCGATTACGGAGTTGTGTCATGCACGTTGCAACTGGCTTGCTAAAAAACTTTCTTCGTGACGAAGAAGGGGCAGAATTGGTGGAATGGATCGTGTTCGTCGCATTAGTGGTGCTTGGTATAGCCGCTGCGGTAGCCTTTTTGCGTGATGAGATAAACAGTGGGTATGCAAGGATAGGTAATTGCATCAAGAATGCGTCATCCTGCACTTGATCCTCACCTAGTGAGAGCGGGTATTGGCCGATGCGGGTGATGCCGCAGTTTAAAAGAATTATTTGCGGTTTTGTTGATATATTGACGGCCGATTTGAAGGTAAGGTGGCGTGGCGTTGTTCGATAATGGCGTGTGGGGCGAGTTCGGAGCCAACATCCTTTTTTGCACGTTTATGGCGCTGGGGGTGATCTACGATGTCTTCACTCGCCGTATTCCCAATTGGCTCAACGGCATTGGTTTGTGCGCCGCCTTGTTGTCCGCGGGACTGATCGATCAGTGGCAGAGCGTGACCGATGCCGGCCTGGGGATGGGGGCAGGATTATTGGCGTTGCTGCCGCTTTATGCCTTTGCGAGCATGGGTGCGGGCGACGTGAAAATGATGGCGGTGGTGGGCGCTTTTGTCGGTGCGGCGAAAGTTCTTCTCATCGCTGCGGTTAGCGTCACCGCGGCAGCGGTGGCGTCCGTGGCGGTTATCCTGGTCCGTGGAGAATTGCCGGCGTTATGCCGTCGTTATGGCGCAATGTTGACCCATATGGTCGTTGCGCAAGAGGTGGCCTATTTGCCGCCGCGCCAGGGCGATTGGGCCGGCAAGCGCGTGGCTTTCGCGCCGGCCATTGCGGTGGGGGCAATCGTGGTTGTGTTTTGGCGGCCTGACTGGCTGCCTTTCCTGCCATAAATATAAGTAAGGCGGCCTTTCATTCGCTAATGGCGTTTCGCGCTTGACGCGAGAGATGAAGGCCAACGCACCCAAATTAGAGGGCTCTTACCCAATATTGCGTACCTTCGGGTGGGCGAAGGGCGGTGGAGTTTTCGCCAATTTCGGCGCGGATTTCCGCCGATTGGCCGTCGTAAGGCGGAATGCAAGGCGGTTAAGCGCTCTTTCATTGCCCGTCATGCGAGGAGCGCGAACGCGGGGGCGATTCAGCAGCAAACGGTGACAACGCGTTCTACGCTTAACTAAAAATCACCGTGTGGCCACAGACGCTTGAATGGCCGCGTATTAGAGGGTGGCGTGTCCACAAAAATAACTAAGGACGAATCATGAATAGCCGAGTCTTGATCATGTTCATTTTCGCACTGCTTTTGGCGGCGGGAGCGGCGACTTTGGCCTACCGGTGGGTGCTTTCCAAAGAGGCGGAGAGCTTTGCCTCCAGGACCGACACCGTGCCGGTGGTGGTGGCGGCCTTGCCGATCCCGTTCGCCAAGCGGCTGGAAGAGCAGGACATGAAAATCGCCGAATGGCCGAAAGCCAGCTTGCCCGCCGAATATTACAAAGACATCAAGCCGGTGGTGGGCAAAATCGTAACCCGTTCCATGGTGCCCGGTGAATTGGTCTATCCCCAGCGCGTGAGGGAGCACCTGGGGGGCAGCACCTTGTCGTCCTTGATCAAGGAAGGCATGCGCGCCGTGACCGTGCGGGTGGACGACGTGGCTGGCGTGGCCGGTTTTATCATGCCGGAGAATCGGGTTGACATGCTGGCGACGCGGGAGGGAACGACTTATACGTTGCTGCGGAACGTGAACGTGCTGGCTATCGACCAGGAGGCTTCGCCGGAGAAGGACAAGCCCATTGTGGTTCGGGCTTTGACTTTGGAGGTGACGCCGGCGCAAGCCGAGCTTTTGGTTGAAGCCATGCGCAAGGGGCCGCTGCAATTCGCCCTGCGCAATCCGTTGGACGCTTCCACGGCTGAGGAGGCTCCCGCCAAAGCACAGCCGCCGGCAACTCCCGTCGCCCCGTCGGAGCCCCGTGTGGCGCCGGCGAAAAAAAGCCGCGGCGTGCGCGTGTACGACTGGGATGGCAAAACGCCTCGCGCCTGCGACAACGCAACCTGCTGAACGATCTGGGGGATCGACCGATGAAATTACGGAATGCAACATCCTGCTGGTTCGCGACGGTGGTTGCGACCGCTGGACTGATTTTGGTGGCGCCGCCGTCCGAGGCCGCCGACCTGCCTACGGGGGGGGCGCCGAAGCTTTGGGAAATGCGCACGCAGCATTACCAGGTGCCGTTGAGCAAATCGCTGGTGTTTAATGCCGGCCAAGCCATCGGCAATGTCACCATGGGCGATCCTAGCGTGGCCAACGTAGTGCTGATGCGCCCCAGCAATTTCCTCATACAGGGGAAATCGCTGGGTTCCACCAACGTGGTGATCATGGGAGCCGGTAATCAAGTGCTCCGCGTGTTGGACATTGAAGTGGTGCATGACCAGGATTCGCTCAAGGAGCGTTTCCACCAGCTCATGCCCGGCGAGCAGATCGCCGTATCGGCCGCGGGTAAGGACATTATCCTGAGCGGCGAAGTTTCCAGCCTGGAAAAGATGGACATGGCGGCCAAGTTTGCCGAGGGGTTCGCCATGGGCGGCAAAGTGCACAACATGATGCACGTGGGAGGCGCCGACCAGGTGATGCTGGAGGTGAAAGTCGCCGAAATCGATCGGACGCTGGGGCGCAAGCTGGGTGTCAGCTTCCGTTCCAGGGATAGGGACGGTAACACGACTTTTGGCGTGGTGCAGGGGCTCAACAGCACTGCCAATGCCGATAGCACATCGCAATTCGCCAACCTATTCCAAAGCGGCGCCGGCTTGTTCGCCAATTATTTTGGCGGCGCCGGCTTGCTGATGCAGCTTCAGGCGGAGGCGAACAAGGAAACCGGTCTGGTGAAGATCCTGTCCGAACCCACCCTGACCACCCAGTCGGGCAAGAAGGCGGCGTTCCTCTCCGGTGGCGAGTTCCCGATACCGGTGTTCAGCGGCAGCACCCTCGGGGGCAGCGGGTTCAATGTGGCGTTCAAGGAATTCGGCGTCGGCGTTGAGTTTCTGCCGGTGGTGCTGTCCGGCAACCGCATCAATTTGACGACCAACGTTTCGGTCAGCGAGTTGTCGGACGAGGCCCAGGTTTCGCTGTTTGCCGACGGGACCCCGATTAAATCCTTGCGTACGCGCAAAGCCGCCAGCACGCTGGAGTTATCCGATGGGCAAACCATGAGCATCGCCGGCCTCATCAGCGACAATGCCCGCGCCAATGCCTCGCGCATTCCCTATCTGGGGGATATTCCCGTGCTGGGACAGTTGTTCCGTAGCCAGGAATACCAGAGCAATAAAACCGAATTGGTGATATTCGCCACCCCGCATCTGGCTAAGCCGTTGAAAAGGGAAGACATTCGCTCTCCGACGGATTATTTCGTGGCGCCCGACGATCAGGAGTTTTACCTGATGGGCCGATTGGAGGGACGTAAGGTTCCATCCTCCGCCGAGCAATCCCATGCATCCGACAAACAGGGCGGTTTGGTGGGCGAATATGGTCATACCTTGACCGATGGAGGTGCGCAATGAAATCCAACGGACACAATATCCTGCTGTTGAGTGCGGCCGTGGCGGCCTTGGTTGTGGCGCTGCCGGGGTGCAGCACCTTCCGCGTGGACCCGCAACGCCTGGATCGGCATTTCGGCGAGTCGGCCAACGCCGTCAAACACGCCCAAATCGCCGACCCGCAGGCGGCAAGCAATCCCGTCGCGGAAGCGCCCAACAGCCTGAACGGCGAGCGGGGCGAAAGGGTCATGAAGGACTACGTTACCGGTGCGGCGCAAGGAAATCAGCGAATCGGCATGCCAACCATCACCATCGGGAATATCGGCGGCGGTAGCGGCGGCAGCAGCGGCACCAGCGGCGGCGGTTCCGGCGGCGGCAACTAAGCAAGCAAACCGATTTTCGGTTTCGCTAGCGTAGGCGCCGAAAGTATCTAGCGAGGTGTTGGCGATGAACACTGAAACAATGGTTGCATGGCGTTACTCGCAAGCCCGCGCCCTCAATGTTCGGCCGGCCCGCCAAAGCGGGTCGGTGGTGGTGATAACCGCTATCAGCCTATTTGTATTGATCGGCATGATCGGGCTGGCGCTGGATACGAGCCATCTCCTGGTGAACAAGACCGGCTTGCAAAACGCCATGGATACCGCCGCGCTGAGCGCCGCGGCGGCAATCAATGCCGGCTATTCCTGCGACGAGGCGACGACCCAAAGTAAAGCCACGCTGAGCCGTTTTTTGGCTGAAAACGGCAATGCCGACATATCCAGCCATGTCACGCTGGACAACGTCGTCTATCAGTTCTCCGATCATTTGGGCGATTTTCAGACCTCTCCTCCCTACGATTGCCTGGACCCGCTCAATCCGCCCCGCTTCGTGCGCGTCAGTACCGAAACCAGCGCGCTCCGCCGGTTTTTTATGCAAGTGCCGCAAGATGCCCAGGTCCCTGCACCGAATAAGGCGAGCGGCCCGACTACCGCGGCTTCGGCGGTGGCCGGGCCCGAGCGTTGTCCGGCCAAGATACTGCCGGTGTTGATTTGCGACAGCTTCCGCTCCAGCCTGGTCGTAGGCCAGGAGGCTTGTATCCGGTCGAGCAGCACCGAAACCTGCGCGAGCGGGACGACGGTGATGAACGGCAATTTCAACCTCTTGCAAACCGCCGCGTCGGCGCAAGGGGCGAAAAGCATCCAGGACTCCTTCGCCGGTTTTACTTCGGCCGCTTGTCTCAGCAGCACCGTGGGCCAGCTGAAAACCGGTGTTTCGGCCGGCCCGGTAGCCAACGGGATGAATACCTTTTTCGGCATCCCCTCGGGGCCGGGCGACCCGCTTTTCAGGGACGAGGTTACCTATCCCGTTCCCAGCGATTTCAGCTCGCGCCCGCCGGGGAACAGCACCGGAGGGCAGGCCTGGATCCTAAACAACATTTTTAACAGCGGTTGCGGCTGGCCGCCTTGCCCGCAGGATCATTTGACGTACGCGGGTTATCAGGCGTGGCAAGTCGCCGGGCAAAAGCCGGCCGCTTATAACAATGCGAACGAGCCCGCCAATACCCCGTATTACACGGCGGGGATAGAGCCGCCGCCGCCGGCAGGAGCGACTTCCGCGGTAGTGCATAATCGCAGAAAGATTTGCGTCGCCTTTGTCCAGTGTCCGGCCGTTATGAGCGGCACCCAGGTTCCCGTAAGGGTTACCGGCATCGGCGGGTTCTTCATCACCAGGCCGGTAAAGCAGAGCGGCACGGGGAATAATATTTACGCGGAGTACCTTGGGGAAAACTGCGGCGGGTCCAATATCGGCGTGCTTCAGCCTATTCGAATGATGTTGTGGAAAGATCCTTTAAGCGGGGATTCCTAGCATGTTTTCTATATGTTTCGACAGGAGTAGCGGCTAATGAAAAGGCCATCGCCGCTATCGCTCGGTAAACGTGCGCGAATACCGGCCAATAGCCAACGATTGTCGCGGGGCAGCGCTTTCGTTGAGTTGGTTTTCGTGTTGCCCTTGCTGTTGTTGATCGTCGCCGGCACCGTAGAGCTTGGCCTGACTTTTATGGAATACAACACCTTGCGGAAGTCGCTGCGCGACGCCGCCCGTTATATTCAGGACCAGTGCATGTATCCGGCCGCGCCGCCATCGGCGTGCTACAACGACGCCTCGTCAACTTTGGCTATACCCGCTTCTCTGCTGCAGGAGGCGACCAATCTCGTAAGGAACGGCGTTCCTACCGGCGGCTCCCCGTTGATGACGGGGTTCGACACGGTGACCGTGACTAATCCGACTTTTATGAGCTTAATCGCGACGGATGGGGGATGGCAGGATCATTTCACGATTTCCGCTTCTTTCACCCATACGGTGCATTTCTTTTGGTATACCGGCAATGGCTTGCCCGTGTCGATCCCTATGACGGTATCCGAAACCATGAGGCTGTTATGAAAAGCGGGCAGCGCGGTTCGACACTGGTGGAATTCGCATTTGCCGGATTGCTGCTTTTTATCGCCTTGTTTGCCGCGCTGGAATTCGCCCGCTGGATGTATTTATGGAACTCCATGACGGAGGCCACGCGCCGAGGCGCAAGAGTCGCGGCGGTATGCCCGATTAACGATCCGGCTATCGCGAGGGTGACGGTTTTTATAAACCCATTTTCCGGCACCGGCACTGACAGCCCATTATTCCCAGATCTGGATGTCGGTAATGTCGCTGTCGAATACCTTGGGCAAGACGGATCGGTATTGGGTGCGCCGACTTACGACAATATTAAGTTTGTTCGTGTGTCGATTCAGAACTACAGTTTAACGTACAACATTCCTTTGATCGGCGCGGTTTCTTCGCCGCCCTTCAGCACCACCCTGGCTGCGGAGAGCTTAGGACGCGACTCGTTGGACGATATAAACAGCCGGTCATGTTTTTGATACAGGCATGCCTGATCAATGTAATGGACTCATAATACAAACACTCAATTTAAGTGATCGTTGGATTGAAAAATGGAAAACCACAACCATCAATTATTGATATCCGGTGACGGAGAAATCGGGCAGGCTGCGCTGGCCGATCATTTTCGGCGTTGTGGCGGCTATGACGTAAGAGTTTGCCCGGTATCCGAGTTGCCTCATTTGGGGCAGGACACGCTCCCCGATGTGTTGTTGCTGTTTTTGAGCCATACCGGGGCGGAGCAGGATTTAGGGGTATTGGAGCAGCTTTCGAATTTTGCGCATGTGCCCATTTTGGTGGTAGGGCCGGGGGACAACACGCAGTTGATGCGTAAAGCCATGCGCTTTGGCGTGAAAGATTATTTGGTGGCGCCGGCCGACGACGAAGAATGCTACAACGCGGTGCGGCACGTGCTTTTCCAGCGGCAGGCGAATTCGGCCCTCGGCGGCGCCGGGCAGTTGGTCGCGTTCATAAACGCGAAAGGCGGTTCCGGCTCGAGCTTGCTGGCATGCAACGTCGCGGATTTGATGGCAGCCACCCTCAAATTGCCCACTTGCTTGGTGGACTTGGATTTGCAGTTCGGGTCGGTGGCCACCCATTTGGATTTGACGCCGGAACGCCACCTTCTGGAGGCGATCAATATCATCGACGAGCTGGACGCCGTGGCGATCAGGTCGTATCTCACCCGTCACCGCAGTGGGTTGGAAGTCTTGTTGACGCGTCAGGACGACGTGATTTTGCCGGGTGAGGTGGCGCCGCAGAGGCTGGCGAGGTTGTTGCGGCTTTTACGGGCGGCATTTCCCTATGTGGTGCTGGACTTACCCCGGCTGATCGATCCGTTGACGACTTTTGTCCTCGGAGAGGCCAACCACGTGGTGGTGGTAGTGCAGCAGAGCATCGCGCATGTACGCGACGCCATGCGGCTGCACCATATCATGACCGCGGACTTAGGTATTTTGCCTTCCCGGATTACCGTGGTGATTAACCGTTACGACAAGAAGGCCGACGTGTCTCTTGAGGATATCGCCAAATCCTTGCCCAATGTCGCCGTCACGACGATTTGCAACGATTACCAACACGTGGCCAAGGCGGTGAATTTGGGCTCGCCGTTGTCGAACTACGCGCCTTCCGCGCCCATTACGCTGGAGCTGCTGGAGTTTGCCCAGCATTTGACCGGTAGGAGCGTTCCCGAGCGCCAAGGCTTTTTGTCCCGTTTATTCAAGCCGTCGGAGGCGCGATGAATTTAAAAGATCGTTTGAAGTCTTTTTCCGTTGCGGATGAAGGCATCGAAGTCGGCCATACGGGAGGCGACGACCCGTTGGGCGAAGGGGTGGGGGAACCGGCCCCTCGCTCGCTCGCCGTTCCGCCGTTGGCGATAGCCCTTTGCACCGAGCGCGAGTCGGAATACGGCGAAAAGCTGTATCAGGACTTATTGCGTATTTTGGACTTGTCGTTGTTGGCGAGCATGGAGGCGGTCGAAGCGAGGCGGCAAATCACGGATGTGTGTTATCGCCTGATGGATCAGCAGACTTGTCCGTTGAGCGCGCAGTCCCGCGACCGAGTGGTGAAGTCCATTCTCGACGAAATTCTGGGGTTGGGGCCTATCGAGCCGCTGCTGCACGAGCCCACGGTGTCGGATATTTTGGTTAACGGCTCCAAGTCGGTTTATGTCGAGCGCTTCGGCAAGCTGGAGGCCACGCCGATACATTTTCGCAACGATGCCCATTTGTTGAAAATTATCGACCGCATTGTTAGCGGGGTGGGGCGCCGTATCGACGAGTCGTCGCCCATGGTCGACGCCCGCTTGAAAGACGGCTCTCGCGTCAACGCCATTATCCAGCCTCTCGCCCTGGACGGTCCGGTGCTTTCCATCCGGCGTTTCTCGGTGGATCGCATGGAAATGAAGGATCTGGTGGCGCTCCACACGTTGGATCAGTCCATGAGCGACGTGCTCAAGGCGGTGGTCAGATCGCGGCTGAACGTGCTGATTTCAGGCGGCACCGGGTCGGGCAAGACCACCATGCTCAATGCCCTGTCCAACTTCATCCCTCGAGAAGAGCGCATCGTCACCATCGAGGACTCGGCCGAATTGCAAATGCAGCAGGAGCACGTCGTCCGCTTGGAAACGCGTCCGCCCAACATCGAGGGGCGCGGCGAGGTGACGCAGCGCGATTTGGTGCGCAACAGCCTGCGTATGCGCCCTGACCGTATTGTGGTGGGCGAGGTGCGCGGCGAGGAAGCGTTCGACATGTTGCAGGCGATGAATACCGGCCACGACGGTTCTTTGACCACCGTTCACGCCAACTCCGCGCGGGACGCTTTGGCCCGTATAGAAAACATGGTGTCCATGTCGGGGTTCGAGTTGCCGGTCAAGGCGGTGCGCACGCAGATCGCTTCGGCGATCAATGTGATTTTGCAGTTGGAGCGCATGGAGGACGGCCGGCGCCGGGTGGTGAGCATTCAAGAAATCAGCGGCATGGAGGGAGAGATCATCACGTTGGCGGAGGTGTTCAAATTCGAGCGCCAAGGCGTGGACGCCCAGGGCAACGTCATGGGCGCGTATGCCGCGACCGGGATCGTGCCTAAATTTTTGGATCGCATCCGAAAGCGCGGCATCGATTTGGACATGCACGTGTTCATGCCGACTTCGAAAATCGTTTAAGTTGCAGGGGGACGGATGGACCAGAATACCTTAGTCATTTTTCTGTTGATGGTATTCGGCACGGTACTGTTGTTGTCGCAAATCATCATTATTCCCACCTTTGGCAGCAGCGCGCAGGAGAGCAGGCGGCTACGCCAGCGTTTGCTGGAAATCGACAATCAAAATCGCGAAGCGGCGGTTACGTCCCTCGTGCGGGAAGAGCAGCTGCGGCGCATGGGCCCTTTCGAGCGGCGGTTGAATTCGATGCCCATGATGAGGCCGTTGCAACGGTTGCTGGACCAAACCGGGCGGCGCACGCCCGCCTATCGGGTGGTGTTGTTGATGATGGCGCTGGCTTCGGTGGCCGCTTTGGGGGCGTGGTTGTTTGCCCCGGCTTTCTGGGTCGTGTTGTTGGTGGCTGCGATCGCCGGCTTTTTGCCGCTGATGAAGCTCCGCCAGGAGAGAAATAAGCGGTTGGAGCAATTCGAGGAGCAGCTGCCCGATGCCCTGGATTTTATGGTGCGCGCCCTCAGGGCCGGAACGCCTTTCAGCGCGGCTATGTCGTATGTGTCGGCGGAAATGGGCGGACCGGTGGCGGAGGAGTTTGGATTGACCTTCGATGAGATCAACTACGGGCGAGATGTGCCGCAGGCGTTCAATCTATTGATGTTGCGCGTGCCCAGCTTGAGCCTTATGGCTATGACCACGTCCATCAGCATCCAAAGGGAAACCGGGGGTAATTTGGCCGAGGTGCTCGAGAAAATCAGCCAGCTTTTGCGCGGGCGTTTTCGTTTTCAACGGCAGATCCGTACTTTGACCGCCGAGGGGCGCTTGTCGGCCTGGGTGTTGGGATTGATTCCGGTGATTCTGTTTGGCGCGATGGGGATGCTGCAACCGGAGGTATACGGAAAGTTTTTCCAAACCGAGACGGGCGTTTTTTTGGCGGAGCTGGGGATCGGCTTGATGGTGGTCGGCATGCTCTGGATCGGCCGTTTGATCAATATCGAGGTGTAGTTTATGGATACGACCTCGCGGTTTGCCATGACGCTGTTCGACTTGTCTTTGGCGCAACTGGCAATCATCGTGTTTGCGGCGCTTTCGGTCTTTTGCCTGGGGTTGGCGGTGCTCTTTTGGTGGGGTTACCGGTTCGACCCGGTGCGGAGGCGCTTGCAGGGGGTCGCCGGCAAAACGACCGTCGCGACTCCCCGGGAATGGCTTTTTTTGAGCGAGCTGGATCGGTTGGGTATGCTGGTCTCGCCGAAGGAAGAAGGCAAAGCCGACAAAATGCGGCTTCGTCTACAGCAGGCGGGGTTTAGAAGACAGGCGGCCGTTCCGTATTATTACGCCATACGTTTTCTTGGGCTGATCGCGCTGCCTTTGGCCGTCTTCATGGTGGGAAGCGTGTTGTCCCTGCAGCTCGGCGCGACGGTGATGCTGACGATTTTTGCCGTGGCCGCCGGGTTTGTCGCCCCCAGCTTTTTTTTGGATTGGTGTATTCGCAGCCGTCAGTATGAGTTGAGAGCCAGTTTGCCTGACGTGCTGGATTTGCTGGTGGTATGCACGGAGGCCGGGTTGGGACTCGAGTCCGCCTTGCAAAGGGTGTCGAGGGAAATGTTGATAAGCCACCCGATGCTTGCGGCGGAGCTGGTGCAAGTGAATGCTGAAATGCTGGCGGGGGTGGATAAGGTGGTCGCTTTGCGCAACCTGGCTACCCGGACCGGGATGGAGGATATCCGCGGGCTCGTGAGCCTGCTGACGCAAAGCATGCGCTTCGGTACCAGCATTGCGGACTCGCTCCGGATTTACGCCGGGGAGTTCCGCGATAAGCGAATGCAGGCGGCCCAGGAGCTGGCGGCCAAGTTGCCGATAAAAATGATTTTCCCTTTAGCCATGTGTTTTTTGCCGGGATTTTTTATCGTCGCCTTGGGGCCGTCCCTTGTCGGGTTGAAAAACATGCTGTTGTCGCTGCACTAAGGTGGCCGCCGCATTAAGAACGCGGTTGCCATGGGCCTGTCTGGGATAAAGTCGTTTATGGGTTACTTAAAAATATTGTTTTTTGGTGGAAGCGCCTTATTGCTGGCGGCTTGCGCGCCGACGACCCAGATCGCTCAGCCGGACTTGCGGCCTTACGACAAGGTTTTAGCGCCGTTTTTGCAGGTCTTGGAGTCGCGGCAGCCGGAGGAGGCCGGTTCGCTGACGCTGGACGAGTGGATCAAACGGGGGGACGAGCTGCGCGCGAAAGGCGACAAGGACGAGGCGATGTTGGCCTATCTGCAAAGTTATAAGCTGTCGCCGAACAATATCCCGGTGTTGCTGCGCTTGGGGCGTTTGCATCGCGATAGGCACGAGCTGGAGTTGGCGGAACTCGCTTTGCGGTCGATCTTGGATTTGGAGCAGAGCAGCGCCGAAGCCCGGGCGGATCTTGGCTTGGTTAAGCTGGATCAGCGAGATCGCGTCGCCGCCGAGCAGTTGTTGGAGGAGGCATTGCGGCTCGACTCGGCGCGCTGGGAAGCGCATGATGCCCTGGGCGTGCTGGCCGATTTGCGCGGAGATCACGGCGGGGCCGTGGCCCACTACGAGGCGGCGCTGAAAGTGCACGTGTCGCCCATGGTGCTCAACAACCTGGGGTATTCTTATTACTTGGCGGGAGACTTGGAGCAGGCGCGAGCGCGGTTCCAGCAGGCCTTGAGCGCCGATCCGTCTTTTCAGCGCGCCCAGTACAATTTGGCCTTGGTTACCGCCAAGCTGGGGAGCTACCAGGAGGCCGTTGCCCTGTTCGGCAAGCTCATGGAGCCCGATGCGGCCTACAACAACGTGGGTTACCTGTGCATGATGGAAGGCAAGTACGACGAGGCGGAAGCGTTTTTTCGCAAGGCCATCGAAATTTCGCCGAAGTACAATGTGATCGCTAACGAGAATTTGAAGGCGCTACAGCGCATGAGGAGTAACTAACGCAGTGTCGCAGTTCACCATGATAGGGACCCCTCTCGCTGCCGGGGCTACGCGGGTTTTGTTGTTGGGGGGCGGGGAGCTCGGCAAGGAAGTCGCCCTTTGTCTACAGCGTTACGGCGTGGAGGTGGTGGCGGTCGATCGGTACGCCAATGCGCCGGCTCACCAGGTGGCTCATCGCGGCCACGTTATCGATATGACCGACGGCGCGGCGTTGCGCGAGTTGGTGTTGCGGGAGCGGCCCCATTTCATCGTGCCCGAGTTGGAGGCCATCGCCACCGACGCGCTGGAGAGCATCGAAGCCGAGGGTCTGGCTGAAGTGGTGCCTACCGCGCGAGCGGTGCGTCTTACCATGAACCGGGAGGGTATTCGTCGTCTGGCTGCCGAAGAACTGGGGTTGCCCACGTCGCGTTACGCTTTTGCCGGGTCGCTGGAAGAGTTGGCGGCGGCGGTGGCGGCCGGGATCGGCTATCCGTGCTTCGTGAAGCCGGTCATGTCTTCCTCGGGTAAGGGGCAGTCCATGCTCAAGGGGCCGGACGATTTGCCCGCGGCTTGGGAACACGCCCGCAGCGGCGGTCGGGTCGACCAGGGTCGGGTGATTGTGGAAGCCAAGATCGAATTCGATTTCGAGATCACTTTGCTGACGGTGCGGGCGTCGGACGGCGAAGGCGGCGTTGGAACCTATTTCTGCGAGCCGGTGGGCCATCTCCAAAAAGACGGGGATTATGTGGAAAGTTGGCAGCCCCAGCCCATGAGCGCTGTGGCTTTGCAACGGGCTCAGGCCATTGCCGAGGCGGTGACCGCCGCTTTGGGGGGGCGTGGCGTCTTCGGCGTGGAGCTGTTCGTGCGCGGCGACGACGTGTGGTTCAGCGAAGTGAGTCCGCGACCCCATGATACCGGCATGGTGACCATGGTCAGCCAGCGCCAGAGCGAATTCGAATTGCATGCCCGCGCCATATTGGGCTTGCCGGTATGTTCTCGGTTGCTGGCGCCAGGTGCCAGCGCGGTGATTTATGGGCAAGTCGAGGGCGAGGGCGTCGCTTTTGCCGGATTGGATCGGGCTTTGCTGGTGCCCGACAGCGAGGTGAGGCTGTTCGGTAAGCCGGAATCGTTTCCCAAGCGGCGCATGGGCGTGGCGCTGGCATCGGCCGATGGCGTGGACGAGGCTAGACGGCGGGCGCGAGAGGCTGCGGCTAGGGTGCGGCCGATGGTGGCGGGGTAGCGGTTGTCGGCGGCAGGCTGGTGCGATAACGGCGTAAGACGTCGCCGTGGACCCGGTTGATGGGGGGCGAAATGCGTTCGTGCCGTAAATATCCGCTGGCGCTGGCGGCTTTGCTGGCGGCGGTTTCGTCGGCGCGGGCCGACGTTTATAAGTTTACCGATCGCAGCAGCGGCCACGTGTACTACACGGACCGGCCCAGTCATTCCGGCTATCGGTTGCTGATAAAGACCTTTTCCGGCGTTACCGTGACCTACCGCGAGCTGGAAAAAAACCGTCGTTTGTATGCCCCGGTGATCGATGCCGTGGCCTCCAAATACGGCCTTGATCCGGCATTGCTGCACGCGGTGATCCGCGCCGAGTCGGGGTACAATTCCAGAGCGGTTTCCCCCAAGGGCGCGGTCGGCTTGATGCAGTTGATGCCGGATACGGCATCCCGCTATGGCGTCAGCGATCGTCACGATCCCAACGCCAATATCGAAGGCGGCGCGCGCTATCTGCGCGACTTGATCGGCATGTTCGGGGCAAACCTCAAGCTGGTTGTGGCCGCCTACAACGCCGGCGAGAACGCCGTCATTCGCCATGGCAACCAGATCCCCCCTTATCCGGAGACTCAGGAGTATGTTTCGCGGGTGTTAGGCCAGTATTACCGATAAGCGCTCATGGTGAGTCCCAGTCCGCAGAGCTTGGTGCGAGGCTCCCCCCATCTGGTGTCTTTGCCGGATGTTTTTCTGCGCATCAACGGCATGATCAACGACCAGAATGCTTCGCTGCAGGATGTCGGCGAAGTGGTGGCGCTGGACGCCGGGCTTGCGGCCCGTTTGCTGAAAGTGGTCAACAGCCCCATCTATGGGCACCCGTCCCGCATCAGCACCATTTCCCGGGCCATCGCCGTCGTTGGCTTGAACGACTTCCATCATTTGCTGTTGAGCACCTGCGCGGCGGACATGTTCAAGCGCATTCCGTCCTCGCTGGTGAATACCACGGATTTTTGGGTGCACAGCGTTTATTGCGCGGTGATTGCGAGGCAATTCGCCAAGCTGAGCGGTGTTTTGCATATCGAGCGATTCTTTGTCGGGGGCTTGCTGCATCAAATGGGGGCGCTGCTGATATACGACCGCATGCCGGACGAGTCGCGCGAGATGTTGTTGCAGGCCGAGGGCCGGTTTTGGCAGGTTTTCGACGCGGAGCGGGCCCGCTGGGGATTCACCTACGCCGATGTCGGTGGCGAACTCGCGCGCCAATGGCGTTTGCCGGAAAATTTGTGCGCCATGATCGGCTGCCATATCGAGCCGGAGAAGGCCGGCGAGTATCGCTTCGACGCCACTTTGCTGCATTTGGCCTATCGGCTGAAAAATTATATTTTCCAGGGCGATGCGACCGCCGCGGAAATCGTGGCGGACATACTCGCGCGGGGCGCCGGCGTGGTGGAGATCGACGAGGGCGATGTGTTGTCGGTCTTGGCCGCCGTGCCCGAACAAGCCGAGGAGGCGCTGTCGCTGTTGGAAGGGCCGTGAGCGCGGCTAGAGCACAGCGACGCCGAATCGCTGCAAAAGCGTTACCAATCGGATCAGGGGCAGCCCTACCAGCGCGTTGGGGTCGTCGCCTTCGATGCGTTCGAATAGTACAATGCCCAGGCTTTCCGACTTAAATCCGCCGGCGCAGTCGTAAGGGGCTTCGCGCTCCACATAGGCTTCGATTTGGCGCCGGGTGAGGGGGCGAAAATGCACGGTGGTCGTGTCCAGGTCGCCCAATCCGCGTTGTTCCCTTGAGTTCCACACATAAAGCCCGGTATGGAAACTGACCGCTTTGCCGGCGGCCAGCTGCAATTGTTCAATGGCGGCCTCGCGTCCGCCGGGCTTGCCCAGCACCCGTTCGTCGACTGTGGCCACTTGGTCCGAGCCTATGACCAAGTGGTCGGGAAAATCCGCCGCCAGCGCCCGCGCTTTGCTTTCCGCCAGCCGCCGCGCCAGCGTTTCGGGGGCTTCTCCCGGCAGCCGGCTTTCATTGACGTCCGGCGAGGCGCAATGGAAAGGCAGGCCGAGTTTTTCCAGCAGCAGGCGCCGATAGGGGGAGCTGGAGGCCAAGATCAAGGGGGGATGGGCGTTGGATTTCGGCATGAATGGCTGGGCGATTTGCGCGCGTTTTTGACAGGTTTTCACGTTTCCACGTATCATTTTACGATTATGACCGAGCGATTGCCCGATTTCATTGACCCGCTGGGCCTGGTCAAAAAGCAGGCGGATATGCGGGGAACCGCCGCCGTTGCTCAGATGCCGCGGTTGGTCGAGGCGGTGATGGAGCCGGTGGGCGAGGTCGAAATCGAGCTTCATTTCCGGCGGGAAGGCCGTGTGCCGACCATCGAAGGCCGCGTTTCGGCGGACTTAACCTTGCAATGCCAGTGCTGTTTAGGCCCGTTGGCTTGGCGGGTGGACAGCCCGGTCAAGTTGGGTGTGGTGGCGACGCTGGAAGAGGCGAATCTGTTGCCGGAAACCCATGAACCGCTATTGATCGGCGATGACCCGCAGGTTCGGTTGCTGGATATCGTCGAAGACGAGCTGCTATTGGCTCTGCCGATCATTCCGCAGCATTCCCGCTGCGGGGCCCATGCCGAGCCGGAATCCCTCGAGGAGCCCGGCCGCAAAAATCCGTTCGGCGTTTTGGCCGCGTTGAAGAAAGTTTGACACTTACAGTTACTAGGAGAAAACCATGGCAGTCCCCCAGAACCGCAAATCCCGTTCCAAGCGCGACATGCGTCGTGCCCACGATGCGCTGACCGGCGCCGCGATTTCCATCGAGCCGACCACCGGTGAAACCCACCTGCGTCACCATGTCAGCCCGGACGGATACTATCGCGGCCGCAAGGTGATCGTCGCCAAGGGCGAAACGGCGGAAGAATAAACGCTCGTTTTAGCCTTGATGCAGTCTCTACGTATCCCTACCGAGAAGGCCGGTCTTGACTAAGAAGCCGACGATTGCGCTGGACGCCATGGGTGGCGACCACGGTCCCGACGTGACCGTGCCGGCGGCGCTGGATAGCTTGGAACGAAATCCCGACCTGAGTGTGATCCTGGTCGGCGATGAAAGCGAATTGAAAAAACGCTTGCCCGCCGACGGACGCTTTGCCGGGCGTTTGTCCATCCACCACGCTTCGGAGCGCGTGGAAATGGACGATTCCCCGGCCAAAGTGCTGCGCAACAAAAAAGATTCGTCCATGCGCGTGGCCCTCAACCTGGTCCGCGACGGCGTGGCGGATGCCTGCGTCAGCGCCGGCAATACCGGCGCGTTGATGGCGCTCGCCCGTTTCGTGCTGAAGACCCTTCCCGGCATCGATCGGCCGGCGATTATCTCCGCCGTGCCTTCGCGGCACGGGCACACCCACATGCTGGACCTGGGCGCCAACGTGGATTGCACCGCGGAAAACCTATACCAATTCGCGGTGATGGGCTACGAATTGGTGCGGGCGCTGGAAAACCTGGACCGGCCGCGGGTTGGGCTGTTGAACATCGGTGAAGAGGAAATCAAGGGCAACGAGCAGGTCAAGCAGGCCTACAAGTTGCTGGAGGATTCCTACCTGAATTTCATCGGCTATGTGGAGGGCGACGATATTTATCTGGAAGAGGTGGATATCGTTGTTGCCGACGGTTTCGTCGGCAACATCAGCCTGAAGACCAGCGAGGGCTTGGCCAAAATGATCGGCGAAGCCTTGAAGCAATCCTTCGGCCGCAATCTGTTCACCAAGCTGGCTGGGCTGGCGGCTATGCCGGTGTTGTCCGCATTCAAGAAGCGCTTTGATCCGCGCCAATACAACGGCGCCAGTTTTGTCGGCCTGCGCGGCATCGTGGTGAAAAGCCACGGTAATGCCGACAGGGTGGCGCTTGCCAACGCCATACGCATGGCGGTAATCGAGGTCGAAAAAGGTGTGCCGATGTTGATTGGCCAGCGTATCGAATCGATTTTCGCCGATTCGCAGGGCGACGAATCCAAAAGGAAGAGCGCATGAGCCTCTACGCCCGTATCGCCGGCACCGGGGGCTATCTGCCGGAGCGGGTGTTGACCAATCAACAGATCGCCGACAGCGGCGTGGACACTTCCGACGAGTGGATCCAGGAGCGCACCGGTATTCGCCAGCGCCGTATCGCCGCCATCGACGAAACCGCGTCCAGCATGGGCGAACACGCCGCCCGCGAAGCGCTGACGGCGGCGGGGCTGGAGCCGGAATCCCTGGATTTGATCATCGTGGCGACCAGTTCGCCCGACCGGATTTTTCCCAGCACCGCTTGCCTGCTGCAACACCGCTTGGGCGTGCGTCAGTGCGCCGCGTTCGATGTGCAGGCGGCTTGTTCCGGTTTTGTTTACGCGCTGAGTATCGCCGACCAGTACATCCGGGCCGGCGGTGCTCAGCGGGTGCTGGTCGTGGGTAGCGAAGTCAATTCCCGCGTGGTGGATTGGTCCGACCGCGGCACCTGCATCCTGTTCGGCGACGGAGCCGGCGCCATGGTGCTGGAGGCGTCCAAGGAGCCCGGCGTGATGAGCACCCATATTCATTCCGACGGGCAGTTCCAGGACTTGCTGTATCTGCCCAGCCCCATCGGCGGCAAATTGAACGGAAGCAGCGTGCCTCACATTCAAATGGCCGGCAACGAGGTCTTTAAAGTGGCGGTCAACACCTTGGGCCAGATCGTTGACGAAACCCTGGCGGCGAACGGATTGGAAAAATCCGATATCGACTGGCTCGTGCCGCACCAGGCCAACATCCGCATCATCAGCGCCACGGCCAAAAAACTGAAGATGTCCATGGAGCGCGTGGTTGTCACGGTGGAAACGCAAGGCAACACCTCGTCGGCCTCCATTCCGCTGGCTTTCAACGAGGCTGTGCGCGACGGACGCATCGAGCGCGGCCAGCGCGTGCTGATGGAGGCTTTTGGCGGGGGGTTTGCCTGGGGCTCCGCCCTGGTGCGCTACTGAGTCCGGCAGGCGACGATTTTCCTACCCCGGCCCCTCGCTTGGAGGGGCGCACGAAACGAAACGAGCAACGATGGAACAACAGCACAACTTTCTAGCCGTGGTATTTCCAGGGCAGGGATCGCAGGCGGTCGGCATGTTGGCCGGTTTGGCGGCGGCCCACCCCGAGGTTGAGGAGACTTTCGCCCAGGCCTCCGCCGTATTGGGCTTCGATTTGTGGAAGCTGGTCGGCGCAGGCCCCGAGGACCAGCTCAACCTCACCGTGAATACCCAGCCGGCCATGCTGGCGGCCGGCGTGGCCGCCTATCGGGTGTGGCGCAAGCAAGGCGGCGCGTTGCCGGGCTGGATGGCCGGCCATAGCTTGGGCGAATACACCGCGTTGGTGTGCGCCGGCGCTTTGGCGTTCGAGGACGCCGTCAAGCTGGTGCGGGAAAGGGCTCGGTTGATGCAAGAAGCGGTGCCGGCCGGCGAAGGCGGCATGGCGGCCATTCTGGGCTTGGACGACGCCCAAGTGGTGGCGGTTTGCGGAGAGATTTCCGCTGCGGGCGGTCGCGTATCGCCCGCCAACTTCAACGCGCCGGGGCAGGTTGTGATCGCCGGCGACGCCGCCGCGGTGGCGCAGGCGGTGGAGGCGGCCAAGGCCGCGGGCGCCAAGCGCGCCTTGCCTTTGCCCGTCAGCGTGCCGTCCCATTGCCCGTTAATGGCCGGGGCGGCGGACAAGTTGTTGGAGTTGTTGGCGCAAACGCCGATTCAGGCGCCGGCCATTCCCGTGGTGCACAACGCCGACGTCGGCACGCATGCCGCGCCCGACGTGATCCGCAATGTGTTGGCGCGGCAGTTGTCCAGCCCGGTGCGCTGGGTGGAGTCGGTGAAATTCATGCATGAACAGGGCGTGTCGTTGTTCATGGAGTGTGGTCCGGGCAAAGTGCTCACCGGCCTCAACAAGCGCATCGCCGGCGATGCCCGCAGCCATTGTATTTTTGACGCCGATTCGTTGGCAGCAGCTTTGGAGATGGTGAAATGACTTCGCGTATCGCTTTAGTAACCGGCGCCAGCCGCGGTATCGGCCGCGCCATCGCGATGAAGCTGGCGGAAGCCGGCCACACGGTGATCGGCACCGCCACCAGCGAGGCGGGCGCCGCAGCGATTAGCGAAGCGCTGCTCTCTCAAGGCTATAAAGGCCAAGGGATGGTGTTGGACGTGTCCGATGCGGAGTCCATCGCGGTGTTGCTGAAAGCGGTGGGCGAGCAATACGGCGATCCGGCCATCCTGGTGAACAACGCCGGCATTACCCGCGACACGCTGTTGATGCGCATGAAGGATGATGACTGGGACGCGGTGATCCAAACCAACCTCACGTCGATTTTCCGCATGAGCAAGGCTTGTATGCGCGCCATGAGCAAGGAACGCTGGGGGCGCATCGTCAATATCGGCTCCGTGGTGGGGGCTACCGGCAACGCCGGCCAAACCAATTATGCCGCCGCCAAAGCCGGCCTGATCGGTTTTACCAAGTCCTTGGCGAAGGAAATCGGCAGCCGCAACGTGACCGTCAACACGGTGGCGCCTGGGTTTATCGACACCGACATGACGCGCGAACTGCCCGAGGCCCATCGTCAAGCGTTGTTGGCTAACATCGCTTTGGGGCGGCTGGGCAACGTCGAAGAGGTGGCCCATGCCGTGGCGTTCCTCTGTTCCGAGGGGGCGTCCTACATCACCGGAGAGACCTTGCACGTCAACGGCGGGATGTATATGCCGTAAAAAGGCGCTTTTAGTAAGTTATTGAATTTTAATGGAATGAGCAGGTGCGCGGGATGCGTAAAATGTTTTGTAACAGGCTGCGGACTTTCTATAGAATAGTGCCCGCGCACAGCCAAATGCGTTAGAACCATAAAACCGAGGATAGATAATGAGTGACGTTGCTGAACGTGTTAAGAAGATCGTAGCCGAGCAACTCGGCGTGAAAGAGGAAATCTCCAATGAGGCCTCTTTCGTCGACGATCTGGGCGCTGACTCCCTGGACACGGTGGAATTGGTGATGGCGCTGGAAGAAGAATTCGAATGCGAAATCCCCGACGAGGACGCCGAAAAGATCACCACCGTCCAGCAAGCCATCGATTACGTTACGAGCCACACCTAATCCAATTCCGTAACGCATCATGCGACTGCCGGGCGCATAGCCCGGCAGTGATTTTCTACGTCTAAAATTTAAGGAACCAGCCATGAGCAAGAGACGTGTCGTCGTGACAGGACTCGGCGCGGTTTCTCCGGTGGGCGTGAGCGTACCCGAAGCGTGGCGCAACGTGCTGAACGGGGTAAGCGGTATCGGTCCCATCGAACATTTCGATGTGTCGGAATTTACCACCCGGTTTGGCGGCAGCGTCAAAAATTTCGACGCCTCCCTTTATATTCCGCCCAAAGACCTCAAGAAGATGGATGTGTTCATCCATTACGGCATGGCTGCCGGCAGCCAGGCTTTCGAGGATTGCGGTCTGGAAGTGACCGAGGCCAACGCCGAGCGCGTTGGGGTCGCCATCGGTTCGGGCATCGGCGGCATCACCGGCATCGAGCACGGCCACGACGGCTTTCTCGCCGGCGGCCCGCGTAAAATTTCGCCGTTCTTCGTTCCCGCCAATATCATCAACATGATTTCCGGCAACCTGTCCATCAAATATGGGCTGAAGGGACCGAATTTCGCTGTGGTGACGGCTTGTGCCACCGGCACCCACTGTATCGGCGAAGCCTATCGCATCATCCAGTACGGCGATGCCGACGTGATGGTGGCGGGCGGTGCGGAAATGGCCAGCTCCCCGACGGCGCTGGGCGGTTTCGCCTCGGCCAAGGCCTTGTCCCGCCGCAACGACGATCCGGTGCATGCCAGCCGTCCGTGGGACAAGGACCGCGACGGTTTCGTCTTGAGCGACGGCTCGGGCGTGGTGGTGCTGGAGGAATACGAACATGCCAAGAAGCGCGGCGCCACCATTTACGGTGAAGTCATCGGCTACGGCATGAGCGGCGATGCGTACCACATGACCCAGCCGCCGGCCAGCGGCGAAGGCGCGGGACGCTGCATGCGCAACGCGCTGCGCGACGCCGGGCTGGACCCCGCTCAGGTGGACTACATCAACGCTCACGGCACTTCTACCCCGGCCGGCGATATCGCCGAGACCCAGGCGGTCAAGTCGGTGTTCGGCGAGCACGCCTATCGGTTGGCCATGAGCTCCACCAAGTCCATGACCGGTCATATGCTGGGCGCGGCCGGCGGGTTGGAAGCGATTTTCTCGTTGCTGGCGCTGCGCGACCAGGTTGCGCCGCCCACCATCAACCTGGACAATCCGGATCCCGAGTGCGACTTGGATTACGTTCCCCATACCGCGCGCGAAATGAAGCTGGAGGTGGTCATGTCCAATTCCTTCGGTTTCGGCGGCACCAACGGCACGCTGATCTTCAAGCGCGCCTAATGGCGCGTTGCGGCCTCGCCGGGGCAGTCCCGTCGAGGCCGTATTCGTTGCAAGGGGCGCAGCCGTTATGATGCTGGTCAACGGCCGGGAAGGCCTTTCCGTTCCGGTGGCCGACCGCGGCTTCCAATACGGCGACGGTTGTTTCACCACGCTCGAGGTGCGCGATGGCGCCCCTTTGTTCCTGGCGCGGCACCAAGCCCGCCTGTCGCGCGATTGCGCGCGTTTGCAGATTCCCTACGATTGCGCCGACCAAGTGGTTTCCGAGGCCCGTTCCTTGGCTGAGGCCGGCCGCGACGGGGTCCTCAAAATCATTGTGACGCGCGGTGCGGGCGGCCGCGGTTATCGTTGCCCGGACGTTCCCCAGGCGTCCCGCATCCTCGGTTTTTATCCCAGGCCGGTCTACCCTAGCGAGTGGGCGGCGTCCGGCGTGGTTGTGCGGGTATGCCGCATGCGCCTGGGCAATAATCCGGCCTTGGCCGGCATCAAGCACATGAATCGTTTGGAACAGGTGCTGGCGCGCAGCGAGTGGTCCGATGCGGAAATCGCCGAAGGGCTGTTGTTGGACGCTCAGGGATGGGTCACGGAAGGGGTGATGTCCAATGTCTTCATGGTCCGGGACGGCCGCCTGGAGACGCCGAG
Organism: Methylogaea oryzae; assembly: GCF_019669985.1. Classification (NCBI taxonomy): domain Bacteria; kingdom Pseudomonadati; phylum Pseudomonadota; class Gammaproteobacteria; order Methylococcales; family Methylococcaceae; genus Methylogaea; species Methylogaea oryzae. The sequence goes on from NZ_AP019782.1 coordinate 612,014, forward strand.
GCTGAATCGCTGCGGCGTGGCCGGCGTCATGCGGGAATTGGTTGCGGAGTTGGCGGGGCGGATGGGGATCGCGGTACGGGAAGGGCGTTGCCGCTTGTCCCGGCTGCGGGAGGCGGACGAGGTGTTCGTGACCAATAGCCTGATCGGCATTTGGCCGGTGCGGCGCCTGGACGACAGGGCGTGGCCGGTGGGTTCGCTGACCCGCCGCTTGGCCGAGGCGGTGGAGCAGGCTAAGGCCGGCGCCGTTCAGGAGTTCCTTGCGGCGCAGCCGTAGCGGACTAGGCTTCATTCCATCGTGTTACGGGCGACATTTCCCGCGAGGCAGCGGAAGTTTAAAGGCAGGCAAACATGCATCGCTTAGTCGGTATCATTGTATTGATCGCCAGCATGTTGGGCGGTTGGCTATGGATGGATTATCAGGACGCCATATACGGGCCGTTGCCGCTGAACGAGGTGCGTTATTTCGAGATCGCCAAGGGAGAGGGCTTGCAGGATATCTCGGCCCGCTTGCGGGACGAGGGCATCGTGGAGTCCGCCCTATGGTTCGCCGTGGCCGCGCGCTGGCGGGGCGTGGCACCGCGGCTGAAATACGGCGAATACGAGATTCGCCCCGACATGACCGCCGAGAAAGTGATGGATTTGTTCGCCTCGGGCAAAGTGCGCCAGCACGCCGTGGCTTTGATCGAGGGGCGCACGTTCCGCCAGCACCTCGAGGTGCTCAAAGGCCAAGCCGCGCTGAATCACGATTTCACCGACGCCGCCGGCCTGATGGCGGCTTTGGGCGTGGCCGGCGAACAGCCGGAGGGCCGTTTTTACCCCGATACCTATTACTTCCCCAAGGGCTCCTCGGAAACGGGCCTGTTGCGGCAAGCCTACGGTAAGATGCAGGCGCTGCTTAAGGAGGAGTGGGACAAACGGGAAGCGGGGTTGCCGCTCGCTGAGCCTTACCAAGCGTTGATTTTGGCCTCTATCGTGGAAAAAGAGACCGCCGTGCCGGCCGAACGTCCCCGCATCGCCGGGGTGTTTGTGCGCCGCCTGCAAAAGGCCATGCGCCTGCAAACCGATCCTACCGTGATTTACGGCCTGGGCGAGCAATTCGACGGCAACATCCGCCGCGCCGATTTGGAGCGGGACACGCCCTACAATACCTATACGCGCGCTGGCTTGCCCCCCACCCCCATTGCCACGCCGGGGCGGGACGCTATCCACGCGGTGTTGCACCCGGAACCGGGTAGCAGCCTGTATTTCGTCGCCAAGGGCGACGGCAGCCACGTTTTTTCCGACAGCCTGGAAGCGCATCAAAAGGCTGTCGAGCAATATCAACTGCATCGGGAGCCCCATCCGTGACGCCGGGACGTTTCATTACGCTGGAGGGTGGGGAGGGCGCTGGCAAATCGGTCAATCTGGCGTTTGTGCGGGATTGGCTGGCGGCTCGCACGGGGGCGGAGGTGGTGAGCACTCGCGAACCGGGCGGCACGCCGGTGGGCGAGGAAATCCGCCGCCTGTTTTTGCAACAGGACTCCCTGGCGCCCGAGGCGGAGTTGCTGTTGGTGTTCGCCGCCCGGGTGCAGCACCTGCGCCAAGTGATTCAACCGGCCCTGGCGCGGGGCGCCTGGGTGCTGTGCGACCGTTTTACCGATGCCAGCTACGCCTATCAAGGCGGCGGCCGCGGCTTGGACGTCGACCGTATCGCTTATTTGGAAAATTGGCTGCAGGAGGGGATAAGGCCCGACCTGACCTTGTTGCTCGATACGCCGCCGGAGTTGGGCAAGGCGCGGGCCAACGGACGCGGCGACGCGGACCGTTTCGATACGGAGACCGAGCGGTTTTACGGACGGGTGCGGCAGGCTTATTTGCAGCGCGCCCAGCGCGAGCCGCAACGCATCAAGGTGCTGGACGCCTCGCGTCCCCTGACTGAAGTGCAGCAGGCCATCGCGGCCGTGCTGGAGCAATGGTTGAGCAAGCTTTGACCGCCACGGGTGCGCCCTATCCCTGGCTGGCCGAGCCTTGGCGGCGCTTGCTGGGCTATCACCACGAGCGGCGATTGCCCCACGCCGTGTTGTTGACGGGCCGCCAGGGGTTGGGCAAGCGCCGCTTGGCGGAATCCTTCGCCGCGTATTTATTGTGTCAACAGCCGGGGGACGCCGCCTGCGGCGAATGTGCCGGTTGCCGCTTGCTGGCGGCGGAAACCCATCCGGACTATCTGCTGGCCCAGCCGGCCGAACCGGGCAAAGCGATCGGCATCGATACGGTCAGGGCGCTGATCGACAAGCTGTCCCTGAAGCCGCAATACAGCGGCCATCGGGTGGTTTTGTTCGACCCCGCCCACGCCATGAACGCCGCCGCCGCCAACGCGCTGTTGAAAACCCTGGAAGAGCCGCCGGAACGCACCTTGATGCTGCTGGTCAGCGCCATGCCCAGCCTGTTGCCGCCCACCCTGGCCAGCCGCTGCCAGCGCTTGCCGGTGGCGCCGCCGCCCCGCGAGACGGCGCTGGCATGGCTGCAAGCGCAACAGCCCTCCATTGCGGCGCAAGCCGCCTTGGCCGCCGCCTGCGACGCACCTTTGAAGGCGTTGGACTTGGCGGGCTCCGGCATGTTGGAGCAGCGCGCGCGCTTGTTCGATTTATGGCCGGCGTTCGTTCAAGGTAGGGCCGAGCCGGTGCAGGCGGCGGAGAAGCTGGCCAACGTGCCGTTGGAGGTGCTGATCGACTGGTTGTACTCCTGGGCTTGCGACGCGCTCAAATTGACGCAATCGGCGCCGTTGCGCCTTTTGGTCAACAGCGACCGGGCCGCGCAACTCCAAGCGGTCGCGCAGCGCGCGCATCCGGACGGTCTGGCCTTGCTGGTGGAGACGCTGCTGCGTTGCAGGCGCCAACTGGCCGTCAACGCCCAGCTCAATCGCCAGCTGTTGCTGGAAGAAGTATTGATCGCCTGGCGACGGCTGACGGAGTGACGCGCGGTTTTTCCGGCTTGCCGCCGCCTTGGCGGCCTTTCGGCCGCGTGCGGTCGGATAACGTAATCCGGTACTTTGTCGCGGCTAATTCCAATCGGTAAAAACGCGACATTTTTCATTCTTTTCATAACAAGTAACATTGTCTCCCATGCTTATCGACTCCCACTGCCATTTGGATCGCCTGGATTTGAAACCTTATGGCGGCGATTTCGGCCGCTTTGTGCGGGAAACCCATGAGTCAGGGGTAAGCCACATGTTGTGTGTGGCCATTAACCTGGAGTCTTACCCCGCCATGCGGCAATTAGTCGCACCCTACGACGGGATTTCCGTATCGGTGGGGGTGCATCCTAACGAAACTTCCGGCGTTGAGCCCAGCGAGGAGCAGTTAAAAGCTTTGACGGAAGATTCCCGGGTGGTCGCGGTAGGGGAAACCGGGCTGGATTATTTCCGCAGCGAAGGGGAACTTTCCTGGCAGCAAGAACGTTTTCGCCGCCATATTCGCGTGGCGCGCAGTGTTGGCAAGCCGCTCATCATTCATACCCGAGAGGCGCGGGAAGATACGCTGCGTATTCTCGAGGAGGAGGGCGCCGGCGAAGTGGGCGGCGTATTGCACTGCTTTACGGAGGATTGGGATACGGCGCGGCGTGCCTTGGATCTCAATTTTAATATTTCGTTTTCCGGCATTGTTACGTTCGCCAGCGCCGGGCAAATTCAGGAGGCCGCGCGCAAAGTTCCGGCGGATCGTTATTTAATAGAAACGGACTCCCCGTATCTGGCGCCAACCCCCCATCGAGGGAAACCTAACTATCCGGCTTACGTGCGGCGTGTGGCGGAGTTTCTTGCCGAATTGAGAGGTGTTTCCACCGAGGACGTGGCGCGGCAAAGCAGCGAAAATTACCGCCGATTGTTCGCTTGACGCGGCCGGTAGTGCCGCGGCGCGGCTGGGAGATATAGGCTTGCGTTTCTTCGTATGGCGGGGGTATTATTCCGGGGAAGGCTTGTCTTAGCGCATCGCTAATATATAATCATGCGCGGTGGACGAACTGACCCATTTTGAAAAGGTGTTGATTATGGAACAAAATCTGAACGTGCTTTCCGAAACGCAATTGCAAGAAGTGATTGAGAATGCTCATCGCGCCTTGCGTGACAAGCAACAGAGCCGTCGCAAAGAAGTATTCGCCGAAATTCGTCGGCTGGCGGCTTCCGTCGGAGTGACCGTTGAAATTTCCGAAGGCGATAAGCCGAGCCGCGCCACCCGTACGGGTAAGGTTGCCGCGAAGTACCGTAATCCGTCCAACCCGTCGCAAACCTGGACGGGCCGCGGCATGAAGCCGGTGTGGCTGCGCGACCTGCTCAACAGCGGCCGCAGTATCGATGAATTCGCCATCTAAAGAGAAATAAGGGCTCGGCCGGTTCGGCGCCGCTTCCTGTTTATCCCGGCTCTCTGCGCAAAGCGCAGGGCACCGGACAATAGGGTAGGCCGAACGAACGATTGCGCTGGCCCTATACCGAAAAAAATGCCGGGGATTCCCCGGCATTTTTTTGTCCGTCGCTTTCGCGCCGCGCCGTCAAGGCGGCGGCAGCGCTTAGTCCAGATAGCGTTTCACCAGGCCTTCGTAGGCATCGATGCGGCGGTCCCTGAGATAAGGCCAGATACGCCGTACCGACTCGGTGCGGGCTCGATCGATTTCCACCAGCAATAACTTGCGTTCTTCCGCTCCGGCGCTGCAGAGCAGTTCTCCTTGCGGACCCGCGACAAAGCTATTGCCCCAAAACCGAATGCCGTTGCTGTGGCCGCTGGGATCCGGCTCATGGCCGATGCGGTTGCAGGACAGCACCGGCAAGCCGTTGGCGACGGCGTGAGCGCGTTGGATCGTGATCCATGCGTCGAGCTGGCGTTGTTGCTCTGCCGCGTCGTCGTCCGGGTTCCAGCCGATGGCGGTGGGGTAGAGCAGCAGCTCCGCGCCGGCCAGCGTCATCAGGCGTGCGGCTTCCGGATACCACTGGTCCCAGCACACCAGGATACCCAGTTTGCCTAGCGAGGTTTGAATGGGGCTGAAGCCCAAGTCTCCCGGCGTAAAATAAAATTTTTCGTAAAAACCCGGATCGTCCGGAATGTGCATTTTGCGGTATTTGCCCGCCAGGCCGCCGTCCCGGTCGAATACGACGGCGGTGTTGTGGTACAGGCCTGGCGCTCGCTTTTCAAACAGCGAGCCGACGATGACCAGCTTCAGTTCCTTGGCCAACCCGCCGAGCGTTTCGCAGGCGGGGCCGGGGATGGGTTCGGCCAAGTCGAAAAAATCGGTGCTTTCTATTTGGCAGAAATACGGCCCCAGGTGCAATTCGGGCAGCAGCACCAAGTCGGCGCCCTGCGCTTTGGCTTCGCGCACGGCCGCGATCGATTCCGCCAGGTTTTCTTCCCTGCTTGCGCCGCAGGCTTGTTGCACCAGTGCAACGGTCAGTTTGTCGTTCATGATGGAACCTTGGTATTAAAAGGCTTGTGGGAAACGGACGCGCTCCGCGGGATTATTTAAGGCTTCCGCAGGGCCGCAATGCTCAAGGCTTGCGGAAATTGCATGGTGGCGCAATGCAGGCTGCCGTATTGGTGGATCAGCGGCCGGCAGTCGATAGGCACGATGTCGCGGTCGGGGAAACAGCCGGCCAAGCGTTGCAGGGCCACGGCGTCCGCCGGATCGTCGTATACCGGAACCAGCACCGCGCCGTTGATGATGAGGAAATTGGCATAGCCCGCCGGCAGGCGCAGCCCGTCTTCATCGTGGATCGCCTTGGGCATGGGCAGGGGCACCAGTGTGTACGGCTTGCCGTCGGCCGTGGCGAACTCGGTCAATTGGTCGCGCATGAGCCCGCATTCGATGTAGTGGGAGTCTTCGGGGTCGTCGCAGGCCGTGTAGGCGATGGTGTCAGGGCTGCAAAAGCGGGCCAGGGTGTCGATGTGGGAGTCGGTGTCGTCGCCTTCCACGTGGCCGAAATCCAGCCATAGGACGCGCGACAGGCCGAAACGCTGCGTCAGCGCCGCTTCGATGTCGTCGCGGGTCATGGACGGGTTGCGGTTGACGTTGAGCAGGCAGCGCTTGCTGGTGAGCAGCGTGCCGCGGCCGTCCACCTCGATGCTGCCGCCCTCCAGCACCATGGGCACTTTTTCTTGGGCGGCGCCGTCGAAGATGCCGGTGGCGATGAGGTTTTGCGCCAGTTGCGCGTCCAAGGCGCAATCGTGCTTGCCGCCCCAGCCGTTGAATTGGAAGTCGAGCAACAGCGGCTGGCCGTCGCTTAACACGGTGATGGGGGCGGTATCGCGCACCCAGCAGTCGTTATAGGGAAATTCCACGAAGATCACCCGCGCCATGTCCGCCGCGCCGCTCAGCAAGCCTTCGATATGCTTGCGGTGGCCGCTGTCGCGGCAGGCGATGATCAAACCCTGGCGGCGGCTGATTTCCCGGGCCGCATCGCAATAATTGCGCTCCACTTGAGGCAGCCAGGGGCCGAAATCGCCGCCTGGCTCCGGCCAAGCCATCAAAACCGCGCTTTGTGGCGCCCATTCGGGCGGGAGTTGCGAGCCGGTAGGATTGTTCACGATAGTGCGCCTCTGCAGTCAAATGGGCGGCATTTTACCCGATCTAGCTCAGTGCAACCCTGTTGGATGGGACGTGGGCCGGATTCGTCCTGCCGTACGCTATAATGGCGATCCTTTTCCCCGGCGCGCTGCCGTGCCGACTTTTCTGTGCCGGCAAGCGCGCCGATTTGTGCCGCTTACCTGCGACAGGGGCGCCGCCCTCCGGACTCGTCGTTAATGTTTGGAGTATGCGGCCTCGTTGTGAACCTTGGTGCAAACATGAATTACCCTACCCTGGAATCTTTCGTCGGCAATACTCCCTTGGTGCGTTTGCAGCGCTTGTCGGGACAGGGTTCCAATACCCTGTTGGTCAAGCTGGAGGGCAACAACCCGGCCGGTTCGGTGAAAGACCGCCCGGCCCTGAGCATGATCAAGCACGCGGAAGCGCGCGGCGACATCAAGCCCGGCGACCGGTTGATCGAAGCCACCTCCGGCAACACCGGCATCGCCCTGGCCATGGCAGCGGCCATCAAGGGCTACCGCATGACCCTCATCATGCCGGAAAACATGAGCGCGGAACGGCGCGCCAGCATGAAGGCCTACGGCGCGGAAATCATCCTAACGCCGGAAAAAGGCAGCATGGAAGCGGCCATCGATCTGGCGCGGGCCATGGAAGCGCGCGGCGAAGGCAAAGTCCTCGATCAGTTCGCCAACCCGGATAATCCCCGCGCCCACTACGAAGGCACGGGACCTGAAATCTGGCGCGACACCCAGGGCGCGATTACCCACTTCGTCAGCTCCATGGGCACCACCGGCACCATCATGGGCACGTCGCGCTATTTAAAGGAGGTCAATCCGGCCATCCAGGTGATCGGCGTGCAGCCGGAAGGCGAGTCGAAGATCCCCGGTATCCGCCGTTGGCCGCAGGAGTATTTGCCGAAAATCTACCAGCCGGAGCGGGTGGACCGCATCCTGGACATGGATCAGCAAACCGCCGAGGAAATGACCCGCCGCCTGGCGCGGGAAGAAGGCATATTCTGCGGCGTTTCCTCCGGCGGCGCGGTGGCGGCGGCTTTGCGGTTGGCGCAAGAGTTGGAGAACGCCGTCATCGTCGCCATCGTCTGCGATAGGGGCGACCGTTATCTGTCCACCGGGGTGTTTCCAGACTGATGGCGCGCAGAAACTACAACCGCAAGCCCCTGCCGAAAGAGCCGCGCCAAGCCGTCGTCGAGTCCCTCAACCACGACGCGCGCGGCGTGGCCCACATGGACGGCAAGGTGGTGTTCATCGACGGCGCTCTGCCGGGCGAAACCGTCACGTTCACTTATACCGAAATACGCCGCGACTATGCCGAAGGCCAGGTGGCGACGGTGCTGGAGGCCTCCGGGGAGCGCATCGCGCCCCATTGCCCCCACGCCGGCATCTGCGGCGGGTGCAGCTTGCAGCACCTGGAGCACGAGGCGCAAATCCGCCACAAGCAGACACTGCTGCTGGAGCAATTGCGCCGCATCGGCAAGGTGCAGCCGGCGGAGGTGTTCGACGTTTTGCGCGGGCCGCTGTGGGGCTACCGGCACAAGGCGCGGCTCAGCGTGAAATACGTGCGCAAGAAGGGCCGTGCGCTGGTGGGCTTCCGCGAAAAGGGCGGCCCGTTCGTGGCGGACATCGACGTTTGCCCGGTATTGCATCCGGCGGTGGGGGAAAAACTGTCCCTGCTGGCGGAGCTGGTGGCCGGCCTGACGGTGCGCGAGCAGTTGCCGCAAATCGAAATCGGCGTGGGCGATAATCATTGCGCCCTGGTGTTCCGCATTCTGCAGGACGCGGCGGCGGAGGATCTGGCGGCGTTGCGCGCTTTCGGCGAGGCGCATGGTTACGCCGTCTATACCCAGCGGCAAGGCCCGGACAGCATCGAGCCGGTGCATGAAGACAGCGCCGCGTTGCCGTCCTACGCCTTGCCGGAGGCGGACGTGCATTTCCACTTCAACCCCACCGAATTCACCCAGGTCAATCCGGCCATCAACCGCGCCATGGTGGCGCGCGCCCTGGGGCTGTTGGCGCCGACGGCGGACGAGGATGTGCTGGACTTGTTCTGCGGCCTGGGCAATTTCACCCTGCCCCTGGCGCGGCAGGCGAAGTCCGTCACCGGCGTGGAAGGCGACGCGCCGCTGGTTCAGCGGGCGCGTGACAACGCCCAGCGCAACGGCATAAGCAACGCGGAGTTTTTCGCCGCCGACTTATTCGCCGACGTTTCCGCAGCGCCCTGGGCGCAGCGCCATTACGACAAAATCCTGCTGGATCCGGCCCGCGCCGGCGCCCAGGAAATCGTCCGCCAGTTGCCGCGCTTCGGCGCCGGCCGGGTGGTGTACATTTCCTGCAACCCGGCCACCTTGGCGCGCGATGCGGGCATCCTGGTCAACGAACTGGGTTACCGTTTGCTGGGGGCCGGCATCATGGACATGTTTCCCCACACCGCCCACGTGGAATCCATCGCTGTGTTCGAGCGTTGATGGAGACGCCGGATTTTTACCTGCGCGTCAGCATACCGCGTCAATGCCTGGACGTGCTGCGGGATGGCCGGGTGGAACGGACCTATCCGGTATCCACCGCCAAGAACGGTCCAGGGGAAAAACGCGGCAGCGAATGCACGCCCCGCGGCTGGCATAAAGTCCGCGCCAAGATCGGCGGCGGCCTGCCGTCGGGCGCGGTGCTCGTCGGCCGGCGGCCGACCGGCCAGGTTTACGGTCCCGAACTAGAGGCGCAATATCCGCTGCGCGACTGGATTTTGACCCGCATCCTCTGGCTGGGCGGCCTGGAGCCGGGCCGCAACCGCTACGGCGAAGTGGACACGGCATGGCGCTTCATTTACATTCACGGCAGCCCCGGCCATGGCGTCCCTGGGCAACCCGCATCGCACGGCTGCATCCGCATGAAAAATGCGGATATTTTAGAGTTGTATGATCGGATTCCTGTCGGAGTGCGCGTTCTTATCTCGGAACAACCCTAACCATCGACGGCGACATGGGCTCAGTCAGTCACGATTTCCCTAAAACCGCCCGAATAGCGATCCATAAGCTAAGGCTGCTGCCGCCTATTCCGGTGGAGCTGCAGCGGCTGCTGGAAATCGTGCGCGACGAGCAGACCACTCTGGATCAGCTTTACGTCGCCGTGGAAAACAGCCCGGCGCTCACGGCCCGCCTGCTGGGGCTGGCCAACTCCGCCTATTTCGGCCAGTCCGGCGCGGTCAGCACCATTCGCCAGGCCATCTACCAAGTGCTGGGCCTCAATACCGTCAAAAGCCTGGTGTACACCCAGTTGCTGTCGCAAACGCTGGATACCAGCCGTTGCGCCGCGTTTCAGGGCGAGCAATTCTGGTGCGAATCGCTGCTCACCGCCATTTTCGCCCAACGCTTGGCCGGCCAGGCCAAAGTGGATGCCGGCGTGGCCTATACCACCGGCTTGTTGGCCAATCTGGGCCTATTGGCCCTGGTGCATACCTTTCCCGAGGAAATGGCCGCCATGTTCCGCGCAGCGGAGGAAAGCGGCGTCCGTTTGTCCCAACAGTTGCGCGGCGAGCTGGGCATGGATCAGTACCGCGCGGGCGCTTGGCTGGCGTCGCGTTGGCATTTCCCGGACGCTTTATGCCTGGCCATCATGTCCATGGCCGACGGCGGCTCCCAGGCCGCTTCGCCTTTGGCTTCCGTGGTGCGTTTGGCCCGTTGCCTGGCGCAGCAGTGCTACCGGGGCGAGGACGACCGTCAGGCGTACGAGGCTTTGGCCGAGGAGCTGGGGCTGGAGGCGGACGGCTTGCCGCGCGTGCTCGAGGCCGTTAAGGCCAAGCGGCTGGAATTGGCCGAAAGCGCTCGCTTGCTGGGCAATCCGCCATGATGCCGGACAGTTTCATCGGCGAGCTGAAGTCGGCCGGCAGCGAGCTGGGCGTTCAATTCATCGACTTGATCGGCTCGCTCTCTACCATGCACGAGCTGATGCGCTTGGACGTGCGGCTCCTGGACGAACGCACGCTGGTGCGGCACGCGCTGATCGCCTTGATGCGCAACCAGGACATGGAGCGCTGCTCGCTGTTCCTGCTCCAGGGCGAGCGCTTGGTGAATGTCACCGGCGTGGACTGGGACGAGTGCGCCGAGCCGCTGGGCCTGGAGCCGGCCGTCCGCCAGGCGGTGAGTCCGCTGGAATTCGGCGTGGGCGAGGGCGTTATGGGGCGGGCGGCGCAAACGCGCAAATTGCAGCATTGCCGCGATTGCAAGAACGACGATAGATTCGCCGCCAAGGGCGAAGCCGCCACCGGGCCGGGCTGCCTGATTTCGGCGCCCATCTTGTCGGGAGGGGAGTTGATGGGGGTGCTCAATATTTCCCACCCCCACGCCAACCATTTCACCGAATGGCACGAGCGGTTGCTGGACGTTTATTGCGCGCTGCTGGCGCTGATGTTGAGCAACAGCCGTTTGTTGCACCAATTGGAAGGCGCGGTGCATGCCCGCACCCTGGAGTTGCAGCAGGCTTTGGATGAGGCGCGCACCCTCAAGCAGCGCTTCGAGGCGCTGTCCTTCGTCGACGAGCTGACCGGGCTATACAACCGCCGTTACCTCATGCCGCAGGCGCAGACCGCTTTCGTTCGCGCCCTGCGCTATCGCGAGCCTTTGAGCGTGATGCTGCTGGATTTGGACTATTTCAAATCCATCAACGACCAGCACGGCCATGCCGCCGGCGACGAAGTGCTGAGCGGTTTCGCCGCCATGCTGCAGCGCGAATCGCGGGAGGTCGATATCCTCGGCCGCATGGGCGGCGAGGAGTTCGCCATCGTCGCCACCGTTACCGATGCCGAGCAGGTGGTAAAATTCGCCGAGCGGCTTTGCCAAGCGGCGCGCGCATTGACCGTCGGCGTGGACGCTTTGCGGTTGTGCGTTACCGTGAGCATCGGCGTCGCGGCCCTGGATCACGACCTGGCGCAACGGGAAGGCTGGGCCTTCGACAATTTGCTGGCCCAAGCCGACCGGGCGCTATACCAAGCCAAACGGGAAGGGCGCGATCGGGTGGTGAGCTCCAGCTTCCCCTAAACCGGCGTCGGCCTTGGGCCCGCCTTCAATTTTTCTCTAATTACCTAGCATTATCATGGCATTACACTGCGGAATCGTCGGCCTGCCCAACGTGGGCAAATCCACCCTGTTCAACGCCCTCACCAAAGCCGCCATCGCCGCGGAAAACTACCCTTTCTGCACCATCGACCCCAACGTCGGTGTGGTGCCGGTGCCCGATCCGCGCATGGACGCCTTGTCCGCCATCGTCAAGCCGCAAAAGATCCAGCCCGCCGTGGTGGAGTTCGTCGACATCGCCGGTTTGGTGGCCGGCGCTTCCAAGGGCGAAGGCCTGGGCAACCAGTTCCTCGCCCACATCCGCGAGACCGACGCCATCGCCCACGTCGTGCGTTGTTTCCAGAACGACGATATCGTGCACGTCTCCGGCAAAGTGGACCCCCTGTCCGACGTGGAGGTGATCAACACGGAACTGGGGCTGGCGGATCTCGCCAGCGTGGAAAAAGCCCTGCAACGCTCCAGCAAGGTGGCTAAAACCGGCAATAAGGAAGAACTGGAAAAGAAGCGCGTGCTGGAGGCCCTCTACCAGCACATCGACAGCGGTAAGCCGGCCCGCACCTTGTCCCTGACACCGGAAGAGGCGGTGCTGCTGCGCGACCTGCACTTGCTCACCATCAAGCCGATGATGTACATCGCCAACGTGGACGAGGACGGTTTCGACAACAATCTCCTGCTGGATCGGCTGCGCGACATGGCCGCTGCCGAAAACGCCCAAGTGGTGCCCGTGTGCGCCGCCATGGAAGCGGAAATCGCCCAGTTGGACGACGCGGAAAAAGGCGACTTCCTGGCCGACATGGGGCTGGAGGAACCGGGCCTGAATCGCGTGATCCGCGCCACCTACAGCCTGCTGAATCTTTACACGTATTTCACCGCCGGCGTGAAGGAAGTGCGCGCCTGGACCATCCCCGTCGGCGCCACCGCGCCGCAAGCGGCCGGCGTCATCCATACCGACTTCGAAAAAGGCTTCATCCGCGCCGAAGTGATCGCCTACGAGGACTTCGTGCAATACAACGGCGAGGCCGGCGCCAAGGAAGCGGGCAAATGGCGCCTGGAAGGCAAAGACTACGTCATGAAAGACGGCGACGTGGTGCATTTCCGCTTCAACGTCTAAGCAAAAAGCATCGTCAGTATGGCGGCGGTTTTTCGTGCTGTAGCCCGCGGCGGTGAATCGACGCCATGCCGGCGCGGTGATTGACGTGTGTTCCGCTGCCAAGCTCATCGCCTGCCACGAATGCGACCAATTGCAGCGGGAAATCCCGCTGCCGCCCGCCGGGGCGGCGATATGCTGCCGTTGCGGGGCATTGCTGTACCGCAACGGTTCGGCCAGCCTCGACCGTCCTCTGGCCCTGCTGTTGGCCGCGGCGATGGTGTTCGTCCTGGCCAACGCTTTCCCCATCGTCGGCATCGAGGCGAAGGGCAATCACAACGCCACCACCTTGTTCGGCGCCGTCCTGACGCTGTGGGACGAGGACATGCCCCTGGTGGCCGGCTTGGTGTTCTTCACCACCATGTTGGCACCGGCGTTTGAGTTGGCTATCACCATTTTCGTGTTGGGTTTGCTGTATTTTGGCGTGGCGTTGCGCGCGCTGCCGTTGTTGTTGCGCGTGGTTTTGGCGCTGGAGCCGTGGAGCATGATCGAGGTGTTCATGCTGGGCGTGCTGGTGTCGGTGGTTAAGCTGTCGCATCTCGCCGGCATCGTGCCGGGCATCGCGCTGTGGGCTTACGCCGCTTTGATGGTGCTGCTGGCCGCGTCGTCGGCGGCATTGGACGCCCACGGCCTGTGGGACCGGATACCGGCGGGTCGATGAGCGGCCAGGCCATGCCTCCCTTGACGGCGGCGGATTTGGGTTTGCAAACCTGTCACGTGTGCGGATTGGTGTCGCGCGCGCCGCCGGGCGCGCACGGCTCGCTCTGCCCGCGCTGCGGCGCCGCCGTGCACCGGCGCAAGCGGGATAGCATCGGGCGCACCTGGGCTTTGCTGATTGCGGCTTATATCCTGTTCGTTCCGTCCAACCTGCTGCCGGTGATGCGGACCGCCTCTCTCACCGGAACCCAGCAGGACACCATCATGAGCGGCGTCGTCTACCTCTGGGTCAGCGGCTCTTGGCCGCTGGCGGCGCTGGTGTTTTTCGCCAGCATCGTGGTGCCCTTGGTGAAGCTGGCTTCGCTGACTTTTTTGCTGGTGTCGGTGCAACGGGATTCCGCCTGGCGGCCGCTGGAGCGCACCAAGCTTTACCGTTTGCTGGAATTTATCGGCCGCTGGTCCATGCTGGACGTTTACGTCATCACGATACTTTCCGCCTTGGTGCAGCTGCGCTCCCTGGCCACCATCAGCGCCGGGCCGGGCGCCATCGCTTTCGGCGCGGTGGTGGTGTTGACCATGCTGGCCTCCAAGGCTTTCGATCCGCGCCTGATTTGGGACACGCAGAATAACGACGATGCCTGAAATACCGCCATTGCAAGATATTCCCGAAGCCATCGCCTTGCCGCGCCGACGCGCGCCGTTGCCGCTGGTTTGGATCGTGCCCATCGTCGCCGCGCTCATCGGCGGCTGGATCGCGATACACGCCGTCATGCAGCGCGGCCCCACCGTGACCATCAGCTTCCTCACCGCCGAAGGCCTGGAGCCGGGCAAAACCCGCATCCGCTATAAAGACGTGGACATCGGCGAGGTGACGGAGGTCGGCATTTCCGACGACCGCAGCCACATTATCGTCACCGCCCAATTCCACAAGGACGCCGAGAAATTCCTGATGAAGGACACCCGCTTCTGGGTGGTGCGTCCGCGCGTCACCGGCGGGCAGGTCAGCGGCGTCAGCACCTTGTTGTCCGGCGCCTATATCGGCGTGGACGTGGGCAAGTCCGACGAGCCCCGGCGCGAATTCACCGGGCTGGAAGTGGCGCCTATCCTCACCGGCGATCTGCCCGGCCGCAAAATCACCCTGCAAGCCGGCAACCTGGGGTCGCTAGATATCGGTTCCCCGGTGTACTACCGCCATATCAAGGCCGGCGAAGTGATCGCCCACGAATTGGACAAAAACGGCACCGACGTGCATGTGGTGGTCTTCGTCCATGCGCCCTATGACCGATTCATCACCCGCGCCACCCGCTTTTGGAACGACAGCGGCGTGGACGTCTCCCTGGATGCCAGCGGCATGCACGTACACACCCAGTCGGTGGTCTCGGTGCTGCTGGGCGGCATCGCGTTCGAAACCTTGCCCGACGCCGGCGAAAGTCCTGCGCCGAGCGACGACGCCCAGTTCGTCCTCTATCCGGACCACGCTGCCGCCATGAAACCGCCCGACGGCGAGCCGCAGCGCTTCGTCCTGCATTTCCCGGAGTCCCTGCGCGGGCTCACCGTCGGCGCGCCGGTGGACTTCCGCGGCATCGTCGTCGGCGAAGTCGTGTCCATCAACGTGGAGTACCAGAAGCAAGGCCAGTGGTTTCACTTTCCCGTGGAAATCGCCATTTATCCGGAGCGCATGCGCGCCCATCTGGGCGAAGGCAAGCTGGCGGAAACGGAAAAAGGCGGCGGCAACGAGCTGCTGGACGCCATGGTCAGCCGCGGCTTCCGCGCCCAGCTGCGCAGCGGCAACCTGCTGACCGGGCAGCTGTACGTGGCGTTGGACTTTTTCCCCGACGTGCCGCCGTTCAAGATCAACTGGGCCAGGAAGCCGCTGCAATTGCCCGCCGTGCCGGGCAGCATCGAAGAACTGCAAATGTCCCTGGCCAAATTGTTGAAGAAAGTCGACAAAGTGCCGTTGGAGCAGATCGGCGGCAACGTCAACGCCGCCCTGGGAACTTTGAACCGCACCGTCGCCAGCATGGATCAGCTGCTGCAACGGTTGGACAAGGAAACCGCGCCGGAAGCCCGCGCCACCCTGGAAGAACTGCGCCGCACGCTGAAAGCCGATTCGCCCCTGCAACAGGAACTGCGCGACACCCTCAACGAAACCGCCAGGGCCGCCCGCGCGCTCAGATCCCTCACCGACACCCTGGACACCCAACCGGAAGCGCTGATTCGCGGCAAAGAGGACTAATTCCCATGACCACCAGAACCTTCCGCGTCCTCATCGCCTGCCTGGCTTTGGCCGGCTGCGGCAGCTCGCCGAAACCCCGTTACTACACCTTGCAAATGCCGCCCGCGTCCGCCGGCCAGCCTTCCGACAAGGCGCAAGCCGGCGTGGTGGTGGGACCGGTGAATTTGCCGGAAGCGGTGGACCGGGTGCAACTGGTGCTGCGCAGCGGCGACAACACCGTGGACATCAGCGACGCCCACCGCTGGGCCGAGCCTCTCAAAAGCCAAGTGGCCCGCGTGCTGGCCGCCAACCTGGCGCGCGAACTGGGCACGCCCCGCGTGTCCGTGTTCGGCACCGCCACCGGGGTGGAAGGGGATCTGCGCGTCGCCGTGGACATCGTCGACTTGCAAGCCACCCTGGGCGGCGACGCCGTCGTGGAAGCCCTGTGGACCGTGCGCGGCGCGCCCGATGCCCCGCCCTTGCACGGCCGCGCCGGCGCCCGCGCCAAACTGCCGGGCACGGACTACCAAGCCGTAGCCGCCGCCTACGGCGACGCCCTGGCGCAGATCAGCAAGGAAATCGCCGCGACGGTGCGCAGGGCGGAGCGGCGCTGAGGCCGTTGCGGCGGAAGAATTGCGGGGTTGGGCAGCCGTTGTGGGAGTGGGGCCTGCCCGCGATATGAGCCATCGCGGGCAGGGTCCGGTTCTAGCGGTTAGGCCAGCACGTAATCCAACACCGGCAGCAGCGTGGCGTCTTCGATGTAGCGGGGCGCGCTGTGCCGCACCGACTCTCGTTTCACTACGCCGCCGAAGCCGATGAAGTCCACGCCGGATTCGGTGACTTCGAAGTCGGTCATGCCGTCGCCCACTAGCACGATGTTGCCTTCCCGCTCCGCCACTTGCCGGCAGACCACGGTTTTGCCGCCGCTGCGGGCCAGGGGGGAGGCTTCGTCGAAGTCGCGGTATTGGCCTTCTTCGTCGAAATAGATGTCCACGGCATGGACGTTTTCCGCCGCCACGCCCAGGTAGGCGGCCAGGGGCAGCACGGCTTGGCGCAGGCCGCCGCTGACGATGTGGACGCGCTTGCCGCTTTGCTGCAAGGCGGCGATGACTTCGCCGGCGCCGGGAACCACGTGGCGGATATAGCATTCGCCCAGGGCGGCCACCGCCGCCAGGGTCGGACGGATGGCGTCCAACCGTTGGCGGTAGACCGCTTCCAGGCTCAGCTTGCCTTCCATAGCGGCGGCGGTGAGCGGGGCCAGCTTGTCGTACAGGCCTGCCTGCCGCGCCAGTTCGTCGATGCCTTCGATGGCCGACAGGGTGCTGTCGCAATCGAACAGCACCGCGTCGTAGGGGGTTGCGCTGACCATGGGCTTAAGCCGCGGCGGCTTCGGCGTAGGCCCAGTCCAGCCAGGGCAGCAGGGCGCGGAGGTCGTCCGCTTCCACGGTCGCGCCGGCCCAGATGCGCAGGCCCGGCGGGGCGTCGCGGTAGCCGCCGATGTCGTAGGCCACGCCTTCCTTGTCCAGCAGCGCCGCCAGTTTCTTGGTGAAGGCGGCTTGTTCTTCCGGGGAGAGTTTCTGGAAGGCCGGATCGACCACGGACAGGCACACCGAGGTGGTGGAGCGGCTTTCCGGCGCTTGCGCCAGGAAGCCGGCCCAGTTGCTTTGCGCCACCCAGTCGGCGATCAGGCCGAAGTTGCTGTCGCAACGCTGGATCAAGGCCGGCAGGCCGCCGATGGATTCGGCCCAACGCAGGGCGTCCAGATAGTCTTCCACGCACAGCATGGAGGGGGTGTTGATGGTGTCGCCCTGGAAGATGCCGGCGGCGAATTTGCCTTTGGCCGTCAGGCGGAACAGCTTGGGCAGCGGCCAGGGCGGCGTGTAGCTTTCCAGGCGCTGCACGGCGCGCGGCGACAGGATGAGGATGCCGTGGGCGCCTTCGCCGCCCAGCACTTTCTGCCAGGAGTAAGTAACCACGTCCAGCTTGCTCCAGGGCAGGTCCATGGCGAACGCGGCGGAGGTGGCGTCGCAAATGGTCAGGCCTTGGCGGTCGGCGGCGATCCAGTCGCCGTTGGGCACGCGTACGCCGGAGGTGGTGCCGTTCCAGGTGAATACCACGTCGCGGTTGCAGTCCACCTTGGACAGGTCGGGCAACTCGCCGTAGCCGGCTTTGTAAACATTGACGTCGGTCAGTTTCAGCTGCTTGACGATGTCCGTCACCCAGCCCTCGCCGAAGCTTTCCCAGGCCAGCACGTCCACGCCGCGCTCGCCCAGCAACGACCACAGTGCCGCTTCCACCGCGCCGGTGTCGGAGCCGGGCATGATGGCGATGTGGTAGTCGTCCGGCAGGCCCAGCACGGCGCGGCTGAGGTTCAGCGCTTCGGTGATCTTGGCTTTGCCGGGCTTGGAGCGGTGCGAGCGGCCGGCGCAGACGCCGTCCAGGGCTGCGGTGGTCCAGCCCGGACGCTTGGCGCAGGGGCCGGAGGAGAAAAAGGGTCTTTGCGGTTTGCTGGTCGGTTTCATGGATGGACTTTCTGCTCGGTTCCCGATGGGGAGTGGGTTCTCGTTGAAAACTGCCGCCAGTCTACCCAAACCGGGCGATTTTCGCTCGTGCAATGCGGTTTTTGCCGCCGTTGAGGCGGCGAGCGTTTGCCGCTAAGCTGCGGCGGCCTTTCTTTTCCCGGATGCCGCCATGAGCTTGACCCGCCGCCAACTGCAACAATTTTTCAGCCAACTGCTTCAGCCGGAAAGTTACGCCGACTACGGACCCAACGGCCTGCAAGTGGAGGGGGGCAAGCGGATCGACAGGATCGCCTTTGCCGTGTCGGCCACCGCCGACTCCGTGGCCCAGGCGGTGGCGGGCGGCGCGCAGGCTTTGGTGGTGCACCACGGCTTGTTCTGGAAGTTCCACGGCGCTCGGCCCATCGTCGGGCCCTACGCCAAGCGGGTGGCGCCCCTGGTGAAACATGACGTGAACCTGTTCGCCTACCATCTGCCCCTGGACGGCCATCCGGAAGTGGGCAACGCGGCGGCGCTGGGACGCTTGATCGGGTTGGAGCAGCAGCAGCCTTTCGGCGATTACCAAGGTTCTCCCACCGGGGTCAAGGGCGTGTTGGCCCAGCCCATGGCCGCCGCCCTGTTACGGCAGCGCTTGCGGCAAGTATTGGAGCATGAAGTGCTGTTGGCCTCCGCCGATCCCGACGCCTTGGTGGGCAGCCTGGGCATTATCACCGGCGGCGCCAACAGCGAGTGGCGGCAGGCGGCGCGGGAGGGGCTGGACGCCTACCTCACCGGCGAAATGAGCGAGCACGATTGGCACGAGGCGCAGGAAGCCGGCATCCACATGTACGCTGGCGGCCATCACGCCACCGAGCAGTTCGGCATACAGGCGCTGATGGAGCGGGTGCGATCGGAGCTGGGGGTGGAGTGTTTCTATATCGGCAGCGACAATCCGGCGTGATCGCGAGATCGAGCGATCACGCCGGGTCGCTAGCACAGGTTTGACCTTGTTACTAATAAGGAAAAACAATGAATAAGGCAAATGCCGGAATGTTCAGGCTTTGATCCATATTTTCGGAAATTTGTAAGCCTAGGCTTACACGCATATCAGCTTAGGCTTACAAGTGCACCCTTGGAGGGGCGCTAGAATCGTTGCGAATCGGCGCCGACGCAAGGCATCGAACCGCAGGCTTACCGTTGCGCGGAGGATGGTTAGGGCCTGACCCCGATAACAAAAACAATCTTGCGGCTCCGCGAACGGTTGCCTCAGGCCTGCGCAGAAGCTATGAAACAGACGCTACACGAACGGCGACGAGAGGGCTCGACAGGGCTTAAAACCGATCGTGCCTTGAGCGGCGACGTCCAAAAAAACCTCAATCTGGCCAGGCAGGCCAGCAAGCGGGTCAGCTGCGAAGCCATCAAGGAGTACGTGGACCGCCACCTGTACAGCGCCGACCTCAGCCCGCTCAAGGCCGCGCAAGCCTTGGGCATTTCCCAGCGCTATCTGCACAAGATTTTCGCCGAAAGCGGCAGCACGTTCTGCCAATACATCCATCGCCGCCGCCTGGAGCTGTCGCGGGAAAAGCTGGCCGATCCCAACGCCCTCCATCGCCCCATCTGCGACATCGCCCTGGAATTGGGCTTTTACGACCACGCCCACTTCACCCGCGCGTTCCGCAAGGCTTACGGCGTGACGCCCAAGGCGTTTCGCAAAGCCGGCGCCTGATTCGCCGCCGGAGCGGCATCGAACCGCCGCCTCCGTTATCATGCGCGGATCGAGCAAGAACGAAGAGGAGGCGAGTGCATGACCAATCCAACCAAACTCCGCTGGGGCATCCTGGGCGCGGCCCGCGTCAACGAGCGTCTGCTGCCGGCCATCGTCGAAGCGCCCAATGCCGAACTGGTGGCCATCGCCAGCCGCCGCCCCGGCGCCGCTGCGGAAACCCTGGCCAAATACGCGTCGCAGCAGCAGGGCGTGCAGTGTTACGACGATCTGGACCGGCTGCTGGACCATGCCGACATTCAGGCGGTCTATCTCCCCATGGCCAACAAGGAACACGCCGAGTGGGCGCTGCGCGCCATCGGCCGCGGCAAGCACGTGCTGGTGGAAAAGCCCATGGCGCTGACGGTGGCCGACATCGACGCCATCGAGGCGGCGGCAAAACAGCGGGGCGTCACCGTCATGGAAGGCTTCATGTACCGCTTCCATCCCCAGCACGCCCGGGTGCGCGAGCTGTTGGATTCCGGCCTCATCGGCGAAGTGCGCAGCGTGCGCGCCAGCTATTCCTTCATGATGCGGCCGGCGCGCATGTACCGCCTGGCGGACAGCGTCGAGCAGGGCGGCGGCGCCATGTGGGACATCGGCTGCTACGCCATCCACTCGGCGCGCCAGTGGTTCGATACGGATCCCCTGGCGGTGACGGCCCTGGCGAAATACGTGGAAAGCGGCGCGGACGTTACCGCCAGCGGCGTCCTCGACTTCGGCAGCGGCCGGCACGCCCAGTTCGACATCAGCTTCGAGCGGGCCCGCCGCACCGAATACGAAATCACCGGCACCAAGGGCGGCATCAAATGCCACGTGGTATGGCAGTTGCCGGGCGATGTACCGGTGATTTCATGGTGGACGGAGGACGGCCGGCAAAGCGAGGAGCGGCTGCCGGCGGCCAATCACTTCAACCTGGAAATCGAACACTTCAGCGACTGCGTGCTGAACGGCAAGCCTACCCGGCTGACCTTCGCCGACGCCAAGGCCAACTGCCGCACCATCGTGGCGGCGCTGCAATCGGCTGCGGAAGGGCGTACGGTGAAAATCGGCTGAGGCCGCCGGCAATATCGAAGGAGTTGCGCCGATGCTGAGCGAACATCTCACCCGCGCCGCCATCCAGGACTACTATGGCAAAGTGCTGGCGTCCAAAGCCGACCTGAAAACCAGCGCCTGCTGCACCGGCGATGCCATGCCCGAGCCCTTGCGGGCGATTCTGGCGGAGCTGCATCCGGAGGTGAAGGAGCGCTTCTACGGCTGCGGCTCGCCCATTCCGCCGCTGCTGGAGGGCCGCACGGTGCTGGACCTGGGCTCCGGGTCGGGGCGGGATGCCTACATTCTCTCCAAGCTGGTGGGAGCGCAAGGGCGGGTCATCGGCGTGGACATGACCGAGGAACAATTGGCGGTGGCCAACCGCCACATCGGCTACCACACGGAAAAATTCGGCTACCAGCGGCCCAATGTGCGTTTCCTGCAGGGTTACATCGAAGACCTGCAAAGCCTGGGCCTGGCCGACGCCTCGGTGGACGTGGTGGTATCCAACTGCGTGCTCAACCTGTCGCCGGACAAGGGCCGGGTGTTCTCGGAAATCTGGCGGGTGCTCAAGCCCGGCGGCGAGCTGTATTTCTCCGACGTGTTCGCCGACCGCCGCGTGCCGGCCCCGTTGGCGCGGGATCCGGTGCTGTTGGGCGAGTGCCTGGGCGGCGCCCTCTATGTGGAGGATTTCCGCCGCCTGATGGCCGCCATCGGCTGCCTGGACTACCGCATCACCCATAGCGCCCGTATCGCTTTGAACGACCCGGAGGTGGAGGCGAAAGCCGGCATGATCGGCTTCCGCTCCATGACCGTGCGCGCTTTCAAATTGGATCTGGAAGACCGCTGCGAGGACTACGGCCAGGTGGCTTATTACCTGGGCAGCATCCCCGGCCATCCCCACGCTTTCGCCCTGGACGACCATCACTTGCTGAAAACCGGCCAACCGCTATTGGTCTGCGGCAACACCGCCGCCATGCTGCGCGACACCCGCTACGGCGGGCATTTCCGCGTCGAGGGCAATATGTCCACCCACTACGGCTTGTTCGATTGCGGCCCGCCGGCCGGCGGCGGCGAAAGCTTCGGGGCTTGTTGTTAGCCGGCTCGGTGTTCGGAATCCCTCTCCTCTGTCCTTAACCCAGAAATCATTGCCTTTCTGTCCCCTCTCCCCTCGGGAGAGGGAGCTATCCGCTTGGCCGGGTTCTCTGCGACCTGGCCTCCAATCGTTTCTCGCCCGGCTACCCCGCCGCCGGCGGCTGCCGGCCGATGGTGTAGCGGCCCCGGTCTTCGCGCCAGGGCTGTCGCAGCATCCGGTCCAGCCAATGGTCGCGCGCTGTGCGGAACTGCTCCAGGCCCACGGTCATGCCCTCGTGGCCGGCGGCGGGTTGATCGAGGTAGGTGCCGAACCAGCGATCCCACCAAGGCAGGTTGAAGCCGAAGTTGCTGTTGGCTTCTTCGGGCAACACCGAGTGGTGTACCCGGTGCATGTCCGGCGTCACCAGTATCCGGCGCAGCATACGGTCCAGACGCGCGGGCAGGCGCACGTTGCTGTGGTTGAACATGGCCGTGGCGTTGAGCAGGATTTCGAAAATCAGCACGGCCGTAGCCGGCGCGCCCAAGGCGGCGACGGCGCCGAGCTTGACGCCCATGGACAGGACGATTTCCAGGGGATGGAAGCGCGAGCCGCTGGTCACGTCCAGGTCCAGGTCGGCGTGGTGCATGCGGTGCAGCCGCCACAGGGCGGGAACCGCATGGAACAGGATGTGCTGGAAATAGATGATCAAGTCCAACGCCGTCACCGACAGGACGACGGCGGCCCAGGCCGGCAGCGGGTAGTGGTTGAGCAGGCCCCAGCCCTGTTGGCCGCCGGCGGCGGCCAGGCCGACCGCGGTGGTGGGCAGCAGCAGCCGCAGCAGCAGGTTGTTGAGAGTGGATACGGCCAGGTTGCTGGGCCAGCGCGCCCAGCGGCTGAGCAGGCGGGCGCGGCGCGGCGCCAGGGTTTCCCACAGCGCCATGGCGGCGAATACGCCGAGGAAACAGGCCAGCCGGATGGCCGGCTCGAAGCGGAGTAGTTGTTCCACGGGCAGGAAGAGCTGGGTCGCCGGCTATTTTTTCGCCGTGTTGGCGGCGCCCTGGATCGACATGTCGATGCCCAAGTCCTTGGCGGCCTTGATGGACAGCAGGTCGATCATCTGCTGCGCGCCGGAGCCGGCGGCGGCGCCCCCGCCCGTCACGAACTGCGGCACCCAGTTGCCTTTGTAGTTTTGGATGGCGTCGGCGTAGGCCTTTTGGATCGCCACGTAGGCAGCCAGCTTCTGGTCCAGGGCGCCGTCGGCGTTCATCACCAGCTGTTTCTTTTCCGCCTCGCCCTGGCCTTCCAGGATCATCTTGCGCTTGTACTGTTCGGCGGCCTGGGCTTCCAACTGGGCCACCTCCAGCTTTTGTTGGGCTTCGGTGACTTTCTGCGCCTTGATGGCTTCCTGCGCCCACTTGGCTTCCGCCGCCTTGGCCTGGCCGGTCTTTTCCGTGGTGATGGCGTCCTGTTCCGCCTTCAGGGCGTTGGCCTGGGCGATCTGCACGCCTTGGATGGCGATCTGCCGGTTGGTGATCTGCTGCTCGATGGCGGCGTCGTATTTGATCGCATTGATGGTCATGGGCAGCAGGTTGATGCCGAACACCTTGGCTGGGCTTTCCTGTTCCCGCGCCGGCTTGCCGCCCTCCATGACGATTTCGGCGGAATTGACGGTTTTTTCGATGCCGGTCAGGGGATCCGGCACGCGCAGCGACACCATGCGCGTGTTGTAAGTGCCGTTTTTGGCCTGGTCCTGCATGAATTGCAGCAGCATATTGCGTTTTTCCGCCGCCGACTCGGTGGACGACATCAACGGGCCGGAGGTGTAGGCGGCCGACTCCAGCGTGGGGCGGACGATTTGCTGCTCCACCGCATGGGGATTGCCGAACTTGCGGTGGATCATGATGAGGTGTTCGCTGTCGGTGGGCATTTCCCAGGAAATGACGCCGGACACGTTGGCGTGGCCGCCGTCGTTGAAGCGGATGCGCAGGCTTTCGTTGTCGGACTCGGCGAAGGAGAACTGCTTGCGCAGCGGATATTTCTGCACCCGGCCCAGCCACTGCATATACCAGCCCGGTTCGGTGGCGGCGATCAGCGTGCCGTTGGGGTATTGGATGACCATCACCTCGGTGGAGTCGAGCATTTCCACCAGGTTGGTGGACGACCACAGGCCGACGAACAACAGCAACAGCGACAGGCTGATGCCGGTGAATTTGCGCATGCCCGTGGCCGGGCGCGGCGTGGCTGTTTCGCTCATGATTCGGTTTCCTGTCGGGGCTTTTCGATGGCGACGACTTGGCCGTCGACGGTTTTTTCCGCTTGGCGCGCTGCCGGGCGGCGGCGTTTATGCCGTTGGCCGAGCCCGGGAAACAGCGGTTTGTCCGTCAGCAACGGCCAGATCAGCTGCGTGATGACGCCGAGCACGAACACTAGGCCGAAAGCGACTTCCAACACCGTCAACAACATGCGCAGGCTCCCGCTCGAACGGCGCCGCGGCGGGCCGCCGGATCATTGCCCGGCGATGGCATCGACGCGGTCCAGGCGGATGACGATGCGGCCGAATTCCTGGTTCCGCACTTCCACGGCCTCGTCGCCGATCAAGCGCGTCACCGCGCCGCCGACGGTGTTGCCGTTGATGAAAAATTTCAGGCCGCGTTTGTCCTTCAGGCTGCTTTCCAGCAGTTCCTTGTAGACCGCATGGTCGTTGTCTTCTCCGGCGAGGGCGGGCATGGCCGCGCCGGCGAGGAGGGCGATGGCCGTGAACAGCAGGGGGATCGATCGCTGGGGCATGGTGTTTCCTAGGGTAGCGACGAAGGGAGGCGGGTTTGAGTTTAGGCGACGGGCGGCGGGCTGCGCAAGGCATGCCCCGGTGAAAGCCGGAGCGGGCATAAGGCGCTTATCGCCAAACGATAACCCTGGAATCCGTCCATCCGGCTATAGTTCAAACCTTGAGTTCCACGAGCCGCATTATGCATCCGACCTTGCCCTTGCTGGCAGCCACCCCGTTTTTCCCCCTGCGCCGCGGTCGCCTGGAGACGTTGCAGGTGAACCTGGGCTATCGCTGCAACCAGGCTTGCGTCCATTGCCATGTGGCGGCGAGCCCCAAGCGTACCGAGGAAATGTCGCGGGCCATGGTCGAGACGGTGTTGGCCTTCATGCGGGCGCAGGACATCGCCTGTCTCGACTTGACCGGCGGCGCGCCGGAGTTGAATCCGCATTTCCGTTATTTGCTGGAGTCGGCCCGGGGGCTGGGCGCGCGGGTGATCGACCGCTGCAACCTGACCGTCCTGGAGGAGCCGGGCCAGGAGGATTTGGCCGATTTCCTCGCCGGCCACGGCGTGGAAATCGTCGCCTCCTTGCCCTGTTACCTGGAGGACAACGTGGACCGCCAACGCGGCCAGGGCGTGTTCGCCGCCAGCATCCGCGCCCTCCGGCGGCTCAATGCCTTGGGCTATGGACGGGAGGGCGGCCTGTCTTTGCATTTGGTGTTCAATCCACAGGGGCCGGTGCTGCCGCCGCCCCAGAGGGCGCTGGAAGCGGCCTACAAGCGGGAATTCGCCGCCCGTTACGGCATCGTTTTCAACCGGCTCTATACCCTGGCCAACATGCCCATCCAGCGCTTCGGCAGCCAGTTGCTGTCCCAGGGCCGGTTCGACGCTTACCTGGCCTTGCTGCAGGGCGCCCACCGCGACGCCAACCTGGAAGGCGTCATGTGCCGCTCCACCCTCAGCGTGGACTGGCAGGGCTATGCGTACGACTGCGATTTCAACCAGATGCTGGGGATTCCCTTGGGCGGCGGCGGCGAGCCGCCGCGCCTGGCCGATTTGCTGCGCGAGGACCTGGCCGGCCGGCCCATCGGGGTGGCCGGCCATTGCTACGGCTGCACGGCGGGACAGGGCAGCAGTTGCCAGGGCGCGTTGAAAACGGCGGAAGCTCAGCCGTGAAGACGCTGCCGTTGAACGTGTTTCGCCACATCATCCGCACCACCGCCGCGGCGGTGGCCGGTTGGACCTTGGTAGTGGTGCTGTCCCTGGGCGCCGCTCTGCGCAGCAGCCACGAACAGAGCGTGGAGATCGCCCGCCACGAGGCGGCGGCCTATATCGCCAAGGACATCACTTTCCGCAACTGGGCCTCCTCCCACGGCGGCGTTTACGTTCCGCCCAGCGAGACTACGCCGCCCAATCCCTATCTCGTCCATGTGCCGGACCGGGATGTGGAAACCACCTCCGGTAAAAAACTGACCTTGATGAACCCCGCCTACATGCTGCGGGAAATGCAGACCCGGTTCCTCGGCCCTTTCGGCGAAAAAGGCCATATCACCAGCCTCAAGCCGCTCAACCCCGCCAATGCGCCGGACGATTGGGAGCGTCAGGCGTTGGAGCGCTTGGAACGGGGTGAGCGGGAAGTGTGGGCGGTGGTCGACGGCGCGGACGATTCGCGCCTGCGCATGCTCAAGCCGTTTGCGGTGGAGCAGGCTTGCCTCAAATGCCACGGCGAGCAGGGTTACAAAATCGGCGATATCCGTGGCGGCATCGCCGTGTCCTTGTCCTTGGCGTCGTTCCTCGAGGCGGAAGCGCTGACGGCGCGCGACCTGGAAATCGGCCACGGCGCGGTCTGGTTGTTGGGCCTGGCCGGGATCGGCTTGTTCACCCGCCAGAGCGTCCGTCGCGAAAAAGAGCGGCGGCAGGCTGAGGCGGTCAGGGAAAGCGCCGCCGACGAAATCGAGGATCTCTACAACCACGCGCCTTGCGGCTACCACTCCCTGGATGCCGAAGGCACGATCATCCGCATCAACGACACCGAGCTGGCGTGGCTGGGCCATCGGCGCGAGGATGTGGTCGGCAAGTTGAAGTTCGCCGATTGGTTGACCCCGCACAGCCGGGAGACTTTCCGGCAGAGTTTTCCGTCGCTCAAAGCGCGTGGCTGGGTCAACAACCTGGAGTTCGAGGTGTATCGCCGGGACGGTTCGACCTTGCAGGTGCTGCTCAGCTCCACGGCCGTCCAGGATGCCCAGGGCGGTTACTTGATGAGTCGCGCCACGCTATACGACATCAGCGATCTCAAGCGGGCCGAGGGCGAAATCCGCCAATTGAACGCCGGGCTGGAACGGCGGGTGGAGGAGCGAACGGCGCAACTGGAGGCCGCCAACCGCGAGCTGGAAGCTTTCGCCTATTCGGTGTCCCACGATTTGCGGGCGCCTTTACGGGCCATCGACGGCTTTTCCAACCTGTTGCTGGAGGATTACCGGGACCGGTTGGACGATACCGGCCGCCACTATCTGCAAGTGCTGCGCGACAGCGCCTTGCGCATGGGGCAACTGATCGACGACATCCTCGGTTTTTCGCGCATGGGCCGACACGAAATGGAGTCCATGGCGTTCGACATGGCGACGCTGGTCAACGAGGTGTGGGCCGAGCTGCAAGCCGGTTGCGCCGGGCGCAACGTCCGCTTCGTGGCCGGCGAGTTGCCGCCGGCGCGGGGCGACCGCGTCTTGCTGCGGCAAGTGCTGCTGAACCTGTTGTCCAACGCCGTCAAGTTCACCGGCCCGCGGGAGGAAGCGGTGATCGAGGTGGGCGGCGAGGCCGGGGCGGAGGAACACGTCTATTGGGTGAAAGACAACGGCGTCGGTTTTGACACGGCTTATGCCGGCAAGCTGTTCGGCGTGTTCCAGCGGCTGCACACCCAGGAGGAATTCGAAGGCACCGGCATCGGCTTGGCCATCGTCAAACGCGTTGTCGAAAGGCATGGCGGCAGGGTGTGGGCTGAGTCGCAACTCGGCGTGGGAACGGCGGTGTATTTCGCCCTGCCGTGCGCGGTTTGCGGCGAGGGGGCGTGACATGGGCGAACTCCCCTTGCCGAAAATCCTGGTGGTCGACGACAACCCGGCCAATTTGCAAGCCGTGAAGCGGTTGTTCGCGGCGGCGGGCACGCCGGCCGAATGCGTGCTCGCCGCCTCCGGCGAAGAGGCCTTGGCCCTGGTGCTGGAGAACGAATTCGCCTTGCTGCTGCTGGACGTGGACATGCCGGATATGGATGGCTATGAAGTGGCGGAGATGCTGAAAAGCGTCGAATACACCAAGAATCTGCCGATCATTTTCGTCACCGCTGCCTACAAGGACCACGCCCACCAGTTGAAAGGCTATGACCTGGGGGCGGTGGACTACATCGAAAAGCCGGTGGACGACAGCATTTTGCTGGGCAAGGTGAATACCTTCCTCCGGTTGTACAACAGCATCGCCGAACGCAAACGGGCGGAAGCGGAAGCCAGAAACCTCAACGTGGAGCTGGAGCGGCGGGTGCGGGACCGGACGGAGCAATTGCAGGCCGCCAATCGGGAGCTGGAGGAGTTTTCCTATTCCATGTCCCACGACATGGCGGCGCCCTTGCGGGCCATCGACGGGTATTCGCGCATTTTGCTGGAGGAGCACGCCGGCGGCTTGGACGACGAAGGCAAGCGGCTGCTGAACGCATTGCGCGGCAACGCCCTGCGCATGGCCAAGCTGGTCGACGACATCACCTTGTTCCTGCAAATGGGGCGGCGCGGCATGAAATGGGAGACGGTGGACATGGCGGCCGCGGCGAAAGCGGCCGCCGACGCCGTCGTGCGGGCGGCGGGTTCCGCGCGCCGCGCCCACGTGGTTGTCCAGGACATCCCGGCCGCCTGGGGCGACGGCGAGATGGTGCGCCAGGTGTGGGGCAATTTGTTGTCCAACGCGGTGAAATTCGCGGCGCCGACCGGCGACATCGAAATCGAAGTGGGGAGCGTGCCCAGTCCGCACGGGCCGGCTTACTACGTCAAGGATGCCGGCGTCGGGTTCGACATGCGCTATGCTGACAAACTGTTCCGGGTGTTCGAGCGCCTGCACTCGCCGGATCAATACACCGGCACGGGCATCGGGCTGGCCATCGTCAAACGGGTCGTCGAACGCCACGGCGGCGCCGTATGGGCCGAAGGCAACGTCGGCCAGGGGGCGGTTTTCTATTTCAGCTTGCCGCAGCAAGGGGCGTGAGATGAGCGAAGGCGACAATGCCGTGGAGATTCTGCTGGTGGAGGACACCGCCGCCGATGCGGAGTTGACCATGCGCGCCTTGCGCAAGCGCGGCTTGGCCAATCACCTGGCTTGGGTGAAGGACGGCGCCGAGGCGGTGGATTTCATTTTCGCCCAGGGCGCTTACGACCGGCGCCAGGTGGAGCGCGGGCCCAAAGTGGTGTTGCTCGACCTGCGCTTGCCGAAATTGAGCGGCATCGAAGTGCTGCGGCGCATCAAGGGCGACGAGCGGACCCGGAAAATCCCGGTGGTGGTGCTCACGTCCTCCAAGGAGGAAATCGACCTGGACGAATGTTATGCCCTGGGCGTGAACAGCTACATCGCCAAGCCGGTCAACTTCGACGAGTTCAGCCAGGTGGTCGGCGAGTTGGGCCTGTACTGGCTGTTGATCAATTGCCCACCGCAAATGTGAGTCCTCGATGCGCGACGCTTTACATATCCTGCAACTGGAGGACGAGCCCGCCGACGCGGAGCTGACCGAGCGCGAGCTGCGCAAGGCGGGCATCGCCTTCGTCAGCCGGCGCGTGTTGACGCGGGACGCGTTCGTGGCCGCGCTGGAGGAGTTCCGCCCCGACCTGATCCTGGCCGATTATCGGCTGCCGGCTTTCGACGGCTTGGAGGCCTTGCGGCTGGCCCAAGAAAAGCTGCCGGACGTGCCGTTCATTTTCCTGTCCGGCGCCATGGGGGAGGAGTTCGCCATCGAAACGCTGCACCAGGGCGCCGCCGATTACGTGCTGAAAGGCCGCCTCAGCAAGCTGGTGCCGGCGGTGGAGCGCGCCCTGCAAAACGCCGAGGAGCGCCGCGCCCGCAAGGAAGCCGACGCCGCGCTGCGGGACAGCGCGGAGCGGTTCCGCAACATGACCGAGTCGGCCCAGGACGGCATCGTCATTATCGACGACAACGGCCTGATCACCGACTGGAACAGCGCGGCGGAGCGCATGTTCGGCTACCGCCGGCAGGAGGTGCTGGGCAAGGACATGCATGCCCTCGCCGCGCCGCCCCGTTATCTCGATGACTACCGGCAACACTGGCCGAACTTCCGGACGAGCGGGCGGGGAGCCGTGATCGGCACGACCATCGAAGCCGCCGGGCTGCGCCGCGACGGCGGCGAATTTCCCGTGGAACTGTCCATTTCCGCCGCGCCGATCCAGGGGCGCTGGCATGCCATCGGCATCATCCGCGACATCAGCGAGCGCAAACGGGGCGAGCGGGCGCTGCAGCGCAGCAACCGCTTTTTGCGGACGCTCAGCCGTTGCAACGAAACCCTGATTCACGCCACCGACGAGTTCCAGCTGTTGCGGGACATGTGCCGCTTGATCGTCGAAGTGGGCGAGTTTCCCCTGGCCTGGGTGGGCTATGTCGACAGCGGCCAGCCCCAGTCCATCGCTCCCATGGCTTGGTTTGGCGAACACGCCGAGGAGTTCGTCGCCGACCATAAAGCGAGTTGGCCGGAGGAGGAGCGGCTGGGCTGCCCCATGTGCGTGACGCTGAACACCGGCGATATCCAAACCGTGAAGGACATTTCCGCCTATGGCGGTTGCGCCCCGTGCCAGGTTCGCGCGCGGCTGTTCGGGTATTGCTCGAGCATTTTCCTGCCGTTGAAAGGGGCGGGCGGAACGGTGGTCGGCGCCTTGGCCATCTACGCGCGGGAAACGGACGCGTTCGGCCGCGACGAGTACGCCATCCTGGCCGAATTGGCCGCCGACCTGGCTTTCGGCATCACGACCCTGCGCGAGCGCGGGGCCCGGGAGGAAAGCGCGCGCCAGCTGGAACGGGCGCTGGAAGGCACCATACAAGCCATCGCCACCACCATCGAGGCGCGCGATCCCTACACGGCGGGACACCAGAAGCGCGTGTCGCAACTCGCCGAGGCGATCGCCCGCGCGCTGGCCATGCCGGAGGAGCGCGTGGGCGGCGTGCGGCACGGCGCGGAAATCCACGACATCGGCAAGATCTACATCCCGGCGGAAATCCTCAGCCGCCCCGGCCGTTTGAACGACGTGGAATTCAAGCTGATCAAGATGCACCCGGAAGTCGGCTACGACATCGTCAAGGACATCGATTTTCCCTGGCCGGTGGCCGACATGATTTTGCAGCACCACGAGCGGTTGAACGGCGAGGGCTATCCGCGCGGCCTGAAAGGCGACGAGATCGTGCTGGAGGCCCGGATTCTCGCCGTTGCCGACGTGGTGGACGCCATGGCGTCGCACCGTCCTTACCGGGCGGCCCTGGGGGTGGACGCCGCGCTGGAGGAAATCGAGCGGCACCGGGGCGAGTTGTACGACGGCGCGGTGGTGGACGCCTGTATCAGCCTGTTTCGCCGGCAAGGCTTCTCCTTCGCTTGAACGGCCTGCCGGCGCTATGATCCGGGCTCGGGGACCGGCCCGGCGTCGTCGCGCCCGCGCCCCGTGAGGAAAACTCCGCCATGCACCGACTTCTCCCGTCCCTATTCAGGCATCTCGCGGCGCGCCGGCGCTTGCGGCGCTGGCCCAAGCCGCGCCGTTTCGACCGCAACCTGGTGGTGATCGGTGCCGGCGCGGCGGGTTTGGTGACGGCTTATATCGCGGCGGCGGTGCGGGCCAAGGTGACCCTGGTGGAGCGGGGCGCCATGGGGGGCGATTGCCTCAACAGCGGCTGCGTGCCGTCCAAGGCGCTGATCCGCACCGCCCGGCTGCTGGCGCAAATCCGCAACGCTCCCCATTACGGCATCGCACGGGCCACGGCGGAGTTCGATTTCGCCGCCGCCATGGCGCGGGTGCGGGCCGTGATACGGGAGGTGGCGCCCCACGACTCGGTCGAGCGCTACGCCGGCCTGGGCGTCGAGGTGCTGCAAGGCGAGGCCCGCATCGTTTCGCCTTGGGCGGTGGAAGTCCGCACCGCCCAGGGTACGCAAACCCTCACCACTCGGGCCATCGTCATCGCCGCCGGCGCGCGTCCGTTCGTGCCGCCCATACCGGGGCTGGCCGAGGCCGGTTATCTCACTTCCGACAACCTATGGGATTTGCGGGAATTGCCGCGGCGCTTGCTGGTGCTGGGGGGCGGCCCCATCGGTTGCGAGCTGGCGCAGTGTTTCGCCCGCTTCGGCAGCCGAGTGACCCTGGTGGAAATGGCGCCGCGCTTGCTGATGCGCGAGGACGCGGACGTGTCGGACCGGGTCGCCGGCCGCTTCCGCCAGGAGGGCGTGGACCTGCGCCTGGAGCACAAAGCGCTGCGCTGCCTGGCGGAAGACGGCGAAAAGGCGCTGGTCGCGGAATGCCGAGGCGAGGAGGTGCGCCTGGCTTTCGATCAGGTGCTGGTGGCCGTCGGCCGCGTCGCCAACACCCAGGGCTACGGCCTGGAGGAGCTGGGCATCCCCACCACGCCGGCGCGCACGGTGGCCGTCGACGAATGCCTGCAAACCCTGTATCCCAACATCTACGCCTGCGGCGACGTGGCCGGACCGTTCCAGTTCACCCACACCGCCGCCCACCAGGCGTGGTACGCCGCGGTCAACAGCCTGTTCGGCGGCGTGCGCAAGTTCCGCGTCGATTATTCGGTGATTCCCTGGGCCACGTTCACCGATCCGGAAGTGGCGCGGGTGGGGCTCAACGAACAGGAAGCGCGCGAACGCGCCGTGCCGTTCGAAGTCTGCCGCTACGACTTGCGCGACCTGGACCGGGCCATCGTCGACGGGGAGGCCCACGGCTTCGTCAAAGTGCTGACGGCGCCGGGCCGGGACAAGATTTTGGGGGCGACCATCGTCGGAGAGCACGCCGCCGACCTGCTGGCCGAATTCGTGCTGGCGATGAAGCACGGCATCGGCCTGAACCGGCTGCTGGGCACCATCCACGTCTACCCGACCCTGGCCGAGGCCAACAAGCAGGTGGCCGGGGCATGGAAGCGTTCCCACGCGCCGCAAGGGGTGTTGCGCTGGCTGGCGCGCTACCACGCCTGGCGGCGGGGCTGATCCATGCCGCGTGTGTCCATCGTCGTTCCCGTCTTGAACGAAGCGGCCGGTATCGTCGCCCACTTGGCCGCCCTGCAGCCCTTGCGCCGGCGCGGCCATGAAGTGATCGTGGCGGACGGCGGCAGCGCCGACGGTACCGCCGCCTTGGCCGCCGGGCTGAGCGATGCGGTCGTCCGGGCGCCGCGCGGCCGTGCGGCGCAAATGAACGCCGGCGCCGCCTTGGCGCGAGGCGAGGTGCTGCTGTTCCTGCACGCCGATACGCGTTTGCCGGAGGAGGCCGATCGGCTGGTGCTGGATGGACTCGCTGCCGGCGGCCGGGCATGGGGGCGTTTCGACGTGTCCATCGACGGCCGCCATCCCTGGTTGAAGGCGATCGCCTGGTGCATGAACCGCCGCTCGCGCTGGACCGGCATTGCCACCGGCGACCAGGCCTTGTTCGTGCGGCGCGAGGCGTTCGAGGCCAGCGGCGGCTTTCCCGATATTCCCCTCATGGAGGACATCGCCTATAGCCGCATCCTGAAAAGCTTCGGCCCGCCGCTGTGCCTGGCGGCCCGGGTCGCCACCTCCGGCCGCCGCTGGGAGAAACGCGGCGTGCTGCGCACCGTGCTGCTCATGTGGCGGCTGCGGCTGGCGTATTTTTGCGGCGCCGATCCGGCGCACCTGGCCAGAGCTTACGGCTATGAACCGCGGCAATCCTGAAGCCGTCGCCATCGCCGTGTTCGCCAAGGCGCCGCTGCCCGGCCATGCCAAGACCCGGCTGATTCCCGTCCTCGGCTCGCAAGGCGCCGCCGATTTGCAACGGGCTTTCGTCCTGCGCACCCTGGAAACCGCTGTGGCGGCGGCCGTGGGGCCGGTGTCCCTGTGGTGCGCGCCGGATTGCTCCCACGAGCTGTTCGGCCACTGCCGCGAGCGTTTCGGCGCGGCCTTGCGGCCGCAGACCAGCGGCGATCTGGGGCAGCGCATGCGCGCCGCCCTGGCGGAGCTGTGCCGGCAAGGGCCGGCGCTGCTGATCGGCACCGACTGCCCGGCCATGGCCCCGGCCCACCTCCGCGCCGCCGCCGCCGCTTTGCGCCAGGGGAGCGACGCGGTGTTCCTGCCCGCGGAGGATGGCGGCTATGTCCTGGTCGGGGTGCGCCGCGCCGAGCCGTGGTTGTTCGGCGACATGCCCTGGGGCGGATCGGCCGTCATGGCGGAAACCCGCCGGCGCATGCGCCAAGCCGGCTGGCGTTGGGCGGAGCCGGCGTTGTTGTGGGATGTGGACCGGCCGGAGGATTGGCGACGGCTGGAGCGGGCAGGACTGATGGCCGTCACGCCGGGCGGCGTCGATGCAGCGTCCGCAGCAGGGGCAGGGTAAGCAACGTCAGCCAGCCGGCGGCCAGCCAGCCGATGATGTGGTCGTAGTCGCCCACCAGGAAGCCCAAGGGGGAGGCGGGCACGAGATCGGTGAGGGCCAGCGTGGTGCGCAGGGTATAGACCCAGCCGGCGTGGATGCCGATGCACAGCGCCAGGCCTGGACCGACCAACAGGCGCGCGCAGCCCAACAGCAGGCCGGCGCAGTACAGGGCGGCGAAAGAGTCCGCGTTGTTCCAGCGCAGCAGGTGGCGGAAGCCGTCGCCGATGTAGGTGAAGCTGCTTTGCCAGCCGAGGCCGTCTTCCGGCAATTTGAGATCGCTGTGAAAAAAATGCAGGATGGCGTAATAAAAAGCGCTGACCGCGACGGCGTAGACGGCGCCTCGCCGTTGGGCCAGCGCGCCCAGCAGCACGCCGCGGAACAGCAGCTCCTCGATGCAGCCCACCAGCACGCCGACCAATAACGGCTTGGCCGACGCCCGCAGCAGGCTGGAGGCGAATTGTCCCGGCGGCCAAGCGCCGGTGCGCAGGCCCAGGGCTGTTTCCAGCAACACCAGCAGGGCCATGATGGCTATGCCGGCCAGCAGGCCGGCGGCCAATCCCCGCAGCCAGGCGATCGGCCGCGCCGGCAGGCCCAGGCCGCCGCGGCCCAGGCGCAGTTTGGCGATGAGCCAGGGCAGGCTCAGCACGATCAGCGCCAGCGTCAGTCGGCTGACCACGGCCCGAAGCGACATGGCGCCATGCAAAGCCAGGTAAAGGGGGTAGGCCAGCAGGCCGGCGCTCAACAGCGCGGTCAGCAAATAACCCAGGGGGAGTAAGGCGGTGGTGATCGGACCCAGCGGCATGGCGAAGTTGCAAACGGTGGCGGCTAGTCTGTAGACCCGGACAGTTTACCCTAGGCGTCGGCGATATACCCCGTCGTAGGGGGATGCGCGGGTGTGTTCTATAGTGAGCTTCTTTATCAATGGACCGTTCCTTCTCGTTCATGTCGATGCCGGCCTTTTTTTTCAGCCGTCCAGCCGCCCGGCGCCGTATTTTTCCGCTGCTGTGCCTGTTGCTATGGTGCCGGCCGGCGGTAACGGCCGAGCCGCCGCTGGAAGCCGTGACCCTGCAATTGCGCTGGCTGCACCAGTTTCAGTTCGCCGGCTATTACGCCGCCCAGGAAAAGGGGTATTACCGGGAGGCGGGGCTGGATGTGACGATTTCGCCGGGGCGGCCGGGACTGCAGCCCATCGGCGAGGTCTTGGCCGGCCGCGCTCAATTCGGCGTGGCCAACAGCGAGTTGCTGCACCAGCGTTTGCTGGGGCGGCCCCTGGTGGCCTTGGCCGCCGTTTTTCAGCATTCCCCCTCCGTTTTGCTGGTCCGCGCCGATTCCGGCATACGCAGTCCCCAGGACCTGGTGGGGAAGCGGGTGATGATGATCGGCGACGATACCGACGCGGATTTTCTCGCCATGCTGCGCAACGAGGGCGTCGACGTGTCGCGCTTGGCGCGCTTGAACAGCAGTTACGACGTTGGCGATTTGCTGGACGGCCGCACCGACGCTTTCAACGCTTACGTCACCAACGAGCCGTATCTGTTGGAACAGCGCGGCGTTTTGCCCGCCGTCATCAGTCCCATTACCTACGGCATCGATTTTTACAGCGACATTCTTTTCACCAGCGAGCAGGAGCTGGCCGAGCGTCCGGATCGCGTCAAAGCGTTCCGCGACGCCAGCCTCAGGGGATGGGACTATGCCATGCGCCACCCGGACGAGATCATCGAGCTGATCCTGCGCCGTTACGGCTCGGGCAAAAGCCGTGAGCATTTGCGCTACGAGGCGGACGCCATGCGCCGGCTGATCCTGCCGGAGCTGGTCGAGCTGGGCCACATGAATCCGGGGCGCTGGCGCCGCATGGCGGATTCGTTCGTCCAGCTGGGCATGGTGAAGGCGGATTACCGGCTGGACGGGTTTCTCTACGATCCCGATCCCAAGGTGGGCTATTCCCGCGTCAAATGGCTGGGGGGCGCCGCCGGAGGCATATTGATCCTATTGGCCGGCACGGCCCTGTGCCAGGGGATCTTCAACCGGCGTTTGCAGCGGGAGGTGCGCGAGCGCAAGCAAGCCGAAGACCAGTTGCGCCAGACGGGAGCGCGCTTGCGCCATTTGATCGACGGGGGGCCGGCGGTGGTGTACTCCCTGCTGCCGAGCCTGCAAGCCGAGGGAGGCTTCGCCATGGACTACGTGAGCGCCGCCCTGGTGCGCCTGGCCGGTTATCCTCCGGCCCAGTGGCACGAGCCGGCGTTTTGGTCGGAGCACGTCCACCCCGACGACCGCCAGGGCGTTTCCGGCTTGAACCGGCGCTTGCTGCGGGAGCGGGGCACCTTGGTGCACGAATACCGCTTCCGCCATGCCGACGGCCATTATTTCTGGGTGCACGACAGCCTGACGGTGATTTGCGACGAAGAAGGCCGGCCGGTGGAAATCATCGGCACCTGGATCGACATCAGCGCCCGCAAAGAGGCGGAGGCGGCCCTGGTGGCGGCCAAGGACGAGGCGGACCGGGCCAATCGCGCCAAGTCGGAGTTTCTCGCCAATATGAGCCACGAAATCCGCACGCCCATGAACGCCGTCATGGGGTTTGCCCAGTTGGCCTTGAAAACCGAATTGAATCCGCGCCAGCACGATTACGTGGAGCGCATTGACCGGGCTTCGAAAGCCCTGTTGGGCGTCATCAACGACGTGCTGGATTTTTCCAAGATCGAAGCCGGCCGCATGGATTTGGAGCGGATCGCTTTCCGGCTGGACGCCGCCTTGGACAGCGTGTACAGCTTGAACGCCGTGGCCGCGGAGCAAAAGGGCCTGCTCCTGCGTTTCAACGTGGCGCCGGACGTGCCGGCCATCCTGGTGGGAGATCCGCTGCGCTTGAGCCAGGTGCTTATCAACCTGGTGAGCAACGCGGTGAAGTTCACCGCGGCCGGTGAAGTGTCGCTGCTGGTGGCGAAGCGCCGCGAGAGGAAGGGCCAGGCCAGATTGCTCTTTACCGTGCGGGACACCGGCTCGGGGATCCGCGAGGAAGTCCTGCCCTATTTGTTCGAGCCGTTCACCCAGGAGGACAGCTCCACCACCCGCCGCTTCGGCGGCAGCGGCCTGGGACTGGCCATCAGCCAGCGTTTGGTGAAGCTGATGGGCGGGGTGATCGAGGTGCGCAGCGCGTACGGCCAGGGCAGCCAGTTTAGCTTCGTCGCCGATTTCGGTTTGGCCGCTCAAGTGGTGCCCGCGATTCCGCCCGCGCGGCCGCCGTTGCCCGCGGCGGCGCAAGCCGGCATCCGCTTGTTGCTGGTGGAGGATCACGACGTTAACCGGAGCTTGATGCTGGAAGTGCTGCAAGAGGCCGGTTTCGTGGTCGACGTGGCGGTCAACGGCCGGGAAGCGGTGGAGCGGGTGGCGCGTTTCTCCCGCGATTACGGGGCGGTGCTGATGGACCTGCAAATGCCGGAAATGGACGGTTTCGACGCCACCCGCTTGATCCGGCGCGGCTTGGGCGTCACCGACCTGCCCATTATCGCCATCACCGCCCATGCGTTGGGTTCCGAGCGAGGCAAAAGCATGGAGGCCGGCATGAACGACTTTTTGACCAAGCCCGTGGACACCGGGTTATTGGTGGATACCGTGCGGCGCTGGTTGGCGGCGTCCCCGCTTTAACCGGTTTGCCCGAACCGCCCGCCAAATGGGTCGGGCGTCGCCGGGGTATTGATTCCGCGCCGCGCGGCGGTAATGCTAGGCGCATCGGTTGTGGCCGAGACCGGGGCCGATGCCTCGGCCGATTTTCAGCAATAACAGGGATAAACAGGGAGTTCGTTATGTTCGCTGGCCTTACTCTATGCGCTGGCCGTTTCCGGCCCGCCCGTCCGACCGGATTTCTCCGGTTTGTTTTACCCGCTTTACTCGGCTTGACGCTTGCCGTCCGACCCGGCATGGGTCGCGCCGACGAGGAGGGTTTCATCGAAATCGCCGCGACGGCTTGGGCCGCGGAAGTGGACAAAAGCCGTCGGCAGCCCATAAACCCGCTGGCCGTCGGGCGCGCGCGCCAGGGCGTGTTCCTGTGGATGCAGGTGAAAGGCTCGGCCGCCGCGCTGGACAAGCTCGCCGCCGAAGGCAAGCTGCCGATCCGCCACAAGTGGTTCAGGGAAACCATTTCCCGCGTCCGGCCGGAAGGCGTCACGGCGATGACCGACCAAATCGATGTTCCCGTTGCCCACCGCGAATTGTTGCCCGGGCTGCGGCGGGAGTTGCGCGATCAGGGCTATTTCGATTGGCGCACCTGGAGCAGCAAGGACAACTTGCTGCCCGGCGTCTGGCGGGTGCGGGTGGTGTATGCGGACAACGCCCCGGTGCTGTGCGGCGATGGCGGCGAGCGGCGTCCCTGCGAATACAGCTTGGAAGTGAGGTAGTTCCATGGAACGGGCAAGCAAAGAAGCGGCGCAAGCCGCGAAAAAAAGCGAGATCACCCTGCGCGGCGCGGTGGAGGATACGGAGATCCTGTTGGATTACGCGTCTTCCCGCGGCATCGCGCTGCCGACGGAAGTGCTGACGGCGCTGGTGAATTCGAAAACGCTGCTGACCGACGACGTGAATTCGCCGGACACTTTCGACCGGCAGGTGGCGTTTTGGGACGCCCGCCAGAAATTGGCCGAAGCCGTTCGCCCCGTCACCATCGCCAGCCTGAAAGCCACCACGCAGAGCCTGAGCCGCCGTGGCCGCATGGGCAACCTGGTCGACCGCTATTTCGGCGAGGCGCACTACACCCGCGCCGATTTGGCGGTGCACCTGTTCCGCCGCTGGGCGTTCTGGGCGCTGTTGCTGCTGTTGGTCACGCAGGTTTACTGGGTGGTGGGAGAAAATCTCAGCCATGGCATCACGCCGCTGCTGGACCAGGTCCAGGAGAGCAACAAGCAGCAGGATGCGTTGCGAGCCGGAGGCAAGGGGGCCGACGCCCCGGAGCTGCAGGCCCTGGAGGCGGAGGCGATCGTGCGGGAAAAGGAGATGGCTTTTCGCTTTGACATCCTGCGCAAATGGAACAACGTATGGCGTTCGCCGCTGACGGCCGTCGGCATCCTCGGCCCGGTATTGGAAAACGACCGCGAGTCGGCCTACGAAGCGTTGAAAAAAGCCGTGCTGGTGGCGAGCTATACCTCCCAGGGCTTGGAACGCTACATCCTGCCGCTGTTGTACGGGTTTCTCGGCGCTTGCCTGTACGTGCTGCGCACGCTGGCCAGCGATATCAAGACGCAGGCCTATACGCCGGACTTGAATACGCTGTATCGCTTGCGCGTTTACATGGGGATGCTGGCCGGGCTGATCGTCATCTGGTTCCTGCCCGCCGTCGATACCGAACCGGGGGTGAAATCCCTCACTCCCTTCGCTTTGGCTTTTCTCGCCGGCTATAGTGTGGACCTGCTGTTCGCCCTGCTGGACCGGCTGATCGGCACCTTTTCCGGCAAGTGACTGCCCCACGGCCCGCCCGGCGGGCTCCGGGTGCGCCAACAATCGGCGGCGAAGCGCTATCATCAATCGGGGCGCAACGGCGGCGCGGCTGTCGATGATTTTTGAGAATTGCCGGTTACAGAGGGGGGGACGTGAATAAACCGTGGAATGCATTGAGCGCCGGCAGGGCGGCTTTGATCTCGCTGGCGCTGCTCTCGGCGGCGCGGCCGGCGGCGGCGTACGAGACCAGGCCGCTGGATCTGGTGTTGGTGCTGGATACCGCGGTGAGC
Organism: Methylogaea oryzae; assembly: GCF_019669985.1. NCBI lineage: Bacteria > Pseudomonadati > Pseudomonadota > Gammaproteobacteria > Methylococcales > Methylococcaceae > Methylogaea > Methylogaea oryzae. The sequence goes on from NZ_AP019782.1 coordinate 652,128, forward strand.
ATGGCCGTCAGCGATCCTCGCCGGCTGGCGCCTTCGGCGGTGGAGTTGTTGCTCAACCTGCTGCCGGCCCAATCCCGCGTGCAGGTGTTCGGCTTCGATCGGGACGTGCACACCCGCAGCGAACTTCGCCTGTTGGACGCTGACGGTCGGCGTGACCTGAACTGGCTGGTGCAGAACGTCGTCGCCTCTCCCCATGTCGGCAGCGATTTTCGTCCGCCTTTGGAAGCGGCCCTGCAAAGCCTGGCCCAGGATCGCCGCGAGAATGCCCGCCCCATCGTCCTTTTGTTCTCCGACGGCATCACCAATGTCGGCAGCAACGACGAAAACCAGCGCCAGAAAGAGGCGGTGTTGCGGCAAACCGTCGCGCGTTTGCACGCGGCCGGAATACGGGTGTTCGCCATCGCTTTCAGCGAGCATGTGGATGCCCCCTTCTTGCAGGACATCGCGGCGGGCACCAGCGGGCTGACGATGGTGGCGGAGCGCACCGAGCAGTTGTCCGAGTTGTTCACGACCATTTTCGAGATTATCGAACAGCCCGACATGCTGCCGGTCGACCGGGTGGTCCATGTGGACGATCACGTCGGCTCCTTGTCGCTGCTGGTCAATCGCAAGCCGGAAGAAGCGGACGGCACGGTGCTGATTTCTCCGCAGGGGGATGCCATCGACGCGACGAGCGCTCGTCCCGACATCCATTGGACCAGCGGCCGCGGCTACAGCCTGGTGACCATGGATCATCCGCAGCAGGGGGATTGGCAGTTGCAACCGGACAGCGACGGTTCCCGCAAAGCCTACATCGTGACCGACGTCGCCCTGCGGGTGGAGGCTCCCGACCTGGTCGGCGGCGGCGACGCCATGCCGCCGATCAACGCGTGGCTGGAACAGGCCGGCGGCGGCGTGATGAATACGCCGGGGGTGCGGATTCAGGCCGGCGTCACCGCGCTTAACGATTCCGCCGCGCCTGACGTGGCGCTGGCGTTGGCGGACGACGACGGCGACGGACGCTTTTCGCAGACCCTGCCGAAGCTGGCGCCCGGCGCGTATCGCATCACGGTGCAGGCGAGCGTCGGCAATCTGCAGCGCATAAAAGAACACGGCTTGACCGTCGCCGCCGCGCCGCCGCCGCGCGAACCCGCCGCCGGCGATTCGGAGACGGATTCGTTAATCATGCTGGCATGGATCAACCTTGCCTTGTTGCCGATGGTCGGCGCGGCGGTTTACCTCCGCATGCGCGGCCGGAAAAAGCGGCGTCGCGTCCGGCGCGGCGCTCCCGCTGATGAATAGACCCCTTGCGCCTGCGCCGAATAGATCGCCAGCCATGCCGATAAACCGCTCTGAAGGAGCCTGATATGCAAGCCGCAAGAGACGCCGGCGCCGAAATCCTCATCGTCGACGACAACCGCGCGCAGGTGGAGCCGCTGCGTTTGCTGCTGGAAGGGCAGGGCTATCGGGTCACCGCGACGGCGAACGGCAAACAGGCGCTGGCGGCGGCCCTGTCGCGCAAGCCGGCATTGCTCGTCAGCGACATCGTCATCCCGGAGCTGGACGGATACGGCTTGTGCCGCGCGATCAAATCCGACGACAAGCTGAAAGACGTCCCGGTGATCCTGCTGACTTCCCTGGCCGATCCGCACGATGTGATCCGCGGGCTGGAGTGCGGGGCGGACAACTTCATCCGCAAGCCTTACGACGGGGACTATCTGCTGTCGCGCATCCGGTCTTTGCTGATGAACGTCGAGCTGCGCAACAGCCGGGACACCCAGCACGGCGTGGAAGTCGACATCGGCGGCGGCAAGCATCTGATTACCGCCGAACGGCAACAGATACTCGATTTGTTGATCTCCACCTACGAGCAGGCCGTTCGCTTCAACAACGAATTGATGCAGCGGGACAGGGACCTGGTGGATTGCAACCAGGTGCTGAGCGGCTTGTATCGCGTCGCCGACGGACTCAACCATGCGGACACCGAGCTGGCGGTGGCGGAAACGGTGTTGACCCGCGCGCTGGAGCTGCCCGGCATCCAGGGCGGGTGCATCTGGTTGAGGGAGGGCGAATCCGGCTTTCGCTTGGCCGCGTCGTGCAACCTGTCGCTGCCGCAGGGGCAGGACACCTTCGAAGGCGTTTGCGCATGCCAGCACAAGCTGCTCAGCGGCGAACTGGATCGCGCCGTCAATATCATCGAATGCGAGCGCCTGGTGATGGCCAAGGGCGCCGCGCCGTCTTCGTGCCATCACGCCAGCATTCCCCTGTGGACGCCCGGCCGCAGCGCGCTGGGCATCATGAACTTGGTCGGATCGGGAGACGGGCTGTTCAATGAAATGATGCTGAAAATGCTGTTCGGCATCGGTAACCAGGTCGCCGTGGCGCTGGAACGCGCCCGGCTGCACGAGCGCCTGGAGCGCTTGGTCGAGGAGCGAACCGCCAAATTGGCGGCGGAAGTGGCGCAACGCCGGCTGGTCCAGGAGGAGCAGTCGCGGCTGGCGGCCATCGTCGAAGCCACGCCGGATCTGGTGGCGACGGTGGGGCTGGACGGCCGCGTGCTGTATTTCAACCCGGCCGCCCGGCAACTGCTGGGATTCGACGCCGAGTTCGTTCCGTTCGCGGTGAACCTGTTCGATACCCATCCCGCCTGGGCCTCTCAGTTGATACGGCAGGAGGCGATTCCTTACGCGCTAGAGCACGGTACCTGGAGCGGCGAAACGGCGCTGCTGGGGCGCGACGGCCAGGAAATTCCCATGTTGCAGGTGATTATCGCCCACCGGAGCCACGATGGAACCGTGGGGTACTTGTCGACCATCGCTCGGGACATCGGCAAGCGCAAGCAGACCGAAGCCGCGCTTTTGCAGCTCAACGAAGAGCTGGAGAGCAAAGTGGCGGCGCGCACCGCCGATCTGGAGTTGGCGCGCCGCGCGGCGGAGGAGGCCAACCGCGCCAAGTCGGCTTTTCTCGCCAGCATGAGCCACGAGATCCGGACGCCCATGAACGGCGTGATCGGCATGGTGGACGTGCTGCACCAGACCAGCCTCAAAGGCCATCAAGTGGAAATGGTCGAACTCATCCGCGATTCGGCTTACGCCTTGCTGGGCATCATCGACGACATCCTGGACTTCTCCAAGATCGAGGCCGGCAAGCTGGAAATCGAGCACGTTCTGATGTCGCCGGTGGAGGTGGTGGAAAAAGCCTGCGATATGTTGGATCGCCTGGCGGAAAAGAAAGGCGTGGAGTTGACGCTGTTCACCGATCCGGCGTTGCCTGGGCAAGTGCTGGGCGATCCCGGCCGCTTGCGGCAGATTTTGGTCAATCTGGTCAACAACGCCATCAAATTCTCCAGCGGACAGGAGCAACAGGGCAAAGTCTCGATTCGGGCTCTGCTGGCCGAGCAGGACCCGGAGCGGATCGTGATCGAAGTGCGGGTGGCCGATAACGGCATCGGCATGGACCGGGAGGTCCAGGCGCGGCTGTTCGCCCCTTTCGTCCAGGCCGACGCCTCGACCACCCGCCGTTTCGGCGGCACCGGCCTGGGGCTGGCTATCGTTCGCCATCTGGTGGCCTTGAAGGGTGGCGAAATCGCCGTGCAAAGCGAACCGGGCCAAGGCAGCGTGTTCAGCGTGCGCCTGCCGTTCGCGCTGCCGGCGGATCAGGCCGAAGCCGCCGATGACGGGCCGCCGGTCGCCGGTCTGTCCTGCCTGCTGGTGGGCGGCCCGGACGGTTTGGCCGGCGATTTCGCCGCCTATCTCAAGGCCACCGAGGCGCGGGTGGAGTGGACGCCCGATTTGGCTGCGGCCATGCGATGGGCCGAAACCTGTCCGCCGGGCGTCTGGGTATGGGTGATCGACTTCGGCAGCGAGCACGGACGGCCGGAGGATTTGCGCGCGGCCAGCCGGGCGCGGCCGGACGTCGATTGCCGCCTGGTGGTCATCGAGCGCGGGCAGCGCCGGCGGATACGCCGCCTGAAGGACCCGGAGCGGGTGATGGTGGACGGCAACGTGCTTAACCGCCGGACATTCCTCCGCGCGGTCGCGATCGCTGCCGGCCGTCTGTGGGAGGACAGCGACGCCGCGACAACCGGCGGCGAAGAGACGTCTTTCCAGCCGCCGTCGCGGGAGGAGGCCCTGCGGCAAGGACGCTTGATTCTCATCGCCGAAGACAACGACACCAACCAGAAAGTCATTCTGCAGCAGTTGGCGCTGCTCGGTTACGCCGCCGATGTCGCCGCCAACGGCGGCGAGGCGCTGGAACGCTGGCAAAGCGGCGATTACGCCTTGTTGCTTACCGATCTTCACATGCCGGAAATGGACGGTTACGAACTGACCGGGGCTATCCGCGCCGCGGAGCAGGACTCCCGGCGTATGCCCATCGTTGCGTTGACGGCCAATGCCTTGCGGGGCGAGGCGGAGCATTGCCGCGCCGTGGGAATGGACGATTATTTGAGCAAGCCGGCCCGGCTGTCGGATCTAAAGGCCATGCTGGAAAAATGGCTGCCTAACGCCGACGAAATCCCCGCCCCGGCGATAAAGCCGGTGGATGTGAGCGTACTACAGCAGCTGGTTGGCGATGATCCTGCAATAATTAACGAATTCTTGCGCGACTTTCGCCTCAGCGCGGCCAAAATCGCGGCGGAGTTAAGGGCCGCCTGCCTTGACGGGCAAGCGGAGCGGGCCGGCGCGGCGGCTCATAAGCTCAAATCCTCGTCCCGCTCCGTTGGCGCGATGGCGTTGGGCGAGTTGTGCGCCGAGCTGGAACAGGCCGGCAAAGCGGGACGGATGGAGGCCTTGTCCGACTTGTTGCCGCGTTTCGAGGCTGAGATATCCGCCGTTGAGCAATATCTGGCGGCATTGTAGCGATGGTTGCGGATACGTCCGCGGGGAAGTGGGAGACAAGTTTGTGGTTAAAAGGTCCGATGTCAGAGTCCTGGTGCTTGATGACGAGCCGTTCATGCTCAAATTGCTGGCGCATATGTTGGCAAGCCTGGGGTTCGCTTCGATCACCACTTGCGACAGCGGCCGCGCCGCCCTGGCTTTGTTCGACGGTCCCGACACGCCGCCGGACCTGATCCTGTTGGATCTGAATATGCCGGAGATGGATGGGGTGGAGTTCGTGCGGTATTTGGTCGAACGCCGCTACGTCGGCAGCCTGGTTTTGGTCAGCGGCGAGGACGAGCGCATGCAGCAGTCGGTCGAAAAATTGGTGCGGGCGCACAAAATCTCCATACTCGGCCACCTTTGCAAACCCGCTTCGCCGGAGAAGCTGGCGGAACTGCTCGGCCAATGGACGCCGCCGCCGGCAGGCAAAGTCAGGGTGGCAAAGAAGGCCTACGATGCGGACGAGGTGCGCGCCGCCATTGAGGGAGGCCGGCTGATCAATTATTACCAGCCCAAAGTATCGGTTTCCACCTCCGAGGTGGTCGGGGTGGAAACGCTGGTGCGATGGCACCATCACGAGGATGGCGTGGTCGCGCCCGATCAGTTTATCGGCGTCGCCGAAGCGCACGGCCTGATCGACGGCTTGACGCAGGTGGTGTTCACCAATGCCTTGGCCGACGCCAAAGGCTGGCAAGAAGCGGGGTTGGCGCTGCGGGTGGCCGTCAACATTTCCATGGACAACCTGGAGTCGCTGGATTTCACCGACTTCGTCGCCGCCCAGACCCTGGCGGCCGGCGTGCCGCCGCAACAAGTGGTGTTGGAGGTGACGGAAAGCCGGTTGATGCAGGATGCGCGCACTCCGTTGGAAGTCCTGGCGCGCTTGCGCTTGAAGCGCTTTCGCCTGTCGATCGACGATTTCGGCACCGGGCATTCTTCGTTGGCCCAATTGCGCGATATTCCGTTCGACGAGCTTAAAATCGACCAGGGATTCGTGCATGGCGCCTGGAGCAACGAGACGTTGCGCGTGATGTATGACGCCAGCCTGAACCTGGCCCGGCAGTTGGGCATGGAGGTCGTGGCGGAAGGGATCGAGGACCGCGAGGATTGGGAGCTGTTGCGCCGAACCGGCTGCGACATCGCCCAGGGTTATTTGATCGCTCGGCCCATGCCGGCCGCCGACGTCGCCGGCTGGATAGCCGACTGGCAGTCGGGGGGCTTCAGCCGCCTTGTCGTTGGGGATTGAAATGGCCGTTTATAGCTCCTCCGTTTCCACCGTTTTGGTCGCATCGGATAACGTCCACGATGCGGCGTTGGCGAAAAAGCTTCTGGACGTCGACTTCGGGAAGGTGTTGTTGTCCATCGATCCGGTCCGGATGACGGAAGACTTCGATCATCGGAAGCCGGACGTGTTGGTGCTGGCGTTCAGGGCGCTGGAAAAAAGCGTGCGCCATTACCTGGAGTTGCTCCATCTGGGGGGCGCAGTCCAGTCGCAGCCGCACCGCACCGTTGTCCTGTGCGGCAAGGAGGAGGTTCCGCAGGCTTACGAGTTGTGCCGCGACGGGGTTTTCAACGACTATGTCCTGTTCTGGCCTATGGCGGACGACGCCTTGCGTTTGCCCATGGCGGCACATAATGCGTTACGGTCGCTGGCGGCCGTTCGCGCCGGTTGGCCGGCGGCGCAGGATCTCGCCGTTCACAACCATCGTTTGGCGCGACAGTTGGAGCTGTTGCTGCATCCGCCGGGGGAGGCGGGCCGCGAAGCCGGCGCCGCTGTCGAACCGGCCGGCGGCGGGGGCGTCGCCGTCGACGAGAGCGGGGCGGGAGGCGAGGGGCGCTCGCCCGAGTCTCCGGCGAAACGCCAGCCGGCCACGATACTGGTGGTGGACGACGACGAATTTCAGCACAAAATCGTCAGCACGATCCTGAAGGACGACAACTACCGGTTGGTGTTCGCCACCGGCGGAGTCGACGCGCTGAATCTGCTGCGCAAGGTGCGGCCCGACTTGATTCTGATGGATGTCATGATGCCGGATATGGATGGTTTGGCGGTGACGAGGCAGATTCGGGCCGCCTCCCGCTTTTCCGGTATTCCTATCGTCATCATCACCGGCAAAAGGGAGAAAAACATCGTTATCGACAGTTTGAAGGCCGGGGCCACCGGCTTCGTCGTCAAGCCCTTCGACCGGGACACGCTGCGCAACAAGGTGGCGCAAGTGCTGCATTTGGCTTAAACCCGGTCGCCGCTTCGCGCCGGCCGGTTATTTCAGCAGTTGCAGATAGTCACGCTGCAGATCCTCGTAGCGGCGCTGGATTTGGTTGTACATCTGCGTGCGTTGCTCGATTTTCTTCGATAGCTCGGCGATTTTCGCGTCGCAGAGCTGCTTTTCTTCCGTCAGGTCGCGTATCTGGGCGTGTTTTCGCGCGGTTTCCGCCCGCAAGCGGTGATTGTCCCGGGTCAGGGCGTCCAGGTGCGGTTCCACCAGCATTTTGGCTTTCTCCAGTTCGCCGACCATGGCTTGCAGGTTTTCGCTGTTTTCCTCCAGGCGGGCGATGATTTCCAGCAAGCCCCTCACGTCGGATTCGCCGCCCATCAGGTGCCGCACACTGGACAGCAGCTCCTGGTTGGAGTGCTGTATGTGCTCGAATTTGCCGCGCAGCAGTTGCACGAGATGGTTTTTATAGGCCGTCAATTCGGCGATTTGCCGGCTTTGCTGATCCAGCACCGCCTCCACGTCCTGCAGTTCCTGGCTAGGCTGGGCCAGCTCGGCGGGCGGCGTTTTATCCTCCGGCTTAGTCGCCGGCCTGACCAATTCCTTCCACAAGGCCTGCCAGCTTTCGGCCGTTCCGGGCGGCTCTTCTTCGGCGAGCTGCTCGAGCGCGTCCAGGTAGCAGCTTGCGTCGTTGACGAAGGCGTCGTTGCCGCAGTGGGCCAGGTTGTATCGATGGTATTCGACGATCTCTTCGAACGTTTCCCACGCCCGGTTCAGTTGCCTGCGAAGCTGGCGCAGGCGCCAGAACCAAAAACCGGCCAGCGGCAGCACAATGACCAGCACTTCCAGCAAACCGTAAAACAGCAGGGGGTTTTGGCTCATGTGCATCTTCCGGGGTGGTGGCCATGTCGGCGGCGAGGGAGAAAAAGGGCGGGCTCTCCGGCGCCCAGCATCATAAAGAATCTAGCGGCCGTAGGGAAAGTCGCAGGTCGAATCGCCGGGAAGCGGGGCCCGGGCGGCGCGCGAAAATCGACGCGGCCGCCTGGCGCGGCGAAACGAGCCGAGCGTCCCGGGGCTGACGGGCGAGGAGGTGTGCGGTAGGCGGCTGCAAAAGCGGTCGCGGAGCGCTTTTCTCCTCGGCTAAGACGTGCTGCGAGTGGTGACGCTGGCGGCCTTGTCGTGATACCATTCACGGGTTTGAAAGAATCTTGGGTGGTTCCCCCCTGTTGAGCGTCGCCTCCACCACGGATGACGGTCCGGGGAATTTTGTGCGTAAACCGTCTGACCAACAGGCTCAACCGTATGCTAATCAAGATAGACAAAGGCTTGGATTTGCCCATTACGGGCGGACCCGAGCAAGCGATCCGCGACGATGGCGGCAGGGTCGCCACCGTGGCCGTCGTCGGCCAGGACTATGTGGACCTCAAGCCGACCATGCTGGTGCAAGAGGGTGACCAGGTTAAGCTGGGCCAGCCTCTCTTCGCCCACAAGAAAAATCCCCGCATTTTGTTCACCTCGCCGGGTTCCGGTGTGGTCAAAGCCATCCATCGCGGCGACCGGCGCGTGCTGCAATCCGTGGTGGTCGCCCTGGACGGCAAGCGGGACGAAATCAAGTTCAAGAGCTACCGCGCCGAAGAGCTGTCCAGCCTGGCGGCGGACAAGGTCAAGGACAACTTGCTCAACTCCGGCTTGTGGACCAGTCTGCGTACCCGTCCCTACAGCAAGGTGCCCGATCCCGATACGGTTCCCCACGCCATTTTCGTTAACGCCATGGATACCAATCCCTTGGCGGGCAATCCGGAAGTGGTGATCAACGCCCGCGCGGCGGATTTCGTCAACGGGCTGGCCGTGATCGGCCGCTTGACGGAAGGCAAGGTATACCTGAGCAAGGCGCCGGGCGCCAAGCTTCCGGCCAGCGACCGCGTGACGGTGGCGGAATTTTCCGGCCCCCACCCGGCGGGCTTGGCGGGTACCCATATTCATTTCCTGGATCCGGTCAGCACTGACCGTACGGCGTGGAGCCTGGATTACCAGGCAGTCATGGCCATCGGCGCGCTGTTCACCACCGGCAAGCTCAACGTCGAGCGCGTGGTGTCCCTGGCCGGCCCCATCGTCAACAAGCCGCGCTTGGTGCGCACCCGCGTCGGCGCTTGCTTGAGCGAGCTCACCGCCGGCCAGTTGGCCGCCGGCAAGGAAGCTCGGGTGATCTCCGGCTCCGTGCTGCACGGCCGCAAGGCGGAAGGCTGGGCCGACTTCCTCGGTCCGTATCACAACCAGGTGTCGGTCGTCGAAGAAGGCCGCGAGCGCGAGTTCATCGGCTGGCTGGAGCCGGGCGAGAAGAAGTTCTCCGCCCTCAACGTGATGCTGAGCAGCCTGCCGAAGTTCGCCGGCAAGAAGTTCGCCTTCAATACCAACAAGAACGGCAGCGCCCGCGCCATCGTGCCGGTGGGCGTTTACGAGACGGTGATGCCGCTGGACATCCTGCCGGCTCAGCTGCTGCGCTCCCTGGTGGTCGGCGATACCGACATGGCCCAGGCTTTGGGCTGCCTGGAGCTGGACGAGGAGGACCTGGCGCTGTGCACCTTCGTCGATCCCGGCAAGCACGACTTCGGCCCGGTACTCCGGCAGAACCTAACCCAGATTGAGAAGGAAGGCTGATGTCTCGCACAAGAGAATTCCTCGACAAACTGCACCCGCACTTCGCCAAGGGCGGGAAGTTTGAAGTTCTGTACCCCGTGTTCGAAATGGTGGATACCTTCCTGTATTCGCCCGCCGACGTGACCACGGGCAACACCCACGTGCGCGACGCCGTGGACCTGAAGCGCGTCATGACCTACGTGGTGCTGGCGAGCTTGCCCTGCGTGTTGATGGCCATCCTCAACACCGGCTACCAGGCCAACCTGGCCATGGAAGCCCTGGGCAAGACCTCGGTGGACAACTGGCGCGGCCTGATCCTCAACATGTTCGGCTACAGCCCGTACAACCCGCTGTCGGTGGTGATGCACGGCCTGATGTACTTCCTGCCGGTTTACATCGTCACCCTGGTGGCGGGCGGCATCTGGGAAGTGCTGTTCGCCACCGTGCGCAAGCACGACGTGAACGAAGGCTTCTTCGTGTCCTCCATGCTGTTCGCCCTGTCCCTGCCGCCCAGCATTCCGCTGTGGCAGGTGGCCATCGGCATTTCCTTCGGCGTGGTGCTGGGCAAGGAAGTGTTCGGCGGCACCGGCAAGAACTTCCTCAACCCGGCCCTGACCGGCCGCGCCTTCCTCTACTTCGCTTATCCGGCTTCCATGTCCGGCGACGCGGTGTGGACGGCGGTGGACGGTTATACCGGCGCCACCGCCCTGGGCCTGGCGGCCATGGGCGGTGTGGACGGCATCACGGCCGCAGGCATCGGCTGGTTCCAGACCTTGATCGGCTTCGAACAGGGTTCCATGGGCGAAACCTCCGTGCTCGCTTGCGCCCTGGGCGCTGCGTTCCTCATCTACACCCGCGTGGCCAACTGGCGCGTCATGGCCGGCGTCATGGTCGGCATGGTCGGAACCTCGACCCTGCTGAACATCATCGGCAGCGACAGCAACGCTATGTACTCCATGCCGTTCTATTGGCATCTGACCCTGGGCGGTTTCGCCTTCGGCATGGTCTATATGGCCACCGACCCGGTCAGCGCGGCGATGACCAATCCCGGCCGTTGGGTATTCGGCGCTTTGGTCGGCTTCATGACGGTGCTGATCCGCGTGGTCAACCCGGCCTTCCCGGAAGGCATCATGCTGGCCATCCTGTTCTCCAACATATTCGCGCCGCTCATCGACTACGTCGTGATCAAGGCGAACATCAGAAGAAGGGCGAAACGCTATGCCTAACCAAGACCAAGACTTCAAAGCCAAGTTGGCGGTCTGGCGGGAGCAGTTGGAGCGCTACTGGCGCTACGTGCTGACCCTGTCCAACGACAGCTTCGAAAAAACCGTAGCGGTGGCCTTCGCCCTGTGCTTGGGCGGCGCCGTGCTGGTGTCCGCTTCGGCGGTGATCCTGCACCCGTTGCAGGTATCCAATAAGTCCAAGGACGAAAAGCTCAACATCCTCGAGGTGGTGGGCATGCTGGACGAGGACACCGACGTGGACGAGGCCTTCAAGCAGTTCGAAGTGAAGATCGTCGACCTGTCCACCGGCGACTACGACAACGGCATCGACCCGAAGACCTACGACCAGCGCAAAGCGGCCAAGGATCCGGTGATGGGCGTGTCGATCCCGGCCGAAGAGGATATCGCCAGCATCAAGCGCAAAGCCAAATACGCCAAGGTTTACCTGGTGAAAGAGGCGGGCAAGCTGAAGTCGGTGATCCTGCCGGTGAATGGTTACGGCCTGTGGTCCACCATGTACGGTTTCATGGCCCTGGAAGCGGACGGCAACACCGTGGTCGGCCTGAACCTCTACGACCAGGCGGAAACGCCGGGTCTGGGCGGCGAAGTGGTGAACCCCAAGTGGAAAGCGTTGTGGAAGGGTAAAAAGGTCTACAACGAATCCAGCGTGGCGGTGCACGAATCGAACCTGTCGGAAAAAGGCCAAACCGTCGAGATCGGCGAAGTGGCTTTAGGTTTGGTCAAGGGTGGCGTGGATCCGTCCAAGCCGGGTGCCGAGTTCCAAGTGGACAGCCTGGCCGGCGCGACGCTGACCAGCCGCGGCGTGAGCAACCTGGTGCGCTACTGGATGAGTAAGGACGGTTACGGTCCTTACTTGGCAAAGGTTAGAGCTGGAAAGGGCTAAATCATGAGCATCAATCTGAATCTGGACGCTGAGTCCAAAAAAGTTCTGGTCGATCCCCTGGTGGACAACAATCCCATCACCTTGCAGGTGCTGGGCATTTGTTCGGCCTTGGCGGTTACGTCCAACCTAGGTACGGCGCTCATCATGAGCTTGGCGCTCACCACCGTGACCGCCTTCTCCAGCGCCGGCATCGCAGCCATCCGCAACCACGTGCCCAGCAGCGTGCGCATCATCGCCCAGATGGTGATCATTGCTTCCCTGGTGATCGTGGTGGATCAGCTGCTGAAAGCTTTCGCCTACGGCGTCAGCAAGCAGCTGTCGGTGTTCGTCGGCCTCATCATCACCAACTGCATCGTGATGGGCCGCGCCGAAGCCTACGCCATGAAGAACCCGCCCTGGGAAAGCTTCCTGGACGGCATCGGCAACGGCGCCGGCTACAGCTTGATCCTCATCACCGTCGCCACCATCCGCGAAATCCTCGGCGCTGGCAAGTGGCTGGGCCACGAAGTGCTGCCCCTGGTGAAGGACGGCGGCTGGTACGTGCCCAACGGCCTGCTGCTGCTGCCGCCCAGCGCTTTCTTCCTCATCGGCCTGATCATCTGGGGCGTGCGTTCCTGGAAACCGAAGCAGGCGGAGAAGGCGGATTTCCGCATCAATGCGCTGGCGCACGGTGAAGGGGGGGCACACTGATGGAAGCCTATATCAACCTCTTTATAAAGTCGGTTTTCATCGAAAACATGGCTTTGTCGTTCTTCCTGGGCATGTGCACCTTCATCGCCGTGTCCAAGAAGATCGAAACCGCCGTCGGTCTCGGCATCGCTGTGACCATCGTGCAGATCCTGACCGTGCCGGCCAACAACCTGATCTACAGCTATCTGCTGAAGGAAGGGGCGCTGTCCTGGATCGGTCTGCGCGACGTGGACCTGAGCTTCCTGGCCCTGATGGCCTGCATCGGCGTGATCGCCGCCATGGTGCAGATCCTGGAAATGGTGCTGGATAAGTTCTTCCCGGCTTTGTACAACGCGCTGGGCATCTTCCTGCCCTTGATCACGGTGAACTGCGCCATTCTGGCCGGTTCCTTGTTCATGATCGAGCGCGACTACAACTTTGCCGAAAGCACGGTCTACGGTATCGGTTCCGGCTTCGGCTGGGCCTTGGCCATCACCCTGATGGCCGGCGTGCGCGAAAAGCTGAAATACAGCGACGTGCCGGCCGGCCTGCAAGGGCTGGGCATCACGTTCATCACGGCGGGTCTGATGGCGCTGGGCTTCATGGCGTTCTCGGGCATTCAATTGTAAGGGCCGCACAATGTTGGAAATCATTCTAGGCGTATTGTTTTTCACGGTGATCGTGATCGCCCTGGTGTTCTTGATCCTGGGCGCGAAATCGAAGCTGGTGTCGTCCGGCAACGTGGACATCGTCATCAACGATGAAAAAACCATTCACGTGCCGATCGGCTCCAAATTGCTGACGGCGCTGGCGGAAAACAACCTGTTCGTCTCGTCGGCTTGTGGCGGCGGCGGTACCTGCGGCCAGTGCAAAGTGCAGGTGCTGGAAGGCGGCGGCGAAATCCTCCCCACCGAGCTGTCCCACATCACCAAGCGCGAAGCGGCTTGCGGCGACCGCTTGTCCTGCCAGGTGGCGGTCAAGCAAAACATGAAGATCCACGTGCACGACGAAGTGTTCGGCGTGAAAAAGTGGCAGTGTACGGTCAAGTCCAACAACAACGTGGCGACCTTCATCAAGGAACTGGTGTTGGAATTGCCGGCGGGCGAAAACGTCAATTTCCGCGCCGGCGGCTACATCCAGATCGAATGTCCGCCTTACGACCTGAAGTTCTCGGATTTCGCTGTGCAGCCGGAATACCGCGGCGATTGGGATAAGTTCAAGCTGTGGGACATCGAATCCCACGTCAAGGAACCGACCATCCGCGCTTATTCCATGGCGAACTACCCGGGCGAAAAGGGCATCATCATGCTCAACGTGCGTATCGCCACGCCGCCCTTCGGCAAGTTCGACAGCATTCCGCCGGGCATCATGTCGTCCTTCATCTTCAACTTGAAGCCGGGCGACAAAGTGACCATTTCCGGCCCGTTCGGCGAATTCTTCGCCCGCGAAACGGAAAACGAAATGGTGTTCATCGGCGGCGGCGCCGGTATGGCGCCCATGCGTTCGCACATCTTCGATCAGCTGAAACGTCTGAAATCCAAGCGCAAGATGAGCTTCTGGTACGGCGCGCGTTCCCTGCGGGAAACGTTCTATGCGGAAGAGTTCGACCAGCTGGCCAAGGAAAACCCCAACTTCCAGTGGCATTTGGGTCTGTCCGAGCCGCAGCCGGAGGATAACTGGACCGGCTATACGGGGTTCATCCACAACATCCTGTACGAGCAGTACCTGAAAGGCCATCCGGCGCCGGAGGACTGCGAATACTACATGTGCGGTCCGCCCATGATGAACAACGCCGTCATCAACATGCTGTTGAGCATCGGTGTTGAAAGGGAAAACATCATGCTGGACGATTTCGGCGGCTAAGCGCAAAATCGGACGGTAAAAGCAAACTGCGGGGAGCCTTCGGGCTCCCCGCATGTTTTTCTAGCGTTGGAGAGTCGACCATGGGTACTTTGTTTTTAATCAGTTTCGCCCTCATCGCCGTAGTGTTCCTCATCATGTCGGTGGGCGTCATTTTCGGCCGCAACCCCATCAAGGGCTCCTGCGGCGGACACGGCGCGGGCAACGAGTGCGTTTGTTCCCAGGCCAAGCAGGAGGCTTGCGAGAACCGCAAGCGGCGTTTGGCGGCGGCCGAGGGCCATACCGAGCACTAAGGCGTCGCGTGGCCCATACGTTCTTTTTTCACGATTACGAAACCTTCGGGGTCGACCCGCGCCGCGATCGGCCGTCCCAGTTCGCCGGGGCGCGCACGGACGAAAACTTCAATCCCGTCGGCGAGCCGGTCATGGCCTATTGCCGGCCCGCTCCCGACTATCTGCCCGATCCTATCGCCTGCCTCATCACCGGTATCACGCCGCAGGTGGCTTTGGAGAAAGGCTTGGGAGAGGCGGATTTCGCCGCGCTGATCCATGGCGAATTGTCGCGGCCGCAAACCTGCGCCCTGGGTTACAACACCATCCGCTTCGACGACGAGGTCACTCGTCACCTGTTGTACCGCAATCTGTACGACCCCTACGCGCGCGAGTGGCAAAACGGCAATTCCCGCTGGGATTTGATCGATTTGGCGCGGGCGGCGCGGGCGTTGCGGCCGGACGGCGTGCTGTGGCCTGAGGTGGACGGCCAGCCCAGCCTCAAATTGGAGCATTTGACCGCTGCCAACGGCTTGGCCCACGAGGCCGCCCACGATGCCTTATCCGACGTGTATGCCACCATCGCCTTGGCGAAGCTGTTAAGGGAAAAGCAGCCCAAGTTGTTCGAGTTCATCTGGAAAAACCACGGCAAACAAGCCGCCGCCGGGCTGTTGGGGCTGGGCACCTACCAGCCGTTGCTGCACGTTTCCGGCATGTATCCCAGTGCGCGGGGCAACTTGGCCGTGGTGGTGGCGCTGGCGGCCGATCCGGTCAACAACAACGGCGTCGTGGTGTTCGACCTGAGCGCCGATCCGGAGCCGTTGCTGACCCTGTCGGCCGAAGCGATCCGCCAGCGTCTGTATACCGCCAGCGCCGACCTGCCCGAGGGCGTCGAGCGGATTGCGCTGAAAACCGTGCATATCAATAAAAGCCCGGTGCTTGCGCCCATGAATGTGCTGAGGCCGCAGGACGCCGAGCGCTGGGGCATCGATCCGGTGCGCTGCGGCGAGCACCTGCACGCCCTGCAGAACGCCGTGGGGCTGGCCGAGAAGCTGCGGGAGGTGTTCGCCCCGCGCGAGCTGCCGGCCAACGATGTGGACGTGGCGTTGTATGACGGATTTATCGGCGACGGCGACAAGGCTTTGTTGAATCGCCTGCGCGCCATGGATCCCTGGGAGTTGGCGGAAGCGCGGCCGGCGTTTAACGACCCCCGTTTGCCCGAATTGTTGTTTCGGTATCGCGCGCGCAATTGGCCGGAAACCTTGGACGAGGACGAGGTCCCCCGCTGGGAAGATTTTCGCCGCAAACGGTTGACGGAAGCCGGGTCAGGCTGGCTGGCATATGCCGATTACCGCCAAAAACTGGACGCTATGCGGCGCGAGTATGCCGGCGATAGCGCCAGGCAAGTCTTGCTCGACGCGCTCGACGATTACGGCCGCGGCTTGTCGGCTTAGGGATTTTTGGATTGCAATTGTCCGGCCGGCCTGCCATTCTTTTTCGTTCAAATTCACCCTCGGAGGACTCATGAATAGAGCCGTTTTGTTCGTTTCCGCACTGATCCTGACCTGGACGTCCGCCGCCAATGCGCACGGCCCGTCCCGCCAGAAAGTGTCCGAAAGCATCGTCATCAACGCTTCCGCCGATGCAGTTTGGGCCAAGATTAAGAATTTCCACGACGCCAGCTGGATGCCCATGGTCGCCGGCACTGCAGGCCAAGGCGGTAATGACGCCGGCGCTACCCGCGAGCTGACGCTGAAAGCCGGCGGCGTGGTGAAGGAAGAGCTGAAAAAATACGACGACGCCGAAAAGAGCTTCTCCTACAAAATCGTCAAAGACGGCGTGGACATGAAAGTCCTGCCGGTTAACGACTACTCCGCGAAGATCACCGTGACGGCCGAAGGCGCCGGCGCCAAGGTGGAATGGGCAGGCGCGTTTTATCGCGGTTATATGAACAACTGCCCGTGCCCGCCGGACCAGACCGACGAAGCCGCCGCGGAAGCGGTGACCAAGCTCTACAAAGAGAGCCTGGCCAACCTGAAGAGCCTGGCGGAAAAGAAGTAAGCCTGTAAGCGGGCTGCGTTTCCCATGGTTAGAACGGGAATCCACTTGACGGCGGCGGCCTGTGTCGCCGCCGTTTTGTTTGGCGCGGCCGCCCAGGCCGAGCCGCTGGCGTATATCACGAACCAGGGCGGCGACAGCGTTTCGCTGATCGATACCTTGTCCAACCACGTGGTGGAGACGCTCGGCTTGCCGAAGGGCTCGCGCCCGGCCGGCGTGGCGGTAAGCCGCGACGGCGGCTTGGCGGCCGTCACCAACGCCGAGGGCAAAACCCTCACCCTGATCGACGGGCATCGCCGCGTCATCCGCCAGACTTTGCCCATGGGCGACGGTCCGGTGGGCGTGGCCATGCCGTCTAACGGCGGCAGGGTGTACGTGGCGGATTGGTATGGTCACTATGTTTCCGTCTTCGACACCGTGGGCGGGCAGGTGCTTAAACGCATTCCGGTGGGCAAGTCCCCGTCCGGGATTGCGGTGAGCGGCGATGGAAACAAGGTTTATGTGGCGAACCGGGACGACAACTCCGTGGCGCTCATCGATGCCGCCGGCCTGGAAGTCAAGCGCACCGTTGCGGTCGGTCGCCATCCGTTCGGCATCACTCTCAGCGCCGACGGCAAGCGCCTTTATTCCGCCAACGTGGAAAGCAACGACGTGTCGGTGATCGATACGGCGGACATGCGCGTGGTGAAAACCGTCAAGGTCGGCGAACGGCCTTATGCCATCGCCTTGGCCCTGGGCGGCAAGAGGATTTTTGTCACCGACCAGTACGACAACGCCGTGGCGGTCATCGACGGCGACAGTTTGAGCATGGTCGGTTCGGTGGAGGTCGGCCAATACCCGGAAGGCATCGCCACCCATCCCGACGATCGCCACGTGTACGTGGCCAACTGGATGGACAACTCCGTGTCGGTGATCGACGCGGAAACTTTGAAAGTGGTTCGGACCATAAAAACCGGCGAGGGCAGCCGCGCCTTCGGCCAGTTCATCGCGGGACACTGATGGAGCTGTCCCAGTGCCAGGCAAGGAGTGCCGAGTTATTGCTGGAAATCGAAGCGGAAATGCGCCGTATCGGTCTGTGGGCGCAAGAGGCGCCCAGCGCCGCGGACTTGGCGAGCCCTTTGCCGTTTTGCTGCGATACCTTGAATTTCGCCCAGTGGCTGCAATTTGTTTTCCTGCCGCGCATGAAAATCCTGTTGGAGGCGGGGGCCGCGTTGCCCAGCCAGTGCGGGTTGGCGCCCATGGCGGAAGAAAGCTTTCGTTTCGTGGAGATAAATACCGTTAAAATATCGGCCCTGTTGCGCCAAGTGGACGATACGCTGACGGCGGGGGCGGAAAACTGTTCCTCCCATTGACGCGATACGGCCGAGACTCGCTGCTTCGAGCCGCAGCAGTTTGAATTAATCGCCTTGCATTTTGACCGGCAACCATGAGTTCGCAACCGCCCAGCAGCTTGATCGACCGTTTCGGCCGGCGCGTGAACTACTTGCGCCTGTCCATCACCGATCGTTGCGACTTCCGTTGCGTCTATTGCATGTCGGAGGACATGCGGTTTCTGCCCCGGGCGCAAATTCTCACCTTGGAAGAGTTGCAGACGCTGGCCCAAGCCTTCGTCGAGCTGGGCGTGGACAAAATCCGCGTTACCGGCGGCGAGCCCCTGGTGCGCAAGGGGGCGATGGAGTTGCTGGAAGGATTGGGGCGGTTGCCGGGGTTGCGGGAGCTGGTGCTCACCACTAACGGATCGCAGTTGGAGTCCTCGGCGGCAAGGCTCAAGGCGGCGGGAGTCAAGCGCCTCAATATCAGCCTGGACACCTTGGACGGCGACAAATTCCGCCAGATCACCCGTGTCGGCGATCTGGCTCGGGTGCTGCGCGGCATCGAGGCGGCCCGCGCGGCCGGATTCGAGCGTATCAAACTTAACGCCGTGATCCTGAAACACCGCAACCACGATGAAGTGGCGGATTTGGCCGGCTTTGCCCTGCGGCACGGTTTGGATATCAGCTACATCGAGGAAATGCCGCTAGGCTCGGTGGACGGCCGCGACAGGGCCGAGGCGTATTACTCCAGCGACGAAATCCGCCGCGATTTGGAAGCCCGCTACGTCCTGGAGTCGACGGACGAGGATAGCGGCGGGCCGTCCCGCTATTACCGGGTGGCCGGCAGCGACAGCCGTATCGGTTTTATTTCGCCCCACAGCCACAATTTCTGCCATGCCTGCAACCGCGTGCGGTTGACGGTGGAGGGGCGGTTGTTGTTGTGCTTGGGCAATGAACACTCCGTGGATTTGAAACGGGTGCTGCGCGCCAATCCGGGCGACAGCGGCAAGTTGAAGCGGGCCATCGTTGACGCCATGGCCGTCAAGCCCGAAAGGCACCATTTCGATTTAACGGAGCAGCCAGTGATTTTTCGACATATGAGCGTTACCGGTGGTTGAGGATAGAGGTATGACAAATCAAAACATGCAGGCCGGCGGTCAGGGGGGCGACATCGATCCCCAGGAAACCCGCGAATGGTTGGATGCGCTGCAAGCGCTGATCGAGCGGGAGGGCGTCGAGCGCGCCCACGGCCTCCTCGAGCAACTGGTGGACGCCGCCCGGCGGGCCGGTGCCGACCTGCCTTACAAAGCCACCACGGCTTACGTCAACACCATTCCGGTGGAACGCCAAGCCCGTTCCCCCGGCGACCCGGCCCTGGAAAACCGCCTGCGCGCCTACATGCGCTGGAACGCCATGGCCATGGTGGTACGGGCCAACCGGGAGAACACCGAGTTCGGCGGTCATATCGCCAGCTTCGCTTCCATCGCCACCCTGTACGAGGTGGCGTTCAACCACTTCTTCCACGCCCCCAGCGAAAGCCACGGCGGCGATCTGGTGTTTTTCCAGGGCCACGCGGCGCCGGGCATCTACGCCCGCGCTTTCCTGGAAGGTCGCTTGACCGAGGAGCAGCTGATCAACTTCCGTCGCGAGTGCGGGGGGCCGGGCCAGGGCTTGTCGTCCTATCCCCATCCCTGGTTGATGCCGGACTTTTGGCAGTTCCCCACCGTGTCCATGGGCTTGGGGCCGATCCAGGCCATTTACCAGGCCCGCTTCATGAAGTACCTGCATAACCGCGGCTTGGTGGAGTCGGAAGGCCGCAAAGTCTGGTGTTTCTGCGGCGACGGCGAAATGGATGAGCCGGAGTCCTTGGGCGCCATTGGCTTGGCTGCCCGCGAGCAATTGGACAACCTGATTTTCGTCATCAACTGCAACCTGCAGCGCTTGGACGGCCCGGTGCGCGGCGACGGCAAGATCATCCAGGAACTGGAAGGGCAGTTCCGCGGCTCCGGTTGGAACGTCATCAAAGTCGTGTGGGGTTCCCAATGGGACGCTCTGCTGGCGCGCGATACCACCGGCTTGCTGCAAAAGCGCATGGACGAAACGCTGGACGGCGAATACCAGACCTTCAAATCCAAAGACGGCGCCTACGTGCGCAAGCACTTCTTCGGCAAGTACCCGGAACTGCTGGAGTTGGTCGCCCACATGTCCGACGACGAAATCTGGCACCTCAACCGCGGCGGCCACGACCCGCACAAGGTTTACGCCGCCTATGCTGCCGCCACGGCCCACAGCGGCCAGCCGACGGTGATCCTGGCTAAGACCGTGAAAGGTTACGGCATGGGCAAGGCTGGCGAAGCGTTGAACACCAGCCACCAGCAGAAAAAGCTCGACGCCGACGCCATCAAGGCGTTCCGCGACCGCTTCCGCCTGCCCATCGCCGACGACCAATTGGCCGAACTGCCGTTTTACCGGCCGCCCGCCGACAGCCCGGAGATGGTTTACCTGCACGAGCGCCGCAAGGCCCTGGGGGGGCATTTCCCGGCGCGCCGGCCGGATGTGCCGCCGCTGTCGGTGCCGCCGTTGTCGGCTTTCGAAGCCTTGCTCAAGGGCAGCGAAGGGCGCGAACTGTCCACCACCATGGCTTTCGTGCGCATGCTCAGCGTGCTGCTCAAGGACGAAGCCATGGGCAAGCGGGTCGTGCCCATCGTGCCGGACGAGGCGCGCACTTTCGGCATGGAGGGCCTGTTCCGCCAGTTCGGCATCTACGCGCCGACCGGCCAATTGTTCGAGCCGGAAGACGCCGGCACCATCAACTATTACCGGGAAGACCGCAAAGGCCAGATGCTGGAAGAGGGCATTTGCGAGGCCGGCGCCCTCAGCTCCTGGATCGCCGCCGGTACGGCTTACACCAACCATGCTCTGTCCATGGTGCCGTTCTTCATCAATTACTCCATGTTCGGCTTCCAGCGCGTGGGCGACCTCATCTGGCTGGCGGGCGACATTCAGGCGCGCGGCTTCCTCATGGGCGCCACCGCCGGCCGCACCACCCTGGCCGGCGAAGGCTTGCAGCACCAGGACGGCCACAGCCAAGTGCTGGCGGCCAACGTGCCGAACTGCCTTTCCTACGACCCGGCTTTCGCTTACGAGCTGGCGGTCATCATCCAGGACGGCCTGGAGCGCATGTACGTGCGCGGCGACAAGGTGTTCTATTACATCACCATCGCCAACGAGAACTATGCCCACCCGGCCATGCCGGAAGGCAGCGCGGAAGGCATCGTCAAGGGCATGTACAGCCTGCAAGACGCCGGCAAGAAGGCGCAAGTCCAGCTGTTGGGCAGCGGCTCCATCCTGCGCGAAGTGATCGCGGCGGCGGACCTGTTGAAGCAGGACTTCGGCGTCGCCGCCAGCGTGTGGAGCGTCACCAGCTTCAACGAACTGGCCCGCGACGGCGCCGACGCGGAGCGCTGGAACCGCATGCACCCCGAGCAGAAGCCCCGCACCAGCTATGTGGAGCAATGCCTGGGCGGCACTAAAGGCCCCGTCGTGGCGGCCACCGACTACGTGCGCCTGTATATGGACCAGATCCGTCCCTACGTGCCGCGCCGTTACGTGGCTTTGGGCACCGACGGCTTCGGCCGCAGCGATTGCCGCAAAGCCCTGCGCCATTTCTTCGAAGTGGATCGCCACTACGTCGCCGTGGCCGCCCTCAAGGCGCTGGCCGACGAAGGCACGGTGCCGGCCGCCAAGGTCGCCGAGGCCATCGCCCGTTACGGGCTGGACCCGGAAAAAGCCAATCCGATGACGGTATAAGGAGCCGCCATGACAGAACAACTGATACGGGTGCCCAGCGTCGGCGATTCCAAGCCGATGGAAATCATCGAGGTTTTGGTAAAGCCCGGTGACCGGGTCGAGGTGGACCAGTCCCTCATCACCCTGGAAAGCGACAAAGCCAGCATGGAGGTGCCGTGCCCCATGGCCGGCGTGGTCGTCGCCATGCAGGTGAAGCAGGGCGACAAGGTGAGCGAAGGCGCGCCGATTTTGACTTTGCAAGTGGCCGAAGAGGGCGCCGCTCCCGCCGCCGAAGAGGCCAAGCCGGCCCCGGCCAGTCCGCCGCCGGCTCCGGCAGCGCCGGCCGCTGCTGCTGCCGCGCCGGTGCAAACCAGCGCTCCGGTAGCGACGCCGGCCGCTCCTGCCCCCGTGCCAGCCGCGCCTTCGTCGGCGCAGGGCCTGCCCCACGCCAGCCCCGCCGTGCGCCGCTTCGCCCGCGAACTGGGCGCCGACGTGGCGCAGATCACCGGCACCGGCCCCAAGGGCCGCATCCTCAAGGAGGACGTGCAGGCCTATATCAAGGCCCGCTTGCAACAGCCGGCCGGCGGCATCGCCGTGGCGTCCATGCCGTCCATCGACTTCTCCGCTTTCGGGCCGGTGGAGCTGCACCAGCAGACCCGCATCCAGAAGCTGTCGGCGGCGTATTTGCAGCGCGCCTGGCAGACCATTCCCCACGTCACCCACCACGACGAGGCGGATGTCACCGATCTGGAAGCCTTCCGCGTGTCCCTCAAGGACGAAGCGGCCAAGAAGGGCGTCAAGCTGACCCTGCTGCCCTTCGTGGCGGAAGCGGTGGTGGCGGCGCTGAAGGAATTCCCGCAGTTCAACGCCTCCCTGGACGGCGACAACCTGGTGCTGAAGCGCTACTACAACATCGGCATGGCGGTGGATACGGAAGAAGGCCTGGTGGTCCCGGTGCTGCGCGATGCGGACAAGATGCGCACCCTGGAGATCGGCGCGGCAATGGCCGACCTTTCCGAGCGCGCCCGCAAGCGCCAGTTGAAGCGCCAGGAAATCGAAGGCGGCAGCTTCACCCTGTCCAGCCTGGGCGGCGTGGGCGGACGCTTCTTCACGCCCATCATCAACGCGCCGGAAGTGGCGATCCTGGGCCTGTGCCGTACGCAGTTGACGCCGGTCTACCGCAAAGGCCAGTTGGAGCCGCGTTTGCTGCTGCCCCTGTCCCTGTCCTACGACCACCGCGTCATTGATGGCGCCGTCGCCGCGCGCTTCGTCAATCACGTGAAAGCGTCGCTGGCCGACATCCGCCGCCTGTTGCTGTAATCCGCCCGGGCGATCAACGAACAATAAGGGGACGAAAGTGACGGAATCCGCTTCTATCAATACCGAAGTGCTGGTGCTGGGCGGCGGGCCCGGCGGCTATACGGCCGCTTTCCGCGCCGCCGACCTGGGCAAGAAGGTCGTCATCGTGGAACGCTACGGCGTACTGGGCGGGGTGTGCAGCAACGTCGGCTGCATACCGTCCAAGGCGCTGCTGCACCTAGCCCACACCATCCACAACGCCAAAGAGGCCGCCGCTCACGGCGTCTCCTTCGGCGAGCCGCAGATCGATGTGGACAAAGTCCGCGCCTGGAAGGACAAAGTGGTGGCGGGCCTGGCCACCGGCCTGAAAGGCCTGGCCAAGCAGCGCCAAGTGCAGCATGTGCAGGGCGTGGGCCGCTTCGTCGCGCCCAATCAGATGGAAGTGCAGACCGCCGAGGGCGTGCAGCGCATCGTTTTCGAAAACGCCATCATCGCCAGCGGTTCCAAGCCGGTGAAGCTGCCGGGCATGCCCTGGGGCGACCCGCGCCTGATGGATTCCACCGACGCCCTGGCCCTGGCCGATATCCCTAAGCGGCTGCTCATCGTCGGCGGCGGCGTCATCGGCATGGAAATGGCCAGCGTCTATCACGCCTTGGGGTCCAAGGTATCCGTGGTGGAGCTGGCGAGCCAGCTGATCCCCGGCTGCGACCCGGACCTGGTGCGTCCTTTGACGCTCAAGGTGAAAAAGGAATACGAGAACGTGCTGCTAAGCACCAAGGTGGCCAAGATCGAAGCCAAGCCGGAAGGTTTGGAAGTGACCTTCGAAGGCGAGGGCGCTCCAGCCCCGTCCCTGTTCGATCGGGTGTTGGTGGCGGTGGGCCGCAAGCCCAACAGCGCCGACTTGGGCCTGGAAGCCTTGGGGCTCAAGGCGGACGAGCGCGGCTTCATAGCCGTGGACAACCAGCAGCGCACCGCCGTGTCCCACATCTTCGCCATCGGCGACGTGGTGGGCAATCCCATGCTGGCCCACAAGGCCACCCACCAGGGCAAGGTGGCGGCGGAAGTGATCGCCGGCCACAAAGTGGCGTTCCAGGCCCTGGCGATTCCGTCGGTGGCCTACACCGATCCGGAAGTGGCGTGGATGGGGCTGACGGAAACCGAGGCGCAGGCGCAGGGCGTCGAGTACGAAAAAGCCGTGTTCCCCTGGGCCGCCAGCGGCCGCGCGGCCGGCATGAACCGCAAGGAAGGCCTGACCAAGATCCTCTGCGACAAGAACACCCAGCGGGTGTTGGGCGCGGGCATCACCGGCGTCAATGCCGGCGATCTGATCTCGGAAGCCATGCTGGCCTTGGAAATGGGCGCGGACGTGGAGGACATCGGCCTCACCATCCATCCCCATCCGACCCTGTCGGAGACCTTCGCTTTCGCGGCGGAAATGGTGCACGGCTCCATCACCGATTTGTACGTCAAGAAATAGCACCGCCGTGCCCGGTCCCCTGACCAGGGTTAAGCCGCTCGCAGCCCCGCCGGCCGGAACCATCCGGCCCGGGGCGGGGCGGCTTTTCCTTTGCGGTTGCCTGCTGTTGTTTTCGGCGACGGCCTGGGCCGACCTGCTCGATGAATGGAGCACGGCTGACGACGCCGCGCCGTATTTATTGCAGGGCGAGCAGGTTTGGCTGCAAGCCGGCGCGGACAAGTTCTGGGCCGCGTACCGTGAGCCGGCGCGCAAGGAGCCGCGCGGCGGCGTCATTATCCTGCCCGATTCTTTTTCCCGGCCGGTATCCGCCCGCTTTGTGCGGCCTTTGGCGGACGCTTTGCGCCAAGCCGGTTGGCAGGTGTTGATATTGCAACCGCCCAGGCCGGGCGGGCTGTCCTTCTCCCGGGAGGCCGACGCCCGCGTGTCGTCGGCCGTCGCTTTCCTTGCGGGAAAAAAACAGAAACACATGGCTTTGGTGGGGATGGGCGATGGCGCCGTGGCCGCGCTGGATTACGCCGTGCGCCACGATCCGCCCGAGCCTCACACGCCGGAGGAAATCGCCGCGCTGCAACAGCGGGGAATTCCTTTGCGGCCTCCCGCGCCGGCGGTGCGGTTGGCGGCGGCGGTGGGGTTGCCCTGGGACGATCAGGGGGGCAAGGCGCCGCTGGCCGACTGGCTGCAACGGATCCGCATGCCCGTCGCCGACTATTATTTGGCGGAAGGCGACGGCAAGCCGGATGAAGCGGCCATGCAGCGCCGCATCGCCGCCAAGGGCAACGAGGATTATCGGCAACTGCGTTTCGCCAACCTGGATCCGTGGGCTTGGTCGGAGCCGAATATGCTGGCCAAACGCTTGACCGGATGGCTGGGCAATGCCATGGATAAGCAGCTGAAAAAGCTGGAGGAAGAGGATAAGGCCGAAGCCGAGCGCAAGGCTTCCGGTTCGACGCGTCCCGGCCCGGTTGCGCCGGAATCCGATTTGCCGCCGGCCGGGGAG
Organism: Methylogaea oryzae; assembly: GCF_019669985.1. Taxonomy (NCBI): domain Bacteria; kingdom Pseudomonadati; phylum Pseudomonadota; class Gammaproteobacteria; order Methylococcales; family Methylococcaceae; genus Methylogaea; species Methylogaea oryzae. Next base: position 677,692 of record NZ_AP019782.1, read on the forward strand.
AATGCGCCCGTTTCCCCGCCCATGCCGCCGGTCTCCGACCCCAAATCGGCGCCTCCCGCGCCGGTGGCCGCGCAGCCGCCGGTCGGCTCCCCTCCCGCCGCCGTACCGCGTTGACAGGCGCGGCGGCTCTATCTTAGAGTTGGAAAGGGCAAACGCATTGAAATGGCTGCATCGCAGGCCGGTCGGCAACCATAACAAGTTGGAGCACGCATCATGACAAAACCGTTGATTCAAATGGCGCTGGATTCCCTCGACGTCGAGCAGACCCTGAGGCTGGCCGCCCTTACCGCGCATTATGTGGACATCTTCGAAATCGGTACGCCCTGCATCAAGCATAACGGCATCGGCTTGGTGACCGAATTGAAGCGGCGCTTCCCCAACAAGCTCGTCCTGGTCGATTTAAAAACCATGGATGCCGGCGAATACGAGGCGGCGCCGTTTTACGCCGCCGGAGCCGATATCTGTACGGTGTTGGGCATGTCCGGCTCCGCCACCATTGCCGGCGTCATCAAGGCCGCCAAAGTCCATGGCGGCGAAGTTCAGGTCGATTTGATCAACGTGCCGGACAAAGTCGCCTGCGCACGGGAAGCCGCCCGCTTGGGGGCGCATATCATCGGCGTGCATACCGGGTTGGACGCCCAAGCGGCGGGCCAGACGCCGTTCGCCGACTTGCAGGCCATCGCTCGCTTGGGACTGAATATGCGGTTGTCCGTTGCTGGCGGCATCAATCAATCCACGGTGCAACAGGTGGCGAAAGTCGGCGCGGATATCGTCGTCGTCGGCGCGGCCATTTACGGCGCCCCGTCCCCGGCCGAGGCGGCGCGGGAGATTCGCGATACCGTGGACGGTAAGCATCGGCAGTTGATTTTGCAGAAGATTTCCGGGGTCCTCGGCGCCACGGATCGTAGCTATAGCTCCAGATTGTCCAGGCTGCTCGACCAGTCCTCCCGCACGTTTGTCGCCGGGGCGGGCCGTTCCGGGTTGGTCGCCAAGTTCTTCGCCATGCGGTTGATGCACGGCGGCTTCGGCGCCTACGTGGTGGGCGAGGTGGTGACTCCCAGCATTCAGCGCGGCGATTTGCTGATCGTCATTTCCGGCTCCGGCGAAACGGAGACGATTTTGGCCTATACCAAAAAAGCCAAAGAGCAGGGCGCCACCATCGCGTTGATTTGCACCAAGGCCAGTTCCACCATCGGCGACTTGGCCGACGTGACGTTCCAGATCGGCAACGCCGATCAATACAAAAAGGTGGTGGGCATGCCCATGGGTACCACTTTTGAGTTGTCCACCCTGTTGTTCCTCGAAGGCACTGTCGCGCATATCATCCACAACAAAGGCATCCCCGAGGAAAAAATGCGCACGCGCCACGCCAATCTGGAATAAGCGCGTACCGCGCCGTCGGACCGGGTCCGGCGTCGGCGTGAAAAAGCCGGGGGCATTGCCCCCGGCTTTTGTTTTATGGGCGTCGGTTTGGCGCGTTCAGGGAAGCGGGACATGGCGCTCGCCGGGCGTGAGCACCGTGTTGCGCGGAGGCTGGCTGTCGTCGGGGTGCGGATAATCCAAGGTGAAATGCAGGCCGCGGCTTTCCTTGCGCCGCATGGCGCTGCGGATGATGAGCTCGGCTACGATAACCAGGTTGCGCAGCTCCAGCAGGTCGCTGGTCACCTTGAAATGGCCGTAGTATTCGGCGATTTCTTTTTTCAGCAGTTCGGCGCGGTGCAGGGCGCGCTCCAGCCGCTTGTCGCTGCGCACGATGCCGACGTAATCCCACATGAATTGACGGATTTCGTGCCAGTTGTGGGCGACCACCACTTCTTCGTCCGAATCGGTCACCTGGGATTCGTCCCAATCCGGAAGTTCCGGCGGCGGCGGGGTGTCCGCCAGCCGGGCGGTAATGTCGTCGGCGGCTTGCTTGGCGAAAACCAAGCATTCCTGCAGGGAGTTGCTGGCCAGGCGGTTGGCGCCGTGCAGGCCGGTGCAGGCGGTTTCGCCGATGGCGTAGAGTCCGGGCAGGCCGGTGCGGGCTTGCCGGTCGGTCACCACGCCGCCGCAGGTGTAATGGGCCGCAGGCACCACGGGAATGGGCTGCCGGGTGATGTCGATGTTGAAGTCCAGGCAACGGCGGTAGATGGTAGGGAAGTGGCTTTGCACGAATTCAGCCGGCTTGTGGCTGATGTCCAAATACACGCAGTCGATGCCCAGGCGCTTGATTTCGTGGTCGATGGCCCGCGCCACGATGTCGCGCGGCGCCAGTTCGCCGCGCGGGTCGAAATTCTGCATGAAGGGCGTGCCGTCCTGCAGCAGCAGATGGCCGCCTTCGCCGCGTACCGCTTCGCTGATGAGGAAGGAGCGGGCTTGCGGGTGGTATAAGCAAGTGGGATGGAATTGGATGAATTCCATGTTCGCCACCTGGCAGCCGGCGCGCCAGGCCAGGGCGATGCCGTCGCCGGTGGCGACGTCCGGGTTGCTGGTGTAAAGGTACACTTTGCTGGCCCCGCCGGTGGCCAGCACCACCATTTTGGCGCGGAAGGTGGTTATCCGGTGGCTAGCCGTGTCCAGTACGTACGCTCCCAGCACCCGGTCGTTGGGAAGCCCTAGCTTGGCGGCGGTTATCAGGTCGATGACGTTGTGGTTTTCCAGCAAGTCGATGTGGGGTTGGGCCTGCACCCGATGCTGCAGGGTGGTGGACAACGCTTGACCGGTGGCGTCGGCGGCGTGCGCCACCCTTCGGTGCGAGTGGCCGCCTTCCCGCGTAAGGTGCAAGTGGCTGGCTCCCTGGGTGTCCCGTTCCTCGGTGAAGGGCATGCCTTGCTGGATCAGCCAGTCGATGCACTGGCGGCCTTGCGATACCACCAGTTTGACGGTGTCCTCGTCGCACAGGCCGGCGCCGGCGACCAGGGTATCGTGGATGTGGGAGTCGATGGAGTCGTGCGCGTCCAGCACCGCGGAAATGCCGCCTTGGGCGTGGTAGGTATTGCTGTCTTGCAGCGACGCCTTGGCCAGCACGGCGATGCGCATGGATGGGGGTAAGCGCAGCGCCAGGCTGAGGCCCGCGGCGCCGCTGCCGATGATTAGTACATCATAATAAGGATGGGCGGACACTCTGGGTATATGCTGACAGTTGGGCTGGGGTGATTGCGGGTGGCGCGTTGAATGGCGCTGGCCAAACGATGATAATGTAATGTATCGCAAAAACTAATGCCGAGGAAAACGCTATTGTGCCGGTTGCGAAATAATTGCTGTTTTACTTCGGCGAGGCGTAATCGGTTGGTCGGCGCGCATTTCCAATGAATCGGCCCCTGGAAGCGGAGGATGCCGGAGAGGCCCTGGACGGCGAACTGGTCGCTCGAGTTCAGGCGGGCGACAAGAAGGCCTTCGATTTGTTGGTGCTCAAATACCAGCATCGCATCGTTCAGGTCGTCAACCGCTATATCAAGGATCCGTCCGAGTCCCTGGATGTGGCCCAGGACGCCTTTATCAAGGCCTATAGGGCGTTGCCCGGTTTTCGCGGCGAGAGCGCTTTTTTCACTTGGCTGTACCGTATCGCCATCAATACGGCCAAGAACCATCTCGCCATGCGCGGGCGTCGCCCGGCCGATGACGACGTGGGTGTGGAAGATGCGGAACAAATGGAGTCCGCCGTCCGTCTAAGAGACAACGAAACGCCCGAAGGATTGGCTCTCACAGAAGAATTGGGCGAGGCGGTGCGCTCCGCCATAGAGGATTTGCCGGAGGATTTGCGCACGGCCATCAGCCTGCGGGAGCTGGAAGGACTCAGCTACGAGGAAATCGCCGAGGTGATGCAATGCCCGGTGGGGACTGTGCGTTCGCGTATATTTCGAGCCCGCGAGTTCATCGATAAGCGGTTGCGTCCGCTGTTGGATTAGTTTGATTCATTGAACGTGGTGGAAGATGGAAAACCAAGACGAAAAAGTTAGTGATCCCGCGTTGCAGCGGCTTTCCCTGTTGATGGACGACGAATTGGGATCGTTCGAGGCCGGCCAGTTGTTGTCGCGCATGGGCGACGACGAGGCGTTGCGTGCTTCCTGGCAGCGTTATCACCTGATTCGCCAGGGTTTGCGTGGCGGCACGGCGCTCTTGGCCGACGAGGATTTCGCGCAGCGGTTGAGCCAGCGCATGGCCGCGGAGCCGGTTTTCCTCGGTTCGCAACGTAAGCGGCGCGAGTGGCTCAAGCCGGCCGGCGGCCTGGCTTTGGCGGCGGCGATTTCCGCTCTGGCGGTATTGGGCATGAAGGAATACGGCGTCGGCTCCCTGCCTTATTCGTCGGATCGTTGGGTGGCGGCCGGCGGTGTCGGCGGCGTTCAGCAAGCCGGCAACGGGCTGCTCTCGCCGGAGAAGCTGAACGAGTACCTGATTATGCACAATGAGGGCGTTTATTCGGCGGGAGCGGGTGAAATGCTGCCGCAATCGCGTGTGGTGAGCATCGTAAATCCTTGAGCCCGAACGTGTCCGCCGATATGGCTTCGCCGTCCCGGAGCATCTTTTTCGTCATCCGCTTGATGCTGTTGGTCTGTTGCTCCTGCTCGGCTTTCGTTGCCGCAGCCGAGGCGCCGCAGGACGCTCTGGGCTGGTTGACGGCGATGCGCGATGCGCGCAAAAACCTCGATTTTACCGGTAAGGCGGCTTTGCTGCGCGACAGCCAAGTGCAAATCGTCGCCGTGGAGCACGCCGTCGTCAACGGCACCGAACGGGAGTGCATGCACTCCTTGGATCAGCCCGGCCACGAGATCGTGCGGCAGGCCGGCAGTGCCACCTACTTTCTTCCCGAGGCGCAGCGTTCCGTGGCTGGCGGCAAGCCGCTGCGGGTGGACGGTCTCGGAACGTTGCCGGAGGATTTGGCCAGTTATCAGCGCTTTTATCGTTTCAACTTGGGCGCGAGAGAGCAGTTGATCGGCCGCTCGGTGCAGGAAGTGCTTATTGAGCCGCTGGACGAATACCGCTACGGCCGGCGTTATTGGATCGACGTGGACAGCAAGCTGCCCCTTAAATACCAAGCGCTCAATGGCGAGCGGGTGCTGGAGCAGCTGGTGTTTTCCGAGCTGAGCCTGAACAAGGCTGCGGTGGGAACGTTTCCGGAACACAAAGCGGCGCCCTATGTGCAGGAAGCCCTGCCGCTGGAGTCGCTGCAATGGCGATTGGAGCGGGTGCCGCCCGGATACCGGCTGGTTTCCTATATGCGTCACAGCGCGCCGGGCAAAAAACCGGTGGAGCATCTCTTGCTTAGCGACGGCCTGTCGGCCTTGTCCCTTTATATCGAAGAAAGTGACGGCGCCGCCGGCTTGAAAAAGCAGGTACGGCATTTCGGCGCCATGCATTTTTATTCTCGGGCCATGAACGGCTATCAGATTACGGTGATGGGCGAGGCGCCGCTGGCGGCGGTGGGCCTGGTGGGTGACGGTGTTGAACGCGCGGAGCAACGGTGATGTTGGAAGAGCAAGTGACGGTGACCGCGGTGGACGGGGCGACGGCCTGGGTGGAAGCCGCCGTGTCCCCTTGCGGCGGATGTTCGCAGGTCTGTTCCTCCGCTTTGCTGCAAAAACATTTGGGAAAGAATCGTGCGCCGCTGGCGGTCCGTTCGCCGTTGCTGCTTAAGCCGGGCGATCGGGTGGTGATCGGTATTGACGAAAGGGCACTGTTGTGGGGCTCCTTGCTGGTCTATGTGCTACCATTGTGCGGCTTGCTGGCGGGGGCTGTCCTCGCGGAATCGCTGGCGGTCGGCTGGGGCGGCATAGCGGATTGGCCGGCGCCTTTGGGCGGCGTGTTCGGTTTCGCTGTCAGCGTGGTTGCCGTCAAAAAATTACCTAAGCTGGGGGCGGCTGCCCTGCAGCCCGTGGTTCTCCGTAAAATTTCTCTTTAGATACTTCTTCCTGCCGGCCGGGCTCCTCGGGCAGCCGGTGCGGACTTTAGGGCTCATTATGCGTAAAGGTTTCGGAATCGTTGCCGGGATACTCGTCCTGGGATTGCTGGCGGCTGGCCCGGCCCGTGCCCAATTGCCGGATTTCACCGGATTGGTGGAAAAGAACAGCGCGGCGGTGGTCAACATCAGCACCACGCAAAAGATGTCTTCGGCCGAGCGTGAGTTGCCGGACGGCATGGAACTGCCGGATGGCATTCCCAACGACGAGCTGTTCCGTCACTTTTTCGGCGACGGCGGCGGCGAACCCAGCGAAGTGCAGTCCTTGGGCTCCGGCTTCGTCATTTCCCAGGACGGTTACGTCATCACCAACCAGCACGTGGTGAAGGACGCCGACGAAATCGTCGTGCGCCTGTCGGATCGGCGCGAGTTGGTCGCCAAATTGATCGGCGCCGACAAGCGCAGCGATATCGCCTTGCTCAAGATCGACGCCGACAACCTGCCGGTGGTGCGCATGGGGGTGTCGGAAAGCCTGAAGGTGGGGGAATGGGTGCTGGCTATCGGTTCGCCTTTCGGCTTCGACCATTCCGTCACGGCCGGTATCGTCAGCGCCAAGGGCCGCAGCCTGCCCAGCGACAATTACGTGCCCTTCATCCAAACCGACGTGGCCATCAATCCGGGCAATTCCGGCGGGCCGTTGTTCGGCCTTGACGGTCGCGTGGTGGGCGTCAATTCGCAGATTTACAGCCGCACCGGCGGTTTCATGGGACTGTCTTTCGCCATTCCCATCGAAGTGGCCATGAAAGTGGTGGACCAGCTCAAGTCCCAAGGCTATGTCTCGCGCGGCTGGATCGGTGTGCAGATTCAAGACGTGACGCGGGAGTTGGCCGAATCATTCGGTATGAACCGCCCCAAGGGCGCGCTGGTGTCCAAGCTGTTGCCCAAGAGCCCGGCGCAAGAGGCCGGTCTGCAAATCGGCGACATCATCGTCGAGTTCAACGGCCGCGAGATCGCCACCTCGGCTTCCCTGCCGCCCCTGGTGGGCATGACCGCGGTGGGCGACACGGCGAACCTCAAAGTGATACGCCAAGGCGAAACCAAACAACTGAAGATCAAGATCGGCATGTTGCCCGACGAGGACCACCCGGTGGTCGGCATGCACAAAGCCCCCGACGTTGTGACCAACGCCCTGGGCATGGCGGTGTCGGACTTGAGCGCGGAGCAGCGCGCGCAGCTGGAAGTGGAGAAAAACGGCGTGCTGGTGCAGTCGGTCAAGGACGGCCCGGCTTACGATGCCGGCATCCGCAAGGGCGACGTGATTCTACGCATCCAGAACGATACGATCCGCGACATGAAGCACTTCAACCAAGTGCTCAAGGACTTGCCGAAGAAGAAATCCATCGCGGTGCTGGTGCAGCGGCGCGGCGGCTCTTTGTTCCTGGCCCTTAAACTTCCCGATTAATCCGCACAGGCAGGTAACGTGACCGATTTGCGCCACATCCGCAATTTTTCCATCATCGCCCATATCGACCACGGCAAGTCCACCCTGGCCGACCGTTTCATCCAGATGTGCGGGGGGTTGAGTGCCAGGGAAATGTCCGCCCAGGTGCTGGACTCCATGGACATCGAGCGGGAGCGCGGCATCACCATCAAGGCCCAGAGCGTCACGCTGGATTACAAGGCCAAGGACGGCGAGACCTACCAGCTCAACTTCATCGACACGCCGGGCCACGTGGACTTTTCCTACGAAGTTTCCCGCTCCCTGGCTGCCTGCGAAGGCGCCCTGCTGGTGGTGGACGCCGCTCAGGGTGTGGAAGCGCAGAGCGTGGCCAATTGCTACACGGCGCTGGAGCACGGCCTGGAAGTTTTGCCGGTGCTGAACAAAGTCGACCTGCCGAGCGCGGACCCGGACAAGGTCATCAAGGAAATCGAGGAAATCATCGGCATCCCCGCCGACGAGGCGCCGCGCATCAGCGCCAAGACCGGCCTCAACGTGGAGGACGTGCTGGAACAGATCGTTGCGAAAGTGCCGGCGCCCGAAGGCGATGCCGAGGCGCCGCTGCAAGCGCTGATCATCGACTCCTGGTTCGATAATTACCTGGGGGTAGTGTCCCTGGTGCGGGTGATGCAGGGCCGCATCGCCCGCAAACAGAAGATCACCGTCATGTCCACCGGACGCAGCCACCAGGTGGAAAAAGTCGGCGTGTTCACCCCCAAGCGCCTGGAGAAGGAAGGCTTGGGCACCGGCGAGGTGGGCTTCGTGGTGGCCGGCATCAAGGACATTTTCGGCGCGCCGGTGGGTGATACCCTCACCGCCACCGATAATCCCGCCGCCGAGCCCCTGCCCGGGTTCCAGACGGTGCAGCCGCGGGTTTTCGCCGGCCTGTTCCCGGTCAGCTCCGACGATTATGAAAACCTGCGCGAGGCGCTCAACAAGCTGCGCCTGAACGACGCCGCCCTTAACTTCGAACCGGAAACCTCCCAGGCCTTGGGCTTCGGTTTCCGCTGCGGTTTCCTCGGCATGCTGCACATGGAGATCATCCAGGAGCGGTTGGAGCGGGAATACGACCTGGACTTGATCACCACCGCGCCCACGGTGATCTACGAGGTGGAAACCACCGCCGGCGAGGTGATCCATATCGACAACCCGGCCAAGCTGCCGCCGCCCAACGTCATGGCCGATATCCGCGAGCCCATCATCATGGCCAATATCCTGGTGCCGCAGGATTATCTGGGCGCGGTCATCAACCTGTGCATCGAGAAGCGCGGCGTGCAGAGCAAGCTCGCGTATACCGGCGGGCAGGTGGCCTTGTCCTATGAGCTGCCCCTGAGCGAGGTGGTGCTGGACTTCTTCGACCGGCTCAAGTCGGTGAGCCGCGGCTATGCCTCTTTCGACTACGAATTCCTGCGCTTCCAGTCCGCGCCCCTGGTGAAACTGGACATCATGATCAACGGCGAGAAAGTGGACGCCTTGTCCCTCATCGTGCATCGGGACATCAGCCAGCCGCGCGGCCGCGACCTGGTGGAGAAGATGAAGGAGCTGATCCCGCGGCAGATGTTCGAGGTGGCCATCCAGGCCGCCATCGGCGCCAAGATCATCGCCCGCTCCACCGTCAGCGCCATGCGCAAGAACGTGACGGCCAAATGTTACGGCGGCGATACGTCGCGCAAGAAAAAGCTGTTGGAAAAGCAAAAGGAAGGCAAAAAACGCATGAAGCAGGTTGGCAGGGTGGAGATTCCGCAAGAAGCGTTTTTGGCCGTGCTGCGGGTCAATAAAGACTAAGGGGTTGGGTTTAGAGATGCATGTCGACTTTTCCTTGTTTCTGGTGCTGGCCACGGCCGTGACCGGATTGGTTTGGGGGGGCTACGAGCTGATGCTCCGCTTGGGCTGGGCGCCGTCGTCCTCCGCTACGGGAGAGGAGATCGCGGAGCCGTGGCCGGTGGACTATGCCCGTTCGTTTTTCCCCGTCATTTTGATCGTGTTGTTGCTGCGCTCCTTCCTGGTGGAGCCGTTCCGCATTCCCTCCGCTTCCATGATGCCGACCTTGTTGATCGGTGATTTCATCCTGGTGAACAAATTCGCTTACGGCATCCGCTTGCCGGTGCTGCGAACCAAGGTTTACGAGGTGGGTGAGCCGCAGCGGGGCGACATTGTGGTGTTCCGTTATCCCAAGGACCCGCGCATGGATTACATTAAGCGCGTTATCGGCTTGCCGGGCGACCGTATCGCTTACTTCCACAAGCAACTGTACGTCAACGGCCAAGCGGTGCGGCAGACGCCCCTGGGCACCTACACCGGGGTGGGCAGCGGCCAGAGCATGACCGGCAATTTGCGCTTGGAAGAAGATTTAATCGGCGTCAGCCACGATATACTGATCCGGGAAGAGCAGCCCACGGTGGAAGGGGAGTTCGTGGTGCCGGCCGGGCGGTACTTCGTTATGGGCGATAACCGCGACAACAGCAACGACAGCCGTTATTGGGGCACGGTGCCGGAGGAGAATCTGGTGGGGAAGGCCTTCCTGATTTGGATGAACTGGGATTGGGACAACCACGGCATCGCTTTCGAGCGCCTGGGCAATGTGCTGCACTGAATCCGCTAGCCCCAGGGCATGTGGGGTCCATTAAACGAGGGAGGACGCATGAAGAATTCACCGTATAAGCAACAAGGCATGACCTTTCCGGGCATGGTGCTGACCCTGGGCCTGGGGGTCTTCTTTCTGACGCTGGCGTTTAAGATCGGCCCGATTTATACCGAGCACGCCACCATCAAGACCGCCATGGAGTCGGTGAAAGCCCAGCCCGATCTCACCAACAATACCCGCGACATGATCATCTCGCTGCTGCAGAAGCGGCTGGAAGTCAACAACGTCAGGATACTGGTGCCGGAGAATATCTCCGTCACCAAGCACGGCGGTTACGTGAAAGTGGAAATCACCTACGATCAAACCGTGCATTTGTTCGGCAATTTGGACGTGGTGGCGCATTTCAACGATGCCTTCGAGGTCGGCGCGGAGTAAGCCCGTGATTCAGAGCCCGGAGCGGCTGTGCAAGCAGCTGGATCTGCGCTTTCACGACCAGCGCCTGCTGCAGCAGGCGCTCACCCACCGCAGCGCCCGCGGCGCGAATAACGAGCGCTTGGAGTTTCTGGGCGATTCCATCCTCGGCTTCCTCATCGCGGAGGCTTTGTACCAGCGTTTTCCCCAGGCCGACGAAGGCGTGCTGACGCGATTGCGCGCCGGTTTGGTCAACCAGTCGTCCCTGGCCGGCTTGGCGCGCGACTTCGACCTCGGCGATTATTTGGTCCTGGGGGCCGGCGAGCTGAAAAGCGGCGGCTATCGCCTGGATTCCGTGTTGTCCGATGCCCTCGAGGCCATGCTGGGGGCTCTCTATTTGGATCAAGGCATGGATGCTTGCCGGCAGTGGGTGTTGCGCCTATACGCCGACAAGCTGGCCGGCTTGTCCTTGGACAGTTGGCGCAAGGACCCGAAAACCCGCCTGCAGGAATGGCTGCAAGCACGGGCCATGGCCTTGCCGGAATACCGTCAGTTGTCCGCCGAGGGGCCGCCGCACCGGCGGGTTTTCACCGTGGAGTGCCGGGTCGCCGCCTGCAGCGAGCCGGCGGTTGCCAGCGGCCCTTCCTGCAAGAATGCCGAGCAGCAGGCGGCGCAGAAAATTCTTGATCGGTTGGCCGACGAGGCGGGAAAGCCTCTATAACGTTTTCCCGGCAGGGGCCGGGGCGGTGGCCGGCCGCTCCGAAACGGCGACGGGAGCGGCGTCGATGGCGCCGCGCGTTTCCGTGCTCGACCATCACCTTCCCGGCTTTATCGACAATCAGGTTTTACAATCATGAAATGCGGATACGTGGCCCTCATCGGCCAACCCAATGTGGGCAAGTCCACCTTGCTCAACCATGTGCTGGGGCAAAAGCTCAGCATCACCTCGCGCAAGCCGCAGACCACCCGGCACCTGATCCAGGGCGTGAAAACCGTCGAGCAGGGGCAGATGATTTTCGTCGACACCCCCGGTTTGCACAGCTACGGCAAGAAGGCCATGAACCGCTATCTGAACCGGGCGGCGGCCAGCGCGTTGGCCGGCGTGGACGTGGTGGTGTGGCTGGTGGGGGCTCTGGCTTGGGGCGAGGAGGAGGATCATATCCTCGGTTTGCTCAAGGGCGTCGAAGCGCCGGTGATACTGGTGGTGAACAAGGTGGACAAACTGGCGGACAAGGCCTTGCTGCTGCCGTTCCTGGAGGAGGTGGCGTCGCGTTTCGACTTCGCCGATATCGTTCCCCTGTCCGCGCTGCAGGGCGACAACCTGGACGCTCTGGAACAGCGCCTGTTGGCCCTGCTGCCCGAACGCGAGCCGTTTTACCCGGAGGACCAAATCACCGACCGGCCGGAGCGCTTCTTCGTCGCCGAAATCATCCGCGAGAAGCTCATTCGCTGCCTGGGCCAGGAACTGCCCCACGCCGCCACGGTGGAGATCGAGCAATACAAGGTGGAGGGCAAGTTGGTGCGTATTTCCGCCCTGATCTGGGTGGAGCGCGACGGCCAGAAAGCCATCGTCATCGGCAAGGACGGCGCCATGCTGAAAAAAATCGGCGAACGCGCCCGCCACGATTTGGAGCCGTTCCTCGAGCACAAAGTGTTCCTTCAGTTGTGGGTCAAGGTACGCAAGGGCTGGGCCGACGACGAACGGGCCCTGGCCAGCCTGGGCTACCAATCCTGACCGACGGCGGCCGGCAGTGTCCGCGTTCCAGTCCAGCCGCGTTCAACTGCAACCGGCTTACGTACTGCATCGCCGCCCGTACCGGGAAACCAGCCTGATACTGGACGCCTTCAGCAGGGACTACGGCAAAGTGTCTTTGCTGGCCAAGGGAGTGCGCGGCGGCAAGAGCGCGCGGATCGACGCCATGCCGCCGTTCCGCGCCGTGCTGTTGTCGTGGAGCGGCAAGAGCGATATGCCGTTGCTGACCGGGGTGGAATCGCCGGAACCGACCGCTCCCTTGCAAGGCATCGCGCTCTATTGCGGGTTGTACCTCAACGAGCTGCTGCAAGCCTTTTTGCATAAGCACGATCCCCACGCCCGGCTGTTCCAGTGTTATGGCGCGGCGTTGGCGGAGCTGGCCGGGGGCGACGACAAGGAATACGCTTTGCGCAGCTTCGAGCTGGAGCTGCTCCAGGAGCTGGGCTACGGGCTACAATTGCACTGCGACGCGGACCGTGGGCTCGACATCGAGCCGGATCGCCTTTACCGCTACGATCCCGAGCAAGGGCCGCTGGCGGCGGGCGGGACCGGCGCGACCCTGAGGGGCGCTACCCTTATCGCCCTGCGCGAAGGCCGCCTGGACGACGCGGATTGCCGCCGCGAAGCCAAGGGCCTGTTGCGGCGCGTCATCCACCATCACCTGGCCGGCCGGCCGTTGAAAAGCCGAGAATTATTCCGTTACAGCCAAAAACATGAATCGACTTGAACCTCGTCCCCTGATTCGCCTCGGCGTCAATATCGACCACGTCGCTACCCTGCGCCAAGCGCGCCGTACCCTCTATCCGCAAGTGCTGCAAGCGGCGCTGACGGCCGAACAGGCCGGCGCCGACGGCATCACCGCCCATTTGCGCGAAGACCGCCGCCATATCCAGGACCGGGACATCGACCTGCTGCGGGAAACGCTGCAGACCAAGTTGAACCTGGAAATGGCGGTGACCGAAGCCATGGTGGACATCGCCTGCCGCGTCAGGCCACACGCCTGCTGCCTGGTGCCGGAAAAACGCGAGGAGCTGACCACCGAAGGCGGCTTGGACGTGGCCGGCCAGTTCGACCGGGTCAGGGCGGCGGTGGAACGGCTGGGTGGTGCCGGTATCGAGGTTTCCCTGTTCATCGACGCCGATCCCGTCCAGATCGACGCCGCCGCCAAAACCGGCGCGCCGGTGATCGAACTGCACACGGGCCATTACGCCGACGCGGCAAGCGACACCGCGCGCGGGGCGGAATTGCTGCGCATCAAGGCGGCGGCGGAGCAGGCCGAAGGTTCGGGCTTGTCGGTCAACGCCGGCCACGGCTTGAATTACGCCAACGTGGAAGCCATCGCCCGCATCCCGCAAATGGTGGAATTGAATATCGGCCACGCCATCATCGCCCAGGCGGTTTTTTCCGGCTTGGATCTCGCCGTGCGCGACATGAAGCGATTGATGCGCGGCGCGAGAATCGACAATCGTTGACCTGGGGCCGACGGTTTGTCATAGTTGGCAACCCAGCCATTAACGGCGCGTAGGGCAGGCAGAGACAGGATGCGGCGATCGGGTAACGAAAAGACGACGCAGATGGGCGGCTTAGTGCGGCGGGAGTGGATATTTTCCGTGCCCATGAACAACCGCGACCAGAATACCGGCGCCACTTTGGTAGTGACGTTCCTGGTGGCGTTGGTTGTCGTTTCCGTATTGCTCGCGCTGTTCGCCCGTTTGCTGCTGTCCCATTACGAGGCGCAAGCCGCGGCTGCCGCGCCGGCGGCCAAGCCGCGCGTCGCCGTGCTCAATCAGGAAGCCGAACAGCTGCAAAAGAAAGTGGTGGACCTGGTTTCCGGTTCCATCGAAGGCAAGTTGCAGGCCATCGAAAGCAGCATCCAACACGGTCAGGTAACGGCCGCCGATTTGCAGGCGTTGGACGAATTGCGCCAGGAATTGCGCATATTGGCCAGCTACGGCGCCAATTCCCAGGCGGTGGTTGCCGATCCCATGATGATCCGCGGCGGTATCCCCACGGCGGCTGCGGCGGCTCCGGAAGAGAGCGGCGGCTTCGATGGATTGGCTTTCGCTAAGAATCTGTTCTATTTCAGCATCGCTTCCGTCAGCGTGGCCGGCTTGCTGGTGGGCAGTTATTGGCTCTATTGCGCTCGGCGCCAGCGCCGGTTGCCGCCGGGCTTCGTCGGTACGCGTCCCCTCATCACCCGGGGGCGTTCGTTCACGGTGGACGATCGCTAAGCTTACGGGAATTGTTCCGTTTCGTAGCGGTACGCCTTGAACTGCGGCGACCAATAGTCCCTCGGCCATCCCCCTTTCTGCTGCAATCGCTCCACGAATTGGCGCGGGTCGGGCAATGACTCCCACACCGACGGTAGAAACGTGGCGCGTCGTCCGCCTTCCTGCAATATCAAACCGTCCACGCCGGGCCGCAACTGGGCGATCAGTTCCTGCTGCGACGCCACCGCCATGGCGCTGGGTTCGCCCAGGATGGAAATGTGGATGTCCAGCCGGTCCAACTCGTCCGCCGCTAGCGGCGCGAAACGATGGTCGGCGAAAGCCGCCGCATAGGCGTTGTCCGCCACGTCTTCCGCCAAGGGGCGCTCCGCCTGCAGCATGCCGACGCAGCCGCGCAAATCGCCGTCTTTTTCCAGGGTGACGAAACAAGCGGCCAGCCGCCGCAATTCCGGGGGCAGGTTCGCCAAGTCCACCGGCAACGGCGTGTGGTGGGACAGGCCGTAAGCGATGGAACGGCGCGCCAGATCCAGCAGATAGCGGCGGTGCTCGTTATTCAGCATGGGGCGTTCCTTCCGTTTCAGTGAAAGGCATAGGCGCCGTAGCCGACCACTTGGTCGCGGGGCCCGGCGGTGTCCCCGGAGTTGCGCAAGTCCAGGACTTTACAGCGCAACCCCCGGCGTTGCGCGGCATAGAGCAAGCCGCTCACCGGCACGCGGCCGCAGGCGTCTTGGTAGTCCAGGTCTTGGTAGCGCAATTGGGCGATGGCGGCGGAGGTGGCGCTGTCCATGTGCTGTGCCTCCGTATAGCTGTGGTAATGGCTGAGATCGGAGCTGACGACGATAAGGGTTTCCTCGCCGCCCCACAGCCGTTCCAGTACCGCGGCGATTTGTTCGGGCGGGGCGTCGCCCGCGACCAGCGGCACCAGGGAAAAGCACTTCAGCACTTCCTGCAAAAACGGCAGGTGCACTTCCAGGCTGTGTTCCTGGCCGTGGGCTTGATCGAGGATGTGCACGAAGGGCAGGTCGGACAGGGTGTCCAGCGCCGCGCGATCCAGCGGCACCGAGCCCAGCGGCGTGGCGAAATAATCGGCGCTGCTGGCGGCGATGCCGCGAAAAGCCACCCGGTGCGATGGCCCCAGCAGCACCACCCGGCTGATGCGATCCGCGGCGGCCCTCAGCTGGGCATAAACGCTGGCGGCCACCGGGCCGGAGTAGACGTAGCCGGCGTGGGGCGCGATGATGGCTTTGGGCGGTCCCAGCGGGTCGGTCGGCGCAACGGCGAGAAAGCCTTGCAACATGCGGTGGAGTTCTGCTGCGTCGGCCGGATAAAAGCTGCCGGCGACGGCGGGATGGCGGGTGCTGGTCATGGAGGCCTCCAGGGTAAAACCGGCAAAAGCCGCTATGCTGTCCTACACAGCATAGCAGTGGTCAGCATAAAACCCATCGGGGGAACCATCCATGGCCGAAACGCTTTACCAACCGCCGGAAACCTTTCCTACCCATTACTGGCACGCGCTGGACGACGGCCGCGTGCAGTGCGACCTGTGCCCGCGCTATTGCAAAATGCACGAAGGCCAGCGCGGCCTGTGTTTCGTGCGCGGCAACGTGGGGGGGAAGGTGGTGTCGCTGTCCTACGGCCGCTCCAGCGGCTTTTGCGTGGACCCGGTGGAGAAGAAGCCCCTCAACCATTTCCTGCCGGGCACGCCGATATTTTCCTTCGGCACGGCCGGCTGCAATCTGGCCTGCAAGTTTTGCCAGAACTGGGACATCAGCAAATCGCGGGAAATGGATTCCCTCATGGACCGGGCTTCGCCCGAGGCCATCGCCCAGGCGGCCCACGACCTCGGTTGCCGCAGCGTCGCTTACACCTACAACGACCCGGTGATTTTCCACGAATACGCCATCGACGTGGCCCAAGCTTGTCGGGCGCTGGGCATCAAGTCCGTGGCGGTCACCGCCGGCTACGTCTGCCCGGAGCCGCGCCGGGAGTTTTACCGCTATATGGACGCCGCCAACGTGGACCTGAAGGCCTTCACCGAGGACTTTTACCACACCGTCTGCGGCGGTCATCTGCAAGCGGTGCTGGACACCCTCGTCTACATCAAGCGGGAAACCTCGGTCTGGTTGGAGCTGACCACCTTGCTGATTCCCGGCGAAAACGATTCGGATGCGGAGCTGGACAACATGACCCGCTGGGTGGTCGAGCACTTGGGGCCGGACGTGCCCATGCATTTCACCGCTTTCCATCCGGACTGGAAAATGCAGGACAAGCCGTCCACGCCTTTGTCCAGCCTGAGCCGGGCGCGGCGCATCGCCATGAACAACGGCGTGCGTTACGCCTACGTGGGGAATGTGCACGACAAGCAGGAGGAGAGCACCTACTGCCATCATTGCGGCCAGATGCTCATCGGCCGCGACTGGTACGTGCTGTCGGAATGGAATCTCACTTCCCAGGGCACCTGCAACCGCTGCGGCACGCCCTGTGCCGGCGTGTTCGACCGCTTGCCCGGCGATTGGGGCGCTCGGCGCTTGCCTGTGGACATGCGTCGCTACGCGGTCCATGGCGGCGCCGAATAAACCGGCGCCGTGTTATTCGGTCCCCCTTCCCACCGGGGGGAGAGTGGAAAGGCCGTGGTTTTTGATGCCACCCTCTCCCCAATCCTCTCCCTGCCAGGGAGAGGGGGGGCCGAATTCGTTGGGGTGAGAGGGGGCTTTACTTACGCGACCTTGATTTCGATCTTGCGCGGCTGGGCGTGTTCCACTTTCGGGATGCGCAGCTTGAGGACGCCGTGCTTGAACTCGGCGGAGACTTTTTCGCTGTCCAGTTCCTTGGACAGGGTAAACACGCGCCGATAGCGCGGCACGCCCACTTCGGCGTGGCTGGATTCCATGCTCTCCGGCGTGTTCAGCGCGACTTCGCCCTCGATGGTCAGGCTGTCCGCTTCCACGTGCAGGTTGAGCTTATCCTTGGGCACGCCGGGCAGGTCGGCGTACAGCGTGATGCCGGCGGAGTCCTCGATCACATCCACCGGCGGCAACAGCGCGGTTTCCGGCAGGGCGGCGCCGGCTTGCTTGGTCGGAGTTTTTGCCTGGTCGTTCATGGTGGTTCCTCCTGTCGTTTACTGGATGGCGATGCGGCGCGGTTGGGCAGCTTCCTGGCGCTTGAGGCTGATGTGCAGCACACCGTCGCGGTACTCGGCGGAGACGCCGTCGGGGTCGATGTCGTCCGGCAGGCTCACTACGCGGCGGAAGCGGCCGGTGAAGCGCTCGTTGATGTGCACCGTGGCTTTGGCTTCCCGCGGCGGCAGGTCGGTGGTCCTCTCGCCGGCGATGGTGAGCACGCCGCGTTCCAGGTTTACTTCGATTTTGTCCGGCGCCAGCCCCGGCACGAAGGCATACACCTCCACCGCTTGCGGCGTGCTGCCGACGTTCAGCGCCGGGAAGCCCCCTCGGCCGAAGCCGCGGATATTGGGTTCGGGTTCGAACGCCTGTTGCACTTCCCGCTGCAAGCGGTCCAGTTCGGCGAAAATGTCGCGGGGGAACATGGATCGGTACATGGCTTGGTCCTCCATTTACGTTGAATGCTACTTCGGCCGATAGCCGGTCGGCCCACATCCCAGACAATAGGTTCGCCCGGCGAAATTTCAATGGCTTGACTTGCCGACCGTTCGCCACCATCTTTCCGGCAGACCGCAACGAACGAAGAGAAGGAGAATCCGCTTGGAGTTCAAGGACTATTACAAAACCCTGGGCGTCAGCCGCGACGCCAAGCCCGACGAGATCAAGAAAGCCTTCCGCAAGCTGGCGCGCAAATACCATCCGGACGTTTCCAAGGAGCCGAACGCCGAAGCGCGCATGAAAGACCTCAACGAGGCCTACGCGGTGCTGTCCGATCCGCAAAAGCGCGCCGCCTACGACAAGTTGGGGCAGGGCTTCAGCGCCGGCCAGGATTTCCGGCCGCCGCCGGACTGGGATACCGGCTTCGATTTTTCCAGCGGAGGTTTTTCCGGCGCGGAAGCCGCCGATTTCAGCGACTTCTTCGCCGAGCTGTTCGGCGGGCGCATGGGCTGGGGGCGCGGCCGGGGCGGCGCCCAGTTCCGCGCCCGCGGCGAAGACCACCACGCCAAGATCCGCCTCAGCCTGGAGGACGCCTACCACGGCGCCACCCGCAGCCTCAGCCTGAGCGCGCCGCAAGCGGACGCCCACGGCCGCGTGACGCTGGCGGAACGCAAACTCAATGTGCGTATTCCCAAGGGCGTGCACGAGGGCCAGGTGATTCGCCTGAGCGGGCAGGGCAGCCCGGGACTGGGGGGCGGGCCGCCCGGCGACTTATACCTGGAAGTGCAGTTTGAACCGCACCCGCGTTATCGGGTCGAAGGACGGGACGTTTACGCCACGCTGCCGGTGGCGCCCTGGGAAGCGGCCCTGGGCGCCCGCGTGCAGGCGCCGCTGCCGGACGGCAAGGTGGAGGTGCGCATACCGGAAGGCTCGCAAGCGGGCCGCAAGCTGCGCCTGGCCGGCCGGGGCATTCCCGGCGCGCCGGCCGGCGACCTGTACCTGGTGCTGGAAGTGGTGCTGCCGCCGGCCACCGGCGGCAAAGCCCGCGAGCTCTACCAAACCATGGCGCGGGAGTTGGCCTTCAATCCCCGCAGCGGCCTGGGAGTCTGAACCATGACGCAAGAACACATCGCCCTGTCCCTGGAGGAAACGCGGCTGACCGTGGACGAACTTTCCGTGAGCTGCACCGTCAGCCGCGAGTGGATCGTCCAGCACGTGCAAGCCGGCGTATTGCTGGCCGACCCCAGTCCCGATCCCAGCGGCTGGGGCTTCAGCGGCCGCGACCTGCTGCGCGTGCGGCGTCTGTACGCCCTGGAGCGGGATTTCGATGCCAACCCCGAGCTGGCCGGCCTGGTGGCCGACCTGTTCGACGAATTGGAGCGCCTGCGCGGCCGTTTGCGGCGCGCCGGCCTGCCCGTCGATTGAGGCGTCGCCATGCGAACCGGCACCTGGCTGCGGCATGCTTGGATCAACCGCTTGCAGACCCTGCTGCTGATCCTGTTCCTGCTGGGGCTGCTGGCCGTCGTCGGTATGCTGCTGTGGGGGACGGACGGCGTGTGGATGCTGCTGGCGGCGGGCGCCGCCGCCCTGTTGCTGCAACTCGCCGTGGCCCCCTGGCTGGTGTTGCGACTGTACGGCGCCCGCCGGTTGGACTATGGGCAGGCGCCGGCATTGTTCGACCTGGTGCGCGAGCTGTCCCGGCGGGCGCAGCTACCCGTTCCGCCGGCTTTGTATTGGGTGGACAGCGCCATGAGCAACGCCTTTGCCGTGGGCAATCGCGGCAGCGCGGCGATTGCTTTGAGCAGCGGCTTGCTGGGCCAATTGAATCTGCGGGAATTGGCCGGGGTGCTGGCCCACGAAGTGGCCCATATCAAGAACGGCGATATCCGCGTGATGGGGTTGGCCGACAGCCTGTCCCGCATGACCGGATTGCTCTCCCTCATCGGCCAGGTGTTGCTGCTGGTCAACTTGCCGCTGCTGTTGCTGGGGGAGTTGGGCCTCAACTGGTTGGCCTTGCTGCTGCTGATGTTCGCGCCGCAGCTGGCCATGCTGGCCCAACTGGGCTTGTCGCGGGTGCGGGAGTTCCACGCCGATCTGGACGCGGCGGCGCTGACCGGCGACCCGCAAGGCTTGGCCCTGGGGCTGGCCAAAATCGAAGTCGCCCAGCGCGGCTGGCGGCGCTGGCTGTTGCCGGGCTGGGGTTCGCCGGAACCGTCCTGGCTGCGCACCCATCCTTCCACCGAGGAGCGCATCCAGCGCCTGGCGTCCCTGGTGCAGGAGGAATACGAGCCCTGGCACGAGCGCTTCGACCCGCCGCGCTTCGCATTCGCCGTGCCGGTGCGGCGGCCCCGCTACCGCATCGGCGGCGTTTGGTATTAGCAGGCCTAGGCAAAGCCTCCGGTTTCTCAGGCCTGTGCGCCGCGCAGGGAGGTGCGGCCCCGAGTTGAACTACGCCAAGGAGGGGCTTTCAGCAGCCCGTTAGGACGATTCGTTCGAGGAGCTATCGGCCATGTCCCTGCACATCGTTTGTCCCCATTGCCGCACCGTCATCCGCGTGCCGTCCCAGCGCCTGGGCGAATCGCCCCGCTGCGCCAATTGCCGCAAGGCGTTATTCGACGGCCACCCGGTGGCGCTGTCCCTCGCCGATTTCGACCGCCATTTGCAGCGCAACGACATTCCTCTGCTGGTGGATTTTTGGGCGCCCTGGTGCGGTCCCTGCCGGGCCATGGCGCCGGCTTTCGAGCAGGCGGCGGCGCAGCTGGAGCCGCGGATCCGGTTGGCCAAGGTGAATACGGAGGAGGAACAGGCCCTGGCCGCCCGTTTCGGCATCCGCAGCATTCCCACTTTGATCCTGTTCCGCCAGGGGCATGAGCTGGCGCGCCAGTCCGGCGCCATGGGGGCGCCGGATATCGTGCGCTGGGCCGGGCAGGCGGTTTGATCGCGGACGCCGCCATGAGCAAGCCGTCCGAAAACTACTGGCAGGTGATGACGTTTTACGAGCGTTTCGAGCAGGTGGTGGCGCTCATCCTCAGCTCGGTGATTGCCGTCATCATCGTCGTGGCGCTGCTGCAGTTGATCCGAACCGTATTCGTCCTGTTGCTGTCCAATTCGTGGAATCCGCTGGACCACCAAGCGTTCCAGAGCGTGTTCGGCATGATCATGACGCTGCTTATCGCCATGGAATTCAAGCACTCCATCGTCAAGGTGGTGTTGCGGCGCGACAGCATCATCCAGGTGAAGACCGTCGTGCTCATCGCCTTGATCGCCCTGGCGCGCAAGTTCGTCATTCTGGATTTGGAAACCAGCCCCGGCAAAATCGCCGCGCTGGCCGGCGCTTTGCTGGCGCTGGGCGTGGTGTACTGGCTGCTGCGCGAGCGCGACGACCGCGAGGTCGCCCTGCAAGCCGAAAAACAATCCCGTCAACGCTAAGGAGCAATCCCATGACCGAGCCCAGGCAAGACCCTTTCTTTCCCCGCCTGATTTGGATCACCCTGGCCGCGGCCGTGCTGATCCTGCTATGGCGCAACAGCGGCAATGCGCCCTTCGTGCCCGCCGGGGGCGGCGGCGAGCCGGCCTCGGCGCGCATCGTCACGCCGAGGGGCGATCTGGCCGCCGACGAAAAAAGCACCATCGAATTGTTCGAAAAATCCAAGGATTCGGTGGTTTACATCACCACCAAGCAGCAGGTGATGGACGTGTGGACGCGCAATGTGTTTACCGTGCCGCGCGGCACCGGCTCCGGCTTCATTTGGGACGACGCCGGCCACGTGGTCACCAATATGCACGTTATCGAAGGCTCTAACGAAGCCCAGGTGCGGCTGTCCGACGGCCGCGACTACAAGGCCGCCCTGGTGGGCGTGAGCCCCGCCCACGACATCGCCGTGCTGAAGATCGGCGTGGGCTTCAAGCGCCCGCCGGCCGTGCCCATCGGCAGCAGCCGCGACCTGAAAGTGGGGCAGAAAGCCTTCGCCATCGGCAACCCGTTTGGCCTGGACTGGTCGCTGACCACCGGCATCGTCTCCGCCTTGGACCGCTCCCTCACCGAGGAAAACGGCGTCACCATCGAACATTTGATCCAGACCGACGCGCCCATCAATCCGGGCAATTCCGGCGGCCCGCTGCTGGACTCCGCCGGCCGGCTGATCGGCATCAACACGGCGATTTACAGTCCGAGCGGCGCCAACGCCGGCATCGGTTTCGCCGTGCCGGTGGACACCGTCAACCGCGTGGTGCCGCAGATCATCCGCCAGGGCCGCTATGTGCGGCCAGCCTTGGGGATCGAAGTGGACGAAGGCTTGAACCAGCGCTTGACTGCGCAAATGCAGCTGGAGGGCGTGGTAGTGCTGCGCGTTACGCCCGGTTCGGCCGCCGCCGCCGCCGGCCTGCAAGGGGCGGTCATGTCCCGCGAAGGCATCAAAACCGGCGACGTCATCGTCGCCCTGGAAGGCCGCCCGGTGGATTCCGTCGGCAAGCTGCTGGCGCGGCTGGACGATTACAAAGTGGGCGATACGGTACGCATGAGCGTCCTGCGGGACGGCGATAAGCGGGACGTGTCGGTCACCTTGCAGCCGGGAAGCTGAGCCCTCGCCGCGCCGCCTCGGCAAGGAGGACGGGGCGGCGCCAAGCAGCGAAGCGGCGGGCTCTAGTAGCCTCTTTCTTGGCAGATTTGGGTGAATATGGCTTGATGCTTGGCGAACGCCTCCATTTGCTCGGCCAAGTCGGGCACCATGGCGGCGAGACGTTGCTCGAACAGGGACGCCGCCATGACATAAAGTTGCAGGTCCACGGCGTTGCGACGGCGCAGCAGCGCCTCGTGGCTTGGTTCGAAACGCAGGCGTTGATGGGGGGCCGCGGCGTTCAAGCGGCGGTAAACCGGCCACATGGTCCAGCCGAGGCGGCGCCGGAACAGCATCAAGCTCTGTTCGAAGCGTTCCGTCAGGCCGAACGCGGTCAGGTCCGCCAATATTTCCAGGGCGTGATAGACGGCGGCTGGATCGTCCGGGTCCTCCGCGAGCCCGCCTATTCCCAATAACTGGCGGGTTTGCAGGTTATCCAGCTCGCTTCCGGCATCGCTTTGCAGCAATTCGTTCAAGTCGAAGTCGTCGGGCGGAAAGCGCGTCAGCAGGCTGGCGATTTTGCCTTCGCTGACGTGCTGGCAATAGGAGCGCACGCGCGCGATCGGGTCGCGCAGCAGCGTGATCGCGGGCACGGTGTCGATTTCCGCCTCGTTGGTGATATAAGGCGCGTGGCCCGAGATCAGGCGGATGTCGAGCCGCTGCTCCGCCGACAACGCCCGCCAGCGTTCCAGGTCCTCCGTCAGGTCGCCGGTGAATTGGAATTCGCCGCCGGGATAGAGTCGTTGCAGACAGTCATGGAAGCTGGTGCCGGCGGTCTTCGGAATATGCAGGAAGCGAAGCCGCGCCGGGACGGATTGCTGGGATCCGGCTTGATCGCCGACCCTGGACAGTTCGCGCAAGCTGAGGTCCAACGCTTGTTCGTAATACCCTACGGCGTTTTCCATGTCGCCCGCGTTTTTCGACTCCAAGGCCTGGAGGAAAATCGCTTCCAATTGATTGAGAAAAGAACCTCTGATGTTGGACATGTCCGTGTAATGGCCGGTGTTCGCTCCGCGTGTCGATGCCGTCGGGTGTCGAGCACCCGCTGACCGCCGCTGCACGGGGTTGTGCTGATGACGCGCGGTGAGCGATGCGTTGCAAGGATCGCCGCGAGTCTCCGGCGGCCATTGTCGCGGGTCTTACTTACCGGATTATGAGGCGGGGCTTAGGAAACCCTGAGCGCTGCCGCCGCGAGGCGCGCGCCGTCGCCGGGCCGAGAGGATTCGTCCTGGGGCAGGGTTGGGGGAGGGGGCTCAAGGCCGCGCTCGGGGCGTCGGGCTAGCGCCGTCCGGGCGGCTTGAGCCTGGGGGTGGTTGAGTCTCGCGGGTCGGGCTCAGCCCGGGCCGCCGCCCTTCTTCGGCATCATGCCTTTGGACGGGTTGTAGCCCCACACCGCCAGCGCCAGGAACAGCAGCAGCGCAACCGCCGTATAAGCCGTGGCGTAGGCGTTGAACTGGCCGTACAGGGCGAAGCGCAGCATTTCGATGGCCTGGGAAAACGGGTTGTATTCGGCCAGGCGGTACAGCAGCAGGTTGGCTTCCTTCAGGCGCCACAGGGGATAGAGGGCGGTGGACATGAAGAACATGGGGAAGATGACGAAATTCATCACCCCGGCGAAGTTCTCCAGCTGCTTGATGAAGGTGGACAGCACCATCCCCAAGGCGCCCAGCATCATGCCGGACAGGATCAGCGCCGGGAATATGGCCGCATAGCCTTGCCAGGGCGGCTGGATGTCGTAGAACCAGGCGATGGCCAGGAAGAGATAAGCCTGCACCGCCGACACCAGGGTGCTGGCCATGAGTTTGGAGGCCAGCAAAAACCAGCGGGGCAGGGGCGCGACCAACAGCGTGCGCATGCTGCCCATCTCGCGGTCGTAGACCATGGACAGGGAGCTTTGCGTGCCGTTGAACAGCTGGATCACGCCGATCAGGCCGGGCGTGATGTAGACCTCGTACAGGATATAGGTTTCGTAGGGCGGAATGATGGCTAGCCCGAGTGTCGAGCGGAACCCCGCCGCGAACACGAACAGCCAGATCAACGGCCGCACCAGGGCCGAGGCGAAGCGGCCGCGCTGCTGGACGAAGCGCAGCAGCTCGCGGCCGACGATGCCGTTGAAGGCGCGCAGGTAATGCATGGAGGCCATTAGGCTGCCTCCCCGGTGTAGTAACGGAAGGCGGCGGCGATGTCGGCCGCATTGGCCGCTTGCAGCACGTCGGGCACGGCGCCCTGGGCGCGCACTTTGCCCTGGTGCAGCACGATGAGGCGATCGGAAGGGTAAATTTCGTCGATGAGGTGGCTGGCCCACAGCACGGCGATGCCCTGTTCGGCGGCCAGATGGTGCACGTAATCGACGATGGCCTTGCGGCTGGGCACGTCCAGGCCCACGGTGGGCTCGTCCAGCAGCAGCAGGGAAGGCTTGTGTAGCAGGGCACGGGCGATTTCCACCCGCCTTCTGTGGCCGCCGTTGAGCTGGCGGACTTTTTCGAAACGCCGCTCGTACATGCCCTGGCGCTCCAGTTCCTCTTGGATGCGCGCATCGGCCTCTTTGCGGCCGATGCCGTGCAGGGCGGCGTGGTAGCGCAGGTTTTGCGTCACGCTCAAGTCCATGTCCAAAGTCGGCTGCTGGAACACGACCCCCAGGCGGGCCAGGGCTGGTCGCGATTGGCTCTTCACATCAAAACCGGCGATGGCGATGCGGCCGTCGCGGCTGTCGTAGAGGTGGGTGATGAGGGCGAACAGCGTGCTCTTGCCGGCGCCGTTGGGCCCCAGCAGGATGCAGCACTGGCCGGCTTCCACGGCGAAGCCGACGCCGTCCAGGGCGGCTTTCTTGCCGTAGGCGTAGGAGAGGTGGTCGATTTTCAGGGCGGTGGTCATGGGCGCGTTATCGATTTCGAATAGCGAGCTAGGGCGCCGTAGGCGTGTTTCATTTGGTTAGAGGGTATTGGTTGTCCCAGCCGAACAAAACCAGCATGAGCTCAGGTTGGGCGAGCATTGCAGCACCTGCCAACCCCATGAGCAGGCTTAGCACGACGGCAGGAACCCCGGTGATGTAGCCAGCTGGATCTAATCCTTCCCAACCATATGGGATGCGGCGCGTTGCCAATTGTACTCCAGCCCCTACGAGCATAAGGAGACCGGCACCACGCATGCCCGCCGTGGAGCTGACGAATAGAAATAGCGCGACGACTACTGCGAATGCGCTGAATCTGGCTATGGTCCAGCGAGTTGACCTTTCTGGTGGAGGCAATCTCATGGATGGGTTAGCCGTTCATCGGCGGCGCCGTTTCCAGATCGTGGGTTTCAAGCTGGTAGCCCAGCGCCTTGTACTGGCGAAAATGCTCGCGGCTCATGTGCCGTTCCTCGTCGCCTTGCGGCACCAGTTCGGCGATGCGCTGGAAACGGCCGTTCCATTCGGGAATGGCAGGAGCGAGGTTGATGAGCACATCGCAGTCTTCGGGCCGCTGGTCGCCTTGGCCGAGGGTGACCGGCGTGAATTCGTCCGGCTCCGCCGCGCCCAGCCGCAGGTGGGGCACGAAGCTGGAGGCGCGGAAGCTCCACAGCAGGTCGTCCAGGACTTGGGCTTCCGCCCCGTCGCGGCTGTGGATGTGGATGCGGTGGCCGCCCCGGTAGGCTTTTTCCGCCAGGCGGCACACCCATACCAGCCGCTCACGGGCGTCGCTCGTGGGCAGCAGGTAAAAATCCACTCGGGTCATTTGGCCCGGTTCAACAGAAACTGCGCGATCAGCGGCACCGGCCGTCCGGTGGCACCCTTGTCGGCGCCGGTTTTCCAGGCGGTGCCGGCGATGTCCAAGTGGGCCCAGCGGAATTTCTTGGCGAAGCGGGACAGGAAGCAGGCGGCAGTGATGGAGCCGCCGTCCGGGCCGCCGATATTGGCCACGTCGGCGAAGTTGGACTTGAGCTGCTCCTGGTATTCGTCCCAGATGGGCATGCGCCAGGCTCTGTCGCCGGCTTCATCGCCCGCCTTCAGCAGTTCGTCGCAGAGGGCGTCGTCGTTGCCCATGAGGCCGCTGGGCTGGCGGCCCAAGGCGACGATGCAGGCGCCGGTCAGGGTTGCCATGTCCACCACCAGCTCCGGGTTGTAGCGCTCGGCGTAGGTGAGGGTGTCGCACAGGATCAGGCGGCCTTCGGCATCGGTGTTGAGGATTTCGATGGTGATGCCGGCCATGCTGGTGACGATGTCGCCGGGCTTGTTGGCATTGCCGCCGGGCAGGTTTTCCGTAGCCGGGACCAGGCCCACCAGGTTCATGGGCAGGGCCAGTTCCGCCGCCATCTGCATCAGCCCCAGCACGCTGGCGCCGCCGCACATGTCGTATTTCATCTCGTCCATGCCGGCGGCGGGCTTGAGGGAGATGCCGCCGGCGTCGAAGGTGAGGCCCTTGCCCACCAGTACCACCGGCTTGGCTTTGGCGTCGCCGCCCTTGTATTCCAGCACGATGAGCTTGGCCGGCTGGCGGCTGCCCTTGGACACGGACAGCAGCGCGCCCATGCGCAGCTCTTCCATGTCGGCTTCGTTGAGGATTTTTGCCTTGAGCTTTTTGTGTTGTTTCGCCAAGCGCTCGGCTTGTTCCGCCAGATAAGCGGGGGTGCAAAGGTTGCCCGGCAGGTTGGCCAGGTCTTTGGCGAGTTCCATGCCGCGGGCGATGGCCAGGCCTTGGGCCAGGCCGGTCGCCGCCGCATCTCGGTCGGCGCAGAGGAAAGCGGTTTTCTTCAGCTTGGGCGGTTTGTTGCTGTCGTTGCCGCTTTTGCACTGGGTGAACTGGTATAGCCCTTCTTCGAAGGCGATAGCCGCTTGGCGCGTTTTCCACCGGCTGTCGCGCTGGGCCACTTCCAGGTCGGTCAGGGCGCACAGGGCGTCGTTGGCGCCGCAGTCCTTGACGGCTTTTATGGCGGCGGACAGGGCCTTGCGGTAGTCTTTATCCGTCGTGTCGCCTTCCTTGCCTAGGCCGACCAGCAGCAGGCGTTCCGCTTTGCCGTGGGGCAAATGGTTGACGAGCAGGGTTTCGCCCGGTTTCCCGGCGGGGTCGTCGCGCTTGAGCAGGCGCGAGATCAGCCCGTCCAAGGCGTCATCCATGGCTTGCGTGGCGGCGGGCAATTTGCGTTTTTCGAAATAGCCCAGAATCAGGCAACCGCAGGCGTGTTTTTCTGGAAAACCGGTTTCTATAGAATAATCCATGGGTATCTCATCAACAGGCGAAGGAACGGTCCGGGCGTGGCGCGACGAGCGCGGGCGTGACGGATGGCGTTAAAGTCTACCGGACTCACCATGAATTTCCATCCCGCCGGCGCGCTGTGGCGCCGGGTTAAGCGATCGATCGCCGTGTTTGACTGCATGGTCGCCGTCGAGGCGGCCGCCACCATGACGGCAGCGCTCAGCGTGCTGGTGCTGATCATCGTCAGCAAGCGTTTTTTGCGCATTTTGGCCAAGGCCATCGAAGGCGAAGTCAGCGGCCAGGCGATTTTCCTGTTGCTGGGCCTGAAGATCGTCGCCGCCACCATCAGCCTGCTGCCCTCGGCGGCGTTCCTGGCGGTGCTGATGACTTTGGGGCGCATGTACCGCGACAACGAAATGTCGGTGCTGGCGTCGGCGGGCGCCGGCTTGGCCAGGCTTTACCGGGCGGTGCTGGTGTTCGTCCTGCCGCTGGTTGTGGTGGGGTGGTATCTGGCCCTGAACGTGCTGCCCTGGACCGAGCAGCAAACCCGCAAACTCTACGAAATCGAGGAAAAAACCGCCGATATCCGCGGCATCAAAGAAGGCAAATTCTCCGAGTCCAGCGACGGCGCCACGGTGTTCTACGTGGAGGAGTACAAAGAACGGGAGAGCATGCGCAATATCTTTGTGCAGAGCGACGAGCACAACAAGCTGGGCATCGTGTCCTCCGATACCGGCTACTTGAAAGTCATGGACAACGGCGACCAGTTTATCGTGCTGCAAAACGGCACCCGCTACGACGGCATCCCCGGCACGGCTAACTTCATCATCACCGAATTCAAAGAGTATGGCGTCAAGATCAAGGGGAAATCCTCCAAGGACAAGGAGGAGGGCAAGCCTCCGGAGCAAAGCATTAAAAGCAGCCAGGAGCTGGTGCAGTCGGCCCAGCCGCGGGACATCGCCGAGTATCAAAAACGGTTGGCCGTGCCTTTCGGCGTGCTGATGCTGGGGCTGCTGGCCGTGCCGCTGTCGCGCCTGGCGCCCCGCGCCGGCGTTTACGGCAATTTGTTCGCCGCGTTCTTCATTTACATCGCCTACGAAAACATGCAGCGCATCATGCAGGGCATGGTGATCGCGTCGAAAGTCCCCGCCTGGCTGGGATATAGCGGCGTATACCTGCTCATGGCCGTCGTCACCACGGCGCTGGTGGTGCGGTCCGTCGGCCCGCGCTGGGTGGCGCAGTTGATCAGGGGGTGGGTGGGCCGATGAAAGTCTTAAACCGTTACATCGGCGCCGAGGTGGTGAAGGGCTCGGCCGTGGCCGAGCTGGTGCTGTTGTCTTTGCTGACGTTCTTCTCGTTTACCGACGAGATGGGCGACTTGGACAAGGGCGATTACCATCTGCGGCAAGTGTTCCAATACTTGCTGTTGATGTCGCCGCGCAACTTCTACGAGTTGATGCCGTCGGCGGCGCTGATCGGCAGCTTGTTCACCCTGGGCGGCTTGGCGAACCACCAGGAGCTGGTGGCCATGCGCGCAGGCGGCGCCTCCATCCGCGCCATCATTTGGGCGGTGCTGCGGGCCGGCTTGCTGCTGGTGGCCGTGGCGGTGCTGATCGGCGAGTTCATCGCGCCCAAGGCCGAGCAGGAGGCGCAGATGTTCCGCTCCGCCGCCCAGCAGAAGCGCGTGGTGACCCGCACCGAGCACGGTTTCTGGCTGCGCGACCAAAATACCTACATCAACATCGGCCAGTTAGGCACTTTGGACGAGCTGTCCAACATCAACCTTTACGAAGTGGACGACAAGCACCACCTCAAGCGGTCCATGCACGCCGATAAGGCTTATTACGACGACGAGGGCAAGTGGCACTTGCAGCACATCAGCCGCAGCGAATTCGAAGCGGAGCGGGTGAACGTGTCGACGACGGACGAGGTGGCGTGGAGCTCCGTGTTGGACCCGGCCCTGTTGAGCGTGGTGGTGATCAACCCGGAAAACCTTTCCATGTACGATCTGGCCCGCTACATCGCGCACATGCGCAACAACAGCCAGAACAGCCAGCCCTACGAATTGGCGTTTTGGGGAAGGCTGGTGACGCCGCTGTCCACTTTGGTGATGTTGTTCGTGGCCGTGCCGTTCATCCTCAACATCCGCGCCCGGGCCGGCGTCGGCCAGCGCATCGTGCTGGGCACCATCATCGGCTTGGGCTTCAATCTGTTCGACAAGATCTTTTCCCACTTGGCGCTGATCTACGAACTCAATCCCTTCTTCGCGGCGGTATTCCCCACCAGCGTGGTGTTCGTCATCGCCTGGTGGTATTTCCGCAAGGTGTTCTAGGGGCGGCCCTCGGTCCGCTCCCGCACCACCGCCGTGCCGCTCAGCCGGTCGTGCCAAGCGCGCCGCGCCGGGTCGGCCAGCATCCACAAAAATCCCAATCCCAGCGCGGCGCCTCCCAACAGGGCGGCGCCGAAGCGCAGATAGACCTGTCGCCGGGACGGCGCTCCGCCGCCGCCGTCGACCAGGCGCAGCCGCCACGAGCGCATGCCGATGGTCTGGCCGCCGTGGGTCCAGCTCCAACCGTTGTAGATCAGGCTGATAGCGATCAGGTAGGCGCCGTACCAGGGATTGCCCGGCGCCAGCGCCTGGCCGCCGGTCAGCGGCAGCAGCAGGGCGGTGCCGATAAAAAACAGCGCCAGTTGAATCAGCGCGTCGTAGGCCAAGGCGGCCAAGCGGCGCCAGAAACCGGCCGGTTCCGTGGAGGGGCTATCCACGCGCGGCCTGGATCAGGAAACGGCGGAGTCTTGTTCGCCGCGGGCGTGCGGGAAGCAGTCGGCGAATTTGGCGCCGAAGAACATGGATAGGTAAACCAGCAGGCCTACCATCACCAGGGACAGGAAAAACGGGAAATGGGAATGGACGAATAACACCAAGGCGAAGTCCGTAACGAACAGGCTGGTTTGCACCGGGTGATCCAGGAAATGTTTGAGTTGGAATTTGGACGCCACGGCTCGATCGCTCCTCGTCGTATAAAAAGGCTTTATGGGGTGGTATGGATGAGTTCCCGTATAGTATACGGTGGCTGGAAATAGCCGCGCCACTGCGCCAAATCCCGCCGAGGGATGCCCGCTGCGGCGGCCCGATCCTGTCGTATGGACACGTTCCCTGAAAACATTGGTCGCTTTTTCCATGCCCATGCGTAGGCCGCTATCCAATCCGTTCGCTTTCCCGCGCTGGGCGGTCTGGTCCGCGGCGGCGGTTGTAGCGGGATTGCTGGTCGTGGCGGCGCTCGGCCGCAGCCGGCCGCCGGACCCCATCCGCATCGGCGTGTTGCATTCCCTGACCGGCACCATGGCGGTGAGCGAAGCGCCCCTGGTGGACGCGGTGCAACTGGCGGTGGACGAAATCAACGCCGAGGGCGGCGTCTTGGGGCGTCCCTTGGCGATGGTGGTGGCGGACGGCCGCTCCGACGAACGCGTTTTCGCCGCCGAGGCCGAACGGTTGATTGTGGACGAAAAAGTCAGCGCGCTCTTCGCCTGCTGGACCTCGGCTTGCCGCAAGGCGGTCAAGCCGGTGGTGGAACGCCACCGCCATCTGATGTTCTACCCCGTGCAATACGAAGGGCTGGAACAGTCCCCCAACATTCTCTACGCCGGAGCGGCCCCCAACCAGCAAATCGTCCCCGGCGTGCGCTGGGCCATGGAGCAATTCGGGCCGCGCATTTATCTGGTGGGGTCCGACTACATCTTTCCCCTGATCGCCAACCTCATCATTCGCGACTTGAGCGCCGCCAACGGCGGCGAAATCGTGGGCGAGCGCTATGTGCCCCTGGGAACGCAGGACTTCGCCGAAGTCGCCGCCGATATCCAGTCGAAAAAGCCGGACGTGGTGCTGAACACCCTCAACGGCGACAGCAACGCCGGCTTCTTCGCCGCTTTGGAGAAGGCCGGCCTGGCCGACGCGCCGCTGGTGTCCTTCAGCGTCGCCGAAGTGGAAATAGGGGCCTGGGGCGGCGCGCGACTGACGCATCATTACGGCATTTGGAACTATTTCCAGTCGTTGCCGGGGGAGGCGAACCGGGTTTTCGTCGCCAACTTCAAATCCCGCTTCGGCGCCGATCGGGTGACCAGCGATCCCATGGAGGCCGCCCACATTGCCGTGCATTTATGGGCGCAGGCGGCGCAAGAAGGCGGCTCGCCCGATCCCGACCGCGTCAATTCCGCGACGTTGTTGCGGCAAACCTTGTCGGGGCCTTCCGGCACGGTGGCGGTGGACCCTTCCACCCGGCATTTGTGGAAAATGGTGCGGGTGGGGCGGGTGCGGCCGGACGGCCAGTTCGAGCAGGTCGCCGCCGCCGGCGCGCCGCTGCGCCCCGCGCCCTGGCCGCTGTACCGGGTGCGCGAGGATTGGCAGTTGCTGGTGGATAGATTGTCGGCGGGAGGGGCGCCATGAGCTTCGACGGCATTCTGCCGCGGCTGCTGCTGGCGTTCCTGTTGCTGTCGCCGCTGCCTCTGGCCGGCCTGGCCTGGTTTTACAGCGGGGTGTTCGAACAGACCTTGATCGATGCGGCGCAGCGCAATCTGGCCGCCGTCGCCGACAAGAAATACGACCAGATCAACGCCTATTTCGACGAGCGGCTGGCCAACGGGCTGTGGTTGGCGAGGACGACGAAAATCCAGGAAGCCCTGCCGATGTTATCCGCCTTGGCGGCCCGCGGAGGGCTGCGGTCGGAGCGCTTCCAGGAGATGCTGCGCCATTACGGCAAATACTATCGCACCACCTACGACAGCATGGGGTATTACGACCTGCTGCTCATCGACGAGGCCGGCAACGTGGTGTTTTCCATTCGGCGGGAGGCCGATTTGGGCAGCAATCTCAACAGCGGCCCCTATCGCGACAGCGCCCTGGCCGTGGCGCACCGCGACGCGTTGGCGCTGTTCGAGGTCCAGACCTCGGTGGATCGCGCTTATGCGCCGTCGGGTGGGGAGCCGGCCATCTTCATCGTCACGCCGGTATTCAGGGACGGCAAGGCCATGGGCAGCCTCGTCCTGCAAATGGATATGCGCAAACTCGCCGCCGTTCTCGGCGACAACACCGGCTTGGGCGAAAGCGGCGAAACGGTCCTGGCGCAATCCATGGAAGGCGGCGCGCGTTATGTCAGCGCCTTGAGACACGTGGACAACGGCGCTTATCGCCAGCTGGTGCCCACGGACGGCCGGCGGGCCCGGGCGATGTGGTTCGCCTTGGAGGGAAAACGGGGTTACGGCATCGCTACCGATTATGCCGGCACGGAAGTCATCGCCGCTTGGCGGTATTTGCCCGCGTTGAACTGGGGCATGGTGGTGAAGATCGACACCGCCGAGGCGTTCGCCCCGGTTTACCGCCTGCGCGCGCAAGTCTGGGGCATCCTAGGCCTGCTGCTGCTGTTCTCCGTCGCCACGGCCTTGGCGATGGGGCGCGGGCTGGTCGCGCCGCTGCAGCATTTGATCTCGGCCACCGGCCGCATCGCCGAAGGCGATTTGCGGCAGCGCGCCGCGGTGCGCGGCTGGCACGAGTTGCGCGAGCTGGCCGTCAGCTTCAACCGCATGGCGGATCGCGTCAGCGCCGACCAGGCCATGCTGGAGCGGCGGGTGGAGGCGCGGGTGAGCGAGGTGCAGCGCGCCAAGGCGTTGTACGATGCGCTGGTGGCCAGTATCTCGGCCGGCGTTTACACCTTCCGCAAGCGGCCGTACGGCGGCATGGGCTTCGAATACGTCAGCCCCCGGTTTTGCGAGCTGCTGGGCGTGGCCCAGGAGGATATTCGGCGCGATCCCGTGCTGCCTTTCGCGCTGGTGCACCCGGACGACCGGGACGAAATGGCGCGCCGCAATCAGGAGGCCATCGACCGGCTGGCGCCGTTTCGCTTCGAATGCCGCTTCCTGGTGCGCGGCGAAACCCGCTGGTTTCACATCGAGTCGGACCCGCTGCGCACGGAGGAAGGCGCCAGCGTGTGGAACGGCGTGCTCATCGACATCACCGAACGCAAGCTGGCGGACGCGGCCCTGGCCGCGGCGGCGGAGCAGACCCGCACGATCGTCGACAATATCCTCGACGGCATTATCGCCATCGACGGGCTCGGCATCATTCAGCGCTTCAACCGGGCGGCGGAGCGCATTTTCGGTTATACGGCCGACGAAGTGGTCGGCCGCAATATCAACATGTTGATGCCGGAGCCGCACCATAGCCTGCACGACAGTTATCTCACCAATTATCGCGCCGGCGGCGTGGGCCTCATTATCGGCCAAGCCAGGGAGGTGGAGGCGTTGCGCAAGAACGGCGAACGGTTCGCCATGGATTTGCTGGTTTCCGAGGTGCGCCGCTACGGCGGCCCCATGCTGATCGGCATCGTGCGCGACATCACCGAGCGCAAGCGGCTGGAGGCGGCCCAGTTGGAGTCGGAAGCGCGCTTCCGTTCCACTTTCGACGAGGCCGCGATCGGCATGGCCCTGGTGAGCCCGGAGGGCCGATTCCTGCAGGCCAACGACGCCTTGTGCCGTATCGTCGGTTATGCGGAGGACGAGCTGCGGCAAAAGCGCTTCCAGGACATCACCCATCCGGACGACTTGTCCGGCGATTTGGCGCTGGCGGCGGAGCTGGCCGCCGGCGCCCGCGCCGGTTACCAGCTGGAAAAGCGCTATTTCCACAAGGACGGCCACGTCGTTTGGGTGCAGCTCAACGGCTCGTCGGTGCGCGACGCGGAGGGGGGGCTGCTGTATTTCATCGCCCAGATTCAAGATATCACCGAGCGCCGGCAAGCCGACGCCGTCTTGCGCGAGGCCTTGTCCAAAGCCCAGCGCTACAGCGACGCTTTGGACAGCGTGCCGGCCTTCATCTACATCAAGGACAAGCGCTGCCGTTACGTCCACGCCAACCGCGCCGTGCTGGAATTGTTCGGTTGTTCCGCCGAAGACCTGCCGGGCAGCGACGACAGCCGGTTTTTTCCGCCGGAAGCGGCGGCCAGGCTGCGCGCCGTGGACGAACGGGTGCTCAACCTGGGCGAGGCGACCCAGGCGGAAATCGACGTGCCGGCGGCGGACGGGCAGCGGCGGCGCGTTTACTGGGAGATCAAGCATCCCATTTACGACGGCAACGGCGAAATCTGGGGGCTGTGCGGCGTGTCCACCGACATCACCGAGCGCAAGCTGACGGAGGAGGCGCTGCAAGCGGCCAAGCAGGTGGCCGAAGCCGCCAGCCGTGCCAAGTCGGAATTTTTGGCCAATATGAGCCATGAAATCCGTACCCCCATGAACGCCATCCTCGGCTTGACCCAGCTGGTGCTGGAAGACGAGCTGAGCGCCCGACAAGCGGATTATTTGCGCAAGGTGCACGCGTCGTCCCGGGCGCTGCTCGGCATCCTCAACGATGTCCTGGACTACTCCAAAATCGAAGCCGGCCGGCTGGAGCTGGAGTGGTTGCCCCTGCGGCCGGAGCAAGCGTTGCGGGAAGTGGCCGATTTGTTCGGCGCGCGCGTCGAGGAAAAAGGCCTGGAGTTGCTGGTGGATATCGCCCCCCAGGTGCCGGCGGAAGTGGTGGGGGACTCCCTGCGGTTGACCCAGGTGCTCAACAACCTGCTGGGCAACGCTGTCAAATTCACCGAGCGGGGCGAAATTTGCCTGTCTTTGGACGTCGCATCCGAGGACGGCGACGACATCCTCCTGCGTTTCGCCGTGCGGGATACCGGCATCGGCATGACCAAAGCTCAGGCCGGGCAATTATTCGAGGTGTTCGCCCAGGGCGACGGCTCCATCACCCGCAAATACGGCGGCACCGGCTTGGGGTTGGCCATTTGCCGCAAGCTAGTGGCGTTGATGGGCGGCGAGATCAGCGTCGCCAGTGTGCAAGGACAAGGTTCCACCTTCACGTTCACCGTCCGGACCCGGCGTTCGCCCAACAGCCCGGAGTCGCAAAAATTGCAGCGGCTGGGGCCGCGCAAAGTGCTGGTGGTGGACGACCAGGACAGCGCGCGGCGCATTTTGTTCCGTTGCCTGGACGCATGGGGGCTGGAGTCCGGTGTCGCGGCTTCGGGCGAAGAGGCGCTGGCCTGCGTTCGGGAGGCCGCCGCCGCCGGCGCGCCTTTCGATGCGCTGTTGTTGGACTGGCGCATGCCCGGTATCGATGGGCTCGAGGTGCTGCGCCGACTGGAGGCGGAGGCCGCCGAGGGGCACCAGCCTCATGCGCTGTCGATCATCATGGTTACCGCCCACGATCGCGCGGCGCTGCTGGCGGAAGCCGGCGCCTTGCGCATCGATCGCATCCTGGCCAAGCCGGTGACGCCTTCCGGCTTGTTCGACGCCTTGGCCCTGCGCGGCCAAGCATCCAGGCAAAACCCGCCGGCCAATGGCGGCGCGCTCGAGGGGAATCTGGAAGGGATGCGGGTGTTGCTGGTGGAAGACAACGCCTTGAACCAGATGGTGGCGGCGGAATTCCTTAAAAAGCGCGGCGTTCGGGTTACCTTGGCCAACCATGGCGGCGAAGCCTTGGAATGGGTCGAACGCCAGGCGTTCGACGCCGTGCTGATGGATTTGCACATGCCGGTGATGGACGGTTACGAGACCACCCGCCGCATTCGCGCTTTGCCCAAGACCGCCGGGTTGCCCATTATCGCCATGACGGCGGCGGTGTTGAAAGAAGACCGGGAGCATTGCGCCGCCGCCGGTATGGTCGATTTCGTCGCCAAACCCATCGTGCCGGCGGAGCTGGCCCGCGTTTTGGCTCGTTGGGTCAACGCCCCCGGCCAATCCGCCGGCGGCGCGGCCGCCGAGGCCGAAACGACGGCCGCGCCATCGGATAACCTGCCCGGGTTCGATTTGGCTCAAGCCCTGGGGCGCTTGGACGGCGATCGCGAGTTGCTCCGGCATCTGTTGCGGGGATTCGCCGAGGATCAGGGGGACGTCATGATACGGTTGGATGCGCTGCTGCGGGAGGGCGACCTCCCCCAGGCGGCGGAGCTGCTGCATACGCTCAAGGGCGTGGCGGCCAATGTGGGCGCGGTGGAAGTGGCCGATGCGGCACGGCGGTTGGAACGGGAGATCGCGTCCGGCGATCAACCGATTTCCCTGCGGGAGTGCGCCGATGCGATGACCCGAGCCTTGGCCGCCATCGGTAGCGCGCTGACGGCGGCCAATGGGGAAAGCGTCGCCATCGACTTGCGGCGCCTGGCGGCGTTGCTGGCCGAACTCAGGCCCTATCTGGAAGAGCGGGAATTGGTGCCGGACGAGTTGCTGCACGATTTGCAGCAATTGGCCCGGCACGAGCCGCCCGGCGCGCCGCTGGGGCGGTTGTTGCGGCAAATCGACCGGTTCGACCACGACGGCGCCTTGGGCAGCGTGGAGCAAATAACGGCCATGTGGCGACTGGAGACGCGACCGTGAGCGACGCGACGAGTCAATCGAGTCAGTCCATCAGGCTGGGGCTGATGCCGCCGCTCACGGGGCTGGTGTCGCTCTACGGCCAGGAGATCGTTTGGGCGGCCCGCATCGCTTGCGACGAAATCAACGAGCAAGGCGGCGTGCTCGGCCGACCGCTGGAATTGATCGTCGAGGACGACGGCAGCCTGCCGCAGACCGCCGTGCCGGCCGCTTTGCGGCTGGTGGAAGAGCATCGCTGCGCCGCCATCATCGGCAACCTGCTGTCCAATTCCCGCATCGCCGTCGCCGGCCAGGTGGCGGAAACCAAGCGTATCCCCTACCTGAATTTCTCGTTTTACGAGGGCAGCATCTCCGGCCGCTATTTTTTCCATTTCGCGGCGTTGCCCAACCAGCAGATCGACAAGATGATCCCCTGGATGGGGCGGCAGTACGGCTTCAAAATGTTTTTCGCCGGCAACAACTACGAGTGGCCGCGCGGCTCCATCGACGCCGCCAAACGGGTGCTGAACGGGCTCGGCGGCGACGTGGTCGGGGAGGAGTATTTGCCCATCGGCGCGTCGCCGGAGGAAATCGATGTTTTGCTGCGGCAGGTGGCGCGCTCCGGCGCCGATGTGTTCGTGCCTTATTTCGCCGGCAGCGACCAATTGACCCTGCTGACCCATTTCACCGAGATGGGCTTGAAAAACCATATGGCGGTGGTGATGGGCCATTACGACGAGGCCATGGTGAGCCGGTTGCCGGCCTCGGTGCGGGAAGGCTTTTATTCCAGCAACACCTACTTCATGTCGGTGCCGACCCAGGAAAACCGCCGTTACCTCGCCCGCTTGGCGGCCCTGCCGGGCATCGACGGCATCTGGCCCAAGGGTAACGGCGTGGTGACCAATTTCGGCGAAGGCGCCTATTTGTGCGTGCACGCTTTCGCCCAGGCGGCGCGGGCCGCCGGCAGCGTCGAGGCGGAAGCGCTGGCGGACGCTCTGGAGCGGATTCGCCTGCGCGGTCCCCAGGGCGATGTGGTCATGGACGCGGCCACCCACCATGCTGCCGTCAATACCTACCTGGCGCGCTGCGAGGCCGACGGCGGTTTTCGCATTATCGAAAGCTTCGGCCAAAATCCGCCGCGTATTCCCGAACGTTACCGGGAGCAGGCGCAGGCGGCCAAGCTGCACGAATCGCCCGCCTCGCCACAGGTGGCGGCGCGCCTGGCGGCGGATTTGAGCGCGGCCAGGCAAAAAGTCGGCAAGGCGCAGAACATCCTGGCCCACGCCGATATGGCGATCGTGGCCACCGACGCGCGGGGCCGCATCAGCGAAGCCAACCGCAGCGCCTGCCTGATGTTCGGTTACGCGGCGGACGAGCTGGAGGGCATGTTGGTGCACGATTTGTTGCCGCCGCATTTTCGCCGTAAGCATGCCGAATTGTTCCAGCGTTTCGTCGACGGCGAGGAGACCGAGCGGCGCATGGCCTCCCGCGGCGAAGTGACCGGCTATCGCAAGGACGGCACGTTTTTCCCCCTGGAGGCCTCCATCGCCAAGTTCCGCGAGGAAGGGAACTGGTCGCTGGTGGTGACCATGCGCGACATCACCGACCGCAAGAAGGCCGAGGACGAGCTGTTGTGGCGCGCCACCCACGATCCCTTGACCGGCCTGCCCAACCGGGCGCTGATCCGCGAGCGGTTGGCCAGCGCCTTGCAGCGTTCACGCCGGCAAAAACTCAGCGTGGCGCTGCTGTTCGTCGATCTGGACGGCTTCAAGCTGGTCAACGACACCCACGGGCACGAAGCCGGCGACGTCTTGCTAAAAGGCGTGGCGCAACGGCTGATGGAGCAGGTGCGGCCCGGCGACACGGTGGCGCGGCTGGCGGGCGACGAGTTCGTGGTGTTGTGCGAGCAGGTGGAGCATGCCGCTGCGGTGTCCAGCCTGGCGCAGCGCATCAACGCGGCCTTGCGCGATCCCATCGATTTCGGCGATCTGCCGTTGACCGTCACCGCCAGCATCGGCATCGCCGTGGGCCACGGCACCACCCATTCCGCCGACGACCTGTTGCGTTCCGCCGACACGGCCATGTACGCGGTGAAGGAAAAAGGCCGCGACGGCTGGCAGTTTTTCAGCGACAGCCTGCAGGACCAGGCGCGCCAGCGGCTGGTGATTACCCAGGGGTTGCGGCTGGCCATTGCCAACAACGAGTTGTCGCCCCGTTTCCAACCCATCGTCGCCGCCGGCAGCGGCCGCATCGTCGGCGCGGAGTTGCTGCTGCGCTGGCACCCGCCGGAAGGCGAGGTGTCGCCGGCGGCGTTCATTCCCATCGCCGAAATCACCGGGGTCATCGTGCCCATCGGCGCCTGGGTGTTTCGCGAGGCTTGCCGGGCCGAGGCCGATTGGCGGCGGCGCTGGGGCGAGGCGGCTCCCTATGTGTCGGTGAACGTGTCGGCGCGGCAGCTGGGCGAGGAGTCTCTGGCCCAGGATTTCGCCGCCGTGCTGAGCGAGACCGGCGCCGATCCGGCGCGGCTGTTGCTGGAAGTGACCGAGACCTCCCTGATGGCGGACGTGGAGGCCAATCTGCGCGTGTTGAACCGCTTGGCGGATTTGGGCCTGCGGGTGGCGGTGGACGATTTCGGCACCGGTTATTCGTCCCTGGCCCAATTGACGCGTTTGCCGGTCAACGTGCTGAAAATCGACCGGGCCTTCGTCAACGGCATCGAGCAGCAGCGGGAAAGCCGCACGGTCACCCGCGCGGTCATCGGCTTGGGCAAGGCGCTGGGGCTGAAGCTGGTGGCCGAGGGGGTGGAAACCGAGGCGCAGTTGCTGGAGTTGCGCAGCAACGGCTGCGATTTCATCCAGGGCTATTTTTTCCATCGCCCGTTGGAGGAGGCGGCATTCGTCGCCGCGGTGGACCGGGAGGCCGGCGTCGCGGAAGAGGGCGGCGAGGCCGACCTGTTTTTCCTGATCTATGTCAGCCAGGCGACGCAGCCGATGGACGAGGCGCAGTTGGCGGCGCTGTTGAAAAAAGCCCAGGTGAGCAACGGCGGCCGCGGCATTACCGGTTGCCTGATTTATCAGGACGGTTATTTCATGCAAATGCTGGAAGGCCGGCGCGACACGGTGCTGGAGTTGCTGGTCAGCATCGAGCGCGATCCGCGCCACCGCGGGCTGCGCATCGTGATGCAGGGGGAGGAAAGCCATCGGGTCTTCCTGGAATGGAGCATGGGGTTCCGCGACATGGCCGAGTTGCCGGGCGAGCGGGATTTCGCCCAATGGAGCCGCCGCACGATCAATTTCATGGAATTGTCGGAGGACGCCCGCACCTGCTACGGGTATATTACGGCTTTGGCCGGTTCCCGCCAGGTAAAGCTTCCCTAAAATTCGCGCCCTACAGCCATGCAGCCGTTCGATTCCGCTTTTTTCCGCAGTCGACCCCTGGGAGGAATCGCAGGGGTATCCTCCTTGGAAGACAAGCCGCTGATCCTGTTGGTGGACGATGTGCCCGTCAATTTGCACGTATTGGCGGCGGCGCTGAAGTCCTCCTATCGCATCAAAACCGCCACCAGCGGCGCGGCGGCTTTGGAACTGGTGCAGCGGGAAGACCGGCCGCAGCTGATCCTGTTGGACGTGATGATGCCCGGCATGAGCGGCATCGAGGTGTTGCGGCGGCTGCGGGAAAATCCGGATACCCGCGACATTCCGGTGATCTTCGTCAGCGCCGACACCTCCGAACAAAGCCAGCTCGACGGTTTGGACCTGGGCGCCGAGGATTATTTGACCAAGCCGGTGGTGACTTCCGTGTTGCTGGCGCGGGTGCGCAACCTGATCCAGCGCAAACAGGCGGAAACCCAGTTGCGCCTGGCCGCCCACGTGTTCGAGCACAGCGGCGAGGCCATCATGATCACCGACCGGGACAACCGCATCATAGAGGTCAACCCGGCGTTCACCCGGCTCACCGGCTACGCCCTCGCGGACGTGGTTGGCCAGGATCCCCGCCTGCTCGCCTCCGGCCGCACCACCCGGGAAGACTACCTGGGCATGTGGCGATCCATCCGCGAGCGCAACTTCTGGCAGGGGGAAATCTGGGACCGCAACAAGGACGGCGGCATCTATCCCAAGCTGCTCACCATCACGGTGGTGCGCAACGCTCGCGGCGACATCGACTACCACATCGCCAGCTTTGCCGACATCAGCGAGCAGAAGGCCGCCGAGGAGCGCATCCGCTATGTGGCCCACCACGATCCGCTCACCGGATTGCCCAATCGATTGCATTTGCAGATCGTTCTGGAGCAGGTGGTTGCCGTCGCCCGGCGGGAACGGACCGAAGTGGCCTTGATGTTTATCGACCTGGACCGTTTCAAGGTCATCAACGATACGTTGGGCCACAATATCGGCGACGGGCTGCTGGTGGAGGTGGCGCGGCGCCTCAAGTCTTGCGTGCGGGAAAGCGACGTGGTGGCGCGCTTGGGCGGCGACGAGTTCGTGGTGGTGCTGAACGGCGATCGAGTGATCCAGGCCGCCGCCAACGTGGCGGAAAAAATCCTTAATGGCTTTTCCCCGTCCTTCCAGGTGGAAGGGCACGCCCTGCACACCACTCCCAGTATCGGCATCAGCCTGTATCCCCAGGACGGCAACGACATCGACACGCTGATGAAGCGCGCGGACACCGCCATGTACCATGCCAAGGAAGCGGGGCGCGGCCAGTTCCATTTCTACACCGAGGCGATGAACCGCCACACCCAGGCGAAACTGGCTTTGGAAAACAGCCTGCACAACGCCCTGGAAAGGGACGAGTTCGTCGTTTACTACCAGCCCCAGGCCAGTTTGCTCAGCGGCCGCTTGGTGGGGGCCGAGGCGTTGATACGCTGGCGCCACCCGGAGCGGGGGTTGGTGATGCCCGACGAATTCATCCCCATCGCCGAGGAGAACGGCTTGATCCTGCCCATCGGCGAATGGGTGCTGCGGCAGGTGTGCCGACAGATCCGCGCTTGGCTTGGCGACGGCCTGCCGCCGCTCACCATCGCCGTCAACTTGTCGGCTCGGCAGTTTCGCCAAGAGGACTTGGTGGAGCGTATTCGCGGCATCGTCGAGGAATTCGCCGTGGACCCGGCGTGCATCGAGCTGGAAATCACCGAAAGCACCGCCATGGAGCAGGCCGATATCACGGTGGAATTGTTCCGCGCTTTGCGCGCCGCCGGATTCTGCATCGCTATCGACGATTTCGGCACCGGTTATTCGTCCCTGAGCTACTTGCGGCGCTTCCCCGTCGATCGATTGAAAATCGACCGCTCGTTCGTGCTGGATATCGCCGACGATCCCAACGACGCGGCCATCGCCCACGCCGTCATCAAGATGGCCGCCAGCCTGGGGTTGAAGGTAGTGGCGGAAGGGGTGGAAACCGATGCCCAGCGACAGTTCTTGCAGGAGCGCGGCTGCGATTATCTGCAGGGATACTGGTACGGCAAACCCATGGACGCGGAGGCTTTCGCCGCTTTCGTGCGGACGGCCTTGGGGAAAGGGGAGATGCCGGAGGCTTGACCCCAGCCCCGGCGGTTCGCCGCGGGGCTGGAATCCGCGCCGCTAACGCGGACCGCCGTGCTGCTTGGAGGTGCGGGAGTTGCGGAACACCAGCGGCTTTTCCTGCGGTTGCGCCGCATAGGCGGCGGCAATGGCCTCGTCCACCACCTTGCGCTTGGGCGACAGGCCGCATACCGGATCGGTGGCGGTGGCGTCGCCCGTCATCAAATAAGCCTGGCAGCGGCAGCCGCCGAAATCCTTGGCTTTTTCCGGGCAACTGCGGCAGGGTTCCTCCATCCAGTCGAAGCCGCGGAAACGGTTGAAGGCCGGCGAGTCTTCCCAGATTTCCTTGACGCTGAAATCCCGCACGTTGGGGCACTCCAGGCCCGGCAGTACGCGCGCTTCGTGGCAGGGCAGGGCGGCGCCGTCCGGGGCGATGGTGAGGAAGGTGGTGCCCCAGCCGTTCATGCAGGCCTTGGGCCGGTCTTCGTAGTAATCCGGCACCACGTAGTAGATCTTCATCTTGCCGGCCAGCTTGGCCTTGTATTCCTGGGCGATGGCTTCGGCCTCGGCGAATTGCTCGCGGGTGGGCAGCAACTGATCGCGGTTGAGCAGGGCCCAGCCGTAGTACTGGCAATTGGCCAGTTCCAGGTAGTCGGCACCCAGTTCCACCGCCATGTCGAGGATTTCCCGCATCTGATGGATGTTCTGCCGGTGGATCACCACGCACAGCACCATGGGGTAGCCGTGTTTTTTGATAAGGTGCGCGACTTCTTTCTTGTGCTCGTAGCTTTCCGTGCCGGCCAGGAAGTCGTTGAGGGTTTTGTCCGGCGACTGGATGCTGATCTGGATGTGGTCCAGGCCTGCGGCTTTCAGCGAGGCGATTTTCTCTTCCGTAAGGCCATAGCCGGAACTGATGAGATTGGTGTAATAGCCCAGGCCGCGGGCATGGGCCACCAGCTCCGCCAAGTCCTGCCGGATCAGCGGCTCGCCGCCGGACAGGCCCAGCTGCACGGCGCCCATGGCGCGGGCTTCGGAGAACACCCGCTTCCATTCCTCGGTGGATAACTCCTGGCTGTGGGCGGCGTAATCCAGCGGATTGGAGCAGTAGGGGCACTGCAAGGGGCAGCGGTAGGTCAGCTCCGCCAGCAGCCAGCGCGGTTTAGTCATGGTTTTGCTGGATCCAGCCGTTGGCCAGGGCCACTTCCAGGAATTCGGAAACGTCGCCCTTCAGCCCGGTGGTGTCGAACTGGGCTTCCAGCGTCGCCACCAGATCGTCCAGGTTGCGGCCGTCGCACAGCTTGAGGATTTCCGCCGCGCTGGGGTTCAGCTCCACCATACCTTCCGGGTAGAGAATCACGTATTTTTGCTGGGCTTCTTCCCATTGCAGGCGGTGCAGGGGAGAGAAGCGCAGCGCCGCGTCGGCGCGCAGGGTATTGTCGTTCATGGGCGTGTCGTCGTTGCTCGTCGGTGGATGGCGCAGGTGGGTGGGCGGAGGCGGAATCCTAGCATATTGGCCGGGGTTTGCCCCAGTGCCCGGGAGGCTTCGATCAAGCCGGCACCGGCGTCTCCCGCAAAATTTTCTCCACCACCGTCTCGGCCCGGAGGCCGGCGAACTGAGCCTGCGGGTCCAGGGCGATGCGGTGCGCCAGGGCGGGCACGGCGATTTCCTGGATGGCGTCGGGGGTGACGAAGTCGAAGCCGTCCAGCAGGGCCAGGGCCTGGGCGCATTTCATCAAGGTTAGCGCGGCGCGGGGACTGGCGCCCAGGCGCAGCCCTTCCGCTCGGCGGGTGGCGCGGACCAGTTCGACGATATAACGCTTCAATTCGTCGCTCACCGCCACCTCGCGCGTTTGCGCTTGCAGTTGCAGGATTTGCGCAAGATCGACGCAGGGTTGCAGCCGCTGCAAGGGATGTTCGCGTTGCTGGGCGGAGAGAATGGCCGTTTC
Source organism: Methylogaea oryzae (assembly GCF_019669985.1). Lineage (NCBI taxonomy): Bacteria > Pseudomonadati > Pseudomonadota > Gammaproteobacteria > Methylococcales > Methylococcaceae > Methylogaea > Methylogaea oryzae. Next base: position 722,228 of record NZ_AP019782.1, read on the forward strand.
CTGCTCGGCGTCGACATAACCCAGGCCGAAACGCAGGGCGAAGCGGTCCAGCTGCGCTTCCGGCAGGGGATAGGTGCCGTGGAATTCCACCGGGTTTTGCGTGGCGACGACGAAAAACGGCGGCTCCAATCGATGGAGTTGCCGTTCCACGCTGATTTGCGCTTCGGCCATGGCTTCCAGCAGGGCCGACTGGGTGCGCGGCGAGGCGCGGTTGATTTCGTCGGCCAGCAGGATGTGGCAAAAAATCGGTCCCGGCGTAAAGCGGAACTCCCGGCTGGCCGGGTCCAGCACGGAAACCCCGAGAATGTCGGCCGGCAGCAGGTCGGGCGTGAATTGCACCCGCTGGAATTCCGCTCGGCAGGATTGCGCGAGGGCCTTGGCCAAGGTGGTTTTGCCGGTGCCGGGCACGTCTTCCAGCAGCACGTGCCCGCCGCCGGCGAAAGCGGCCAACAGCAGGCGGATGGCGGCTTCTTGGCCTTGCATGACGCGGCTCAGGTTGTCGGCCAGGTGCTGCAGGGTGGTTCGGGCCTGGTTATGCGCTTGGTTCATGGTGGATGGGCCTGGGTGTTGTCGGCGGCAACACTAAAGGCATGGGGCGGGGGTTGTAAATGGCGGCAGCGCGTCTTTTGCGCGGATCTTTTGCCGCGCGGTTCGGCGGTTGGGGAACTTGGCCGGTTTTTAGAAACAAAATATCTGGAACCCCGGCGGTCTATAGACGTTTTATTTCTGAAGCGAATTTCACCGCGAACCCGGCCGCGTGGCCCGCCGTCACTGGCCTGCCGGCGTTTGGCACGGAGGTTGGAGGGAAGGCTGAAAACGCGCGCCGACATAGCGCCGAAAAGGCGCGAAGTCGAAGCTAAGTGTTTGATTTGGCGGAGAGGGTGGGATTCGAACCCACGTGCCGGATTTCTCCGGCCATCCGATTTCGAGTCGGCGCTGTTATGGCCACTTCAGTACCTCTCCGGGGGAAACCATGCTAGACTTGTGACTGAGGTCACACGACATGATATGGGTACGAGTTATGTATTCTACACCAGTCATGGCCGGAGAACCATTGGTTGTTTGGTCATTTCGCAAGGCGCCGGGCTGTTTGGGCCTGGATTCCTCTAAACTCCGCAACCGCGTCGGCCGTTCGCTGTTCCGCATGGCGAGTTGGCTGCTGGTGATCGGAACTCTGTGCGGGTGCACGGACAGTTCGACATCGACGCAACTGGAGAAAATCAAGCACAAAGGCACGCTCACCGTCGCCACCCGCATAGGTCCCGCTACCTATCACCCCAGTCCCAACGGACTTTCCGGAATTGAACACGATCTCGCCCAGTTGTTCGCCCAGCGTTTGGGCGTCGAGGTGAAGTTCGTCGTTTACGATTCCATCGCCGAAATTTTCGAAGCCGTGGAGAAAGGCCGGGCCGATGTGGCCGCCGCCGGCTTGGCGATCACCGACCAGCGCAAGCAGCAGGTGCGCTTCACCCCGGCCTATCGCACGGTCACCGAGCAAGTGGTTTATCGAGACGGCACGCCCAAGCCGCGCTCGTTCGCCGATTTGTCCGACGGGATCTTCGAAGTGTCCGAAGGCGGCAGCCACCTATCCACCCTGGAGCGGCTGCGCGATCAGCATCCCGAGCTGCAATGGCGCGTCAGCGACGGCCATAGCACCACCCAGTTGATGTATCTGGTTCACGCCGGCCTCATCGATTACACCACCGCTACTTCCGACCAGACGCAATTGATCCGCCGCTATTTGCCGCAGTTGCGCGTCGCTTTCGATTTGGGCGTACGCCGCTCCTTGGCCTGGGCGTTCCGCCAGTCCACCACCGACAGCAGCTTGTACGACGAGGCGGTGGCGTTTTTCAACGAAAGCCAGCACAACAAGACGCTGGACGAATTGAACGAACGTTACTATGGCAACGCGCGCGTTCTGGCGCAGGCCGACGATCAGGCATTCCGCCAGCACGTGCACGAGCGCTTGCCGCAGTATCGCCGCCTGTTCCATCAGGCCGCCAACCGGTACGGCCTGGATTGGCGCTTGCTGGCCGCCATCGCCTACCAGGAGTCCAAGTGGGATCCCGGCGCCACGTCGCCTACCGGCGTGCGCGGCATGATGATGCTGACCGAGGAAACCGCGAAGGAGTTGAACGTGAAAAACCGCCTCAACCCGCGCGACAGCATCATGGGCGGCGCTTATTACGTGTCCCAGGAGCGCGCCGATATGCCGGTGCACATCGCCGAGCCGGATCGTACCTGGATGGCGCTGGTGGCGTACAACGCCGGGCCGGGGATGCTGGAAAAAGCCCGCCACACGGCCCAGCGCAAAGGCCAGAATCCGGACCGCTGGCTGAGCGTGAAGAAGGTGCTGGCCGCCACCAAGGGCTATTACCGCGACATCAAGGCCAAAAACGTGCCTTTGCCGGCGCGGCAGTCGGTGGAGTTCGTCGAATCGGTGCGCCGCTATTACGATTTGCTGGTGTACTTGACCGACGAAGAGAATTTCCGCCTGACCATGTTCCCAAACGCGCCCGCCGAGGCCGGCCACAGCAGCTGACCGGGCGGGAAGCGCCGGTTTGGCCGGCGCTTCAACGGCGGCGGCGGAAGAAGTCCCGCAACAGCGCGGCGGCTTCGTCCGCCAACAGCCCGCTGCGGCATTGCAATCGGTGGTTCAACAGCTGCGCTTCGGCCATTTGCAGCACGCCGGCGGCGGAACTGCGCTGGGCATCCGCCGGCGCGCCGTATACCAGATTCGCCACCCGGGCGTGGATAATGCCCCCCATGCACATGATGCAGGGTTCCAGCGTCACGTACAGCGTGGTGTCGACCAGCCGGTAATTGTCCAGCGCCAAGCCCGCCGCCCGTAGGGCGACGATTTCCGCGTGGGCGGTGGGATCGTTGGAGGAAATGGGACGGTTCCAGCCTTCGGCGATCACCGTGTCGTCCTTCACCACGACCGCTCCGATGGGGACTTCTCCCGCCGCTTCCGCCTGCCGCGCCAGTTCCAGGGCGCGACGCATCCAGATCATGTCCGTTTCGGTGAATTCGGGGGCGGGCTGCATGTTCCGTTCAAAATGATTCGAAGAGTGTTGGTATGGCCGGAGCGGCATTCCGGCGCTAACCGGCTGCGCGCCGACCGGGCGCGTCGGCGCTCGGCGCGATGTCGGCGAGGCCGTCTCCGGAGGGCGCCGCCGTGGCGACGTAATGGCTGCTGCGAAGCAGAAACCTCTTTTCAACCCAATGCCACATCGCAACGGCGCCCGTTAAGGTGATGGCGACGACCGCGCCCAGGAATATCCAAGGGTTTTCTCGAAACCAGCCGCCGTGCAGCAGCAACTGAATGGTAGGAAAGTGCAGGATATATACGCCGTATGAAAAATCGCCGTATTTTCCGAAGTTGCCGGCGTAAAAAAATAGACCGAAGAAGACGACCAGCGTGGCGAGCGCGAAAGGCTCAAGCAACGGCAGCGGATAAAACCCATTGGCGACCAGCGCTATAACGGCCGCGAAAACAAAGCGCTCCACGTGTCGTTCGAATACCGGAAGATAATAATAAAAGAAAGCGCCGGCCATGAAATAAGACAGTTGTCCGGGGAGCTGGCGGCTGAGTTCGGCATAAATCCCCGAGCCGCTGCGTTCCGCCATCAGCGCGCACAGCAGCGCATAAACCGTCGATAAACCGTAAACGGAGGCGAGCACGGGAAGTCGGCCGAATCGTCGCGCTAAAAACGCGAGTAAAGGCACTGCGACGTAGAACATGACTTCGATTTTCAGGGTCCAAAGCGCCCCGTTGACGACAGCCAGCTTATTCGCCTCGAACACCCCCGGCAGCGTGGGCTGGATGAAATTCAGGAAGGTAAGGTTCGCGAGAACGTACTTCAGCCATGCGAGGGTGAAATAGTCCGCAATACCCTTGTCGCTGGCCCACAGCAGCCCTATCGCGCATAGCATGACGACCGTGAAATAGGCGGGATAAATTCGCCGGGCGCGCTTGCCGGCGTAGGAGGACAAGGACGAGGAGCGTTCGAAGCTCATGAAAATCAAGAAGCCGCTGACGACGAAAAACGCTTTTACCGCAACCGCCGACGACAAATAGCCAACGACCGCTGCAAGCGCTTGGTATCCGGACAGTTCGTAGGCGTGAACCAGGCAAACGGTGCCGGCGAACAGGAGGCGCAGCAAATCGAAGTTGTTTTTTGCCAGCCGTTGGCTGTTTTGCGGAAGCAAGTCAGGCTCCTAACCGTTGATTAAACCGGCGCCGTGTCGAACTTAAGGGCGGTGGCGCGTCGGCGCTGGTTTGCCGGCCATAGTGTCCCATACGGCGCGGTATTCATCAGTCGGAATCGTCCCGGCGATGGGAATAGGCGTTCGGCTTGCGCTTTTCAGGCGACGCCGATTGGACCCCGCGAAGCGGCAGGGCGTCCGCCCTCCCGCCGGCCACGAACTTGCCGCTAGGCTTTCTTGACGAATTCCGACTTCAACTGCATGGCGCCGATGCCGTCGATTTTGCAATCGATGTCGTGGTCGCCATCCACCAGGCGGATGTTTTTCACCTTGGTGCCCACTTTCACCACCAAGGACGATCCTTTCACCTTCAAGTCCTTGATGACGGTGACGCTGTCGCCGTCGCTGAGCGGGGTGCCGTAGGCGTCCTTGATCACCAAACCTTCCTCGGCAGTTTCCGCCGCCGCGTCTTTGCTCCATTCGTGGCCGCACTCGGGGCAGGCGTAGAAATCGCCGGATTCGTAGGTGTATTCGGAATTGCACTGCGGGCAACGGGGTAAATCGCTCATGGGGTCTCCTGTGGTTGAGCTAGTGGATGGTGGGTTTGGGCGGGGAGTCGTTCCCTCGGTTATGGTTGTTGCATTGGTTGGTCAAGGTCGCCGAGGAGTTCGGCCAGTCGCCCGGTGATTTCGGCGAAAAAAGGCCGGCGTTCCGCTTTTTCGGACAGGCAAGCCGACTTCAAAGCGTCGAGAGCCTCCAACGTTTCCGGGTATTCGGGGAGTGCGTCGCAGCGGTCGAGCAATTCTTCCAATAGGCAGCCGAACGCCCGCACTTCCAGCCGCTCCAGCCCCTGGGCCAGCGCGCCGCCATCGGCGTGGTAAAAAGACGCCGCGCCGAAATCGCCGAGCAAAGCCCGGCCCCGGCCGCAATGGAGGATGTTATGGCCGTAAAGGTCGCCGTGCATGATCCCCCGCTCGTGCAAATGCCGGGCGGCGGCAGCGATGTTGTGCGCGATATGCAGCGCCGTCGCCATATCGAAGCGGGTATCCGCGGGGTAAATATCCCTTGTGCAGGAATCGAAACTGGGCGGTCCGGCCAGGCGTTTGAAGTCCGGGCTTATCAGCTCCATGACCAAACCGCTGACGCCGGCCGGATGGCCGCTCACCCTCCCGACAACGCCGATGAGACTCGGATGGCGGTCGGCGCCGATGGCGGCGGCCATTTCAGAGCACGGCAAGCCGTCGCTGGTGACCGCCCCCTTGAACAATTTGACCGCGACGGGTTCCGCGGGCCCGTCGGCAGGCTGGTAGCTGGCGTGGTGGATAAAGCCCGAAGCGCCTTCGCCCAAGCGATGCTCCAACTCCAGGCTGTTCCAGGGAATATCGTCGATGGACAAAGCCGTCAGCGCCTGGGCTTCCGCTGCGGCGGCGCAGGGATTGCCGGAATAGGCCAGCCACGACAACCGCGGCAGCGCCAGCAGCCAGGCCGGCAATTCGGCGAGCCGATTGGCGGAAATGCGCAGCAATTCCAGGCGCTTGCAACGGGCCAGCGACCCCGGCAGCGCCTGCAGCCGATTGCCGGCCAGCATCAGCTTTTGCAGTTGGCTGCAGTGCCCGATCTCTTCAGGCAGCGCTTCGATTTCGTTGTCGGTCAGGATCAGCCACCGTAACCGGCGTGGCAACGCCTGGGCCGTTATCGTGCGTATGCGGTTGGCTTTGAAGCCGACCATGCTCAGCTGCGGGCAACTGCCCAGCACTTCCGGCAGCTCCGTAAAGCGATTATCCGAGAAAAAAGCGATGCGCAGCTTGCCCAGGCGCGGCAGATCGTCGGGGAGCTCGGCCAGGGCATTGCCGGACAGATCCAAAATCTCCAGCGTATCCGCCAGATCGAAAATCTCCCGTGGAAAACTGGTCAAGCCGCAAGAGAGTTTCAGGCGGCGAACGCCGGCTAATTCCCCGGCACGGAGCTGGTCGAGTGTTTGCATCGGTCGAACTTACTCAGACGGCGCAGCGCGTTCCAATGGAAACTAGGCTGCGGGGGCCGGAACCGGCGGGATCGGCTTTTGGCAAAAAGCGCGGCGGCGATGGATAGGGCGCTATTTTAGCATGGTCGCGCCAGGAGCTGGCATGGACCGTCGTGGTCCGTCGGGAAAGCCGCCCCAGCGGTCGCCGGAATGCGGGGATTTCGCCGTGGTTCCTCGGACGATGGTTCAGTGAATCGCCGCGTTTAACCGATTCCATGCGAGGTGAGGGCGGGGTAGTGTGTTCGCGTCACCCGCCGTTTCGCGGATTCCGGCGGGTGACGGCTTCGGCCTATTCCCCCCTGCGTCCCTGGGGGCTATGCTTGATGGCGTTGGACCAATACTCAAACAGGAGGAGTGCCATGTCAGAGCAAGCCAACCATTCCGATAGCACCGCTTCCGGTACGGCGGCGGTGCTCCCGCCGCCGGTGGTTATTCACGTGAGCCTGCCCAGCGATCGCACCAGTACCGGCTTCATTATGCTGGTGGCCGGCGGCAAGACGCTGGCTGGGCCTTTCCGCGTGTTGGGCAAGGCGGACAACGCCATGGCCGCAAAAAAAGGCAATGCCACGCGCGATCCGAAGCAACCCTATGGCGATACTCCCACGGGGGAATATGCCGGAACGTTGGCGACACGGGGCAAGTCCTACGGTCCGCACGGCGTCATCGAAATGAGCCCGTCCTCCGGCGATGCGCTTACCGCCCAGAGCAACGGCAGGACGGGGTTGCTCATTCATAGCGGCGACCTCAACAGCGAAGGCAAGCTGCGTCCCACTTACGGTTGCCTGCGGGTGTCCGACGACCACATGGAAGTCATCATGAACGTCTTGCGCGGTCGGACCATAGACAAGATCAAGGTGCTGGAGAACGAGCCTCCGCCCATAAACGATCTGTCTCCATTGCCCGAGGCCGAATCCGCGGCCGTGGATGTGTGCGACCGGGAGGGCGGCGGCGAGTACATCGCCAATCTGCATACCGGCGAAGTGCATAACGCCAGCGATCCGTGCGCCTGGGTGCACTTGATTACGGACGAGCATCGCCAATACGTTTCCGGCCTGCCGGAAGGCTTCGACTGGTGCGGCCATTGCCGTATCGGTTGACGGTTGGGGGCGCTGGCCGCCGTTAGGCTATCCCTTCGCCAACCGCAGCTCAGGTGGCTGCATGGCCCCTGGCATCGGATTTCCGATGCCAGGGGCAAGTGTTTGTGAGTAGCCGAAGCTGCCCTCTAGGTCAGTTCGCCCGGTGTGGATCGGACCTCACCGGTCACTTCTTTGTGTCGGCCAGGCACTGAGCCCGCTTCCCCGCTTCCTTTAACGAAAAAGCCCCAGCGGACTGCCTTTCAGGGCGCTGCTATGCAGACCCTGGAGAAAAGGCAAACCCGTCGGGGCGATTGGTCGGACTCTTAACCTGTAACGGAGAAGGGGCGGGGGAGGGAAGAAAAAGCCGCCGGCGGCGGGCCGCGGACGGGCTTTTCAGGCTGTCGGTAGGAATTACGCGCATACGCGTATGCGCGTAATTGAGAAGCCATCTATCCACAGAAACTGTGGATAACGTCGGGGAAGGTCATGTGGAAAGGCACGGCTGACGCGGGGTTGAGGTGGTGGCTAGATGGTGGGCGGTGGTGGCGCTACGGGCCTGGCTGGACGCTGCCGGCATCGTGGAGGGGCCGGTGTTCCGCGCCATCGGCAAAGGCGGCCGGGGGGCGACACCCTGTCGGACAAGTCAGTGGGGGAACTGGTGAAGGCCTACGCCGGCAGGGCCGGACTGAATCCGGCCGAGTTCGGCGGCCATAGCCTACGGGCCGGGTTCGTTACCTCGGCGGCTGAGGCTGGCGCGTCGATTTTCAAAATGGCGGATTGAGCCGCCACAAATCGACGGATGTGCTGGCCGGCTATGTGCGGTCGGCCAACCTGTTCAAAGACCATGCGGGGGCTGGATTGCTGTAGCCCTCGGCTAGTTAGCTAGCGTCACCCAGGGCGCAAAAGCTGCTGCATGGCGTCCTGGCTAATTGGGGCGAGAGCAGCAATGGCATTCGCAGTGTTCACGGTCAACCCGCTTAGCGACGGCCGCTCTTCTGTAGCCGCTAAGTCTACTTTGTTCTGGTTGGTATTGGCCCCACCTTCTGTGGGTTCTTGCCCGGTTTGCCCTGCGCCGGCATTTGCACCAGTAAAATCACCAATATTCAAGGACATCCCTGCGCCGGCAAGCATGTTTGCAGTGCCGGCTCCCGTCGTTTGTTGGGATCGTTGGGTAATATTGGGATCAGACGACCGATCAATTGAACCACTCGGGGTTTGCCCAAGCTGGGCTGTACTAGCAAAGGTTTTGGCAAACCGTGTGATTTCAGATGAGTAATCGAAATCCCGAACGTTTGCACCCTCTACCCCTCTTTGGTCCGTTCCACCGGCAGCCAGAGCCGCGCCAGTCGCCGAAATAGTGGCGGTCACTCCATTGTCACCAAACGTCGTGCCAACCGCGTCTCCGACCTTGGTTTCTTCGGCATTGGTCGTCGTTATGGATTGGCCTGAGCCGATCAGCTGCAGCCTTTGCTGCCCCGAGCCTAGCTGCTGAAGTCCGTCCTGCGCCGTTGTTCCAGTCGTTGCGTCATCGGCCGCCTTGTTGAGCTTGCTGCCTGAGCTGAGCCGTTCCATCTGTTGCCCCGAGCCTAGCTGCTGCTGAAGCCTGGCCTGCATCTGGTAGGCAGCGTAATTGCGTATAGCGGCATTGTTGAGCTGGACACTGGACATGGCGTTCACCCCTGCTTTTTTTATTGGATTTTCTCTATCCTGCCATAAATGGCAGTAAAAGCCACAAGAAATTTGCGAAGCGTGTCACTGTTGTTGGTGGTGTTTGCCAATAAGCAGGCGGTCCAGGGCCTGCACTTGAGTGCAGGCATCGCCGAATGATGGGTTTGGCGCCGGTGTGAGCCTATGCACGCTCGTTGATTCTCCCAAGACGAGCGGCAATTGTTCCCAGAGTGCGGCCCTTGATACAGTTTGACGCGGCGTGAGACTAGGCCAATTTACTCCCACTCGATCGTCGCTGGCGGCTTGCCGGAGATGTCGTAGACCACGCGGGAAATGCCTGGCACTTCGTTGATGATGCGCCGCGACATCAGATCGAGGAAGTCGTAGGGCAGGTGGGCCCAGCGGGCGGTCATGAAGTCGATGGTTTCCACGGCGCGCAGGGCCACGACGTAGTCGTAGCGACGGCCGTCGCCCATGACGCCGACGGACTTCACCGGCAGGAACACGGCAAAGGCCTGGCTGGTCTTGTCGTACAGGTCGTGGCGGTACAACTCTTCGATGAAGATGGCGTCGGCGCGGCGCAGCAGGTCCGCGTATTCCTTCTTCACTTCGCCGAGGATGCGCACGCCCAGGCCGGGGCCGGGGAAGGGGTGGCGGTAGACCATTTCGTAGGGCAGGCCCAGTTCCAGTCCGATTTTGCGCACTTCGTCCTTGAACAGTTCGCGCAGGGGTTCCACCAGCTTGAGCTTCATGTCTTCCGGCAGGCCGCCGACGTTGTGGTGGGACTTGATGACGTGGGCCTTGCCGGTCTTGCTGCCGGCCGATTCGATCACGTCCGGGTAGATGGTGCCCTGCGCCAGCCAGCGGGCGTCGGTGAGCTTGGCGGATTCCTCGTCGAAGATTTCCACGAACAGCCGGCCGATGATCTTGCGCTTGGCTTCCGGGTCTTCCACGCCTTTGAGGGCTTCCAAATAGCGGGCTTCGGCGTTGACGCGGATAACTTTCACGCCCAGGTGGTCGGCGAAAATCTTCATCACCTGGTCGCCTTCGTTCAGCCGCAGCAGGCCGGTGTCGACGAACACGCAGGTAAGCTGCGGACCGATGGCCTTGTGCAGCAGCGCCGCCACTACGGAGGAGTCCACGCCGCCGGACAGGCCCAGGATCACCTGATCCGTGCCCACCTTGGCGCGGACGGAAGCAATGCTGTCGTCGATGATGTTTTGCGCCGTCCATAGCGCTTGGCAGCCGCAGATTTCCAGCACGAAGCGTTGCAGGATGCGCTGGCCCTGGCGGGTGTGGGTGACTTCCGGGTGGAATTGCACGCCGTAGTAGTGGCGGGTTTCGTCCGCGATGCCGCAAATGGGCGCGCCGTCGCTGCTGGCGATGAGCTTGAAGCCTTCCGGCAGCTGCGTGACGCGGTCGCCGTGGCTCATCCACACGTCCAGCAGGCCGTGGCCTTCCGGGCTGGTGTGGTCTTCGATGTCTTTCAGCAGCGCCGAATGGCCGCGTGCCCGAGCTTGCGCATAGCCGAATTCGCGGTGGTGGCCGGCTTCCACCGTGCCGCCCAGTTGCACGGTCATGGTTTGCAGGCCGTAGCAGATGCCGAACACCGGCACCCGCAAATCGAACACCGCTTGCGGGGTGCGGGGCGAGTTGTCTTCCGTCACCGATTCCGGGCCGCCGGAGAGGATGATGCCTTGCGGCGCGAAGCTTTTGACGAAGTCCTCGCCGCAGTCCCAGGGGTGGATTTCGCAGTAAACGCCGATTTCGCGTACGCGGCGGGCGATGAGCTGGGTGTACTGGGAGCCGAAGTCGAGGATGAGGATTTTGTGGGCGTGGATGTCGGTCATGGAATTCTTAAATTTGCGTGGGGGCGTCGGGGATCAGGCGGCTGTGTTCCAGCGGCGTATTGCCGGGGGCGAAGAAGGCGACTTTGCCGCCGGTATCGACGATCCAAACCTCCTGCGCGCCTACTTCGAAATACAAAGGCATTTTGCTGTGCATTTCTTGCCAAGTGTTGGAAGGGGACATGACTTCTACGCAGACTTCCGGGGCTTCTGCAACATAGCCCAAGCCACCTTCGTGGCGGGATACATAAGCCGCGCTGGCTAAGTAAACATCGGGAGCTTTGACTCCGTCGGAAGTGATAACGCCGAGTTCCGAGCCGCTTTCCCATTGCGGCGCGATGGCGGCGATGCGGCGGATCAAATGGCCGACGTAGCGACTATGTCCGAAATTGACCGGCGTCATGATGATCTGTCCTTGTGCGTTGGTTTCCCAAGGAAACGGCAGGTTCAACTGCTCCACCAGGCGCAAGGTATCGGCAAGCTGGGTGGTCATGGCGGCTCTCCTGGTTTGTTGCGTTGCTGAGCGGGGGCTCGCTGCGCTTCCTTGCGCGGCCAGTTCCAATGAAAAGGCGATCAATCCAAGCGGTAGTTGGGCGCTTCCTTGGTGATCGCCACGTCGTGCACGTGGCTTTCGCGGATGCCGGCGCTGGTGATGCGCACGAAGCGGGCTTTGGTGCGCATTTCGTCGATGGTGGCGCAGCCGGTATAGCCCATGGCGGCGCGGATGCCGCCCACCAGTTGGTGGACGATGGCCACCAGGGTGCCTTTGTAGGGCACGCGGCCTTCGATGCCTTCCGGCACCAGCTTTTCCGCCAGGTCGGTTTCTTCCTGGAAGTAGCGGTCGGAGGAGCCGTGCTGCTGGGCCATGGCGCCCAGGGATCCCATGCCGCGGTAGGACTTGTAGGAGCGGCCCTGGTACAGCTCCACTTCGCCGGGCGCTTCCTCGGTGCCGGCGAACAGGCCGCCAAGCATGATGCAGTGGGCGCCGGCGGCCAAAGCCTTGGCGATGTCGCCGGAATAGCGGATGCCGCCGTCGGCGATGACCGGGATGCCGGTGTCTTTCAGCGCGTCGGCCACGTTGGACACGGCGGTGATCTGCGGCACGCCCACGCCGGCGACGATGCGGGTGGTGCAGATGGAGCCGGGGCCGATGCCCACTTTCACCGCGTCGGCGCCGGCCGCGGCCAAGGCGCGCGCCGCGTCGGCGGTGGCGATGTTGCCGCCGATCACTTGCAGGTGCGGGAAGTGCTTTTTCACCCAGCGCACCCGCTCCAGCACGCCTTCGGAATGGCCGTGGGCGGTGTCCACCACCACCACGTCCACGCCGGCGGCTACCAAGGCCGCCACGCGCTCGTCGGTGCCGGCGCCGGTGCCGACGGCCGCGCCGACCCGCAGGCGTTCCTGCTCGTCCTTGCAGGCGTTGGGGTAGTCCTTGGATTTTTGGATGTCCTTGACGGTGATCATGCCGCGCAACTGGAACTGCTTATTCACCACCAGCACTTTTTCGATGCGGTGCTTGTGCAGGAGGTGAATGACTTCTTCCTTGCCGGCGCCTTCCTGAACCGTGATCAGGCGCTCTTTGGGGGTCATCACTTGCGACACCGGCGCGTCGAAACGGGTTTCGAAGCGCAGGTCGCGGCTGGTGACGATCCCCACCAGTTCGTCGCCGTCCACCACCGGCACGCCAGAGATGTTTTTCGCGCGGGTCAGCGCCAGCACTTCGCGGATGCTGATATGGGGCGATACGGTGATGGGCTCCTTGATGACGCCGCTTTCGTATTTCTTGACCCGGCTCACTTCGGCGGCCTGTTGTTCGGCCGTCATGTTCTTGTGCATGATGCCGATGCCGCCTTCCTGGGCCAGGGTGATGGCCAGCCGGGCTTCGGTGACGGTGTCCATAGCGGCGGACACCAAGGGAATGTGCAGATCGATGGTGCGCGTCAGCCGCGTTTTCAGGCTGACGTCGCGCGGCAGCACTGAAGAATGGGCCGGTATCAACAGCACATCGTCAAAGGTAAGGGCTTCTTGTTCGATACGCATTTAGAGCTACCCCAGCCGTCGGTAAAAATGGGGATAGTATACCTTGTCGGGAGGGGGTTCGGCTAAGCCCGCCGTCGGGGCGGGGAGGGTCGGGCGGCGCAAGATCGCGGCGAGAGACTAAACTGCAACTGTTGTCAATCGAGAAACAAGGAGCATTCCCATGGCAAAGAAAGAAGCCCAAGCACCCGCCGGCAAAGCATTGCAGCCGCAGCGTCCCGTCGCTCTGAGCCCTTTCGACGAGATGGATCGCTGGTTCGACGAGGCTTTTTCTCGGGGTTGGTTGTCGCCGATGTTGCGCCGCCACTGGCCGGCTTGGCCGGAACTGGAATCTCCCTTTGGCGGGCGCGTGCCCAAGGTCGACGTGATCGACCGGCCGCAGGAGGTGGTGGTGCGGGCCGAGCTGCCCGGCGTTGCGAAGGACGATCTGGACGTTTCCCTCAGCGACCGCACGCTGACCATCCGTGCCGCCGTCCAGCAGGAGAAGAAGCAGGACGACGAGCACTACCATCGCCGCGAGCTTAGCCGGGGCGAGTTTATGCGCGCTATCGCGCTGCCCGGCGACATGGACGGCGACAAGGTCAAGAGCAGTTTCAAGGACGGCGTGCTGGAACTGGTCCTGCCCAAGGTCGAGGGCGCTAAGCGCAAGTCCATCAAAGTGGGCTAGCGAGCCCCGGCGGCTATGCGTCGGCGCTCTTCCGTTTTCCCGGCGCGGCGGTTTGCAGCCGCCGCGCTTTCTTGCCCAAAGGGGGCCGTCCATGCGCGGTAGTTTTTCGCCTTTTCACCTGTTTTTGCTGGGATTCCTCATCCTCGGCCTGATCGTCAGCCTGCAATTCGGTCTGATGACGTTGAGTTTCGAGAAGCTGGGGTTGTCGTCCGATTCCGCCACCTTGCTGTTGTTCACCTCGTTGCTGGGGAGCCTGCTCAACCTGCCGCTGATGAGCATGGAGAGCGAGGCGCCGGCACAGCCGTTGGAGCCTTTCCAGTTCGGCTTGCTGCGCGGCGCGCCCGAGCCTTTCACCGGCCGCACGGTCATCGCTGTGAACGTGGGGGGCTGTCTGGTTCCGCTGTTTTTCTGCGCGTATTTGCTGCGCCATCACTCGCTCGATCCGATGGCCGTGGCGCTGGGCGTCGCCGCCGTGAGCGCGGTCAGCTATGCCTTCAGCCGGCCGATTCCCGGCTTGGGCATCGGCATGCCGATCTTCATCGCGCCGGTTACCGCCGCGCTGGTATCGCTGATGCTGGACGGCGAGTTACGCGCGCCCCTGGCCTACATCAGCGGTTCCTTGGGCGTGTTGCTGGGCGCCGACGTGTTGCGCTTGAAGGACATTCGCGCCATGGGCGTTCCCGTGGCCGCCATCGGCGGCGCCGGCACGTTCGACGGCATTTTTATGACCGGCATCGTGGCGGTGCTGCTGAGCTGATGGAAAAACGCCGGCAAGGCGTTGCGCGTCTTCAGCTCAAGCCGTATTTCTTCAGTTTGTACCACAGGGTGCGTTCGCTGATTTCCAGCAAGCGTGCCGCGCGGGTCTTGTTGCCGCCGGTTTGTTCCAGCGCACGGCCGATGAATTCCCGCTCCAGGGCTTCCACCGCCGGGTCCAGCGCCAAGCCGGCCGGGTCGGCCGGCGCGGGCGCGGCGTTGCCGCCGGCGGCATAGGGCGCGTGCTCGGCGATTTCCAGCGGCAGGTGGCGCACGTCCACGTGCTCGCCGCCGCTGAGCACCACGGCGCGCTCCATGACGTTCTCCAGTTCCCGCACGTTGCCGGGCCAGGGATAGCGCTGCAGGCAGGCGAGGGCGGCCGGGGCGATGTCGGGCACCGGATAGCCCAGTTTGGCGCTGTGCTTGTCGAGGAAATGGCCGGCCAGGCTGGGGATGTCCTCCAACCGCTGGCGCAAGGGCGGCAATTCCACGGTGAATACCTGGATGCGGTAGTACAAATCCTCCCGCAGTTTGCCGTCGGCAATGGCTTCCCTGGGATTGCGGTTGGTGGCGGCGATGACGCGCACGTCGACCTCCATGGGCCGATTGCTGCCCAGCCGCTCCACCACGCCCTCCTGCAGCACCCGCAATAGCTTGGCCTGCAAGGGCATGGGCATTTCGGTGATTTCGTCGAGAAAGATCGTGCCGCCGCCGGCCAACTCGAATTTGCCCATGCGATCCTTGACGGCGCCGGTGAAGGCGCCCTTGGTGTGGCCGAACAGCTCGCTTTCCAGGATGTCGGCCGGGATGGCGGCGCAGTTGATCGGCACGAACAGGGCGTCCTTGCGCGGCGAGGCCTGGTGGATGGCGCGGGCGGCCAGTTCCTTGCCGGTGCCGGTTTCCCCTACCAGCAACACGTTGGTTTTGCCGCGCGCCACTTGGCCGATGTGTTCGTAGACCTGGCGCATGGCGGCGCTTTGGCCGACGAATTCCCCCCACCCCTTGGACACCTCGCTCTTGAGGAAGCGGTTTTCCCGCTGCACCCGGCCCAGTTCCAAGGCGCGGGTGATGGACAGCTCCACCTGCTCCACGTCGAAGGGGCGGATGATGTAGTCGCAGGCGCCGTGCTTCATGGCCTCCACCGCCGACTCCACCGTGCCGTAGGCGGTGATCATGATGAAGGGCAGGTCGCTGTCCTGGCCGCGCAGGGCTTCCAGCAGTTGCAGTCCGTTCATCTGCGGCATTTGCAGGTCGCTCACCACCAAGTCCACGGCGTGGGCTTCGATTTGTTCCAGGGCCTCCAGACCGTTGCCGGCCAACAGCGGACGGTGGCCCATTTGCTTGAGCATGATTTCCAGCACGCGCTGCATTTTCGGTTCGTCGTCGACGATGAGTACGGTTTTGTCGGGCATGGTGTCAGGATGGCTGGTTGGACGTTGGAACGGGATCGCGCGGCAGGAGCACCAGGAATAGCGCCCCGCCCAAGGCGGAGCGGTCCACTTGGATGCGGCCTTGGTGGGCGGCGACGATTTGTTGCACCACCGCCAAGCCCAGGCCGATACCGCCTTCGCGGCGAGTGTAGAACGGGTCGAATATTTGCGCGCGGCTTTCTTCCGGGATGCCGGGGCCGCTGTCGTTCACCGCCATGGCCAGGCCGCCGCCCTCGTCGCGGCAGTCGATTTGCACCGTGCCGCCGTCCGGCGTGTGCTGGATGGCGTTGAGCACCAGGTTGAGCAGCACCTGCACCATTTGCTCGTCGTCGCAAGCCAGGAAAGGATCTGCGGCGTGGAGTCGGGTGTCCAGGCGGATGCGTTTTTTTTGCGCCTGGTGGCCGAGCAGGCCGGCGACCCGCTGGACGATGGCGTGCAGGTCGTGGCGGCGGAATTGCGGCGCGCGGGGGCGGGCCGCGTCCAGCAGGGTGGATACCAGCTTGTTGAGGCGATCCGACTCGTCGACGATGAAGTCCAGCATTTCGCGGCCTTCGCCGCTGAGATTGGGTTCGCGCTTGAGCATCTGCGCCGAGGAGCGCAGGATGCCGAGCGGCGTGCGCACCTCGTGGGCCATGATCGCCGCCAGTTCGCCCACGGTCGCCAATTTGGCGGCGCGCACCAGGTTTTGGCGGGAATGCTCCAGGTCGCCGATCATCTGCACGAAGGCGCCGGTCAGTTCGCCCACCTCGCCGCGCTGGGCGCTGGGGACGTCCGCCGTGCTCTGGGAGCGCATGAAGCGGCGGGTGAATTGAGTCAGCTGCACGATGGGCTGGGCGATGCGCCCCGCCACCAGATGGGCCAGCACCACGGCGACCACCGCGGTCACGGCCAGCAGGACGAAGAAGGCCAGCCGCATGCGTTCCACCGGCAGGAAGGCGCTGGACAACGGCTGCGCCAACACCAGCGACCAGCCCAGGCCCGGCGCGCCTCGATAGCCGCTGGAGCGGGCCTGCTCCACCAGCACCGGCCCGGCTCCCAACAGGTTGTCGCCATCCTCGCTGACGCCGCCGCTCCGTTGCGTCGCCGACAGCCATTCGGGCGGCAGGCGCCGCCCCGGCATGCCCCGTTCGCGCAAGGCGGCCGACGCCGCCAATACCTGGCCTTGATCGTCCAGCAGCAAGGCCAGGCGCTCGCCGTCGTCCGCCAGGCGATCCAACAGGCGCTGTAAATCCGCCCAGTCGTAACGCACGTACAAATTGCCCAGATCGCCTTGGCCGAAGGCGTTGTGGATGGGGGCGCGGATCGGCAGCGCCGCCCCCTGTCCCTGTTGCCGCTCGGCCTCCTGCAGGAACACGTCGCCGTCCGGCAGCGTGATTTTGAGGGTGTCCGCGCTGGGCTCGACCATGGTGCCCACCTGGGCCGGATCGGTGGACGCCACCACCGTGCCGTCGGCCAGGGCGGCGTAGAGGCTTTCGAAAATGCCGTAGTGCAGTCGCATGTCGGTCAGGAAGCGCGACAGGCGCTTGTCCAGATCCCGCACCCGGATATCCTGCATAATCTCCACGTGGCTCCAGGTGTGGATGCTGGATAATCGCTCGAACATGAGGCGGTCGATGAGCTCCATGGAGGCCACCGCCTGGCCGGCAAGACTGTCGGCGATCTCTTCCTTGAGCACCTGGCGCGCCTGGAAAAACGCCAGCGCCGTCAGCACCGAGGCGCTAGCCAGGGTCAGGGCGAGAAAGGCGATGGACAGGGTGCTGCGGATGGTCATGGCGGGCGGCGGAATTGTATGGCGGGGAGATGCGCTTGTGGGGACGGCAACATGGTAAAGGGGCGAGTCGGTTTTTGCGCCGGGATTTTATGCGGCTTGGCGTTGACGGCGTCAGCGGCCGACGTGCCGGAGTTCGGCGGTTACCGCTTGGGACGAGGCTATCGGATCGCCGACACCGATCTGACCCTGGGCGGTTACGCCAACCTGGACGTGATGGCGCCCCACAGCGGCGGCAGCCATGCCGAGCTGAGCGACCTTAGCCTGTTCATCACCTGGCAGGCCAGCGAGCACTGGCGCTTGTTCTCCGAAGTGGAGGTAGAGGACGGCCTGACGATTCGCGAAGGCCACGGTGTCGATGCCGGTCCGGCGGCGATCCGCCTGGAGCGCTTGTACAGCGACTTCAGCTTCAACGAATCGGCCAATGTGCGCGTGGGCAAATTCCTGACGCCCATCGGCCGCTGGAATCTTATACACGCCGATCCCCTGGTGTGGACCACGTCGCGGCCCGTCGTCACCCAGGTGCCGTTTTCCCAGCGCTCCGCCGGCGCCATGGTGTTCGGCGATATTCCCTTGCTGGGCCGGAACTTGGAGTACCAGGCCTATGCGTCGGTGCTGCCCGACCCGGCGCGCCATCCCGACGACGGCGAATTCGGCAACGCCTACGGCATGCACACGACCTACGGCGAGCCGGGGCGCGCCCAAATAGGTTTTTCCTACGCCAGCTTCCGCAGCAGTCCGGCCTCCAGCGCCGCGCAGAACCTGTTCGGCGTGGACGGTTTTTGGACCCATGGCCGCTACGAGCTCAGCGGCGAATTCGTCTACCGCCGCTCTTCCGGAGTGGTGCAGCAAGACGCTTGGGGGCTTTACGCCCAGGGCGTAGCCCCCTTGTCCGAGCGCTTGTATGCGGTAGGACGCTACGAGGTGTACAAAGGCGTCAATGCCTCCCTGCCGGCGCAATTGTGGATCGGCGGATTGGCCTACAAGCCGGTGACCCCGTTGGTGTTCAAGCTGGAATACGGCGCCGGCACGCATACCACCGCCGAGACGCCCGTGGGACTCGCCGCTTCCGTTTCGGTGCTGTTCTGACATGGGGCGTCGGATGATACGGTTGGCCCTGTCGTGGCTACTGTTGTGGCTGCCCTGCGCCCTTCCTGCGGCGGCGGAAAAAAACGCCGAATTGGCCGTGGTGGTGTCCAGTCGCGATGCCCCGCGCACGCTGGATTTGGAGCTGCTGGCCCGCATTTACCGCCGCAAGACGCTGTATTGGCCGGACGGACGCAAAATCGAACCGGTCAACCTGCCTGCCTCCGAGCCGCTGCGGCAGTTGTTCTCCCGGCGCGTGTTGAAAATGGAGCCGGAAGAATTGGAAGCCTACTGGAACCAGCAGTATTTTCAGGGCGTGTTCCCTCCCTTCATGCTGCCTTCGGAAGAAGCGGTCATCCGCTTCGTGGCGGATACCCCGGGCGCGGTGGGTTACGTTTCCGCCTGCGCCATCGATGCCCGCGTCACCGTGCTGGTGTACCTGCGCGGCGACGAGGCGTCTCCTCACGCCGCCAACCGGGCTTGTCCCCACTGAACCTCCTGCAAAAAAAGTAGCAACCCCGCAATTTTCGTAGACAGCACGTCCCCCTGGCGGCGGTTGCTGCGCCCGTCGTCCGCCTGCGTTAACCGGCGGGTTTGTTTCGATATATCAAACGCTTAGATCGCCTTGTTGGGCGAGGCGGCGGCGTTTGGCATGCGCCCTGCAATGACGAGCCAAAGCCATTGGCGAGTTCAACGCGAGGAGCGACGCAGCATGACCATCCTGGAGGCGATACTCATCGCCGTAATGTCGAGCACCGTGGCGGGGGTGATCGCCTTCTGCCGCATTCAGCATCGCCGTTGCCGCCGGGCGAGCCTTGCCGCGTACGACGCCTGGCCATCGCCGCGCAGCCCAAGCGCGCCGCCGGCGAGGCTATAGCGCCATGTACGTCTATCGCATCATGGGCGCGCTCGGCGCCGCCGCGCCGGAACGGGTGGTGCTCTACGCCGAGGCGTTGGCGCTGGAGTCGAACGGCCGTTGCGCCATCGTCCGGGACACGCAGGCCAAGCAAACCAAATACCTGTTCATGGGCGAGGAAAGCTGCACCTCCTGTGGACGGTGCGCGAAACCGCCTTTGCTGGTGGACATCATTCGGGTGCCGGATCGAGGCACCGAGGTGGTCATCAAAAGCCGCCGATTAAGCGCCGACAGCGGGGCGCAAGCCTATTGCCGCAGCCACGGCGTGACGACGTCCGCGCTAATTACCCCCCGCGCCGATTTCCGCGATGTCGCGGAATCCGCCCGGCACGCCATCAACGGAGCGTAAGCGATGAAAATTTTCTGTGCGATCGGGCTTCTCGCCCTTGGCGTTTTTCATAATTCTGCGGCAACGGCCAGCGAGGAGCTGGCGCGGGCGAAAGCGTGCCTCGGTTGCCATGCCGTCGAGCAAAAGCGCATGGGGCCGGCCTATAAGCAGGTGGCTGAAAAATATGCGGGTCAGCCCGACGCGGAGGATCGTCTGGTGGAGAAAGTCATGCACGGCGGTTCGGGGGTGTGGGGATCGATGTCCATGCCCCCCAATTCCCAGGTGACGGCGGACGAGGCCCGAGCCTTGGTGCGCTGGATTTTGAGCCTCAAATAATCGCGGCTTTCCCAGCGGCTGCGCCGGCCTGCGGACCGCTCGGAACCCACCGGAACGATCGATGAATTCCAATCCTAGCTACCGTCGTTTTGCCGACTTGTCGGTGAGCGAAATTTTGCTGAATAGCGTTTTCCTTTGCGCTATCGGCTGCGGCTATGTATTCGCGCTGGCGAATTTGTATTACACCCATCAGGGGCGCGACGGAAAACCGGGATTGAGTATGGACGATATTGTTATCGCCTATCACGGAGCGGACGATAAAACGCGGCTCGAGTCCGCCCTCAACGGCATTATGGAGCCGAATTTGCGTTACAAAAGCGATAAGGATGTCATCGTGAAATGGATACATGCCGGCGCCGACGAGTCGGGCTATCGCAACGAAGTGGCGCCGATACTGGCGCGGGACTGCCAACGTTGCCATTCCCCCGATATAAACCCCGGCTTGCCGGACTTGACCTCGTATCAAGGGGTTTTGGCCGTGGCTAAGTCCGGCGGCGCATCGCTGCCGGCCTTGATAAGGGTTTCCCATATTCATTTGTTCGGCATCGCATTCATTTTGTATTTCATCGGAAAAATATTCGTGCTGAGCGAAATCAACGTGTTCGCCAAGCGCGCTTTGGTCGTGATTCCGTTTCTTGCCATGTTTATCGACGTGTTTTCGTGGTTTGTGACCAAACAGGTGTCTTGGTTTTCCCACGTTGTGGTACTCGCCGGCGTATTGATGGGGATGTCCATGGGGGCGCAAATCATCATCAGCCTTTACCAGATGTGGTTCCACCGGTCGCAGCCGCCGTTCAGCGGCGCCATGTAACGGCGGGTTGATAATCGGTCCGGTTTTCGACGGCGTTTATTGCGGTAGATAAACCGCCGTTGCCGGTTGGTTTTTCGACGATTGTTTTGATTGTTTTTTTCAATAGTAAAGAGGTTGGTTATGTGGGTTGCTTTGGGGGCGCGTCGTCCGCTGGGTTTTATGGGGCTGCTTTGGGTCGGGCTGGCGGGTTTGATGATGGCCGGCGAAACGCAAGCTTTGCCGAGTTTCGCCCGTCAAACCGGTTCCGCGTGCAGCGCGTGTCACGTGCAATCCTTCGGGCCGGGCCTTACGCCGTACGGACGGCAATTCAAGCTGAACGGATATACCTGGAGCAACGGCGAGAGCAATTTGCCGCCGGTTAGTGCGCTGATCGAAGGTTCATTCACCAATACGAAACGGGATAATCCGGCCATCGTTTCTTCGCAGCAACCGGACAAAAACAGCTCCCTGCACAATCGCGGCTACAACGCCAACAATAATTTCGCCTTGGACCAGGCGTCTTTGTTTTACGGCGGCAAGGTGTATGGGAAGGCCGGCGCATTCGTCCAGATGACCTACGATGGCGTGCAGGATCGCTTGGCCTTGGACAATACCGATATTCGTGTGGCGGACCAAGCCACGTTGTGGGGGCAGGATTTGGTGTACGGCGTTTCCTTTAACAACAATCCGTCCGTGCAAGACCTGTGGAATACGACCACCGCCTGGGGTTATCCCTACGCGAGCTCTCGGCTGGCCAACACCCCCGGGGCCGCTCCCATCATCGGCAGTTTCGGCGGCCAGTTGGGCGGCGCCAGCCTGTACACCATGATCAACGATCTCGTGTTCCTGGAAGCGGGCGCCTATGGTTCGTTCAGCAAAAACGCGCAGAAAAGCATGGGCAACTACGATCCCCGGACCGTAGACGGCGGCGCGCCGTACTGGCGGGTCGCTTTGCAAAAGGACTGGAACGGGCACTATTTCTCCGTCGGCCAGTTCGGCTTCCGCGCCAATGTGTTTCCCGATCCCCTCAATCACACCAATACGGATCGATACACCGACCTGGGCGTCGACGCCACGTATCAATATCTGGCGAATATGGACCATATTTTCGAGCTGAAGGGGTCTTATATTAGGGAAAGCCAGAATTTGGCGGCGACCCAGTCGGCCGGCGGCGCGGCAAAATCCAATCAACAGCTCAACGCCGCGGCATTGAACGCGAGTTATACCTACCAGCAAACCTACGGGGTGACGTTCGGTTACAACCGCATCGGCGGTACCAAAGACACGGTGCTGTACGAGAACAATATTTCCAATAAGCCGGCTTCGGAGTATTTCACCGCCGAGGCGAGTTACGTTCCTTTCGGCAAGCATAATTCGACGGCCGCGCCGTGGCTGAACTTGCGCTTTGCCGTGCAGTACGTCGCGTATAACAAATTCAACGGCGGCGACCGCAATGTGGATCCGTCCGGGGTTGCGACCCGAGCCAGCGACAACAACACGCTTTATTTAAACACCTCGCTTAGTTTCTAAAAGGCACTCCCCTCTCGGCCCAGGCGATACTCGCCTGGGCTTCTTTTTTTGTACCCCCCGTTTTGAGGAATATTTTTCGCGATACCGATGCGGCCTTCCATGGTTTTACATACATTTGCAATTCTGGAACAACTTGTCGCATGGGTTTCTTTAAAGTAGACGCACTTCCAGTAAACGTTGATCGACAAAACATAAGGTGGATATATGTCTGTTCATGCTTTAGCAGCAAAAAATAAAAATCCGGCCCTCGGCATGCATATGATCTTGGAGTTGTACGACTGCGAGGCCGGTCAGTTCGACGACGTGCAGTGGGTGGAGCAGGTCATGGTCGGCGCGGCGAAGGCGGCCAATGCCACGATAATCAGCGTGAGTTTCAATAAATTCAATCCGATAGGCATATCGGGGGTGGTTGTGATTTCCGAGTCGCACCTCACCATACACACCTGGCCGGAATATAAATATGCCGCTATCGATATTTTCACTTGCGGCGACGTGCTGGACGGCGACGCCGCCGTCAACTACCTGAAGACCGCCTTCGAGAGCGACCGGATCGACGTTCGCAGGCTGGATCGCGGACAAATTTGATTCGGTAATTTCAATAACCTATTCGGAATGGTGTCTCT
The DNA here is from genome assembly GCF_019669985.1 of Methylogaea oryzae. Taxonomy (NCBI): domain Bacteria; kingdom Pseudomonadati; phylum Pseudomonadota; class Gammaproteobacteria; order Methylococcales; family Methylococcaceae; genus Methylogaea; species Methylogaea oryzae. The sequence goes on from NZ_AP019782.1 coordinate 745,315, forward strand.
ATGAATTCATTGCTTATGCCCGCCTTGTCCGGCAAGAGTCAAAAAACCCGGCCGTATTTGCTGCCGGAGTTGCCGCCGGACCGTTACTATGTCGAGGCTCCGACGCCGGAATCGCTGGGTAACGGTTCCCTGATCTTCATCGAAGACAGCGATCCGTTCGACCGCTATACCTATCGTTTGCGGAATATCTTGTACAGCGGCAAAACCGCTTATCAAAACGTATTGATCGCCGATACGGTTAATTATGGCCGTGCGTTGATGCTGGACGGCGCCATTCAAAGCTCGCAGGACGACGAATCCCTTTACCACGAGGTATTGGTTCAGCCGGCAATGCTGCGTCATCCGTCGCCCCGCGACGTTTTGATCATCGGCGGCGGCGAAGGCGCCACGTTGCGCGAAGTGCTGGTGCATCGCTCGGTTAAAACGGCGACCATGGTCGATTTGGATCAAGAGCTGGTCGATTTGTGCCGGGAACACATGGGCACTTGGCACCGCGGGGCTTTCGATGATCCGCGGGTGAGATTGGTCTACGAAGACGGGCGGCAGTTCATGGAGAACGACGATGCCCGTTATGATGTGGTGATTATCGACGTGGTCGACATGCTGGATAACGGGCCGGCGCAAGCCCTGTACACCCGGCAGTTTTATGAATTGCTCAAGCGTCGCCTGCGTCCGGAAGGCATCGTTGCGGTGCAGGGATTGGAGTTCTGCTTCGATGACGCGGCCCCCCATGCCGCCTTGGCGCGCACGTTGCGGACGGTATTCGCCGAAGTGCATTCCTACAGCGCGGCCATTCCCTCATTCCTTTCGACTTGGGGCTTCTTGATCGCTTCCGATTGGTTCCGGCCGGACGAATGGACGGCCCACGAGGTGGACGCGACCATTCAAAGCAAACTTGGCTCGCAGTGGCTTAGCCATCTAACCGGCGATTATCTCAAGAGCTGCTTCAGCTTGTGTAAAGAAACCAAGTTTATGCTGTCGCTCCCTGGTCCGGTTATCGAGGACGGCGTCGATTTGATATTGCCGCCCCACATCGAAGAGGTTGAAAAACCTTACGCGACTTTCCCTATCCCCGGGTGAAGTGATTTATGAGCTTTATCGGCGAGCAAATCGTGCCCGGCATAGTCGTTGACCCGATTGTCAAGGCTTGGCGTATTCAATTCAAGATTGGAATAGCGCCGGGGGAAAATGTTTTACGGAAATTCAATGCTCCGGAGGAATATTTCGCCGTCGCCGAAGAGGTTCCCATCGACGCGCTTATGGCAGCGGACGACAAGGACGGTTTTGTTTTGGCATTCATGCCGTCCGGCCAGATCGACGGCTATCAGCGCATCAATCAGTTGCAGGAATGGGTGGCGTCCGACGGTGTGCCGGTGGAATTGATGCTGCAAAGCGATCGCGTGTTGTGGACGCCGCGGCGGGCTTTTGTTCTGGGCGCCGCGGATCGAGGCGACGACTTGGTTAACTCCCTGGTGACCTTCACTTTTTTCGAGTCGCGTTTAAGCCGCTTGGAGGAAGAAGTATTCGCACTGCTCGGGAAAGTGTCGCACGACAGTCATTTGACGCATCAAGTCGGTCGACGGGATTTGCGCAGATGGTCGGATGTCAACGACATTACTCGCCGGTTATGGTCGTTCCGCGCTTGTTTCGCCGCTATCGAGCCCCGTTTGGAAAAAGCGCCATTATCCCTGAGCGGGCAAGCCAGGCGCTTGTATTCGGAACTGTTTGTGATCGGCGAATTGGCGGATCGCTGCGAGGCGTTGGACGGCCAGTTGGAGGTCCTCGAGGATTTATACGAATCCGCCAACGACCGGCTTTCCGAGTTCAGCTATTTTTCTAAAGAATACCTGCTGGAAGCGATTATCATCGGCGTATTGGCCGTGGATTTGGCGCTCACCATAATCGACTTGTTCGTTATCGGGCACTAAACAGTTCATTGATAGGTTTAAGCTGATTAAATTGCGAAGCCGTACCCCCGTTGTTCTTACCGTGGCGCTTTTTTGCGTCATATTGATCGTGGCGCTTTATACGCTCAGCCTGCTTAACCAGGAAAAACGATTGCTGGCGGAGAGGACGCGGGAGACGCAGAGTAAATCGCTGGCGGTGCTCGCCGCGCAGGTGGAGCGTGTGCTGGACGAGCGGATCGACAAGGCGTTGTCGGTTGTGTTCGTCCAAGGCCGCATTCGGAGCGGCGAATGGACGCTCGAGGCGACTTTCGAAGCGGCGCAAAAGGAAGTGCCCAGCGTCAGCCAACTGGTCGTTTTTAATCCGACGTTTGCTTCGTCGAACAGCGTGCCGCCGTCCGGGCGCGGCGAGCCAAACGGGCTGGTGATGCGGTTGGCGTCCGAGAAATTGGAGCTATTGAGCCACCGCTTAAGCGGCGGCGGCGATATGCCGCGCACCTTCATCGAGAAAGTCGACAACGGCTTCGCGTTGTTCGCATTCCAGCGGGAATCGTTGCCGGCGGCGCAGGCGCGTTGGGTGCTGATTCGTTTCGACTTGTCGGCGCTGCTCAGCGAGAGCGTGGTGCCGTTGATCGACGACGTCGCCAACAGTCTCGACGCCGATATCGAGTTGGACGACCCCGATACCTGGAATGCCGACGACGACGACGGGCCGGACTTTGTCGAATGGCCGTTGCGGCATGTGTTGGGCGGATGGATGCTGGGCCTCACGCCTAGGCAGAACAACGATACCGGCTGGGCGCCCCGGTATGGGGCCTCTACCGTTGGGGTGGCCGTCGCGGTGCTGCTGACGTTGATGCTTGCGATTTATTTCACCTGGAGGGAGCTGCGGCAGGAGCAAGCGGTGGTGGACTTGAGGAAGCAGTTCGTGGCGAATGTGACCCACGAATTGAAGACGCCGTTGGCCTTGATTCGGATGTACGCCGAAACGCTCTACTTGGATCGCGTGCGAGAGCCGGAGCGGACCCGCCAGTATTTGCAGGTGATCGTTCGGGAGTCCGAACGGCTCACGGAAATGATCACCCGCGTGCTCGATTTCACCAGCCACAACCGCGGCGGTTACGTTTATCACCTCAACGATGTCGATCTTGCGGAAACGGTAGAGGGCATTTTGGCGTCCTACGGCTTTCGGGTCGAAGACGCCGGGCTTAAGTTGATCGTGGATATCGCCGACGAAGTGCCGCTGGTGAATCACGACCGTCACGGGATTATGCAGGTGCTGATCAATTTGTTGGACAACGCCATCAAGTACGCGGCTTCCGGAGGAAAAATCACCGTGCGTTTAAGCAGCGACGCCCGCTGGGTTTCCCTGGCCGTCATCGATTCCGGGCCGGGTATTCCGGCCTCCGAAGTGGAAAGGCTGCGTCGTCCGTTCGAGCGGGGACACACGGCGAAAGCCAACGGCGGCGCCGGCTTGGGCTTGGCCTTGGTGGAACAAGTGGTTTGCGCCCACGGTGGGCGCTTGGACATTGAACCGGTGAGTGCCGGCGGCGGCTTGAGCGTGATCGCTCGATTTCCGCTGTCGGTTTCGCGTGGCTAATTGAATAGGTCGATATCAGTGGCGTCTTTGATTTTAGTGGTGGAAGACGATCCGGCCATGTTGGCCGGACTGTGCGATAACCTCGATATCGAGGGGTATCGGTTCCATGCCGCCGGCGACGGGAAAACGGCTCGCGCGTTGTTCGAAAGCGAGATACCGGACTTGGTCATCCTGGACCGCATGTTGCCGGACGTGGACGGGGCTGCGTTGTGCCGCGAGTTTCGACGCAAGAGCGAGAGCCTGCCCATCATCATGCTGACCGCGCGAGGCGAGGAAATGGATCGCGTGCTGGGTTTCGAAATGGGCGCCGACGATTATGTGGTTAAGCCCTTCAGTATCCTGGAGCTGTTGGCGCGGGTGAGGGTGCACCTGAAACATCGGGCGCTGGGCCGGCCGGGCGACGTAACGACGCAGCGGGTCGGCGCGGCCGAAGTCGATTTCGGCACGCATCGGGTCTTGCGCGAGGGCGTTCCTTTGGACATCAGCGCCAAGGAACTCGACTTGTTGCGTTACCTGGTTGAGCGCCGCGGGCAGGTGGTGTCGCGCGACCGCTTGCTGTCGGACGTTTGGGGCTATCGCTCGGATGTCTCCACGCGCACGGTAGACACTTTCGTGGCGCGGTTACGAAAAAAGATCGAGGCGGATCCGTCCCATCCGGCGGTGCTGCTCACGATCCATGGATTGGGCTACAAAATCGTCAGCGATATCTAGGTCGATGTCGCCAAAAGCGTCGGTTCTTCGCGCTTGCCTGTCGAAATCCTTGGCGGCGCTGCTGTTTCTAGCGGCCGTGTTGGCGGCGTGCGCCGCCGAGACGGCTGTCGCGGCCGCCGCGCCAAGCGCCCAATCGTCCGCCAAGCCGGCGGCGCCGCAGGGGCAGGATGACGACGAGGACGACGACGAAGAGGACGACGACGAAAGCGAAGGCCCCGACGATGCGCCCGGCACCAAAGCGCCGGCGCCGGGCGAGGGTGGCGCCATGCCGCTTCAGCCGTCGGCGCAGCCGCCCGCCGAGTCCGTGCCGGTGATACCGGCGCGGCGTTTCGCGGAAATCGAGCGCGCCGAAGGCGAGGGCGAGGAGCGCGGGCCGGGCTTGCTGCAGAAATGGCTGGACGTTCCCGACGGCATGCGCGTCGAAGGCTGGATCGAGGCGGGCGGCGACTGGGTCGCTCACAATGCCAAGAATCGGCCCAATTTCGGCGTTAACGACGGCAATCCCGCCCAAACCGTGGCGCTCAATCAGGCTTATTTGATCGTCGAGAAACCTTTAACGGATGGGACGGACTGGAGTTGGGGATTCCGCTTCGATAATCTGTTCGGCGTCGACGCGGATGTTTTCCGGCCGGAAGGTTTATTGGACAATTCCGTTAGTTGGGGCAAGCCGAGCTGGCTGCCGGTGCAGTTCTACGGCGAAATGCGCGCGCCGTTGGGCGAGGGCGCTTTCGACGTAAAGGCGGGAACGTTCTACGCCCTACAGGGATACGAGGAAGGCATGGCGCCTTATCGCCCGCTTTACTCGACCAGCTATCTCTATAACTTCGCCCGGCCGGCGACTTATACCGGCGTTATGACGACCTGGCGGCCCAATAAGCAATGGGAGATTTATAACGGCTTCATCAACTCGCCGGATCATTGGTTGCAGGGCGGTTGGCATAGTAACTACGCCGGCGGTTTTTCGTTCGATTCCGAGGACGAGAAAACCGAGGTATCCGTTACTTTCACGGCGGGGCCGAGTACTTCGCGGCAATTCATCTTCGACGGGGCGGGCGTTTTTGGCGCGCCTCCCGATCGTTTGGCCAATACTTGGCTGGTGTCGGAAGTGTTGACCCATGAGTTAAGCGATTCGCTGTCGATTTCCCTGGAATTGCTGCAGGGCGTTTCCTCGGGAACGCGCGACGCCGCCGGGGCGGGTTCGTCGGCTTCCCATTGGTCGGGGCAGGGCGGCTGGCTAAGTTACGATATCGGCGACGATTGGGCGGTGATTGTCCGCGCCGACCGTTTGCACGACCCGGCCGGGTCCAGGACGGGATTTAAGGGCGATTTTTACGAGGCCACGCTGGGTTTGCGTTACGAGCCCACGGAATGGTTGATGGTGCGTCCGGAAATCCGCCAGGATGTTGCCTCAGGCGCTCGTCCCTATAGCGACGGCACCAAGGGAAGCCAGTCTAGCGTAGGCCTGGACGTGATGATCCGGTTCTAATTGGGACGCCGGGTTTTTTTCCGCAATCGGCGGGAAAAGCCGGGCTGAGCCGGGGAGCCGGCGCCAGGCTTGCGAGGTTTAGCGGCCGCCGTGAGGCGGCTTGTACAACTCCGTCAAATCGCGTTTTTCCTTGCTTTTGAGCGGATCTTCCGGCGGCGCGTTAAGTTTCAAGCCTTCGCAGGCGTCAATTTGGTCGTTATAGGCGATGGCTTTGGATTCGTACAACGCTTCCAAAATCTTTCCCAATTGCTGTTTGGATACGTTATCGCCCGGCGGCATGACGGTGAGGCAGCGTATGCTCGGGTTATAGGTCAGCCTGCCGCCCACTTTCTTTTCCAGCGTGGTTTGCAGCGTGGAGATGAAAATCTCCGTCGCCCTATGAGACACGTGCAGGGTGACGTAAGGACACTGGCGGGTGCCTCTTTCGAGATTGAGTTCCACCGTATTAACCAGCAGCGGGCCTCGCGCCAGGCGCACATTGGGATTGAATTTGAAGTAAGGCGCCTGGAAAGTGTAGTTTTCCATGGCCAGCGCTTTGGGATTCGTCCAGATCTTCGCAAGGTCGCGCTTGACCGTGTCCAGCGATCTAGGAGGCGGCGTCACGCCGAGTTTATCGGAGGCGATGACGACGTCGTTGAATATGATGGCTTGCATTTTGTAAAGAACGCCGAAAAGCCGAACCATGACGGTGTGGGTAATTGTGCCGGCGAGGGGCGATATAAGTATTCTGCGAGTATCCGCGTTGAATGTGATTTCGCAGTTTTTATAGCTGGCAGATAAGGCCTTGTATAAGTTTGCGATGAATAAATCGGTGGTTTCGTTAATGATGCGGATACTGACGGACTTCGGCATTTGCGTGCCGTCGTCGCCTTGATGGAAATTGGTTAATCGGATTTCGTCGATGAGCGCGACCGTGTCCGGGTCGTTGTTATCGTCTTCGCCGCAAAAATGCACGGTATGGGCTAAAAAACTTCCTTCCGTTAGCGTTTTTGGAGTTCTCATGAGTATAAGCTTGCCGTGTTCGTATTAGTTTATTTTCATACAGACGTCATGGCGGGGTCAAATCGCCGGGATGGCCGTAAATCGGGTTTCGCGGCGTCCGCGCTGCGGCAGCGGGGCGGGGCTACGGCGTTTTCGCGGCGTCAAACCGTCCGAAGCGCAGCAACATTGCCGGTAAAAGTAGCAAATTCAGTGTCGTGGAGGAAAATAATCCGCCGACGATGATGGCGGCCATGGGGCCCATGATCTCCCGGCCCGGATTGTCGCTGTTGACGGCGATGGGCAGCATGGCCAGGGCCGTCACCAGGGCCGTCATCAGGATTGACGGCAAGCGTTCCTGGGCGCCCTGGATGGCGGTGTCGAGGTTCCAGGGCTTGCCCTCCGCTTCCACCAATTGGCGGTAATGGGAGATAAGCATGATGGCGTTGCGCACGGTGATGCCGAACAGCGTGACGAAGCCCACCATGGAGCCCACGGAAATGATGCCGCCGGTCAACAAGGCGGCGATCACGCCGCCCACCAGGGAGAACGGCAGGTTGGCCAAGGTCAGCAGGGTGTGGCGCAGGTCGCCGATGGCGATGTAGACCAGGATCAGCACGCCGGCCAGGGCCAGCAGGGCGTGCAGGATCAGCTCGTTGCGGGCTTTGGCCTGTTCGATGGCGGCGCCCGTCACTTCGGGGTACATGTCCGCGGGAAAAGCGATGTCGGCCAGCAGCTTGCTTTTCAATTCGGTCACGAACGACACCAAGTCGCGCCCCGCCACGTTGCCGGTGATGCTTTGGACCCGGCGCGACCCGCGGTGCAGCACGTTGTAGCGGCCTTCCCCCGCGCGGATGTCGGCCACTTGGCTCAAGGCGACGATTTCCCCTTCCGCCGAGCGCAAGGGCAGCTGTTCCAGGTCGTCCGGGTCTTGCCGCCAGTCGCGCGGCAGGATCACCGCCACGTCGAAGATGCGGTTGCCTTCGTAGCGCTTGCCGACGATTTTCCCTTCGTAGGCGGCCTGGACCGCGTCCAGCACTTGCGCTGGCTTGAGGCCGTAGGACGCGAGGCTATCCAAGCGCAGGCGGATATCCACCGTGGCGGTGCCGGGAGGCGAGCGCAGCTGCACGTCGGTGGCGCCGGGGATGGCGCGCATCAGGTCGGCCACTTGCTGGGCCTTGGCGTCCAGTTCGTCCAGGTCGCTGCCGTAGACATTCACCACCACCGGCGCGGTGTAGCCGGAAATGGTTTCGTCCACCCGTTCGGTGAGGAAGGTGTTGGCCTCGAACAGCAGGCCGGGAAAACGCTTGAGAGTGGCGCGCAGGGCGTCGAGGATGGTCTGCTGCGCTTCGCCCGAGGCCGGCTCCAGCCGCACTTCGTATTCGCTGTAATGGCTGCCGTAGGTGTCGGCGCCCCGCTCGGCGCGGCCGGCCCATTGGGAGGCGGACTGCACGCCGGGGATTTTCAGAAATTCTTCCACCAGCCGGCCGCCGGAGCGCAGGGATTCTTCCAGGGACGTGCCGGACAGGCCGCTGGTGTGGACGATGTAATGGCCTTCGCGCAGCTGCGGCAGGAACTCGCCGCCGAGGAAGGGCAAGGCCGCCAGTCCCAGGCCGCATACCGCCAGGCTGGCGGTGACGGCGGCGCGCGGCCGGCCGGCGACGGTTTCCAGCAGGCGGCGATAGCGCGGCTGCAGCCAGCGGATCAGAGGTGGTTCGCCGTGGGCGGTTTCGAAGCGTTCCAGCAGCAGGTAGCACAGGGCCGGCGTGACGGTGAGGGCGACCCCCAGGGACATGAGGATCGCCAGGATGTAGGAAAAGCCCAGCGGCGCGAACAGCCGGCCGGCCACGCCGGTGAGCATCAGCAGCGGCGCGAACACCAGGGCGACGATGAAGCTGGCGTAGACCACCGAGCCGCGCACTTCCATGGAGGCGGAGAACACCACCTCGGCGGTGGAGCGGACAGGTTCCCCTCTCTCTTTGGGAGAGCGAAGCGAGGGCTGGGGTAGAGTGAGGGGGGGGAAATGGCCATGGCCTGGTTCGGGCTCCCCCTCACCCCAACCCTCTCCCGGGGGGAGAGAGGGCCGGACAGCGGAGGGGGTTGCGGCGGCGCGGCGGTTCTCCCGCAGCCGGCGGAAAATGTTCTCGGTGTCGATGATGGCGTCGTCCACCACTTCCCCCAAGGCGATGGCGAGTCCGCCCAGCACCATGATGTTGAGGTTGATGCCCAGCTCCAGCAGGACGATTACGGCGGCCAGGAGGGACAGCGGGATCGCCAGGGCCGAAATGAAGGCGGTGCGGAAGTTGAACAGAAAGCCGTACAGCACCGCCACCACGAACAGGCCGCCGGCCAGGAGGTGGCCGCCCAGGTTGCGGATGGCGGTTTCGATGTAGTCGGCCGGGCGGAACAGATGGGGGTGGAAGTCGATGTCTTGCTTGGCGAACAGCGTTTCCATGTCCGCCAGCGCCGCTTCCACGGCGCGGGACACGGTGAGCGTGTTGGCGCCGTATTGGCCGATCACCATCATGACGATGCCGGTTTTGCCTTTGATGGCGGCGGCGCTGATGGGCGGCACGGCGCCTTCGGCCACCGTCGCCACATCGCCCAGGGTGACGTTGACGCCGTTCTCGCGCGCCACCACCACCTGGGCCAGGGCTGTGGGGTCGGCCGGTTGTCCCGACACTTGCAGGGTGAACCGTTGATTGGCGTTTTCGACGAATCCCGCGCCTTGCACGCCGGTGGCCTGTTTCGCGGCCAGGATCACCGTTTCCAAGTCCAGCCCGTAGCGGCGCAGCTTGTCCGGCTGAACCTGCACTTGCAGTTGCCGCACGTCGCCGCCGAACACGTTGACGTCGGCCACGCCGGGCACGGCCAGCAGGCGCGGCACCAGGGTCCAGTCCGCCAGGGTGCGCAGCTCCATCAGGCTGCGGCTGGACGAGGTCAGGCCCAGGGTCAGCACCGTGGCGGAGGACGAGGCCAAGGGCACCAGCACCGGCGGCCCTGTGCCGTCGGGCAGGGCGCCGGCCAGCAGGCGCGACAGGCGTTCGGTGACCATTTGCCGGTCCAGGTAGACGTCGCTGCCGTCGTCGAAAATTACGGTGACGATGGACAGGCCCTGGATCGATTCGGAACGGATCAGTTGCAGTCCCACCAAGCCCGACAGGGTCATTTCGATCTGCTGGGTAACGAGGATTTCCACCTGCTCGGCGGAGAGGCCCGGCGCCTCGGTCTGCACGATCACCTGTTTTGGGGCGAACTCGGGGAAGATGTCCAGGCCGGCGCCGTTCAGGCGCAGGGCGCCGTAGGCCAGCAGCAGCGCCGATAGGGCGACGACCACGCCGCGAAAGCGCACGGCGAAACGGACGATGGCCGACAGCATCAGCCCAGCCTGGTCGCGCTTAGTCCGGCTGTGCCGGGCCGGGCGGAGAAAGAGGGGGAAGACGGGCGGCGAAGAAAGGACATCGTGGGCGACGGTTCGGCATGGCGGCTGGGGACACCATTATCGCCGGTAAGCGCGCTTTCGTCGCCGGAACCTGCGTTCCGGCGGTTGGGCACGCTTTGGCCGTCAGGCGCGCGCGGCGGTCACTTGCCCTGGACGAAGTCCATCCAGGCACCGTCCGGCGTCCGCATGGAGTAGCCGGCGCGGGTGCGCACGATAGCTGTTTCCTCGTTTTCCGCGACGAACTCGGTGATCGGCAAGTCCTTGACGTAACCGGCTAGATCCACCGACGGCAGGGCGTAAGGGTCCTGGTTCACGGAACGCGACAGCAGCTCGCTCAGGGCCAGGTAGCTGGAAGGCTGGGTGATTTGCAGCGGCGAAGCGGGCGGCTGCTTCATGCCGACGAATTTCACGCCCACCGGCACCAGGGTGATCTGCGGGCTGGGAATTTCGCGCATGCCGGAGATTTGGATGGCGTCGCCGCGAATGGCGGCGCCGTGTTCCGGCACGAACACCACCACGGCCTGGCGGCCGCTTTTCTCCAGTTCGGTGACGAAACGGTCCAGGTCGCCGAGCAGCTTGTCCACCCGCGGGCGGAACGTTTCCAGGCTGTTGGTGACGGCTTTGCCGCCGGCCAAGCGGTTGCCGTCGTGCAGGGAGATGGTGTTGTAGTACAACGCTTGCGGCGCTGCCGGCTGGCTTTGGCGCTTCTGCCACCAGCGGTTCAACAGGTCGTAGTCGTCGTAGATGGGGGTATCGTCGAAACTGCGTTGGTGCACGGCGGCGCCGAGGGGCCCCAGGGGGGCGATGTTGAGGCCGCCGCTCTGTTGCACGTCCTTGAGGAAGTCGCCGAAGTGGCCGTCGTGGTTCAGCAGCAGCGACGGCTCCAAGCCGGCCGCGGCCAGGCCTTGGAACAAGCCGCATTGGGACTGGGGCGGCTGGTAGAGGCCCTTGTGGGCCTGTTGCCCGCAGGCGCCGCGCAGCAGGCGGATGGCGGCCGGGCCGCTGTAGCTGGCGGCGGAGTTGAAGTTCTTGAACAATACGTCGAAACGTTTCAGCAGCTTCGGGTCGTCGTTCAGGTAGGCCAGATCGTCCCACGCCAGGGAGCAGATGTGCAGCACGATGACGTCGAAGCTGGGGGTGGCTGCCGGCTTGGCGAAGGCGACGCGGCGTTTGCTTTCGTCGTTGTAGAAGCTTTGCAGTCCGGCGCTGAGATCGCCGCCGTCGAAATGGCTGGCCATGGGCGATTGTGCCGCCGCCCCGGCGTCCGGCTTGTCGCATTGGGCCGGCGCGGCGGCCGTCATCGCCGCCGCCGTGCTGGAGGCGTCGTTCAGTTTGCCGAGGGTGGGCATCGCCACGATTGCCACCACCACGAAGCTGCTGAGGCGCAAGCGGCGGCCCAGCAGGGCGGCCGCCAGGCATAGGCCGGCGATGGCGGCCAGCACCTGCAGATTGACGAAGCGGCCCAGCAGTTCCAGCAGATAGGCGCCGCTGAAGCTTTCCAGGTTGGCCGCCTGGGACATGACCCGCGATATGGGCGGCAGCCAGGAATCGTAGTACAGCAGCGCCACGCCGGCCGGCAGGGCGGTCAGCCGGCGCAGCCAGCGCGCCCAGGCGTTTTTTGCCGGCAGCAGCAGCAGCGCGGCGAAGGCCAGGTTTTCCCAGAGGTGGAAGCCGATGTACTTGCCCAGAAACAGGGCCAGTTTGGCGATGAAGTAGTAATTCCAGATGCCCATGATCGCTCTTATGCGTCGGTGACGGGGCCTGCCCCGGTTTTCAGTTTTCGCCGGCCGGCGGCGGCCAGGCCGACGCTGCTGCCGAGTATGGCCAGATTGACGCCGGCCCAGGCCAGGTACAACGACAAAGCGCCGCCGTCGTCGCCGTCCTGGAAATACCAGCGCACCAAGCCCACGGCCCAGCCGCCCAGATTCAAGCCCAGCAGCGCCAGGTAGAGCCGGGACGGCCGCGGGCCGGCGTCGGCGCTGTCATTGTGCGCCGACGCGCCGGAAGCGGCCAGGCTTTGGATCATGCCGTACAGCGTCGTGCCGATGGGATGGCGCGTTTCGCCCCGGAGGCGCGCGCTTGCCACCAGGGCGAGCAGTAGGTGCGGCACGGCGTACAACACGAAAGTGGCGGCGGGGGCGGCGATGATCGGCAGCTCGAAAAACAAATAAGCCAAGGGCGTGCAGAGGAAAGCGAGGCGCGGAAAGCCCCGGCAGAAATCGGCGGCGACGCCGGACGATTCCGGCTGGCCGGCGTATGCGCTTCCCGTGAGGTGCCCGGCGAACTCCCGTCCCACGGTCAGGTAAAAACAGCTCTCGGCGGCCAGCAGGATATAACCGGCCAGCGCCGCTTCGTCGAATCCCATCTCCAGGGTGGCGTCCATGCGCCACCAGCCGTAGCGCAGGCTGGCCAGGGCCGAGAGGGACACCAGGGCGGTCGTCGCCAAGCGGCCAGGCATGCGGCGTATCAGCCAGGCCGCCAGCCACAACAGCAGGGCGTAGGTCAGTTGGTCGCGGTTGCTCAAGGGGATGGTCGCGCCCAGCGCCATCGCTATCGCCGCGAGCACGGCGAACAAGCCGCGCGGCAGTCCGCCGTGGTCCGTGGCGCCGGCGGCAACCTGTTCCAGCACCGACGCGGATTTGTTCCACGGCAGGCCGGCCAGCCATTCTTCCCAGCGGTCCGCCAGGGTCAAGGACAGGCGCAGCCAAGCCGGCAACCGCCACGTCGGATGCGCTGCCTGCTTGGGCTGCGCTTGCTGCGGAGGCAGGATCAGCAACCGCAGCAGCCATTCCAGCTCGTCCCGCGGATTGGATACGCCCAAATGTCGCGCCAAGCGGTTTACCCAGCCGTACGCGGCCGGCCCGCTGGCCGCCGGCACGAAGAACAGCCGCAGCAGCCAGTGCGCCGGGCTATCCGGTTTTTCCACGCCCAGGCTCGCGGCCCAGCGCTGGCGCAGGGACGAACCGGGTGATGCGTACGGGTGATTCATGGCAGCAACAGCAAAGCCCAGGTGACGGCGGCGTTGAGCATGGCCAGCGCCACCGCGGCGCTGCCCATGTCCTTGGCGACTTTCGCCAGGGGGTGGCGTTCCAGCGACACGCGGTCCACGGTGGCCTCGACGGCGGAATTGAGCAGCTCCACGATCAGGATAAGCAATAACGAGCCGATCAGCATGGCCCGCCGCAGGCCGTCGTCGGTTAACCATAGCGCCAGCGGCAACAGCGGCGCCACCAGCAGCACTTCGAGACGGAAGGCCTCCTCGCTGACCACCGCGTAACGCAGGCCCGCCAGGGTGAATCCCAGCGCATCGTAAACGCGGAATAAGCCTTTGCGGATTTTATAGGGGTGGCTCATGGCGTACCGGCTTAGAAATCGTAATAGGGTTTCAAGCGCTTGGGCGGGAACAGTACGGGCTCCTCGCGCGGTTCCCAAGCATAGCGGAAATAGAAGCCGAGATAGTTCGGCGTGTAATAGGGCGAATGCTGCATTTGCCAATGCCCGCCTAGGTACAGTTGCGGCGTGGCTTGGTATTCCACGGCGGCGGATGCGGAATAGCCGAAGGAAGCGCCGTAGCTGCCTTTGTAAATCGGGTTCGTGTAGCCCTTCGGCAATACCTGCGTGGCCGCCAGCGCCTGCAAGGTGTCGCTGGTGGGGTAGAAGTCCGCGTTTTCCTCATAGGAGGCGGCCCAGGTGATCGCACCGCGCACCTGGTAGGAGAATTTGCCCACGCGGCCCGAGCCCTGCACCGGCAAGGACACCGATTTGTAATCCTGCGGGCTGTAATAGCCGCCGTGGCCGTAGGTGTAATAGCGCTGGTTTTCCTCGAAGCGCCAGTGCATCAACGCCACGCCCGCGGACAGCCGCATATTGGGCAGGGTGAGCAGCGCCAGCTCGGCGCCGGTGCGCACCATCACTTCTTGGTTGGCTTTGACGTTGGTGCCGTTTAGATAGTGGTAGACGCCCTGGGCGAATAGGGTCACCGGACCCCAGTCGTAGCCGACGTAAACTTCCGGTCCGGTTTTTTTCACGCCGCCCCAAACGGCGCCGGTAACCGGGTCGCGGGCTCCGGCGTAGGACGTGAGGCTGGTGGAAACCGGCCGGCGGGAAAAGTCGGCCGACCAGAACAAATCGCCGATCGATCCGGTGTTCTTGATGCCGCCCACCCAGTAGCTGATGGGGAAGCCCTGCGGCGAAGAGCCCAGGTCGACGCGCCAGTTGTCGCTTTCGTAGCCGGCGCCGAAGGCCGTGCCCGTGGCCAGTTCGTGGGCTTTGCCTTGCAGGTTGTTGGCGCCGTAGGCTTGCAGCTTGCCGAAGAGGGCGGCGGTGTCGTAGTTGTATAGGGGCAGGCGGCCGGCGTCCACCGTCGATTGGTCCACGTGGGCGAACCAATGGCCGCGGTAGCCGTCGGCGAAGCGTATATACATGGGGACTTCGGTGTTGGATATCTGGGAAATGCCCGGATCGCCGGTACGGGTGCGTTGGTCCCAGCCCGTGCTGAAGTAGCCGTAGCGGCGCAGCTGTATGTCGTCCATGGCCTCGCTGGCGGACGAGCGGGGCGCTTCCTCGCCGCCCGCTTCCGCGGCGGGGACAGGCGTTTCCACCGCTTTGGCCTGGGCGAACAGGGACATGGCCGAGTCGTAATTCTCCGCGGCCCGTTCGGTGTAGCCCATTTGCAGCAGCGTGTTCTCGTCGCCGGGAAAGCGCTGTCCGAGGTCTTTCAGCAGTCCCCGCGCCTCGTCGTACTGTTCCTGGGAGGTATAGCGGCGCGCCAGGGACAAACGCGTGTCTTTGTCTTCGGCGGGAACGGTTTGCCGCAGGTTTTCCAGCTCCCGCAGGGCCAGGGCTTTCTCGCCGCTTTCCCACCAGATCTTGGTTTGGGCGATGCGCGCGTCGTGGTAATCGGGCTGGATTTCGATGGCTTGGCTGAACAGGCGGCTGGCGGCCTGGGTGTCGCCGCTCTCCGCCAGCAGCTCGCCCTCGGCGGTAAGCAGACGCGCGTCTTGCGCTTGCTGCTTCATGGCCGCTTCCAGCAGTTGGCGGGCTTCGTCGTTGCGCTGCTGCCGCCGCAAGGTATCGACCCGGCGCATCAGCACGGAGCGGTGCAGCCCCTGCAAGGATAATTTCTGCGCCGCGCTGAGTTTGGCGCTGTCGTCGATTTTTTCCAGCCAAGCGGTCAGCTCGCTGTCGCGCTTGGCGGTGTCCAGCAGGTTGGCGTAGGCCAGGCGCTGCTCCGCCGTAATCGGTCCCTTGCCCAGCAATTGCCGGCCCAATTCCAGGCCTCTTTGCGCCTCGCCGATGCGCAGCCAGGCCGCCGCCGCTTCCCAGCGCAGATCGGCATTGTTTTCCGCCAGGGCTTCCGCGTCTTCCAGCATCTGCCGCGCGGCTTTCTTATCCTTGGCGAACAGCGCCTGGGCCTGCTTGCCGCGCAGGCGTATGGTCAACTGGCGCGCCAGGGTGCGGGTGGACGCGTCTTCCTTGTCCTCCGGGATGCGCGACAGCGCCTCCAAGGCGGCCGCTTCGTCGTCCAGGCCGGACAGGAACAGGGCTTGGGCATAGGCGTCGGTGGGATCGCCGCCGCCCTGTGCCATCAGGCGCCGGCCGCCTTCCACGTCGCCGCGGCGGGCGTAGAGACGCGCCAGGTCGTAACGCAGCCAGCTGGCCTTGGGATAAAGCCGACGGCTTTCCTCCAGCAGCGACAGGGCGGCTTCCGGGCGGTTTTCCGCCAGCAACCGGTCCGATTCGTCGCGGATGACGCCGGCGGCCACGTCGGCCAGGCTGTCCGCTTGGCTGGGGTTGGCTTTGATGACGTCTTCGACGAAGCGCCGCGCTTCCCGCGATTGGCCGGCTTTGCTCATCAGCGTGGCCAAGCCTTTGACCGCCCGGTAATTGGCCGGATCGGCCTTGAGCACGGCGCGGAACAGAGGTTCGGCGGCGGCGGCGGCGTTGTTGCGTCCGGCGTGAATCTCCGCCTGGGTGGCCATGGCGTCGGGATCGTTGGGGCGCAAGCGCAAGGCTTCGCGGACTTTCTCCTGCGCTTCGTCGACGCGCTCCGCCAGCATCGCATCGTCGGCTTGTTTGATCCATTGGGCCACATGGGCGTCGGTGATCATGTCGCGCCAGCCCTTGGCGCCGGCCGCATCCATGCGGGCCGCCTGCTGGAACAGCTCGACCGCCTCCTGGTAACGGCCTTGCCGCAGCCGCAGCATGCCCAGGTTGCCGATGTTCTCCGGCTTTTCCGGATGTTCCCGGGCCAGGTTTTCCAGGGTGTTCGCCGCGCCGGTTTTGTCGCCGGCGTCGTATCGCTGCCAAGCCGATTTCCGCGCCATGATTTGCGGATCGCTGGCTTGGGCCAGCAGCTTCAGCACCTCTTCGTCGTTGGGGTCCTGCGCCAGGAATTCTTTATAAAACGGGATGCTGTCCGGGTCCGTGGCCAGATAACTCAGGCCGCTGCGCCAGAGCGCCAACGCGTCTTTGCGGCTGACGTCCTCGCGCTTGACCAGGTCGACGGCCATGCGGATGCCTCGCGGCAGGGTGGCCGGACTGCCGAAGTAATGCTCGGCCAGGGCCATCAGCGGACGCGGGTCGCCGGGCATTTGCTTGACCAGGCGTTCCAAGCCGGCCTGGGCTTCGGCCTGGCCTTTGGCCGTGCTGTCGATGATGCTGTAGTAAGTGATGCCCAGTTCGCCTTCCGGCGCGCCGTTGGGGAACAGCTTGCGTAATTCGGCCACGGCTTTTTCGCGGTCCTGCTGATTGGGGCGCGATAGCAGGGTCCGCACCGCGCCCATGCGGAAGCGGTCGGTGGTGGCGATACGGTAGGCGTCGGCCAGCTGGCGGGTGGCAGCGTCATTGGGATGGGCGGTTTGCAGTTTCTGCAGCCATTCCTGGGCTTGCTTGAAGGCGTTGCCGTTCAATTCCAGCATGCCCAGGGCCAGCAGCACCTGGGGATTGTCCGGCTGGATGCGCAGGGCTTTTTCCAGGGCGTTGCGCGCAAGGTCGGCGCGCAGCTTGGTGTTCCACAAGCGCGCGCTGGCCAGAAGCTCGGCAACGGCGGGGTCTTCCGCCGGCGGGGCGGCATGGCCGGCCAAGCTCAGGCTCAGCAGCAGCCATCCGCTTAAATGTCGCCATCGCAATCTCGCCATGGCTTATTCCGGCGATTTTGAGCGGGAAACCCGTCGTTGCGCCCAGTACGCCAGGAAGGCCAGCAGCAGGCTGCCGGCGATGCCGGCCAGGGCTAGGAGCAACGGGTGTTGGGCGCCGTGGTAGCGCAGCCAGTTTTTGCCCGGCAGATTGCCCAGGTAGTAGACGTCGCCGACGCGGAAGTCTTCTACCAGGCCTTGGCGGATGAAGACGACGTTCTTATTGATGCGGCTGGCTTGCCCTTCGTCTTCCATGGCTTGGATGATGGTTTCGGCCATGTCCGATTCCGTGCCCATCAGCGCGACCACGGTGCGGCCCGATTCCAGGGGCGACTGGAAGGACACCAGCGCCGCCATGGGGCCTTCGCCATCCAGGATGGCGCTGCCGTTTTCCGCTTGGCGATCCGCGTCCGGGTCCAGCAGGGCGCGCATGGACGACATGGCGCCGACGGGGATGTTGCGCCGGTTGGGCCCGACCACGGCGGGGAAGTGGTCTTCCCAGCGCGTCAGCAAGTCCTGGCTGGACGAGGCGTTGATCACCAGGATGTCGCTGTCGCCGGCGTCGGCGATTTTGTCGGTGGTCAACAGGTTGAACGCCAGGGCCGGTATGCCGGTGAACTTGCCCATGTGGCCCATCAGGGCCAGGAAGGTTTCCATATCCACGGAAGTGGGCCGTTCCGGCAGCGCGATGGTGGTTTCCGCCAAGTCGGCGTACTTGGTGAACGGGAAGCCGTTGTTGACGAACAGTCCCAGGTTGGGCATGGCCGTGTAATGGGGCATGTTGGTCAGGTCGATGGTGGAGTCCGCATCCAGCGCGCCGTGCACGTTGGACAGCGGCCGCCCGGAACAATGGTCGCCGCCGCTCTGCTTGTCGTCGAAGATGAAACGGAATTGCAACCGGTTTTTGCCGCCCATTTGGAATTTTGGCGAGAGCGACGCCTGTTTCCGCGTGCCGCCGCTCTGTTCCCACAAGGGGATCGCAAAACGGCCGTTTTCGATTTCGGCGCCGTCCGGCTTGAGGCGGAAGGCGTGGACGAAACGGTTGTTGAGGCTCACGTCCAGGGTGGAACCGTCCAACTGGGCGGGGGGAGTATAGCGGTATTTCAGGTCGAGGCGCGCCCCTTGGCTTTGTCCGTCCCAAAGGTCGGGGGGCATGCGCAGGTTGATTTGGATGGGCGCCGGCGCGTAGCCCTCCACTTGCAGTTTCGCCGCGTCGTCAACCAATTCGCCGAACTTCACCGGCCGGTCGGTGGGCAGCCAATTGGGCGCATCGTAGGGACGGCGGCGCGGCGGGTATTCCACCTGACGCACGGTGGTGCTTTCGCCGCTGAACAGGGCGTGGCTGAGCACCAGGGCGTCGGCGGCGGTTTTCAAGTCGGTTTCGTCGCGTCCGAGCACCAGCAACAACTTGATCGACGGGTTATTGGGGTGGGACGCCATGGTCAGCGTCGGGGCTTCCACCTGCGGCAGGTCCAGGCCGGGAATTTGATCGTTGTTGGTGGCGAAAACCAGGGCGTGGCGTTCGGGCAGGGCGTTGCGGGTGACCGGGAAGCGCAAGGTGCGGTAGTCCGCCATGGTGCCGAACCAGGAGGCCACCACGCCGGCGGTGCGCAGGACGGCGGTGCTGGGGCGGGCGGCGAAGACGAACGGCACGGTCATGGGCCGGTTGTCGCGCGGGTCGAAAAACGGCGCCGGCAATTGCGCCAGGTCGTTGTATACGCCCAACGGTCGCATCGACAGTTCCAGTCGGCTTTGATTGCTGATCGTGGCCCAGATGCTGGAGTGGCGAGGGTCTTCGCACTCTTTGGAATAGTGGCCGATCAGTTGGAAGCTCAACTGGTTGAAGTCGCTGAAATACAAGGGGTCCAGAACGATTTCCCGGTGTTGCTCCTGACCGTCCTCGCTTTTGCTCAAGGGGATGGTCGCGGCCAATTCGCCGTTCAGGGTGACTTTTATGTGGGATACGTCGGGCAGCAGCGCGGGGGAGCTGGTGTAGCGCAGCAGCAGGCGGGCGCGCGTGACCATTTCGTCGCGGCGCATGCCGATGGAAAGGCTGCTGCTGGCGTTCATGCCCTGCAATTGGATGGACTCGGCGAAGCCCAGGTTTTTGAAGTCGTACTCGGTCTTCCGCACCTCCACCTGGGGGGCGGCTTGGGCCGTACCGGCGGCGGGCTCCTCTTTTACGGCTTTGGCGGGGGGCGCGGAGGGCTGCGGCGCCGGTACGCCCCAGGCGGGCGCCAGGCCGCCCAGCATCCACAGGCAGGGCAGCAACAGGGCGGTTTTGATCGGGCGGCGCAGCGACGCGGCGGTGCGCGGCAACAGGGCGCCGAGTCGGTCGATCGGCTGGGGGTGTAGGTCGGGATTGCCGGTCCATAGCGCCTGGATGGGCGTGAACCATGGGAACCCGGCCTTGGCGCCTTCCGCCGGGACGGACGGAAAACCGGCGCCGGGCGAATTTTTTGCAAAACCGTTGCCAATATGCAGAGAAGATCGGCTTTTCATTAGGGACATCGCTATTTTTGCGAAAACTAAAGGCTGTTTATTGGTCCGTTGCGCGCTTGCATCATGGGCCGGAAATCCGGCAACTCAGGGCTCTACTGCCTCACTCGGGCCACCGCGTTTTGCAACCATGCACGGCCGCACGCCGATGCGGGTAGCCGCCAGGCGTCGAGCACTCGGCGACAGTCGCTTTCTTTTTCCTGATTGGCGCGGACTTCCTGGCGATACAGGGTGTCGGCGTATAGCGGGCGAACCTCGCTGAGCCGGTAGCCTTTGTCGATCAGCTGTTCCAGCAAATTGGACGCTTCGCTGTACTCGCCCCGCCGGTAATGGACCACGGCCAAGCCCCAGAGCGCTTCGCGCGCGTGGGGTCCCTTTTGTTGGGCGAAGGCTTGAAATAGGGCGGCGGCGCGTTCCAAGTCGCGGTGTCTGAGCGCTTTCCAGGCTTTTTCCACGCTGTCCGCGCTGGTCAGGGACAATTCCTTCGGCGGCGGGAACATCTCGGCTTCCGAGGCGCGAATGGGGGCGGCGGTTTCGACCGGGGTATGGGATACGGCGGGGGCCGCGTCGCTGCCCGGGTTTCGGCCGATCTGGAACAATATTTCCGATTTCTCGGCCGCGGCCGTGACGAGGGCGCGGTTGTAGCCGCGCGCCTTCAGCTGGCCCAGCAGTTGGTCGATGTCGCGCGAATCGTCGATGGCTTCCGTTTGGATGGCGGTCTCTTTGCCTTTGCGCACCAGTAGCAGGGGTAACGAAGTGACCTGCGCCAAGCCGGGCAAGGCGCGGCGGGCTTCCTCCAGCGTGGGCAGCAGCGCGGCTTGCACCGCGACGGGCACTATCGGCACTTGCGGTATTTGCGAGGCTTGCGGCGGTTCGGCGGCCTGCGCCGTCGCAAGCGCCAGGCAGGCACCGATCAACGCTGGCGATGTGCTGCGGCCTGCGAGCATGGATCAGCGCGGCGCTACGGCGAGCAGGTAAAGGCTATAGGCATAATAGCCGTCCGGATCCCAGGCTATTTGCTTGTCGGCGGTTTCCCGCAGCTTTTTCGCCTCTTCCCCGCGGCCGAGGCGTTCGGCTAAGCGGCTGGCGATAGCGTAATAGCCGGCGGACGCTTCGTCCTTGGAGGCGGTTTTGCCGTCCAGGCCGTACCAGGGGGCCAAGCGCTTGTCCTTGCGGTAGCGTTCCAGCAATTGTTCGCCGCCGCACGGGGATTGATAGGGCTCCAGCCAATCGGCATACAGGTATACCCGTATGGCTTCGTAGCCGAAGTGCGCCGGGTGGCCTTCGTCGGTGCCGGCCTTGCCCTTGCGCACCGCCAGCCAGTCGGCCGGCAGGCCGGACGGGTTGTCGCAGGCCGCTTGCCATAACGTCGCGCCGCCTTGTTCGACTTTTTCCCAGAAGGCTTTGTCGTCCAGCTCGCCCATGGCGCGGTAGGCGCTGGGTATCTGGTAGGCGGGATTGAGCACCAGGCCGCCTTTTTCGTCGGCGTAGCCGTAGTAGCCGGTCAGCAAATAGCTGATCCCTTGTTGCTCCGCCGCGACGTTTTCCCGGAGCGCCTTGGCGAGCCGCCGCGCTTCGTCGGTGTAGGCGGGGGCTTGCCAGCGTTGGCCGGCGCGGGCCAGGGCGAAGGCCACCAGGAGGTCGCCGTCGCTGGCGGTGTTGTAGTCGATGACGTTCCACTGGCCGTTGGGGCGCTGTCCCCAGTTCCAGGCCAGCAGGCCGTCCCTGCGTGCCTGGAGATTATTGCGCGTCCAGTTCCACAGCGTGTCGAACAGACGGCGGTCGTTGAAACGTTCGGCCAGCAACATGCCGTAGCCTTGGCCTTCCGAGTGGCTGACGCGGCTTTGGTATATGTCGATCACCCGCCCGTCCTGGCTGATGAAGTGCTGCTTATAGTGTTCCCACGCCTTGGCCGGGGCGGAGTCGTCGGCGGTTGCGCTATGCATGGCGAGACACAAGCCGAGGCCGAGCAGGATTTTTGACTTTGCCATGCTAGTTTCCTTATTCCGTGGTGCCGAGCCGTTTTGCGCGATGCCGCTTGAGCATCAGGTAAATGACCAGCGACAAGAGCAGGGTGACCGTCGTCAAGGCGATGATATAAAGCCAGGGATAGGAAGTCAGGTAGAAGTCGACGGTGGAAATGGCACCGCTCTTGCCGGTGGTGAAGTGGTTGCCGGTGTCCATCGAGTGGGCTTTGACTTCCCAGCCGTCGCCGTAGCGCTGTTGCCGGCGTTCGTCGTAGTCGAAGTCGACCAGCAGCAGGTCGCCGCGCGTGGCGCTTTGCAGGCCGCCGTCCCACAGGGTTTCGCCAAGCCTCGCCAGGCCGGCGTAGGACGGCGACGTGAGCACCATGGCCGTCCGCCCTTCCTTGTAGGGGGACTGCATTTGCATGATGAGGCCCTTGTCTTGGCCGATGCCGCTTTTCTGCGTGCTGAAGGCGAGTGCGGAGGCTTCGTCGGCGCTTTTGAACACGGGGTAGGGTATTTTCAGCTTTTCACCCAGGGTAATGGGCGCGTGTTCCTGCACCGCGGGGGGCAGGGTGTCGGTGCGTCCGATGACGATCAGTTCGTCGCTGATTTGTTCGTCCGGCTCGGTGCTGACCTTGATGCCGAACAGCGGGTAGCCGTTCTTCTGGCTCATGAGCGAGATCAGATTCATCATGGTCGACGCCACGCCATACTCCGGCTGGGTGAGCAGGAAGGTGGTCTCGAAGCCGTCCGGCCAGCGGGTGAAGGGGAAGGCGTTGACGAAGAACAGGTCCATCCTGGGCAGCTCGATGCGGTGCGGCATTTGCGGGAACAGCAGCGAGGAGGATTTATACAGCGTGACGAGCAAGCCTTCCGACTGTATGAAACTGCAGAAGTCGTTGTGTACCGGCGTCAGCACCGTCTTGAACGACAAGTTGTTGGTGCCGGCGCGGAACAGGTAGGTGGGGACGCTGACTTTGTAGCCCGTGATGAGCGCGCCGTGGACATTGTCCAGCAGCAGGGAGCTGATGAAGACCCCGTTGAGGTACAAATTCAAGGTCGAATTGGTCGCCATGCCGGCGGCATAGGCGAAGTCGAGGTCCAGGTCCACGTGCTGGTTGGGCGAAATGGCGAAGTCCGACGGCAGGCGGAAGCTGAAGCCTTTTTCCTGGGGACTCAGTCCGACGATGGTCACGTCGTCGAAGCCCAGCTTATGGAACGGGTATTTTTCCCCGGGCACCAGGGTGTCCTTGCCTGTGTACTGCTGGATTTCAGGCATGGAGAATTCGCTGACCTGCATCTCGTCGGAGTTGGGCAGGGGGGTGGACAGTACGTCGAAGGACTCCGCCGCCAGCTTCAATTGCTCGCTGTTCAAGCCGCTGACGACGACCAGCGCGTGGGTCTTGTCGGGGCCGCCCGCGTTCTGGCCCTGGGCGCCGGCCGATATCGGCATGTGGTAAATCTTCAATACGGGGCCGGATACGTCCAGCGTAATTCCCTGTTGGCGCAGGAAGGCTTCCACGAAAGGCTTTTCGCCGATGAGGATGTTGTCTCGGCCGGCGCGCAATTGGTCGGATACGGAAAAATCCACCGGCCGGTATTCAAAACGCAAGCCTACGCCGGAGGCGACGATGCCGGCGGGCGTCATGGCGGCGCCCGAGACGCCCTCGGTGATCATGTGGACTTGGCCTTTGGGAATGATGGCCGGGTCGAACAGCAGATCGGCGATGGTGGACACGGCCAGCGGCAGGGGCTGCCAGTCGTATTCCAGGTCGAGCATGGCCTCGCCCAGTTTCACTTGCGTCCACAATTCGGGGGCGCAGGGGAATTCGCAACCCAGGGTGTAGTGCTGGGCGATGCTGAAGCCCAGGCGGTTGTAGCCGGCTTGCAGGAGCTCCAGCGGCAGGTCGACTTTGACCGCGCTTTCCGGTGCCAGGGGGTCCAGCGGTAGCTGGGTTATGGCCGAGCCGTTCACGTGCACCGACAGTTGCGAATTGGCTTTTATCAGGGCGGAAGAATTGACGTAGCTGAATCGCAGCGTGGCCTTGCGTACTTTCCAGCGCTTGGGGATGGGCAGCTGCAATTCGTGCGTTGTGCTGTAACAACGGAAGTCGACGTTCTTCGCCGCCGTGAATTTGTGAAGCGGTAGGCTTAGGGTTTCGGCGTGGACGGCTTGGCCGATGAGCAGCCCCAGCAATGCGAGCAGGATACGGATGGTCATTGTTTTTGTTTTTTGTTGGTTTGTGATCTATATCACGTCTCTCTCGGAGTATACGCCTCCTTGCGCGAACCTCCATTCAGTTTTATTTATGAGATAGCGTCCGTTCGGGTTGTTTAAATTCAGTTAATTTTTCTTTAACAAACAGTGGGTTCCGGTGGCGATCAACGACAGGGCGGGCGCGATGGCATGGAGAAACCGCAAGTAGGCGCCATGGATTCTCTGGCGCGGGCGGCCCGCGCCGGCGTGCCGTATCGATAATGCGGGTCGGTGGGCCGATGGCTTTTGCGATAAGCTTTCCGCCGGTTTGTGCATCATGGTACAAGTTTCTCCGGCTTCGCGCATATCCGTTTCCGGACAGGTTTCAATGGGGTTTTGTTAATGGGGAGCGGAAGCCGTTAATACGCTATCGACGGTTAGTTGCTGCCGTAAACCAAACGGGCGATTTCGGTGAGTCGCAGTTCTTTTTCCACGAATCGTGCGCCCACTATGGCGAAATCGCCTTGTCTGGAATAGCGCAGGATCTCGATGGGCAGCACCGACTTTTTGCCGTATCGATCCGTTAATTCGATGGCGATGGTGTCCCCTCTGCCGATGTGGGGCGTCCACGGCACTTTGACGCCGAGGCCGGAAGGAGAAAGGTCGGTCAGCTCCGCGGTCAGGGTGATGCCGCGAATTTCGTCCACGACCAGGTTGACCTTGCCCTGAGCCCAGGCGCGATAGTGCCGGCGTCCCTGGTTTTTTCTCCAGAATGCGCCGATTGCGGCCAGGGCGAGAGTGACGTTGGAGAGGAGCCAGTAGAAGAACTGCAGCAACTGCTTCATCCAGCGGATGAGGGCGTCGATAAAGCCGCGGAAACCGAACTTGGCGCCGGTCATGCCCATGCGCACGAAGTGCAGGGCGATTTTGAGGGAGGAGGGCGGCTTTTCGTGCATTTGCCAGAAATCCTCCCAGCGCTGGCTGTCGCCGTAAACCAGTTGCACCAACTCGGCGAAGCGCTCCTCTTCTTCCAGGAACGAGACCCCCAGCAAGGCGGTGTTGCCTTGCTTGAAATAGCGCAGGATCTTTGTCGGGAGGACGAAGCGCTTGCCCAGGCTGTTGGTGACTTCGACGGTGATGCACTCGCCTTTGGCGAGGCGGTCGCTCCAGGGCAGCTTGGCGCCCAGTCCCGACAGGGACAGATCGGTCAATTCGGCGGAGAGCTCTATGCCGCGGGTTTCGTCGATAAGTTTGATCGTTCCCCTGGCCCAGGCCCGGTAATGGCGGCGAATTTGGCGCTTTTCCCAAAAGGCCCCCAGGGAGGCCAGGGCGATGGAGAGGTTGAGCAGCAGCCAGAATAGGCAGACCGTCAAGGCGTCGCGAAACGCGGGATATTCGAACCACTTGAAGACGAATACCGGCAAGGCGGCCAGCATGATGCCGAACATGACGTAGAACGGCCCGGCCATGGGGCTGAGGAAGTCTTCGTCCATGGTCTGCCCCTTGGGGGTGACGAGGAAAGTGGGGCGTCTTGGCGCGTTGACCACCCCGGCGATGGCCGGCACCAGGAAAATGGCCTGGACGCTTTCGTAGAGTTCCGAGTAGAGGGGCCAGCGAAAACGGCCGAACAGGTAGTCGCTGGCGATAAAACTGGCGACGAGGTTGGGCGCTGCGTAGGCCAGCACTTGGTCGGACGAGGCGTTGTAGACCTGGAGTCCGAACAAGATGAACATGGTGGGCGCGACGAAGAATATGAAGCGGGAAAAGCCGAAAAACCAAAAGAAATAAACGCTGGTGTAGCAAATCTTTTGCGGCAGGCTGAGCCCGCGGTTTTTGACCGGATTCTTCAGGAAACAGATTTGCAGCATGCCTTGGCACCAGCGGCTGCGTTGCACGATGAAGTCGCCGAATGTGTCCGGCGACAAGCCGCAGACCATGGGCCGGTCGATGAAGGCGCTGTTGTAGCCTTTGCTGTGCAGCGTCAGGGCGGTCTCGGCGTCTTCGGTAATGGTTTCGCCGCACACGCCGCCCACTTCCTCCAAAGCGCTGCGCTTCAGGAGGGCGGCGGAGCCGCAGAAAAAGCTGGCGTTCCAGAGGTCCATGGCCGGGTGGGCGCCCCGGTAGAACATTTCGTTTTCGCTGGGCGCCCGGCCGAAGCTGCCGAGGTTGCGTTCGATGGGGTCGGGGTTGACGAAGAAGTGCGGGGTTTGCACCAGGAACAGGTTGGGGTCTTTGAGGAACAGCCCGACGGTGTTGCGCAGGATGTCCACGGTGGGGACGTGGTCGCAATCGAGGATCAGGATCAGCTCGCTGTTCGTATGGCGCATCGCCGAGTTGATGTTGCCGGCCTTGGCGTGCTCGTTGCGCGCCCGCGTCAGGTAGCCGATGCCGAGGCTGTCGGCCAGGGCGTTCAGGTTGCGGAATCGTTGCCAGGCGGCGGCCCCGTGCACCAAGTGGGAACGGCGTTGTTCGGTGCCGCCGTCGTCAAGGATGTAGATTTTCAGCTTGTCCTTGGGATAGTCGATCTGTGTGGCGGCGGTGGCCGTGACGCGGACGATGTCTTCCGGTTCGTTATAGGTCGGTATGAATATATCGATGCTGGGATACAGCGATTCGTCCGGCGGCAGCGGCGCGATGGGGCGGTTGAGGGGCCACAGGTTGACGAACATGTTGAGCAGGGACACGCCGCCCACCTGCAGTTCCGCCACATACACCAACGCCATTCCGGCGAAATCCAGGGGGCCGAGGAAAAACAGCGTATCGGTGGTGCGCCAGCTCATGTAGCGCAAATAGACGAACAGCGTGAGGCTGAGGAAGATGATGCGCCCCAGCGGGGTTTTCATGCTCTTGATGGCGTTGAGCAGCATCATGACGCCGATCAAGCCCCAGCCTAGCAAGAGTTGCTCGTCCAGGGACAGCCGAACCTGGCCGAGGTAGACGAAACCGATGGTGAGAACGCCCAGCGAAAGCGCGAGGAGGATGGAAGATACCGCGGGCATTCCCCGAAGGCTTTGGCTTAAGGCTGTCACTGCTTTTGGTTCCCTGGGAGGGATGGTGGGTTACGTCCTTATACTAGTGAGAAGGATTAGCGCTTACCTATTGTTTATTTTTATTGGTTATTGTCTTCGATATCTGATTGCGGGCTTTAAGCCTTATTGTGCACGGAGCGTTTTTCGGACTTCATGTCGCCCGAAGCCATCCATTGGGTGGCCGCCATGATGGCGAAAACGGCGGCGAGCATGACGCCCAAAGCGATGAACAGCCGCATGTTGCTCTTTTTTTGCTGGGCGGCCGGCGCGCCGGACGACGGTAGGGTGGCTGTCGGGTTTTGGCGGTCTTCTTCGATTTCCTTGGGATCCCAAAAAATCTTGAAAACCTTGAATTCGTCGGATTTGCCTTTCAGTCTCGCCATGCGGACGAAGCGGCAATAGATTTCCGTGCGGTCCTCCAGCGCGTTGTAGGTGTCCTCCGACACCGCGATGCCTCCCGCCGGCGCCTGGGATTCGAAGCGGGCCGCCACGTTTACCACGTCGCCGTAAATGTCGTTTTTTTCCACGATGCCGATGCCGGTGTGGATGCCGATGGTGACTTCGATGGGAATTTGCGGCTTGCCCAGGTTGTATTCGGCCAAGGCTTTCTGGAATGCCACGGCGGTGCGGGCCGCTTCCTGGGCGGTGTTGAAGTACGACATGGTGCCGTCGCCCATGGTTTTCACCACAACGCCGCCGTTCTTCTCCACGATGGGGAAGAAAATGTCGTTATGGCGCTTCATCAAATCCCGGGCCGCCAAATCGCCGACTTTTTCCGTAATGGCCGTGGAGCCTTTCAGGTCGGTGAACATCACCGAGATGGCGCGCTTGAACTTCTCCTCGAAAGCGGCTTCCAGGCGTTGGCGCTCGGCCAGCAGCTTCTCGATGTCGTCGTCCGCGCCCAGCGGGGTGGATTCTGTGGCCTCGGTTTCGGCTTGTGACATGGCGTATTCTCTCCGGCCGCTTCTTGGTTATGTTCGGTTATGACTATGCGGTCCACAACCGCTAAATCTATCAGACTCTATGGGGGCATCCAAGCTTTCTTAGTGCTGTTTGTGCTGAAGTGCCGGTTATATCATAAGAACACATTATGACGCTGGCTCCCCACTCAATCGTCGTCCTCCGCGGGAATTTGCCCGCGGAATTCCTCGGATAACAGCAGTTGCGCGCCGTTTATCACCAGTCTGTCGCCGGGGGCGACGCCGGTTCCGACGAACCAGCGCGCGCCGTGATCGGTATAGGCGGGGATCAGGCGGCGTTCGAAGCGGTCGTCGTCGATTTGCAGGTAGACCCAGGGTTTGCCGGAGCGCCACAACACCGCTTCCACCGGAAACTCGACGCCGGCCACGGCGTCCGCTTCCGTGGGCACCCAGGCATCCAGCCGCATGCCGGTGCGCAAGGCGTCGGCGGGGGCGACGGCGAACCAGGTTTCGCCTTGGGTGATGTCGCCGGTGCGGGGCGCGGCGGATACCAGGCGGCCTTCTACGGTGTGGCGCTTGTCGCCTTGGCGGGCCAAGCGGATTTGCTCCGTGCCGGCCGGCATCGTGCGCTCCGGCGGCAGGGCCAGCTCCACCAGCACGTCCTGGCGCAGCAGCAGTCGTTCCAAGGTCGGGTGGGACGGGCTGAACGCCCAGCCGGCCAGGGTCGCTCCCCATTGCTGCAAAGCCTCGGTGCGCAGGATGGCCAGTTGCTGTTCGGCGGCGGCGGCGCGGGCGGCGTCGCCGGCTTGTTGGGCTTGGGCTTGTTGCAGGCTGCGGGCCGAGGCGGCGTCTTCCTTATGCAGTTTGGCGGTGCGTTCCAGGGCTTTTTGCGAGGCTCCCAGCGTGGTGCGCGACACGGTGCGTTCGGCCTGCAAGGCGCGCAAGCGGGTGGCGAGGTTCAGCAGGGGCTGGATGTCGGCCACGCGGGCATAGGCGGAGAACTCCGGCCGTTGGCGGGTTTCCGTCAGCACCTGCACGGCGATGCCGGCGGCGCGTTGCTGTTCCGGGCTGAGGCGCACATGGCCGGCGGATGGGGCGGCGGCCGTCGCGTTGGTGGCCGTTGGGGAATGCGGGTGGTCCGCGGCGGCCGCCGGGGTGGGAGAAGCCGGCCGGGCCGAGGTGCGGGGGCGGTCGTCGTCATCGTCGTCGTTTTGGCCGAATGACGGCGGCGGTACGAGCGCGATGAGCGCGAGAAGGATGCGGAGCGGGGCTAGTGTCATGTCGGTCCAGGCGCGGCGGCGCGGCGCCCGGCGCCGCACCGTGACGGTTGCACGGTGCGGCCATTATAGCGGCTAGCCGCTCAAGCGGCGTCGGCTTCCGGGCTCAGCTCCGGCGCGGAGCGGCTTTCGCCCTTGCCGATGGTGAGCAAGTCCCATAGCAGCAACACCAGGCCGCCGGCGGTTACCACGCCCAGCGCCAAGCGCCAGACCATGGCTTGCTGGAACCAGGGATGGTTTTGCGCGGCGAAATAGCCGCCCCAGGTGGAGCCCTCCACGGCGCGTTCCACGAAGGACTGTTCGTAGCCGGCAATGAGCAGGGCCACGGTCATGCCCAGCACCCCGAAGTTCAGCAGGGCCATGGACCATTTCCACTTCCAGCCGTTGCCGGCCAGTCCGCCGCCCATCCATACGTTGCCGCGCAGTTTTTGCGCCGCCATGTAGAACACGGCGATGTTGAGGGTGGCGTAGGCGCCGAAGAACGCCAGGTGGCCGTGGGAGGCGGACCATTGCGTGCCGTGGGTGTACAGGTTGATCTGCGGCAGGGTGTGCATGAAGCCCCATACGCCGGCGCCGAGGAAGTTGCCGAAAGCGTGGGCGATGACCCAGCCCAGGGCCGGGTGGTTGCCGGACTTGAACTTGTGCACCCCGGCGTCGTAGACGGCGTGCACCACCATGGCCACCAGGGGCACCGGCTCCAGGGCGGAGAAGAAGCCGCCGATGGTCAGCCAGTATTCCGGCGTGCCGATCCAGAAGTAGTGGTGGCCCAGGCCGAG
Organism: Methylogaea oryzae; assembly: GCF_019669985.1. Lineage (NCBI taxonomy): Bacteria > Pseudomonadati > Pseudomonadota > Gammaproteobacteria > Methylococcales > Methylococcaceae > Methylogaea > Methylogaea oryzae. The sequence goes on from NZ_AP019782.1 coordinate 775,237, forward strand.
GATGCCGGAACCGAACATCATGGCCACTTCGATGTACAGCCAGGTCTGCACGATCTGGCGACGCACGCCCAGCAGCTTCATCAGGCTCCAGGCCATGATGCAGCCCACCAGCACTTCCCAGGTGGCTTCCACCCACAGGTGGATCACCCACCACCACCAGTACTGGTCCACGGTGATGTTGGTGACGTAGAACATGCCGGCGAGGTAGAGGCCGGCCAGCGCCACCAGGTCCAGGGTCAACACGCCGGCGATGCCCGACCAGCGGCCTTTGCTGAAAGTGCCGGCGACGTTGTAGAAGAATACCAGCATCACAACGACGATCCCGATGTCGGCCCAGCGCGGCGCTTCGATGTACTCGCGGCCTTCGTTGATGAGCCAGATGGTGGTGTCGTTGCCGGCGCCCGATTGCACCAGCAGGTAGACCAGCACCACCACCGTCACCGCCGCCGTCAGCACCCAGAAGGCGATGCGGCCCAGTTGCAGACCGACCACGGCAATGCCGCTTTCTTCTTCCAGCAGCCAGTAAATGGCGCCGATGAAACCGTACAGCAGCCATACCACCATGGCGTTGATGTGCACCATGCGGTTGACGTTGAAATCCAGCACGCCGAACAGGAAGTCCGGTTTGACGAACTGGATGCCCGCCAGCAGGCCGAAGAGGATTTGCGCGGCGAACAGGATCAGCGCTACGGCGAAGTAGTGCAGCGCCAGCTTCTGGCCGCCGTTGAGGGCGGCGGTATCGATTGCTCCGTTAGCCATGCTTATTGCTCCGCCGTGATGGTTTTGAAGTTATGGGGGAAGCCGTTGGTGTCGATGGAGGACATCCATTTGAGGAAGGCGATGACTCCGCGCGCCTCGGCTTCCGTCAAGTGCTGGTTGGGCATGCGCCGGGTGCTGCCGTAGCCGACATGGTTTTTCTCCGGGTCGAGCAAAAAGGCCAGCATGCGTTTTTCCCGCTCGGTTTCGCTGATCCAGGCGGGGTCGAGCCAGCTTTTGGTGAGGTCCGGGGCGTAATAGGCGCCGTTGCCGAGTATGGTATGGCAATTGATGCAGTTCTTGCCCTGCACGGTCTTTTTGCCCAGGGAGACCTGTTGTTCCGCCGTCGCTTCGTCCAGCGCCTTGCCGAACAGGGGCTGCTCGCCGCCGATCACCGGTTTGTAGCGTTGGGCGGCCTGGTCGTAGCGGTAATCGATTTGCTTGTTGACGACGCTGTAGGCCGGTACCCGGCTGCCGCCGGCGGCGGTTTTCGCCATGGAATCGAAGGTCAGGACCACCAGCAGCACGAATGACAAGGCGGTGACCCACACGGCCACCTTCTTCCATAGCGCTTCCGTAGCCCAAGGGGGCGTGTTGTTCATGGGGATTCTCCTTCTTCTTCTGGGTTGGACTGGGTAACGTGTTCCAGGGCGTGGGTGCCGACGCACAATCGCCAGACGGCGAGTGGGGCCAGCAAGTAGCCGCCCAGCATCAGGGCCGCCAGCCAGAGCCAATGGCCTTGCAGGTGCAGCGCCTTGGACAGGGCCGCCGTCGCGGCCGCCAGCACGGCGTAGCTGAGTGCCGCCCCGATCCGGAAGCGGCGATCGCTTTTGATTTCGCCCCAGGCATACAGCAGCGCATAGCCGGCGCCGGCCAATATGACCATGGCGGCGGAGAAAAACGCGGTGAAAAAATCGGGCAGTGCGGCGGGTTCCAGCAAAAGGGTCACCCTGGCGTCGGGGTGGGCGCGGTGGCCCCCAGTTGGGCGGACAGCGCGGCGATTATGGATTGGTAGCGGGCGAAACCGTTGTCGTCATCCGCGTTCCTGTCCTGCTGCGCGAAAGCCGCTTCCAATGTTTGCCGGTCTTCGTTCGTCAGCACCGTTTGCGCCATGGGAAACAGGCAGTCGTTTTCCTTGGCGATGTGGTTGCGCAGCAGGTTGCCGTAGGCGTTGGCGACGCGGGTGAATTGCTGGCGTCCGTCGCCGGGCACGGCCAACTCCGGCAGCAGGCCTTCCATGATACGGACCATGGTGCGGCCTTGTTCGTGTTCGTGCAGCATGACGCCGATGGGGCCGCCGACCCGGGCGATGCCGCGCTGTTCCAACAGCGGGAACAGCGTTTCTTCCTCCTTCGCGTGATGGCGCCGGTCGGCGAAATCGCGAAAGAAAGCCAATAAAGCCGCGATGTTTTCACGCTCCACGGCGTGGTCTTGCTCCAGGCCGGCGGCGATGCCGGCGAGCAAATCCAACGCCTGTTGGATGAGGGCGTGTTCCCGCTCCAGGGTGGTTACGGCTGACATGGCTGTCCTTATCGTTGGATCTCGATTTCCACGGACGGCGCGTGCCGATGCCGCCGGCCGGTTGCATGAACATATAACTGGTATGCAGCTTAACTTTAGAACGCGATGTCGGCATCCGTCAAATGCGGGCGGAGAGGGGGCTGGCTTGTGATAATATTCCGGCCATTATCAACGTGCTATTCAACGCCATGGGGGTTTGTATGAGCCTGTTACCGGAACATCTGAAATACGCCAAAACCCATGAGTGGGCCTTGTTGGAAGGTTCCGCGGTCAAGGTGGGCATTACCGATTTCGCCCAGGAGCAATTGGGCGACGTGGTTTTCCTGGAGCTGCCCGCGCTGGGCCGCAAGGTCAAGCAGGGCGAGGAATGCGCCACCATCGAATCGGTCAAATCCGCTTCCGGCCTGAATAGCCCGGTTTCGGGCGAAATCGTTGCGGTGAATAGCGAGGCCGCCGCCTCCCCGGAAAAAATCAACGAAGACCCTTACGGCTGCTGGCTGTTCCAGGTTAAGGCGGACGATATCGCCGAACTGGACAATCTGCTGGACGCCGCCGCCTATCGGACCGAGTCCGAAGGCTGAACCCGATTCTTAAAACTGTAAATTTAAAGGCACACAGACTCTCATGAGCGCGCTCATCTGCGGTTCCATGGCGTACGACACCATCATGGTGTTCCAGGATCAATTCAAGAACCACATCCTGCCGGACAAGGTCCACATCCTCAACGTGTCCTTCCTGGTGCCGGAGCTGCGCCGCGAATACGGCGGTTGTGCCGGCAACATCGCCTACAACCTCAAGCTGCTGGGCCAAGAGCCACTGACCATGGCCACCGTCGGCAAGGACTTCGACAGCTATGCGAAGTGGATGGATCAGTGCGGCATCAGCCGGGAATACATCCGCGTGGTGGCCGACAGCTACACCGCCCAGGCCTACATCACCACCGACATGGACGACAACCAGATCACCGCCTTCCACCCCGGCTCCATGTCGTTCTCCCACGAGAACCACATCCCCAAGGACGGCGGCGTGCGCGTCGGCATCGTCGCCCCGGACGGCAAGGACGGCATGACGCAGCACTGCCGCGAATTCCGCGAAGCCGGTATTCCCTTTATCTTCGACCCCGGCCAGGGCATGCCCATGTTCAACGGCGAAGAGCTGCTGCAATGCGTGGAACTGGCGACCTGGGTATCCCTCAACGACTACGAGGCCCAGCTGATGCAGGAACGCACCGGCCTGAGCCTGGAACAGCTGGCCGAGCGGGTGGACGCGCTGATCGTCACCCGCGGCGGCGAAGGCTCCGACATTTACGCCGACGGCGAATGCCACCACATCCCCGTGGCCCAGGCCAAGCAGGTGCTGGACCCCACCGGCTGCGGTGACGCCTACCGCGCCGGCTTGCTCTACGGCCTGCTGGAAGAGCTGGACTGGAAAACCACCGGCCGCATCGCCTCGCTGCTGGGCGCCATCAAAATCGAACACCACGGCACGCAGAACCACTCTTTCACCATGGAAGCCTTCAAGGCCAGGTTCCAGGAACACTTCGGCTACCACTTCTGATCCGGAAGCCGTTTCACGGCGGGGAGCGAAGGCATGAAATTGAAAGTCGTCATCCATACCGCCGAGGAAGGCGGCTATTGGGCGGAAGTTCCCGCCATCCCCGGCTGCGCCACGCAAGGCGAAACGTTCGAGGATCTGCTGCAAAACCTCTACCAGGCGGTGGATGCCTGCATGTCCGTCGATGTGGATGCGGCGGCTTTGTCCGAGCACGACCACATCATGGAGATCGCCGTTTGAAATCCGTTTCCGGCCGCCGCTTCGCTCAATTGCTGGAGCGGCGCGGCTGGGTTCTCGTGCGCGTCAACGGCAGCCATCACGTCTACATGAAAGCCGGAATGACGGTGCGCATTTCGGTGCCGATCCACGGCGGACAAGATTTGAAAATCGGACTGCTCAAGCATTTCATGAACCTGGCCGGCATTCAGGAAAGCGAATTATAGTGCCATGGATCACACCCGCCGCCTGCTGGAAATCATGGCCCGTTTGCGCGACCCGCAAACGGGCTGCCTCTGGGACTTGAAGCAGGATTTTCGTAGCCTGCTGCCCTACACCCTGGAAGAAGCCTTCGAAGTGGCCGACGCCATCGAGCGCGGCGACACCGACGACCTGCGCGACGAGCTGGGCGACCTGTTGTTCCAGGTGGTATTCCAGTCCCGCGTGGCCGAGGAGCAAGGCCTGTTCGATTTCGAACAGGTGGCGCAAGGCATCGCCGACAAGCTCACCCGCCGCCATCCCCACGTGTTCGGCGACGTCGTATTTGATGACGAAGCCGCCTTCAAGCGTGCCTGGGAGCAGGCCAAGCTGGACGAGCGCCACGCCAAAGCCGGCAAGGCCGCCGCCAGCGTGCTGGACGGCATCGGCGCCGCCCTGCCGGCCCTGGTGCGGGCGGAAAAACTGCAAAGACGCGCCGCCCGCTTCGGTTTCGACTGGCCGGAAGCGGAGCCGGTCTTCGCCAAAGTGCACGAGGAGTTGGACGAACTGCGCGAGGCCCACGCCGAGGGCGATCAGGCCCACATCGAAGAGGAAGTCGGCGACCTGCTGTTCGTCGTCGTCAACCTGGCCCGCCACCTGGGCGTTTCCCCGGAAGCCGCCCTGCGCGCCGCCAACGCCAAATTCTCCCGCCGCTTCCAGCACATCGAGCAATGCCTGGCCGAACAGGGCAAGGCGCTGGAGGGCACGCCGCTGGAAGAACTGGACGCCCTGTGGGACCAGGCCAAGGCGCGGGAGCGTTCTTAGTCCCGCCCCGACGGTTTCGTTTCAGCGGGAGGGAGCGAGAATACGCCGCGAACAGAGCTATTGACCCGTGCCGCCGATCCTTCTGCATCATCCCCATCCCTGGAACGTAACGCCAGCCGAAGCTATCGCCATCCAGCAGGCGTTACGCGGCCATGTGCTGGCCGAGGACCAGCTGCCGCCCGATATTTCCACCGTAGCCGGCGTGGACGTGGGGTTCGAGGACGGCGGCAAAATTACCCGCGCCGCCGTGGCGGTGCTGGATTATCCGGGGTTGGCTTTGATCGACCAGGCCATCGCTCGGTTGCCGACGGCCTTTCCCTACGTGCCGGGGCTGTTGTCCTTCCGCGAAATTCCCGCCGTGCTGGCGGCGCTGGAACAACTGGATACCTTGCCCGATTTGATCCTGTGCGACGGCCAGGGTTATGCCCATCCGCGCCGTTTCGGCATCGCTTGCCATTTGGGGGTGTTGACCGGCATCGCCACCATCGGTGTGGGCAAGAGCCGGCTGGTGGGGCGTCACGGTGAGTTGGCGGCGGAGAAGGGCGCTTGGGTGCCGCTGGAGGACAAGGGCGAAATCATCGGCGCGGTGCTGCGTTCCCGCGCCGGGGTGAGTCCTCTCTATGTTTCGATCGGTCACCGCGTCGGCTTGTCCACGGCTTTGGACTGGGTGCTGCGTTGCACCGGCCGTTACCGCTTACCGGAAACCACCCGCCACGCCCACCGCTTGGCTTCCGGTTGACGTGACGGCCCGACGCCGTATAAGTTGCGCGGCACAATACCTACAACCTGGATCGCACCATGGAACAACTTACGCTCGCTTCCGCCAACACCATCGTCAACAGCGCTTTGTCTTACGCGCGGCAACTGGATCTGGCGCCCTTGGCGGTGGTGGTGGATGCGGCGGGTTGCCCGGTCGCCATGCAGCGGGAAGACGGCTCCACCCTGCTGCGCCCGCAAATCGCCCAGGCCAAGGCTTGGGGAGCGGTGGCCATGGGCATGCCGTCCCGCGCCCTGGGCGTTATCGCCGCCGAGCGGCCGGCTTTCATGAATTCCCTGGTGGCCTTGGCCGACGGCAAGATGGCGCCCGTGCCCGGCGGGGTATTGATCCGCGCTCATGGCGGGCGTTTGCTGGGGGCGGTGGGGGTTAGCGGCGACCTGTCCGATCGGGACGAAGCCTGCGCCATCGCCGGCATTCACGCCGCCGGTTTGCTGGCCGATCCGTCGGCGGCGGCGATTTAGCCAAAAAAAAGGCCTGCCGGGAGGCAGGCCGTCAAGATGAGTCAGGGAGGAGGAAAGCTCCCGTTGACCAGTTGCCGAGGAAGAAATAACCCGCCGTCCCTGGCAAGCGAAGCTGTTTAAGCCGTCGTGCGCGCTAAACAGAGGAGGAGGAAAGCGTGTGTCTGGCTTGCTTGTAATGCGCCCGGCAGTAGGCGACGGTGCCGCCAACGGTGCCGATCATTACGCTGGCCAGTACAAGTTCCAAAATCGTCATGGAGGAGGTGTCCGCATCGTTTGTTGCAATCTTGGATTCTATGATATAGGCGTTGCGGATATTTACAATCCGCTTATCGGTGTTGTCACTATTTCTTAAATGGAGACAATTCGCGCGGGCGGCGAACGCGGGGAGCGGCCCGGGGCGCCAGCGGGTTAGTTGGGGGGCGTTTCGCCGCGTTCCATTTTTTCGAGAGCCGCGTCGATTGCCTTGGCGCGCGCTTCGGCTTCTTCGCGGGCGCGTTTTTCCACCCCTTTGACGAAATCGGCTTTGGCTTGCGCGATGGGTTCGTCCACCAGGGCGGAGCGCAGTTCGCTGCCCAGTTCCCGGGTGATGTCCACCGTGTTTTGCAGTTTGGCGAGGGTCTTGGGGCGTGTTCCCTGCCATGCGCAGACGAGGACGAAAATAACGAGAGCGATCCTTCTCATTCGGGTTACCTTGTGCGGATGTCGTAGCGCGATAGTCCCGCCAGCCCGCTTCGGGTGTCAAGGCCGCCGTCCGTCGCCGTCGGCTTGAATTTCGCCGCTTACGCACCCATCTTCAAAGCCATAGCAATCCTCAATCGGGAACCTCCATGCGCTTAGACAAACTCACCAGCAAGTTCCAGGTCGCCTTGTCGGACGCCTCCAGCCTGGCTTTGGGACGGGACCATCAATTCATCGAGCCGGTGCACGTCATGGTGGCTCTCATGGATCAGCAGGGCGGCACCACGCGCCACCTGTTGACCCAGGCCGGCGTCAACGTCACGCAGTTGCGCTCCACCGTCGGGGAAATGCTGGACCGCCTGCCGCGGGTGGAAGGCACCGGCGGCGACGTGCAAATTTCCAACGACCTAGGCCGCTTGCTCAACCTGTCCGACAAGCTGGCGCAAAAACGCGGCGACCAGTACATCACCAGCGAGCTGTTCGTGTTGGCGGCGTTGGAGGACAAAGGCCCGCTGAGCGAAGTCTTGCGCAAGGCCGGGCTTACCCGCAGCGTGCTGGAAAAAGCCATCGAAAACCTGCGCGGCGGTTCCAAGGTGGACGATCCCAACGCGGAAGAACAGCGCCAGGCCTTGGACAAATACACGGTGGATCTCACCGAGCGCGCCGAGCAGGGCAAGCTCGATCCGGTCATCGGCCGCGACGACGAAATTCGCCGCGTCGTGCAGATTTTGCAGCGCCGCACCAAGAACAACCCGGTGCTCATCGGCGAGCCGGGCGTGGGCAAGACCGCCATCGCCGAAGGCTTGGCCCAGCGCATCGTCAACGGCGAAGTGCCGGAAGGCATGAAGGAAAAGCGCTTGTTGGCCCTGGACATGGCCGCCCTCATCGCCGGCGCCAAGTTCCGCGGCGATTTCGAGGAGCGCCTGAAAGCGGTGCTCAACGACATCGCCAAGCAGGAAGGCAAGATCATCCTGTTCATCGACGAACTGCACACCATGGTCGGCGCCGGCAAGGCGGAAGGCGCCATGGACGCCGGCAATATGCTCAAGCCGGCCCTGGCCCGCGGCGCGCTGCACTGCATCGGCGCCACCACCCTCAACGAGTACCGCCAGTACATCGAAAAGGACGCCGCCCTGGAGCGCCGTTTCCAGAAAGTGCTGGTGGAAGAACCCGCCGTGGAGGACACCATCGCCATCCTGCGCGGCTTGAAAGAGAAATACGAGGTGCACCACGGCGTTACCATCACCGATCCGGCCATCGTCGCGGCGGCGACGCTGTCGCACCGCTACATCACCGACCGCCAGTTGCCGGACAAGGCCATCGACCTGGTGGACGAAGCCGCCAGCCGCATCCGCATGGAAATCGACTCCAAGCCGGAGAGCATGGACCGGCTGGAGCGGCGCTTGATCCAGCTGAAGATCGAGCGCGAGGCGCTGAAAAAGGAAACCGACGAGGCTTCCCGCAAGCGCCTGGACGCCCTGGAAGACACCATTGACGACCTGGAGCGCGAATACGCCGATCTGGAGGAAATCTGGAAAGCGGAAAAAGCCGCCCTGCAAGGCACGGCCACCATCAAGGAAAAGCTGGAACGCGCCCGGCTGGACATGGAAACCGCGCGCCGGGCCGGCGACCTGACGCGCATGTCCGAGCTGCAATACGGCGAGATTCCCAAGCTGGAAAAAGAACTGGACTTGGCCGCCCAGGCGGAAATGCACGAGATGCAGTTGCTGCGCAACAAAGTGTCCGACGAGGAAATCGCCGAGGTGGTGTCCAAGTGGACCGGCATCCCGGTGGCGAAAATGCTGGAGGGAGAGCGCGACAAGCTGCTGCGCATGGAGGAAAACCTGGGCCAGCGCGTGGTGGGCCAGTCCGAGGCGATCAAGGCCGTTTCCGACGCCATTCGCCGCTCCCGCGCCGGCCTGTCCGATCCCAACCGCCCCATCGGCTCCTTCCTGTTCCTCGGCCCCACCGGCGTGGGCAAGACCGAGCTGTGCAAGGCCCTGGCGGAATTCATGTTCGACACGGAAGAGGCCATGGTGCGCATCGACATGTCCGAATTCATGGAGAAGCATTCCGTGGCGCGCCTCATCGGTGCGCCGCCGGGCTATGTGGGCTACGAGGAAGGCGGTTATTTGACCGAAGCCGTGCGGCGCCGGCCTTATTCGGTGATCCTGCTGGACGAGGTGGAAAAAGCGCATCCGGACGTGTTCAACGTGCTGTTGCAGGTGCTGGACGACGGCCGCCTCACCGACGGCCACGGCCGCACGGTGGACTTCCGCAACGCGGTGGTGGTGATGACGTCCAACCTGGGCTCCGACCGCATCCAGGAACTGGCCGGCGAGGAAAATTATGCCGCCATGAAGGCGGAGGTGATGGATATCGTCGGGCAGTATTTCCGCCCGGAGTTCATCAACCGCATCGACGAAGCCGTGGTGTTCCATCCGTTGCTCAAGGAGCAAATCCGCGCCATTGCCCGTATCCAGATGCGCCATTTGCAGCAGCGCTTGGCGGATCGCGACATGCATTTGGAAGTGAGCGACGCCGCCCTGGACAAGCTGGGAGAGGCCGGTTTCGATCCGGTCTACGGCGCAAGGCCGCTGAAGCGGGCTATCCAGCAGCAGGTGGAAAACCCCCTGGCGCAGCAGATCCTGTCGGGCCGGTTCGCGCCGGGCGACACGATTCGGGTGGATATGGGCGAGAAGGAGCTCGGCTTCGCCAAGGGATAACGAGGCGAACGCACGCGCGTTCGGGATGCGGCCCGGTCGCGGCGGCGATGACGCTTCCGTCCATCCCATTGGACGGAAGCGTGGCGCATTTGTCACAATTCCGTCATGTGGCTCTTCTATCCTTCTGGGCCGCTATACCGCATATCACGCAGAACCACTATGTCTATTGCTCAACTTTTAGTCGTGGATGACGAGGAAGCCATACGCGATATGCTCGCCATGGCTTTGGAACAGGCGGGCTTTTGCGTGCGCGGCGCGGAGGACGCTCAGCAGGCGCAGGCCTTGTTGGACGAGCTGCCGCCGGATTTGATCGTCCTGGATTGGATGATGCCGGGATTGAGCGGGGTGGAGTGGGCGAAGCGTTTGCGGCGGGACGAACGTTATCGGGAAATCCCGATCATTTTGGTGACCGCGCGAGGCGAGGAAGAAGACAAGATCCGCGGTTTGGAAACGGGGGCTGACGATTACATCACCAAGCCGTTTTCGCCGCGCGAGCTGGCCGCGCGGGTCAAGGCCGTGCTGCGCCGGGCCGGCCGGCCCGGCGGCGAGGCGCGGGTGGCGCAGGGCGGCATACTGCTGGACATGGAGCAGCATCGCGTCAGCATCGACGATCAACCCTTGGTGCTCAGCCCCACCGAATATCGGCTGCTGGAGTTTTTTATGACCCATCCGGATAAGGTGTTCAGCCGCAGCCAGCTGCTGGATCAGGTTTGGGGCCGCAGCACCTATATCGAGGAGCGCACGGTGGACGTGCATATCCGCCGCTTGCGTCGCGTGCTGGCGGAATACGGCCGGGAGGAGTTTGTGCAGACCGTGCGTGGATTCGGCTACCGCTTTTCGGCGTCGGCCTAGCCATGTGGCACGGTTGGCGGCAGGAGTTGGCTTGGGTCGGCTCGTATTTGACGATCACCTTGGCGTTGGGGTGGCTGCTCGGCCATGTGACGGCGGCGCTGGGCGTGTTCGTGGCGGGGTATTGGGTGCGCCACCTGGTGTCTTTGCACCGGCTGCAAAAGCAGTTATCCGGCGGCGGCAACGATTATCCTTCCAACGGCAGCGGCGTATGGGAGGAAATCTACTACCAGTTCTACCAGCTGCGGCGACGCGGCAAGCGCCGGAAAAAGCGCTTGGTGCGAATGGTGGAACGATTCCGCAACGCCTTTTCCGCTTTGCCCGACGCCATCGTGTTCCTGAGCGAACACGACGAAATTCAATGGTTCAACGCCGCCGCCGAGCATTTGTTGGGCTTGAAAAAAACCGACATGGGGTTGTTCATCGGCAACCTGGTCCGCAGTCCCAAATTCGTCGATTTTCTGCATAAAAAAGATTGCTCCGGCACTATCACCATCACTTCCCCCTGCGACGCCAACGTGATGTTGGAAATCCGGCTCGTGCCCTATGCCAAGGACATGCGTTTGGTATTGGCCCAGGACGTGACCCAGTTGCGGTTCATGGAGCGGGTGCGTAGCGATTTCGTCGCGAACGTGTCCCACGAGTTGCGCACCCCGCTGACGGTGCTCAAGGGCTATTTGGAAACGTTGGAGGACGCCCAGGATCCAGCCTTGAAGCGTTACGGCAAGGCCTTTCATAGCATGGAAGACCAGGCTGGGCGCATGCAACGATTGATCGACGATTTGTTGTCCCTGACCCGCTTGGAGTCCGCCGTCCAAAACTCCCAGCGGCAAAAGCCGGTGGATGTCGCCGCGCTGCTGCATGGTATTTGTGACGACGCCCAGCGTTTGGGCAGCGAGCACGCGCCCATCGCCTTGCATTTGGAGTCGGCGGCCGAGGTGCTGGGGGACGAGCAGGAGTTGCGTAGCGCATTTTCCAATTTGGTGGTTAATGCCGTTAAATACACGCCGGTGACGGGGCGGGTGGACGTGACTTGGCGCGACGACGGCGAGGGCGTTCGGTTGGACGTGCGCGATACCGGCGAAGGCATCGCCGAACAGCATATCCCGCGCCTTACCGAGCGTTTCTATCGCGTCGAATCCGGCACACGGGGCAAGGTTGGCGTGGGGCTGGGGCTGGCGATCGTTAAGCATGTGTTGTTGCGTCACGACGCCGAGCTCAAAATCGTCAGCCAAGTGGGGCAGGGCAGCTGCTTTAGCTGCTGCTTTCCCGCGCGTCGGGTGGTAAGGACGGCGGCCCCTGCGGGGCGCGGCGGCGTCGATTCGTAGCGGCGCAAAGCCGGCCCGCAGCTGCGCTGCCAGGTTCGGCGCCCTCGCGAGGGGCTTGGTCATCAAGTTGTCACAAACGCCTTATATAGTGCGCAATGCCATGGCCGGGTTATAAGGCCCGGTAAAACCAGATTGAACAACCGCTAGGGAGCGTATTCATGAAACAAAACAAATTAGCAACCGCGCTGGCGTTGGCCGCCGGCCTTTTGGTCGTCGACGCGCAGGCCGCTACGGCGTCTAAGCTGCCTGATTACAAAAAAGCTAGCGGTGTTTCCGGCAACCTGTCCAGCGTGGGTTCTGACACGTTGGCCAACTTGATGACCCTCTGGGCGGAAGAGTTCAAGCGCGCTTATCCGAACGTTAATATCCAGATTCAGGCCGCTGGCTCTTCCACCGCGCCGCCCGCGTTGACCGAAGGGACTTCCAACCTGGGGCCCATGAGCCGCAAGATGAAAGACGAAGAAATCGAGGCTTTCGAGAAAAAACACGGCTACAAGCCGACGCCGGTGAAGGTGGCGATCGACGCGCTGGCGGTATTTGCCCACAAGGACAATCCCATCAAGGGCATGACCATGGCTCAGGTGGACGCGGTGTTCTCCAGCACCCGCAAATGCAACCATCCGGAAGACGTGACCAAGTGGGGCCAGTTGGGTTTGACGGGGGAATGGGCTGAGCGCCCCATCCAGCTGTTCGGCCGCAATTCCGTGTCCGGCACCTACGGCTATTTCAAGGAGCACGCCTTGTGCAAGGGCGACTTCAAGACCAATGTCAACGAACAGCCCGGCTCCGCCTCCGTCGTGCAATCCGTGAGTACCTCGCTGAATGCTCTGGGCTATAGCGGTATCGGTTACAAAACCTCCAACGTCAAGACCGTGCCGTTGGCGGCGAAGGAAGGCGGCGAATTCGTGGAAGCCACCGAAGCCAATGCCGTCAGCGGCAAGTACCCCCTGGCGCGTTACCTGTATGTGTACGTCAACAAGCACCCCAACAAGCCGCTGGCGCCGCTGGAAGCGGAGTTCGTCAAGCTGGTGCTGTCCAAGCAGGGCCAGGAAGTGGTGGTGAAGGACGGCTATATTCCGCTGCCGGCGGAAGTGCTGCAAAAGGAACTGAAGGGGTTGGAATAACAACCTTTAGGTTTTAAGCAAAAAGCCGCCCGGTTTTGGCCTGGCGGCTTTTTTATTGCCGTAATTTTCTGGCGTCCGCGACGAACCTCGAGCGGGATACCGAGCAATTAAACCGTGCCGTATTGTTTGATGTGGCTATTTAATATTATTTTAAGTATCGCCTGCGCGTGGGTGGGCGATAGCGATAGGTATCTGATAGCGGGTTTTATGGTATCGCGTCGATAATATGCGCCATTGACAGGACGGCGGCCGGCTGTCATCATGATGCTCCTCTTTCGGGCGGTTAGCTCAGCGGGAGAGCACTGCCTTCACACGGCAGGGGTCACTGGTTCAATCCCAGTACCGCCCACCAATCCACTACCTCCTCTTTCCGCTTTATCGCGGATCGGTCATGGAGGCGCGTACTTGCCGGGAGCGGCGCCGCCAGCGGCCGGATGTCCCGAAATTTTGTCCTTTCATTGCGGTGTTTACGGGTTTCCGTCCGGTCTGTTCGGTGCAAGACTGTATCGTCTTGATGGCTTTTCGGTGCGGCTCCGATGGCGTCTCGATCACGTTGAAAAAAGCTTGCGACGCCCCGTTTCAGCTGTTCGCCCGAGCCCCGGGCGGCCCCGCTAGACAAGCGTTGACATGTGTCCCTCTTCTCATTTACAGTTAAGGACCGCATCATTTAGTCTGTAATCACTCGGAGGACGTATCATGGCAAAAGCACTAATTCAATTGGCAATTGACTCCTTGGATGTTAACGCGTCCCTGAGCCTTGCCGCCGCCGCGGCTCCTTATGTCGATATTTTCGAAATCGGCACGCCTTGCATCAAGCATAATGGTATTGCCCTGGTTAAAGAAATGAAAAGAAGATTCCCCAACAAACTCCTGTTGGTGGATCTGAAAACCATGGACGCCGGTGAATATGAGGCTACCCCTTTCTATGCGGCCGGCGCAGATATCTGCACCGTGTTGGGCGTGTCCGGCCTGGCCACCATCGGCGGCGTGATCAAAGCGGCTAAGAAATACAATGCCGAAGTGCAGGTTGACCTGATCAACGTGCCCGACAAGATCGCTTGTGCACGCGCATCCGCCCAGGCTGGCGCGCAGATCATCGGCGTTCACACCGGCTTGGATGCTCAGGCAGCCGGCCAGTCCCCCTTCGCCGACATGCAGACCGTTGCCCGTTTGGGCCTGCCGATGCGCCTGTCCGTTGCCGGTGGCATCAAGCAGTCCACGGTGCAAGACGTGGTTCGCGCTGGCGCAACCATCGTTGTGGTTGGCGCAGCCATCTACGGCGCTCCGTCTCCTGCGGCCGCTGCTTCTGAAATTCGCCAGCTGGTTGATGCGGCATAAGAGGCGCACATGCACCAGAAACTGATCATCGACAAGATTTCGGGCGTTCTCGGCGCTACCAACGAAGGCTATGACGCCAAGTTGACTGCGATGCTGGATAAAGCGTCCCGCATCTTCATCACTGGCGCCGGCCGTTCCGGTCTGATTGCAAGATTTTTTGCAATGAGACTGATGCACGGGGGTTACGAGGTCTTCGTCGTCGGCGAAATCGTCACCCCGAGTATCCGCAAAGGCGACCTGTTCATCGTGATTTCCGGCTCCGGAGAGACGGAGACGATGATCGCGTTCACCAAGCGTGCCAAAGAGTTGGGCGCCGAAGTGGCTTTGATCTCCACTAAAAGCAGCTCCACCCTCGGCGACATGTCCGATTTGGTATTCCAGATCGGTACGCCGGAGCAGTACGGCAAGGTGGTCGGCATGCCCATGGGCACGACCTTCGAGTTGTCCACCTTGATTTTCCTGGAGTCCGTGGTATCCCACATGATCCATGAAAAGGGCATTCCCGAAGAGGAAATGAGAACGAGGCACGCTAACCTCGAGTAAGCGTGGCTGGAACGAGTGGAGCGATCCACTCGTTCCTTTCTCCCTGAGCCTGCGCGCTCGTGGGAATGGTCGGTGTTTTGCTGGCTGTGTTCAGCTTTCGTGTTGTTACGGGACGGTGCTGCCCGATGCGGGTTGGGTTGGCGCAACATGAAAGCTGAGCACAGCTTATTTTGACTGGGCCTGTTATTGGTTTTGGCCGATAACGGCTGAGTCGATCGGGCTGTTAAATTCGTCATTTAAGTCATTAACCATTAGTAAGGAGAGTAATATGCCTTCGCGCCGCGAATTAGCGAACGCCGTACGTGCTTTGAGCATGGATGCCGTGCAAAAAGCCAATTCAGGACATCCCGGTGCGCCGATGGGAATGGCGGACATCGCCGAGGTGCTGTGGAACGACTACATGCGCCACAACCCGGCTAACCCGAAATGGCCGGACCGCGACCGTTTCGTGTTGTCCAACGGCCACGGCTCCATGCTGATTTATTCCCTGCTGCACCTGACCGGCTACGACCTGCCGGTGGAAGAGCTGGCCAAGTTCCGCCAACTGCACTCCAAGACCCCGGGCCACCCCGAATACGGCTACACGCCGGGCGTGGAAACCACCACGGGTCCCCTGGGCCAAGGCATCACCAACGCCGTGGGCATGGCCCTGGCGGAACGCACCCTGGCCGGCCAGTTCAACCGTCCCGGCCACGACATCGTCGACCACTACACCTATGTGTTCCTGGGCGACGGCTGCATGATGGAAGGCATCTCCCATGAAGCCTGCTCCCTGGCCGGCTCCATGAAGCTGGGCAAGCTGATCGCTTTCTACGACGACAACAACATCTCCATCGACGGCGAAGTGCGCGGCCACGGCGACACCCCGGGCTGGTTCATGGACGATACCCCGGCTCGCTTCGAAGCCTACCACTGGCACGTGATCCGCGGCGTGGACGGCCACGACGCCGACGCTGTGAAGAAAGCCATTGAACAGGCTCGTGCGGTAACCGACAAGCCGAGCTTGATCTGCTGCAAGACCATCATCGGCTGGGGTTCCCCCAACAAGCAGGGCAAGGAAGAATGCCACGGCGCCGCCCTGGGCAACGACGAAGTGGCCCTGGTGCGCGAAACCATCGGCTGGCCGCACGCTCCGTTCGTGGTTCCGGACGAAATCTACAAGGGCTGGAGCGCGAAAGAGTCGGGCGCCAAGGCTGAATCCGACTGGAACGCCCGTTTCGACGCCTATGCCAAGGCCCACCCGGATCTGGCGAAAGAGTTCAAGCGCCGCATGGCCGGCGAACTGCCGAGCGACTGGAAAGAAAAATCCGCCGCTTTCGTTGCCAAGGTCAACGAAAAGGCTGAAACCATCGCCAGCCGCAAGGCTTCGCAGAACGCCCTCAACGGCTTCGGTCCGCTGCTGCCGGAAATCCTGGGCGGTTCCGCCGACTTGGCCGGTTCCAACCTGACCCTGTGGTCCGGCTGCAAAGACGTCAACGCCCCCGGCCATGACGGCAACTACGTGTACTACGGCGTGCGCGAGTTCGGCATGTCCGCCATCATGAACGGCGTTGCCGTCCACGGTGGTTTCCGTCCGTACGGCGCTACCTTCCTGATGTTCTCCGAATACGCCCGCAACGCCCTGCGTATGTCGGCGCTGATGAAGATTCCGGTTATCCAGGTCTACACCCACGACTCCATCGGTCTGGGTGAAGACGGCCCGACCCACCAGCCCATCGAGCAGACCGCTACCCTGCGCATGATTCCGAACATGCAGGTGTGGCGCCCGTGCGACGCGGTGGAATCCGCCGTGTGCTGGCAGGCCGCCATCGAACGTCAAGACGGTCCGAGCACCCTGGTGTTCTCCCGCCAGAACTTGCCCCACGTGGAGCGTACGCCGGCTCAGATCGAAGCCATCCGCCGCGGCGGCTACGTGCTGCGCGACTGCGCCGGTACGCCGGACGCCATCATCATCGCCACCGGTTCCGAAGTGGAACTGGCGATGAAGGCCGCCGAAGAACTGAACGGCAAGGGCAAGAAGATTCGCGTGGTTTCCATGCCGTCCACCAACGTGTTCGACGCTCAGGATGCCGCTTACCGCGAATCGGTACTGCCGAGCGCCGTCACCAAGCGCGTGGTCGTCGAGGCGGGTGTGAGCGACGCCTGGTACAAGTACGTCGGCCTCAACGGCAAGATCGTCGGCATGGACCGCTTCGGCGAATCCGCACCGGCTGGCGTGCTCTTCAAGGAATTCGGTTTCACCGTCGACAACGTCGTCAAAACCGTCTCGGAAATCCTTTAACTCAAATAAATAGAAGGATATACGCAATGAAACATAATCATGCGATGAAAGGTTTGTTCTCCGGCCTGCTGTTCGCCAGCTTCTCGGCGATGGCGGAGGAAGCCCAGGCGGGAAGCCTGTTGGAGCAGAATTACTGGCTGGGCATCGTGGTGCTCGTGTTGCTGGTGATTATCTTCCGCAGCGGCGGCAGCAAGTCTGCTTCCAATGCTGCTCCGGTGGTCCGGGTTGAGCCGGTCCAGCAAGCAGGCGAGGCTCCGGCTGAAACCGGCGTTGCCAAGTATCTGCGCGCCGCCGAAGGCGCTTCCGCCCAGAAGGCCGCCGCTGCGCTGACCGGCGTCGCAAGATACATCCAGAACCGGGACTCGTCCGCGCGCTAAGCGGCGGCGAGAACAACCTGGCGCTCTCGGACGTCGCTATAGCGTTCCGAGGCCCAGGTTGTTTTCCGTTTCGGCTGGGGCAGACGCTTTAAAATAGCCGTGTCGCCCATGCCTTCGAGCGTGGTTATGTTCCGTCCCTCGTATCAAGATCTTCATGAAGCGGGCAGGGCGGATTGTTTTTTTGTGAAATCCTAAAAGGGTCAAAACTATGGCTAAGAACTTACTTGAACAACTCCGGGAAATGACCGTGGTTGTGGCCGATACCGGTGACATCCAGGCCATCGAAACCTACAAGCCGCGCGACGCCACCACCAACCCGTCGCTGATCACCGCAGCCGCGCAAATGCCGCAGTACCAGGGCATCGTCGATGAAACCCTGAAGAAAGCGCGCGCCGACCTGGGCGCCGGCGCTGCCGCCGCACAAGTGGTGTCTCTGGCGTTTGATCGTTTGGCCGTGTCCTTCGGCCTGAAAATTCTGGAAATCATTCCGGGCCGCGTTTCCACCGAGGTGGACGCCAGATTGTCCTACGATGCCGATGCTACGGTTGCCAAAGGGCGCGATTTGATCGCCCAATACGAAGCCGCCGGCGTGTCCCGCGAGCGCGTGCTGATCAAGATCGCCGCTACCTGGGAAGGCATTCAGGCCGCTGCCGTGCTGGAAAAAGAAGGCATCCACACCAACCTGACGCTGCTGTTCGGTTTGCACCAGGCTATCGCCTGCGCAGAAAACGGCATCACCCTGATTTCGCCGTTTGTCGGCCGCATCCTGGACTGGTACAAGAAAGACACCGGCCGCGATTCCTATCCGCCGGCGGAAGATCCGGGCGTACTGTCGGTGACGAAGATCTACAACTACTACAAGAAGTTCGGCTACAAGACGGAAGTCATGGGCGCCAGCTTCCGTAACGTGGGCGAAATCACCGAGTTGGCCGGCAGCGACCTGTTGACCATCGCTCCTTCCTTGTTGGGCGAATTGCAGGCCACCGAAGGCGAATTGCCGCGCAAGCTGGATCCGGCCAAGGCTGCCAGCGCTTCCATCGAAAAGATCACGATGGACAAGGCCACCTTCGACCGCATGCACGCCGAAGACCGCATGGCTACCGAAAAGCTGGCCGAAGGCATCGACGGCTTCACCAAGGCGCTGGTTACCTTGGAAGAGCTGCTGGCAGCCCGCTTGGCAGGCCTGGAAGGCTAAGGTCCTCGGCTCTCTGTAGCCGCGGCGGCTTGAGGCCCCGGCCCTACGCGAAAGCGCAGGGCCGGGGCTTTTTGCTTTTCAGGGGGATCAGGCTTTACGTAGCGCTTGCGCCACTTCGCGTATATCCGCCATCACCCAGTCGGGCGCGTAGTCCAGCGTTTTCAATTCCTCTTCCGTGGAAATCCCCGTCAGCACCATCAGACTGCGTATGCCGGCGCGCACCGCGCCCAAGATGTCGGTACCCAGCCGATCGCCGATGGCCACCGTCTCGCTCGCTTCGACGCCCAGCAGGGCCATGGCTTGTTGGTACATGATGGGCTCCGGCTTGCCGATAATGACCGGCTTAACCTGGGTAGCGGCTTCGATGGCCGCCAGGATGGCGCCGTTGCCTTGGGTAACGCCGCGTTCGGTCGGCAGGGTGGTGTCGGGGTTGGTGCCGATGAATTTCGCCCCGGCACTGATGTTCAGGGTGGCGCTAGCCAGCTTGTCCCAGGTAATGCCGCGGTCCAGGCCGCATACCACATAATCGGCGCGGCTATCGCCGCCCTCATACGGCCCGGTCAGGGTAAAGCCCAGATCCAGCAAGGGCTTGCGCAGGCCTTCTTCGCCGATGACGAACACGCGGGTTTGCCTTGGGTCGGTCCGCTGGGCCAGATACAACGCCGTCGCCATGGCCGAAGTCAGGACTTCCTCGCGTTTCACGGCGACGCCCATGCGCGCCAATTTGGCGACGTACTGGTCAGCCGTCTGGCTGGCGTTGTTGGTCGCCAGGACGAAGGGAAAACGCAAATCCCTCAACGTTTGAAAAAATTCCACCAGGCCCGGCAGCGGCCGGTCGCCATGCCAAAGGACACCATCCATGTCGATGATGAACGAACGGACGTTGGTCAAAGCTTGCATAGATATGGTTCTCGCCCCGGCGCGGGGCTCTGGAATTTATTGTTGTTCTAAGCGGTCAGGTCGTTAGCCGCGTCGCCGCTGAATGAGGGGTGGGGCGGGGGCCCCGCATCGGCGGCGATGACGGCGCCCTTTCGCGCAGCGCCGTGCAACGGGTATTATGCCAAACCATGGCTTTACTAAGATACGGCGGCACGTTGATGCACGTTAGCCGCGATGAAGACGGCCCCATCGAGGTGGTGGACGAGGACGGTGTGCGTGCCATGCATTTCGGCACTTCCTCGCGGCAAAGCGCCATGAACTTGGCCGATCCCGAACAATTGGAGTTGTCCTACACCCGTGCCATGTTATCGGCCCTGCTGTTTCACGACAGTCCCCGGCGGATTTTGATGGTGGGCTTGGGCGGCGGTTCGTTGGCGAAATATTTGTTGCGACAGCTACCGGAGGCGCGGATCGACGTGGCGGAAAAGCGCGCCAACGTCGTCAAAATCGCCCACGGCTGGTTCGGCCTGCCGGAAGACCCGCGTCTCGACATCCACGTCGGCGACGGCATGGCGTTTGTCGACAAAGCCGCGCCGGACAGTTACGACTTGATCCTGGTGGATGCCTACCACGGTTACGGCATGGCGGCGGAAATCGCCCAGCACGCCTTCTATCAGCGCTGCTCGCTGTTGTTGACGACGGGCGGCGTGCTGGCGACCAATCTGTGGGGCAACGACGCGCCCATCTTGGCCCGCAGCCTGCGCATGCTGGAAGAGCATTACGCCAGGCCGGTGTTGCAATTGCACGTACAGGGCAAGGGCAATGTCATCGGCTTGGCGTTCAATAGGACGCCAAGCAACGCCGTCATGAAAGGGCTGCGCGAAAAAGCGTTCGCGCTGCAGCAACGGTGGGGGCTGGAATTTGTGTTGTTTGCCAAGCAGCTGCGGCGCGCCAATACCGCCTGGATGGATTGGCTGTGACCACGCGCAGGCGCTACGGCAGGACGTAACCGAAGCCGCGGAGGGCGCGCCGCGTTCCAATTTTCCGACATCACGCGACTGGGTCCCTGGCTGGGCGGATTGGCGTTCGCCCTGGGGGCGCTGTTGCTCGCCACCTGCATCGTCAAAGTGGTTCGCCTGCTGAAGGCTTCCGAACTGTCGCGCGCGGCGTTGGTGGAACGGCAGGAAGTCGTCTTCGCCGATGCGGGCCCCGTCGTCTTGTGCATCGAAGGGCCGCCATTGAGCCGGCGTTTCGTCCGCCTCGATTTTGCCTTGGAGTCCAGCGACGGCGGCGCCGTTGCCGGCCGCGCCAACTGGTTTCGCCTCCGCTCGTCGGGGTTTTCCAAGGCGCGCCTGCAGTTGCTCACGTACCTCATTCCCCGGCCGGGCCGCTATGTGCTGCGCATCGGGGGATTGGGGCTGCCCCAAACGCGGGACGCCGAGCACGCGATCATTTTCGCCAAGCCCCACGCCGCCGCGGCGTTCGGCTATGTACTGGGCATGGTCGTGGCGGGATGGCTGCTGATCGGCGGCATTGTCTTGTTCGCTCTCAGCGTCTTGCCCATGGCCGAATGACGGCGCGGCGCTTCAACCGAAATATCGCTCCAAAACCCGGATCATGTAGCTATGGTCCAGCACCCCGGCGCTTTCGCGGATGCTGTGCATGGCCCACATGGGATTGCCCACGTCCACGGTGCGGACTCCCAAGCCGGCGGCGGTGATCGGTCCGATGGTGCTGCCGCAGGCCAGGTCGGTACGGTGGGCATAACGCTGGCAGGGCACGCCGGCCGCTTCGCACAGGCCGGCGAAACGCGCTTCCGACAGGCTTTCCGTGGCATAGCGTTGGTTGGCGTTGAGCTTGATCACCGGTCCGCCGTTCACCTTGATGGGATGCTGCGGCTCGTAGGCGGCCGGAAAGTTGGGCTGGTAGGCGTGGGCCATGTCGCTGGAGATGCAGAAGCTGTTCGCCAGTGCCTGCAAATAGCCTTGCCGGTCGGTACCCAAGGCAAGGGCGATGCGCTCCAGCACGTCGGCTAGGAAGCTGCCGTCGGCGCCCTTGGCGCTCTCGCTGCCGATTTCTTCGTGGTCGAAGAAAATGCACAGGCGGGTAGCCGCCACCTCGTTGCCGCAGGTGGCCAGCAGGGCTGACAGGGCGGCATGGCAAGAGGCCAGATTGTCCAGCTGGCTGTCGGCGATGAATTCCCCGTCGAGGCCCCAGAACGCGCCCGGCTGGGTGTCGTAGACGTTCATCTCCCAGGCGGCGATGTCCTTGGGCGCACAGTCCAACCGGTCGGCCAGCATTCGCAGGAAATGCTCCTGGGGCGGCAAGGCGCCCTCCAGCGTGGCCAGCAGCAAAGGAAGTTCGCTCTGTTTGTTGAATTTCAGGCCTTCCTCGTTCACCTGGCGATTCATGTGGATGGCCAGGTTGGGTAGCCGCGCGACGGATCGCTCGAAGCGCACCCGCCGCGCCGCGCCGTCCTTCAGCACCACGCGGCCGGCCAGGCTCAAGTCGCGGTCGGCGAACGTGGCAAGGATCGGCCCGCCGTACACTTCCACCCCCAGCCGCATGAGCGGTTCGGCGGCGTGGGCGGCGCGGGGCTTGAGCCGCAGACCGGGGGAGTCGGTGTGGGCGCCCACCATGAGATAGCCGTGCTCGGCCGGGTCTTCCATGCCCACCACGAAAGCGGCCACGGTGGAGTCGTCGCGCAGCACGTAATAGCGCCCGCCCGGCTGCAAGTCCCAGCGGCGGCCTTCCTCCAGGCGCTGGAAGCCCTCCGCCGTCAACGCCGCTTCGACGGCGGCGGCGGCGTGCCAGGGGCTGGGGCTGGCGTCGATGAAATCCAGCAGGTTTTGCGCGTTGCGGCGCACGTGTTCGCTGATGGCGCTCATGGCGTGTCCGCCTCCAGGGTCAGGGAGGCGGAGTTGACGCAATAACGCAATCCGGTGGGCTGCGGCCCGTCCGGAAACACATGGCCCAAATGGGCGTCGCAGGCGGCGCAGGTGATTTCCACCCGCGTCATGCCGTGACTGGTGTCGGGGTGCTCGGCGATGGCATCGTCCGCCACGGGCTGCCAGAAGCTGGGCCAGCCGGAGCCGGAATGGTATTTGGCTTCCGAGCGGAACAAGGGTTGGCCGCAGCACACGCAGCGGTAGGTGCCTGGCCTGGTCTCCTGGTAGTACTCGCCGGTGAAGGGGCGTTCGGTGGCCTTCTTGCGGCAGATGGCGTATTGCTCGGGGGTGAGTTTTTCGCGCCAGTGGGCGTCGTTGAGTTGGGTGGGATCGGTCATGGTCGGGACTCGGGGCAAATGGATGGGGCAATTGTGGCAGAAAGCCGATGGCGCCGACAGTTGGCGGCGCCGTTTCGCTAAGGCGCCGGCATCGCGTGGCGGTGGGGTTGTGCGCTGGGACAGAGGCAGGCCGGCTCCACCGCCTCGGGCCGTGCGCCGCGCCGGGCGATGACCTGGGCGGCAAGGTCGAGTCCGCAGCGCAGCCGTTCGGCTTCGCTGCGGCCCAGGGCATGGAGATAGCCGGCGTCGAAGGCGTCGCCGCCGCCGGTGCGGTCGACCACGTCCACGGCGGCGGCCGGCACTGCGGTGCCGCCGTCGCGGTTCCAAGCGGCGGCGCCGTGGGCTCCCAGGGTGACGACCAGGCTGAAGTTCGCCGGGGCTTGTAGCCGATTCCAGGCCTGCTCCGGATCGTCCGTGCCCAGCCAGCGGGCCAGTTCCGTGTGGTTGACGAAGCCGATGTCCAGCCAGGGCAGCCAGTCTGTCGGCGGACCGAGGTCCAGGTCGCAGGAGGTGGTGGCGCCGCGGCTTTTGGCGAGGCGCAGCAGCGGGTGGGCGATGCCGGCCAACGGCGTGGCGACGTGAAGATGCGTGCCGGGCGAGAACAGCTCGGCCGGCGCCTGGCCGGGGTCGAAGCAGGCGTTTGCCCCGCCGGAGGTGACCATGCGCTTGCCGGCCGGCCCGGCGAACACGGCGGCAAGGCCGGTAGCCGCTTGCGTCGTGCGCTGGATGTGGCGGGTGTCCACGCCCACCGCCGCCAGGGCGGCGACGGCTACACTACCGAAAGCGTCGTCACCCACACAGCCCAGCATCACGGTGGCGTGGCCCAGCCGGGCCAGCCAATGGGCGGTATTGGCGGCCGAACCGCCCTGGGAGATGAGGGCACCATCGCAACGCAGTTTTTCGTGTTCTTCGGGCAGCCGCTCGACGGGGAACGTGATGTCCACGTTGAGGCTGCCGACGCAGACGAAACGCTCCGGCTGTCGCATGGCGAACGTTCGGGCCGGCTGGCGCTAAAGGTTCAGGCCGTCGGCGGCTTTTTCGCCAGGCGCTCGAACATTTCCGCGATATTTTTGCGGGTGGACGCCAGGTAGGCGCCGTTCAACCAGCCGACGGCGAAGGCCAGCAGCAGCACCGGCAATACGGACCACACCACCAGCAGGGCGCCGGCAACGCCGCCGGCGGCCACCAGGCCGACCGGATAAAACCACAGGGGGGTAGGACGGAGGTAGGGGAGCTTGTTCATGGCTTTAGCGCACCAGGGTCCACTTGCCGGTGGCCGGATCGGGGCAGGCCAAGCGGGTTTCTTTGATCGGCTGGCCGGCGACGTAATAGGTTTCTTCCAGTTCCTGGCAGTTCTGCTGGGTTTGTTGATCGACCACCTGGCGCAGCGGCGTCATGGCGATGGAGTTGCCGGTGGCCGGGTTGCTCCACTGTTGGGCTTGCAGCAGGTTGCCGCTTTGCAGCAGGTTGACCAGGGCCTGTTGGCGGAACGTTTGATCCAGCGGGGCCAGCTGCGAGCCGATGGCGCCGTTCCACACGTTCTGCGCGATGCTTTGCAGGATCATGGTGGCGGCCACGCCCAGCACGGCGTTCATCGTGCCCTGGGCGGTCGTCCCCATGGCGCCGGTGGCCGCCTGGGTGCCGTAACCGGCGGCGGCGCCGTAGGGATTGGCGTAAGGGTTGGTATAACCCGGCGCGCCGGCGCAGCCGGCGAGGGCCAAGGCGGCGGCGATGGGATAGCTGATTTTCATGGGGATGGATTCCGTTGGGGTGGGTGCGGGGCGAGGTCGGTACCGTTCCGGACGACGCCGATGATGGCGCGAATTTTCTCATAGGCCCGGGGACGGCGTCATCCGGCCCGGCTTTTCTCCCTGTCGGTCTTGCTTGATGCCGGCCCCTGGCCAGGGGCCGCGAGCGTCAGCAAATGCGCGGCAGCTGTTCGCCGCTGAGCAGGTCGAGGATGCGCTGGCCGCCGTAGGCGTTGCGCAGGGAAACCCGGCCGGCGCCGGCCTGGATCACGCTGCCGATGCGGGCGGCGTCCCTACCCAAAGGATGGCCGCGCAGCAGGCCGAGGGTCGCTTCGGCTTGTTCCTGCGGCACGAACAGCACCATGCGGCCTTCGTTGGCGACGTAGAGGGGGTCGTAGCCGAGGATTTCGCAGGCGGCGCGCACTTCCTCGCATACCGGCACCGCGCCCTCTATCAGTTCCATGTCCAGCTTGGCGTCGCGGGCCAGCTCCAGCACGGCGGAAGCCAGGCCGCCGCGGGTAAGATCCCGCAGGCAGCGGATCTCGATGCCGGCGGCGATCAGCTCGCCCACCAGGCCCGACAAGTCGGCGCAGTCGCTTTCCACGGTGGTGGCGAATCCCAAGCTCTCCCGCGCCGACAGGATGGCGACGCCGTGGCGGCCGATGTCGCCGCTCACCAGCACCGCATCGCCGGGACGGATGGCGGCGGGGCCGATGCTCAAGCCGTGTTCGACCAGGCCGATGCCGCTGGTGGTGATGTACAGGCCGTCGCCCTTGCCGTTTTCCACCACCTTGGTGTCGCCGGTAACCACGGCGGCGCCGGCCGCCTTGACGGCGGCGTTGAGGCTGTCCAGCACCGTGCGCAAGGTGTCGAAGGGAAAACCTTCTTCGATCACCAGGGCGGCGCTGAGGAACAGGGGCTTGGCGCCGCTCATGGCCAGGTCGTTCAACGTGCCGCAGGCGGCCAGCTTGCCGATGTCGCCGCCGGGAAACTGCAAGGGCTTCACCACGTAGGCGTCGGTGGTGAAAGCCAGCCGGGTGCCGCCGCAGTCCAGCACGGCGCTGTCGTGGCGCTGTTCCAGCCAGGGGTTGTCCAGGGCCGGCCGCACCAGTAGTTCCAGCAATTGCTGCATCAAGCGCCCGCCGCCGCCGTGGGCCATTACGGCGTGGGGGTATTGGCCGATGGGCAGCGGGCAGGCAGCGGAGAAGGTTTTGTCGGATTGGCTCATGGTCAGGCGGCGTCTCGGCGATAACGGAAATAAGCGGCGCAAGCGCCTTCGGAGGACACCATGGTGGCGCCCAGGGGATGCTCCGGCGTGCAGTCCTTGCCGAAAGCCGGGCACTGGTGGGGCTTGATGCGGCCGGTCAGCACGTCGCCGCTGCGGCATTGTCCGGCCTCGTCCGCCGGTGCTGCGCCCAGACGGAAGCGCTCGGCGGCGTCGAAACGGCGGTAGTCGCCGCGCAGGGCCATGCCGCCGGCGGGAATCACGCCCATGCCGCGCCAGGCCATGTCCACCGGTTCGAAGATTTGCCCCAACAGCTGTTGGGCCACGGCGTTGCCGTCGCGCTTCACGGCGCGGCCGTAGCAGTTTTCCACTTCGCCGCGTCCCTGTTCCAGTTGCTCCACGCAGCCCAGCACGCCGCGCAGCACGTCCACCGGCTCGAAGCCGGTGACGACGATGGGGACGTTATGGGCGGCGGTGATGGGCTCGTATTCCCAATAACCCATGACGGCGCAGACGTGGCCGGCGGCGAGGAAGCCCTGCACCCGGTTGTCGGGCGCCGCCAGCAGCGCTTCCAAGGCCGGCGGCACCCGCACGTGGGACACCAGCAGGGAAAAGTTGTCGATGCCTTCCGCTTCCGCCTGGCGCACCGCCATGGCGGTGGTGGGCGCGGTGGTTTCGAAGCCCACCGAGAAAAACACCACCTGCTGGTGGGGGTGGATTCGCGCCAGTTCCAGGGCGTCCAGGGGCGAGTACACCATGCGCACGTCGCCGCCTTGGGCTTTCACCGCCAACAGGTCGGTGCGGCTGCCGGGCACCCGCAGCATGTCGCCGAAGGAGCAGAAAATCACGTCCTTTTCGGCGGCGATTTCCAACGCCTGGTCGATGACGCCCTGGGGCGTGACGCACACCGGGCAGCCGGGGCCGTGGATCAGCTCCAGGCTGGCCGGCAGCAGCCGATCCAGGCCGTGCTTGACGATGGCGTGGGTCTGGCCGCCGCACACTTCCATCAGCACCCAGGGCCGGGTGACGGCGGCGGCGATGCGCTGCGCCAGGGTTTGGACGGTGGCGGCGTCGCGGTATTCGCTGACGTATTTCATGTCTGTTCTGCGCTTGCCTGCATCGCCGCCAACGCGGCGAATTCCCGCAAACTGGCCGCCGCTTCGTCTTCGTCCAAACGGCTGATGGCGAAACCGGCGTGGACGATGACATAGTCGTTGACTTGGGCTTCCGGCACATAGGCCAGGTTGGCTTCCTTCACCACCCCGTCGAAGCTGATGCGGCCTTTGCGCTGCAAAGGGTCGTCGGCCGAGTCGATGCTGAGGATTTGTCCGGGTAAGGCTAGGCACATAAAGCGAATTCCTCTGGGGGATAGGTTCAGGCCGGCGCTTGCCGGCGGGCGGCCCATAGCTGGCCCAAGGCCAGGCCGCCGTCGTTGGGCGGTATCCGTTGCGGCCAATATACGTCGAAACCGGCGTGCCGCAAGCGTTCCACGCATAATTCCAGCAGCAGGCGGTTCTGGAAACAGCCGCCGCACAGCACCACGGTGGGAAGCGCCGCCAGGCGCGCCGCCGCCGGCGCAGCGTCGGCCAGGGCGGCGTGGAAAGAATAGGCCAAGGCGGCGCGGTCGGCATCGTCTACCGCCGGGTGTCGCAGCAGATTGCGCAGCCAGGGCCGCCAGTCGCAGCGGGGCAGGCCGGTGTCGTCTCGGACCAGGGGGATGGTTGCGGACGGTGCCGGATAGTCCGCCGCAGTGTTCCATACGAACGCGCCGGCCGCGGCTTCCAGCCGCATGGCGGCCTGGCCTTCGAATTGGTTCACCGGGCACAAGCCCAGTAGCGCGGACACGGCGTCGAACAGCCGGCCGACGCTGGAGCAGGGCGGTGTATTGAGGTTTTTCTCCAACATGGCCAGCAGCGCCGCCAACTCCGTGTCGCTAAACGCCGCCCGTAGCCCGGCTGGAACGCCGTGCAATCCGGGATGGCCTTCCTCGGCGGCATTCGCGCCCGGTAAGCGCGCGCTATCGTACACCGCCGCCAATGCCGTTCGGCGCGGCTCCTTAACGGCTTTTTCGCCGCCGGGCAGGCGCAGGGGCACGAAGCTGGCGATGCGCCGGTGGCCTTGTTCGTCGATGCGCAGGAACTCGCCGCCCCAAAGGCCGCCGTCTTCGCCCAGGCCGATGCCGTCCCAGGCCAGCGCCAGAAAAGGCGGCTCAAGGCCGTGTTCGGCGGCGCAGGCCATGGCATGGGCGAGGTGGTGGGGCACCGCCAGCAGCGGCAGGCCCATGGCTTCCGCCAAACGGCGGCTGGCGTAATCGGGGTGGGCGTCCACCGCCAGGCGGCGGGGGTTCCCGCCGAACAAGCGGGGCAGCTCTTGCAGTGCGGCGCCGCACTGCTGTTCGGTGAGAACGTCGTCCAGATCGCCCAAGTGCTGGCTGAGCAACGCCCGCCGCCCCAGCCCCAAGGCCACGGTGTTTTTCAGATGGCCGCCGACCGCCAGCAGCGGCGGCAGCGGCTCGGCCAGCGGCACCGGCGCCGGGACGTAGCCGCGCGCCCGGCGCAAGGTCAGTGGCCGGTCCGCCGCGATGCGCAGCACGGAATCGTCCAGGGGGCGCAGCACCGACCTGTCGTGCACCAGGAACAGGTCGGCGATGCCGGCCAGCCGCGCCAAGGCTTCGTTCTCGTCCACGCAAATGGGCTCGCCGCCGCGGTTGCCGCTGGTGGCGACCAGTGGGCCGCCGAAATCGGCCAGCAGCAAATGGTGCAGGGGCGAGGCGGGCAGCATGAGGCCCAGCCAGGGGAGGTCGGGGGCGACTTGCGGCGCAATCTCCCTTCGGGCTCCCTCTCCCTCTGGGAGAGGGTTGGGGTGAGGGAGGTCCAAATCATGGGTCTGAGCCGAAATAAATGTGCCGCGTTGAGCACCCCTCACCCTAGCCCTCTCCCGCAGGGAGAGGGGACCGGAATGGGTTGTGCCGACAATTTCCTCTTTTCGCCGCCGCAGCAGCACGATGGGCGCCGCCGGCTCCAGCAGCAGCGCTATCTCTTCTTCGGAGACCCGGCACAGCCGCTCGGCCATCGTCCTATCCGCCAGCAGGGCGAAAGGCTTGGCGGGGCGGTGCTTGCGTGTCCGCAGCTGCTCCACCGCCGCCGAATTGCCGGCGTCCGCCAATAGCTGGAAGCCGCCCACCCCTTTCAACGCGACGATGGCGCCCTGCCGCAGCCGCTCCACCGCCAAGCGCAAGGCCCCATCGCCTTCGGCCAAGCTAATCCCTTGGCTATCCCACAGCGCGAGCTGCGGTCCGCAGGCCGGGCAGCAGGTGGTTTGGGCGTGGAAGCGGCGGTCGGCCGGGTTTTCGTATTCCCGGCGGCAATCCGGGCAGAGGGCGAAGCCCGCCATGGCGGTGCGTTCCCGGTCGAACGGCAGGCTGCGGACGATGCTGTAGCGCGGCCCGCAGGCGGTGCAGCTGAGAAAGGGGTAGCGGTAGCGGCGGTCGGCGGGGTCGGACAGTTCCCGCAGGCAATCGGCACAGGGGGCCAGGTCCGGCGGTACGCAGGGTTCCGGCGCGCCGTCGTTGCGGCTGGGCACAACGCGGAAATCCGACTCCTGGCCGGTGGCAGCCAGTGGCATGGCGGAACATTCGTCGATGCGCGCCGGTGGCGGCGCTTCGTCGGTCAGCCGCCGGGCGAAGCGGGCGAGGGCAGCTTCGTTGCCTTCGGCTTCGATCACCACGCCTTCCGGGGTGTTGCTCACCCAGCCCGCAAGGTCCAGCTCCTGCGCCAAGCGGCACACAAAAGGCCGCATGCCCACGCCTTGCACTTGGCCGCGCAGCGACAGGCGTTGGCGTTGGATGGGGGACGTGGACACCGGCAACAGGTTTACGGTTGGCCCAACAGTTGGTGTTTGAGTTCGGCGTCCACCGGATTGTCGCCCAGCCACACCAGCAGCAGGGCGTTGCGCAGGGCCGGGCCGGGAGCGGAAATCAGCGGCTGCTCGTCGAGCAGCACCGAGGTGGCGGCGCCGTCCCAGAGGATGCGCGCGGTGCTGCCCTGAGGGGGGCCGCCGGCCGCACGCAGGGCAGCGTAGAAGCGCTCCAGCGCTGCAAGCGCTTCCGCCGTGTCGCCGTGGTTTTCTTTGACGCCATGGGCGATGGCAGCGATAAAGCGTTCGGCCGGCGCGTCCCGCAGCATGTGCAACCGCACTTCCTGGGGCGCGCTGTCGGCCAGCACGTCCGCCGCGTCGTGCAAGGGGCGGGTGGTGCGCAGGGTGATTTCGTACACGTCGAACAACATGATGCGGCGGGTGCCGTGTCCGTTGTCCCGCAGGGGCGGCAACGGGGCCGACAGGGCGGCGGAAGCCGCCATCCAAAGGCCAAGGGCGAGGCACAACGCCGTTTTCGCCATGGGATCAGGCGCCCAGCGGCGTGCCGGTGTCGTCGAAGCGCAGCAGATTGGTTTCACCGTCGGCGTCGGTGATTTCCGCCTGCCGGAGCGTACCGTCGCCGTGGTACTGGTAGCGGTGCTCCAACTCCACTTCGCCGTAGATGACGCTCTGCAAGGCGGTGAGCCGGCCGTCCCCGTCGAAATAGCCGCGGAAGTAGGTATTGCGGTTTTCCACCTCGCCCGGTTCCAGCGGGTTGACCAGCTTGAAAGGCAGTTTCACGCCGGTGTAAGTGACGAAGTAGCGGCATGCGCCAGCGGGTTGTTCGTTCATATGGGTGATGCGGATCGGTTGGAACTGAGGGGCGGTCGGGTCAGCTGGCCAAAGCTTCCTGCAAGGCGGCCATTTCCGCTTGCAGTTTGGCGACCTGTTCGGTCAGCAAGGCTTTGCGGCGGCCGTCCAGCCAACCGTACCACTGTTCCATGCCCTCGCCGCCGGTGGCGGAGACTTGCAGGATTTCCGCCCGGGGATTCACTTGCTTGACGTAGTCCAGGCAGCGCGGCAAATCGAAGCGCAGATAGGGCAGCAGGTCGATTTTGTTGATCAGCACCAGCTCGGCGCGGTGGAACATGTCGGGGTATTTGATGGGCTTGTCCTCGCCCTCGGTGACGGAGAGGATCGCCACTTTGGCCGCTTCGCCCAGGTCGAACAGGGCCGGACACACCAAGTTGCCGACGTTTTCGATGAACAGCACGCCCCGCTGCATGTCCGGCAGGCTTTGCAGGGCGCGGCCGACCATGTGGGCGTCCAGGTGGCAGCCCTTGCCGGTGTTGATCTGCACCGCCGCCACGCCGGTGGCGCGGATGCGGTCGGCGTCGTTCTGGGTCTGCTGGTCGCCTTCCACCACCGCCAGGGGGTAGCGGCCCTGCAGGTCGCGCAGGCTGCGCTCCAGCAGGGTGGTTTTGCCGGAGCCGGGGCTGGACACCAGATTGAGGGCGAGGATGCCTCGTTGCTGGAAATGGCGGCGGTTGTGGGCGGCGTCCTGGTCGTTGCGCGCTAGGATGTCGTGCTCCAGCTGCACGATGCGCTCCTGGCTCATGCCGGTCACGTGCAGGCCGGCCGGGCCTTGGCCGTAGTGGTGGTGAGGCGGGTGCCGGTCTTCCGCAAGGGGGGTAAACCGGAGCGGGCCCGCGACGGCCTTGCCGTTGCGTTGGGGGGGCGCCAGACGGTTGTCGTGGCCATGGCCGCCGTGAACCTGGGAATCGCCGCAGCCGCATACGGTACACATGTCATTCCACCTCGAGTTGCTTGATCTTCAGTTGCTCGCCGCCGTTCACTTGCAGCTTGTGGCCTTGGCAGCGGGGGCAGGGATCGTAGTATTGCTCCACCTGCACCGTGTCCTGGCAATCGAAACACCAGGCGCTGCCGGGAATCCGCACAATGTCCAGCACCGATCCGGCCGCCAGCGTGGCGGGACTGACCGCCTCCCAGCCGAAGCGCAGGGCTTCTTCATCCACCCCGCTCAAAGCGCCGATTTCCAGTTGCACGCTGCGTACGCGATGGAAGTTTTGTTTGCGGGATTCGGTTTCCAGGGTGTCGAGGATGCCTTGGCAGAGGGATAGTTCGTGCATGCAGCTAAGCGTGTTCCAGCCGCAGGCGAAAGTCAACGCAGGGATCGACGGCGCGCAGCAGGGCGTCGATGCGGGCCGCCAGCCGTTCGTCCGCCGGCGCGTTCAGCAACGCCTGGGGCAGCAGGCCTTGCGGATGGAAGTTCCATTCCGTCGGCGCCAGGATGCGATAGTCGCGGATACGGCCTTCGGCCAGCGCCACCCGGTGGATCAAGCGGCCGCGAGGGGCCTCGGTTTGCGCCGCGCCGACGCCGCCGTCGCGCGGCGGCGGGGGCAGGAGCGCCGGAAGCTCGCTGGGCAGCGCGGCGGCCAAGCCGCGAAACAGCGCCTTGAGCTCCGCCAGCCGGGCCAGGGCGCGGGTGTAGAGGCCGTTGCTGTGGCGGTCGCGGGCGGCGCGGATCAGCGCCGTATCCGCCCAGCGGGCGTAACTGCCGGTTTCGCGGGGTTGGCCCTGCCAAATCGGCGGCGATGCCTCGGCGTCGGCCGACGCCAGGTGACGGGGCAGTGCGTCGCTCGGCAATTCCGGCAGCCGCTGCACCGCGCAGCGGCCGAAATCCGCCCAGCCGGCTTGGGCGTAACGGTGCAGCAAGCGGGCGGCGGGCGAATCGCCGCCCGCTTGCCAGCGGTGGATGCTCCCCAGGTCGGCGTTCGGCGTGCGCCAGAATTCGCCGCACAGCTCCGCCAGCCCCTGTTCCAGTTCCGCCAGCCCTGCGCCGATGGCGGCGCGGTCGATGACCGGCGCCCCGTCCGTCGGCCAGTACAGCGCCGTGCCGCCCATCGCTTGCGCCAGTTTATGGTGGGTGGCCAGCAGGCGCTGGGCCGGCGCGGGATCGGCCGGCGGTTGCTGGCGCAGCAGATACAGGCCGTTTTCCTTGACGATCTCCAGCCTGCGCCGGCATTCCTGCCAAGCCCGCAGGGCCGGCGGCGGCTCTATGCCCAGGGCGTCCGCGATGGCTGCCGAGGCGGCGCAGCCGTGCGCCTCCGGGCACAGGGCGAATAGGTGGGCGAACAGCCGCAACGCTTCCGCCGGCGTGCGGCCGGGCAACAGCTTGGCCACCGGGTAGGGCCGGTGGGGCGTCAACTCCACCGCGGCGACGCGGCCGTGTTGCACGGTGCAGCGCAGCAGGATGCCGGCGGCGGACGGCGGCATCGTTTAACGGCTCTCCTCGCTGCGCCAGCGTTGCACTTGCACCCGCCAGGCGCCGTCCGGCGTGCGCTTGAGCACGTGGTGCAGTAAGCCTTGGTAACGGTAGGTGATGACGTTGCCGGCCTTGCCCAGCGGGGCGGCGCCGATGAGTTCGGCGCGGCTGACCACCGTGTCGGCGTTCTCCCGCCGCGCCGTCAGCAGTTTGAGGCGGTAGTGGCCGTTGCGCATGGCCATCAGGCTTTCCCAAAAACGGCGGATGGAGTCGCCGCCGTGGGAGGCACCGCCGTCCGGTGCGATCAGCATGGCGTCGCCGGTCAGCAGACTGGGGATATCGTCCGGCCGCCCCCGGGACATGGCGCTGTTCCAGCCCGCCAAGTCCGCCTCGGCGATGCGCTGGGCCGGCTCCTCTGCGTCAGCCGGCGTTGCGGCCAGTAAAGCGACGGCACAGGCGAGGCAACGAATCGGGCGGCGGTTCATGGCGTTTCTCCGGGGTATGTCATCGATCCAGTTCGGCCAGGGTTTCCGCCAGCCGGGCGGCGGAGTCGGCCAGGTCCTCCGCGGCCGCCAGGGCCACCGACGGCATGCGGGTGATTTCCAGGGTGTTGAGGATCATCTGGCCGGGCGAATTGAAATACTGCACCCACCACACCCCGGGCAGCCGGGTGAGATGGATGCGGCAGTCGCCGTAGCCCTTGGACACCAGG
This sequence comes from Methylogaea oryzae, assembly GCF_019669985.1. NCBI lineage: Bacteria > Pseudomonadati > Pseudomonadota > Gammaproteobacteria > Methylococcales > Methylococcaceae > Methylogaea > Methylogaea oryzae. The sequence continues at coordinate 808,976 of NZ_AP019782.1, forward strand.
GACAGGCCGGCCAGGCCCAGGGTATCGCTCAGCACGGCCACGTCTTCCGGCGTCATGGGCAGCAGGGACAGGTTGACGACGCTTTCCCGGCCGGGGCTATATTTCTGCGATTTGCCGGCGATTTCCGCCAGCACCGCCGGGGCGTTCATGACGCCGGCCGGGTAGTGCTGCGGCAGGGACGGTGGCTGGCCGGCGGTGAGGCGTTCGGCCCAGTGGAGCACCGCGGCCGGCAGGGGGCCGGTTTCCAGGTAGTCCTGCACCGTGCCGTCCTCGCCCAGGGCGCGGATTTGCCACAGGCCGGCGAACACCGATTCCTCCATTTCCAGGCGCCGGCGGTCGGCGGCGATGCGTATGCCGATTTCGCCCCGGCCCAGCACTTCGCCGACGAAGCGGCGGCTGGGGGCGTCCAGCGCGGCGAGGTCCCAGCGGCCTTCCGGCTCGGCGCCGGCCATATGCCGGGCGATTTCCGCCAGCAACGTGCGTCCGCCGGCGGCGGCTTGCGGGTCGCAGCCGTGCAGGTTCGGCGCCCGGTAGGTGTGCATGCCCTGCGGCAGGGGCGGGTAGTCGCAATCCGCGGCATCGGCACAGCCGGGCAGGGGGGATTCGGCAAAGAGGGGCAGGGCGTTATTCATGGGCGGGTCGGCGGCTGGAGGAAATCGGGCAATTGCGGTTCCCGTCCGGCCAGGTCGGGAAACCAGCGGTCCAGGTCGGCGTCGCCGGCCATGGCCTGTTGCAGGGCCAGCAAGGCGTCCTGGATTTGCTGCGCCCGCTGGGCGTCGATCACTTCGCGGGCCGCGTGCATGAACACCAGCAGCCAGGCGCCGGCGGGGGGCTGGCCCACCAAACGAGTGTCGACGATGCGGGGGCCGTCGGGACCCTGGCACAGGGCGTTGTGCTCGCCGCTTTCCAGTATTTGCATGGGGATGCCGATGCACACGGCTAGCGGCTCCCGTCGAGCAAGCGGGCGTCGCCGATGCGGCAGGCCTGTTGGGCGCTGGGGCGCAGCCGTTCGTAGACGTCCATGTCCAGGGCCGCGTCGGAAGGGCTTTCGTCCCGTGGGCCGGCGGCGATGCCCAGCGATTGCAGGTAGGCGAGGATGCGCGCCATGGCCGGCTCCAGTTGTGCCTTGACCTGGGGCGTCAGGCTGCCGCCATAGTCCTCCAGCAGCACCGGCTGCACGCCGACCACGCACAGCCGGCTGGGGCCTTGGCCCATCAGCCGGCACAAGGCCAGGACTTCCTGGAAACTGACCTGGTGCAGGCTCAGCTTGCCCGAGGACAAGTACTGCGGTACCTCGTCGTCCACTGCTTGCAGCAAGCTGCCGGGCTCTTGGCGGAAGTCCACCGCGTCGGCGATCACCAGGGTATCGCAGGCCTGCACGTAGGGAATCAGGCCCAAGCCCTGGGTGCCGCCGTCCAACAGGGTGACGTTCGGCGGAAACGCGTAGCGCCGCTCCAGGGCCTGCACCACGCGCACGCCGAAGCCTTCGTCGGCCCACAGCAGATTGCCTATGCCCAGGATCAGGACGCGCATGGCCGAGTCGAAATCCGCAGCAACTTTGGTTTCCCTCCCCCTTGGGGAGAGGGCCATGACGAGCACGCTTTTGGTTGTATCGGAAACATGGCAGCCATGGCCGTCAGGGCCTGTCGTCCTTCCACACCCGCCAGCCGTCGACCATGGTGCTGGCGACGGTTTGCCGCGACAGATGCTGTTCGCGCACGGCCACGTAGATGTGGGTGAGGGTGAACACCAGCAAATACCACATGCCCAGATGGTGCAGGCTGTGCACCTGCTGGCTGCCGCCCAGGGCCGGCAGCAGCCAGCCGAAAGCCGTTGCCGCCCAGCCGCCGGCGCCTTCGCCGTAGAGGGCGAAGCCGCTGGCGATCATGAACAGGCCGCCCAACACGTAGAAGAGGAACATGGCCAAGCCCGCCAGGGGATTGTGGCCGGCGTGCTTGCGCGGCTCCTGCACCAGGAACGCATACCAAAGCAGCTCGTGCCACAGTCCGCTCCACCAACGGGGATCGTGCACGGCCGGGGCGAACAATTCGCGGGCGTAGCGGTTGCCTACTAGCGCCCAATAGGCACGGCCGATCAAGCCTATCGCCAGGATGTAGCCGGCGGAAAAATGCGCAAAGCGGATATAGCCCATGAGGAAGTGGCCGCTGGCCTCGCCGCCGCCGGCTAGCGGCGGGTGGGCGATCAGCCAGCCGGTCGCCATTAGCGCGACGATGGCGGCGGCGTTGAGCCAGTGCCACAGACGCACCGGCTTTTCGTAGACGTAAATGCGGTCGGGCAGGGATAACACGTTGGACATGGCAATACCTTCAAATTGTCGGCCGGGGTGACGCAAGGAACCCCAGCATCGGCCTGTGGTTGTGCGCTGGGGTTCGCGGACTCATCGCACCCTACGCAAACAACAGGAATGTGCCCCAGGCGCCCATCAGTCCGCCCAGGCCGCGATACAGCACGGGCACGCGCAGCAGCGACCAGCCCAGCGCGATGCCGGCGATGTGCAGCAACGCGGTGGCCGCGGCGAAACCCGCGGCATAGGCCGAAAAATCGGCCCCCGCCGCCATTTCCGCGCCATGGGCGTGGCCGTGGAACAACGCGAACAAACCCACCAGCAGGGCGGCATGGCCGATGCCCAAGCGCGCCATGCTCGCCATCAGCAGGCCCAGCAACAGCACGGAAGCGGCGATGCCGGTTTCCTCGCCCGCCAAGGGCAAACCGGCCACCGCCAAACCGGCACCCGCCGCCATCACCGCCACGAACACCAGCGGCAGCAGCCAAGCCCGGCGCGGCGCCACGGCCGCCGCCCACAGGCCGACGCCGAGCATGGCCAGCAGATGGTCGAGGCCGGCAAAGGGGTGGGTGAAGCCAGCCAGGAATCCGTCCAGCGGATGGACGCCGGTGTGGGCCAGGGCGGCGGGTGCGGCCAGCACTGCCAGGCCGGCTAGGAACGCAGTAGTCAAACGCATAAATACCTCATCTTTAGCTTGCTCGCTCCCAAGCTGGAGTTTGGGAACGGCTATCGGGATGCTCTACAGTCACTGTCATCGGTTGAGCTTGCCGTTCGGTTTCCCTCTCCCTCAGGGAGAGGGCAGGGTGAGGGGAATTAAAGGCCGTGGCTTTTTATCCCCCCCCTCACCCCAACCCTCTCCCGCTGGAGAGGGAGCCGGCAGCGCCGCCTTAGTTAGGCAGTGGCGCCCCGCGCGGGAATACAGCCAACCTATCGCACCTTCACCTGCAACAACTCCTTGCCGTCCTGGTCCATCACGTGGGTGGAGCAGGCCAGGCAGGGATCGAAGCTGTGCAGGGTGCGGAGAATTTCCAAGGGCTCTTCCGGCTTGGCCACCTGGGTGTTCATCAGCGCGGCTTCGAAAGCGCCGATATTGCCTTTCGGGTCGCGCGGCGAGCCGTTCCACGTGGTGGGCACGATGCACTGGTAGTTGTCGATCTTGCCGTCCTTGATCTTGATCCAGTGGCCCAGGGCGCCGCGCGGCGCTTCCGTGGTGCCCACGCCCTGGGCTTCCTTGGGCCAGGTGCTGGGATCCCAACGGCTCACGTTGGCGGTGGTCAAGTCGCCGGCCTTGATGTTTTTCACCAGCTTGTCCTGGAAGTGCCTCATCTGGTGGGCGCAGTACTGCGCTTCCAAGCCGCGGGCGGCGGTGCGGCCCAGGGTGGAGAACAGCGCCGTCACCGGCAGGCCCAATTCGCCCAAGAGCTGGTCCACCGGCTCCTTTATGGCCGGCATCCCCTGGGCGTAGCCGATGATGTAGCGGGCCAACGGGCCCACTTCCATGGCGTGGCCTTTCCAGCGCGGCGCCTTGATCCAGGAATACTTGGCGCTTTCGTCCAGGTTTTCGATGTGGGTCTTGGTGCCTTTGGTTTTATGGCCCAGGGCGAAGTGCGGCTCGGTGACGCCGTCGAAAGGATGCAGGCCCTGGTCGTCGTTGCTGTAGCGGTACCAGGAATGGGTGACGAATTCCTGGATTTGCGCCGGGTCCTTCAGGTCTACCTCGTGCACTTCCTTGAGGTTGCCGCCGATGATGGCGCCGCGCGGCAGGATCAAATTGCCCGCCGAGCGGTCGTTGGCCTTTTCCGGAATGTCGCCGTAGCTGAGCACGTTGGTGGCCGACAGGCCGCCGCCGTATTGCCAATCCTTGTAGAAGGAAGCGATGGCTTTCAGGTCGGGCAGATACACCTGCTCAATAAACTCAATTGTTCGGTCGATGATGGACGACACCAGATTCAACCGTTCCATGTTCACCGCGCCGCCGGCCCCGTCCACATTGATGGCGCAGGGCACGCCGCCCACCAGCCAGTTGGGGTGGGGGTTTTTGCCGCCGTAGACGGCGTGGATCTTGACGATGTCCTTCTGGAAATCCAGCGCTTCCAGGTAATGAGCCACGGCCATCAGGTTGGCTTCCGGCGGCAGCTTGTAGGCCGGGTTGCCCCAGTAGCCGTTGCTGAACGGCCCCAACTGGCCGCTTTCCACGAACTTCTTCAACCGGCTGGCGATGTCCTGGAAATAGCCGGGCGAGGAATTGGGCCAGGGCGATATGCTCTGGGCCAGGGCGGAAGTCGCCTTGGGATCGGCCTTGAGGGCGCTGACCACGTCCACCCAGTCCAGGGCGTGCAAATGGTAGAAATGCACCAAGTGGTCGTGGGCCTGCAGCGTCAACTGCATGATGTTGCGGATGCTGTTGGCGTTTTCCGGTATCTGTATGCCCAGCGCGTCTTCCACCGCCCGCACCGAGGTGAGGGCGTGGGTGCCGGTGCAGACGCCGCAGATCCTTTCGGTGAAGGCCCAGGCGTCGCGCGGATCGCGGCCCTTGAGGATGATTTCCAGGCCGCGCCACATGGTGCCGCTGGATACGGCGTTGCGGATGACGTTGTTCTCGTCGATGTTGACCTCGCAACGCAGGTGGCCTTCGATGCGGGTCACCGGGTCCACCACGATGCGTGTGCCTTCGTCGTTGAGGGTGTAGCCGTTGGGGGTTTGGATGACGGTCATGGGTTGTTCTCTTCGTTATTCATTATTATTTGTCGCCCCTTTCCGGTCCCCTCTCCTTTCGGGAGAGGGAGCCGGAAGAGTGGCGCAACTACAGCGATTTCTCCGGCTTCTTCAGCACCGAAGCCGCCGCGTGCGCCGCTATGGCCGCGCCCATGGCGCCGGCCGCCGCCAAACCCACTTGGTCGGCGTTGCTTTCCACGCCGAACAGGTTGAGGTCGGTGACGCGGTCGTAGAACGAGCCCTTGTCCCAGAAGTTTTCTTCGGAACAGCCCAGGCAGCCGTGGCCGGATTGGATGGGGTAGGAGGTGCCTTCGTTCCAGCGCACCGTGGAGCAGGCGTTGTAGGTGGTCGGTCCCTTGCAGCCGACTTTGTACAAGCAGTGGCCCTGGCGCGCCGCGTCGTCGTCCCAGTGTTCGACGAACTGGCCGGCGTCGAAGTGGGGCCGGCGGTAGCATTTGTCGTGGATGCGCTGGCCGTAGAACATCTTCGGCCGGCCCTGGGCGTCCAGTTCCGGCAGCTTGTCGAAAGTCAGCAGATAGGTGATGACGCCGGTCATCACTTCGGCGATGGGCGGGCAGCCCGGCACCTTGACGATGGGCTTGTCGGTGATGACTTTGTGGATGGGCGTGGCCTGGGTGGGATTGGGCTTGGCCGCCTGCACGCAGCCGTTGGAGGCGCAGGAGCCCCAGGCGATCACCGCCATGGCGTCCTTGGCGGCGTAGCGCAGCTGTTCCACGAAGGGCTTGCCGCCGACGATGCAGAACATGCCGTCCTCGTTGAGGGGCGGGTTGCCTTCCACCGCCAGGATGTAGCGGCCCTTGTACTTCCGGATGGTGTTTTCCAGCGCCGCTTCCGCCTGGTGGCCGGCGGCGGCCATCAGGGTGTCGTCGTAGTCCAGGGACAGCATGGACAGTACCACGTCCTTGGCCAGGGGATGGGCGGAACGGATGAAGGATTCCGAGCAGCAGGTGCATTCCAGCCCGTGCAGCCACAGCACCGGCGTGCGCGGCTTGGTTTCCATGGCATGGGCGATTTGCCCGACGAATTGCGGCCCCAAGGCCATGGCCGAGGCGGTGAGACTGCAATATTTGAGGAAACTGCGCCGGGTGATGCCCTGGCGGCGCATCACGGCATAAAAACTGTCCTGCTGGTCGCTCATTCTCCCCCCTGGGTTATTGCTGTTTTTGTCGTCGCGGCGGCCGGCTTGAACCGGTTGGTGGCGAGTGAACAAAGAACGTGCCATGCCAATTCCTTGCGGTTTATGCGGGATTGGCGGGGGAGGGCGGTGTCTGGACTGTTACAAAATGGTGTCGTTGGTCATACATGCTACAGTTGGTCTTACCCCGGAAAATCAGTGCCATACGCCTGGGCGGCTTGTTCGGGGCGCGGGGAAAGAGCGGCATCGGTGCAAACTTCTTTCCAATACCTCGCGATTTGCACTAAAGTGAATTTCCTATAAAACCTGATGGGAATAGCGATGACCTCCCTGTTGTGGCTGCAAACCGGCGCTTGCGGTGGAGACACCATGGCTTTGTTGTGCGCTGACAGCCCTTCGGTGGAGCAGTTGGCCACCGATTACGGCATCGAGTTGCTGTGGCATCCGTCCTTGTCGGCGCAACCGGCCGGGCATTTGGACCGGGTGTTGCGGCGCATATTCGACGGCGAGCTGGCGCTGGATATCCTGTGTGTCGAAGGCAGCATCATGACCGGACCCAACGGTTCCGGCATGTACGATCCCTACGGCGATCGTTCCAAAATGAGCCTGGTGCGCGAGTTGGCGGACCAAGCCGGCTTCGTCGCCGCCATGGGCACTTGCGCCGCTTTCGGCGGAGTGCACGCCGCGCCGCCCAATCCGACCGACTGTCTGGGATTGCAATACGACGGCCAAGCGCCGGGGGGGCTGTTGCCGCCGGAGTGGCGCTCCGGCCGCGGCCTGCCGGTCATCAACGTGGCCGGCTGTCCCGCCCATCCCAATGCCATGACCAAGACGCTGGCCATGCTGGCTTCCGGCCTGCCGCTGGAGTTGGACGCCCTCAACCGGCCGAAGGCGTTTTTCAGCAGCCTGGTGCACCAGGGCTGTACTCGCAACGAGTACCACGAATACGACGTGGAGGACACCGAGTTCGGCGAGCGCGGCTGCTTGTTCTTCAACCTGGGCTGTCGCGGCCCGTCCACCCTGGCGGTATGCAATACCGAGCTGTGGAACGGCAGCAACAGCAAAACCCGCGCCGGCGTGCCCTGTTTCGGTTGCACTTCGCCGGATTTCCCCCGCAGCCACGATTTGTTTCGCACGGAGAAAATCGGCGCCATTCCGCTGGATCTGCCCTTGGACGTGCAGCGCGCCGGCTACATGGCCTACAAGAGCCTGGCTCACGAAGCGGCGCCGCAACGGGTGCTGGACAAGGCCATGGAGCCCTGACATGTCGCGCCGGATCGTGAACATCGACTTGAACCGGGTGGAAGGCGACCTGGAATTCCAACTGGAGCTGGAAGGCAGCACCGTGGCGGATGCCCGCTGCATCGGCACGATGTACCGGGGGTTCGAGCAGATCATGATCGGCCGCGCGCCGAAAGACTCCCTGGTTATCACGCCGCGCATCTGCGGCATTTGCGGCACGGCGCATTTGTATGCGGCGGTGCTGGCCCTGGAGCAGATCGGCAAGATCGCGGTGCCGCCCAACGCCAGCCGCATCCGCAACCTGTGTTTGATGGCGGAGACGGTGCAAAGCGACCTGCGCCAGTCGTTTTTGTTCTTCACCGCCGATTTTTGCCACGCCCGTTACGCCGGCCACCCGCTTTATTCCCAGGCGCTGGAAGCCTTCCAACCGTTCCAGGGCTGGGCGCACCGGGGCACGCTGGAGCATTCGCGCCACATGGTCAAGATCGTCGCCATCTTCGGCGGCCAGTGGCCGCATTCGTCCTACATGTTGCCCGGCGGTGTCACGACGCCGCCTACCGCCAAGCGCATCGTCGATTGCCAAGCGGTGCTCAACCCGTTGACCCGCTGGTTCGAGGACAAAATCATCGGCGGCGATTTGGACGACTGGCTGGCGCTGGCGACGGCGGACGAGCTGTGGCGCTGGCTGGAGCGGAGCAAAGCCGCCGACGCCGCCGTCGGCTTGCTGACGCGCCTGGCGCGGTCCCTCGACTTGCACCGGCAGGCGCCGGGGACGCCCCATATGCTCAGCTACGGCGCCTATTGCGACCCGCAGCATTGGCAGGAAGACGGCCGGCAGTTATGGCGTTCCGGTTTTCTCGACGGCAACGTCGGCGAAGTGGTGCCCTTCGACCAGCAGGCCATTGCCGAACACGTGGCGTATTCCTGGTTTTTGCCGTACGCGGGCGGGCGCCATCCCTGGCAGGGACAGACCGTGCCCGACTATCAGCCCCATTCCGGCCGTTATACCTGGGCCAAGGCACCGCGGTACCGCGACCATGTGGTGCAAACCGGACCCTTGGCGGAACTGCTGGTCGACGGCGAGCCGCTGGTCAGCGCCCTGTATCGGGACGAAGGCGGCAGCACTTGGCTGCGGCAGTTCGCCCGCCTGCGGCGCACCGGTATATTGCTGGGGCAAATGCGCGAAACCCTGCGGGAATTGGCGGCAGCGCTGGACCAGCCCCATTATTTGGCGCCGCCCGACGCCTCTTTGCCCGACGGCGAAGGGTACGGCCTGGTGACCGCCGCCCGCGGCGGCTTGGGCCATTGGCTGCGGGTGGAGGACGGGGTCATCGCCCAGTATCAGGTGGTGACGCCGACGGCGTGGAACGCGTCTCCCAAGGACAGCGCCGGCCGCCACGGGCACTGGGAGCAAAGCCTGTTGGGCGTTACCCTGCAGGATCCGGACGATCCTTTGGAAATCGGCCACATCATCCGCTCTCACGACCCTTGCCTGGTGTGCACGGTGCACGTTCTGGGTTCGGATCGCCGCCTGTCCCTGCGGCCTTAGTTCTATGCCCGCCGGCCGACATATCATCTGCTTCGGCAACGCGCTGCACGGCGACGACGGTTTCGGGCCGTACGTTTACGAGCGCTTGCGGGAGCACGCCTGGCCGGACGATGTGCGTTTGTTCAATGCCGCCGTCGCCGGCCTGGATGCGTTGCCCTGGCTGGAAGACTGCCGCGTGGCGATTCTGGTGGACGCCCTGGCCGGCGGCGGCCGTCCCGGCACGGTGCGCCTGTTCCGGCCGGAACAAATCGACAGTCCGCAAGCGGATTTGTCCGGACACGCCGCCGGCGTGCCTTATTTGCTGAGGGCCGCCGCCGCCCTGCACGGCACGGCCCCGGAGATCCTGGTGGTCGGCGCCGAGGTCGAGGCGGTCACGCCTTTCGCTCCCGGATTGACGCCGGCTCTGAGGCGGGCGGCCGAGCGCGTGGCGCGGCTGATCCGGCGGCGCTTGATCGGGGTGGGGCCGTGAGGGACACCGTCAGCCGGGTGCGCGTCGAAGGCTTGGCTTTTCTGCAGGACGCCGATCCGCCCCGTTGGTCGGGACATGTGTCGTTGTTGGGGCAGGCGCGTCCGCTGCACTTGTTGATTTTCGCCACCGCCCAAGGTTACGCGGCGGTGGCCGCCGCCTGTCCCCACGAGGGTTACAACCTCGCCCAATGCCCTTTGCAAGGCGACGATACCTTGGTTTGTCCTGCTCACGGCATGCGCGTCGGCCTGCAAGCGAGGGGATTTCCGGTTGATCGGCAAGGGGAGGCGTTTTTCGTCGCGGCCTCGGCTTTGCCGTCGCCCCTATGCGAAATCGCCGAGCATTCGAACTCCGATTCGGCGGCGGGCACCATCGCGCAGCTCGACAATGAAATCGGCCAATTGACCCTGGCCAATTTCAAAAAGGAAAAGCAGATTCTCGCCATCAGCCGCACCATGGAGGCGATGCTGGAGGAGGCTGAGCGGCAGAAGCTCCAACTCAAGGACGTGGCGTCCAAACAGCAAGCCTTGGCCCGTTTCGTCAATCGGGTTATGGACGGCATGGACGATGTGCTGCTGGTGATCGACACCGAGGGGCGCATCAAGCAAGCCAACACCGCCGCCCTGCGCGAGCTGGATTTTACGGCGGAAGAATTGCTGGAATCGCCGTTCGACGATTTGCTTTCCGCCGCCGACCGGGAAAAGCTCTCGCTCCGTTTGCCGGCCCTGCCGTGGGCGGTACGATCCGTGGCGCTGGAAACCGTTCGCTTGGGTAACGGCTATGCCGCCGAGCACAGCCTGCACGGCCGGGGCGGGACGATGGCGGGGATTTATCTGCTCAAGGGCAATTTGCTCCATTCCGAGCAAGGCAAGCTGGAAGGCGCCGTTATCACCGCCAGCAATATCAGCTTGCTCAAAGATCGCGAAATGAAGCTGCGTTTGAGCGCCAAGGTATTCGAAAACAGCGGCGAAGCCATATTCATCACCGACGCCCAAGCCAATATCCTCGACGTCAACACCGCGTTTACCACCATCACGGGGTATGAAAAAGGCGAGGCCCGCGGCCGCAACGTGCGTTTTTTGAAATCGGGCCGCCACGACCACGATTTTTATGTGCGCATGTGGCAGGAGCTGGTTGCCAAGGGCAATTGGCGCGGCGAAATTTGGGATAGGCGCAAAAACGGCCAGGCTTTCCCTATCCTGCTGACCATCAACGCGCTGATGGACGACGAGGGCTTGGTGAGCCACTACGTCGCCATTTTTTCCGACATCAGCAGCCTCAAGCAAACCGAGCAGAAGCTGGAGCAGTTGGCTTATTACGATGCCCTGACATCGCTGCCCAACCGCTTTCTGTTCAAGGACCGTTTGGAACACGAATGCCTGCTGGCGCAGCGCAATCACACCCGCCTGGCGGTGTTCTTCATCGATCTGGACCGTTTCAAGAACGTTAACGATACCCTCGGCCATTGGGCCGGCGACCGCTTGCTGCAGGAGGTGGCGGGGCGGATCAAGGTCTGCGTGCGCCAGTCCGACACGGTGGCGCGCTTGGGCGGCGACGAGTTCACCGTCATTCTGTCGGGCATCGAGGAGGCCGGCGACGCGGCGGATGTCGCGCAAAAAATCATTCGTGCCTTGGAAGTGCCGTTGGACATCAATCGCCAGCAAATCTACATCAGCGCCAGCATCGGCATCGCCCTGGCGCCGGAAGACGGCACCGATTTCACCACGCTGACCAAACACGCCGATGCCGCCATGTACGCCGCCAAGGCGAAAGGCAAGGGCACGTTCCAATATTTCGAAGCGCACATGAACGTCGAGGCGCAGCGGCGCATCGAGTTGGAAACCAAGCTGCGCCGCGCTTTGGAAAACGGGGAGTTCGTGCTGTGTTATCAGCCGAAAGCCGATGTCGGCTTGTCGGGCATCACCGGAGCCGAGGCCTTGGTGCGCTGGCGGCATCCCGCCGACGGCATGATCGCGCCGGATCGGTTCATTCCCGTCGCGGAGGAAACCGGGCTGATTTATCCCTTGGGCAACTGGATACTGCGTACCGCCTTTTTACAGGCCAAGGCCTGGGCCGCGCGCTTTCCGGGATTCCGCCTGGCGATCAATCTGTCGGCCCGGCAGTTGTTGGCGGACGAATTTATCGCCGACCTGGCCGACATTCTGCGGGAAACCGGCGTATCGCCCCAATCCATCGAGCTGGAAATCACCGAAAGCCTGGTCATGCACGACATCGATACGGCGACGCGACGCTTGCGGTCCATCACCGCACAGGGCATCCGCATCGCCATGGACGATTTCGGCACCGGATATTCGTCGTTGTCTTATTTGCAGAAGCTTCCCATCGACATCCTCAAGATCGACCGTTCCTTCATCCAGGAATACACCGGTCCGCAGGATGTGGAGCGCGCCGCGCTGATCAAGGCGATCATCGCCATGGGGCGCAGCCTCAATATGCGGGTGGTGGCGGAAGGCGTGGAAACGGCGCAGCAGTTGGAGCTATTGAGCCGCCATGCGTGCGACGAAATCCAAGGGTATCTGCTGTCGCCGGCCATCTCGGCGGAGCAACTGGAATGCTACTGCGCGGATTTCCCGCAGCGGTCCAAGGCCGTGTCTTAAAAGCCGGGGCGTTGCCTTAGGGCATGCCCGCCAGTGCGTCCCACGACTCGACGGTGGCATTTGCCAGTAACCGCTCGGTAAACGCCAGCGCCGCCTCGTAATGGCGGCGGGCTTGCGGCGAAACCTCCTCGCCCAGCTCAAACCTCTCTCCCCGTATGCAAAGCACGTAAGCCGGCGGCGGCGGGCGATGCAGGACTTGCTCGAATACCGGCAGCAGCGCTTCCGGCGGCAGGGCGTGGGTGCTGTGGCCGATGGCCTGGGGTTGGGGACGGTAGAAATTGAAGGGCGCCGGCGTGCCGTGGCCGGCGTCGATGAACAGCACCAGCTGCCGCTCGGCCATGTCCAGCACGTTTTCCACTTGCAGCTGGAAATCTTCGATCAGCTCGTAGCGGTCGGAGGCGGCGCCCGCTTCCAGGCGGCGGGCGATTTCCCGCAGCAGCAAGGGGCCTAAGGCATCGTCGCCGCGGCTTTCGTTGCCGACGGCGAAGATGAGACAAGGAGCGTGGGGCATGGCGGGTGGGCGGTCCCGGCTTTCGAGAAGGCTGATATTTTCCGCCTGGCGGCGGTCGGTTCCTGAGCGGGTTACAAGCCGCGCGACAGTTCGTGTACCTGTTGGCCGGCGGCATCCACCAGTTCCACCTTGAGCGGCATTTTGCCCAGGGCGTGGGTGGCGCAGGACAGGCAGGGATCGAAAGCGCGGATCGCCACTTCGATGTGGTTGAGCAAGCCTTCGGTGATTTCGTGGCCGTGCAGATAGCGCTTGGCCACGTGGCGGATGGCTTCGTTCATGGCCTGGTTGTTGTTGGTGGTGGAAACGATCAGGTTGCACATGGTGACCAGGTCGTCATCGTCCACCCGGTAGTGGTGGAACAGGGTGCCGCGCGGCGCTTCGATGACGCCGATGCCTTCCCGCTTGCGTTCGCCGGTGGCCATGAGCTCGGTGCCGAGGATGTCGTCGTCGTGCAGCAGTTCCTTGATGCCTTCCACGGCGTGGAGCATTTCGATCATGCGCGTCCAGTGGAAGGCGAGGGAGGCGTGGATCGGGCTGCCGCCGGCGTAGTCCATGAAATCGCGCCGTTCGTGGTCGGCGAAAGCGGTGGGGATGCTGTCGCAGTTTTGCACGCGGGCCAGCGGCCCCACTTTGTACCAGCCGTCTTCCTTGCCCAGCGCTTTGATGAAGGGGAACTTCATGTAGCTCCAAGGACGCACTTCTTCTTCGATGGTCTGGTAGTAGTTGTTGCAGTCCACCCCGTCGAAAATCAGCTTGCCGTCGGCGTCGCGGGCGCGCAGCTTGCCGTCGTACAAATCCATGGCGCCTTCGTGGCCGACGATGGACAGCATGTTGGAACGGCATAGCCCGAAGCTGTTGTAGAGGGCGGGGTTGGCGTCGTGCAGTTTTTTCACCAGGTGCACCGCGTCGCGGCTCCAGGCGATCATGGTGTAAACGTCTTTCAGCAGCTCGTCGCGCTCGGCGACGGTCAGGGATTTGTTGACGCCGCCGGGGATGGCGCCGGTGCCGTGGATGCGCTTGCCGGCGGTCATGCGGATCACTTCCTGGCCGAACTTGCGCAGCAGCACGCCCTGCTTGGCGGTTTCCGGGTGGGCTTCCGCCACGCCGACGATGTTGCGCTTGGCCACGTCCGAGTCGAAGCCGAACAGCAAATCCGGCGAGCACAGGTGGAAGAAGTGCAGGGCGTGGGATTGCATGATCTGGCCGAAGTGCATCAGCCGGCGGATTTTTTCCGCGGTGGGCGTCAGGTGGTGGGCGCCGACGATGGGGTCCATGGCCTTGGAGGCCGCCAGGTGGTGGGACACCGGGCAGATGCCGCACAAACGCTGCACCATCACCGGCACCTCCCAGTAGGGGCGGCCCTGGATGAAGCGTTCGAAGCCGCGGAATTCCACGATGTGCAAGCGCACCTGGTGGATTTTGTTGTCCTCGTCCAGCAGCAGGGTGACCTTGCCGTGGCCTTCCACCCGAGAAACGGGGTCGATGGCGACGCGGCGCAGGGTTTCGGGGTGTTCGGCGGTTTCCAGGTGGTAAGTCATGGCAGTGGTCCGACTAATACGTTAACGGGTAGGAGCGGGTTTTCCCGCGATGCTTAGACTGGTCGCGGGCAAGGCCTGCTCCTACAGGGAATTTAAAGGGAAACCTCAGTCATAGTGCAGCAGTTCGTGGGGCAGGTTGGGTTCCTTGCCGGCCAGAAGGTCCGTCAGCACTTTCCAAATGGTGTCGCCGGAGGGCGGGCAGCCGGGCATGAAGTAATCGACCTTTACCACTTCGTGGATGGGGTGCACCTTGTCCAGCGGCAGGGGTAATTCCGGGTCGTTGGGAATCAGGCCGTTATGCAGGCCGGGGCTGGTGTGGTAGACCTCTTCCAGGATCATGGGCAGCGACAACGGGTTTCTTTGCGCCGGCAGGCCGCCGTTGATGGCGCAGGCGCCCACGGCGATGAGGATGTCGCACTGCTGGCGGAATTCCCGCAGCACGTGGACGTTTTCCGCGTTGCACAAACCGCCTTCGATGAGGCCGATGTCGCACTTGCCGGCATGCTTGATGTCGGTGAGGGGCGAGCGGTCGAATTCCACCAGTTCCACCAGGTCGAACAGCCGTTCGTCGATGTCCAGGAAGGACATATGGCAGCCGAAACAGCCGGCCAGGGAGGTGGTGGCGACTTTGAGCTTTTTCTTTTCCGGTGCGTTCACGTCAGTCCTCCTTGGCGGGCAGGCGGGAATCGACGTAATCGGCCGCCGGTTTCTTGTCGAACGTCCGCTGGCCGATGGGCACGGCGAAGCCGACCCGCTTTTTCAGGATCACCCCCACGGGGCATACCTTAGCGGCCATGTCGTCGGCGGAGAAGTCCGTGTCGGCCAGGCGATGGGAGGCGGCGTTGACCGTGAGGTGGGTGCCGATGCCGCGTCCGCCCAGGGCGAACACGTTCTTGCCGTCCACGTCGCGGCTGGCGCGTACGCACAGCGAGCAGAGGATGCAGCGGTTGAACTCCAGCAAATAGTCCGGGTGCGAGGCGTCCACCGGCCGGTTGGGGAAAAAGTGGTCGTAGTGGGGCGTCAGCATGTGCAGCTGGTAGGCAGTGGCCTGCAGCTGGCAGTCGCCGCTCTTCTCGCAGGAGGGGCAGAAATGGTTGCCTTCCACGAACAGCATTTGCGTCAAGGAGCGCCGCTCGTCGTTCAGCTCCTGGGTATCGCTTTCCACCGTCATGCCGGCTTCGGCGCGGCGGGTGCAGGAAGCGGTTTGCCGGCCGTCGATTTTCACCGTGCACAGCTTGCAGGAGCCGCTGGGCGGGAACTCCGGATGGTGGCACAGATGCGGAATGTAAGCGCCGGCGTCCAGGGCCGCCTGGATGACGGTTTGGCCGTCCTCGAAAGGAATTTCCTTGCCGTCCAGAGTGAAGGTTTTGCTCATGGGGTTTCTCCGGTGGCTTCTTCCTTGAAGTGGGCGCCGCTGTCGTCGCGGCCGGTCATGCGCCGCGCCGGTCCCAAGGCCCAGTCCAGGTTGAAGGCGGGGGTGAAGTCTTTATGCTGCAAGCGTTTTTCGTAAGCCGCCGGGAACTTGGCGATGGTGTCCAACACCGGGTTGCAGGCGGTGTGGCCCAGGCCGCAGTGGCTCATGGACAACAGCAGCTGGTTGAGCTTTTTGATTTCCTCGAAGTCGTAGGGCGAGCCGTGGCCGTTGTGCAGCTTGTCCATCAGGTTGCTCTGCAGGGACGTTCCGACCCGGCAGGGCGTGCAGAAGCCGCAACTTTCGTGGGCGAAGAAATGGGCGAAGTTGCGCGCCACTTCGAACATGTCCCGGCTCTGGTCGAACACCATGAAGGCGCCGGCGGTGGGGATGTCCTCGAAAGCGATGCGCCGGCCGAATTCGGCGGAGGAAATGCACACCCCGGAAGGTCCGCTCACCTGGGCAGCCTGGGTATCCCGCGCGCCGCAATCTTCCAGCACCTGGGCCACCGTCACGCCGAAGGGGTATTCGTAAATGCCGGGCCGCTCGCAATCGCCGGATACCGACAGCAGCTTGGTGCCGGCGGATTTTTCCGTGCCGATGGCTTGGTACCAGGCGCCGCCGTGCAGGGCGATCAAGGTGGTGGCGGCGAAAGTCTCCACGTTGTTGACCACCGTCGGCTGCTGCAAATAGCCGTGGGTGACGGGGAAAGGCGGGCGGTTGCGCGGGTTGCCGCGCTTGCCTTCCAGGGATTCGATCAGGGCCGACTCCTCGCCGCAGATGTAGGCGCCGGCGCCCAGGTGGATTTCGATGTCGAAATCGAAGCCGGCTTTGCCGAGGATGCCGCTGCCCAGCAGATTGGCGTTGCGGCGGCGCTGCAGGATTTCGTTGAGCGGATCCAGCAGATAGCGGTACTCGCCGCGCAAATACAGCATGCCCAGCTTGGCGCCGATGGCGTAGCCGCACAGGGTCATGCCTTCGAATACCTTGTCGGCATAGGAGGTGAGCAGCACCCGATCCTTGAAAGTGCCGGGCTCGCCTTCGTCGGCGTTACACACCACGTAATGGGCTTCGCCCGGGGCGTTGCGGCAGGCTTCCCACTTCAGGCCGGTGGTGAAGCCGGCGCCGCCGCGGCCGCGCAGGTTGGAGGCTTTGACCTCTTCCACCAGCGCTTCGGGGGGCTTGCTCAGGGCCGCGCGCAGGGCCTCGCCCGGTTGCAGCTCGCTGCCCAGCAGCTTGTCCTTGCGGCGGATGTTGTCTTCCACCTGGAAAAATTCGGCCGGCCATTGGGCCAGCGGCGTTTGGTTCTTCACCAGCTCGGCGATGGCGTCCACTCGTTCCGCCGTCAGGCGGGTGGCGGCGCGGTTGTTGACCAGCAGCGCCGGCCCCTGGTCGCACATGCCGGTGCAGGAGGTGGTGTCCACGCTCACCAAGCCGTCTTCGGAAACCTTGCCGCGCTCGATCCACAACTGGCGGCACAACCGCTCCAGCAAGTCCATATTGCCCAGCATGCGGTCGGTGATGTTGTCGGAGAACAGGATGCGGTAGCGGCCTACCGGCTCCAGGTAGAAAAACGAGTAGAAGGTTGCCGTGCTTTCGATTTGGGCGCGGGTGATGCCTAGCTTGGCCGCCAGATGGTCGATGGCGTCGGCGTGGATATGGCCGAAATGCTCCTGCGTTTCGCGCAGTATCTGCATCAGCTTGGTGGGATTGTGCCCGTAACGCTCAAGGATCGGGTCGATGTATTCGCTGTGCATAGGCGTCCTTATTTGGGTCGGCTGGACAAACGAGGGAAAACGCCGGTTCTTCCGGCTTCCGGCCGCCTGATCGGACCGGCGGCTCGATGCCTGGCGGGATGATAAACCCGGCGGCGGCGTGTTTCCAAATGAAGGTTAGGTTACCGGGCGATTGTTTGCCAGACGGATTGCGACAGGATCGGCTCGGCGATGCGTTAGGCGAGCAACTCGCCGATGTGCGCGGCGGCGCTGGCGCCGAGCGCGTCCAGGTCGTAGCCGCCTTCCAGCACCGAGACGATGCGGCCGCCGGCGTGTTCGGCGGCGACGGCTTTGATGGCGCGGGTGATCCAGACGTAGTCGTCCTCCACCCATTCCAACATGGCCATGTCGTCGTCGCGGTGGGCGTCGAAACCGGCGGAAACCAACAGCAATTGCGGTTGGAAGCGTCGCAGCGCCGGCAGCCAGCAGCGCTCCACCGCGGCGCGGAAGACGGTTCCGTCGCTGTGGGCCGCCAGCGGCACGTTGATGATGTGGTCGTTGCCCGAGTCCGCGCCTTTGTTCGGATAAAACGGGTGCTGGAAAGTGGAGCAGAGCATGACGCGGGGGTCGTTGCGGAAGATGTCTTCCGTGCCGTTGCCGTGGTGTACATCGAAATCGACGACGGCGACCCTTTGCAGGCCGTGGCGGGCCAGGGCGTGGGCCGCGCCCACCGCCACGTTGTCGAAAAAGCAAAAGCCCATGGCGACGGCGTGTTCGGCATGGTGGCCGGGCGGGCGAACGCTGCAAAAGGCGTTGTCCACCTCGCCGGCCATCACCATATCCACCGCCAGGACCACGGCGCCGGCGGCCCGCAGCGCGGCTGGCCAGGTGTGGGGATTCATGGCGGTGTCCGGATCCAGGTATGCCAGTCCTTCCTCGGGAGCCGAGGCTTCCACGCGGTCGATGTAGCCGGCGTCGTGCACCCGTTGCAATTGCTCGCGCGTGGCCAAGGGCGCTTCATAGCGCCGAACCAGCCGATCCAGGCCCGCGGCCTGCAAGCCCGCCATGACGGCGTCCAAGCGTTCGGGACACTCGGGGTGCGCCGCGCCCATGGCGTGGAGCCGGCAGTCGGGATGGCTGATGAACGCGGTGGTCATGGGCGCGGGGAAAATTCAGCGAATGGTGGCGGCTAGTCTAGAATCTGTCACAATCCAACGCTAGAGTTAGGGCCGCCGCCCCTCGCCGCTCGCGGTAGCCGCGACGTTCAGTGATAGAGCTTCGGAAGAATGAGTCAACACTACCTAAGCATGTTGTTTTCGCCCAAGTCGGTGGCCGTCTTCGGGGCTAGCGGCCGACCCGAGGCGGTGGGCGGCATCATCTTCCGGAATCTCTTGGCGGGGTTTCAGGGGGAAGTGTACGGCATCAATCCCAAGCGGCCGGAAATCGACGGCCGCTCCACTTACGCGTCCATCGATGAAATCGGCCGGCCAGTTGAGTTGGCGGTCATCGCCACCCCGGCCGAGTCCGTCGCCGCCGTCATCGAAAGCTGCGGCAAATGCGGCGTGAAAGCGGCGGTGGTGCTGTCCGCCGGCTTCAGCGAAACCGGCCCCAAGGGCGCGGCGCTGCAAAAAGCCGTGGTCGATACCGCCAAGCTGTTCGGCGTGCGCCTGCTCGGCCCCAACTGTCTGGGCATCATGCGCCCCGGCACCGGACTCAACGCCACTTTCTACCGGGGCGATGCGCGGCCGGGCAATCTGGCCCTCGTGTCCCAGTCGGGCGCGTTGTGCGCCGCCATCCTGGATTGGGCCCACGCGGCGGGAGTCGGGTTTTCCAGCGTAGTGTCGGTGGGCACCTCGGCCGACATCGACTTCGGCGAAATTCTCGATTACCTGGTGTCCGATCCCAAGACGGACAGCATCCTGCTCTATGTCGAAGGCATCCGCGATTCGCGCAGCTTCGTGTCGGCCTTGCGCGCCGCCTCGCGGGTCAAACCGGTCATCGGCGTCAAGGTGGGACGCCATTTGGCCGGCTCCAAAGCGGCCGTGTCCCACACCGGCGCCCTGGTGGGCGCGGACGACGTGTTCGATGCGGCCTTGCGGCGCGCGGGCGTGGTGCGGGTGAAGACCATCGCGCAAATGTTCACGGCGGCGCAGGCCTTGGCTTACCGCCACCGGCCCGCCGGCAACCGCCTGGCCATCATCACCAACGGCGGCGGTCCCGGCGCCATGGCGGCCGACCAGGTGGCGGATCTGGGCATTCCCTTGGCGGAGTTCGCGCCGGAAACCTTGGCCAAGCTGGACGGCTTCCTGCCTTCCACCTGGTCCCACGGCAATCCGGCCGACATCATCGGCGACGCGCCGCCGGAGCGTTACCGCCAGGCGGTGGACGCCTGCATGGCGGACCCCAATGTGGACGGCGTGCTGGTGATCCTTACGCCGCAGGCCATGACCCAGCCACTGGCGGTGGCCGAAGCGGTGGTGTCCGTGGCCGCCCAGCACCCCAAGCCGCTGCTCGCCTGCTGGATGGGCGACGCGCAGATTCGCGACGGCCGGCAAGCCTTCGCCCTAGCGGGCATACCCACCTTCCGCACGCCGGAGCCGGCGGTGGACGCGTTTTCCTACATCGCCGCTTACCACCAGAACCAGAAACTGCTGTTGCAAACGCCGGGGCCTTTGTCCCAGCGGATCGAGCCCGACGTGGAAGGCGCCCGCATGCTGATCGAATCGGCGCTGGCCGATCGCCGCCACGTGCTTAACGAAGTGGAGTCCAAGGCGTTGCTGTCGGCCTTCCACATACCCGTGGCTCACACCATGATCGCCCGCAGCCCCAACGAGGCGCTGTTGCTGGCGGAGCAGTTCGGTTTTCCCGTGGCGCTCAAGGTCAATTCGCCGGACATCACCCATAAAACCGATGCGGGCGGCGTCAAGCTGGGCCTGGACAACGCCCATGCCGTGCGCGCGGGCTACAACGACATGCTGGCGGAGGTCAGGAAAAACCGCCCCAATGCGCGCATCGACGGCATCGCCGTGGAACCCATGATCCGCAAGCCCAACGGCCGGGAGTTGATGATCGGCGTGACCAACGACCCGATTTTCGGCCCGATCATCACTTTCGGCGCCGGCGGCATCATGGTGGAGGTGATGGGGGATCGGGCCGTGGCTTTGCCGCCGCTCAACGCTTATTTGGCGCGCAGCCTCATCGACCGTACCCGCGTGGCCAAACTGTTGGGCCAATTCCGCCATATGCCGCCGGTGGACCGCGAGGCATTGGAAAACGTCTTGCTGCGCGTGTCGGAAATGGTTTGCGAGCTGCCTTGGCTCAAGGAAATGGACATCAACCCGCTGATCGTCGACGAGCACGGCGCGCTGGCGGTGGATGCCCGCGTGGTGGTCGATTATGTGTCCGCCTCCAGCGTGCCCTACGACCACATGGCGATTCATCCTTATCCCTCCCATCTCATCAGCCAGTGGCAGTTGCCCGACGGCACCGATGTGACCATCCGCCCCATTCGTCCGGAAGACGCCGATTTGGAGCAGGAGTTCGTGCGCGGCTTGTCCGAGGAAGCCAAGTTTTTCCGTTTCCTCAGCGCCTTGCAGGAGCTGTCGCCGGCCATGCTGGCCCGTTTCACCCAGATCGATTACGACCGGGAAATGGCCCTGATCGCGGTCACGGTGCAGAACGGCAAGGAGCTGGAGCTGGGGGTGTGCCGCTACGCCATCAATCCCGACGGCGAGACTTGCGAATTCGCCTTGGTGGTCAGCGACGCCTGGCAGGGCAGGGGGATCGGTTCGCGGCTGATGGGCGGCTTGATCGGTGCGGCGCGCGCGCGCGGATTGAGGCTGATGGAGGGCGAGGTGCTCGCCAGCAACAAGAATATGCTGAAGTTGATGGACATCCTGGGGTTCAATGTTACCGTCAGTAGCGACGATCCCAATATCCGGCGCGCAGCGAAAATGTTGAAAAGCTGAAGCGGTGCTTGACCGCAACGGCGGAAAAGTCGGTAACAATAGCGCACGGCTCGCGCCGTGGGCGCATGGGTTTAAACGGCCGGTTAATAACAACTAAGGGTTTCCCAATAAGGGGGTAGAAAGTATGTTGCATGCATCCGCATCGGTGGTTATCGCGTGGTTGATGGGGGCCGCCGGGGGCGCTTACGTCCTTTGGCAGCTTAAGCAGGTGCTTAGCTGCGAGCAGGGCAACGACACCATGCGCGAGATTTCCGCGGCCATCCAGGAAGGCGCATCGGCGTTTTTGGGCCGCGAATACCGCATCCTGGCGGTATTCGTCGCCATCGTTGCGGTCATCATGACCATATTCCTGCAATGGCAAAGCGCCCTGTGTTTCGTCGTGGGCGCGGTGGCGTCCGCGGGCGCCGGCTATCTGGGCATGTACGTGGCGGTGCGCGCCAACGTGCGTACCGCGGCGGCGGCCAGCCACGGCCTGCACGAGGGCCTGAGGGTCGCCTTCGGCAGCGGCGCCATCATGGGCATGTCGGTGGTCAGCTTCAGCTTGCTGGGCATGACCACGCTGTACCTGGTGTTCAGCGGCAATGCCAACCAACTGGTCTACGTGACGGGGTTCGGCTTCGGCGCCAGCAGCATCGCGCTGTTCGCCCGCGTCGGCGGCGGCATCTACACCAAGGCGGCCGACGTGGGCGCCGACTTGGTGGGCAAGGTGGAGCAGGGCATTCCCGAGGACGATCCGCGCAACCCGGCGGTTATCGCCGACAACGTCGGCGATAACGTGGGCGACGTGGCCGGCATGGGCGCCGACCTGTTCGAGAGCTACAGCGGCTCCATCATCGCCGCCGCCACCCTGGGCGCCGCCTTCGGCGGCGACGCGGCCGGCGCCTTCATCGGCCTGCCGTTCCTGGTGGCCGCCGTGGGCGTGCTGTCGTCCCTGTTCGGCATCTACATCGTCATCGGCGAGGAATGGGACCAAGGCATCAACACCTTCATCGGCAAGCTGCCGGCCGCTATCGGCGGCGTGGCTGCCCAAGGCTTCAAGTTCATCAAGAGCCATTTGGCGCAGATCGACGAAAACGCTTCCTTGGCCGAGCTTTTGGCCACCCTACGCCGCTCGGTGTGGGGCGCTTCCGTGGCGGTGCTGGGCTTGTCCCTGCTGGCGGTGCTGCTGGCCGGCGTCAGCATTTACTACTGGCTGGTGATTCTGGCGGGCCTGATCGCCGGCAACGCCATCGCCTATGTCACCGAGTACTACACTTCCTACACGGAAAAACCGACCCAGGGCATCTCCGAGGCGACGCAAACCGGTGCCGCCACCACCATCATCCAGGGCTTGGCCGTGGGCATGATGAGCACCGTGTTGCCGGTATTGATCGTCGCCGTGGCGATCCTCATCAGCATTTGGTTGGGCATGAAGGCGGACGGCACCATCGCCGCCGGCTTGTATGCCGTGGCCTTGTCCGGGGTGGGCATGTTGAGCACCCTGGGCGTGACTCTGGCGACCGACGCTTATGGCCCGGTGGCGGACAACGCCGGCGGCATTGCCGAAATGAGCCATCTGCCCCATGAAGTGCGGTTGCGCACCGACGCCCTGGACAGCCTGGGCAACACCACCGCCGCCACCGGCAAGGGCTTCGCCATCGGTTCGGCGGTGTTGACCGCGCTGGCCTTGTTGGCCGCCTATGTGGCCGCCGCCAAGGTGGAAAACCTGAACGTGCTCAGTCCGACCATGCTGCCGGGCGTGCTGATCGGCGCCATGCTGCCCTATCTGTTCTCCGCCCTGACCATGATGGCGGTGGGCCGAGCCGCCCACCAGATCGTGCTGGAAGTGCGCCGCCAGTTCCGGGAAATTCCCGGCCTGATGGAAGGCACCGGCAAGCCCGATTACAAGGCTTGCGTCGGCATCAGCACGGAAAGCGCCTTGCACCAGATGATCCTGCCCGGCGCCTTGGCCGTGGTGGTGCCCCTGGTGGTCGGTTTCGTGCTGGGCAAGGAAGCGTTGGCGGGCCTGTTGATCGGCGCCACCGCCTCCGGCTTCCTGTTGGCGGTGATGATGGCCAACGCCGGCGGCGCTTGGGACAACGCCAAGAAGTGGATCGAAACCGGCGAATACGGCGGCAAGGGCTCCGATGCCCACAAAGCCGCCGTGGTGGGCGACACCGTCGGCGATCCATTCAAGGACACCAGCGGCCCGGCCTTGAACATCTTGATTAAACTGATGAGCATCGTCAGCCTGGTATTCGCTTCCGCCTTCGGCAGCGGTTGGCTGAGCTTCTAGTCAGTCGTGTCGAACCGCCCGCCCCGCGCCGTCGGGGCGGGTTTCGCGCCCAAGTCCGACCGTTGGGCCATCGCGCCCAGCGACTATCGGGGACACCGGTCGGCAGCGTAGTTACCCCGAAGAATTTGCAGACACCCCGTCCGGGGCGCCTATCCGTACTCGAGTAATCAGCCTAGGAGATCACAGCCATGAGCAAGCAATACGTATTCGCCTTCGACGAGGGCGACGGCAAGAACAAGCACTTGCTGGGCGGCAAGGGCGCCAATCTATGCGAAATGACCCAGATCGGCTTGAACGTGCCGCCGGGATTCGTCATCAGCACCGAGGCTTGTTTGGAGTACCAGGACCTGAAGGGATTGCCGCCGGGCCTGATGGACACCGTGCGGGAGTATGTGCGGCGTTTGGAGGGCAAAGCCCGCAAGGGTTTCGGCGACGCCTCCAATCCCTTGCTGGTGTCGGTGCGTTCCGGTTCCGCCATGTCCATGCCGGGCATGATGGACACCATCCTCAATCTGGGCCTCAACCAACAGACCTTGCAAGGCCTGATCGCGCAAACCGGCAACGAACGCTTCGGCTATGACGCTTATCGGCGCTTCATCCAGTTGTTCGGCAAAGTCGCCCTGGGCGTGCCGGACGAACCGTTCGACGAGGCTTTCGACGAGATCAAGCGGGATGCCGGCGTGAAAGCCGACGTGGCGTTGAACGCGGAACATCTGAAAGAAGCCAGCCGTCGTTTCCTCGACGTGGTGCTCCAGCACACCGGCAAGCCGTTCCCGGAAGACGTCTACGAACAGCTGGAAATCGCCATCAAGGCGGTGTTCAACTCATGGATGGGCAAGCGGGCGGTGGACTACCGGCGCGAATTCCACATCACCCCGGACATGGCCAACGGCACCGCCGTCAACGTGGTGGCCATGGTGTTCGGCAATATGGGCAACGATTGCGCCACCGGCGTGGGTTTCACCCGCAACCCCGGCACCGGCGAAAACGAAATGTTCGGCGAATATCTGGTCAACGCCCAGGGCGAGGACGTGGTGGCCGGCATCCGCACCCCCAAGCCGGTGCAGGAGATGGAAAAGGAGATGCCGGACCTATACCGGCAGTTGGTGGACCTGCGCAACAAGCTGGAAGGGCATTACCAGGAAGTGCAGGATTACGAGTACACCATTGAAAAAGGCGTGTTGTACTGCCTGCAAACCCGCAACGGCAAAATGAACGCCGCCGCCATGGTGCGCAGTTCGGTGGAAATGTTCGAGGAAGGCCTGATCAGCAAGGAGCAAGCCCTGCTGCGCGTCAATCCGGAACAGTTGGAACAATTGCTGCACCCGGGCTTGGACCCCAAGCACAAGCAAGCGCCGTTGGCCCAGGGCCTGCCGGCCTCGCCCGGTGCCGCCAGCGGCCGTTGCGTATTCGACGCGGATCAGGCGGTGATCCTCGGCCGTGCCGGCACCAAAGTCATCCTGGTGCGCGAGGAAACCAAGCCGGAAGACATCCATGGCTTTTTCGCCTCTGAAGGCGTGCTGACCAGCCGCGGCGGCAAGACCTCCCACGCGGCGGTGGTCGCCCGCGGCATGGGTAAAGCCTGCGTGGCCGGCGCGGAAGGCATCCAGGTGGACGCGCGGGCGCGCTTGGCCACGGTGGGCGACGTGGTGCTGCGGGAAGGCGACGTCATCACCATCGACGGCAGCAACGGCAACGTTTACCTGGGAGAAATCCCCACCATCAAGCCGGAGTTCTCCCGGGAGCTGAGGACCTTGTTGGGCTGGGCCGACGAAGTCGCCACGCTCAAAGTGATGGCCAACGCCGACACTCCGGCTACCGCCAAAGTGGCCCTGGATTACGGTGCCATGGGCATCGGCCTGTGCCGCACCGAACGCATGTTCAACGCTGTCGAACGGTTGCCCATCGTGGTGGAGATGATCCTGGCGCACACGGTTGAAGAGCGGCAAGCCGCTTTGGATAAGTTGCTGCCTATTCAGCGCCAGGACTTCAAGGACATCTTCACCATCATGGCGCCGCGCCCGGTGACGGTGCGACTGCTCGATCCGCCCATGCACGAGTTCCTGCCCAGCGAGCACCAGTTGGAAGACGAGTTGCAAGCCCTGGAGCAATACCGCATGTCGGTGCGGGGGCGCACGGCGGCGGTGGCCGCCATGCGTTTGGACCACGCGCCGGACAGCATCACCGAGGACCAGGTGTCCGCCATCATCGCCCGCAAGGAGCGCATGCTGCGCAAAGTGCGCGAACTGTACGAGGTGAATCCCATGCTGGGCCATCGCGGCGTGCGCTTGGGGATCACCTATCCGGAAATCTACGACATGCAGATCCGCGCCATTCTGGAGGCCGCCGCCGAATGCCGCCAGGCGGGCACTCCGGTGACGCCGGAAATCATGATCCCGCAGGTGATCACGTCCCAGGAGCTGACTTTCATGCATCGGGAAGTGAACCGCATCCAGGCGGAAGTGGAGAGCCAGACGGGCGTGAAGCTGGAATTCAAGTTCGGCAGCATGGTGGAAACGGTACGGGCTTGCACCCGCGCCGGCGAGCTGGCCAAAGTCGCCGAGTTCTTCTCCTTCGGCACCAACGACCTGACGCAGGCGACCTTCTCCTTCTCCCGGGAGGACGCGGAGAACAAGTTCCTGCCGCTGTATACCGACAACGGCATCCTGCACGACAATCCGTTCGAAGTGCTGGACGTCAATGGCGTCGGGATGTTGATGCAAATGACCGTGGAACAGGGCCGCAAGACCAACCCGGCTTTGAAAGTGGGCATCTGCGGCGAGCAGGGCGGCCACCCCGCCTCCATCAACTTCTGCCACAAAATCGGCTTGAGCTACGTGTCCTGCTCCGCACCCCGCGTGCCTGTGGCGCGTTTGGCGGCGGCTCATGCCAAGTTGAAGGCCAAGTAAGGGCTAGCCTGCGGAAAACGGCGCTAAAACCGCACAGGTTTTAGCGCCGGCGGGAAGACCAGGGGAGGGGCGTTTCCGGTGTCCGGGCGGCACGGGGAATCGCCCCGTCCCCTTTTTCTTTGCGCCTAGGGGGCCGCCGTTTCGCCGAGGATGTAGCGATCGCCTTCCTGCGGGCAGAGGCAGACGACGTTGCTGTCGAGGTCCCGCAAATGCTGGGTGGCCTGCGCCAGCTTGCGGTCGATGGCTTCGTCGTCCTGGCCCGGGTCGTGGTGGAATAAATGGAGCGCGCGCACGTTGGCGCTGTGCGCCAGCTGCGCGACTTCGCGGGTGCAGGAGTGGCCCCAGCCTATCTTGTCCGGGTATTCCTCGTCCAAGTAGGTGCAGTCCGTAATCAATATGTCCGTGTCGCGCACGAAATCGATCAGCCGTTTTTGCAGCTCGGCGTTGTAATAGGCATTGTCCGCCGGATAAATTTCGTTATCGGTGATGTAGCAAACGGACTGCCCCCTGTAATTGACGCGGTAGCCCAGGCAGGCGCCCGGGTGGTTGAGCAGCATGCTTTTGATTTCGAAGTGGCCCACATTCATGGTTTCCTCGCGCATGTCGCGGAAGTAGACCCGTGCGCCGAATTCACGGATCGTTACCGGAAAGTAGACGTCGTCCATCTGCGCGGAAACGATTTCCCGGAAGCTGGTGTGGCCGTGGGCGGGACCGATGATCTCCACTTCGTTGCCCTTGACATAGAGCGGGGTAAAAAACGGAATGGCGTTGATGTGGTCCCAATGGGGGTGGGAAATCAGCAATTTGGCGGTGACTCTCGCCGTGGGGCGGGCCATCAAATGTTTGGCCAGGCTGGTGATGCCGGTGCCCGCGTCGAAAATGATCAGCGGCTCGTTGTCCACCGCCAGGGAAACGCAGAGGGTATTGCCGCCGTAACGTATGGTTTGCTCGCCGGGAACCGGCAAAGTTCCCCGGGTGCCCCAGTAGGCCAATTCGGCGTTTTTGGACATGACGGCGAATATTTCTTTGAGGAATTGGTCCAGGTTCGACAAGAGCTCTTGCTTGACCAGGAACGCGTCCGCGCCCACCGCTCTCGCCCTCCGCTTGTCGAACTCGTAGGTTTTTGCCGTGAGGATGATGATTTTGGTGTCTTTCAGCTCGGCGAGCTTGCGCAAACGCACGCACAACTCGAAGCCGTCGATGACCGGCATCATCAGGTCCAATAGGATGGCATCCGGCTGGAAAGCGAGCACCGCATCCACCGCGTTCTGCGGAGCAAGGGTGGATTGCACCTCATGTCCCGCCGCCTGGAGCGCATGAGTAACGAGAGCTACGATGGTCTCGTTATCGTCAATGACAAAAAAACGCACGTAAATCCTCCGGCAAAACGCGTTTCGTGGCAGCAATCATAGCGCGCCATCCCAGTTAGTATCGGATAAACGCGGAAATTGTTGGCATATTTTTTAATTATGGATGTTCGCTGGAGGACTGTATCGACCATCCGCGGCCCGTTCTTTAGACGGGATCGAATTGCCGGCTCCATGTCGCTTCGCCATCATGCGCAGCGTGAATCAGGTGCTAACATGAATAGCCAATTTCCCTACAGCGAGGACGGAGCTTCCCATGACCAGTCCCAAGCCCCATGACATGACCCATCCGGCCGACCTGGCGCGGCACGGCCAAGGTACCGGCCCGGTGCGCAGCCGGCGGCCGGTGTACGTGGATCAGTTGCCGCCCTGCAACAACGCTTGCCCGGCCGGCGAGAACATCCAGGCGTGGCTGGCTTTGGCCCAAGCCGGCGCATACGAGAAAGCCTGGCGGGCGCTGGTGCGGGACAACCCGATGCCGTCGGTGCATGGACGGGTGTGTTACCACCCTTGCGAAAATAGCTGCAACCGGGGACAGGTGGACAGTCCGGTGAGCATCCACGCGGTGGAGCGTTTCCTCGGCGACATGGCCTTGCGCGAGGGGTGGCAGGTGCAGCCCGACGCGCCGGCCAGCGGCAAGCGGGTGTTGGTGGTGGGCGCCGGGCCTAGCGGCTTGTCGGCCGCTTACCATTTGGCGCGGCTGGGCCATGCGGTGGAAATCCACGAGGCGGGCCCGGTGGCCGGCGGCATGATGCACTTCGGCATTCCCGCCTATCGCTTGCCGCGCGACGAACTGGCCCAGGAGGTGGCGCGCATCGAAGCCATGGGCGTGACCATCGTGCTCAACCGCAAGGTGGACGACCTGTTGGCGGCCAAACAAGCGGGCGACTTCGACGCGGTGTTCGTGGCCGTGGGCGCGCACCTCAGCAAGCGGGTGGAGATACCCGCCCGCGACGCCGGCAAGATCCTCGACGCGGTGAGCTTCCTGCGCCAGGCCGCTTCCGGCGAGCCGCCGGTCCTGGGCCGGCGCGTTGCCATCTACGGCGGCGGCAACACCGCCATGGACGCGGCCCGCGTTGCCAAACGCCTGGGGGCGGAGGAAGCGCTGATTATCTACCGGCGCGACGCCGAGCACATGCCGGCCCACCGTTTCGAAGCCGACGAGGCGATGGAGGAAGGGGTCAAGATCAACTGGCTGCGCACCATCAAGGAAATCGACCAGACCCACATCCAGGTCGAAGTGATGGAGATCGACGATCAGGGGTATCCAAAGCCCACCGGACGCTTCGAAACCCTGGAAGCCGATGCGCTGATCCTGGCCTTGGGCCAGGACACCGACAGCGGCTTCCTCAAGGCTATTCCCGACATCCAATTCAAGTCCGACGGCACGGTGATGGTCGATGCCAACATGATGACCGGCCACGCCGGCATTTTCGCCGGCGGCGACATGGTGCCCAGCGAGCGCACGGTGACGGTGGCCGTGGGCCACGGCAAAAAGGCCGCCCGCTGCATCGACGCTTATCTAAGCGGCACGCAGTACGTCAAGCCGCCCAAGCACGACATCGTCGGCTACGAAAAGCTGCACACGTGGTACCTCACCGAGGCCGAGCAGCGTCATCAAAGCTCCGTGGAGGCGGAGCAGCGCGCCTACGGCTTTGCCGAAGTGGTGCATGGCCTGAGCCAGGCCGAGGCCACTTACGAAGCCAAACGCTGCTTTTCCTGCGGCAACTGCTTCGAGTGCGACGGCTGTTACGGTTCCTGCCCGGAACAGGCCATCGTCAAGCTGGGGCCGGGGCTGCGTTACCGTTACGACTACAGCTTGTGCACCGGCTGCGCCGTGTGTTACGAGCAATGCCCTTGCCACGCCATCGAAATGATCCCGGAAGCTGGAGCCTAAGCCATGAATTCCCCGCAGGTAACGACCCTGGAAGGCAACGAGGCGGTGGCTTACATCGCCTACCGCGTCAACGAAGTCTGTGCCATCTACCCCATCACCCCGTCTTCCACCATGGCGGAACTGGCCGACCAGTGGGCGGCGGAGAGTGTGCCCAACATCTGGGGCAACATCCCCACCATCGTGGAAATGCAGAGCGAGGCCGGCGCCGCCGGCACGGTGCACGGCGCCCTGCAGACCGGCGCCTTGACCACGACGTTCACCGCGTCGCAAGGCCTGCTGTTGATGATTCCCAATATGTACAAGATCGCCGGCGAACTGACCCCAGCGGTGTTCCACGTGGCGGCGCGCTCCCTGGCCGCCCAGGGGTTGTCCATTTTCGGCGACCATTCCGACGTGGCGGCGGTGCGCGGCACCGGTTTCGCCCAGCTGGCGGCGGGCGGCGTGCAGGAGGCCCACGACATGGCGCTGATCGCCCAGGCGGCCAGCCTGGCTTCGCGCATTCCTTTCGTGCACTTTTTCGACGGCTTCCGCACTTCCCACGAAGTGAACAAGCTGGAGCTGATCGCCGACGAACACATCCGCGCCATGATTCCCGACGAACTGGTGCGCGCCCATCGCGGCCGGGGATTGAACCCGGACAATCCCTTCATCCGCGGCACGGCGCAGAACCCGGACGTGTATTTCCAAGCGCGGGAAACCGTCAACCCGTTTTACGAGCGCCTGCCCGCCATTGTGCAGGAGGCCATGGACCGCTTCGCCGGCCTCACCGGCCGGCACTACCGCTTGTTCGACTACTACGGCCATCCGGAAGCGGAGCGGGTGGCGGTGGTGATGGGCTCCGGCGCCGCCACTCTCAAGCAGACGGTGGCTAGTCTGCAGAAGCAGGGCGAAAAAGTCGGCGTGATCCAGGTGCGTTTGGCCCTGCCGTTTTCCGCCGAGCACTTCCTGCAAGTGCTGCCCGCCACCACCAAAGCCATCGCCGTGCTGGACCGGGTCAAGCTGCCGGGCGCCACCGGCGAGCCCTTGTACAACGACGTGGTGACGACCTTGATGGAGGCTTTTGCGGGCGGACGGCTGCCTTCGGCCCCGACCGCGCTGGCGGGAGAGGGGGGGCAGAAGCCCTCGCTGCTGGGGTGGTGGCGCGGCGAGCAGGGCGCGGGCGATTGGCCGCAGCAGGCGACCATGCCGCGCATCGTCGGCGGACGCTACGGCTTGTCGTCCAAGGAGTTCACCCCGGCCATGGCCAAGGCGGTGCTGGACGAGCTGTCCAAACCCCAGCCGAAAAACCACTTCACCGTGGGCATCCAGGACGACGTCAGCTTTACCAGCCTGGACTACGATGCGAGCTTCGACATCGAGCCGGACAGCGTGGTGCGCGCCCTGTTCCTCGGCCTGGGGGCCGACGGCACGGTGGGCGCCAACAAGAACAGCATCAAGATCATCGGCGAGTCCACGCCCTTGTACGCCCAGGGCTATTTCGTCTACGACTCGAAGAAATCCGGTTCGCGCACGGTGTCCCATGTGCGCTTCGGACCCGATCCCATCGACTCGCCCTATCTGATCCAGTCGGCCGGCTTCATCGGCTGCCACCAGTTCGGCTTCATCGAAAAAATCGACGTGCTGGAAAACGCCAAGGCCGGCGCCACCCTGTTGCTCAACAGCCCTTACGGGCCGGACGAGGTGTGGCGCAACCTGCCGCGTTCGGTGCAGGAGCAGCTCATCGCGAAAAACATCGCCCTGTACGTCATCGACGCGGCCAAAGTGGCGCAAGACACCGGCATGGGCAACCGCACCAACACCATCATGCAGACCTGCTTCTTCGCCATTTCCGGCGTGCTGCCGCGCGAGGAGGCCATCGAAAAGATCAAGGCGGCCATCAAGAAGACCTACGGCAAGAAAGGCGAGGAGGCGGTGCAGAAGAACTTCGCCGCCGTGGACCACACCTTGGCCCATCTGTACCCCGTCGCGTTGCCGAAGGTCGCCGACAGCGCCATCACCATTCCGCCGGTGGTGCCGCCCGCCGCGCCGGAGTTCGTGCAGAAGGTGACGGCCAGGATGATGGCCGGCCAGGGCGACAGCCTGCCGGTGTCCATGTTGCCCATCGACGGGACTTATCCTTCGGGGACGACCCAGTGGGAAAAACGCAACATTTCCGCTTTCGTGCCGGAGTGGGAACCGGATATCTGCATCCAGTGCGGCAATTGCAGTTTCGTCTGCCCGCACAGCGTGATCCGTTCCAAGTTCTACCCGGAAACCCGGCTACAGGCGGCGCCGCGAGGCTTCAAGTCGGCGCCCATTTCCGCGCGGGGCTTTCCGGAAACCCGCTATACCTTGCAGGTTTACGTGGAAGACTGCACCGGCTGCGGTTTGTGCGTGGAGGTCTGTCCGGCCAAGAGCTTGCAGGAAAGCGGGGTGAAGGCCATCAACATGAAGTCCAAGGAGCCTATCCTCGAGCAAGCCCAGGCCAACATCGGCTTCTTCGAGACGCTGCCGGTCAACGACCGCTCGCGGGTGGATTTCTCCTCGGTGCGCGGCGCCCAGTTCCTGCAACCCTTGTTCGAGTTCTCCGGCGCTTGCGCCGGCTGCGGCGAGACGCCCTATGTGCGGCTGTTGTCGCAGCTGTTCGGCGACCGTTTGCTGATGGCCAACGCCACAGGTTGCTCGTCCATCTACGGCGGCAACCTGCCCACCACGCCCTGGACCAAAAACGACGAAGGGCGCGGGCCGGCCTGGGCCAATTCGCTGTTCGAGGACAACGCCGAATTCGGCTTGGGCTTCCGCTTGAGCGCCGACAAGCATTTGGACCTCGCCAAGCAATTGGCGCTGGAGTTGAAAGGCCAGTTGAATGCCGAACTGGTGGACGAAATCATCGCCGCGCCTCAGCTCAGCGAATCGGAAATCCGCCGCCAGCGCATCCGCGTCGCCGAATTGAAAGCCGCCCTCATCCAGCTGGGTACGGACAAGGCCCGCGACCTGTTGTCGGTGGTGGATCATTTCGTGCGGCGCAGCGTGTGGATCATGGGCGGCGACGGCTGGGCCTACGACATCGGCTCCGGCGGCGTGGACCACGTGCTGGCCAGCGGCCGCGACATCAACGTGCTGGTGCTGGACACCGAGGTGTACTCCAACACCGGCGGGCAGATGTCCAAGTCCACGCCCCTGGGCGCGGTGGCCAAGTTCGCCGCCGCCGGCAAGCAGGTGGGCAAGAAGGACTTGGCGTTGCAGGCCATCTCCTACGGCAACGTCTACGTCGCCCGCATCGCCATGGGCGCCAACCCGCAGCAGACCCTGCTGGCCCTGCGCGAAGCGGAGGCCTACCCGGGACCGTCCCTGGTGCTGGCCTACAGCCACTGCATCGCCCACGGCATCAACATGCAGCACGGCTTGAAGCAGCAGGACCTGGCGGTGGCCAGCGGCCACTGGCCGCTGCTGCGCTACAACCCGGCGCTGCGCCAGTCGGACAAAAATCCCTTCGTGCTGGATTCGCCGCGGCCGCATATGAAATTGAAGGATTACGCTTTCAACGAGCTGCGCTACAAAATGCTGGCCCGCGCCCACCCGGAAGAAAGCGAGCACCTGATGGCCATGGCGCAGCAGGTGGTATTACAGAAATGGGATGTCTACGAAGACATGGCCAGCCGCAGCGGCAGCCATTTCCATCCCGATGTCGCGGTTAAATCTTGAGGGGGAAGACCATGGATCTGAGCACGAAATACATGGGGTTGGCGCTGAGCAATCCGCTGGTTGCGTCCGCCGGGCCGCTGTCGGGCACCCTGGACGGCATCAAACGCCTCGAGGACGGCGGGGTGGCGGCGGTGGTGATGTTTTCCCTGTTCGAGGAGCAAATCCGCCACGAAAACGCGGCGTTCTCCCATTTGATGGAATTGGGCAGCGACAGCTTCGCCGAGTCCTTGAGTTATTTCCCTGAAATGGGCGCCTACCAAATCGGGCCGGAAAGCTACCTGGATTTGATTCGCCGGGCCACCGAGACGGTGGATATTCCCGTGATCGCCAGCCTCAATTGCGTCAGCGACCGGGGCTGGGCCGATTATGCCAAGCAGATGCAGCAGGCCGGCGCTCACGGATTGGAATTGAACGTTTATTCCGTGGCCGCCGACCTGGACATGGACGGGGCCGCCGTGGAGCAGCGCTACCTGGACATACTGTTGGCGGTGAAAGGGGCGGTGAGCATACCGGTGTCGCTGAAACTCAGCCCGTTTTTCAGCGCCATGGGGCACATGGCCAAGCGCTTGGATTGGGCCGGAGCCGACGCGCTGGTGCTGTTCAATCGCTTCTACCAGCCGGATATCGACATCCAGGCTTTGGAGGTGGCGCCGACGCTGCAATTAAGCTCGCCCGGCGAAATTCGTCTGCCCTTGCTGTGGATCGCGCTGTTGCACGGAAAATTGCGGGCGTCCCTTGCCGCTACCCGGGGAGTGGATACGGCGGACGAGGTCGTCAAATATTTGTTGGCCGGCGCCGATGTGGTGATGACCACTTCCGCCCTGTTGCGCCACGGTCCCGCCTACGCGGCGACTTTGCTGGACGGGGTAAAGCATTGGATGGAGGGACGCGGGTTTGGCTGCATCGAGCAAATGCGCGGAATCATGAGCCACGGGCGCGCCGCAAATCCGGCCGCTTTCGAGCGGGCCAACTACATACGGGTTTTGGAGAGTTATCAAAGTCCCTACGCGTCCACTTGACGCGCGAGAGGCGGAGGTGCCGGCCGCGCAACGCATGGCTTTACGGCGTTTCGCTCGCCATGTATTTTGTTTCTGCCGGGATTAATACCGGCTTTCGGACATCGGAAGTGACCCAAGGGTTACGCCGCGGTCGTACGGGACATCCGGCCGTCGCCGCGTTTCCAGTTGTTTGTGCTGTTTGCAATGCATATACGAAAAAGAAGTGCATTTTTAATTTTTTGCCTAGTCGCCATCGCCGCCTTCGTTCTCGGCAGCGCAACCTCCGAGCGTTTCCCCATCGTTTCCGGCGTGTTGAAGCTGGTTACCCCCTGGGATAGCCCCGAAATCGCGGAGTATCCCAAGGGATTCCGCCGCATCGCCTTTGTCAGCTCCAACGACGGCACCAAGCAACCGGCGTTTTTTCGCCCCAGCACCGGCGATAAAAAGCGTCCTTTGCTGGTTTCCCTGCACACTTGGTCGGGTACCTACGAGCAAGCCGATCCGTTGGCGTTGAAAGCGCAGGAAAACAACTGGAACTATATCCATCCCGACTTTCGCGGTCCGAACTGGACGAAAGAGGCCTGCCTGAGCGACAAGGTCATCGCCGACATCGACGACGCCATCAGTTTTGCGATCCAGGACGGTTCTGTCGACAAGGACAATATTTTCGTCGTGGGCGTCTCCGGCGGCGGCTATACGGCGCTCGGCGTGTCGCAGCGCACCAGCCACCGCTTGAAGGCGGTTTTGGTATGGGTGCCGATCAGCGATTTGAATTCGTGGTACAAGCAGTCCCGCCAGCGCGAGGACGATTACGCCGACAGCATTTTGCGCTGCACTTCCAGCGGGGCGGTGCTGGACGAGGCCGAGGCGGCCAAGCGTTCGCCCATCAATTGGATTTCCTCCCGTCCCAGCGAGGCGATAGTCGAAATATACGCGGGCATCAACGACGGTTATTCCGGGGCGGTGCCGATCACCCACGCGTTATTGTTTTTCAACAAAATCGCCAGAATGCAGGGCAAGAAGGAAGACATCATTTCCGAGAGCCAGATGATGCGCTTGCTGTCCAAGGAGATCGACGTGCCGAAGGGGGCGTTGCAAGGGGACGGGCGCATTATTTTCACCAAGTCTTCCGGCAAAACCGCCATCAATATTTTCGAGGGCGGGCACGAAATGCTGACGGATTACTGCGCCCAAAGGATCAAGGAGTTGGCCGCCACGCCGTAGGCGGCGGGGCGGGGGAAGCCAGAGTGGAGCGGGAAACCGGAACGGGTGCCGGTAAGCCGTTCGCCGGGGCTGTCCCCGGGGAACGGCTGGAGGCGCGGGGTGCTTAAGTGGTTTGCGGTACCGGCTTGAAAATGCTGTTCCAGCCGGGAATGCCGTTGCGCAAATAGCGGCGGATAGGGCATTCCACGTAATGGTGGCTGGCGAAGCTCAGCGCGAGCAACAGGCCCATGAAGCACAGCAGGGCTAGATCGGTGTAATAAAACGATTTGTCCCAGCCCATGGCGGCAACCCCGTAAGCGAAGAACAGCTGCAAGGGAAAATGGGTGAGATACAGGGAATAGCTGAGGTCTCCCAGGGGAGAGAGTGTTTTCCCCATGGCGCCCCGGGCCGTTTCATTGGTCACCAGGGTCAACAAGGCCACGGGAAACAGCCAGCCGGTAACCAGCAGCCAGGCGATGCGTCCTCCCATGGCTGTGTCGTAGCCATAACCCGCCGGCGCCAGCACGGCTTCCATCAGTTGGTTGATGGCCGGCGTGACGAAGCCCAGTTTGATGTCCAATACGGCGACGGCGAAGCCGGCGATCGTGGCTGCGCTCAATGGCGTTTTCCAGCGTTGGCACAGGCCCTGGGCCGCCATTTTGGCGTAGAGGTAGTAGACGAATCCGCCCGCAAAAAACGAAAACAGGCCGCGGCCAAGGTCGGAATTGCGTCCGCTGAGCACCATCAGCGTCAGGACGCCGATAGCCGCCCAACACCAGTGGAAGACGTTTTTCCGGCATATCAGGAAAAACAGCGAGTACAACAGCACTTCGACGGAAATGGACCACACCGGCAGATTATAGGACGCGGCTCTCTGCAGCCCCCAGCCGGTGGCGAGAAATACGTTCAACGCGAAATGATAGGCGTCGTTGCCGGGGTTGACGAAAAAGTCGCCGGTTTTACTGAGCATCAACTGCTGGCCCAGCAGCACGGCGATCAGCATGCACAGATGCACCGGATACAGCTTGGTGAAGCGCAGCCAGAAAAACTCCTTCATGCTGATTTCCAGGCGGCTGATGCGCGTCCCGTAAAGCCAGAAAAACAGGAATCCGGACAAGCAGAAGAAAAAGTCCACGGCGAGGTAGCCTTTTTCGTAGAACGGGAACAATACCGCATAGAACGGCTGGGCTT
The DNA here is from genome assembly GCF_019669985.1 of Methylogaea oryzae. Lineage (NCBI taxonomy): Bacteria > Pseudomonadati > Pseudomonadota > Gammaproteobacteria > Methylococcales > Methylococcaceae > Methylogaea > Methylogaea oryzae. Next base: position 845,694 of record NZ_AP019782.1, read on the forward strand.
TGGCGTCGAAGACGCCCGGCGTGGTGCCGTTGTAGAACAGGTTCTTCCAATGCCACATCACGACTGCGAGGGAGCAAAAGCCTCGCGTGGCGTCCAGCGAGTAAAACCGCTGCGGGACGGAATTAGCTGAAAGGGTCATGGCAATTCTCCTTCAACATGCTGCTCGGATAATGGCTGAGTTGATTACCGCCGATGGCTAGTGGGTGTCGTACTGGTGTTGTAAGAAGAGCAAAATAGGAACGATTCCGCTAGAAGTCAAGATCGTCTTTCGTGCGTTCGACCGATGGAGCGCCGGAAGCGTTCCATCCGTTTCCCTTGGCTATACTCAAAAGCTTTGAACCTCCATCGGAGAACGCTACATGACCGAAAACAAACGCGGCCGGCAGGTTTCCTCGCCACTTCCTCAAGAACCAGCAGCCGCTGCCGACGGTGGCGCCGATGCGGCCGAAACCGCCCCGCAGGCATCGGTGGCTTATCCCAATCCCGCCGCCGCGGCGGAGATACAAGCCGTCAGCCACGAACCCGCCGCCATGGCCGTTGCCAAGGCGCGGCACGGTTCGGCGGAGGACAGCGATTACGCCAAGCTGCCGGCCAATTACCCGTACCGTACGCGATTGCGCAACAGCGATTACGAGGCGCAGAAAGCCAAGCTGCAAATCGAGCTGCTCAAGGTGCAAAGCTGGGTCAAGGAGTCGGGGCAGAAGATCGTCGTCTTGTTCGAAGGGCGGGACGCCGCCGGCAAGGGCGGAACCATCAAGCGCTACATGGAGCACTTGAATCCCCGCAGCGCGCGGGTGGTCGCCTTGGAAAAACCGTCAGACCGCGAGCGCGGCGAGTGGTATTTCCAGCGTTATATCCAACACCTGCCGACCGCGGGCGAAATGGTGTTCTTCGACCGCTCCTGGTACAACCGCGCCGGGGTGGAGCGCGTGATGGGCTTCTGCACGCCCCTGGAATATCTGGAGTTCATGCGCCAAACGCCGCAACTGGAGCGCATGCTGGTGAACAGCGGCATTCGGCTGTTCAAATATTGGTTCTCGGTGAGCCGGGAGGAGCAGCTACGGCGTTTCGTTTCGCGCCGCGACGACCCGCTCAAGCACTGGAAGCTGTCGCCCATCGACATCAAGTCGCTGGACATGTGGGACGATTACACGGAAGCGAAAAACGCCATGTTTTTCCACACCGACACCGCCGACGCGCCGTGGGTGGTGATCAAGTCGGACGACAAGAAGCGCGCGCGCCTCAACTGCATGCGCCATTTCCTGCATCAATTGCCCTATCCCAACAAGGACGAGCACGTCGCCGTTCCGCCGGACCCTCTGCTGGTGGGGGCCGCCGCGGAAGTCCTCGCCAACGAGGAGACGGCTGTGACCCACTATTGACCGTCGGGGCGGCGCTTACGCCACCCAGCCCAGCATTTCCCTGGCATGAGCCAGGGTTTGCTCGGTGATGCGGATGCCGCCCAGCATGCGGGCGGTTTCCTGGACGCGTTCGTCCGGTTCCAACTGGCGCACGTTGGATTGGGTCACGTCGCCCTGCTGGGACTTTTCCACCAATAGGTGCTGATGGCCGTGGGCGGCCACCTGGGGCAGGTGGGTGACGCACAGCACTTGCTTGGTTTGGCCCAAGGCGCGCAGCTTCTGTCCGACGATTTCCGCCACCCGGCCGCCGATGCCGCTGTCCACTTCGTCGAAGATCAGCGTGGGCGTGGTTTTGCCGTCGATGACGGCCACCTGGATGGCTAGGCTGATGCGCGACAGCTCGCCGCCGGAGGCGCATTTGTTCAGCGGCCGGGGCGGCAGGCCGGGATTGGCGCTGACCAGGAACTCCACTTGATCGAGGCCGTGGGGGCGCGGTTCGCCGTCGTCCAGCGGGGCGATCTCCACCACGAAGTTGCCTTGCGGCATGCCCAGTTCGCGGATGGTGGCGGAAATTTGTTCCTGCAGGCCCTGCGCCTTGTCCTTGCGTTGTTGCGACAAGGCCTGGGCGGCGCGGCGGTAATCGTTCTCCACTTGTCCCAGCTCCTGGGCCAGCTTTTCCAGCCGTTCGCCGCCGCTTTCCAGGCCCGCCAGTTCGCTGCGCAGGGCCTGCAGATGGTCGGCCAGGTGCTCCGGCCGCACTTGGTGCTTGCGCGCCAGGTCGTGCAGGCTGCCCAGCTGCTGTTCCAGTTTTTCCATATGGGCCGGATCGGCCTCCAGGCTGTCCAGGTGGCGGCGCAAGCCGTGGCCGGCTTCTTTCACCTGGATGTGCGCTTCCTGCAATAGGGCGACGGTTTCCTCGAAGGCCGGGTCCACCCGGCTCAGGTCGGTCAGCGCTTGCACGGCGTGCTTGAGCAGGGCGTCGGCGGATTGGCGGTCGTCGTCCACCAGGCATTCCAGTTGCGCCTGGCCCACTTCGAGGATTTTGCCCAGGTTGGCCTGGCGCGTGTGTTCCTCGCTCAGGGCTTGGTAATCCAGGCTTTCCACCTGGGCCGATTCCAACTCGTCCACCTGGTAGCGCAGCAGCTCTTCGCGGGCGCCGCGGTCGCGGCCGGCGGCGCTGGCTTGTTCCAGCTCCGTGCGCAGCTTGTGCCAGCGTTTGTACAGTGCTTCCGTTTCTTGCAGCAACGCGCCGTTGCCGGCCGCTTCATCGAGCAAGCGGCGCTGTTCCTTGCTTTGCAACAGTTTGACGTGGGCGTGTTGGCCGTGGATTTCCACCAGGTTGGCGGCGAATTCCTGCAAGGCCTGCAAAGTGACGGGGCGGTCGTTGATGTAGGCCTTGGAGCGGCCGTCGCTGGTCACGGTGCGGCGAATCAGGCAGGTGTCGTCGCTTTCCAATTCGTTGTCGGCCAGCCAATGGCGCAGCTCGTCGGCGTTGCCCAGCTGGAATTCGGCGCATACCTCCGCCCTTTGGCTGCCGGGCCGCACGAAGCCGGAATCGGCCCGCCCGCCCAGGGCCAGCCCCAAGGCGGTGAGCAGAATGGATTTGCCGGCCCCGGTTTCGCCGGTGAGCACGGTGAGGCCGCCGTTCAGGTCCAGATCCAGGGCTGCGACCACGGCTAGGTCGCGGATTTGCAGGGTGGTTAGCATGGGGAATGTTCAGGTTCGCTTTTTATCGTTGCCGGGCTCGACGGGGCGTGTGATTTAGCCGCTGCTCCATCCCAGCTTGGCCCGCAAAATCTGCGAAAAATCGTAACCCATGGGGTGCAGGATGGTCACCGGTTTCGGGTCTTTGCGGATGCGGATGCAATCGCCCAGCCGCACGTCGTTGATGGCGACCGTGTCGAAGCTGAGTTGGGCGTTGACTTCCTTGCCGCCGCTGAAGGTGATTTCCAGCTGGCTGGCATCGTCCAGCACGATGGGGCGGTTGGTGAGGGTGTACGGGTTGATGGGCACCAGCGCCATGGCCGCCAGGCGCGGGTGCAGGATAGGGCCGCCGCCGGACAGGGCGTAAGCCGTCGAGCCGGTCGGCGTGGCGACGATGAGGCCGTCGCAGCGCTGAGTGTTGAGGAACACGCCGTCGATGGTGGTGCACAGCTCGATCATGCTGGCGCTGACCCAGCGGTGCACCACCACTTCGTTTAGCGCGCTGTGTTCGTGCAGGGCCCGGCCGTCGCGCAGCAGGGTGGCGCGCAATTGGGTGCGCGGTTCCGCCTCGTAGCGGCCGTCGAGGATTTCCTCGATTTTCGCCAGGGCCTCCTCGGCGCCGATGTCCACCAGGAAGCCGACCCGGCCCAAGTTGACGCCGATCAGCGGCACGTCGTGGGTGGCCATGGCAGTGGCCGTCGCGAGAAAAGTGCCGTCGCCGCCTACGACGATGGCTAGGTCGCAACGCGCCGCCAGTTCCTCCATGGGGAGCGTTTCCACGCCGGACAAGAGGTCTCGGCAGCCTTGTTCCAACAGCACTTGGCAGCCCCGCCGCCGCAGCAGCCGGTGCAAGTCCGCCAGCATGGAGGGCACCCGTTCGTGTTGCGGTTTGCCGATAAGGGCGGCGGCGCGGACGCGCGGGGCGCCGCCGCTGAAGGACTGATCCATGGAAACGGGCGGGTGGCTACACCTGCGATTGCAGGTAATTTTGGCGGCCGAGTTTGCCGATGAGTTCTTGCTGGGTTTCCAGCCAGTCCACGTGTTCTTCCTCGTCGGAAAGCACGTCTTCCAAAAGCTCGCGGGAAACGTAATCGCCCACCGTTTCGCAATAAGCGATGGCGTCCTTGAGGACGGTGATGGACTGTAGTGCCAGGGTCAGGTCGCAGCCCAGCATTTCTTCGGGATTCTCGCCGATGTGCAGCTTGCCCAGCTTTTGCACGTTGGGCAGGCCTTCCAGGAACAGGATGCGCTCGATGAGCTTGTCGGCGTCTTTCATGGCGTGGATGGACTCCTTGTATTCGTGGGAGTCCAACTGTCCAAAGCCCCAGTTTTTGTACATACGGGCATGGAGAAAGTACTGGTTGATGGCGATCAGCTCGTTGGCCAGCGCGTGGTTGAGATGATCGATGACTTTTTCGTCGCCTTTCATGGTGTGCCTCGGGGTAGGGTCTGTGGCACTAATTTATAGGAGTGGGGGGGATTTGTCATGGCGGGCATCCTGCCCGCCACCCTACGGGCGGCTTCGCCGTGCAAACCGGCTTTCCTGCCGGTTTGTCATGGCGGGATACCTGTCCGCCGTCTTTCGGGCGGCTTTGCCGTACAAATTGGCTTTCCTACCGGTTTGTCATGGCGGGAGTCCAGTCCGCCGTCGTTCGGGCGGCTTCGCCATGTCCGTTGAGCGTTTGAGGCGCCACGTGTGCGCAATTTCGCCGGGGGCGAATTGGAACGGGGAGCGCCGGCCGAAGGCGCGTCCGAGGGAGTTATTTCGCCAGCACGACCCGGTTGCGGCCTTCGTTCTTGGCTTGGTACAGGGCTTGGTCGGCGCGGGCGACCAGGTGGCGTTCCGATTCGCCCGAGGCCAAGGTGGCCACGCCGACGCTCACGGTAACGTTCACGTCGCCCTGTTCGGTGGGGCAGGGCATGATTTCCACTTGGTGGCGGATGCGTTCGGCCAGCGTGGCGGCGCCCTCCGTGGCGGTGTCGGGCGCCAGTATCATGAATTCTTCTCCGCCGTAGCGATAGACGAGATCGCTGCCGCGCACGACGTGTTTGATGCATTGGGTGACGGTGATCAATACCTGGTCGCCGCAGGGATGGCCGTGGGCGTCGTTGACCTGCTTGAAGTGGTCCAGGTCCACGGCGATCAGGGACAGCGGCGCGAATTGGCGGCAGGCGACTTTCCATTCCCGCGCCAGACCCGATTGCAGCGCCGCGCGGTTGCCGACGCCGGTGAGGGAGTCGGTATGGGCGTCCACCAGCGCTTGGTGGTATAGCAGGGTGTTGCGCAAGGGATAGATCAGCTGGGTCAGCAGCCCTTCCAGCTGTTTGAGTTCGAAGTCGGCATGGGGATACTGCCGCGAGGCGGTAAATTCGCCCAGCGATTCCCCTTCCAGCAGCAGGTTGTAACTGGCCCGGTAGGTGCCGGCATGGCCGCCGGATAGCCGCATGTTCAGGCGCGGTAAGCTGTATTCGAAGCCGTCCAGCAAGCCGATGGGAGCGACCAAGTCGAAAAACAGCGGCACCAACTGGTCGGTAATCAGCGTGGTTTGCAAGGCGCTGGACAGGTCTACCGGCGTCGCCGCTTTCGCCGGTGTCGGCGTGAGTTCGGCATACTTGCTGCGTCGGGGGAATGACACGATATTTCCATATTGCTGGTTCATTGCGACTGCCTTCAGCTTGCTTAACGCGAGTTGCCTTGCTGTTAGCCAATATCGTGCCATTTTGTTTTGCCGGGCGGTGTTTCCCGGCGCCGTCGCGTTGCCGGGGGATAGGACGGCGTTTTTCTGCGCGCTTGTATGCGGCGAGCGGCAAGGATTTGCCGTGCTTAGGCGGCAAGCGGCGGCCGAAGCCGCCGGCGCGGTCAGCGGGAAGAGGGAAGGGTAAAACGGCCGCGATAGGCGAAGGTCCGCCCGAACCACGGGTGGACGATGTCAAAATCCAGACGCAACTCCCCGTCGGAAAGCGCGCGTTCGACGATGACGGCATCGCCCAGCAACGCCCAGTTGGGGATGCCGATAATATGCGGGCCGATTTTCCAGCAGTGGTCGCGGGCGGTGAACACCAGCGCGCCGTCCCGTTCGGCCACCGCCATGCGGATGCCCACGCCGAAACGCAGCAGCTCGACGATTTCCCCCGGCCGGCCGGGTTCCATGCGCGAGGAAAAGAGGGCGGTGCGGCCGTCGGCGAAGCGGAAAGTGCGGTGCCAGAACAAGTTGTCCGGCTGGGCGGGATCGGTGCGGTTCACCACCTCCACCGGCACGTCGCGCCCGGCATAAGGCACCAGCGCGTCGAAGAATCGCGCCAGGAGCAGCCAGGGTTTGATCCAGGGCGCGTGGTACACCTCCTCCATCACGCCGTGCAGGATTTGCGTCGCGGCGACGGTGGGCGGCATGTCGTAGTGGCGCCGTATCGCCGGCGCCAATCGGTGCCAGGCGTCTTCGCCGAGGACGAGTCGGAACAAGGGCTGATTCATGGTGCGTTCTCCTCAAAAATCCAGGGCGGGCTTGGCCACCATCAGGAACAGCACGGCGACCATGGCGAGGAAGGCGGGCACGCCCAGCCAGAACCAGGCGCGGGCGTCGCGCCAATAGCGCGGGTCGAGGGGTTGGCCGCTGTTGAGTGCGGCGGCGCAATCGTCGCGCATGCGGATTTGCAGGTAAACCACCGGCAGCCAGCACAGCCCGGCCAATAGGTAGAGCGCAAAAGACGCCACCAGCCAGGGCGAGCTCCAGGGATAGCCGTACAGATGCATCAAGGCGAAACCGGACAACGGCTGGATGACGACGGTGGGCGTGGTGAACAGCCAATCGGCCAGCACCACGCGGCGGTTGGTGTCCGCCATTACATGCACATCGCGCCCCAGGTCGGCGGTGAACTTGAAAAAAGCCGTGCCGAGTCCCGTGCCGAACAGCAGCATGGAGCTGCACACGTGCAGCCATTTGAGTATCGGGATTTCCATCAGGTGTCCTCCGTAGCCAAAATCATGCAGGTCGCCGCCATCAGCGGCAGGTTTTTCACTAGCGGTGCGAAAGGGTGGATGAGGAATTCCGGCAGGCACCAGCCGATGACCAGGGAATACACCAGCGTCATGCCCAGCTGCAGCAGCCCCGCCGTTTTCACCCGGTAATTGCACAGGAACGCCAGCCCCAGCAGCCCGTCCAGCAAGGACGCGCCGTACAGCGCCCAGGGCGCCGCCGCGTCGGCGATGCCGACGCCGGCCAGCAGGGCGTAGCTGCCCGCTTGCGGGTAGAGAAAAGCCGAAGTAAAGCCGGACCAGAGCCACATGAAACCCAGCGCGCAGCGCAAAGCCGGCAGCAGGAAAAACAGCCCGGCGTACCGACGCTCCGCCTGCCGCGCCGGCCTGTCCGCCAAGGCTTGTTCCAGGCTGCGCGGCGGCCGGCCGAGCAGGGCGGCCAAACCGGATGCGTCGCCGGTATTGCCGCGCTGCAACATGCGCAGGGCGTCGCCATTGAGGGGCGATGCTGCCAGCCGGCCGATGATTTCGCCCATGGCCACCACCAAGCCGAACGGTGCGGATAGCGTCGGCGCCGCTCGCTTGCCCAGCCAGCGGCGCAAGGCGGCCAGCATTTCCGCCATGGTCACAGGCCGTGGCCCTACCACCACCAGGCGCAGCCGGGTCGGCGCGTCCTTATGCAGCAGCCGCAGCACCGTTTCCACCAGATCGTCTACGCATACCGGTTGCAAGGGCTGCCGGCCATCGCCGATCAACGGCGTCAGCGGCAGCGCCGCCATAGCGCTGAACAGCGCCAGGCTGGCGCCGCCGGGCCCGTACACCAGGGACGGTTGCAGGATGGCCCAATCGAGATGGGTGCCGGCGAGATAATCGTCGGCGGCCTTCTTGCTCAAGTGATAACGGCTGAATGCGGTTTCGTCCGCCCCCAGGGCGGAAATTTGCACCACCTTCTCGATGCCGGCCTGGACGCAAGCCTGGAACAAAGCGACGGGCGCCCGCCGGTGCAGGTCGTCGAAGCGGTTGCGCTTGTCCTCGGCGATGATGCCCACGCAATTGACCACGGCATCCACGCCTTGCAGGTGGGGCAGCCATCGCTCCGGTTCGGTATGTTTGGCGAAGTCCAAGGCGAGTGGCGTGCAGCCGGGCAGGCCAATGAGCGCCTCGGGACGGCGGGTAGCCGCCACGACTTCATGCCCTTGCCGCAACAGGGCGCGGAGCACATGCCCGCCGATGAAACCGGACGCGCCGGTAATCAGTATGCGCATGGCATGTCCTCCGTTTCGGCCGCGGCGGGTTGCTTTGGGGTGTGCAGGCCGCTCCACAAGTCGCGCAGTCCCCAAACGAACACGCCGACTCCCATGAGGCTGAGCAGCCAGGATTGCCAGCCGAAGTCTGCCCCCGCCAAGGCCGTGGGTTGAGCGCGCCACACCAGCCAATGGGGAAACAGCAGCGCCAGATAAGCGCCGCCGTTGATGCTCAGGATCAAATGAGTGACCCGCTCCGACGGACGCAAGCGGCGGCTCCGGTCTTCCTCGACGAAATCCCAGGCGGTGAGCGCGACTTCCAGCGCGATAACGGCGGCCAGTAGCCAAGCGTACCAGCCGTGCCAGGCACACCAGGCCAAGCCGAGGAAAACCACCGCGTAAAACAGTTCACGTGCACCGTGGATTTTTTGCTCCAGCTTGGCATTGGCCCGTGTGGGCAGTCGCTCCTGCCACTCGTGATGCCAGAACACGTCGAAGGCGCCCAGCAGCCCTTGGACGATCAGTAAGTCGATGACCCATTGCATGGCGGTTACTACTCGGTTTGTTGTTTACAAAACTGCGGATATTTCTGTAGCAAGAGAAATCATCGGGCAAAAAATTCCCTCCTATAGGATGCGGTGAGCCGGCGAGTCGCATCAAAGCCGCCGCGTCCTCGCGGAAATACTCGGGCTGCTTGAATCGCGAACGGTGCGGTTGGCCGACTCACCACACCCTACCTTCTCAGCGCCCCGGTTTCAGCAACTGCTCCACCTTGGCACCGAGCTCGAGGATCTTGATCAACGCCGGCTGCGGCAAGCGCCGCATTTGGCCGTACCAGTTGAGCAGCCGCTCCAGGAATTGCGCCACGGCTTCGATGCGGCGCTTGGTTTCGGCGCCGGTGTCCTGGTCCGCCTCGCACTCCAGGCAGCAGTCCCGCAGCACGGTCAGGGTGGGATCCAACTCGCGCCGCTTGCGGTTCTCTGCGATGGCGAAAAAAGTGTCCCACAAATCTGCCAACGCCTCGAAATGATCGCGCCGATCCCCCTTAACGTGCAGCAGTTTCACCAAGCCCCAGCTTTGCAGTTCCTTCAGGCTGGTGCTGACGTTGGAACGCGCCACGCCCAGGGTTTCGGCGATTTCCTCCGCCGTCATGGGCCGCGCGGCCAGGTACAGCAGGCTGTGGATTTGCGCCACGGTGCGGTTGACGCCCCAGCGGGTACCCATTTCGCCCCAGTGGAGGATGTATTTTTCCATGACCGGCGTTAACTTCATGATGTTGTATTCCGTAATTTCTGTTGATGAAGAAATAGCGGAAGTCTCGGAAAGTGTCAAGCCGCATCGCCAAAAGCGTGCAACCGCCGGGGTGTGGATCAGATCATTGAATGGTTATGATAAGTCTTGCCTTATGAATCTGGCCGGACGCCGTCGCTTCGCACCAGCAATGCGCGCGATTTGTGACGATGTGGGGCAACGCTTGGCTCCCGCGCCCAGGGGATGCGCTGGGCGTTTTCTATTAAATGCATTTAAAACAATGGCATAGCGCCGTTTGGTGGCGATGCGCCGCAGCGTCGGCAATCCTAAAGTTAAATTGGAACAGTTGCTGCTATACCGCATTCGTGGCGATCGCCGCCCCCTCTCTTTCTGTTGCTAAAAGGTAAGGAGCCATTGATGCTGAAAAGCGGTTTAATGCAGTTGTCCGACGCCGAACGCCGTTGGCTGCCCTGGTTCGGCAAAACCGGCAAATTCGCCATGGCTTGGGCCTGTTACATCAACCGCCGCCGTTATCCGGTGCTGGAGCAGACTTTCGAAGGCATCGCCGCCACCCGGGTGAAAATCCTGACCGGCTGGGCCGGGCAGCAATGGGCTTTTCTGGCCGGCTTGGCGGAGGAGCTGGCGCGGGACTTTCCCCGCATCGACGCCACCGCGCTGCAAAACAAGCGGGCCTTGGCCAGGGATTTTTCCGAATTGTTCGTGGTCGGCAGCGACGGCCGGGTGATCGCGTCCACCCACGCCGCCCGCAAAGGAGCGGCCTGCGTGTCGCCGCAAGCCCTGGCATTCGGCCTTAAACAGCGCTTCCTGCACGGGCCATATACCGATTCCGTCACCTTGCAGATCGGGCCTTCCACCTCCCGCTTCCACGATCAGGTGACGCTGATGTTCTACCTGCCGTTGCAGCGCGGCGGCGAAACCGTCGGCTGCCTGTGCGGTCGGGTGCCCAACGACGTCCTCGGCGACTTGATCCAGCGCGAGGCGGGACACGTGTTTATCGAGTCGGGGGACAACTATTTGTTCATGGTGGACTCCGTGTTCGATCCCGCCATCCAACCGGGCATCGCCTTGTCCCGTTCCCGCTTCGAGGACACTACCTTCAGCCTGGGCGACAACCTCAAGCAAGGCGTGCGCACCGACTGGGGCGTGGTGAAGGTGAAACACCACACGGAGTTGGAGCTGATGTTCACCGACCCCGCCACCGGACGGCTGCACCCCGGCGTGCGGGAAACCATCCGCCACGGCAGCAACCTATTCGTTACCTATCCCGGCTATTCCGACTACCGCCATATCCCGGTGATCGGCAAGGGCGTGACGTTCAGCATGCCCGGCTCCCTGGATACCTGGGGCATGATGTGCGAGGGCGACCTAGAGGAGGCCTACCGCTTCCGTTCGGTGAACTACCGCATGATGAGCTTTTACCTGTGGCTGGCGTTGTCCATCTGGGCGATCGGCGTGGCCGGCGAACGGTTGCTGGCGCTGCCCGGCGAGGCGCTGGATCTGCTCAACCTGGGGCTGCTGCTGGCCGGCGGCGCGGTGTTCTACCGCCGCGGGCTGAATCCCATGACCCAGCGCTTGCGCATCATGGCGCGGGTCATCCGTTCCCTGGCTGAAGGCGGCGGCAACCTGGCGCAACGCTTCGAACGCACCGAAGCCGCGGTGGACGAGCCTTCCGTGATGGCGCAGTGGGTCAACAGCTTCATCGACAACCTGGACGGCACGGTGAGCCGGGTCATCCTGGCGGCGGAGGAAATGCAGGACAACCACGCCGACATGCTGGGGCGCAATCAGGAAGCCAGCCTGGCCACCGGCCAGGTGCTGGACGCGGTGCAGGACATCCTGGAGTCGTTGACCAAGCAGATGGCCGACATCGACAGCGCCACCCAAACCACGGCGGAAATCCGCGCCGCCATGCACCAGGCGGTGGACAGCGCCCGTCAGCAGTTCAGCCTGGTGCAGGAGCGCACCCAGGATATCCGCGTCTCCATCGACGCCTCGTCCCAGACCATCCGCCGCCTGGGCGAGAGCACCGACCAGATCGGCAAGATCGTCAACGTCATCAACGGCATCGCCGAGCAGACCAACCTGCTGGCCCTCAACGCCGCCATCGAAGCGGCCCGCGCCGGCGAAGCGGGACGCGGTTTTTCCGTGGTGGCGGACGAAGTGCGCAAACTGGCCGAACGCACCGCCGAGGCGACCAAGGAAATCAGTCAAATGATCGCCACCGTGCAAGGCCAGGCGCGGGAAGCGGTAACCATCATGGAAACCGGCGCGGTGGGCATGGAGGAAGGCCTGCGCCTGGCGGAAGAGGCGGCGTCTGACAACAGCGGCATGCAGGAAATCCTCGAACGCATGTTCGTGCTGATCCAGGAAATCGCCCAAAGCGCCTACAGCTACGGCGACCGGGTGCGAGGCGTGGCCGACGTGACCGAATCCATGCGCAGCGCCCTGGACGAGCTGAACTTCAGCGTGGCCCAGGCGCGGCAGACCTCGGAAAAACTGCGGCGCTTGGCAGGGCAGTTCCAGGTGACGCAGATGCAGGGCAATCCGGCTTTCTGACGGGGAACGGCAGCCGTCCGGTTGGGGCATTGGTTCCACGGCCGGCGGTGCCGTAGCCAGGTAGGGTGGGCGAGCGCTAGCTTGCCCACCGTTTGCCAAGTGTGCACTATCGCGCTGCGGTGGGCAGCCTACCTCTCTACGCTGCCGAACAGCTCCTTGTTCGAAGCCGACAAGCGAACGAATCCGGCATTCCTTTGTCCGCAGCGGCCTTTGCCGATTGCCGAGGCTTCCGCATCACCGTGGGATGTTCGGGCTCCAGCGTCCGCGCCGAACTCAGCCAGTAGTCCCAATCGAACCGCGGGCACCATTCCGGTTTAACGATGCCAAACAGATTTCGTATAGCAACGATTACCTGGCGGTGCCGCCAGGCCGCCAAATCCCCCTGTTTCTCCGGCGCTTCCAGGTAGCCGAATACCGTCTCCGCTGTTTGATCGGCCAAGCGCAACCCCGAAAAGGCGTCGATGTACCGCTCCGCCCAAACCACATGCCAGCGGTCCGATGGCCGCCTAATGCCCTGATCGTTCCAAACTTTTATATAGCGATTCCAAAACCGCGGCTACATGCTCCATGTTTGCCCCTTTACTCATGTCCAGCTTCCAGCTACTGTCCTTATGAACGCACACGCCTATGCCACGGCAAAACGCCGGCCCAATGTACCGGGCCGGTGTCGTGCTATACGGATTCCGTTTAATCAACTGTTAGGTTCTCAGGGGGGTAACTAACATCATGAATAAAAATGGGAAAGATGACTTCGGCTGTAGCGACTATGACGACTACAAGATGGCATGGTGCGAGAGCGAAAGGTTGAGACAGGAGAATTCCATTAATGGATGGATATATATCGGTCTTGATACTCGCTTTAACAACATGGCCAAAATTGGACTCACGACAGGACGGCTAGGCACAAGAGCAAGCGGAAGTCAAAACCCTTTTTATGTTTTGCTTTGTGCCTTCAAAATTAAAGAAGGAGTAACACCTGAAAAAGTAGCTGAAATTGAAGGTGCCGTTATTAATTTATTGAGTCAACGCTACGAACGCATACCTCATAAAACCTCCGGCCGGCTTTCGGAGTGGTTTTATGCTAATCCCCTTGGCATGAGGGAACTTGTACATGAATTTCTCTATGATGAATATAGCTGGGATATGTATAGCTATCACTGCTCTGAGAGAGGTGTGGGTGTCATATATTCATGGGAGAACGAGCAATTTTTGCATGGTACTTCCCGCAGCCCATATCAAGCAAGTGATTTAAGTTCTCCTCCTGTTGATCCAGCCTGTTATATGCCTGGAGGGTGTGGTGCAGATTGCGATTGCTGGGATTAACATGGCTTATGAAAAAATTCACAACCTAACATACGCATCCAGCGGACGCGCCAAAGACGCGCGCCGCTGATGCTTGGCGTTAGGGCTTACGGATGCATACCAGCCAAGTAGGGTGGGCGAGCGTTAGCTTGCCCACCATTCGCCAAGTGTGCACTATAGCGCTGCGGTGGGCAGCCTATCGGCCGCCCACCCTACCTCTCGCCGCGCTCGCATCCACGTCAAGGAACGACAGCATGCCTGACTATCTGCGATCCCGCCGAGCCGGCGGCTTGTTTTTCTTCACGGTGGTCACGCATCGCCGCCGCCCCATTCTGACCCTGCCGGAGAGCCGCGCTTCGTTGCGCTTGGCGATCCAAACGGCGCGGCGTGCTGCGCCGTTCGACATCGAAGCGTGGGTGTTGCTGCCGGACCATTTGCATTGCCTCTGGTCCCTGCCGGAAGGTGATGGGGATTATCCGCGCCGCTGGAACGTCATCAAGGCTACGTTTTCGCGCCTGATGAAACATCGGCTGCACGATCCGGACGCGTTGCGCGCATCGCGGAGGCGGCATCGGGAGCTTGCTATTTGGCAACGCCGTTATTGGGAACACCAAATCCGCGATGAGGAAGATCTGCGCCGGCATGTGGATTACATCCATTTCAACCCGGCCAAACACGGGCTGGTATCACAGGTCGCGGATTGGCCGCATTCCACGTTTCACCGGTTTGTGGCCGAAGGGATTTATCCCGCGAATTGGGGCGGAGCCGTGGAATGTGCGGAAAACGGCGTGTTCGGTGAATAGGGAAGGAATGGTGGGCAACCTACCGGTCGCCCACCCTACGGTTCTCGGCGAACCCGTCGAGCATACCCGGTTTTGTCAAAGGTGCGCCATGCGCACCCTACGGCAATTTTGGGTTACAACATCCCCAATTCCAGCTTGGCCGCTTCGGACATCATGTCCCGCGACCAGGGCGGGTCGAACACCACTTCCACGTTCACTTGGCGGATGCCGGGCAGTTGGCGGATGGCGCGCTCGGCGTCGAATTGCAGCACCGGGCCCATGCCGCAGCCGGGGGCGGTGAGGGTCATGACCACGTGCACGTCGTTGCGGCCGTCGCCGTCGTCCACCGGCGTGACTTCGCAGCGGTAGACCAGGCCCAGTTCGACGATGTTCACCGGGATTTCCGGGTCGTAGATGGTCTTGAGCACTTCCCAGACGTTTTTCTCCACGCTGGCGGCGTCGGTGTCGTCGCTGAGGTTGTCCAGCGTTTCCGGTTCCTTGCCCAGGGCGTCGGCGTCGCCGGCGGCGATGCGCGCCATGCGGCCGCTGCCGGAGGCGATGACGGTGTAGCTGCCGCCGAGGGCCTGGTACATCTGCACCACCTCGCCTTGGGGCAGGGTGCCGGATGTGCCGTCCGGCACGTAGATGACGTCGACGTCCCGTTGCAGAATGAGGGTTTCACGAGTGCCGTGCATGGAGCGGATTACCTGTTTTGAGTCTTGGAAGCGATGTCGGCAGGGCCGAAGCATCGTGCTGTGAGGGTCCTTCCTTCGGGAGTTAACCAGTGGGCGATGAAGGCGGCGATGGGTTCCGCTCCCGGCAGTTGCGCCGGGTTCTCGCCGGGGAAGATGCGGCTGCGCAGGGCCGAGCGGAACGGTGCCGGCGCCACGGTGGCGACGCGCAAGCGGCCGCCGGCGTCCCATTCCTCGGCCAGGGTCTGGGCCATTTGCCTCAAGCCGGCCTTGGCGACGCCGTAGGCGCCCCAATACGCCTTGCTGTGGCTGGCCGGGTCGTCGACGAACAGGACGCCGGCGTCGTCGCTACGGGCCAGGGCCGGCAGCAGCGCTTGGGTGAGCAGGAACGGCGCGGTCAGGTTGAGGTGCAGCAGCCGCTGCCAATCCTTGCCTGGCAGGTCGGCCAGCGGCATCAGCGGGCCGGTGTCGGCGGCGCAGTGCACCAAGCCGTGGAGCGCGCCGAATTGCTGTTCCACCGCCTGGGCCAGGGCTTGCGCCTGGGCTTCGTCCAATTGCGCCAAGTCGCAGGGGAACAGGTGGGGCAGGGTAAAGCCGGCGGCGGCGATGCGGTCGTAAATGGCTTCCAGCGGCTGCTGGCGGCGGCCGAGCAGGATCAGTTCGGCGCCTTGTGCGGCGCAGGCCAGGGCCACGGCGGAGCCCAGGAAGCCGCCGGCGCCGGTGACGAGGAGGGTGCGCTTCGGCGCGGGCGTAGACGTCATGCCGTTGCTCCGTGACGTTCCAGCCAGGCCAAGAGGTCCAGCGGCGAATGCAGCAGGGCGTCGGCGCCCCAGTCGTTGGGATCGTCGCCTTCCGGCACATAGCCGTAGGCGGCGGCCAGGGTCTTCATGCCGGCGGCGCGGCCGGCCGCGATGTCCCGATCGGCGTCGCCCACGTAGACGCAGCATTCCGGCCGGCTGTTGATACGGCGGCAGGCTTCCAGCATGGGCATGGGGTGAGGCTTTTTCTCCGCCACCGTGTCGCCGCTGACGATGCAGCCGCTGCGCTGGGCCAGTTGCAGGGCTTCCATCAAAGGCTCGGTGAGCCAGGCCGGCTTGTTGGTGACCACGCCCCAGGGACGGCCGAGGGCTTCCAGCCGCTCCAGCACCTGGGCCATGCCGTCGAACAAGCGAGTGTGTTGGGCGATGTTGTTGCGGTAGAAGTCCAGCATCAGCCGCAGGCGCTGTTGGAACAGGGTTTCGTCCTGGTCGTTGCCGAAGGCGCGCACCAGCATGGCCGACGCTCCCGCCGAGACCACCGGACGCAGGTATTCCAGCGGCAGGGCATCGCGGCCTTCTTCCCGCAACACGCGGTTGACGGCCGCCGCCAGGTCGGGCGCCGTGTCCAGCAGGGTGCCGTCCAGGTCGAAGAGTACCGTCGTGACGGTGCGCGGCACGGGATTAAGCCTCCGGCTTGCGGAACGCCGCCAGGTAGTTGATGCCCACGTCGTCCCCCAGGAAGAACCCTTGGGTCAGCGGGTTGTAGCCGATGCCGGCCATGCTCACCAGCTCCAGGCCGGCGTGGCGCGCCCAGCCTTCCAGTTGCGAAGGGCGGATGAAGGTGTCGTAGTCGTGGGTGCCCTTGGGGATCATGCGCAGCAGGTATTCCGCCGCCACCACCGCCAGCAAATAGGCCTTCAGGGTTTTGTTGAGGGTGGAGAAGAACACCATGCCGCCCGGCTTGGCCAGGTTGGCGCAGGCGCGCACCACCGATTCCGGATTGGGCACGTGCTCCAGCATTTCCATGCAGGTGACCACGTCGAAGGCCCCCGGCATTTCCGCCGCCAGGCTTTCGGCGCTGATTTTGCGGTAGCTAACCTTTACGCCGGATTCCAGGCCGTGCAAATCAGCCACGTCCAACAGCTCCGCCGCCAGGTCGATGCCCAGCGTATCGGCCCCTTGCCGGGCCAGGCCTTCGGACAGGATGCCGCCGCCGCAGCCTACGTCCACGGCCTTTTTGCCGGCCAGGGGTGCGTTCTTCTCGATGTATTGCAGGCGCAGCGGGTTGACTTGGTGCAGGGTCTTGAATTCGCCGGTGGGATCCCACCAGCGATCCGCCTGGCTGCCGAATTTGTGGATTTCGTGGGCGTGGACGTTGGTCATGGCTGTCCTGTGTGGTGGGAGTGGCTGGAAAGCTTGGCCTGCCAGTGGTCGGCGCGGGCCAGGATGTCGTCGAGGTCGAGGCTGGTCAGTTCGCGCCGGCGCAGCAGGCGGCGGCCGGCCACCCACACGTCGCTCACCTGGTGGCGGCCGGCGGCATAGACCAGATGGGACACCGGGTCGAACAGCGGGCGGGTTTCCAGGGCGTCGAGGCGCACGGCGGCGACGTCGGCGGCCTTGCCGATTTGCAGGGAGCCGATTTCGCCGTCCAGGCCCAGGGCCTTGGCGCCGTTGAGGGTGGCCATGCGCAGCACGGTGTGGGCCGGCAGGGCGCTGGCATCGCCGGCCACCGCCTTGCCCAACAGGGCCGCCGTGCGCATTTCGCCGAACATGTCCAGGTCGTTGTTGCTGGCGGCGCCGTCTGTCCCTAAGGCGACGTTGACGCCGGCCTTGAGCAGCTTGTCCACCGGGCAAAAGCCCGAGGCGAGCTTCAAGTTGGATTCCGGGCAGTGCACCACGTGGGCGCCGCTGGCGGCGTAGCGTTCGATTTCGCCGTCGGTGAGCTGGGTCATGTGCACGGCGATGAACTGCGGGCCGATCAGGTCCAGCTGCTCCAGCCGCTGCAGCGGCCGCATGCCGTGGGACTGCATGCCCTGCCGGATTTCGTCCTGGGTCTCGTGCACGTGCATGTGGATGGGCCGCTCGATTTCGCCGGCCAGGGTGCGCACCCGTTGCAGCGGGCCGTCGGATACGGAATAGGGCGCGTGGGGGGCGAAGGCCGTTTGCAGCAGCGGCGCGTGGCGGATCTCGTCGTACAGGGCCAGGTTTTTGGCGAAATACTCGTCGGGATTTTGCGCCCAGGCGGTGGGAAAATCGATGAGGATCAGGCCGATGGCCGCGCGCATGCCGCTGTGCAGCACCCGCCGCGCGGCGATTTCCGGGAAGAAATACATGTCGCTGAAGCAAGTGACGCCGCCGCGCAGCATTTCCGCCATGGCCAGGTCGGTGCCGTCCGCCACGAAAGCCTCGCCGGCCCACTGGGCTTCCAGCGGCCAGATGTAGTCGTTGAGCCAGGTCATCAACGGCAGGTCGTCGGCGATGCCGCGCATCAGCGTCATGGCGGCGTGGGTGTGGGCGTTGACCAGGCCCGGAATCAGCACGTGCTCGTCGAAATGCTCCACGCTGGCGGCCTGGTAGCGTTCCAGGGCTTCGGCCTGGGGCAGCAAATCCTTGATGCGCCCGCCGTCGAGCACCAGGGCGTGGCGCTCCAGCACGGTGCCGTCCGGTTCTACCGGGACGATCCAACGGGCCAGCAGGATGGCGTCGACGTTCATCGGTAATAATTCCCTAGCAATTTAATAAACTTTATCACATTCAGCCGCCGATTTTAACGCGAACGGGGGGGAGGCGTGGATGTTTCAAGGTCCGATGTTCGGCGGCGGCAACGGCGCGTCAGGCGAGAAACGCCCGTATGGCGGCGATGCCTTGGCCGCCATGACGCTGGGCGGTGGCGATGTCGGCCGGGGTCAGCCCGCCCAGGGCGTATACCGGCAGTCCGGCCCCGTCCACCAGTTCGGCGTAGCGCCGCCAGCCCAAGGGCTTTGCCTCGGGGTGGCTGGCGGTGGTTTGCACCGGGCTGAGCACGGCGAAATCGGCGCCGATGGCCTGGGCTTGGGCCAGCTGTTCGGCATCGTGGCAGGAGGCGGCGACCCATAAACCGGCGGGCAAGGGCCGTTGTCGCAGCGCCATGAGCCGCGTCGAGTTCAGGTGCACGCCGGCCGCGCCCAGTTCCTGCGCCAGCTCCGGCGCGGCGTTGAGCAGCAGGCGCAGGCCCAAGGCTTCGGCGCGCCGCAGCAACGGTTGCGCCAGGCGGCGGTAATCGGCTTCGTCCAGGCCGTGGGCGCGCAGTTGCGCCAGGACGATGCCGCTGGCCGCCAAGCGTTCCAACCGCTCCAGAGCGGCCGGGGCGTCGGCCGGCGGCTGCGCACCGAGGATGGCGTAGCGATCCGGCAAGCGCACGGCGGCGACGATGGGGCGGTTGCCGTCGGGAAAAGCGTAGTTTCCCAGTTCGTCCGGCGACACCCAGGCCACCGGCTGGTTTTCCCGGCCGTGGGGCGCGCCGTCGAAAGCGTCCACCCGCCAAACGTCCAGCAGCACCTGCCGTTCCGGGTAGCTGTGGCGTAGCTTGATGAGGGGGCGGCAGGTTAGCACCCGGATGCCGATCTCTTCCGCCAATTCCCGCGCCAGGGCGCGTTCGGCGTTTTCGCCGGCTTCCAGCTTGCCGCCGGGGAATTCCCACAATCCGCCCAAGTGCGTGTGGAGGGGGCGGCGGGCGATGAGTATTTGGCCTTGGGGGTTACGGACGACGCCGACGGCGACGTGGATAGGGCTGGTCATGGCGGGGATTTTACCCGGATTTAGCGCTCGTTTCGGCCGGAAGCGGCCGCCGGAGGCGAAATGCGCCGTCCCAGCGGTGATACAGTACCGCCTTGTTTCGGCCTTGCTCGGCCTTAAAGCGGAGAGAATCGCCTATGTTCGTCCCCTCAATCCTTCGTTTGTGCCTGTTCTTGACCGCCTTGCTGGCGGCCGGCGGCGCCAGTGGGCGCGAACCGGCCTGGGAACGCCTGGTCGACGTGGGCGGCCATCGGTTGCGCATCGCTTGCGAGGGCGAAGGCGGCCCGGCGGTGATTTTGGACCACGGCCTGGGCGGCTCGGCCGACGACTGGAGCCGCGTCCAGCAAAGCCTGGCCGTCGTCACCCGGGTGTGCGTTTACGACCGGGCCGGCTACGGTGCCAGCGACGCCGGGCCGGCGCCTCGCACCAGTGCCCGTATCGCCCAGGAACTGCACGCCCTGCTGCAAGGCGCGGGCCTGCGGCCGCCCTATGTGCTGGGCGGCCATTCTTTCGGCGGCTACAACATGCGTCTGTACGCCAGTCGCTACCCGGACGAGGTCGCCGGCCTGCTGCTGGTGGATTCTCCCAACGAAGGGCAGGTGGACGGCCTGTTCCAGAGCCAGATCATGCGCCAGATTGACCCCCAGGGCATACTGCGGCAAATCTGGTCGCCGCAATTGCTCGACCTTCTCCCGGCGGCGGACATCGCGGCGTTTGCTCCGGCGTTCGGCTTGCCCGCCAAAAATCTGCAAGCGATCCTGGCCGAAATGGCCGCGTTCAAAGACAGCAGCCAGCAGCTGCGCGCCGCGGCGATCCATCCCGATACGCCGTTAGTCATCGTCATGCACGGTTTGCGCATCATGCCGGACGGTGCTTTGGGCGACGGCATGGAACGGGACTGGATGCGGCTGCAACGCGAGCTGGCGGCCCGCTACCGCGACGGCCGCGTCGTGGTAGCGCCGCAAAGCGCCCATGCCATTCCGCAGGATCAGCCGGAGATTGTGGTGGACGCGTTGAAGCGCTTGCTGCAAACGGCGGCGCCGGTTGCGCCGGCACAGGAGGATTGGTTTTAAACGGCTGCGGTGTTTGGCGTTCGTTAAGGTTGCCCGCTCAGGAACAGCTCGAGTACGCGCCGGGTGCTGTTGTAGGGGCTTCGATCAAGTTTTTGGACAAGTGTTTGCCGATTATGGCCGGCAGATTTTTCGGCGATTTGATGCGTAATTGTTTGTTGACGTTGAATCTGCCGAACACGACTTCAATGTCGTTGGGTGTAACGCCAAAGTTTTCCGCCAGGAATCGCACCATATGGTCGGTCGCCCTGCCTGCCACCGGCGCGGCGGTGACACTGACTTTGAGCTGGTTGCCTTTCACCTTGCCGATGGCGTCCTGCTTTGAATTGGGGGAGCCCAGGATATTGAGCACCAACGTTTCGCCATCCCAGGCACAGAACGAACTCATGGACGGCTTTTTACGCGCCACATTGCCTCCGGCGTGCGTCGATGTTTGCTTGGTGGGATCGGCGTTTAAGGCGCCTTTAGCGCGGCATCTCGAAATCGAAATCGCCGCTGGCCATCTTGGTCAGCATCCAGGAGGCGGCGCGCAGCGGATTGACGATGCCGCGATGGACGCGGACGTAGATCCAGGCGGATATCGTGGCGAACAGGACGAAAAAGCCGCCCAGCCAGGCCAGGGTCTTTTGTTCTCGCTCCATGGCGGCGCTGGCCTGGTCGAGAATGTCCGCGGCAATGTGGTTTTCGACTTGTTTTTGCAGCTCGATTTTTTCCGTGATGAGGCCGAACCATTTTTCCGGGCTGACGCCCAGGGAGCCGGCTTGGTGGTTGCTCAAGGCGGTATGCACGACGGATTCCGCCTCCTGCACCGCCGGGTTGTCCAGGGTCCGGTCGTAATCGCTCAAATAGGCCGCCGGTGCGCCGAAGCGGAATAACTGGTTGAATATGCGCGCTTCGGCTTGCAGTTCCAGGGCGCGGCGGTAGAGGGATTCGTTGAAGCTGTCGCGGCCGAACACCCCGGCGAAAACGGCGCGCGTGATGCCGGTGCGTTCCTTCAGCTCGATCAGGTTGATGTAGCTGCCGATGGCTTGGTTGATGGCCGGGTTGTTGGCCACCAGCTCGCCGATGCGGCGTATGCTGTCCACCAGGGTGGCGATGCTGTCCGTGTAATAGCCGACGGCGCCGTCCGCGCTGCCCTGCAAGCTGTCGATGGCGCTGCGGTTGGCGCTCAAGCGGGACAGCTGTTCGGCCACGGCTTTGCGGCTGGCATCGAGTTTGGCGTAGCGGGGGTCGCTGTCGGCCAGGGCGTTGTAGGCGGCCAGCTTGGCGTCGGTAAGCTGGCGCTGCTCGTGCAATTCGTTGCCGAATTTATGGCCTTGGCTGTTGAAATAGCCGGAGCTGCGGCCCCGTTCCTTTTGCAGTTCGTGGATCAGTTCGCTGGACACCGTGGCGTAGCGGCTCAGCGTCACGATGGCGCGCGTTTCGTCGTAGACCGTGTAGCGGTGTTGCGCCAGCCAGCCGGCGAGTACCATCACCCAGAGCGTGGGGATGAGCAGCATCAGCAACAGACGGTATTTGATCGACATGGCGCGAGTCTCCGGCGATTGAGGCAAACCTTGCGAGGCGCGGGCGGCCGCGTGCAGCAACCATGGCTGACGATTGCATCCGGCTCCCGGCGCCGACGAACGGCTTCGCCATTCTACACCCGCGCCGGGACTGGCTGCGCCTACCGGCACGACATACCCGTATCAACGAGAAAATCATCCTATGAACAACAACAAGATCTATTTGTGCGCTCCGGTAAACGCCTTGGTGGAGGGCATTTACGAAGAAAAGATCCCCTTCACCGAAATCAAGAAACACGGCGATTTCGGCCTGGGAACCTTCGACAATTTGGACGGCGAGATGATCATGCTCGACGGCAATATCTATCAAATGACCGCCGATGGCCGCGTCCATCAGGTCGACGAAAACGCCTTGACGCCCTTCGCCTGCGTGACGTTCTACCAGCCGTTGACCCACGACGAGTTGGAAGAGGAAATGGATTACCCCGCCTTTCTGCAATGGCTGCAAAACCTGCTGCCGTCGCCGAATATTTTCTACGCCATCCGCATCGAAGGGCTGTTCAACTACGTGAAAGTGCGCTCGGTGCCTAAGCAGGAGAACTACCGCCCGCTGGTGGACGTGGCGGAGGAGCAGCCGGTGTTCGAGTTTTCCCAGATCGAGGGCACCCTGGCCGGTTTTTTCACGCCGTCTTATATGTCGTCCTTGAGCGTGCCCGGCCTGCACCTGCATTTTCTCTCGGCGGATTTGCAGCACGGCGGCCATTTGATGAATTGCCGTCCCGTTAAAATCCGCGCCGGCATCCAATGCGTCAGCACCCTGGAAATGGCGCTGCCCATGAGCTTGGACTACCTGACCTGGGATTTCCGGCGCAACACCGCGCAGGATTTGGACAAGGCGGAAAAGTGAGGATGTTTCCCGTGCGTTCGGAGGTTTAACCATCCATGGCCCGCAATAAAGACGCCCGCGTTTTGTACCGCTGCACCGAGTGCGGCCACGCCCAGCCCAAGTGGGGCGGC
Source organism: Methylogaea oryzae (assembly GCF_019669985.1). Taxonomy (NCBI): domain Bacteria; kingdom Pseudomonadati; phylum Pseudomonadota; class Gammaproteobacteria; order Methylococcales; family Methylococcaceae; genus Methylogaea; species Methylogaea oryzae. The sequence continues at coordinate 868,704 of NZ_AP019782.1, forward strand.
CAATGTCCCGGCTGCGGCGGTTGGAACACCCTGGTGGAGTCCCTGGAAGAGCGCGCGCCGGCGCGCCACGGCGGTTACGCCGGCGCCGCCGGCGGCGAAGTGGTGCCGCTGTCCACGGTGGAGGCGCAGGACGTGCGGCGGGTGCTGTCGGGCATGGAGGAGCTGGACCGGGTGCTGGGCGGCGGCCTGGTGCCGGGCTCGGCGGTGCTGCTGGGCGGCGATCCCGGCATCGGCAAGTCCACCTTGCTGCTGCAGACGGTGGCGGCATTGAGCGGCAGCCTGTCCACCCTGTACATCACCGGCGAGGAGTCGGTGCAGCAGGTGAGCTTGCGAGCCAAGCGGCTGGAATTGGGAGTGGAGCGGGTGTACGCCCTGGCGGAAACGTCGCTGGAGCGCATCGTCGCCACCGCCCAGGAGCGCAAGCCGCAGGTGCTGGTGGTGGATTCGATCCAGACCGTCTACACGGAGCTGATGCAGTCGGCCCCCGGCTCGGTGGCCCAGGTGCGCGAATGCGCGGCGCAATTGGTGCGGCTGGTCAAGCAGACGGGGACGGTGGTGTTCCTCGTCGGCCACGTCACCAAGGAAGGCGCCCTGGCCGGCCCGCGCGTGCTGGAGCACATGGTGGACACGGTGCTGTACTTCGAGGGCGATCCCGGCAGCCGCTTCCGCGTGGTGCGCGCGTTCAAGAACCGCTTCGGCGCGGTGAACGAGCTGGGCGTGTTCGCCATGACCGAGGGCGGCTTGAAGGAAGTGAAAAACCCCTCGGCCATTTTTCTGTCGCGCCACGACGGCGAAACGCCGGGCAGCGTGGTCACGGTCACCCGCGAAGGCAGCCGCCCCATGCTGGTGGAAGTGCAGTCCCTGGTGGACGAAAGCCAGCTGGCCGCGCCGCGCCGCGTGACCTTAGGCATGGAGCAAAACCGACTGGCCATGCTGCTGGCCGTGCTGCACCGCCACGGCGGCGTGCCCATGGGCAACCAGGACGTGTTCATCAATCTGGTGGGCGGCGTGCGCCTGACCGAAACGGCCGGCGACTTGGCGGTGGTGTTCTCGGTGCTGTCCAGCTACCGCGACAAGCCGGTGCCGCGGGATTGGGTGCTGTTCGGCGAACTGGGCCTGACCGGGGAAGTGCGCCCGGTGCCCAACGGCGACGAGCGGCTCAAGGAAGTGTCAAAACACGGTTTCAAGACCGCCCTGGTGCCCCACAAAAACGCCCCGCGCGTGGCGATTCCCGGCCTGGAAGTGATCGCGGTGAAGACGCTGCGGGAGGCGCTGGAGGCGTTTTGACGCCTCGCGTTGCGCGGAATGGGAGTGCTGTTCCCGGTTAGTTCTTTATCGCCGGCGCCGGGATGGTCATGCCGGCGGCGTTCAGGGCGTCCCAGATGGCCAGCAGCAGTTGGGATTTCACTTCGGCGCGGCCGTTTTCTTCGATATTGACGAAGTACTGCACTTGGAAGCTGATGCCGTTGGCGGCGAATTCGTTGAGCCAAACGGTGGCCGCCGGCGTCTTGAGCACGGCGGGGTGCTGGTCGACCGTGGCGTGGATGATGTCCCGCGCCCGGTGCGGGTCGTCGTGGTAGCTGACCGCGACGGCGAAGGTGGTGCGGAGCACCCGGTCGCTGCGGGTCCAGTTGATGAGCGGGTGGCCGACGATGTCGGCGTTGGGAATGATGACTTCCTGGTTGTCGCCGGTTTTTACCGTTACCGCGCGTACGCCCAGGTATTTCACTTCCCCTTCCACGCCGGCCACGGTGACGATGTCCTTGGTGCGCAGGGGGCGTTCGATCAGCAGGATGATGCCGCTGATGAAGTTGTTGGCGATGCTTTGCAACCCCAGGCCGATGCCGACGCCCACGGCGCCGGTGAATATCGCCAGGCTGGTCAGGTCCAGCCCCAGGGTTTTCAGGGCGATAAGCAGTCCGATCAGGAAATAGGCGTACTGGGTGAAGGCGGCCAGGCTGTTGCGCAGGCCGATGTCGGCGATGCGGGCGTAGAGCCAGCGGAAGCTGAATTTGCGGACCCAGCGGGTGGAACTCAGCAGCACCGCGACGAAGAGGGCGGTGAGCAGCAGGCGCGTCGCGTCGAAGCTTTGGTCGCCGATGTTGAACAGGGGATAGGTCAATGCCTGGGCGATGGCCAGGACGATGGGCGATTCGGTGTCCCAGCCGAAAATGCGGAACAGCACGGCGGCGGCGGCCACGGCCAGCAGCAGGCGCGCCAGCTGGTGCAGGGGGTCGATGATGTCCTGGGCCCACAGCGCGCCTTGGGCCGAGTGCTGGAACGCCTGGTTTTTCAGCAGCTTGATCAAGTCGTGCAAGACGCCGCGCACCATGTACCAGCCCATGACGACCAGCAGCACCCAGGCCAAGTGGGCGGCCATGGCCCAGGCCAGGTTGAGGTAGCCGGCCACGCCCAGCACCGAGGCGCCCAGCATGAAAGCGAGAAACAGGAAGCCGGCCAGCCGGGTGATTTTGAACCAGCGGCGCGAGGCCATGTGCTGTTCCAGCCAGACCAGCACCCGGGGCCTGATGCGCAGGGCGGCGAGAAAGGAGCAGGCGATGAACAGCATGAAGGCGCGTTCCGCCAGGGCGCCGAGTTCGCCGGTGATGATGTCCATTTGACCGAGCACGAGGAACAGCGCCAGCAGGGCGCTGAGCACCACGAACCACACGGCGATGCGGTAGATGTGCTGTTTCCAGTCGGCCCGCGCCACCAGCGGCGAAAGCAGCACCCAACGGGCCAAGCCCAGGGATAGGCGCGCGCCGAACCACAATGCGCAGATCAGGCCCAGCAGCAGCAGGGTGCGGAATTCCACTTCGACGGCCCAGCCGGCCAGCAAAATGAGTCCGCAAAACAGCAAGCCCCAGCGGTTGTCGCGCAGCAGCGCCAGGGCAACGTCCACGGCGGTTTCGGAGAAACTGGCGCTGCGCCGCGATTGGGCGATGGCTTGCAGCGGCGGCAGCCGCGCCATTTGGCGCCACAACAGCAGCCACAAGGCTTCCAGCCCCAGCAATTCGGCCCACAGGGAAGGGCTGGCCTGGACAAACGCCCCCCAGTATTGGCCGGCGGCTCGCAGGACGCCTTCGGCCAGGGTTTGCGGCATGGAGAGTATCTCCTGCGCCAGCGCTTTCCATTCGAACAGCTCGCTGGGCAGCTGGTGGCGCGCCGTCAGGCCCTTTTTGACGTTTTCCAGGTGGGCTTGATGGGCCGCCTCGGACACTTTGCCCGCTTGTTCCGTGACCCGCTGCAGGGCGCCCAGTTGGCGGCCGAATTGGTCGATGAGGTTGGCGATGATTTGCTGTTCGCGGCGCAGTTTCTGTTGCGCCGCCGCGCCGGTGGGTTGGCGTTTTTGCTTTACTTCCAGGGTTTGCTGCAGTATTGCCGCCTTGCTTTGCGTTAGGCCCACCGCCGCCTGCAGCTCCTCGTGGATTTGGTCCGCTTCGGCGACGATGGCCGCCAGCCTGGCGGTTTCCAGTTCCTTGTCGCGGAGCGCCGTGTCCAACTGCTTCAGGGTATAGGCCGACTTCTCTGCCTGTAACTGCATTTTCAGCAGGTAACTGGATTCCTCCGCCTCCTTGATCTGGGTTTGCAGCAGGCTTTTGTCGACCTCCGCCTCGGGGCGGTTGCTCTCGATCTCGCTCAAACGCTCGTTGAGCTGCGCCGACAGGGACTGCAAGCGGTCGGTTTCTTGTTTCAGGTGCTTTTCCAGGTCGGCCAAGGCTTCTTCGCGTTGGCTCGATTGGACGATTTCGTAGCGTTCGCTCAGCAGGCTCCAATAGTCCTTGGCCAGCTGCAGCTTTTCCTTGATCAACTGGGTGCGCTGGTCGAGCAGGTTTTGCTGGACGCTTTCCAGCTCCAGCAGGCTTTGCTTTTCCGCCAGTTGCTGTTCCACCGCCGGCGACTTGGAGCCGCGCATTTCCTTGATTTTGCGATGCAGCTGCTCTACCGCGGCGGTGAGGTCGTTTTGGTGGTTCTGCGACGCCAGGGTATCCAGGCCGATGGATTGCAGCTCGATTTCTGCGCCCTCTTTTTCCACGCGGGCTTCTTCCACCATGGCGGCGTTGATGGTGGTTGGCGAGGCGTCGTCTTGGTCGCGCAGCTTTTGCAGGTCGCCGCGCTTTTTATCCACTTCCGCTTGCAGGCGGGCGACGACGCTTTGCTGTTCCTCCAGGTCGTGGCGGCGCGATTCCACCAAGTCGGCTTTTGCCGCCGGCGGGGCGGCGGATAAAACGCACGGCAGCAACAGGAACAGCAAGCAGCAGAGGCTGCACAGGCGAGCTTTGGACATGGGCGGGGCGGGGCGGGCTAAGGCTTAGGTTTTTCGGGCGGGGGGCGAGGGGTGCACCAGGGCTTTGATGTCGCGGTCCAGCAAATCGCTGTCGCCCAGGTTGAGCTCGATCATGCGGCGCAGCGTGGTCACGCTGTCCAGGTCAATGTGGTCGCAGCGGTAGCCGGCCATGGCGTCCTGGGTATGGGTGAGCGAAACCTGCATGTTGATGGACAGGCCGCCGGCCAACAGGATTTCGACGCGGTCCACGGTCTGCGCCTTGGCCAGCCATTCCTCCGGCAGCTCGACCAGGCAGCCTTTAAGCGAAATGTCCGCCACTTTGCAGGGCGTGAACGCGGTGCCGCCGTATGCGAAGGCGTCGGCATGGTAGACGATGCGATGGAAGCCGCGCTTGTCGTCGCTGTGCTGCTTGGCCATGGTCAGGATTCCCGAAAAAATTGCAGTTTCTGCTGGCCGATTTCCAGCAAGTCGCCGTGGTTGAGCTGGATGGTGTGTTCCCCCACCGGACGGCCGTTGATTTTGACCACGCCGTCCTGGTCGATGGCGCTGAAAAAATAGCCGCCCTGGCGTTTGGCGACCACGGCGGCGCCGTCTTGGCCGGGTTTGCCCAGGCGGGTGAGGGAGTTGCGCAAGGGCGTGACGCGCCCGATGTGGTCGCCGGACATCCATTGCAGGAAGGCTTCACCGTCGGCGCTGGTCCCTTGGCCGCTGGCGCCGCCCGCCGGTGGGGCGGTTTCGGCGGCGGCGTCCTCCACGTAAAACAGCATGTAACCGCCGATGCCGATGCGGTCGCCGTCCTTGAGGCGGTGTTCTCGCGCCGGTTGGTCGTTGACCGTGACGGGGAAACTGCCGTCGCCTTGCCGCAACACGCTGGTGCCTGGTCCGAACTGCAACGCCGCGTGCAGCGGAGCGATGTCGCTGGCGGCGAGGACGATGTCGTTGGAGGGATCGCTGCCGATGGTGACGGTGCCGCTGCTGAACTGGTGCGAACCCTGGACGCGGCCTTTATGAATAAGGGTGAGTGTTGCCATGATGTTTCAAGAAGCCTTGGTGTGTTCCGCTTCGTCGCGGTTTTTCGTTTGGCGCCGGCTGTCTGCAAGGGTCCAAGTATAGAGGAAGGGTGGCCGGCGTGTCCTTTTCGGGGGACGCGCCGGTTTGTCAGGTCTCCAGGGGCGCCGATAGCCGCACTTGCTTAACGGCGTTGCCTTCCATATGGGTGATTTCCACCTGATGTCCGAACAGCTTGAGGCTGACGCCGGGCGCGGGAATGGTTTCCAGATACTCGATGATTAAGCCGTTGAGGGTTTTCGGTCCTTCCGTGGGCAGCGAGTAGCCGGCGACCCGGTTCAGCTCGCGCACCGTCACGCCGGCATGCACCAGGAAACTGCCGTCGCGCTGTTTCTGGATATCCTGCGGGTCGGTGGTGAATTCGCCGATGATTTCTTCCAGCAAATCCGACAGGGTCACCAGGCCGCGCACGTCGCCGTATTCGTCCACCACCAGGCCGATGCGGCGGTTGTCGCGGCGGAAGTTGATCAGCAAACGGTGTAAAGGGGTGTTTTCCGGCACGAAGGTGACCGCTTCGGTTTGCTTTTTCAGCATGCCCTTGTCGAAGGCCCCTTGCTTCATGGCGATCAGCGCCTTGCGCAGGTGCAGGATGCCGGTGACTTTGTCGATGCTTTTCTGGTAGACCGGCAGCCGCGTGTAGCGGCTGGCGACGATCTGCGCCTGGATGGCCTCGATGGAGTCTTCCAGGTCGATGCCGACGATTTGATTGCGCGGCACCATGATGTCTTCCACCGTGGCGGTTTCCAGGTCGAGGATGCCCAGCAGCATATTTTGGTAGCGCTCCGGGATCATGGCGCCGGCCTCCGCCACCACGGTGCGCAACTCTTCCTTGCTGAGCGGGGAGTGGGCGCCGGCTTCCGGCCGGAAGCCGAAAATGCGCAGCAGAAAGTTGGCGATGGCGTTCACCACCCACACCATGGGATAGCACAGCTTGAGCAGGGGCAGGATCAGCCAGGAGGCCGGAAAGGCGAGTTTTTCCGGGTGCAGGGCGGCCATCGTTTTGGGGGCCACTTCGGAAAAAATCAGCACGACGAGGGTGAGCGCGCCGGCGGCCGGCGCCACGCCGCTTTCGCCGAACCAGCGCAAGGCTAGGATGGTGGTGAGGGACGACGCCAAGATGTTGGCGAAGATGTTGCCCAATAAGATAAAGCCGATCAACCGGTCCGGACGCTGCAATAGCTTCTGCGATCTGAGGGCTCCGGGGTGTTTCTCCTTGGCCAAGTGCTGCAGGCGGTAGCGGTTCAGCGTCATCAGCGCGGTCTCCGCGCCGGCGAAGAAAGCCGACAGCAACAATAAGGCAAAGAGCGCGGAAAGCAGCAGGGCGGAAGGGATTTCGTTCAAGGAGGCCAAATCTCCATGGTGTGGACTTGGTCACGTGTTCTACGGCGCAAGACTTTGAATGTCAAGGCGATAGGGGGATTCGGCCCGGTAGCGGGCAGACGGCGAATGGCGCGCCATAATTTTGACATTTCTTCACAATCACGTTTAATATCGCGTGTAACCGACTGGCGACCAAGAAAATTTTTGGATAAAAGCATGGCCGCGCAACGCATACTGTTAATCGGAGAAGACACGGCACTGCAGCGCGAATTGCGCGCGGTGCTGGAGTTCATGGAACACGCCGTGGCGGTGGCGGGCGATTTGCGCGCCTTGGCCGATGCTTGCGCCGACGAAGCGCCGTCCGTCGCGTTTCTGACGCCGGGCAGCGCGCCGGAATCGCTGGTGGGCGCGTTCACCGGCATGGGGACGAAAGCGCCCTTGGTCATGGTCAGGACCCGGGACGCAGCGGCCGCGCCGCCGGGAAATCTCGCCGTTTCCCATTTTCTCGACTGGCCTACCACTCACTCCGTCTTAGCCGATCTGTTGCAGCGCGTGTTCAAGTCCGCCGATGAGCGGGGCGCGCGAAGCGCGCCGGATTTGGGCCGCTGGCTGGTGGGAGGGGAAACGCCCGCCATCCGCCGCGTCCGCCGTTTGGTGGAGCAGGTGGCCGGCACCGATGCCACGGTGCTGGTTCTGGGCGAGTCGGGCACGGGCAAGGAGGTGGTCGCCCGTGCCTTGCATTACAATTCGCCGCGCCGGGAACGCCTGTTCGTGCCGGTCAACTGCGGCGCGATTCCCGGCGACTTGCTGGAAAGCGAGTTGTTCGGTCACGAAAAAGGCGCGTTCACCGGCGCGCTGACGTCGCGCCAAGGCCGCTTCGAGTTGGCCGACGGCGGCACGTTGTTCCTGGATGAAATAGGGGATATGCCCCTGTCCATGCAGGTAAAGCTGTTGCGCGTGTTGCAGGAGCGCAGCTTCGAGCGGGTCGGCAGCAACAAGACTATCCAGTGCGACGTGCGCGTGGTGGCCGCCACGCACCGCAACTTGGAAGACGAGATCCGTCAGAACCGCTTCCGCGAGGATTTGTTCTACCGCCTCAACGTCTTTCCCATAGAAATACCGCCTTTGCGCGAGAGGGTGGAAGATTTGCCGCTATTGGTGGACGAGCTGGTGCGGCGCATCGAAAACGAACGGCGCGGTTCCGTGCGGTTCACGCCGGCGGCCATGGGGGTGCTGCAGCAGCATCATTGGCCGGGCAATGTGCGCGAGCTGGCCAATTTGGTGGAACGCTTGGCGATACTTTATCCCGAGGGCACGGTGGACGTGGACGATTTGCCCGACAAGTTCCAGCAGTACAGCGGCCGTCCCCGGCCTCGGCCCGTGGAGGCGTTTCCTTCGGCGATGGGGCGGTCGGATATGCAGCCGTTCGGCTTGGCGATGGTCGGTTTGCCCAAAGACGGCATGGATTTGAAGGAGCATTTGAGCAGCTTGGAGTCGCAGCTGATCCAGCAAGCCTTGGACGAGTGCCGCGGCGTGGTGGCTCACGCCGCCAATATGTTGCGCATGCGCCGCACCACGTTGGTGGAAAAATTGCGTAAATACGGTTTGCGCGGTGACGAAGCGTGACAGCGGCGGGTTCGATGGAGTTCGATAAGGCGCCCTCGTCCGAAGCGGCCAAGCTGGAAGACGCTTTCCAGCTGTTCAACGAGATGTCGCAGGCCTTGGCCCAGTCCTACCAGGAACTGGAAAGCAAGGTGGTGGGGTTGACCGAGGAGCTGGCCGCGGCTCGCAGCGAACGGCTGCAAACCTTGATGGAAAAAGAGGTGCTGGCCAACCGCCTGCAACGCCTGTTGGAGGCTTTGCCCGGCGGCGTGGTGGTGCTGGATGGCGAAGGCCTGGTGGCCGAATGCAATCGAGGCGCGTCGGAGTTGTTGGGCACCGCGCCGTTGCACCGCCCCTGGAGCGAGGTGTTGGCCGAGGTTTTGGCGGTGGGAGCCGGCAATCCCCATCAGCGACGGCTGGCCAACGGCCGTTACGTCAGTTTTTCCTCCAGTTCCTTGGGCGATGAGCCGGGGCAAATCATACTGCTGACCGACGTGTCGGAAATGCATGCCTTGCAGGGATTGGTGGAGCAGCAGCAGCGCTTGACCGCTATGGGCGAGATGTTGGCCGGCATGGCCCACCAAATTCGCACGCCGTTGGCGGCGGCGGTGTTGTATGCCTCTCACCTGGGCGGAGAGTTGCCCCTGCCGCAGCGCGAACGTTTCTCGGAAAAGCTGCTGGAGCGCTTGCGCCATTTGGAACGCCAAGTGAACGATATGCTGGTTTTCGCCCGCGCCGGCCGCTATACCATGGAAAAGGTGGCGGTACGGGGGGTGCTGGATCGGGCGGTGCATGCCATGGAGGCGCTGGTGAAGAATCGCCGGGTGGAATTTAAAGTCGCGGAAGACGCCGCTTGCCCGGAACTCTATATTAGTGAAGATGCTTTCCTGGGCGCGTTGACCAACTTGATGTCCAACGCCGTGGAGGCCATGGGCGAGGCCGGTACGGTGACGTTGCGGCTGAGCCGTCCGGCGGCGGCTTCGGTGCGCATCAGCGTGATCGACGACGGGCCGGGCATGAGCGAAGAAGTGCGGCAGCGGGTGTTTCAACCTTTTTATACTACGCGCACCAGCGGAACGGGCTTGGGGTTGGCGGTAGTGGAGAGCGTGGTGCGCGCCCATGGCGGCACCGTGTTGTGCGAAACCAAGCTTGGGCAGGGAACGGCCTTTCACATTGATTTGCCCCTGGTGACCGAACCCACGCCACTGCCGGCGGGGATTTCGGCCAACGATTTACCCGATTGAGCGTGAGAACCATGGCGGGAACCGATATTTTACTGGTGGAAGACGACGCCTCTTTGCGCGAGGCTTTGTGCGATACCCTGGAGTTGGCCGGCTATAGCGTGGCCTGCGCCGTCAATGGCGTGGACGCCTTGGCCCAGTTGGCGCAGAACGAAGTGCGACTGGTGCTGAGCGACGTGCAAATGGATCAAATGGACGGCTTTGCGCTCTTGGAGCATATGCATAGCCGTTACGGGCATATCCCGGTTCTGTTGATGACCGCCTACGGCACGATCGAAAAAGCGGTGCAGGCCATGCAGGGCGGCGCTTGCAATTATTTGGTCAAGCCCTTCGAGGCCGGCGTGTTGCTGGAGCAGGTGGCGCGCTATATCGCCGAGCCGTTGGACGAGGACGAAGGCGGCGCGATGACGCGGGTGGTTGAAGACGTAGCCATGAAACAGCTGTTCGCCTTGGCGGCCAAAGTGGCGGCCAGCGACGCCACGGTGTTGATCCAGGGCGAAAGCGGGACAGGAAAGGAAGTTTTGGCTCGCTACATACACGAGGCGTCGGCGCGGCGCGATAAGCCGTTTATCGCCATCAATTGCGCGGCTATTCCGGAAAACATGCTGGAAGCCATATTATTCGGCTACGAGAAAGGCGCTTTCACCGGCGCCCATCAATCCACGCCGGGCAAGTTCGAGCAGGCTCAGGGCGGCACGCTGTTGCTGGACGAAATCACGGAGATGCCTCTGGCTTTGCAGGCCAAGCTCCTGCGCGTATTGCAGGAAAAGGAAGTGGAGCGTTTGGGGGCGCGCAAGCCCATGGCCTTGGATGTGAGAGTGCTGGCGACCACCAACCGGACCTTGACGGAGCAGGTGTCCAAGGGCGATTTCCGTGAAGATTTGTATTATCGCCTTAACGTCTTTCCTCTGACCCTGCCGCCCTTGCGCGAGCGACGCGGCGATATTTTGCCGCTCGCGGTCGGATTATTGCAGCGTCATTGGAAAAGCGGCAAAACATTGCCGGTCTTGGACGACGAAGCGCGGCAACGTTTGACCGCTTATCATTGGCCGGGTAACGTGCGGGAACTTGAAAACGTGATGCAACGGGCCATTATTCTGCAGGAAGGGGGACGGATCGGCGCCGCCGCTATCGTATTCGAGCATCCCTTGCTGTCGGGCGGCGGTGGAGAGGCGTTCGCGCCAGCGCCCGCGCCGGCTGCGGACAGCGCCTCCCCCTTGGAAAGCGGCTTGCGTTCCCTTGAGGAAAAGATCATTCTGGACGTCTTGAAGGAAGAATGCGGCAGCCGCAAAGCCACGGCCGAGCGTCTGGGCCTCAGCGAGCGTACCTTGCGTTACAAGATCGCCCGCCTTCGCGAAGCGGGTGTTTCAGTGCCGGTTTAGTTGCGGCATCGATCTTGCTAAGATAAAGATGGCTGCATGAGGATGGTGTGACGAGGATACAGCAATGAGCAATATGAGTATCGACCAAGTGCTGGCGCAAATGCGCGTATTGCGCGACCAAGCCAGCGGGCCGGCGGCGGAAGCCGGCAACGGTGTCGATTTTTCGGCGCTGTTGAAGCAGTCCGTCGATCAGGTCAACGAAGTGCAGCAGCAGGCGGGAAAGCTGGCCGAATCTTTCGAGGCAGGCCAGACCGATGCCAGCTTAGCTGAAGTCATGGTGTCTTTGCAGAAGGCCAATGTGTCGTTCCAGGGCATGGTGCAGGTACGCAACAAATTGGTGGATGCTTATAAGGACGTGATGAATATGTCCATATGAGCGGGATGAGGCCATCTAATCGAATGACAGCCTGATCCATGGAAGCCGGCGGAACAGACAATCAGGGGCTGGCGACACGTGCGGCGGCAGGTGCCGCTGCGCCTGCCGCTTTAGACGATGCCGGCGCGGCGGGAACGCGGCCGGCATTTTTTAAGGGCTTGGCCCTGCTGCCGCGCAACCAGCAAATCGCCGTCCTCGGCGGCGTTGCCTTGGCCATAGCGCTTGCCGTGGCCGTAGTGTTGTGGTCCCAGTCTTCCGATTACAGCGTATTGTTCAGCAGCCTGCCGGATAAGGAAGTGGGCGAGGTGATGGATGCGCTGACCAAGCTCAATATCCCCCACAAGGTAGACTCCCGCACCGGCAGCCTGCAGGTTCCGTCCGACCGGCTGCACGAAGTCCGTTTGAAGCTGGCCGCCCAGGGCATGCCCAAGGACGGAACCCAGGGTTTCGAGCTGATGGACCAGGAGCGTGGCTTCGGCACCAGCCAGATGATGGAAACCGCTCGGTATCAGCGCGCCCTGGAAGGGGAAATCGCTCGCTCCATCGCCACCCTGCAGCACGTCAAATCCGCCCGCGTCCACTTGGCGCTGCCCAAGGAAACCGTATTCGTCCGCGAAAAGAAAAAACCCAGCGCCTCGGTAGTCGTGCGCCTGAGTTCCGGTCATGAACTGGCCAAGGATCAGGTGGAGGCCATCGTTTACCTGGTGGCGTCCAGCGTTGCCCAGTTGGAACCGGAACAGGTGACGGTGGTCGATCAAGAAGGCCACCTGCTCAATTCCAAGGAGCGTTCCGGCGAACTGTCGCTCACCGGCAAACAGTTCGACTATAAAAAACAGGTCGAAGAGCACCTGATGGGACGCATCACCAATATTCTCAGCCCGGTGGTGGGCGGGGAGAGCTTGCGTACCCAGGTGAGCGCCGATATCGACTTCAGCGTTACCGAGCGCACGCAAGAAATGTACAATCCGGAAGCCCCCGCGCTGCGCAGCGAGCAGACTTCCGAGGATCAAAACCGCGGCGCCGGCGCCCAGGGCGTGCCGGGCGCTTTGACCAACCAGCCGCCGGCCGCCGGCACCGCGCCGGAGGTGGCGACCGGCCAAGCCGGGCAAGCGGTTACCGAGAAAATCAACTCAAGCCGCAGCGCCACGCGCAATTTCGAGTTGGACCGCACCGTCAGCCACACCAAAGTGGGGTTGGGCGGTTTGCGCCGTGTGAGTGCGGCGGTGGTATTGGATAACCGCAAGGTGCTGCAGGAAGACGGCACGGTGGTCAGCAAGCCTTATTCTGAGGAAGAGTTGGCTCGCTTCACCGATCTGGTGAAGGAGGCGGTCGGTTTCGATGCGACCCGCAACGATCGGGTGACGGTGACCAACGCGGCCTTCCGCGAGGTCATGGAAGAGGCCGAGCCGGCTGTCGACCTGTGGGATCGCCCCTGGTTCTGGCCGTTGGCGCGGCAGGTGCTGGCGGCGTTGGTGTTGCTGGCTATTGTGTTCGGCTTCCTGCGTCCTATGCTCAAGTTGATGGTGAAGGGCGCTCCGGCGGAGACGGTCGAAGTCGGCGCTCTGGAAGAACAGTTGGCGGAGGACCAGCTGACCTTGACGGAGCAAAAAGGCGAGGATTTACAGACCTTGCTGGGGTCGGAAGCGGATTACAAGATGCGCTTGGATTTCGCCAAGAAGATGGTGGAAGAAGATCCCAAGCGAGTGGCTCAATTAATCAAGACATGGTTGGCATCCGATGGCTGAAGAAGGCAGCAAGCTCAATGGCGTAGACCGGTCGGCCATATTGTTGTTGGCTTTGGGGCAGGATTATGCCGCTGAAGTGCTGAAAGTGCTCACGCCGAAGGAAGTGCAGCTGGTCGGCAGCGCCGTCAGCGGCCTGTACAACATTACCCGCGACACGCTGGATGACGTGATGAAAAGCTTCATCATGGGCGTGCGCGGCAACACCTCGCTGGGCATGGATACCGGCGAGTTCGTCAAAGGCGCATTGACCAAGGCGCTGGGCCAGGAAAAGGCCAGCAACGTTATCGATCGCATTCTCAGCGGTGCGGATAGCGCGGGTTTGGATCAGTTGAAGTGGATGGATGCGCGCAGCATCGCCGACCTGATTCGCCTGGAGCATCCGCAGATCATCGCCATCGTCATTTGCTTGTTGGAAGCCGACCAGGCCGCGCTGGTGCTGGCCGCTTTGCCGGAAAAAATGCGCGCGGACATCGTCATGCGCATCGCGACTTTGGAAGGCGTGCAACCCGCCGCCTTGCGGGAGTTGAACAAGATCATGGCCGCCCAGTTGAGCGGCAGCGCTCAGTCCAAGCAGTCGGCGGTGGGCGGCATCGAGGCGGTGGCGAACATCCTCAACTATATGGACGGCACCAACGAGACGGCGATCATGGAGCAGGTCATGGAAATCGACGCCGAAGTGGGCGAGCAGATCCAGGACAAGATGTTCATTTTCGAAGACTTGATCGACGTGGACGATCGCGGCATCCAGACGTTGCTGCGCGAAGTGACCACCGAGAACCTCTTGATGGCCCTCAAGGGAGCGGACGAGGCGCTCAAGGAAAAAGTTTTCCGCAATATGTCGCGGCGCGCGGCGGAAATGCTGCGGGACGACCTCGAAGTGGCGGCCCCTGCCAAGCTCAGCGACGTGGAGGCGGCTCAGAAAGAAATCCTGGCCATCGCCAGACGCATGGCCGATGCCGGGGAAATCAGCTTAGGCGGCGGTGGCGGCGATGTCTATCTCTAGAGCGTTTAGTCCCGAGGAACTGCAAAACGCCACTCTGTGGCAGCTTCCCGATATCGGTTTGTCGCAGCGGCTGGAAGCGCGGGTGGAGGATGATGAAATGGAGCATCCTCCTTCGATTACCGCCGAGGCGGTGGAAGCCATCCAAAAACAGGCCTATGAGGAGGCTGCCGAGCAGGGGCGTCAGGACGGTTATCGCGACGGCCAGCAAAAGGGCTACGAGGAAGGCAGCCAAAAGGGCCACGAAGAGGGTTACCAGAAAGGCTACGAAGAGGGGCGGGCGGCCGGCGAGGCCGAGTTGCAGGCGTTGCAGAAGGAGGCCGGAGAGCGCTTGCAGCAACTGCTGTCCTCCCTGGACCAGCCCTTGGCCGACTTGGACGAGCAGGTGGAGGGGGAGCTGGTATTGTTGGCCATCGCCATTGCCAAGCAGGTGGTGCGCCGGGAGTTGAAAACCGAGCCTGGACAGATCGTTGCGACCATCCGCTCGGCGGTGGGCGCGTTGCCGTCGGCATCCCGCGATATCTCGCTGCTTTTGCATCCGGAGGACGGCGAGTTGGCGAGGTCGGCGCTGTCGTTGGCCGATGGCGGCGCACAATGGAAAATTGTGGACGATCCGCTTATCACGCGCGGCGGTTGCCGCGTCACCAGCGAGTTTTCCGTGGTGGATGCCACGGTGGAAAGCCGTTTGGCGCAAGCCATCGCCAAGGTGCTGGGCGATGACCGGGAGTCTCCCGCGTGAGCGACGCGGCCGCCGCTCCGGTTCATGGGGGGGCGCGCTGGGCGGAGCGATTGCGCGCTTATCGCGAACGGCTAAACGTTCCGCAGCCTTGGCAGGTGGAAGGCCGCCTGGTGCGCATGGTTGGCCTGACGCTGGAGGCGGTCGGCTGCCGCGCCGCCGTGGGGAGCCGTTGTTTGGTGGAAAGTTCCGACGGCAAGCAGATCGAAGCCGAAGTGGTGGGGTTCTCCAACGAACGGCTATTCCTCATGCCCACGGGCGAAATACAGGGCTTGGAGCCCGATTGTCGGGTGATTCCCAGTGGTCGAACCTGCAGCGTGGGGGTCGGTGTGCAGTTGCTGGGACGCGTCATCGACGGCGCGGGCTATCCCTTGGACGGCAAGGGGGGTTTAGGTGTCGAGCAATTCCGCTCCCTCATCGGTACTCCCATCAACCCGTTGGCGCGCGCGCCGATTCGCGCGCCTTTGGATGTAGGTATCCGGGCGATCAACGCTCTCCTGACCATCGGCAAGGGGCAGCGTATCGGCCTGTTCGCCGGCACCGGCGTGGGCAAAAGTATTCTGCTGGGCATGATGACCAAATACACCAAGGCCGATGTGGTGGTGGTGGGGCTCATCGGCGAGCGTGGCCGCGAAGTAAACGAATTCGTGCAAAAAATCCTCGGCGAGGAGGGGCTGCGCCGCGCCGTGGTCGTGGCGACTCCGGCGGACTATCCCCCTCTCATGCGGGTGCACGGCGCCATGGTGGCTACCAGCGTGGCGGAGTATTTCCGCGATCAGGGGCTGGACGTGTTGCTGCTGGTGGATTCTCTCACGCGGTTTGCGCAAGCGCAGCGAGAAATAGCCTTGGCCATCGACGAACCGCCGGCGACCAAGGGTTATCCCCCCTCGGTGTTCGCCAAGCTGCCGGGATTGGTGGAGAGGGCCGGTAATGGCGACCATGGCGAAGGATCGATCACCGCTTTTTATACCGTGTTGACGGAGGGCGACGACACCAACGATCCTGTGGCCGACGCCGCCCGGGGTATTTTGGACGGACATATCGTGTTGTCCCGCGATCTGGCCGAGGCGGGCCATTATCCTGCCATCGACGTGGAGGCCTCCATCAGCCGCGTGATGACCGATATCGCCGATCCGGGGCATTTGGAATTGGCTCGGCAATTGCGGCGCACAAACTCCACTTATCGGCAAAATCGCGATCTGATCAGTATCGGCGCTTATCAACGAGGGTCGGATCCGCGTATTGACGAGGCTATCGCCATGCACCGGCCCATTGCCGACTTTTTGCAACAAGGCATGGACGAGGCCGTCGATTTTAAAACCAGCTTGCAGCAGTTGTCGGCGCTGTTCCCCGGTGCCGCGTGACGGTTGCTCCTTCGTGCGGGAATGTTTCTCGAAGCGGGCCGGATAATTGGCGATGAACCGTTCCCGGCGCTTGGCGCCGATTCTCGAGTTGGCGGAAAAGAAGGAGCGGGAGGCCGCCCAGCTTTTCGCCCAGCAATTAAAAAAAGTTCAAGCCGCCAGTCAGGGCGCGGATAGCTTGCGAGGATTTCTCGACAACTATCACGCCCGTTACCAAAGTGCCGGCGAGGAAGGGTTCACCGTCAAGCAATTGATGGAGTACCGAGCCTTCCTGGCCAAGATCAACAACGCCATTGAAGAGCAGGCCTCATCCTTGCGGCAAGCCGAGGAAATGCTCGAGGTTTGCCGTCGTGCGTGGGATCAGGCGCGTCAGCACCTGGAAGGCGTCGCCAAGCTCGTGCAGCAGGCCAATCGCGAGGAACAGGCGTTGGCGTCCAAGCAGGAGCAGGCGGAGTCCGACGAGCGCTCGGCGCGCAAGGCGGCGCGCAAGACTTCGTTTGCGGATTGATTCACATATTGGCATCGCAATTGCAAACCCTGGTTTGGGATGCATAACGTTGGAGTGCGAGCCATGGGGCTAGAAAACATCAATTTCAGTGCCGGTATTCCGCTGACGCAGAATGCGGAGGGAGCGGGGGCCGCCACGGGCGATGCGCAGAGCAACCCCTTGCTGTTTCTTCAGCAGTTGTTGGCCCAGCTGCAAAATTTGACCGGCGGTCAGCAGGAGGCATTGCCGACGGATTTGCAGGCCATGTTGAAAAACGCTCCCGCGGGCGACAAGCCCGAAGGAGGGGGCGCGATGGATGCGTTGAAGGCCGCACTGGCCGCTTTGCAGTCCGGCAAAGGGACGAATCCCCCGGAGGGCGGCAAGAATTTGCCGGTTGACGGGGCTGCCGTCGGTACGGAATTGCCGGAAGGGGTCGCGGTGTTGCTGAATGGGGCGCAGGGCTGTGGCGCGCGGGAGTGCGCGGCCGAAAACGCTTCGACGGACGGCCCATCGGCGGCGGCGCCGGGCAAGCAGGATCAAGCTGCGCCCGCAGTGGTGGATGGGCAGGCGTCGATACCTATGCCCGTCGTAATGGTCGTTCCGCCACCGCCGCCGCAACCGTTATCTCCGCCACCGGCAGCGACGGGAGGTGGCGCAGAGCATGCCGATGCAGCGGCCTTGGCTTTGCAAGGCGCCGTCATTCGAGGCGCGGCGCAACAAGCGCATACGCCCCAGTCCGGCGTTTTGATGGAGTCCCTGGAGGCTTCCGCGGCGAAACGGGCGCCTGGGCCGGTGGGTCCCGAGGCGTTGGCGGATATGACGCGCGACACCGAGGTTCTGGTGGGGGGGCGAGGAGAGGCCTTCGCCAATACGTTGGCTTCCGTGGCGGCGGGAGGAGGCATCAACCTGCCTAGCCCGCCCGATTTCAGGGGCTCCGCTCCTGTCGCGCCGCCGCCGGTTGCGACGCCCGTCGGGGAGCAGGGATGGCACCAGGAGTTCGGCGATCGCATCGTTTGGATGACGGGTAAGTCGATGGATTCCGCGTCGATCCACTTGAATCCGCCGCACCTGGGGCCGGTGGAAGTGCGTATCACCATGAATCACGACCAGCAGGCCAGCATTCAATTCGTTTCCGAACACGCCGCGGTGCGCGAGGCGATCGAAGCGGCGGTTCCGCGCTTGCGGGAAATGATGGGCGGCCAGCAGGTCAACCTGGCGGACGTCAATGTCTCCAATCAGCCGTCGCAGCAACAATCCGCCCAGCGGGACGAAAGCCGCTCGCAAAATCCGCAACAGCCGTCTTTTTCCCTATCGCGGCAAGACGGAGATTCGGATGACGCCGCGCTTGTCGATCCGCAACGGGTGGTTCGTACCAGCAGCGGAGTGCTGAGTCTGTACGCCTAATCCCATACCGGCATCGGCGATGAGGCCGGGGGCGATTTGCTCCCGGCCTTTCGTTTTATTTGCGGATTTGCTTAAACCTATGTTTAAACGTTAGAATTCCCGACTTCCTTCAACTCCTTGTCTTACCGAGGCATCGGGAGACTGACAAAAACCGAAAGGAGCAATCATGCGACATTACGAAATCGTCTTTCTGGTCCATCCGGATCAGAGCGCCCAGGTACCGGCCATGGTGGATCGTTACCGCACCATCATCGAGGGCGCTTCGGGCCGTATTCACCGCCTGGAAGACTGGGGCCGCCGCCAGTTGGCTTATCCCATCAACAAAATGCACAAAGCGCATTATGTGTTGATGAACATCGAGTGCGATCAGAAAACCTTGGAAGAGCTTGAAAGCGGCTTCCGTTTCAACGACGCCATCTTGCGCAACCTGACCGTTCGCCGCGAAGAAGCGATCACCGAGCCGTCGCCGCTGGCTCGGGGCGAATACTCCGGCGCTTCCGAAGCGGCCGACGCCGAATCGGCAGCGGAAAGCAGCGAAGCGAGCGAGCCGGCAGCAGCCGAGCAATCCGCCTAACCGTCAAGTTCACGAGGTATAGCACAATGGCGCGTCAGTTCAGAAAGAAGAAATATTGCCGTTTCACCGCCGAAGGCGTGAAAGAAATCGATTACAAAGACATCGAAATGCTGAGGGAGTTTGTCAGCGAAACCGGGAAAATCGTGCCCAGCCGCATCACCGGCACCAGCGCACGTTATCAGCGCCAGTTGGCAACGGCCATTAAGCGCGCGCGCTTCTTGTCCCTGTTGGCCTTCTGCGATTCGCACAGGAAATAGAGCCGCGCTCACGTTCGGTTGTGCGGCGGGCGTGTTCGCAAGATGCGCTTTCTAGCGTCCTACGTATTAACGGGTAGGGTACAGGCCATCGGTGCCGTTTCGGCGCTGCTTGGCCTGTCGCTGGTTTTGCCGCCGGTCGGTTTGCTGAGCAGTGCGGCCGTCGCGCTGGTCACCCTCAGGTTGGGGGGGGCGGAAGGCGCTACAGTCATCGGCATTTCGGCGTTGCTGTCCGCGTTGTTGGGCGGATTTTTCGTCGGCAGTCCGGCGAGTTTCGCTTCATACGGCGCCGTTTTGTGGGTTCCCGCTTGGATCGTGGCCTACGTTTTGCGCGAACGGGTGGATCTGGCGCTGGCTTTGGAAGCGGGCGTGGTCGTGGCCGCCGCCGGGGTTGTCGGTGTGTATGTTTTTACCGATACGCCGTCCGACCTTTGGCGCGGCAGCCTGGAACTCATGTTGCGGCCATTGCTGGACAACCCGCCTCCGGGGTTTTCAGTGGAGCAGCTGCGCGAGCGGCTGGATTGGCTGGCGGGTTACATGACCGGCGTTGTCGCTGCGGGAAGCCTGTTGGGCGTCACCGCGTCGCTGTTTTTGGCGCGTTGGTGGCAGGCCCAATTGTTCAACCCCGGCGGATTCGGCCAAGAATATCTGGCGTTGCGAGGGCATAGCCCTTTGGCGCTCGGGACGATCGCCCTACTGGTTGCCGCGTTGGCCGCACAAGGCCTGGCGGCGGAAGTCGCCGGTAATCTGTTGGCGGTGGCGCTGGGCTTTTACGTCGTGGCTGGCGTGGCTGTTCTGCACAGCCTCTGTGCCGGGTTGGCGGCAAAGCGATTCTTGCTGGTCGTTTTGTATGGCGCCTTGCTGGTGGTGCCGCATGTACTGGCACCGGTGGCGTTGGCGGGGCTCGCGGACGTATGGCTCGATTTGCGCCGCTGGGGCCGGTCGGCCGGGGCTTAGGCCGGGCTTAGCATTTAATCATTTTTTTGTAAGTATTCGAGAAAGGTTGAGGTATAGCGATGGACGTCATTCTTCTGGAAAAAGTTGGCAAATTGGGTAATTTGGGCGACAAGGTGGCGGTGCGGGCCGGTTACGGCAGAAACTACCTGATTCCCCAGGGCAAGGCGGTGCCGGCGACGGCGACCAAGATTGCCGAATTCGAAGCACGTCGAGCGGAACTGGAAAAGGCTGCGGCCGAAGCGTTGGCCGCCGCTCAGGCGCGCGCCGAGGAAATCGGCAAATTGAGCCTGACCATCACCAGCAAGGCTGGCGACGAAGGCAAGCTGTTCGGCTCCGTGGGCACCCGCGATATCGCCGACGCGGCTAAGGCGCAGGGCATCGAGTTGGACAAGCAGCATATCCGTCTGCCCGGCGGCCCGATTCGTCAGGTCGGCGACTATCAGATCGAAGTGCACCTGCACGGCGACGTAGTGGCCAGCTTGGCTGTCAAGGTGGCGGCGGAATAACTCCGCGTTTCTCAACCCCTCACGGCGGAGGCGGCCATGATTGTGGTAACCGGCGGTGCCGGCTTTATCGGCAGCAATCTGGTGAAGGCGCTCAACGAGCGCGGCCGCCGTGACGTGTTGGTGGTGGATAACCTCAAGGATGGGAGAAAGTTCCGCAACTTAGTCGACTGCGATATCGCCGACTACGTGGACAAGGAAGTTTTCGCCGCCGGCCTGAGGCAGGGCGATTTTCGCCATCCCGGCATCCAGGCCGTGTTCCATCAGGGCGCCTGTTCCGCGACAACGGAGTGGGACGGGCGCTACATGATGGCGAACAACTACGAATACTCCAAGCAGCTGTTGCACTTCTGCGCGGAACACGACATTCCCTTCATCTACGCCTCCAGCGCCTCCGTCTACGGCGGCGGACGGGTGTTCGGCGAGCAGCGCGCCAACGAGGCCCCGCTCAACGTCTACGGTTATTCAAAACTACAGTTCGACCAATACGTCCGGTTGCACCGGCCGTCCCTGCGCAACCAGGTGGTGGGCTTGCGCTACTTCAACGTTTACGGGCCGCGCGAATCGCATAAGGGTTCCATGGCCAGTGTGGCGTTCCATATGCGCAATCAGTTGGCGGAAAGCGGCAAGGTAAGGTTGTTCCAGGGGTGCGACGGATATGGCGACGGCGAGCAGCGGCGCGATTTCGTCTACGTGGACGATGTGGTCGCGGTGAACCTGTGGTTTTTGGATAACCCGACGGCCAACGGCATCTTCAACGTGGGGACCGGCCGCAGCCAGCCCTTCAACGACGTGGCCCGCGCCGTTGTCGCCTACCATGGCCGGGGAGAGATCGAGTACATCCCGTTTCCCGAGCATCTGAAAGGTTGCTACCAAAGCTTCACCGAGGCCGACCTCGAGGCGCTGCGCGCCGCCGGTTGCGATGTGGCATTTAAAACCGTGGAGGAGGGCGTGGCTCTCTACATGGACTGGCTAGCGCGGAATGCCTGAGCGGCGGTGTTAGCGTGCGCTTGATCTATACGGCGCTGTTTTACCTCGCGACGCCGCTGTTAATCCTTCGCCTTTGGCTGAAGGGCCGCGCCAATCCCGCCTATCGCCAGCGCTGGCGCGAACGTTTCGCCTTGCAGGATTTCTCTTCGGCGGTCCAAGGCTGCGTTTGGCTGCACGCCGTCTCGGTGGGGGAGGCGGAAGCCGCGGCGCCTTTGGTGCAGGCGTGGCGCGTCAGCCATCCGGACCTGCCGATATTGGTGACCACCACCACCCCCACGGGTTCGGCGCGCGTGGCGGCCTTGTTCGGCGACGGCGTGCAGCACGTTTATCTGCCTTACGATTTGCCGGATGCGCTGGGGCGCTTCCTCGGCGGTTACCGCCCGCGTTTGGCGGTTTTCATGGAAACCGAAATTTGGCCCAATTTGTTCGCGGCTTGCGCGGCGCATCAGGTTCCGCTGGCGATCGTCAACGCGCGCTTGTCGGAGCGTTCGTGCCGTGGCTATTCCCGGATAAGGAATGTTATGGCGCGCACCATGGGCGCGGTGGCGGCGGTGGCGGCGCAGACGGCGGAAGACGCGGCCCGTTTCGCCAGCCTGGGCGTGCCGGAGCACCGTCTGCATGTCCTTGGCAATCTCAAATTCGACCGTGCATCGCCGCCGGGGTTGGCGGATCAAGGGCGGGCCTTGCGGGCTGAGCTGCTGGGCGATCGGCCGGTTTGGATCGCCGCCAGCACCCATGAAGGCGAAGAAGAACAGGTGTTGGCCGCCCATGAGCGACTGTTGGCGGAGTTCCCGGACGCGCTGTTGGTGCTGGCCCCCAGGCATCCGGAGCGGTGCGTTAAGGTAAAAGCGCTGCTGGCGGGGCGCGGCCACGATTATGTCAGCCGCAGCGAGGCCAGGGCGTGCGACCCCGGTTGCCGGGTGTTCCTGTTGGACACCTTGGGGGAGCTGAATTTGTTCTACGCGACGGCCGACGTGGCTTTTGTCGGCGGCAGCCTGGCGCCCACGGGCGGCCATAATGTGTTGGAACCGGCTACGCTGGGCGTGCCGGTATTGTTCGGCCCGCATATGTTCAATTTCAAGGACATCGCCGGCCGGCTGTTGCAGGCGCGTGGCGCCATCCAGGTGGAAGATGGTTCCCAGTTGGCCGAGCGGGTCGGCCAGTTGTTGCGGGATGCGTCTGCGCGGGCCGCTCTGGGCGAGACGGCGCGGTCGTTCGTGGCGCAAAATCGCGGCGCGTTGGCGCGCCATATCACATTGCTGGAACGATGGCTTGTGTGAACGCCAAACGACTTTCGTTGATTTGGCCTCTGTAAGCCGTTACTATTTTTTGTTATTTTCAAACCGAGGGCATTAACAATGCGGCGTCCGATTGTAGTTGGTAACTGGAAAATGAACGGTACGCGTGACAGCGTCCGCGCTCTGCTGGGGGCCTTGAAGGCCGGTCTGAATGCACAGACGCCCTGCGATGTCGCCGTATGCCCCTCGTTCATCTTCCTGCCGGAAGCGGCCGATCTGCTGGCCGGCAGCACCATCCAGCTGGGTTCCCAGAACGTCGCCAATAAGGCCGAAGGCGCCTACACCGGCGAGGTATCGCCTGCCATGCTGCGCGAGTTCGGCTGCGGATACGCTATCGTCGGCCACTCCGAGCGCCGAGTGGTTTACGGCGAAACCGACGAATTGGTGGCCGCCCGCTACGAACAAGCCATCGCCGGCGGCGTGACGCCGATTCTGTGCGTGGGCGAAACGCTGGAACAGCGCGAAAACGACGAAACCTACGCCGTGCTGGACACCCAGCTGGATGCCGTTATCAACCGTTGCGGCGTCGCCAGTTTGGCGAAGGCCATCATCGCTTACGAACCGGTTTGGGCTATCGGCACCGGCCGTACCGCCACCGGCGAGCAGGCTCAGGATGCCCACGCCTATATTCGTGCCCGCATCGCCAAGCAGGACGCCAATGTGGCGGCCGGGGTGCGTATCCTGTACGGCGGCAGCGTCAAAGCGGACAATGCCGTTGAATTGTTCGGTAAACCGGATATCGACGGTGGATTGATCGGCGGCGCTTCCTTGGACGCAAACTCTTTTATTTCCATCTGCAACGCGGCAGGGTAACTCCATGTATCAGGTAATCACCATTATTCACGTGTTGATCGCCATGGCCATTGTCGGCCTGGTGCTCATCCAGAAAGGCAAAGGCGCCGAAGCCGGCGCGGGCGGCTTCGGCGGCGGTTCGGCGGCTTCGGTTTTCGGCGCGCGGGGCTCTGCGTCCTTCCTGAGCCGCACCACGTCGTTGCTGGCGGTAATCTTCTTTTCCACGAGTCTGCTGCTTGCCTATCTTGGCTCCAGACAGGATAATAAGCAGGATATCATGGACGCTCCCGCCGCGGTGCAGGGCGGTGATCTTCCCCAAGTGAAGCAGGATTTGCCGGAACCGGCCAAGCCGGCGACCGGGAAGTAACCCCGCTTCAGGCGAAGCGCTGGAGTTATTCCAAACTGAGCATATTCGCCGATGTGGTGAAATTGGTAGACACGCCATCTTGAGGGGGTGGTGACGCAAGTCGTGTCGGTTCAAATCCGACCATCGGCACCAATTACGCTTCCGATTTTCGCAGGAAGCTAAAAAAGCCCGCAACGTCCCAGACGCTGCGGGCTTTTTGCTGTCGGCGGCCTTTCGCTATTTGGCCAATTGGCTGTCGTGCACCGCGCGCTGGCTTAGCTCGTGGGCCTGCATGGCGGCTTTGCCGGCTTCGATGGCGTGCTGGCTGGTGGGGGAGTGTTCCGCCTGGCGGTGGTGTTCCGCAGCGGCTCGGTGCAACTTGGCGGCTTCTTCGTGCAGTTTGGCGGCCTCTTCGTTGGCGCGGGCGGCGGCTTCGTGCCCGTGGGCGGTGATTTCTTCCCGCGCGGCAGCGTTTTGCAGTTGGGCGGACAGTGCCGCCGGTGTCCAAACCAGTGCGGCGGCGATGGCGGCGATTTTGACGACTTGCTGTGTCATGGCTGTTTCTCCTCGGTGGTGAGCTTGGGATCGGCGTTGCGTGATGAGTGTCGTTGCCGTGAGGGCAGGGCCGGTGAATCGCACCCTTCGCGGTTCCAGCGGCCTGAACGTTTCCGTGACGACCCGATGGCGTCGATGCGGTTCACTATGGCTTGCCCCATCCTGTGGTCAAATCGTTTTCGCCAGCGTTTCCGCGCAACCGATATAACCGCCCGGCGTCAGTTCCAATAATCTTGCCTTGGCTTCCGCCGGTATCTCCAGCTTTTCGATGAATTCCCGCATGGCCGCCGCGTCGATTTTGTTGCCGCGGGTCAGGTCCTTCAGCTTTTCGTAGGGCTTTTCGATGCCGTAGCGGCGCATGACGGTTTGGATGGGTTCGGCCAGCACTTCCCAGTTGGCGTCCAGGTCGGCCGCCAAGCGAGCCGGGTCGGCTTGCAGCTTGCTCATGCCCTTTAAAGTAGAGTCCAGGGCGATGACGGTGTGGGCGAAGCCGACGCCCATGTTGCGCAGCACGGTGGAATCGGTGAGGTCGCGCTGCCAGCGGCTGATGGGCAGCTTTTCCGCCAGGTGGCCGAATAGGGCGTTGGCGATGCCCAGATTGCCTTCGGAGTTTTCAAAATCAATGGGATTGACCTTGTGGGGCATGGTGGAGGAGCCCACCTCGCCGGCCACGGTGCGCTGCTTGAAGAAGCCCAGGGAGATATAGCCCCACACGTCGCGGTCGAAGTCGATGAGGATGGTGTTGAAGCGGCTTACCGCCTGGAACAGTTCGGCCATGTAGTCGTGGGGTTCGATCTGGATGGTGTAGGGGTTCCAGCTGAGCCCTAAGCCTTCCACGAAGCGGCGCGAGAAGGCCGGCCAGTCCACTTCCGGGTAGGCGACGATGTGGGCGTTGTAGTTGCCGGTGGCGCCGTTGATTTTGCCGAGGAATTCCACGGCGGCGATTTGCTGTCTTTGCCGCTCCAGGCGGTGGGCGACGTTGGCCATTTCCTTGCCCAAGGTGCTGGGCGTGGCCGGCTGGCCGTGGGTGCGGGACAGCATGGGCAGGGCGGCGTGCTCATGGGCCAGGGCTTTGACGCCGGCGATGAGTTTGTCCACCAGCGGCAGCAGCACGGCGTTGCGGCCTTCTTGCAGCATGAGGGCGTGGGACAGGTTGTTGATGTCCTCGGAGGTGCAGGCGAAGTGGAAGAATTCACTGACCTTGGCGATTTCGGCGTTGCCGGCGGTTTTTTCCTTGAGGAAATACTCCACCGCTTTCACGTCGTGGTTGGTGGTTTTCTCGATGGCCTTGATGCGTTCGGCATCGGCCTCGGAAAACCCGGCGGCGATCTGGTCCAGCAGGGAGTGGGCGTCGGCGCTTAGGGCCGGCACTTCGGCGATGGCCGGCTCCGCCGCCAGGGCTTGCAGCCAGCGCACTTCCACCAGCACGCGGAAGCGCATGAGGCCGAATTCGCTGAAGATAGGGCGCAGGGCGTCCACTTTGCCGGCGTAGCGGCCGTCGATGGGGGAGAGGGCGGTGAGTGGGTTCATGGGGTGTTGCTCGTCAGTTGAAATCGATTAATCCGCTGAGCGGTCTTCGTCTTAGCCTTTCAGGCCGAATCGGTGGCCAATTCGATGATGCCGCCACCCAGGCATTCCTCGCCTTGGTAGAACACCACCGATTGTCCCGGCGTGATGGCGCGTTGGGGCTGGTCGAACAGCACGCGGCAGCGGCCGCCCTCCAGCAATTCCACGGCGCAGTCCTGGTCGGGCTGGCGGTAGCGGGTTTTTGCGGCGCAGCGCAGGGATTGTAAGGGCGGGGCGCGGCCGGCGCACCAGTCCAGCTGGCCGGCTTCCAGTGTGTTGTGGAACAGGACGGGGTGGTCGTGGCCCTGGCCGACGATGAGCACGTTGCGCTCCAGGTCTTTTTTCAGCGCGTACCAGGGCTCGGGCGAGGCGCCGCGCCGTCCGCCGATGTTCAGCCCTTGGCGTTGCCCCAGGGTGTAGTACATCAGGCCTTCGTGGCGGCCGATTACTTCGCCTTCGGGCGTTTCCATGTCGCCCGGCTGGGCAGGCAGGTAGCGCTGCAGGAATTCGCGGAAGCGGCGCTCGCCGATGAAGCAAATGCCGGTGGAGTCCTTCTTCTTGGCGTTGACGAAGCCGGCTTTGATGGCCAGGTCGCGTACTTCGCTTTTTTCCAAGTGGCCGATGGGGAACAGGGTGCGGCTCAAGGCTTCCTGGCCCAGGGTGTAGAGGAAATAGGTCTGGTCCTTGCCGGGGTCCAGGCCTTTCAGCATGTGGAAGCCGTGGTCGTCCTTGGCGACGCGGGCGTAGTGGCCTGTGGCGATCCGCTCGCCGCCCAGGTCCATGGCGTAGTCCAGGAAGGCGCGGAACTTGATGTATTTGTTGCAGAGGATGTCCGGGTTGGGCGTGCGGCCGGCGGCGTATTCCGCCAGGAAGATTTCGAACACGTGGTCCCAGTATTCGGCGGCGAAATTGACGGTTTTCAGTTCGATGCCGAGTCGGTCGCACACCGCCTGGGCGTCGGCGTGGTCTTGCGGTGCGGTGCACAGGCCGGTGTGGTCGTCTTCCTCCCAGTTCTTCATGAACAGGCCGGTGACTTCATAGCCTTGTTCAAGCAGCAGCAGGGCGGTTACCGAAGAATCCACGCCGCCGGACATGCCGACGATGATTTTGCCGGGCATGGGGGTTAAAACCCGCCGTAGGCTTTGATCAGTTCCAGGGGATAGCGCCCGCCGGCCAAGTAGTCGTGCACGCATTGCAGCACCAGGGGGCTGCGCAGCTGCGGGCCGCGCGCCGCCAGTTCGTCCGGCGTCAGCCACAGGGCGTGGACGATGCCGTCGTCCAAGGGGCGGGCGGGGTCGTGCTCCAGGGCTTTGCCGCCGAAAGCCAGGCGCAAATAGCTGTGGGTTTTCGACGGGTGTTCCCACAGGTAGACGCCCAGCAAAAACTCCGGGCGGAAGGTCCAGCCGGTTTCTTCTAGGGCTTCGCGCATGACGGCGGACAGGATGTCTTCGCCCGGCTCCAGGTGGCCGGCGGGCTGGTTGATGACCAGGCGGCCGGCGGAATCGTGCTCCTCCACCACCAGGAAACGGCCGTCTCGTTCGGCGACGGCGGCTACGGTGACGGCGGGCCGTTTGGCAAGCGTTTGATTCATGTCGAGTTAGGGCTGGATGGGGGAATATTGGCGCGTATGGGCCGCACAAAATGCGACAATATGTTAGCAGGATCGCGCCCGATACGCGCGGCGGCGGGCGAGCCCCTCGTCTTTTCGGGGGTTCCTTATCTCCACTCTGACTGTTATTGGGAGCGTTTGCATGCCTTACAACCTGAGTAATTTCAGCATGCCGGTCAAGCTGCTGTTCACCGGTTATCTGTTGGCGGTCGCCATGGGCTACGGTATGGCGTTGGTGCAGATACTGTTCACTCACGGCATGGCGGACGGCAAGGCGGGCCTGTCCCTGGAAGACATCGTGTACAGCTATTACGGCAACCGTTCCGGTTCGGTGCTGGAAAGCAAGATGAACGGTTCCATGAAGGCCAATGCGCCGGACGCGGAACGTTTCCAGATAGTGCAATGGGTGCGTGACGGGGCGTCGAAAAAAGAATACGAGGCGACCATCAAGCCCATCGTCGAGCAGCGCTGTGTGGCGTGCCACAACGCCGACGCCGGCGGAGCCATCCCCGATTTCACCAAGTTCGAGGAAATCGCCAAGCGCGCCGAATCGGATCAGGGGGCCACTTTTGCTTCCCTGACCCGGGTGTCGCACATCCATTTGTTCGGCATCTCGTTTATCTTCATGTTCGTCGGCATCATCTTCGCCTTTTCCACCGGCGTGCCGCTGAAGCCGAAGTGCGCCGCCATCGTCATGCCTTACATCTTCCTTTTGCTGGACATCACCTCCTGGTGGTTGACCAAGCTCAACCCCCATTTCGCCCTGTTGGTGGTAATCGGCGGCGCCGGTTTGGGCATGGCTTTCGTCTTCATGTGGATCGTATCCCTCTACGAAATGTGGGTGTTGCCGCGGAAGGTCGGCATGGACCGGCGCCACAGCCTGCACCGCTCTTGAGCGCCGTGTTGCGTCTGCGGACGATGGTGGATGGTGCTATATTGAGCGCTAGTGCTAACCGGGAAATTCCCAAGGTGTTTTGGTAATGTCGGCGGACGGTAAAGACGATAGGGACGGTGGCCTGGCGGTCGATGAGGCCAAGCCGAAGCTGAAGCGGCCACCGCTGTTCAAAGTGGTTTTGTTGAACGACGATTTCACTCCCATGGATTTCGTCGTCGAAGTGCTCAAGTCGTTTTTCGGCATGGGCGACGAACAAGCCACTCAGGTGATGTTGCACGTGCATACCCGCGGCGTCGGCGTGTGCGGCGTGTTTACCAGGGACGTGGCAGAGACCAAAGTTCGCTTGGTTAACACGTATTCGCGCGAGCATCAGCATCCGTTGCTGTGCGCGATGGAAGAGGCCTAAGCCGTGAGCGTAAGACTATGTTGAGCAAAGAGCTGGAGCATTCCCTGAATTCGGCGTTTCGCAACGCCTACATGCACAAGCACGAGTTCGTCACCGTGGAGCATTTGCTGCTCGCCATGCTGGACGATCCCACCGGTTCCGGTATCCTGCGCGCCTGCGGCGTCAACTTGGAGCGCTTGCGCAAGGAGTTGGACGATTTCATCGCCGACACCATGCCCACCATTCCGGCCGGGGTGACGCGGGAAACGCAGCCCACTTTGGGCTTCCAGCGCGTTTTGCAGCGAGCCGTGTTCAACGTGCAGGCTTCCGGCAAGAAGGAAGTGACCGGCGCCAATATCCTGGTGGCGATTTTCGGCGAGCAGGATTCCCACGCGGTCTATTTGCTCGGCCAGGAGGACGTCACCCGCCTGGATGTGGTCAACTACATTTCCCACGGCATTTCCAAGACCCGGGACGAGGCCGAGAGCGGCGGAGCGTCTCCCCGCAGCCAGCCGGGTTCCGAATGGGAAGCGGGAGAAGGCGGCGCGGCGGAAAATCCGCTGTCCAAATACGCCACCAATCTCAACGAAGAAGCCAGCCAGGGACGCATCGATCCGCTCATCGGCCGCCAGGAGGAAGTGGAGCGCACCATCCAGATATTGTGCCGGCGGCGCAAGAACAATCCTTTGCTGGTGGGCGACGCCGGCGTGGGGAAAACGGCCATCGCCGAAGGCTTGGCGAAGAAAATCGTCGAAGGCGAAGTGCCGGAGGTGCTGCTCAGCGCGGTGATTTACGCGCTGGATTTGGGCAGCCTGGTGGCCGGCACCAAATACCGCGGCGATTTCGAGAAGCGCCTCAAGGCTTTGCTGGCGCAACTGAAGAAAGAGCCCAACTCCATCCTCTTCATCGACGAAATCCACACCATCATCGGTGCCGGTTCCGCTTCCGGCGGCGTCATGGATGCTTCCAACCTCATCAAGCCGGTGTTGGCTTCCGGCGACCTGCGCTGCATCGGTTCCACCACTTACCAGGAATATCGCGGCATTTTCGAGAAGGATCGGGCGCTGGCGCGCCGTTTCCAGAAAGTGGACGTGAACGAGCCCAGCATCGACGACACGTTCCAGATACTGAAGGGGCTCAAATCCCGTTTCGAAGCCCACCACCACGTTAAGTACACGGTGGCGGCCCTGCGCAGTGCGGCGGAATTGTCCGGCCGCTACATCAACGACCGCCATTTGCCGGACAAGGCCATCGACGTGATCGACGAAGCGGGCGCCAGCCAGCACCTGCTGCCGGCGTCCAAACGCCGCAAGGTGATCGGCGCGGCCGATATCGAACAGGTGGTGGCCAAGATCGCCCGCATTCCGCCCAAGAGCGTGTCGTCCAACGACAAGGACAAGCTGCGCGACCTGGAGCGCAATTTGAAAATGCTGGTGTTCGGGCAGGACGAGGCGATCGGCGCTTTGGCCTCGGCCATCAAACTGGCCCGCGCCGGCCTGCGGGAAGGCGACAAGCCCATCGGCTGTTTCCTGTTCGCCGGCCCCACCGGCGTCGGCAAGACCGAGGTGACGCGCCAACTGGCCAAGGTGATGGGCATCGACCTAATCCGCTTCGACATGTCCGAATACATGGAGCGCCACACCGTGTCGCGCCTGATCGGCGCGCCGCCGGGCTATGTGGGCTTCGACCAGGGCGGCTTGCTCACGGAGGAGATCAACAAGCGTCCCCACGCGGTGTTGTTGCTGGACGAAATCGAAAAAGCCCACGGCGACGTGTTCAACCTGTTGCTGCAGGTGATGGACCACGGCACGCTAACCGACAACAACGGCCGCAAGGCGGATTTCCGCAACGTCATCCTGGTGATGACCACCAACGCCGGTGCCGGCGAGGGTAACCGGGCCTCCATCGGCTTCACGCGCCAGGA
The DNA here is from genome assembly GCF_019669985.1 of Methylogaea oryzae. NCBI lineage: Bacteria > Pseudomonadati > Pseudomonadota > Gammaproteobacteria > Methylococcales > Methylococcaceae > Methylogaea > Methylogaea oryzae. The sequence continues at coordinate 899,362 of NZ_AP019782.1, forward strand.
CCACGCCACGGACAGCATGAAAGCCATCGAGAAGCTGTTCTCGCCGGAATTCCGCAACCGCTTGGATTCGGTCATCCAATTCAAGCCGCTGGACTTCGAGGTGATCGGCCAAGTGGTGGACAAGTTCATGTTCGAACTGGAAACCCAGCTGGCGGAACGGGGCGTATTCCTGGTACTGGAGCCGGAGGCGCGCGCTTGGCTGGCCGAGCGCGGCTACGATCCGCAAATGGGCGCGCGGCCCATGGCGCGGGTCATTCAGGAAAACATCAAAAAGCCTCTGGCCGAAGAACTGCTGTTCGGGCGCTTGGCCGGCGGCGGGCGGCTGCGGATATACGTGGACGACGACGCGCTGGCGTTTGCGATCGAAGCCAGCCAAGAGCGCGCCGTTCCGGCGTAGCGGGGCAGAGTTACTTGAGGCGGAAAGTGATGCGGCCTTTGGTGAGGTCGTAAGGCGTCATTTCGACCTTGACGCGGTCCCCGTTGAGGATGCGGATATAGTTTTTGCGCATTTTGCCGGAAATGTGGGCCGTAATGACGTGGCCGTTGTCCAGTTCGACGCGGAAAGTGGTGTTGGGAAGGGCTTCGACAATCTTGCCCTCCATTTCGATGACGTCTTCTTTCGCCATAAAGCGGTGTGGTTCCACAGGGTTAAAACTCCCCGTACTATACCACAGTGCGCGTAAATTCCGCCTGCGTCGCTGCGCCGCCCTGCCGCTGGGAGGGGTTCACGGCCAGCCAGCGTCCGTTTCGATAGATTTCAAACGGCCTGTAGCGGCTTTTGTAAGCCATTTTTCTGCATTCCTCGATCCAATATCCCAGGTACAGATAGTCCAGCCCCAAGGCGTGGGCCTGGGCGATTTGCCACAACACGGCGTAAGCGCCGAGGCCGCGCCGCTCCAGCTCGGGTTCGTAGAAGGTGTAGACGGCGGACAAGCCGTCCGTCAATAAATCCACCACGGCGACCGCCGCCAGGCGGCCCTGGTCGCGGAATTCTACGAAATAGGTATCGCACCAGTCGTTGGCGAGAAATTCGATGTAACTTTCCGGGGTGGTGTCGGCCATTTGGCCGTCCGGGTGGCGCCAGCCGAGATAACGCCGGTAGAGCCTGTAGTGTTCCTGGTTGAATTCCGCCGGCAGCGGCGTTGCGCTTAAATCCGCGTTGTCCTTGACGCAGCGCCGTTGCGCGCGGTTCGGCCGAAAAGCCGCCACCGGCACTCGTAGCGCGATGCAGGCGGAACAGCCATGGCAGTGGGGGCGGTAGACCAGATCGCCGGAACGGCGGAAGCCGTGTTTCACCAGTTGGCTGTATAAGTTGCCGTCCATGGGGCGCTCCGGCGTGGCGACCAGCGAGCGGGCCCGCCGTTCCGGCAAATAGGAGCAGTCGTGCTCAGCGGAGAGCAGCAGCGGCAGGCCGGTCATGTTCTTGCCAGGCGTCGGGGGCCGGGAGTTCGTCGCAGTGGCTTTCCAGCAGCCAGGCGAAACGGCTGCGGGGTATGGATTCGGCTCCCAGGCTTTCCAAGTGCGGCGTATGTGCTTGGCAGTCCACCAGGGCGTAGTTCCAGTCGCGCAACCGGCCCATCAAATACAAAAAGGCGGCTTTGGAGGCGTTGCTGACGCGGTGGAACATGGATTCGCCGAAAAACACTCGGCCGATGGCGACTCCATAGAGTCCGCCCACCAGCCGGCCGTCTTCCCAAGCTTCGGCGGAATGGGCGAGGCCGAGCCGGTGCAACTCGTTATAGGCGCTTTGCATTTCGGGGGTGATCCAGGTGCCGGCCGCGTCAGCTCGGCAACTCGGGTCCGCGCAGGCTTCGACGACTTCGCCGAAAGCCCGGTTCCAGCTTAATTCGAATCGGCCGCGCCGCAGCACTTTAGCCATGCTGCGGGAAATCACGGCTTTTTCCGGAAACAACACCGTGCGCGGATCGGGCGACCACCACAGGATGGGCTGGCCTGCGCTGTACCAGGGGAAAATGCCTTGGCGATAAGCGCGCTGCAAGCGCTCCGGCGACAGGTCGCCGCCCATGGCCAGCAGGCCGTCCGGTTCCGTTAAAGCCCGATCCAGCGGGGGAAAGGCTTCGCCGACGCGGCCGGCGTGCAGTACGGTGAGCATGGCCGCGACGAATCAAAGCCGGGCGGCGGCTTAAGCCAGTTGATCCAGATAGCGTTCCGCGTCGAGGGCGGCCATGCAGCCCGCGCCGGCCGACGTGATGGCTTGGCGGTAGACCGAGTCGGCCACATCGCCGGCGGCGAACACGCCCGGCACGCTGGTGGCGGTGGCGTTGCCATCGCCGCTGCCGGCGCCTTTGACGGTCAAGTAGCCGTTGCGCATGTCCAGTTGGCCGTCGAAGATGCCGGTGTTGGGGCTGTGGCCGATGGCGATGAACACGCCGTCCAGGGTGAGGTCCTTGCTTTTGCCGTCCTGCACGTTCTTGATGCGAATGCCGGTGACGCCGCTGTTGTCGCCCAGCACCTCTTCCAGGGTGTGGTTCCATTCGATGGTGACGTTGCCGCCGGCGGCTTTGGCTTTCAGCTTGTCCGCCAGGATTTTCTCGGAGCGGAAGGCGTCGCGACGGTGCACCACGGTGACGTGGGAGGCGATGTTCGACAGGTACAGCGCTTCTTCCACCGCTGTGTTGCCGCCGCCGATGACCGCCACCGGCTTGTTGCGGTAGAAGAAGCCGTCGCAAGTGGCGCAGGCGGACACGCCGCGGCCCTGGAAGGCCTCTTCCGACGGCAGGCCCAGGTACTTGGCCGAGGCGCCGGTGGCGATGATGAGGGCGTCGCAGGTGTAGACGCCGGCGTCGCCGGTCAGGGTGAACGGCTTTTTCGACAGCTCCGCCGTGTGGATGTGGTCGAAAACGATTTCCGTGTTGAAGCGCTGCGCGTGGCGCAGCATGCGCTCCATCAGTTCCGGGCCTTGCACGCCGTCCGCATCGCCGGGCCAGTTGTCCACCTCCGTGGTGGTGGTCAGCTGTCCGCCTTGTTGGATGCCGGTGACTATGACCGGATTCAAATTGGCCCGTGCGGCATACACGGCGGCGGTGTATCCGGCTGGGCCGGAACCTAGGATGAGAAGTCGGCAATGCTTGGTTTGGCTCATTCAGCGCCTCCGGCGGGCTATGGATGGGTCGGGAAGGGCGCTAGTATGGCGATGACACGGGTTTTCGTAAAGTGTATGCTAGGTCTTCGCGCAATTACTCGAAAAGTTAATGAGATAGCGCGCTTTTTTCGAATTATTCTTAGGTTTTTGTGCAGTTGGACAACGACAACATCATCGAGACGCCGACTCCGTCGGTGTGGAACCGGGGACTGCGCGAATTGGCATTTCTCGGCTATGGCGCCTTGGCGGTCTTTTTGCTGATTGCCTTGATCAGTTACGACTTGGCCGACGGCGGCTGGTCCCACAGCGGCGGCGACGAGCCCATCCGCAACACGGCCGGGGCGGTGGGCGCCTGGATGGCGGATTTGTGTTTGTATCTGTTCGGCATCGCGTCCTATTTGCTGCCGCTGGCGGTGGCCAGCCGTGGCTATCGCGCTTATCGCGGCCTGTCGGCCCCGGTCCTGGCCGCGCCTTGGCTGAAGTGGCTGCGCTATGGTGCGGCCCTGGCGACCTTGGTGGTGGCCGCCGCCATGGTGCAGATCCTTTGGCCCCACGCCGGCTTGTCCCTGCCCGGCGACAGCGGCGGCGTTCTCGGCATGGGACTGGCTTCCTGGCTATTGGGCAGCTTCGGCTCCCACGGGGCCAAGCTCTTGCTCTGGGCGGCTTTTCTCGGCGGGTTGACCCTGGCCGGCGGCATTTCCTGGATCGCCGTCGTGGACTGGGCCGGCCAGACGGCGGTCAACGGCTTCATGCGCTTGTTCGGCCGCTTGCGCCGGCCGCGTCGCGCGGAATACGGCGGCGAGGAAGCGGAGGATCCCCCCTACGCCCCACCGGCCCCGGTCAAGCGCAAAGCTCCCGCCCCGCGGCGCGAGCCGCCGCCTGCGCCTGCCCCGGCTCCGGCTTTCAACCAAACGGTGGTGGACGACGAGCTTCCTGAACCCGCCTTGCAGCGCAGCGCTCCGCCCGCCAAGCTGAAGCCGGTGGATTTCTCCAAGGTCGGCAAGGGCGAGTTGCCCAGCCTGACTCTGCTCAGCGACAGCAAGGGCAAAGTCAAGGTCAAGGCCTACAGCGAAGCCGACCTGGAGCACATGGCGCGGCAGCTGGAAACCATCCTGGCCGATTTCGGCGTCAGCGTGGAAGTGATCGAAATCCACCCCGGCCCGGTCATCACCCGCTTCGAAATCCAGCCCGCCGCCGGCATCAAGGTGAGCCGCATTTCCGGCCTGGCCAAGGACCTGGCCCGCGCGTTATTGGTGCCCAGCGTCCGCATCGTGGAGATCATCCCCGGCAAGAGCTACGTGGGCATCGAGATCCCCAACCAGGAGCGGGAGATCGTGCTGATGCGCGACGTGCTGGGCTCCTCGGAATACGCCAACCTGGATACGCCCCTGACCCTGGTGCTGGGCAAAGACATCAGCGGCCGTCCGTCCGTCGCCAATCTGGCGAAAATGCCCCACCTGCTGGTGGCCGGCACCACCGGTTCCGGCAAGTCGGTGGCGGTCAACGTGATGATCTTGAGCCTGCTGTACAAGGCCACGCCGGAACAGGTGCGGCTCATCATGATCGACCCCAAGATGCTGGAGCTGTCGGTTTACGAGGAAATTCCCCACCTACTCACGCCGGTGGTCACCGACATGAAGGAAGCCGCCAACGCCTTGCGCTGGTGCGTGGCGGAAATGGAACGGCGCTACAAGCTCATGTCCAAGCTGGGCGTGCGCAACATCATCGGCTACAACGAGAAAGTCCAGGAGGCCATCGCCAACGGCGCGCCGATTCGCGACCCCTTGATTCCGCCCGGCTACGTGCTGGACGAGGGTATGGATTATCCCACCCTGGCGCCTCTGCCCTACATCGTCATCGTCATCGACGAATTCGCCGACATGATGATGATCGTCGGCAAGAAGGTGGAAGAACTCATCGCCCGTTTGGCGCAAAAAGCCCGCGCCGCCGGCGTGCACCTGATCCTCGCCACCCAGCGTCCGTCGGTGGACGTCATCACCGGCCTGATCAAGGCCAACATCCCCACCCGCGTGGCGTTCCAGGTGTCGTCGAAAATCGACTCGCGCACCATCATCGACCAGGGCGGCGCCGAAGCCCTGCTGGGCAACGGCGACATGCTCTATCTGCCGCCCGGCAGCGGCCTGCCCATGCGCGTGCACGGCGCTTTCGTCTCCGACGCGGAAGTGCACCGGGTGGTGGAGTTCCTCAAGCAGACGGGACCGGCCGACTACCTGGAGGACATCGTCAACTTCTCCGTGGAAGGCAGCGAAAACGGCGGCGGAGGAGGCGGCGGCACCTATACCGGCGAGGACGGCAACGGCGAGGGCGACGCCCTTTACGACGAGGCGGTGCGCTTCGTGACGGAAACGCGCAAGGCCTCCATCTCCAGCGTGCAGCGCAAGCTGCAAATCGGCTACAACCGCGCCGCCCGCATGATCGAGCAGATGGAAATGGCCGGCATCGTCGGCCCCGCCGAACGCAACGGCAACCGCACGGTCCTGGCCCCGCCGCCACCGCCGGCCTATTGATAGCCGCCCTTGTCCGGGGAGGGACGTTGTCGAACATCCCGGACGGCATCCGGGCTACACTCTGAGGCAAGCGCGGCTCAATCCGCGCTTCCTTGTTAGAATAGCCGCCCAGCCATTCGCCAAAGCCCCTCACCATGCGCGTTTTTCTGACTCTCGCTCTGTTGTTGACCGCCGCCATCGCCGGCGCCGCCGAATCCCCGGTGGATCGCCTCATGCGCTCCATCGACAGCAGTAAAACCCTGCAAGCGGATTTCACCCAGGTTTCCGTGGACGAACTGGGCAGCCCGCGCCACAAAGCCACCGGCGTGTTCTATTTGCAAAAGCCCGGCAAATTCCGTTGGGACTACGCCAAGCCATACAAACAGCAGGTGATCACCAGCAACGGCAAGGTGTGGTTTTACGATGTGGACCTGGAGCAGGTCACGGTGAAACGCATGGACAAGGCCATCGGCTCCACCCCGGCGCTGCTGCTCACCGGCCAGGTGTCCCTCAAGGACAATTTCACCCTGGAACAGCAGGGCGAGGACGAAGGCATCACCTGGGTCAAGCTGCTGCCCAAAGGCGAGGAAAGCACCTTCAAATACGTCACCATCGGCCTGCAAGGCGACGTGCTCAGCGGCATGGAACTGGCGGACAACTTCGGCCAGCTCACCCGCATCTATTTCAGCAACGTCAAATCCGGCGGCAAGCTGGACCCGGCCCTGTTCGAATTCACCGCGCCGAAGGGGGTGGATGTGTTCGAGGATCAGTAAGCAACTCGCAGTAGGAGAGACGCTTATGTATGCCAGCGTTAAAGATTTGGGCATCGATCGGCTCAGCGTTGCCGAACGCATCCTGTTGGTGGAGGAGATTTGGGACAGCATTGCCGCGGAATCGGCGGCGATGCCCATACCCGAGGCGCATAAGGAGGAGCTGGACCGCAGGCTGGCGGCTTATCAAGACAATCCCCAGACCGGCTCCAGTTGGGAGGACGTCAAGGCGCGGTTGCAAAACGCGCCGTGATTAACCGCTTGATTATCCGCCCGGAGGCGGAGGCTGACTTGGCCGATGCGCAGGCGTGGTATGAGGCGCAACGGAAGGGTTTGGCGGCGGAGTTCTTGTTGAGTGTGGAAGAGGCTCTGGAGCGTATTGGACGCATACCTTCCATGTATTCGGCGACGTACCGCGACATTCGACGGGTATTGCTGCGTCGTTTTCCTTATGTCATCTACTACCGTATCGTGCGGGACGATGTTGTCATCGTTGCCGTACTTCATACCGCACGCAATCCCCGCTTGTGGAAGTCCCGAACGCCAAAGGGCTGACGGCGCATAGACGATGTTCGACAACCTGGAAAAACCCCTGGCCGACCGCATGCGGCCGCGCCGGCTGGAAGAATACATCGGCCAAAAGCACCTGCTGGCAACCGGCAAGCCGTTGTACCAGGCCATCCTGGCCGGCCGGCTGCATTCCATGATCCTGTGGGGACCGCCGGGCACCGGCAAGACTACCCTGGCGCGACTGGTGGCGGCCCACGCCGACGCCGAATTCATCACCCTCTCCGCCGTGCTGTCCGGCGTCAAGGAAATCCGCGAGGCGGTGGCCCAGGCCAAGGCCAACCGCCTGCAGAAAAACCGCCGCACTATCCTGTTCGTGGACGAAGTGCACCGCTTCAACAAGTCCCAGCAGGACGCTTTCCTGCCCCACGTGGAGGACGGCACCTTCTGGTTCATCGGCGCCACCACGGAAAATCCCTCCTTCGAGGTGAACAACGCGCTGTTGTCCCGCGCCCGCGTCTATGTGCTGAAGTCCCTCACCGAAGCCGATTTGTTGGAGGTGCTGGAGCAGGCCATCAGCGACGAGGACCGCGGCCTGGCCGGCGAGGAAATCATCGACTTTCCCCAAGAGCTGCGTGGCTGGTTCGTCAAGGCCGCCGACGGTGACGCGCGGCGCTTGCTCAACCTCATAGAAATCGCCGTGGAACTGGCGGAAGCGCAGGGCGGGCGTAGGCTGGTCACCGACGCCATCGCCCAGGAAGTGCTGGCCGGCGGCACCCTGCGCCGCTTCGACAAGCAAGGCGAAGAGTTCTACAACCAGATTTCCGCCCTGCACAAATCCGTGCGCGGCTCGGCGCCGGACGCCGCCCTCTACTGGCTATGCCGCATGCTGGACGGCGGCTGCGACCCCGTCTACCTGGCCCGCCGCATCGTGCGCATCGCTTCGGAGGACATCGGCAACGCCGACCCCCGCGCCCTGGAACTGTGCCTCAACGCCTGGGACGTGCAGGAACGCCTGGGCAGCCCGGAAGGCGAGCTGGCCCTGGCTCAGGCCGTGGTGTATTTGGCCTGTGCGCCGAAAAGCAACGCCGTCTACGTGGCCTATAAACTGGCCCGCGACGACGCTGCCAACACCGGCAGCCTGGGTGTGCCCCTGCACCTACGTAACGCCCCCACCAAACTGATGAAACAGTTGGATTACGGCAAGGAATACCGCTACGCCCACGACGAACCGGACGCCTACGCCGCCGGGGAGAATTATTTCCCGGAAGAAATGGGCCAGCGCCAGTATTACCAGCCGGTACCGCGCGGGTTGGAAATCAAGATCGCCGAAAAGCTGGCGCGGTTGCGGGGGTTGGACGGAGAAGGGCAGGCAGGCGCGACATAGCGGGCTCGGTTCGCCCCGATGCTGCCCCCATCGGGGGCCAATAGACGCGTCTCCAGCAGCGCCGATGCTTCAGCGCCGCTCCGGCTTGAAAAAACTCAAGGGGTAGAACGTGTCGCGCCAGCGTATGCCGCCGCGCCAGGTGATCAGCACGGCCGAGCGCCACAGCGCCCACAGGCACAGCACGATGGCGGCGGGCAGGGCGAAAACCGCATGGGCGCCGGTGCCGGCGCGCTGATTCCAATAGGCGTACAAGACATTGAGCGCGGCCAGGGCCGCGAGCCAACCGGTCGCGCCTTGGCTCTGGACGACGGCGACGTAGGGCGCCGCCAGCAATCCCAGGTACAGCGCGCTGAAGCCGAGCAGATAGGGCCAGGAGAACTCCATGGCGGCGAAGCTGTTTTTTTCCACGCCGTTAATCAAACCGGCGACGCCCACTTGCCAACGCACTTGCAACAAGTCGTCGCCCATCAGCAATTCGCTGCGGCCGCCGGCCGCCTTCACGGCGCGGCCCAGGCGCATATCGTCGATGATTTCGGTGCGCAGGGCTTCGTATCCGCCCACGGCTCGATAGGCGCCGGTTCGCACCAGATTGAAGGCGCCGACGCCGGCATAGGCGCTGCGGGCGTTGCTGGCCATGGCCCAGGGGCGCACCGACAGGATGAACAGCATGCCCATGAAATAGGTGAGGGCGTTTTCCCAATAACCGCCGGGCAGGGCCTTGGGCAGCAGGCACAGGTGGTCCAGTTCCCGTCCCAGCGTGTGGCGCAAGGCGATGCGGAGGGTTTGCGGCGCGAACAGCACGTCGCCGTCGGTGAACACCAGGTATTCGCCCGAGGCTTGGCTGGCGCCCTGGTGCATGGCGTGGGTCTTGCCCAGCCAGCCGGCCGGCAAATCCTGGACGTGAATGCAGCGCAGGCGCGGGTCGCGGGCGGCAAGCCGGTCCATTTGCTCGCCGGTGCCGTCGTTGGAGCGGTCGTTCACGGCGACCACTTCCAAGGCCGGATAATCCAGGGCCAGCAGGGATTGCAGGCAAGGGCCGATGGCCGCGGCTTCATTGCGCGCCGGCACGATTACGCTGACCTTGGGCCATGCGGCGGGCGTCGGGCTGGCTGAGACCCGTCGCGTCAGCACGGCGCCGCGCAGAAAGCGCGCGGTACGCAGGCCGAACCATAGCCAAAATCCCGCGGCCAGCCAGCCCAGGGCTGTTACGATGACGTTTATTGTATCCATCAAGTCTCTCTTAATTGCCCGACCATGTCCGAGCCGATTCCCATTTTCGCCCTCGCCAGCGGCCGTTCCGGCACCCTGCATCTGGCGCGTCTCATGGCGCTCAATACCGTGGATTGCGCCTGTCGCCACGAGCCCTATTTCGATCGGGGCAATCCTACCCTGTTCGGGCCGCCCATCGACTGGGCGGCCGCAGGCGACGTGGCTCGCATTCGCGCGTTGCTGACGGATAAGCGCGCCGCCATCGCTCGCTACGGCACAGGCCATTATTTGGAAACCAGCCACGCCTTTCTGAAATCCGCCTACACGGCCGCGGCGGAGGTTTTTCCCAACCTGCGTTTGATTCACCTGATCCGCGATCCGCTCAAAGTGGCGCAGAGCGAGGCCAACCGCGAGGCCTTGGTGCGGCGCTTGCGCTTGCCGGGCCGGCACTACCGCGGCGGTGACGGACAAACGTATTTTCGCTGGGCGTTGACCGGTAAGGAAGCGATTTTCGGCGCTTTTCGGGACGAGGCGCTGACGCCCCTGCAGTGGTATTTGCTGCAATGGCTGGAAATCGAGAACCGCGCCATGGCTTTCCTGGCGGAACACGGCTTGGCGTCGCGCTGTTTCACCCTGCGGGTGCCGGAGGATTTGAACGATGCCGAGCAAATCGAGCGGTTGTTGGCCTTCCATGGCTTGACGCGCCGACCCGGCCCGCTGCGGCGTCCCCGCCGCCGCAACCTCAATCCGTTTCAGCCGACGCGCATCGGCGCGGAGCAGGAGCGTCAGGCCCGGGCGGTATTGGCGCGGCTGCCCGACGGCTACCTGGCGTTGCTGCGTCAAGCGCCTTACAGCCGCTGCGCCTGGCGAGAGCGCTTCCTCTCCCTGGCGCCGGGTTAGCGCGATTCGGTTGAGGCGGGCCCGCCGCTGCTGGGACAATGGCCGTTTCGGTTCCCATACGGGTTGAGCGGCATGACAGAGAAAACAGACAGCATCGGATTTATCGGCATCGGTCTCATGGGCCGGCCCATGGTTTTGCGCTTGTTGCAGGCCGGTTACGCCGTGACGGTGTGGAACCGCAGCCCCGCGAAGCTTGCGCCGGTGCTGGCGGAGGGCGCTGTGGAGGCGGCCGGCATCGCCGATTTGGCGCGAGCCTCCGACGTGGTGATGTTGTGCCTGGCTGACACGGCGGCGGTGGAGGACGTGGTGTTCGGCCCCAACGGCCTCGCCGCGGCGGCGGCGCCGGGCAAGCTGCTGGTAGATTTGTCCAGCATCGAGCCCCAGGCTACCCGGCGGTTCGCCGCCCGCTTGCGGGAGACTTGCGGCATGGCTTGGGTGGACGCGCCGGTGTCCGGCGGCGTGCCGGGGGCGGAGCAGGGCACGCTGGCCATCATGGCCGGCGGTGCGGCGGCGGAGGTGGACCGCGCCCGGCCGGCGCTGGCGGCTTTCAGTCGGCAAGTGACGCGCATGGGCGAGGTCGGCGCGGGCCAGATCACCAAAATCTGCAACCAGATGATCGTCAGCTGCAACGCCCTGGTGATCGCCGAAATGATCGCCCTGGCCCAGCGCGCCGGGGTGGACGCGGCGAAGATTCCCGAGGCCCTGGCCGGCGGCTTCGCCGATTCCAAGCCTTTGCAGATCCTCGGGCCGGAAATGGCCGAGCGGCGTTTCGAGCCGGTGAAGTGGCGGGTAAAGACCCTGCTGAAAGACCTCAACATGGCGGTGGACCTGGCGCGGGGCAACGGCAGCGCCGTTCCCATGTCGGGGCTGGCGGCGCAGCTGATGCAGTGCCACGGCGGCAACGGCCACCTGGAAGCCGATCCCGCCACCCTCATCAAGCTGTATCTGGGCGGGGAGGGCGAGGCATGCTGAAGTTCTCCGCCAACCTGAGCCTGCTGTTCACCGAACGGCCTTTGGAAGAGCGTTTCGCCGCCGCCGCCCGGGCGGGGTTCGGCGCGGTGGAAATCCAGTTTCCCTACGAATTGCCCGCCGAACGGATCGCCGAACTGACCGCCGCCGCGAAGGTGGAGCTGGTGCTGTTCAACCTGCCGGCCGGCGATTTGATGAGCGGCGGCGAAGGCCTGGCGGCGGTGCCGGAGCGATGCGGCGAGTTCCGCCAGGGGGTGGCGTTGGCGCTGGATTATGCCCGCGTGCTCAAACCCAAGGCCGTCAACGTGCTGCCGGGCCGCTGTCTGCATAACGAACGCGCCGGCGAATACCTGCAAACCCTCGGGGCCAATTTGCGCCTGGCCGCCGATGCCTTTGCCGAGCTGGGCGTGCGGACGGTGTTCGAGGGCATCAATACTTTCGACATGCCCGGTTTCCTGGTGAACCGGGGGCAGCAGATGCTGGATTTGTTGGCGGAACTGAATCACCCCAATCTGGCCTTGCAGTACGACATCTACCACATGGCGCGCATGGGCGAAGATCCGGCGGGGTTTATCGCCGCCCACGCCGGCAAAATCGGCCACATCCAATTCGCCGACGCGCCGGGGCGGGGCCAGCCGGGAACCGGCGACTTGGATTTCGCCGCGCTGTTCGCGGCGGTGGCGGCTTCCGGTTACCGCGGCTACGTGGGGGCGGAGTACCGGCCGGTGGGCTCTACCGAGCAGAGCCTGGGCTGGCTGGCCGGCTAGGGAACCCCGGAAAAGTTCCAGCGGATTTGGCGCGTCTCCGCCAACAGGCGCTGCGCCGCTTCGTTGTCCGGGTGCTTTTCCAGCACGCTTTCCAAGAGCTGCTTGGCGCTGTCGTTGGCGCCCAGCTCCAGGTACAGTCGCGCCAGCCGCAGCTGCACGAAGAGATTGGTGGGGAAGCGTTCCAGGAAGTCGCGGTAGACGCCGACGGCGGCTTGGGGTTGGCCGGTGAGCTTCAGCAGTTCGGCGTATTGCGGGTGGTAGATGGGCGAGAGCTGGGCCAATCCTTCCAGGGCGAATAGCGCATTGTCGCCGTCGGCTCGTTCCAGGCAGATTTGCGCGACGCGCAGCAGGGTGTCTTCCAGAATGGTTTCGGCTTGGTCCTTCAAGTCGATGATGGCGATGTAGGATTGCAGCGCCGCCTGCGGATCGTTGTTCAGTTCGGCCAGGTAGCCGTCCACCAGCAGCCGGTAAGGTTGCGCTTCTTCTTTGGCCGGGTGTTCCTCCAGGGCCATGGCCAGTTTTTTCAGTTCGTCGGGCTGCTGGTTCTTCAGCAGGGAGCGGGCCCGGTGGCGTGAGGCGGACAGGGCGCTGTTGCGCTTGGCGTCGTTGAGGTGGGTGGTGTCGGTTTGGTGCAGCAGCGTTTCGTATTGTTGCGTCAATTCGTCCAAGGCGGCGCGCTGCTCGGCCGTCAGTCGCTCGGCGGCGGCCGGGTGCCGGGCCAGCCAGAGGGCGGCGCGGCGGAAATGGCGGTCGTCTTTCCAGCGGGGCAACACCTTGTCCCAGTCCGGCGTGTCGGATTCTTCCTGACGGCGGCATTCCAACCGGTCCAGGGCGGCGTCCACCAGCTTCACCAGTTTGTCCGCGCCGTCCCGGTAAGCTTTGTAGTAAGCCTCGCCGGTGCTTTTCGCTTCGGTTTCGTCCATTTCTTCCGCGTCGAAAGGCTTGGCCAGCTTGATGAGGTCGCGGATGCCGAGCGTCTTGATGAGCTGGCTGAACAGCGGATGATCGGCGTCGAGCTGCTCCTCGATCCGGTCCATGCGTTCCTTGGCCGCCACGTCGACGATGGAAAGGCCGTCTTCCGAATACATGCGGCCGTTGCAGTCCAGCGCTTCTTCCGCCAGCGCCTTGACGGCGTCGGAGTGGCGTTTGGCGTTGCGCAGGTCCGCTTCCAGCGCGTCGTAGTGGCGGCGTTTCTCGTCTGCGCCGGGGATGGCGATGCGCAGCCCGGCGGCGGCCGGCGCCGGCAATTCGATTTCGTCCAGGGGCCGGTGTTCCACATTGGCGACGCGCGCCGCGTTGGGCGACGGGTTGATGACTTCCATGCCGGCTTCTTTGGCTTTGCCCGCTTGCACGCCCATGGAGAGGATGGCGTTGGCCAAGTCGGCCGTGGTGTTGGCGTACCAGCCGCCGTTGGTCTGGGTGCGCATGCCGGACAGGGTGAAGCGGGGGCCGGCGGCCCGCTCGTTGCTGCCTTTGGCGTGGGTATAGCCTTCGGCGCTGAAGCACAGGTCGATGCCCGTCAGGATGACGCGGTTGAACCCCATGGCGGTGGCCACCGCCAGGGCGGTGTTGGTGACGGTGGGGCCGGGGTGGGGCAGGGTGGCCGGGTTGAGTTCGGAGTCCCAGGGCAACAGCGCGCCCAGGTACAGGCTGGGGCCGTGCCATTGCCCCAGCAGCAGCGGATTGGCGTGGTCGGCGCAGACGAACACCACATTGTCCGGGTATTTCATCATTTCCCGGCTGATGTCGAAGCTGAGATCGGTGGGATCCACGGAAAACACGAAGTCCGGCGTCAGCCCCACTTCCAGCAGGCGGCGGGCGATGCGGGAGACGGCCAGCAGCACCAGCCGATCCCGGTTGGCCGCGATCCACGGCAGCGCTTCGTCCAAGGACGGGCCGCCGCCCATCAAGACGGCGGTGCGGCCTTGGTAGGCGTCGCGCAGCAGGGTGGCCGAGACGACGTTGTCCGCGCAGTTCTGCACGGTGCAGGCGATGAAGTTTTCGCCGCCGATGTTGGCGATGGTTTCCCAGCGCAGTTGCGTCAGCTCGTCGTCCAGTTTCCAGGACAGCTCCACATATTCGCTCAGATTGGCGTCCCTGGCGGCGATGGAAAGCTGCAAGGAAACGCCGTTGATATAGAAATATTCGGTGATCTTGAATCGCTCCGCCGCCATCCGCCAGTTGTCGTGGCTGACGCAGGCGATTTCCTCGTGGTCTTCGGCCAGCAGGCCGGCCTCTTCCAGCTTCGCCAGCACGTGGGGCGGTTCGATGAAGAGGTAGCGCGTGCCTTTGGGCAGGCCCTTGCGCAGGATGTGGCGGATCAGCAGGCCGGAGTCCGTGCCGACGACGACGTTGAGGCGGTGTTCCTCGAACAGCTCGGCGCCGAAGTAGCCGTCGAACACCGCCGCCGAACCGATTCGGGCGAAGGCTTCGCGGTTGATGTCGTAAATATATTCGTCGCCGAAGACGTTGACGCAAAACTCGAGGGGGGCGGTTGCGGTATCCACGAATGGGGGCGCCTTGCAGGGGTGGGAGGGGGCGCGGTGCTCTAAGCATCTAATCGCTAAGGCATTATAGGCACGGCTAGGATAATAGGCTAGACTCGCCGCCTGGCATGGCGGAGCGGGACGAGGAGGCTTGCATGGGAGACGGCTTGGTTTTGGTGACGGGGGCGGACGGCTTCATCGGCTCTCACTTGACCTAAATGCTGGCGGCGCGGGGGCGGCGGGTGCGCGCCCTGGTGCAATACAACTCCTTCAACTCCTGGGGCTGGCTGGACCGCTCGCCCCGCGCCAAAGACATGGACGTGGTGGCCGGCGACGTGCGCGACCCGCATTTCTGCCGGCAACTGATGCGCGACGTGGACACGGTGTTTCACCTGGCGGCGCTGATCGCCATTCCATACTCTTACGTGGCGCCCGACAGTTACATCGACACCAACGTCAAGGGCACGTTGAACATCTGCCAGGCGGCGCTGGACGCGGGCGTCAAGCGGGTGATCCATACCTCCACCAGCGAGGTTTACGGCACGGCGCAGTATGTGCCCATCGACGAAAAACATCCGTTGCAGCCGCAATCGCCCTACAGCGCCTCGAAAATCGGCGCCGACCAGATCGCCTTGAGCTTTCACCACGCCTTCGGCCTGCCCGTGACCGTGGCGCGGCCGTTCAACACCTATGGCCCGCGCCAGTCGGCAAGGGCGGTGATCCCCACCATCATCAGCCAGATCGCCGCCGGCCGCCGCAGCATCAGCCTGGGCGACACCACGCCGACGCGGGACTTCAACTACGTGGAAGACACCTGTCGCGGCTTCCTCGCCATCGCCGGGGCGGACGGCGCGGCGGGCGAAGTGCTCAACATCGGCTCGGACACGGAAATTTCCATCGGCGACACCTTCGCCCTCATCAACGAGCTGATGGGCGGCGACGCCGAACTGGCCCATGACGCGCAGCGGGTGCGCCCGGCCGGCTCGGAAGTATTCCGCCTGCGCTGCGACAGCCGCAAGCTGCGCGAGCTGACCGGATTCCAGTCGCAAGTGGACCTGCGGGAAGGGCTGTCTCGCACCATCGCCTGGTTCACCGAGCCGGACAATCTCAAAGCCTACAAGGCCGACATCTACAACGTTTAGGATACGTTCCATGCGTTTGAGCGAGACGGAACGCCAAGCCATCCGCAGCGCCGTCGCGGCACGCGACCCCGTCGCTACCGTGTTCCTGTTCGGTTCGCGGGCGGACGACGCCGCCAAGGGCGGCGACATCGATTTGCTGGTGCTGTCGCGCTCCATCGATTTGATGGCCAAGCTGGATATCCTCGGCGAGCTGCACAGCCGCCTGGGCGAGCGTCGCATCGACCTGGCCGTGTATCCCGACTTGTCCGCGCCCTTCGCCCGCATCGCCAGGCAAAACGGGGTGCCGCTGTGAGCCGGGATAAGGCCGCCCTGCTGCGGGAGGAGCTCGCCGGTTTGCGCGGCGCGGCCCAGCATTTGCGCTATTCCTGGCAACGCAGCGACGAGGTGCTGGCGCGCGACGATTGGGACGATGCGGCGCTGGAGCGCCTGGAATCCCTCGCCAGCCGCTTCGCCCGCTTGGCGGACTTGGTGCGCATCCGCGAATTGCGCAACCTGATCGCCCACGAATATGCCGGCGACAAGCTGGCGGAAATCTACCGAGCGGTGGCGCGGCTTGCGCCGGTGCTGCTGGACGTGGTCGAACGCACGGCGGCTTATGGCGACGACGCTTTGCGGCGTTATGGCAGGCTGATGGGGGGATGATGGCCGAAGCTGCTTTGGAAGCGAAAATCCTGGCCGCGCTGCGCACGGCCCTGCCGGAAACCCCGCACCCGGTGGCCCTGCACGAACCGCGCTTCGCCGGCCGCGAGTGGGAGTATGTGAAGGAATGCCTGGACACCGGCTGGGTGTCCTCGGTGGGCAAGTTCGTCGACCGTTTCGAGGCCGACTTGGCCGCCTACATGGGCGTGAAACATGCGGTCGCCACGGTCAACGGCACGGCGGCTCTGCACGTGTGCCTGCTGTTGGCGGGCATTGCCGCCGACGATGAGGTGCTGGTGCCCAGCCTGACCTTTATCGCCACGGCCAACGCCGTGGCCTATTGCGGCGCCACGCCGCACTTCGTCGACAGCGACGAAGCCAGCCTGGGCGTGGCGCCGGCCAAGCTGGCCGATTACCTGGCGGGCATCGCGGAAGTCACGGCGCAAGGTTGCCGCAACCGGCTGACGGGCCGGCCCATCAAAGCCCTGTTGGTGATGCACGCCTTCGGCCATCCGGCGGACTTGGACGGCCTGGCCGAACTGTGCGAACGCTACCGGCTGACGCTGATCGAGGACGCGGCGGAATCCCTCGGTTCCTATTACCGCGGCCGCCATACCGGCCAGTGGGGCCTTTTGAGCGCGGTGAGCTTCAACGGCAACAAGATCGCCACCACCGGCGGCGGCGGCGCGCTGCTCACCAACGACAGCGCGTTGGCCAAGCGCGCCAAGCATCTCACCACCACCGCCAAGCTGCCCCACGCCTGGGAGTTCGTCCACGACGAAGTCGGCTACAACTACCGCCTGCCCAACCTCAACGCCGCCCTGGGCTGCGCCCAGCTGGAGCAGATGGAAGGCTTTCTCGCCGCCAAGCGGCGGCTGGCCGAACGTTACGCCGAGGCTTTCGCCGGCCTGGCGGGCGCGCGTTTCTTCACCGAGCAGGCCCATGCCCGCAGCAATTATTGGTTGAACGTGCTGCTGTTGGACCCGGCGCAGGCCGCCAGCCGCGATACGGTCCTGCAAGCCACCCACGACGCCGGCTTCCTCACCCGCCCCATCTGGACGCCCATGCATCGGCTGTCCATGTACCAAAACTGTCCCCGGATGGACTTGGTTGTCACCGAGGACTTGCACCGCCGCGTCGTCTGCCTGCCCAGCAGCGTGGTGCTGGGATGACGCCGCGCAGCGTCTGCGTCGTCAGCGGATCGCGGGCCGATTACGGCCTGCTGCTGCCGGTGATGCGCGCCTTGCAGGCCGATCCGGCGTTCCGGTTGCAGGTCGCCGTGACCGGTATGCATCTGGCGCCGGAATACGGTTTGACCTACAAGATCGTCGAGGCCGACGGCTTCGCCATCGACGCCCGCGTTGACGTGCTGGTGTCCAGCGACACGGCGGCGGGCAACAGCAAGTCGGTGGGGCTGGGCGTCATCGGCTTCGCCGACGCCTTCGAGCGGCTGCAGCCGGACTGGGTGCTGCTGCTGGGCGACCGCTTCGAGATTTTCGCCGCCGCCCAGGCCGCCTTGCTGGCGCGTTTGCCCATCGCCCATATCGCCGGGGGCGATGTGACCGAAGGGGCGTATGACGAGGCCTTGCGCCACGGCATCAGCAAAATGGCCCAGCTGCATTTCGTCACCAACGCCGACGCCGCCCGCCGTTTGCGGCAGATGGGCGAGGACCCGGCCAACGTGCACAACGTCGGCAGCCCGGCGCTGGATTTGCTGAGGGACATGACGTTTTGGGGGCGCGGGCAATTGGAGCTGTCCCTGGCGTTCCGCCTGCGGCCGCGCAACCTGCTGGTGACGTACCATCCGGAAACCCTGTCCGAGGGCAACGAAGAGGCCATGGCCGAATTGTTCGCCGCCCTGGAGGGCCTGGGGCAGGAGGTCGGCCTGATCTTCACCAAGCCCAACGCCGATGCCGGCGGCCAGGCCATCGCCGCTGCCATCGACGCTTTCGTCGCCGCCCATCCCAATGCAGTGGCGCATACCTCCCTGGGTCAACAGCGCTATTACAGCCTCATGGCGCAGGTGGACGCGGTGGTGGGCAACTCTTCCAGCGGCTTGTACGAGGCGCCCAGCTTCGGCCTGCCCACGGTCAACATCGGCGACCGCCAGAAAGGCCGCTTGCGCGCCGCTTCCGTCATCGACTGCCCGGCGCGGCGCGAGGCCATCGCCGCCGCCATCGCCGCCGCCTGGAGCCTGGATTGTTCCGAAGCGGTCAATCCTTACGGCGACGGCCAGGCGGCCGGCCGCATCCTTGAAGTGCTGCGCGCTGTCAACGAACCGCGGCGTTTGTTGCAAAAACATTTCCACGACTGGCAGGAAAACCGCGGCAACCTTGTTCCCCCTCTCCCTCAGGGAGAGGGTTGGAGTGAGGGGGGAGACAAAACACCATGACAAGCGTCTACGTCATCGCCGAAGCGGGCGTCAACCACAACGGCTCGGAGGACCTGGCGCGGCAGCTGGTGGACGCCGCCAAGGCCGTCGGTGCCGACGCGGTGAAGTTCCAGTCGTTCAAGCCGGAAGCCCTGGTCAGTCGCCATGCGCCCAAGGCGGATTACCAGCAGCAGACCACCGGCAAGGACGAATCGCAGTTGCGCATGCTGCAAAAACTGGCCTTGCCGGAAGGCGTGCAACAAGCGCTGAAAGACTATTGCGGACAGATCGGCATCGATTTCCTGTCCTCGCCCTTCGACTTGGACAGCGCGCGCTGGCTGTTGGATGGCCTGGGCATGGACACCATCAAGCTGGGTTCCGGCGAAATCACCAACGCGCCGTTGTTGCTGGAAATCGCCCGCAGCGGCGCCAGGCTGATCCTCTCCACCGGCATGAGCCGCCTGGGGGAGGTGGAAGAGGCGCTGGGCGTTTTGGCTTACGGCTATTCCGGCCAAACCGCGCCGCCCAGCCGCCGCGCTTTCGCCGCCGCCTGGACGGAGGCGGAAGCCAGGGCCGCTTTGCGCGGCAAGGTTTCCCTGCTGCACTGCGTCACCGAATATCCCAGCCCGCCTGGGCAGGTGAACCTGCGCGCCATGGACGCCTTGGCCGCCTTTGGCCTGCCGGTGGGCTATTCCGACCACACGCCGGGCATCGCCGTGCCCATCGCCGCCGTGGCGCGCGGGGCGCGCATCGTCGAAAAGCATCTGACCCTCGACCAGAACCTGCCGGGGCCGGACCACAAGGCCTCCCTGGCGCCGGCCGAATTCGCCGCCATGGTGGCGGGCATCCGCGAGGTGGAACAGGCCTTGGGCGACGGCGTGAAAGTGCCGGCGCCTTGCGAGCTGCGCAACGCCCCGGTGGCGCGCAAGAGCCTGGTGGCGGCGCGGCCCCTCAGGCTGGGCGAAGTCTTCGACGCCGCCAACCTCACCGTCAAGCGCCCCGGCAGCGGCCGTTCGCCCATGGATTATTGGGACGTGCTGGGCACGGCCGCCGGCCGCGACTACGGCGACGACGAAGTCATCGACCCATGAACGAGCCTAACCGTTCCGAGCGGGCGCCGGTGCTGCTGCTGGGCGGCGGCGGCCATGCCCTGGTGCTGTGGGAGGTGCTGGCCATGGGGAAACGCGAGGTATGCGGTTTTGTCGATCCGGCGCCGCCGGAGCAATTGGCCTTGTTCCGTCACGGCCGTTGGCTGGGCGGGGACGCGGCGGTGCTGGGGTTTGAGGCCGCGGCGGTGGAGCTGGTCAACGGCGTCGGCTCCGTCGATAGCACGGCGGTGCGGCGCAACGTCTTCGAGCGTTTCGCCGGCCGCGGCTACCGTTTCGCCGGCCTGACCCATCCGGGCGCCTTGGTCAGCCGCTTGGACGTGGCGCTGGGGCAGGGGGTGCAAATTCTTGCCGGTGCGGTGGTGGGGCCGGCGGCAAAATTGGGCGATAACGTGCTGGTCAACAGCCGCGCGGTGGTGGAGCACGACTGCGTGGTGGGCGACCATTGCCATATCGCCAGCGGCGCCGTGCTGTGCGGCGGCGTGCGGCTGGGGCGGGGCGTGCACGTGGGGGCGGGGGCGACGGTTATCCAGGGTGTGGTTGTGGGCGATGGCGCGATCATTGCTGCGGGAGCCGCGGTAATCGAGGACGTGCCGCCCGCCACCCTGGTGGCGGGCGTGCCGGCCCGCAGCAAACGGACCATCGAATTATGAAAGATTGGAAAATCGTCGCCCTTGCCGCCGAAGCCAGCATGAAAGAGGCTTTGGCCGTGATCGACAAGGGCGCCATGCAGATCGCCCTGGTGGTGGACGGTGAAGAACACCTGTTGGGCACCGTCACCGACGGCGACATCCGCCGCGCCCTGCTGCGCGGCGAGCCGCTGGACACGCCGGTAAGCCGGTTCATGAGCGCCAACCCCTATACCGGCCTGCTGGAGGAGGACGAGGACATTTGGCAGCGCACCATGCAGCGCTACAGCCTCAAGCACTTGCCGCTGCTGGATTCCACCGGCCGGGTGCGCGGACTGGCCACCTACGTGCCGCCGGCCGAGCCGCGTCGCCCCAACTGGGTGGTGCTCATGGCCGGAGGGCTGGGCAGCCGCCTGGGCCCGCTCACCCAGCATCAGCCCAAGCCGCTGCTGAAAGTGGGCGAGAAGCCCATCCTGGAAACCATCATCGAAAATTTCCTGGCCCAGGGCTTTTACCGCTTCTACATCTGCATCAATTACAAAGGCCAGATGATCCGCGATTATTTCGGCGACGGCAGCCGCTGGGACGCGGAAATCACCTACGTGGAGGAAAACCGCCGCATGGGCACGGCCGGCGCCTTGAGCCTGTTGCCGGAAGCGCCGCAACTGCCGCTGATCGTCATGAACGGCGATTTGCTCACCAAGGTGGACTTCGTTCGCCTGCTGCAATTCCACCGGCGCAACCAGGCCGCCGCCACCTTGTGCGTGCGGGAGCACAGCCATACGGTGCCCTACGGCGTGGTGGAGATGGACGGCTACGCCGTGACCGGCCTGGTGGAGAAGCCGACCCAGCGTTATTACGTCAACGCCGGCATCTACGTGCTCAACCCCGACGTGCTGGGACGCATCCCCGGCGACAGCTATTACGACATGCCGACCCTGCTCAACGACCTGTTGGCCGGGAGGCAGCCGGTGTTCAGTTTTCCCTTGCGCGAATACTGGATCGATATCGGCCGCATGGGCGATTTCGAGCAGGCGCAGACCGATTACGGCGAGATTTGGGAAGGGCCGTGAACGGTCGTCGTCCGTCGTCGAGGGGCGTTGCGGTATAACCTATCCTTATGATTCGTCTATGCGGGGGCGCCGGGAAACCGTGATATTGTGAGGGGGTTTGCAAAAATACACTCGACGTAATCATGCCCCTTTTCGCAACGACCAATCTCAACCGACGGCAGGCGGTTGGCGCGCCCTCATCGCCGGCTCGGCCGTCGCGGGGCAATCCGCGCAAGGCGCGGCCTCGTTTCTCCGTTGGACCCGCCTGAATGTTGATCGCAGACAAGCTTCGTCGATTCGCCTCCAACTCCGAATTGGGGCAGGCGCTGGAGGCGTGCCGGACTTCCTTCCTGTACGCGGGATTTTTCAGCTTTTTCGTCAACCTGCTGTTGCTGGTGCCCTCCCTGTACATGCTGGCCGTGTACGACAAAGTGATGGTCAGCGGCAGCGAGTCCACGCTGTTGATGCTGACGCTCATCACGCTGTTCCTGTTCGGCGTCATGGGCTTGCTGGAATGGATACGGGCACAGATACTCATCGCCACCAGCGTGCGGTTGGACGGCATGCTGGGCGCGCGGGTTTTCGATTCCATCTTCGCCCAAAGCCTGTCCAACGGCGGACGCGGCGGCTCCAGCCAGGCCCTGCAGGATCTGTTGCAACTTCGCCAATTTCTCACCGGCACCGGCTTGTTCGCTTTTTTCGACGCCCCGTGGATGCCGCTGTACATCGTCTTGCTGTTTCTTTTCCATTGGGCGTTCGGCGTGGTGGCGCTGGTGTCGGGGTTGATCCTGGCGGCGCTGGCGGTCTGCAACGAATTGGCCACCCGCAGCGACTTGGCGCGCGCCAACCAGGAATCCATCGAGGCCAACCAATTCGCCCAGCAGAATCTGCGCAACGCGGAAGCCATCGAAACCATGGGCATGCTGCCCCGTTTGCGCGAGCGATGGCGGCAAAAGCAGGAGAGCCTGCTGGCGTTGCAAAGCCGGGCGAGCGCCAAAGGCGGGTTTATCAGCTCCCTGGTGAAGATTTATCGTTTGGCCATCCAGTCCCTCGTTTTGGGACT
Organism: Methylogaea oryzae; assembly: GCF_019669985.1. Taxonomy (NCBI): domain Bacteria; kingdom Pseudomonadati; phylum Pseudomonadota; class Gammaproteobacteria; order Methylococcales; family Methylococcaceae; genus Methylogaea; species Methylogaea oryzae. The sequence continues at coordinate 921,969 of NZ_AP019782.1, forward strand.
GGGCGCCTATCTCGCCATCAATAAGCAAATTTCCCCCGGCATGGTCATCGCCGGCTCCATTCTCCTGGGCCGCGCCTTGGCGCCTTTGGATTTGATGGTCAATACCTGGCGCGGCTTTTCCCAGGCGCGGGAGGCCTACGGCAGGCTCAACGGTTTGCTGGCCGCCTTTCCCGCGCGCGAGGCGCCCATGCCATTGCCGGCGCCGCTGGGGCATTTCAGCGTGGAGAACTTGGTGGTCGTGCCGCCGGGGGCGAGCGATCCCATCATCAAGGACGTCAGCTTCGCCCTGGAACCGGGGCAATCCATGGCGATCATCGGACCGAGCGCGGCGGGAAAATCCACCCTCGTTCGGGCTTTGCTGGGGATCTATGAGCCGACCAGGGGTTCGGTGCGGCTCGACGGCGCCGATATTCATCGCTGGGACCGCGCCCAGCTCGGCGATCACATCGGCTATTTGCCGCAGGACGTGGAGTTGCTGGACGGCACGGTGAGTGAAAATATCGCCCGTTTCGGCGACATCGATCCGCAGCGGGTGGTGACGGCCGCCCAATGGGCCGGCGTGCACGAGCTGATTTTGCGCCTGCCGCAGGGCTACGACACCCGCCTGGCGGGGCATACGGCCCTGTCGGCCGGGCAGCAGCAGCGTTTGGGCATCGCGCGCGCCCTCTACGGCGCGCCCGCCTTGATCGTGTTGGACGAACCCAATTCCAACCTGGATCAGGCCGGCGACATCGCCTTGCTGGATACGCTGTCCACCTTGAAGCAACAGGGAAAAACCGTCGTCATCGTCACCCACCGCACCCATACCTTGGAGGCCGTGGACAAGATACTCCTGCTGGTGGACGGCCGCATCGCCGCGCTCGGTCCTTGCGAAGAGGTGCTGAAGGTGATGGCGCAGGTCAACCCGACGGTATTCCGGCGAACCCAATGATATTTGCCGCGGCAGGAGAATAGCCCCATGTTCGCTTGGTTGGATGATTTGCAAAAGCCGCTGTCCAGCGGAGACGATCGCGCTTTCCGGCGCCTGGGGCTATGGCTGGTGTTCTGGGTTTTCGGCGTGTTCGGCATTTGGGCCGCGCTGGCGCCTTTAAACAGCGCCGCGCTGGCGCCCGGCGTGATCGCCGTCGAGTCTTATCGCAAGACGGTGCAGCACTTGGAAGGGGGCATCATCCGCTCCATCGCCGTGCACGACGGCGATTTGGTCGTCAAGGGCCAGGTCCTGGCGGAGCTGGACGACACCGCGTCCCGCGCCCAGTTGGAGGTATTCCGCGGCCAGTACTACATCGACGCCGCCCGCGAAGCGCGCTTGGCGGCTTTGCGCGACGGGCTGGATCGGGTCGTTTACCCGAGCGAGTGGCTGGAGTCCGGCGATCCTCGCGCCGGCGAGGCCATGCAGGTGCAAAACCAAACGTTTCTAGGGCGCAAGACCGCGCACGAAAACGAAAAAGCCGTTTACCGCCGCCAGATCGAGCAGTTGCAGGCCAAATTGCAGGGCTTGCGCGCGCAGAAACGCGGCCGCGAGCGCCTGGTGAACTCTTACCGCAGCGAGTTGCAGGATTTCCGCAGCTTGCTGGAAGAAGGCTTCACGGAAAAGCAAAAAGTGCGCGAGCTGGAGCGCAACTTGGCGGACAACGAAGGCCAAATGGGCGGCTTGCAGTCGGATATCGCCGCCACGGAGTTGGAAATCGGCGAAACCGAGTTGAAAATCACGCAGTTGGAGAAGGAGTTGCAGCGCGAGGTCGCCAAGGAACTGGGCGAAGTGCAGGAACATTTGTTCGAGCTGAAAGAAAAAATCCAATCCCTGGAGTCGACCGTCAACCGCACCGTGGTCACCGCCCCGGAGTCCGGCATGGTCCTGGGCTTGTCCGTGCACACCCTCGGCGCGGTCATTCCGCCGGGAGGCAATATCTTGGACATCGTGCCGCAAAGGGAAAAGCTGATTGTCGAGGCGCAAGTGTCGCTGACCGACATCGACCGGGTTAAACTGGGCCAGCCTGCGGAGGTGCGCTTCAGCGCGTTCAAGGCGAGGGAAACGCCGAAAACCGAGGGCCGGCTCATCAGCCTGTCGGCCGACCGTATCGTCGACCAGCGCAACAAAGACGTGCCGCCTTATTATCTTGCCCGCGTCGAGGTGGCGCCGGAGAGCCTTGAGAAATTACGGAAACAAGGCTTGGAATTGGTGCCCGGTATGCCCGCCGAAGTATTGATCGGCACGGGCTCGCGCACTTTGTTGCAGTATTTGACTCAACCGTTGAGCGACAGTTTTGCGCGCTCCTTTATCGAAGACTAAGCGTATGTGGTTGCGGCGTATTGTATTGGTCGTATCGTTGTCGGCCGTTGCCGGGGATAACGTTTGGGCCACGGATTTGTTGGAACTGTACGAGCAAACCCTGGCCACCCATCCGCTCATCAAGGGGCACGAGTTCTCCATCGAAAAAGCCGAGGCCGAAAAAGACCAGGCGCTCAGCAAATTGCTGCCGCAAGTGTCGGCCGTCGGCAATTTGTCGTGGAACGAGATGACGCAACCCCAGACCAATACGACCACCCGGCAAACGTCTTCCCAAACCAACCAGTACGAAGGCACGCGCGGCATCGTTCAGGCCAAGCAGGCGCTGTTCGACCTGCCGTCTTTTTTGCGTTGGCAGGGCGCCAAATCGGTAGTGCTGCAATCGGAACAGGAACTGGAAGCCGCCCGCATGAGCGTCAGCGCGGATCTGGTCGTCCGTTACCTGGATACGCTGCAGGCGGAAGACGAGCTGCGTTACCTGCAAGGGGAAAAGGCGCTGACCGAAGGCGACATGAAGCGCATCCGTCGCATGCACGAGCTGAAATTGGTGCAGGTGACCGATCTATACGAGGTCGAAGCCTATTACCAATCCTTGCTGAGCAAAGAGTTGGAGGCGGCCGGGGTCCGCGAAATCGCGTTGGAAAAACTCCACGAAACCAGCGGTACGCCGGTTACCGCCATACAGCCGCTGAACGAAGCGCTGTTGCCGCCGCTGTCCGGCGACGTCAACCAGTGGGTGGCGGATGCGCTCAGCGGCCATCCTAGCGTACTGGCCTTGAGCCATTCCATCGAGGCGGCGCAAAAGCTCATCTACGGCGCCCATATGGAACACGCGCCGCAGGTGGCTTTGCAGGTGTCCGAAACCTATGCCGACAACGGCGGTTACGATAACCGGCAATTGCCGCACTACAACGTCGGCACCGTGGGATTGCAGTTGAACGTGCCCATCTATTCGGGCGGCGCGGTCGAGGCCGGCGCGAGGAACGCGGTCGCCAACTACCATCAAAGCCTGGAAAAACGCACGGAAAAATTGCGCGAGATCGAGCGCGAGACCCGCACCGCCTACGTGCAGGCGCGCACTTGGCGGGCGCGCATCGAATCCAGCGAGCAAGAGGTGAAAGCCCGCGAAAAAGCCAGGGACGCGCAGCAGAGAAGCTACGAATTGGGCGTGACCACCATCGTGGACGTGCTGGAGTCCAAGAAGAATTGGCTGAAGGCGTTGTTCGAGCACGCCAAGGCCCGCTACGAATTTATCCGCTCCCTGGTGGCTTTGAAGCTCTGGCGCGGAACACTGGACCGGCCGGATATCGAAGAAATCAACGCTTGGCTGGACCGGCGCAACGTGGCGGTTTCCGCGCGCTGAAGCCGGCTAGGCCCGCCGCGCGTCGGGCCGGAACTTCCTCGACTTACTTGACGTCTTCAAGCCGCGACCCGGGCAGGGGGGGGCGGCGCTGTTGTTCCCCGCACGGTTTTTCCCGTTTCCTCATCGATTCGATAAGGGAAAGCGGATACATGCCCGGAGATATTTCGCATCGAAAGGGCGCGTGCGGGCAAGGCATAAGGAATAGCTTAGGCGAGGATGTCGCCGACATAAATCGCGCCCGGTGCTGGGAGTCGTTCGGCGGTTGGGCGGTTCCAATCGAGCACCGGCTTAGTGCGGGCGCCCATGCTTAGGCGCGGTTTGGATATCAAACATTAAGACTTTGTTATTTTTAGGTTAATTTCTTCTTATTTTGTCGGGTGTGGGTTTTGCGCCTGAATAAAACAAAGTGATTATTGTTTTCGTGACCGTGTGCGTAGACTGCCTCGCACAGGGTTTCGCCATGGCGGGACCCATTTGGATTCTTCACTTGCGCGAGTCGCTCGACGACTGGCGCAGCGAACGCCGCCACGGTTACCGATGCCCGATAAATTCCCCCCCATAGTCAGCGCCGCCTCGGGTCAAGGCCCGGTCGCGATTCCTGTTGTCGATCGGCGCGGCCAGTCGCGGCGCGCGCAAGACCGCGTGATCGACGACCTGCATTCGACGTTTTCCAGTTCCCATTGCCATACGTGCCTGGAGCGCATGAGCGACGCCGCGCTGTTGCTGGACAGCGAAATGCGGGTTTTATTTATGTCGCCGTCGTTCCGCTCCATGGTGCAAACGCCCGATGAGCTGTTCGTATTGGCGCCGAAATTCGGTTTGCGCGATCCCGCCGACGCCAGGCGCCTGGCGGAGCTTTTGTCCGCGCCCTCCCAGGACAACGAAAAGCCCTGCTTGATGCTGCACGAGGGGGGGAGCCCCATTCCCTTGCTGTTGACGGTGTTTCGCTTGCCCAAGCCCAAAACGCCCGACCTCGGCAACGTAGCGAGCTTTTTGATCCTGTTGCGCGACTCGTCCCGCTTCCCGCAACAGCAATGGCAGCTGTTCATCGATCAATTCCAGCTGACTTCGGCGGAGGCCCGCCTGTGCCGTGCCTTGGCGGACGGGTTGACGCTCAGCGGCTACTGCGAGCAATGGCGCGTCACCGCCAACACGGCCCGCAGCCAGCTTAAGGACATTTTCGCCAAGACGTCCACGCGGCGCCAGGTGGACCTGACCCGGCTGATTTTTCTGTTCACCCGTGGATAAAACGAAAAAAGCCGAAATTGCCCCCCAAATGGGTGATGCGGTTAACACTATTCGGCAGCTAATCTTTCTGCCAAGGTCCGACACCGGATCGATTTGCTTTCACAGGTCGCCGCAAAGCGCTGGAAGAGCAGGTTCTAGGTCCTAAACGAATATAGATAACAAGAGGTACACCACCATGGCCGCTCAAACTACCATCAAAGTCGCTACGATCACCGGCGCAGCCAAGGACGACTCCTTTTCGCTGACTGAGGACTCCAACGTTTCCAACCTCAATGTGCTGAGCAACGATCCGGGTTCCGCCAAAATCTATTCGCTGGCGCAAAACACTTCCGGCCTGACCTCCACCAGCCAGTATCCGGTCGTCAATAGCCTGACCCTGGCCAGCGGCGCCTCCATCAGCATCAACCCGGACGGCACCATTCATTACGACGCGGCCGGCATCAAGGGGCTGCAGAGCCTCGCCGCAGGCGAAACGTACACCGATACGTTCACCTACACGATCCGCATGGCGAACGGCGCGCTGAGCACCGCCACCGCCACCGTCACCATCGTGGGCGAGAACGATGCGCCGGTCATCACCAACGCCACCAGCGAGCTGGTGGGCAGCGTGCAAGAAGACAACAAAACCTCGGTCAGCGGCCAGCTTTCCGCCACCGACGTGGACCACGGCGCCACCCAAACCTGGAGCGTACAAGGCTCCGCCGCGGGCACCTACGGCAACTTGGCCGTGGACAGCACCGGCAAGTGGACCTATAGCCTCAACAACGATTCCTCCAACGTACAGTCCCTGGCGGCAGGCGAGCACCACACCGAAAGCTTCACGGTGCGTGTCACCGACGACAAAGGCGCTTTCGTGGACCAGACGGTTACTGTTACCGTCAACGGCACCAACGACGCGCCGGTGGTCAGCGGCGCGGTGACGGGCGCAGCGACGGAAGACGGCGCCAGCTCCAGCCTGAACGCCCTGGCCAACGCCAGTGACGTGGACCACAACACGACGCTGAATGTGACGAATGTGCCGACGACTTTGCCGGCAGGCGTCAGCTACGACGCCGGCACCCACACCTTCACCCTGAACCCGGGCAACGCGGCGTACCAGTCCCTGGCGCAAGGCGAAACGACCACGGTGACGGTGAACTACAGCGTGAGCGACGGCATCACCAGCACGCCGGCCACGGCAAGCTGGACGGTGACGGGCACCAACGACGCGCCGGTGGTGAGCGGCGCAGTGACGGGCACGGCGACGGAAGACGGCGCTAGCTCCAGCCTGAACGCCCTGGCCAACGCCAGCGACGTGGACAACAACACGACGCTGAGCGTGACGGACGTGCCGTCCACGCTGCCGGCGGGCGTCAGCTTCGACGCGCAAACCAACACCTTCACCCTGAACCCGGGCAACGCGGCGTACCAGTCCCTGGCGCAAGGCGAAACGACCACGGTGACGGTGAACTACAGCGTGAGCGACGGCATCACCAGCACGCCGGCCACGGCGAGCTGGACGGTGACGGGCACCAACGACGCGCCGGTGGTGAGCGGCGCAGTGACGGGCACGGCGACGGAAGACGGCGCTAGCTCCAGCCTGAACGCCCTGGCCAACGCCAGCGACGTGGACAACAACACGACGCTGAGCGTGACGGACGTGCCGTCCACGCTGCCGGCGGGCGTCAGCTTCGACGCGCAAACCAACACCTTCACCCTGAACCCGGGCAACGCGGCGTACCAGTCCCTGGCGCAAGGCGAAACGACCACGGTGACGGTGAACTACAGCGTGAGCGACGGCATCACCAGCACGCCGGCCACGGCAAGCTGGACGGTGACGGGCACCAACGACGCACCGGTGATTGACGCCGGTAGCGTGGCGACGGGCAGTGTGCAGGAGGATGTGAAGACCGCGGTCAGCGGCCAGCTGACGGCGACCGACGTGGATAACGGCGCGACCCAGAGCTGGAGCGTGCAGGGTTCCGCCGACGGCACCTACGGCAGCCTGGCGGTGGACGGCACCGGCCAATGGACTTACACCCTTCACAACAGCGCAGCCAACGTGCAGGCTTTGGCGGCCGGCGAGAGCCACACCGAAACCTTCACGGTGCGGGTGGCCGACGAACACGGCGCTTATTCCGACCAGACGGTCAACGTTACCGTAACCGGCAGCAACGACGCGGCGGCGATCAGCGGCACGAATGCCGGCTCGGTGATCGAAGACGGCACGACCCTGGCCAGCGGCACTTTGGGCGTATTGGACAAGGACGCCGGTCAAAGCACGTTTGCCGGCGTTAGCGGCAGCCAACTGCACGGCGATTACGGCAACTTCACGTTCGACGCCGGCACCGGCGAATGGACCTACGCTCTGCGCAACGGCGATGCCAATGTCCAGGCGTTGGGCGCCGGTACGGTGGTTCACGATTCGTTGACGGTGACTTCGCTGGACGGTAGCGCCAGCAAGGTGATCACCGTCGACGTCAACGGCACCAACGACGTCGCGACGATTACCGGCACCAACACCGGTGCGGTTAAAGAAGATGTCACGCTCACCGCCGCGGGCGACTTGGACGTGACCGACGTGGACAGCGGCCAAAGCACGTTCGCTGCGGTCAGCGATACGGCGCTGCACGGCACCTACGGCAACTTCACGTTCAATTCGGGCACCGGCGCGTGGACCTATTCCCTGCGCAACGCCGATGCGAACGTGCAAAACTTGAAATCCGGCGAGTTCTACCACGACACGCTGCTGGTGCAGTCGGCAGACCTCAGCGCATCCACGCTGATCGACGTGACCGTGGGCGGCACCGACGACGTGACGAGCGATACGTTCAGAGTGTCGAACGGCAACGGCAACAGCCAGCAAGTGATGATCTCCGGGTTCGATAACAACGACTTCGTCCAGTACTCCAAGAGCCTGGCTTGGCGCGGCGATGTGTCGTTGCAAGACGTGAACGGCGACGGCAAGCAAGACCTGGTCACGCATTTCGACGTTACCAACGGCAGAGCCGCGACGACGGAAGTCGTGCTGTTGGGCTACGAGCAAACCGCCGATATCGCTAGCCACTTGGTGCAGAGCACAACCTTCTAAAGGGGTTGATCCGCGTCCGCTTCCGGGCCGTCGGCTTGGGGGCGGAGAGCGGTTCGTTATGCATCGCTGTTCCAGATTTAAGGCCGCATTAGCGGCCTTATTTTTTGCGATTGGGCGGCAGGTCGCGCTGCCCAGTCTCCCGCTTTATCGAGTTCTATCGCGGCCGGCGACGGCGTAATCGACAGGCACCGCTTGTCACCCCGCGATTTTGAGGCTTGAATGATGGCCTGGGTGTCGTCGGCCAAATCGGCGGCGAAATCACGGCGTGTTTCAATCGATAGGTATGGCATGTTGGACGATAAACGCTATCTGGCCGTCATTCCGGCCCGCGCCGGCAGCAAGGGCTTGCCGGGCAAGAACTTGCTGCCGCTGGGCGGCAAGCCCATGATCGCCTGGAGCATTGAAGCGGCCTCGGCTTCCCGCTACCTGGATAAGGTGATCGTCTCGTCGGAAGACGAGGGCATTCTGTCCGTGGGCCGCCGGTGGGGAGCAGACGTGCCGTTCGTGCGTCCGCAGGAGCTGGCGGAGGACGGCACGCCGGGCATCGACGTGGTGCTGCACGCTTGCCGCGCCGTGCCCGGCTACGATTACGTGGTGCTGTTGCAGCCCACTTCGCCCTTGCGCAGCGCGGAAGACATCGACCGGGCCATCGAGCTATGCCGCGATGCCGGCGCGCCGGTGTGCGTCAGCGTCACCAAGCCGGAGAAGTCTCCCTACTGGATGTACTTTGTGGACGAAGCCGGCCACATGGCGCCGGTGGTGGACGCCGGCCGGCTGCCGGCTTTGCGCCAGGCGTTGCCGGAGGCTTATGCGCTCAACGGCGCGGTGTACGTGGCGCGCATCGACTGGCTGGAACGCGAGCGGTCGTTCCTGACGGCGGAAACGGTGGCCTATGTCATGCCGCGCGAACGTTCGGTGGACATCGACACGGCGATGGATTTCAAGCTGGCCGAGGCTTTGATCGCTTAAGAAAATCCCGCTTCAAGTCGATAAAGGGGGTAGGCGCCGCATCGCGGTCCCGCCGGAAATCGTTACAATGCGATGCCGGCATCCATCTTTTGGAGGTTAAGCTCATGATCGACGTACTGAAAGGCAATTTCCAGGTGAAGAACAGCGTGCGTGTCGAGGAAAACGGCGAAAAGCCGGCCTCCCTGGAGCAAGAGCTGCGCGCCCGCGCCCTGAGTTCCATCGGCGGCAGCATGGTGTATGTGGAGCGCACGCCGTTGGCGTGGGACGGTGACAGTGAATGAGGTGAGTTCTTCCGTGAGCCGGGAGTTCGAGGCGCTGGTCTCGAACATCCCGGATATCGGCAAACAGTGGCATGGCGACAGCCTGCTGGAAAACGCCCGCCGCAACCTGCCTTACTGCCGCAAGAGCCTCAAGGATCTGCCGCCGCTGGAAGGCGCCAAGGCGCGCAGCGGCATCGTCATCAGCGCCGGCCCTAGCCTGCATCGCACCGACGCGCTGCACAAGATCAAGGCGTCCGGCTATCCCGGCGCCCTCATCGCGGTGGACGGCGCCTACGTCAAATGCCTCAAGGCCGGCCTCGTCCCCGACTATGTCGTGACCCTGGATCCCCATCCCACCCGGGTGGTGCGCTGGTTCGGCGATCCCAATTTCGAGGAAAACGCCCGCCACGACGACTATTTCGCGCGGCAGGACTTGGACGTGGATTTCCGCGCCAATTCCATCCGCCACAACAACGAAAACATCGAACTGATCGACCGCCACGCGGCCTTGTCCAAGCTGGTGATCTGCACCTCTTCCTCGCAAACAGTGGTGGAACGGGCGGAGCAGGCCGGCTTCGACGCCTATTGGTGGAACCCACTGGTGGACGATCCGCGCAGCCCCGACAGCGTCACCCGCCAGCTGCACGGCATCAACCGGCTGCCCTGCATGAACACCGGCGGCACCGTGGGCACGGCCGCCTGGGTGTTCGCCGACGCCATCCTGCGCATTCCCGAACTGGCGGTGATCGGCATGGATCTGGGGTATCCGGGCGATACGCCCATCCACATGACGCAGACCTATTACGAGCTGCACGATCACGTGGAATCGCCGGAGGAGCTGGAAAAGCTGTTCCCCCGCTTTACCTTCCCCCTGAACGGCGACCACTACTACACCGATCCCACTTATTTCTGGTATCGCAAAAACCTGCTGGAATTGCTCGAACAATCTTCCGCCACCACGGTCAATTGTTCTGAAGGCGGTACCCTGTTCGGGCCGAAAATCGCCTGCCTCCGTTTGTCCGAATACCTGGAGCGACACGCCCATGGCTAAAGTGCTGTTCATCAACCCGGTGGTGCGGGAAGAAGACGTGCCCCGTCACATTCCCTACGGTATCGCCCTGCTGGCGGCCATCGCCCAGCGCGACGGCCACCTCGTGCAGGTTTACGACGCCAACGCCTGGCGCCAGGGTTGGGATGTGCTGGAGCAGGTGTGCGATGCGGACGACTGGGACGTGGTGGCCATCGGCGGCCTCACCACCACCTACCGCTACATCAAGAAGGCCTGCCGCATCATCCGCGCCAAGCTGCCGAAAGTCCGCCTGGTGGCGGGCGGCGGCTTTTTCACCAGCATGCCGCTGGAGATCATGGAGTGGATGCCGCAGATCGACGTGGGCGTGGTGGGAGAGGCTTTCGTCACTTTCCCGGAAATCCTGCGCAAGGTGGACGCGGGCGATTTCGACTTTTCCAACACCTTGGGCGTGGCCTATCGCAATGCCCAGGGGAAAGGCGTCCTAACCGGCGTCAGGCCCAATATCCCGGACATCGACGTATTGCCCTGGCCGGCCTGGGACTTGTTCCCCCTGGACGAAATCTACTTCAAGAACTCCGCCAATCTGTTCAGCGAAGAGGCCTTCACTTCCAAGCGCCGCATCGACGTGAACGGCAGCTTCGGTTGCCGCATGGTTTGCCGTTACTGCTGGCACCTGGGCACCACCGGCGACATGCTCATCGAGAAGACCGACAGCGGGGCCAACGATGTGGTGTTCACCTACGGCCGCAACATCCGCTACCACTCGCCGCGCTATATCGTCGACATGGTCAAGCACCTGAAGCAGACCTACGACATCGACTACGCCTCCTTCATCGACGAAAACCTCATGACCATGGATGCCGCCAGCCGCGGCACCTGGTTGAAGGAACTGTGCGCCCTGTGGATCGCCGAAGGCCTGCAGCCCACCTGCCGCCGCGACGGCGTGCCCCACGACGAGCACTGCCGCGGCGTGCACTGGAACGGCACCAGCCACGCCGGCCTGCACAACCTGGAAACCCTGCGCATCATGCACCAGGCGGGCTGTTCCCATCTGGTGTACGGCCTGGAATCCTTCGACCCGCTGATCATGAAAAACCTGGGCAAGGGCTCCAATCCGCAAAAGAACGCCGACAGCGTGGACATCTGCCTGCAATCGGGCATCAAGCCCATCCCCAACATCATCATCGGCTTCCCCGAGGAAAGCTTCGACAGCGTGCGCAACACCATCGTCGCGCTGAAAAAGCTGGGCATCACTTGCAAGCCCCATTTCGCCACGCCTTATCCCGGTTCGGAGTGGTATTACACCTACAAGGATTCCATCATCGAGCAGTACGACGGCAATTTGGAAGCCTTTATCGAGGACCTGGGCGACGCCAGCAAAATTTCCGCCGTCATCTGCCACAAGTTCTCCGCCATGGAGCTGCTGGGCTTGCAGCAAATCGTGCACCAGAAGGATTTGCGCCTGCTGGACCAGGCGGAAAAGCATTGGGCCACGGCGGACCAAGTGACCCACCCGGTGGCCGTGCCGCGCCAATCCTTCAACTTCCAGCGCTCCACGGCGGCGACGCCGCTGGCGACGACCGACGAAGTCGCGTCGTAGCGGGGGAGGGCGATAGCGAGGGGTAGGGACGGCTACTCGCCGCGAAGGTCCGGCGGGATGGTTACGAAGCGAGGGGGAGTTGCGAGCCCACCGCCCTAGCCATCGGGGCCGAAGCCCCTTCCTACGATGGGCATGCGCCAAAAGCAAAGGGCCGGTAGCACCGGCCCTTTTTCGTTTTGCTCCCTCACCCCAAACCCTCTCCCGCAGGGAGAGGGGGATCGGGTCGCTGCGGCGTGTTGCTACGCCAGCGCCTTCTTCATGCGTTCCATGGCCTTTTGCAGATTGCTCATGCTGGTGGCGATGGACAAACGGATGTTGCCGTCGCAGCCGAAGGCGGAGCCGGGCACGATGGCGACGCCGTTTTCGATCAACAGCTCGGTCAGCGCCAGGTCGTTCTCCAGCCCCAGCCGTTCCATCAGGCGGTGGGCGCTGGGGAAGGCGTAGAAGGTGCCGTCGGTTTCCAGGCATTCCAGGCCGTCGATGCTGTTCAGTTCGCTCACCACGTAGTCGTGGCGTTCCTTGAACGCCTTCACCATGTCGCGGATGAAGCCCTGGTCGCCGTTGAGGGCCGTTTCCGCCGCCACCTGGGAAATGGAGGTGGGGTTGGAGGTGCTCTGCGACTGGATGTTCTCCATGGCGGCGATCAAGTCCTTGGGACCGGCGCAATAGCCGATGCGCCAGCCGGTCATGGAATAGGCTTTGGACACGCCGTTCAACACCATCATCCGGTCGTACAGTTCCGGGCAGGCGTTGAGGATGTTGCAGAAGCCGCCTTCCTTCCAGACGATGTGCTCGTACATGTCGTCGGTGGCGATGAGCACGTGGGGGAAGTCCTTCAGCACCGCGCCCAGCGCTTTGAGTTCGTCCAAGCTGTAGGCCGCGCCGGAGGGGTTGGACGGGCTGTTGATGACGAACAGCTTGGTCTTCGGCGTGATGGCCGCGCGCAGCTGATCCGGCGTGATTTTGAAACCCTGGCTTTGCGGGGCCGCTATAATCACCGGCACGCCGCCGGCCAGCAGCACCATGTCCGGGTAGGACACCCAATAGGGCGCCGGCACGATCACCTCGTCGCCCGGATTGATGTAGGCCTGGGCCAGATTGTAGAAGCTCTGCTTGCCGCCGCAGGAAACCAGCACCTGGTTGGTCTGGTAGCTGAAACCGTTTTCCCGCTGGAACTTGTCCACGATGGCCTGTTTCAGGCCAGGCGTTCCGCCCACCGCCGTGTATTTGGTGAAGCCGTTTTCGATGGCTTTGATGGCCGCGTCTTTGATGTGCTGCGGCGTATCGAAATCCGGCTCGCCGGCGCCGAGGCCGATGATGTCCTTGCCGGCCGCCTTCAAGGCGTTGGCGCGGGCGGTGATAGCCAGGGTGGGGGAGGGCTTGATGGCCTGGACGCGGTCGGAAAGTTGGATGTTCATGTGCCTTGGGAGTGGGTGGAAAAGACAGGGGGCGTCGCCCCCGGCGCCGACGGTTTATCATAACCCAATGGGCCATGCGGCTCTACGGCTACAAGGTTTAATCAGGAGGATAACACCATGGCGGAAACCACGGCACGCGATACCAGCATGGCCGATTTGCGGGCGCTGCTGGCGGACTTGATGAGGACCCAGCAAGAAACCTCGCAGGCGCAAAAGGAAACCGACCGGCAAATCAAAGAGCTGAAACAGCAAATCGGCGGCCTGGGCAACAAATTCGGCAGCTTTACCGAAGGCTTGGCGCTGCCGTCCATGGAAAAGCGGCTGCGCGAGCGTTTCGGCATGGAAGTGGTCAGCCCCAGCGTGCGGGCCAGCAAAGGCGGCGAGCATTTGGAAATCGACGTGCTGGCCTATGCCAACGGCGCGGTCAACGCCGTGTATGTGGTGGAAGTGAAAAGCCATCTGCGCGAGGAAGCCGTCGAGCAACTGCTGTCCATCCTGGCCCGTTTCGGCCATTTCTTCCCCGAGCATAAACACAAAAAGCTCTACGGCATCCTGGCGGCGGTGGACGCGCCCGCCGGCCTCAAGGAAAAAGTATTGCGCCACGGCCTGTACCTGGCGCGCATCCACGACGACGTATTCGAACTGGAAACGCCCGACGATTTTCAACCGCGCTGTTTCAACAACTGACGCCTACTCCGGCACCCAAGCCGTAGCCTTTGGTCCCCGGCTCCCTCGCTTCGCTCTCCCTCAGGGAGAGGGAGCTAAAACAGCCCTCAATTCTGCTTTACCATGGACAAACGCTTCATCGTCAGCCGCACCATCATCACCGAGGACGGCCCCTTCCAACAGGCCTACACCGGCAAACCCTTCAAGCTGCAAAGCCGCTACACGCCGGCCGGCGACCAGCCCGCGGCCATAGCCAAACTGGTGGAAGGGCTGAGCCACGGCGAAGCCCACCAGACCCTGCTGGGCGTCACCGGTTCCGGCAAGACTTTCACCATGGCCAACGTCATCGAGCGGGTGCAGCGCCCGGCCCTGGTGCTGGCGCCCAACAAGACCCTGGCGGCGCAGCTTTACGGCGAAATGAAGGAGTTCTTCCCGGAAAATTCCGTGGAGTATTTCGTCTCCTACTACGACTACTACCAGCCGGAAGCCTACGTCCCTTCGTCGGACACTTATATCGAAAAGGATTCCTCCCTCAACGAGCACATCGAGCAGATGCGCTTGTCCGCCACCAAAGCCATCCTGGAACGCCACGACACGGTCATCGTCGCCACCGTCTCCGCCATCTACGGCCTGGGCGAACCGGCTTCCTATTTCGAGATGGTGCTGCATTTGATGCGCGGCGAAATGATCGAGCAGCGCACTTTGCTGCGACGCCTGACGGAGCTGCAATACGCCCGCAACGACACGGAGCTGAAGCGCGGCACCTTCCGCGTCAGGGGCGAAGTGATCGACGTATTCCCGGCCGAATCGGAAAAGGAAGCCGTGCGCATCGAACTGTTCGACGACGAAATCGAGCGCCTGTCGCTGTTCGATCCTTTAACGGGCGAAATCCTCTCCCGCATCGCCCGCTTCACCGTCTACCCGAAAACCCACTACGTCACCCCGCGCGACAAGCTGCTGGACGCGGTGGAAAACATCAAGGTGGAGCTGCGCCAGCGGCTGGAGCAGCTCTACGCCGAGAACAAACTGGTGGAAGCCCAGCGCCTGGAGCAGCGCACCCTGTTCGACATCGAAATGATCCTGGAAGTGGGCTACTGCTCCGGCATCGAAAACTACTCCCGCCATCTGTCCAGCCGCGGCCCCGGCCAGCCGCCGCCCACCCTGTTCGACTACCTGCCCGACGACGCCCTGATCTTCGTCGACGAAAGCCACGTCACCGTGCCCCAGGTGGGCGCCATGTACAAAGGCGACCGCTCGCGCAAGGAAACCCTGGTCAACTACGGCTTCCGCCTGCCTTCCGCCCTGGACAACCGCCCGCTCAAGTTCGAGGAATTCGAAGACAGAGGCCACCAGCGCATCTACATTTCCGCCACCCCGGCCAAATACGAGCTGGAGCACTCCGGCGGCGCGGTGGTGGAGCAGGTGGTAAGGCCCACCGGCTTGGTGGACCCGGAAGTGGAAATCCGCCCCGCCAGCAGCCAGGTGCAGGACCTGCTGGGCGAAGTGCGCCAGCGCGTTGCCAAGGACCAGCGCGTGCTGGTGACCACCCTGACCAAGCGCATGGCGGAAGACCTCACCGAATACCTCATGGACCACGACGTGAAAGTGCGCTATCTCCATTCGGACGTGGAAACCGTCGAGCGGGTGGAAATTATTCGGGATTTAAGACTGGGCAAGTTCGACGTGCTGGTGGGCATCAACCTGCTGCGCGAAGGCCTGGACATACCGGAAGTGTCGCTGGTGGCGATCCTCGATGCCGACAAGGAGGGCTTTTTGCGCTCCACCGTATCGCTGATCCAAACCATCGGCCGCGCCGCCCGCAACGTCCACGGCCGCGCCATCCTCTACGCCGACAAACTCACCGGCTCGATCGAACGGGCACTAGAGGAAACCGAACGCCGCCGCCACAAGCAGATCGAGCACAACCAAACCCACGGCATCGTTCCGACCAGCGCCACCCGCAACGTCAGCGACATCCTGGAACTGGCCATCCCCGGCCAAGGCCCGGCCGACGCCCCGCGCAAAGCCCGTAAAGTGGCCGAACCGCAAGCCGAATACAAAGTCCGCAAACCCGCCGAAGCGGCCAAGCTCATCAAACAGCTGGAAGAGAAAATGTACAAGCACGCCAAGGATTTGGAATTCGAGGAAGCCGCCAAACTGCGCGACGAGATACACCAGTTGCGGGAGACGTTTTTTAGTCCAGAATAGGCCGTAGGGCGCAATAGCGGTTCTCCGCGTATTGCGCCGCATGTCACCGCTTTCATCCGGCGCAATACGGCTATCGCCTATTGCGCCCTACGAGCTGGAGTAAGCGATGAAACTCAAACGGTTTGAACATAGGGAAGGCTATCGGTTTCTTCTCACCTTTGAGAACGGCGAGTCGACAGAGGTTGATCTGCAAAAACTGATTGGCGCGCATGTGACACCCGATGGCGTGCATACCGCTCGAATCGATCCTGAGTGGGGATGCTTGGAGTTCAATTGTGGGGCGGTGGATATCGAGCCAAAGACGCTTTATCACTTTGCGAAGACGCATGGCTACAAGGACGCTGCCTAGGATATAGGGCGGGCCAGAGGAAAAAGGCAAGCCCTGACCCAGAAACCGAGGAGGCGAATAAAATCGGCGATTCCACGATAAGCGGATTTTGTTGAATGTTTACGTATAATGAGAGGTAAAGATGAGTCACCTATTTAAATGCGTGCATTCAGGCTGCGACGAGCCGGCCAAATATATTGTGGTGGACTACCATCATAACTTTACATATGACGCCGACGGTGATGTTGAGGTTTACTGCCAGCGACATGCCTTTGAAGATGGCAGAGGAGAATGCTCTTGCTGCTTTGACTATTTCATAAAAGTCAGTGTCGAGGATGGTGATGGCAAGTTTCTCCCGTCTTTTGCTAAAGGCCAATTAGATGAGGAAGGCTATTGTGCAGAACACCCCTGAGCTTTCGCAAAACGTCGACAATGACTGACGAACTGTCGATTCCTTGACCCTTCGGCTGCGCTTGGGACGGGTGTCGCCTGTGAGGACAACGGCTAGGGGAAGAGGGGTTTCAGGGGCAGGTCTTGTGTTTTGCCCGTTAAACTCGCAACCGTCATTCGTAGGGCGCAATAGGGTTATGGCCGGTGGGGCGTGGATGTCGGGTGTGGTAATTGGAAAGGCAAAACTCAAGACCTGACCAAAATTCCTCTTGGTATGATTTCTGGATGGGTTTTATGACGCAAGATGAACTAGGAAAACGCATAAATAGATCAAAAACATTCGCCAGGACACTAATAGTCGCCATATGCTCTGCATACGTAATTAAATTCTGGCTTTTGACTGGCGCAAACATATCAGGAAGCCCGGAAGCATGGGGTCAGTTTGGTGATTACGTTGGCGGATTGCTAAACCCGATCATTGCCTATCTGGCGTTTTACTGGTTAACGCAGTCAATTCTCTTGCAAAGAGATGAGCTTTCAGCCACAAAGAAAGCCCTTGAGGAAAGCGCTAAATCTCAGGAAAAACAAGAGCAGCACGCGAGCAAGACCGCAAAAGTTAACGCCCTGAGTACGCTGATTAATGCACACAATAACGATATATCTAATCTGCGAAGCAACATGGAGTTTCTAAGCAACCAACTGAGCCAAAGCGGGCCAATATACTCCCCAATCGGACACAGCATTAATATCGAAGAGGCACGCGTACTGCAGAAAAATATGACGGAGGCGCTAGAAACCTCCCTAAAAAGGCGCATGGAGGCGATGGATGAGGTCACAAAGCTGCTGCATGCTGTTGAAATGTAGAAGCCCGAATGCTGGGTTTTCGCTGTCGCTTCAACCCAGCCTACCAATTAAAACGGGGGGCAATCGAGGGACAAAAGGCCGCCCCTAGGAAAAATCATTTCAGCGCGGTAGGGTGCGCGGTGAGCCGGCGAACCGCGCCGCTCAGGAAGCCTTGGCATTTCCGCTTCACGGCGGCTTTCGCGATGGATGCGGTTTGCTGCTGCTCACCCTTCCTCTCCCTTTCGGCTGTTGGATTTCAGCGCGCCCCACGGTGGATGTAAACTGGAGCGGGGCCGGATGATCAGTGCCCAGGACGCCGAGGGAGTTTTTGTCGGGCTTCCTGTCGCCAGTCCAAGCTATCGTGCTAATCCGTACGGTCTCTCAGCGATTTCGTCCCGCGCAATCCGGCCTATCCCGTTTGCGTCTTATGAGCTAATACCCAAAGAGTTGGAAAAATGAAAGTGAAGCAGCCTATTTCAAGCTTTTTCTTGGCGCTGTCGGCGGTGCTGGGGGTACAAGGCGTTTCCCACGCGATGCCGGGCATGTCCATGCCGGGCGGGGAAGGGGCGGAGGCGCCGCCCACGTCCCATCCCATGGGCGGCGGGCTCGATTCCCCCGGCTCCAACTTCGAAATCACCTACAGCGCCGACGGCAAAACCGCCATTTTCACCTCGACCCGGCCGGGCAGCATCGAGTCGGGGACGCCTTACAACTTCGACATCTGGATGGCCCGTAACGTGGGCGGCGTTTGGCAGGCGCCCGTCCACCTGGGGCCGGGCGTCGATCCCACCGTGGGGCCGAACATCAACACTTCCGCCTGGGAGCTGGAGCCTAGCCTGTCCGACGACGGCAACGTCATCTATTTCACCCGCTACCAACCGGGCAACCTGTCCACCGGCGACCTTTACGTCGCCCAGAAAGTCGATGGCGTCTGGCAACCCGCCAGAAATTGGAACGACGTGCCGGAATTGCCGCCGATCAACACCGCGACCGGCGAAGAGCACTGCCCGATCATCGCCTCCGACAGCCTGATCTACTTCAACTACCAGCAGCCCGGCGTCACCCAGGACAGCGACATCTGGAAGGTCGAGAAGAAGGACGGCGTTTGGCAGAAACCGCAGAGCCTGGGGCCGAGGATCAATTCGCCCTACCGGGATCATTTGCACTGGACGGGGCTGTCCAAAGACGGCAAAAGCCTCATCGTCACCAGCAACCGGCCCGACCTCGCTTCGCGGGGCGGGCACGACGAATGGATCGCTTACCAGAACCCGAAAGGCGAATGGCAGGAACCCTTGAACCTGGGCGACACCATCAACACCGTCGGGGAGGACATGTGTTGGACCTTTACGCCCGATGGCAAGAAATTCACCGGGGGCTGGGGGCCGCAAGGCAGCTACAACCTGGCTATCCGCTGGGTCGCCAAGGACGACGTGCCGCTGTTGAGGAACTTCGAGCCCATGGGGCCGCCGCCCAATCTGCTTTCCGTCAAGCGGTAGGGCGGGCTGGGTCCGCCGACCTTCCGCCATGTAGGGTACGCATCGCGTACCCTAACCGCCCGCGATGAGGCTCCGACAAAAAGCGGCCCGACGCGGGATTCTCCCGCGGCGGCGAAGCCATCAAGTTTCAAACGATCGCCGTTCGCCGAACGCCGTCCGCCAGTCCTCGCCGAACTTGTCCACGGCGGCGTCGGTGGCCGGGGCGTTGAGCATCTGGCCGGCGATGTCCAAGGGCACCGTCACGGCGCCCACGCCGAGCTTCAATACCTGCAAAACCTGCTGAACGTTCTTGAAACTGGCCACCAGCAGCTTGGTCGGCAGTCGATAGTGGGTGATCAGCGTTTGCAGATCGGCGACCGCGCCCAGGCCGTCGCAGCCGAGATTGTCGATGCGGTTGAGATAGGGCGCCAGGTAATCCGCGCCGTTCAAGGCGGCCAAAAAGCCCTGCTGCACGTTGTAAATGGCTGTGGCCAGCACCGGAATGCCCTGCTGCTTGACCTGTTTGATGGCGGCAAGGCCAGCGGCGTGGGCGGGGATTTTGACGACGATGTTGTAGGGCAGGGCGTGCAGTTGCCGGGCTTCGGCGACGATGTCCTCCACCGTGTTGCCGATCACCTGTACATGGATGCGGGCATGCGGGCCGAGGATTGCCGCCAGCTCCGGCAGCAGCCGCTGGAGGCCCAGGCCGCCGGCCGCCATGATGGTGGGGTTGGTGGTGACGCCCGCCAAAGGCAGAATGGGCGCTAGCCGGCGGATTTCGTCCAGGTTCGCGCTGTCTAGGTAGAGTTCCAGCATGGCAGGCTTCGATGGCGAAGGAGGCGCTGACGAAGGCGGCGCATCCTCATGGGGTTACGGCGAAATCCCCGCGCCGGGCTTTCGCTCAACCCGGCTTACGGTGTTTCGCCGCGGGGATTGCAGCGGCGTCAATGGATATGCATTTCCCGGTTGCCGGCCGCATCGCTTCTTTCCAGCATATACGCGGACTGGCTGCCGGGCATGGCGGTGCCGTCGTTGTTGACGTACAGCAGGCTGGTTTCACTCTTGACGGTCAAACGGCGCTGCGGCTTGTCTTTGTTGTAGGGGGTCAGCATGACCGTGGCGTTTTTGTCGTCCCAGGTGTAGGTGCCTTTTTCGAAGGTTTCCCGGTTGCGGGGCCTGGCCGGTTGGATGATCAACAGGTAGCTGCCGTTGTGTTTCAGCGACAAGGTCATTTTCAGGCCGGCGCAGTCCGGCGACTCGGTGCAGGGCAGATAGCCGTAAAACACGCCGCGGTACTTGTTGGCGGATTCGTCGGCGCTGCCGCCATGCTCCGCGTGCTCCATCGCGCCGCCGCCGTGTTTGAGCGCGTCGCGCTGCATGAGGGCTTTTTCCTGGATTTCCTTGTCGGTTTCGGCCCAGGCGGCGCCGGACAGCGCCAGCAAGACGCCGCAAAAAACCAACGACACATTTTTTCTAAGCTTTGTGTTTAGCGTTCGCATGTAGGAGTTCTCTATGGCTATGTATGAAGCCCGCGTGGCCGAGCCGGGCGGGTTTCCGCACGACATTACGTGCCGCGTAGATTAGCAAGGCCATTGTGGCGCCGCAACGCCAAGACCTGGGCGAGGGGGCGCCTTGGCGTCGGCGGCGGGGACCGCCGCCGGGCACGGGGCGATGGACAAGAAGAACCGCAGGCGGTATTAATTGCCGCAGCCGATAACCGCAAAAATGCCGCATGGGACGACGCTTTGAACGTCGCGATTCGGTTTTGGGTTTCGGGTTTATTCGAATATCGAACGTGATGGGCCTGCCTCTATGATGCCGACGCTAAAGAGATTTTATGGATAATCTGGGAATGACGGAGGACAGCAAGATCGTTTTCGTCACCATGCCTTATGGCGCGCTGGAACGTCCCGCCATCGGCCTCGGCATGTTGAAATCCGCCCTGGCCTCGGCCGGCCTCAATAGCGATATTGTGTATGCCAATTTGCGGTTCGCCGAAAAAATCGGCGTGCCGGTTTATCAGGCCTTAGGCAACGGTTTCGTCGAGTTTTTCCTGGGGGAATGGACGTTCGCCGGGGCGGCTTTTCCCGATTTCAACCCGGATGTCGCCGAGATGTTCCGTTATGCCGAAGCGGAAACGCAGCGTACCGGTTTCAAGCAGAGGCTCAAATCCGACGATATCGCCGCGACGCTGAGGCGGGTACGCGCCCAGGGGCGCGAGTTTGTCCGCGAGTTGGCGAGCGATATCGTCAAGCGCAAGCCGGCCATCGTCGGCTGCGGTTCTTCCTTCAATCAGCATTGCGCCAGCTTGGCCTTGCTGCGCGAGATTCGCCGGCTGGATCCCGACATTATCACCCTCATGGGCGGGGCCAATTGCGAAGGCGAAATGGGCGTGGCCACCAAGACCGCTTTCGACTGGGTGGATTTTGTGGTTTCCGGTGAGGGTGACGAGATTATCGTGCCTTTGTGCCGCGCCTTGCTGCAAAACGGCAGGAATATCGACGTTCGCGCGCTGCCCGCCGGCGTTATCGGCGCCGCCCCGCCGGACGCCGCTGCTTGCGGCAAGGCGCGGGCGCCGAGGGCGGCGGTCAGCGATATGGACCGGGTCGCCATACCGGATTTCGACGATTATTTTGCGGCCATCGAGCGGATGGCCGTCGGCAAGTTCATCAAGCCGGGCCTGCTGTACGAGTCGTCCCGCGGTTGCTGGTGGGGTGCGCGCTCGCAATGCACTTTCTGCGGCTTGAACGGCTCCAGCATCGGCTATCGTTCCAAGTCTCCCGAACGCGTGTTGGAAGAGTTGTCGGTATTGTCGGAAAAATACGCTATCAAGAGCTTCGAGTTTGTCGACAATATTTTGGATATGGATTATTTCAATAATGTATTGCCGGCGCTTGCGGAGAGAGGCTACACGATTTTTTTCGAAACCAAGTCGAATCTTAGTCGCCGGCACGTGAAGTCGCTGGCCGAGGCCGGCATAAAATGGATACAGCCCGGTATCGAAAGCATCCACGACGGCATGCTGAAACTGATCGCCAAAGGGTGCAGCGCGGCGATCAATATTCAGTTGCTGAAATGGGCCGAGGAGTTCGGGGTTTGCATATTTTGGATATTTCTGGTCAACCTTCCGCATGAGCGGGACGAGTGGTACGCGGAGATGGCGGATATTATCCCGTATATTGTCCACCTCCAGCCGCCGTTGAGCATAACGCCGTTGCAATACCATCGCTTCAGCCGATACCACGCCGATCCCGAGAGTTATGGCGTGGAGTTGAAGCCGCTGGATATTTACAAATACATCTACCCGGTTTCCGAACAGGTATTGTCGGACTTGGTTTATTTCTTCGAACTCAAAGCGGGCGCTCCGGCCGCCGTCGCTCGCCCGGGTTTCGACCGGCTGACCGTGGCGCTGCGCGAGTGGTGGGGGCTATATGACGACAAGGCGTCCCGGCCGGTGCTGGAAATGAGCGACGCGGGGGCGGCCCTAGCCATTGCCGATACCC
The DNA here is from genome assembly GCF_019669985.1 of Methylogaea oryzae. NCBI lineage: Bacteria > Pseudomonadati > Pseudomonadota > Gammaproteobacteria > Methylococcales > Methylococcaceae > Methylogaea > Methylogaea oryzae. The sequence continues at coordinate 944,627 of NZ_AP019782.1, forward strand.
GTTCTTGCGCGGAAAAACCGCAGCACTTGCTGTCCGGCTTGGCCCGGACGATCTACGAGGCCTGCGACAGCGCGCAATCGGTGAACGGGCTGATCCGCACTTTGCGGCAGCAGGGGGACGCGGCCGATGAGGACGCGGTTCGCGCGGTGCTCAACGATCTGCTGCAAAGCAAGCTGATCGCCGAGGTTTCCGGCAAATTCCTCGGTCTGGCGGTGAGGCGGTCGGACAACGTGCTGGTCGGGTTGTCGGATTTTCCCGGAGGGCGCATCGCCCCGGAAGCTTTGGAGCAGGCCGAGCCCCTGGGCGATTCGTCGGTCTAGCGGCGGGGGCTAGCCCTAGGGCCGGGGGGCGCTTCGCCGAGCGAAGCGGCCCCGGGCGTCTGCGCCAAACGGATCAGTTGGAAGGCTTGTCGCCGGGCGGCGGCATCCCTTGCATCGGAGGGTGTTGCTGCATCATGGGGCCATGGCCGCGCATGTTCTCCATATGGTCCTTCATGAGATTGCGCTGCTCTTCTTTCAGGCGTTCGCGCTGTTTTTCGTCTTTCGCTTCGCGAATCTGATGCAGCAGGTCGTGCATTTTGATCTGGTGCTCTTGCATCTGCCGCAGCATGGCATCCATCGGTTTCTGGTCCATGCCCCTCATCATGCCCATTCCCTGTTCGTGCTTCATCTCGCCCATGCCGCCCGGACCCGGCGGTGGCGCCGGCGGCGCGGCGGGTTTTTCTTCGGCGAAAGCGGGCAGGGCCATCAAGGCGCTGCAGATCAGCGCCGCGGTTGTGTTGGTCAAGCGTCTCATGGCGGTGAACCTCCTGTGGTTTGCGGACAACGGAGACGGCGGGTCGATTCCTCGACGGCGAATCGGCGACCCTATACCAAGGTAGCACCGAATGGGCGTTTCGCTCTAGACGGAACGGCCCTAGGCGGCGTGCGGCCGGTCGATATTGGCGGCCATCCACTCCCGCACGGCGGCGATGACCCACGCGGGATGGTTCAGGGGCAGGTCGTGGCCGGCCCAGGGGTGGGTCAGGCAGGGGACGGTCCACAGGGCGGCGATTTCGGTGGTGCAGGAGGGGGCCACCATGCGGTCGCCCAGGCTGTTCAGCAGTAGCAGCGGCACGGCGGGTTTCGCGGGCGGAGGGCGGTAGCGTGCCGCGGCCCACAGTTGACGCAGCACGTTCGACCAGCGCACCGGCCGCCGCTGGTAGGTCGCCACCCGCGCCGCGATCAAGGCGGCGTCCGCCGCGCGGTTGGACGTCAGCCGCAGAATCAGCCGTTCGCGGGCGGCCGCGTCGGTGGTGGCGAGAATGCGCAGCAGCAGCGGCCAGCTGCGCCAGGACAGGCGGCGGTAGAGGGGATTGAGCCCGCTGAGGCTGGTGTTGATCAACACCGCGCCGGCGATTTCCTGCGGGTATCGGCTTGCCCATTCCAGGGCGGCCATGGAGCCCATGGAAATGGAGAGCAGGTAAACCGGCGTTTGCGGCGCCGTCGGGCCGTCCGCCGTTTCCCAGGCTTCGCGGCGGGCAAATTCCATGGCTTCCCGCAGGTTCGGCGGGCTGTTCAAGCGCCAGTGCTCGCCGTTGCCCGGCAGATCCAGGCAGCGCACCTCGGCGCCGGGCAACGCTTGGGCGAAGCGCTGGGGGAAATCGTCCCAGTGCTCGCTTTCCCGCACCAGGCCGCGCAGGAAAATCCAGCGCGAGGAAGGCTTAACCGCCATACCAGAGATCGTGGCCGTGTCGCAGCAAGCGTTGCCGTTTGGCGTGATTGAGCTGGGTCCACGGCTCCGGCGATTGCACCGCGCGCAGCAGCAGGTCCAGCAGCGGCGTGTGGCGCCGCAGGATGCGCCGTTCCCGGTGCGGCAAGCGCGGGTTGAAGATGCCGGGCAGGGAAAACAGCTGGCGCCAGTTTTTCTTGACCCACAGCCAAGAGCCCATTTCCAGGGTGAAGGGAATGTAGTCGCCCTGCGGTTGCCGTTGCCGGTAGTCGTCGTAGAGATAGTCCCATAGGTCGCCGTGGGCCAGGTATTCCCGGCATTGCGGCTCGACGCGGTAGATATGGTTGCCGTATGCCTTGTCCAGCAAATGCTTCAGCGCCATCGCTTGCGGCACGGAGGCGAACGGGGTTTTGGTCTTGGCGTAGGGAAACCACAAGCGGTCCACTTTGCCGTATCCCGAATGCACGTCGATGCTGAGCGCCACTTTGGCCGGGAAAACCTCCCGTCGCACGAGGTCGCAAACCGCTTGCGTCTCCGTTTCCAGCGGCGCGCCTTCCTGGCCCCGGTACCAGGGCAGCCGGGGCGACAGGCGATGGCCGCCGAAAATCTGCCAGCCGGCCACGCCCTCGGCCTCCACCGGCGCGTTGCGCATGATGTCAACGAAGTTGCCGTTGGAGCGCCGTTGCCAATACATGCCTACCGGATTGACCAGCGGCACCACCAGCAGGCGCGTTTCCTCGAGCAGGCGCTGGGTGCTGCGGTCCCATCGCGCCAACGACAGGACGGTTTGCAGGTAGGAGGTCACCACCCGGGTGCCGATGCGTTCCAAGCCGTGAACGCCGCCGAACAGGGCCAGGACCGGCGCGGTCGGGTCGCTGGGGCCGAAGCGGAAAGCCAGCAGGGGAAAGTGGTGGCCGTCGCATTCGAGCCGCGCCAGGGTTTCCACCCGCGCCAGGCCCTGGGCTCGCCGCGCGAGAAAGAGGAGTTCCCGCAGTTCGGGCAGCAGCCGCCAGGCGGGGTGATGTGTTTCCGTCAGCTTCATGGCGCCATGATTCCCTGCGGCGGTTTTATTGGGCGTTTGCATCGTGTCGGGTCGGCGCCGCCTCGCCGACGACGCCAAATTACACGGTGGGCTTTGGCTCCACAAGCTGGCCCTTGCAATAACCGCGTATGCAGTTCCGTCCCGAGTCCTTGGCGGCATACAGGGCTTGGTCGGCGCGGGAGATCAGCGTTTTTCCGCCGGGGCAGCCGGTTTCGTACGCGGCGACCCCCATGCTGACCGTCAGCGGGCGGCCGGCGAAGCGCTTTTCCAGCAGTTGTCCCAGTTGCTCCACCCGCAGGCGGAAACGTTCGGCGAAATGCAGGGCCGCCACGAAGGAGGTGTCGGGCAGGATGAAGATGAATTCCTCGCCGCCGAAGCGGCCGACGTGGTCGGTGGGACGGCAAGTTTTCTGCATCAGGCCGGCCACCATTTTGAGCACGTCGTCGCCCACCAGGTGGCCGAAGGCGTCGTTGAATTTCTTGAAGAAATCGATGTCGACCATGGCGATCGCCAGGGTGCGCTCGCCGCGCTTGGCCTGCTCGAACAAGGCGTTGAGCGTGTCTTCCATGGCTCCCCGGTTGTAGACCTGGGTCAACGGGTCGAACAGCGCCCGCTTGCGGTAGCTTTCGAACAGGCGGGCGTGCTCCAGCGCCAAGGCCATTTCGCTGGCGATGATGCTTACCACCGACAGGTTCGCCAGCTGCACGGGCTGTTTGCTGCGGCAATTGTCCATGCCGATCAGCCCGGCGCTTTGGCCGTTGCGGGTCACGGGAACCAGGCCCAGTTCGTCGACGCCCAGGTCCCGCAGCAGTTTTTCCTCCTGCGGCGTGGCCCCGGCGACGACGACGGGAACCCTGTGGCGCAAGGATTCCAGAATCGGTTCGAAAAACGGATTGAGCTCCCACTCCAGGCCGGCCGGCAACGGCGCGGCTCCCTCGGCGCAATGCGCATAAACCGGCTTCAGGTGGCGGCTTTTCGGTTCGTTTTCCAGCAGGTAAAGCCGGTCGAAGGAAAAGTCCTGGCGGATGGCGCGGAAGGTGTTTTCGATAATCTCCTCCGGCACCAGGCTCTGATGGGGCAACACCAGGTTTTCCTTGATGTGGGACACGGCGGCGTTGTTCCGCGGGTTCTGCCGTTCCAGATAAACGTAATCGGCATTGAGGCGTCCCAGGTCGAGATTGGTGCGCAGCAGGGTTTCCCGCACCGCCGGCAGGGACGGAAAGCGGAAGTTGTAGAACACGGCCGTTGCCTGCAGCTCGGAGTCCATGGCGCGCAGCATCTCGTTCAAATCGAGCTTGCCGGTATCGATGCTTTCATAGACTTCCGGCTGCAGCGCCGGCGGTTGCGGCGCCTTGAAGGAGCCCAGGCCTTGCGTCCAGGCCATGAAGTTGGCGAGCGCCACGATGGCGGCCAGCAGGCGTTCGTGCGATTCCAGCGTCAGGGAGGCGAAGCGCTGGTGGTGCAGGCTGACGGCGAGGGTGATCGGGCGCGGGAACTCCCAGCGCTTGCAGAAGTAGGCTCCCAGCGCATCGTGCCCTATGCCGACCAGGCGCCGTTCCGCTTCGTGGGCGCTGCACGCGTTTTCCTGCAATTGGGGCAGGATGGCGCTGTAGCTGATGCGGCCATAGACTTGCATGATGATTTTGCCGATGTCGTGCAGCAGGCCGGCGCTATGGGCGATGTCGGCGTCCGGATAGCCCAGTTGCCGGGCCATGGCCCGGCACAAATAGGCCACGGCCAGGCTGTGGCGCCAATAGGACAGGTAGTCGAAATCGCTGTTGACGCGCCGTATCAGCCGTTCGTAAAGCAGCACTTCCAGCGCGATGGAGCGGACGTTGGTGAACCCCAGCACAACCACCGCTTGCTTGAGGGTGGCTATCTTGTAGCGCAGCCCGTAGGCGGCGGAGTTGGCTCTGCGCAATACCGCCGCCCCCATGGCCGGGTCCGTTTCCACCAGTTTGACCAGGTCGTCGATGGAGGTGGCGTCGTCGCGGGTGAGTTGCAGCAGGCGCGCCAGCACCACCGAAACGCTGGGCAGGTGATCGACCTCCCGCGCCAGGACGGCGTTAACCGACGCCGTGTCGGGTATGAGCGCGGCGTCATGCAACGGCATGATCGAACAGCGGCCGATAGTCGCAGCCGGCTCTGTGCTGGGAGAAACCGGGGCGGGGGCGGTGATTCATGCTGGGCATCCTTTCGTTGTCCAAAGCCGGTGGTCACGCGTTGTGAAGGTTAAGCGAAATCCCCGCGCTGGGGGATGGTTTGCCGTCGCGCGCGGGCGCGCTTTTCCGGCCTTGCTTCCGGGGCGGTTCCCTTCGCCGCGACCCGCGCATCGACAACGGCATCTTGCCCTAATGTGGACGCCCCGCTGCGTGAACCTCGTCGCTTTTCCGCCGCGTTCCGTCCTTCCGCTCGCCCTGGGCCGTTGCGCTGCGTGTCGTCCATAGCTTAGGCGGAATAACCGACAAGCATGGCGACGCGCGGCGTTTGCCGGCGGCGCCGGAGGTTCATAAGACAGCCCTGCCAGGCCCCGGCCGAATGCGCGGGCTTTCTTATCGGTTTGTAATCCTGGGATTACAGACGATCACGGGGATGCAGTGTAGTGTCTCCAGCCTCGCAAATATAAGCAAAAAGGATCTTTGGCATGTTGGATCACCTCTTGGCCGGCCCCATTCTGCGCCGCACGACGCAGGATCGCGTGTGTGTCTGGCTGGCGATGGACAGCCGGCAGGATTTGTCGCTGGAAATCCTGGGCATGGACGAGCAGACGGTGGGACGGAGCAGTCCGGACGACTTCGCCGCCAGCTGTTTTCAGTTGGGGGAAAAGCTGTTCGTCTATTTGCTGCAGGCTTATCCCACGCAAGGCGCCCACTTTCCGACCGGCGTTTCCTTGTACTACCGTTTGCTGCATAACAGCCAGGGGCCGTTGGACCTGAGCCTGGCGCGGTTGACCTACGCCGATCATGCCCACCCGGTGTTCCATATTCCCGACCAGTTGCGGTCCGTGCTGCACGGCAGTTGCCGCAAGCCCCACGGCGACATGGGGGCGGACGCCCTGGCGGCGGGCGATGCGCTTTTGGAAAGCTTCCATGCGGGCCTTAGCCAAGCCGACCGGCCCGACGTCTTGCTGCTGACGGGCGATCAGATTTATGCCGACGACGTGGCGGCGTCCCTGCTGGCGACTTTGCGCACCCAAGCCGTGGCGCTGACCGGCAGGAAAGGCCTCCTGCCGTTGCGGGAGGCGGGCGGCGAGCCGGGCATCGCGCGAGACAGCCTGAAGTCGGCGCTGAAGGCGAAAATCAAGCGGTTGCGCGGCCTGGAGCAACAGGATACGGGCGTCCGGCCCGCCGAGTTGGATCCCAACGACATCCTCCTGGGCGGCCGCAAGGATGTGTTGCATCGTTACCATTCCGGCTTCAGTTCCGGCGAGTCGGGCAATCATCTGATGAGTTTCGGCGAGTTCGCCGCCATGTATCTCTACGTGTTCGGCAACGCGAGCGATTGGTCGGTTCCCGGCTGGGAAGACATCCGCAGCGATCATGCGCAGGTGACGGACAAAGCGCTGGCCGAAGCGCAAAAACACACTACCGCTGTGGCGGAGTTCGCCAAAACCCTGCCCAAGGTTCGGCGTCTGCTGGCCAATATCCCCACCTACATGATCTTCGACGACCACGATGTGACCGACGACTGGAACATCACCGGCCATTGGTACGACAAAGTGCGCTCGTCGCCGCTGGGCCGCCGCATCGTCTCCAACGCCCTGGCGGCTTACTGGGCGTTCCAGGCCTGGGGCAACGACCCGGACAACTTCGATAGCGACATGATCGAGTCCGTGCCCCGCCATTTGAACAAAACCGGCGACGATCTCGACGGCGACGAGTGTTACGACTTGTTTACCTGGAAGCATCGGGGGTGGGGATTTTCCGTGCCCACCGAGCCGCCCATCATCGCCATGGATTCCAGAACCCAGCGCCAGCCGGACAACCCTTTTTACCCGCCGCGCCTGATGGACCGCTACGCGCTGGATTGGCTGCGGGTGGAGTGGACCAAGCTGAAAACCTGCCGGAAAAGCTGCCACGATGTCGGCCGCGCCATCGGCGGCGACACCTGCCCCGTGTTGATCGCCGCCACGCCGGTGATGGGCTTTTCGCCCTTGGAGAATCTGGTGCAGATCGTTCTGTGGGGGGTGGGCTATGTGGAAGACATGCCGGCGGTGCGTTTCCTGGAGGATTTGGCGGACGAGTCCGGCTATTTGGCGGGGAAAATCGTCGATTGGCTGGACGCCGAAGCCTGGTCGGCCAATCTCAGCGGCTTCACCGATCTGATGGACACTTTGCTGCACAAAATGGGTATCGAGCAATGCGTGTTCCTGTCCGGGGACGTGCATTACTCCTTCACTGCGCACGGTTGGTACAAAAGCAGCGCCGGCTATACCGGCGAGGAAAAGGTGTTGCGCTGCCGCCAGCTGACCAGCTCGGCGCTGCGCAACGAGCCCAGCCTTTCCCAGGAACGCGCCCTGAAGGCGTTGGCGAAACTGGAAAAAGGCAGCTCCAGCAAGAGCAATTGGTGGCGGTTTTACGCCGACCAATGGCGTATGGAGCATACCTTGCTGAAGCCCGCCAGCGGTGGCGGCAGGCTGGTGACGCCCAAATGCAATCTGGGCCAGGTGCTGTTCGAGAACGGCAAGCCGACCCGGCACATTCTTTGGCACGGGGACGACACGGCGGTGGAATATACCGTCCCCCCGTTCGCCGGCAACGTTTCAAGCGGCGAATTGCCCGCCGCTTGACTATCGCTCCGGTCTGCCGGGCCAGTCGCGCCGTCAGGTCGGGGGGATTGCGGAGGTGGCCGGCCGGGGCAATGGCCGGCTGTTTGGAATACAAGAGGAAGCCATATCTAATGATCGAAAGAAGAATAAGTAAAAAATCCGGGGGAGTTTTGGCCAGCGTGCTGGCGGCGGGCGTCGCCGCGATTCCGGTCGGCGTTTGCGCCAAAAGCGCGCCGCCGGTCGCCGCGCCTTTGCAGCTGCCGCAGTCCGCGAGCTCGGGGGACACCAAGTCCTTGCAGGTGGGGCTGGAGCTCAAATCCGGCGATTACACGCTGTACGGCCCCTCGCCGACGGCGGCCGCCGCGAAGGGCCAGGCGCTGGTGAATCCGGTGGTGAAGGCGCGCGGCGTGCAATTGACCGCCAGCGCGCCGGCCGCCACCCCGGCGCCCGCCAACGCGCTGCTGATGGGGCCGACCTTGCGCGTGCGCCCCGGCGACCAGTTGGGCATCACGTTGAAAAACAGCCTGAACTACGATGTGTTCGCCGGAGACGCCAGCCACAGCATGACGATTCCGCACGGCTTCGATGTCATCAACCTGCACACCCACGGCCTGCACGTGTCGCCGCAAAGCCCCGGCGACAACGTATTGCTGAGCATTTTTCCGCAGGATACGCCGACGGACGTGGTGGCGGCTTGCGCCAAGGAAACCAACGCGGCCGATTGCGTGACGGGGCAGTTCGCCTATTCCTACAACATCCCCGCCAACCACCCCGCCGGCACCTATTGGTATCACGCCCACAAGCACGGCGCGGTGTCCATGCACTTGGCCGACGGTTTCGCCGGCGCGTTGATCGTCGAGGATCCGCAACACGGCCTGGACAGCCTGCCGGAAGTGCAGGCGGCAACGGAGCAGGTGCTCATGTTCCAGCAAATCGCCTACGGCGGGCAGTATCCGGCGCCCAACGGCGGCAAGCCCGTCGGCAGCGGTACGGCCAGCGATCCTTATTTGATCGACTGCATGAGCGTTTACGGCTTTCCGGGCGACCAGGGATGCGACTTCAACCATTCCCATCCGCCGGCGCCGGCCTTTAGAAACAACAGCACCAAGGCCACCTTGTCGGTCAACGGCCAGTTCCAACCGTCCATCACCATGAAATCGAAAGAGGTGCAGCTGTGGCGGGTCGTCAACGGCACCATCGATAAAGTGGTGCCCATGTGCCTGATGCCTTTGGCCGGTACCGCCGCGCCGGCTCCCGAAGCCTATGTGTTGGCGGTGGACGGCGTGCCTTTGCAAAAACCCGGTGTGGCCGAGGACGCGCGACCGGTGCAAATCACCGCCCCCGTGGTCAATCCCGCCAACGGCGACGACCTGCTGAACAACGAGTTGCTGTTCCTGGCGGCCGGGCAAAGGCTGGATTTGATGGTGAAAGCGCCGGCCCAGGCGGGCGTGTATGCCTTATACGAGGCCGGCAACCAGACCTCCATGAAGCAGCTGTGCAACCCCAAATCCGCCGTCTACCAAAACAAGAAGCCGATACTGACGGTCAATGTGGTGGAGCCGACGGACATCGCGCCTTACAACACCAGCCTGCCTCACCAGGCGGCCTTGAACAAGCTTATCGCGCCGGCGACCATCACCGCGGCGGAAATCCCGGCGCTGCCGACCCAGGGGGTGGTGTACGGTTTCACCACCAACACTTACGCGGTCAGGGAGGGCGGCGCGGCGGTGGTCAACGCGCGGGTGTTCAATCCGCTGCGCAGCCAGCGCGATCTGGTCTTGAACCAAGTGGATCGCTGGTCGGTGCAAAGCGCGGTGGATACCCATATGTTCCACATCCACATCAATCCCTTCCAGTTGGTATCGCGAGGCCAGGTGCAATACCCGTTCCCGGTATGGCGCGACACGGTGCTGATCAATTGCCCCAGCATTCTCGGCCAAGGCAATTGCTCCTATGCCGGCAGCCTGACGGGCGATCAATTTTCGCCAGGGGGTAAAAACGCCAATCAATTTGGCGAAATCGTGCAGTTTCTGCAGAAGCCCGTGGATTTCGCCGGCGCCTTTGTCCAGCATTGCCACAACGTTTCCCACGAGGACCAGGGCATGATGGAATTGGTGACGGCAGCGCCCGCGCCCGCGCCCGCCACCCAACCGGGCCAGGGCGGCACGGCAACGCACCAGGGTCACGCCCCGTAACCTGCACTCGCCGTTCGGGACGGCTCCACGCCGCCCCGAACGGCCGTTTCCCCTGCGCTTTCCCTTTACGGGGTAGGCGAGTCCTTTTCCTCCGTCAGGCGGGTACCGTCATTCCAGCGCTGCACCTGGACTTTCCAGCTGCCGTCGGCCTGATGCTTGAGCACGTGGTTGACCAAGCCCTGATAGTGGTAGCTGATGCTGCCTTGCGGCGCATTTCCCAACGATTTGCTGGCGATCAGCTCCATGCGGGTCACCACCGTGTCGCCGTTTTCGCGGCGGGCCTTGACCAGCCGGAAACGCGACGCGCCCTGGGGCGATTCCAGCAGGCTTTTCCAAAACGCCCGGATTGCTTCGCGGCTTTGCACCGCTTGGCCGTTGGGTTGGATCAGCATGGCGCTTTGTTGAGTGAACAGCGAGGCGATGCCGTCCAGGTTGCCTTGGGCGACGGCGGTGTTCCATTGGTTCACATCCGCTTCGGCGATGGCGTAGCCCGTTTCGTCGGGGGTGGCGAGGGCCGGGCGGGCAAACAGCAAGCCGGCCGTCACGGCTAATGGGATGAGGATAGGTTTCATGGCTCGAACTCCGCTACTTCGCCTCGCGGCAATGGATGTCCCCCGGCGCGTTTCGCTATCGCAGGGGTGACGCCTTTTGCCAAGCAGAATGCGTGCCTTGTCAAAAAACGCCGGGTTTTCCGGGCGTTCGCCGGTTTGCGGGCCATCGGTGACGGGCGCGACGCACCATTGTGGCGCATATTGCCGGCCGCGGAATTTCACCTATCGTTTGCGAAGTCCGGGACGCGGCTATACGCTGCGTTGCCGTTGGATGGACGAAACGGGTTACTAGGCCTGCGAGGAGGGTCAATGCACGCGAAAAATTACACTATCCGGACCATGACGCGGGAGGATGTTGATCTCGCCGTCGAGTGGACGGCGCAAGAGGGCTGGAATCCGGGGCTGCACGATGCCGAGAGCTATTATGCGGTCGATTCCAACGGCTTCCTCATCGGCCTGCTCGGCGACGAGCCCATCGCCACGATTTCCGTGGTGAAGTACGGCGACGCTTTCGGCTTTCTGGGGTTCTACATCGTCAAGCCGGGTCATCGCGGCAATGGCTACGGTAAACGCATTTGGGACGCCGGCTTGCGCTACCTGGAAGGGCGCACCATCGGCTTGGACGGCGTGCTGGCCCAGCAGGAGAATTACAAGCGCTCCGGTTTTTCCTTCGCTTACCGCAACGTCCGCTACGAAGGCTGCGGCGGCGGGCGGGCTCCGCAGCACGCCGGACTGGTGGACTTGGCGAGTGTGCCCATGGATGCAGTCGAGTCCTACGAGCGGCCTTTTTTTCCGGCCGAGCGCTCCTATTTCACCCGCTCCTGGATTGCCCAGCCGGGCGCCAACGCCCTGGGGATACTGCGTGACGGCAAGCTGGTCGGTTACGGCGTGATGCGGCCGTGCCGTTCGGGCAGCAAAATCGGCCCACTTTACGCGGACAGTCCGGAATTGGCGGAAACGCTGTTTCTGGCGCTCAAAGCCGAAGCCCCCGCCGCCGACCGCGTTTATTTGGACGTGCCGGAAGTCAACCGGGCCGCCGTGGCGCTGGCCCGGCGCCATGACATGCAAGCGATGTTCGAGACCGCGCGCATGTACAAGGGGGAAGCGCCGGTGATCGATCTGGAGCGCCTGTTCGGCGTGGCGTCGTTCGAAATCGGCTGACGGGGGCGGCTTGGCCGCGCAATAAAAAAGCCCCGCTGGTAAGGGCGGGGCTTGCCGGCTTGCGGCGATCCGCAAACCGTTGTGCGGGGAGCCGGCGTGGTCAGCGACAGCCGGCTCTCTATGGCTCGCTTACTGGGTGCCTTCGGCTCTGCCGATAGGGCCTTTCTTCTTGGTCAGCTCCGCCAGGGCGGCTTCCACCGCTTGGCCGCCTTCGGTCAGGTTGCCGGCCTTGGCCGCGCCGACGGCGGCCCGGAATTTGCCGCCGACGCGGCCCAACGTGACGGAGTTACCCGTGCTGTTCTGCTCTTTGGCGAGCGATTGCGCTTCGCCGACTGCTTTGACAAAAGCGTCCGCGTTGCCTTGCTTGGCGGATTCCAGCGCCTGCTGGGACAGCTTGATGATCGCCGTGTAGTCTTCGTTGATGGGGCTGCCGGCGGCCATCGCGGCGCCCAACGGCAATACGGAAAGCAGTAACGCGGCCAAAGCTCGTTTAAAGTTCATTTATGTTCCTTGTTGTTGATAGTGTCTTGCGACGAACAGGAAAGGCGTCGACGGCTTCCGCTTGGGCCCTAAGCCAAAGCCACGCCCCATCATTTACAACGGTTGGCTCGACGGTCACTGCAGCTCTCGAAGAGTCGAATTCAGCTTACCGAAGTTTCCGGGGTAAATCCATATAATTTGTGCGGGAGTTGTTGCGGAGGCAACCATCTCCTTTCCCGTTGGTCTAACCGCCATTCGGCATGGATCGAATGGTCTCGTTTAGCCGCGGCGACGCGGCCATGCCGTGCACTCGCGTCTTTCGACCAAGGAGTGGCCCGCCATGGATACCCTGTCCGATCCGGTGCTGCTATCCCGCCTCCAGTTCGCCGTCACGGCGATTTTCCACATCCTGTGGCCGTTGCTGACCATCGGCTTGTCGCTGTTCCTGGTCGCCATGGAGGTGTTGTGGCTGAAAACCCGCGACGAGGACTATTACCGCCACGTGCGCTTCTGGAGCAAGCTGTTCCTGCTCAATTTCACCATGGGCGTGGTCAGCGGCATTCCCATGGAGTTCGAGTTCGGCGCCAACTGGGACCGCTTCTCCGGCTTCGCCGGGGAATTCTTCGGCAACGCGCTGGGATTCGAGGGCGCCATGGCTTTCATGCTGGAAGCCGGCTTCCTCGGCATCATGCTGTTCGGCTGGACGCGGGTGACGCCGGCGATCCATTTGTTCGCTTCCGCCATGGTGGCGCTGGGCGCATCCCTGTCGGCTTTCTGGATATTGGTGGCCAACTCCTGGATGCAGACGCCGGCCGGCGGCCATGTGGAAAACGGCCGTTTCCGCGTGGACAGCTACGCCGACGCCATTTTCAATCCGGACATGCCCCTGGCCTTCGCCCATATGTGGGGCGCCTGCCTGGAGACCAGCTTGTTCGTCATCGGCGGGCTTTCCGCCTGGTATATCGTCCGTAACCGGCATCCGGCGTTTTTTCTCAAATCCTTCAAGGCGGCGCTGTTGGCCGCCGTGCTGGTGGCGCCGTTGCAAGTGATCCTCGGCGACATCAAGGGGCGCGAGGTATACAAGACCCAGCCGGTAAAAATGGCCGCCATCGAGGCGCACTGGGAAACCAATCCCCCCGGCCAAGGCGCGTCGTGGAACGTGTTGGCCTGGCCGGACCGGCAAGCGGAGGCCAATGTCTGGGCCATTCGGTTGCCCCAGGTGCTCAGCCTGCTGGCCACCACCACGTGGGATGGGCGGGTGGCCGGGCTCAAGGCGTTTCCTGCCGCGGACCGGCCGCCCGCCATAGGGCTGATTTTCTACGCCTTCCGCATCATGGCCGGCATCGGCTTCGCCTTGTTCGGGCTGATGGCGTGGACGGCGTGGGCTTGGAGCCGCGGGGGGCTGGAACCGGGGCGGGTCGTTCGGCAACGCGGGTTGCTGCTGGCTTGGGTGGCGGCTATTCCGCTCGGTTACGTCGCCACCGAGTGCGGCTGGATCGTGCGGGAGGTGGGCCGCCAGCCCTGGGTGGTGTATGGATTGCTGCGCACGCAGGAGGCGGCCTCGCAACTCCAGCCGGCCGTCGTGGCGGCCAGCCTGGCCGGATTCGTCGCCGTGTACGCGGTATTGCTGGTGGTGTTCCTGGTTTTCGCCGCACGCATCGTGCGCAAGGGGCCGGACATGGGGCTGGCGCCGGCCCATTCCGCCGCCGGCCACCCTGCGAGCCACGGGCGGCGCGAAGCCGGCGAGGGGGAGGCGCGTCATGGAAGCTGAAATCCAACTGCTGCTGGCCACGATTTGGTACGCCATTATCGGCCTGATCCTGGTCTTGTACGTGATCCTGGACGGCTTCGATCTGGGCGTCGGCATCCTCACCTTGTTCACCGACGAGGAGGAGCAGCGCAGCGTGATGATGACCACCCTGGGCAGCGTGTGGGACGCCAACGAAACCTGGCTGGTGTTGCTGGGCGGGGCTTTGTTCGGCGCTTTTCCGCTGGTTTACGCGGCGGTGCTGCACGCCTTGTATATCCCGGTGATGGCGATGTTGTTCGGCCTGATTTTCCGTGGCGTGGCGCTGGAGTTCCGCAGCCTGGCGCGGCGCAAGCGGCCGTGGAACCTGGTGTTCGGCGGCGGCAGCCTGGTGGCGGCGGCCGCGCAAGGCTTCGCCCTGGGCGGGCTGTTGGGCGGTTTGTCGGTGGCGCACGGAGGTTCCGCCGACGGCGCGTGGAGCTGGCTGACGCCCTATGCGGCGTTCGGCGCGGCGGGGGTGGTCGCCGCCTATGTGCTGTTCGGCGCCACCTATCTCATCATTAAGTCGGAGGGGGATATCCAGTCCGTTAGTTTCCGCCGGGCGCAACAAGCGGGCGTGTTCCTGATATTCGCGGCGCTGGTCGTCATTCCCTGGACCGTCCGGCTCTATCCCTACGTCGCCGAGCGCTGGGCCCGCTTGCCGGCGTTTTATTACCTGGCGGGCCTGCTGGCGTTGGCGTTTGCCATGCTGCTGCGATCCTTGCGTTTGCGCCGCGAATTAAGCCCGTTCTTTTGGAGCGTGGTTGTCTTTCTGGCCTCGGCGGGGCTGATGGTGCTGAGCCATTATCCCTACATCGTCCCCGCCGCCGTGACCGCTCAGGAGGCCGCGTCGCCCAGCAAAACCCTGATATTCATGCTCACCGGCATCGGCATGTTGTTTCCCGTCATGCTGATCTACAACGGTTACCAGTACTTGGTATTCCGCGGCAAAGTGCGGTTGCGCAAGCGTCCCGCTGCGGACGAGGCCTGAGGTGCAGCCTATAGCCCTTTGTTTTCCAGGTGGGAATAGGCCGGATGGCGCTCGATGGCGTTGTCTTCCACGCCGCCGCCCACGGAAAAGTGGTAGAGGACTTGCAGTTTGTTGCCGTGGATGCCGAATTGCTGGTGCACGGCGTCGTCGATGAAGCAGCCGATGCCGCACCCGTTCAGGCCGATCGCTTCTGCTTCCATGTATAGGGCCTGGCCCAGCAAGCCGGCCTCCCAGTGCAGCCGCCGGTATTCGCCGGGGCCGTAGCGGTTCAGGCGTCCTTCGAAGTCGGCCAGCATGCAGACCATGAAGGCGCCGCCCGAGGCCAGCGCTTGGTTGCAGCTAAGCACCCGGGAGGGTATCTGCGCATCGCCCGGTTGGATTTGGAACAGCGGCAGCCGTTCCGGGATGCCTTCGGTGCGTTGCCAGTCGGTCATGCGCTTGAGCTCCGTTCTCAGCAAGGCCATGCCTTCCTTGGAACGGGGCATGACGTACATGCCCGGCGCCAGCCCTTTGACCCGGTGGACGAAGAACACCAGGTGTATGGCGGGTTCGTCCGGCAGGATGCTGAAAGGCAGCCGGCTCGGCCCCAGCCGGCGGCAGATGCGCAGGAAGTCCTCTAGCTCGATGTTGTGGGCGCCGTCCATGCGGCCGGCGCTGCGGCGCCGGCGGAACAGCTTGTCCGCGCCGGCGGGGCGCGGCGTGGAAGCTTGTTCGCCGGCGAACGGGGGAACGCGGGGGCGTTCGACGATTTCCTGTTCCAAACAGGCGACAGCCACCTCGTCGATGGCTGGCCAGGGGTGATAGCGATTGCTCAGAGGGGCCGGCTTGTGGGTCAGCAGCTTTTCCTGCACGTGCTCCAGCACGGACGGGTCCAAGCGCCAAGAGGCGGCAAGGTTCGGGGGCAGCGGACCGGGGGTCACCGCCACCAGGCAGCCGGGCTGTTCCGCTTCCGGGCCTTCCTGCGCCGCGACGCCGAGCAGCTTCGCCAGGTTCGGATCGGTGATGGGCAACAGGGTGCAGTGCCAGCCCAGCGTGGCGGCGGCATAGGCCAATGCGCCCAGTGCGTGGCCTAGATCGTGTTGGCAAAAGCGGTAGGCCCGGGCGCCGAATTTCCAGGAGCTGCGCCAGTGGATATTGGTGAAGCCGAATAACAGGGCGTTGGCAGGCAATGTTCCGAGCAGTTGCCGCCATTGCTGCTCGCCCAAGGTGGCGCGCAATTCCAAGCCGTGCTCGTAGGCGTTGTAGTGGAGCAGGGCGGGGGCGGGCGTCAGTCCGGTCAAGGCGTCGCACCACAGGTAAGCCTCGACGGGATGCATGCCGCCGGCGGAGGGGACGCAGCGCAGGGGCCAGTGCTTGCCGTTGCTGGTGACCCAGCCGGAAAGAGCGAAACTGTGGTAGAGCAGCCGGCTCAACTCATCGACGCCCGCCATCTGCGGCGGCACGGCGCCCGCCATATGCAGCTCGTCGAACAGCGGTGTTTCTTGCGGCTCCGGTCGCGATAGCCGTTTTAGCGGCGCGCTTTTATAGCGGCGAAAGGCGTCAGGCTGGCAGGCCCAATCGGTATAGCCCAGGGAGGGCGCATAGCGGTTGAACTGGTGCTTGGTGAGCTGGTGGTACTCGAATACGGTGGTTAATGGATCAGTCATGCCAAGCAAGTCGGGTTGCGCGTTGCTAATCCCACGCTTTTACCATGACTCGCCGCCGCGTTCAAAGCCGGCTCGCCGGTTGTTCGCATCGGTTCACGCTTCCTGCGCGGCGCGTCAAATAAAGTCCCGCCAGCACGGCGGGAACGCTGAGCAACTGCCCCATGGTGAGCGGCCAGCCGGATTCGAACACCGCTTGTCCTTCCTTGAAGGCTTCCAGCACGAAGCGGGCGCTGAAAATCAGGATCAAGCTGCGTCCCAGCAGCCAGCCGTCCGCGCGGTCTTTGAGATTGAGGCGGTAATCGCGGAATAGGATCAGGAAAATCAACAGATAGCAGAACGATTCGTACAGCTGCACCGGATGGCGCGGCATCATGTCGACGCGGGCGAATACCACGCCCCAGGGCATGTCGGTGGGCCTGCCGAGAATCTCCGAGTTGATGAAATTGCCGATGCGGATCAACACCCCGGAAATGGGCACGGCCATGCCGATGCGGTCGGCGATCCAGAGGAAGGAAACGCCTTCCGCCTGGCGGGAATACCAATAGATGCCGACGAGTATGCCGACCAGCGCGCCGTGGCTGGCCATGCCGCCCTGCCAGATTTTCAGGATTTCCGCCGGGTGGGACAGATAGAACGCCGGGTTATACAGCAGCACGTGGCCCAGCCGCGCTCCGATCACCGTGCCGAGCATGAAATACAGCGCCAGGTCGTGGACCTCGTCCGGCGAGCGGCCTTCGCGGCGGTAAAGGTATTGAAAAAACACGATGCCGTAGATGAACGCTCCGGCGAACATCAGGCCGTACCAGTGCACAGGCCACTGGAATCCGCCCCAGGCGAGGGTAAAAGCGATGGGTGTTGCGTCCCAGAGCATGGCGATCCCCGATGCTTGTCTCTGTGATGATGGCGGGAGCCAGCCGTGGGCCGGGCCGTCGTTAAGGCGGCTATTTTTTTAAGCCTGCGCCCGCTTGTCAAGGAAGGGGCGGCCCGGCTCGGGGCCGCCGCGCGGATTTAGGCGCTGCGTTGGAAATGGTGCACCCAGACTTGGTGGCTGTCGTTCCATTCCATGCCGGCGTGCATTTTCAGGATCAAATCTTTGTAGGCCTCCAGGCTGGGATAGCCTTCCGCTTGGGCGTCGGCGTCGGTCATGTCGCCCAGGCTGCGCCGCTCCAGCGCGGTAACGGTGAAAGTCACGCCTTCCAGTTGGAAGGTTTCGCCGGGATAGGCGTAAACGCCGTCGCGGCGCTGCTGGGTTTTGCGTCCGGCGATGGCGGCTTCCACCAGTTTGGGGTGGCGGATCAGGCGGTCGATGTCGCAGGTTTTTTCGGGGTAATCGGTCACGGCGGTATCCGGTGGTGATGGGCAAGGGCGCCATTTTACCACTCGTCCGCCCGGCTGGCCCGCGCCGGCGGCCGGCGACGGGGTGGTGTTGTTCGGCGGAAACGGGGAGAATTGCGCCTTCACGCTCCGTCGCCGCCGTTTCCTCGTTCCATGAAAATCCTCGCCCTCGATACCGCCACCGAAGCTTGCTCCGCCGCCCTCTACGACGACGGCCGGATACTGGAACGCTACCGGCTGGCGCCGCGCGAGCACACGGTGCTGATCCTGCCCATGCTGGACGAGTTGCTGGCGGAAGCCGGCTATACGCTCGAGGCAATGGACGGCATCGGTTTCGGCCGTGGGCCCGGCGCTTTCACCGGCTTGCGCATCGCCGCCGGCGTGGCGCAAGGCATCGCTTTCGGCGCCGATTTGCCGGTGGTGGCGGTCTCCACCTTGGCGGCTTTGGCCCTGGAAGCCTTGGACGAAAGCGCCATGGACTATGCTTACCCTTGCCTGGATGCCCGCATGGGCGAGGTTTATTGGGGCGTATACCGCCGCGGGCCGGGCGGGATGCCGCAGCCGATGGGCGCAGAGCGCGTCTGCCCGCCGGACGCGGTGGATTTTGCCGATGCTGGCTTGGGCGTGGCCTCGGGCAGCGGATGGGCGACTTACGGCGAGTTGCTGCGGCACAACGGGGCCGGCCGGGTCGGCGCTGAATTATCGGAACGTTTCCCCAGGGCCGGCGCCGTGGCCCGTTTGGCGGCGGACGGCTTCGCGCAAGGGCTGCAAGTGGCGGCGGAATTGGCCCAGCCGGTTTACCTGCGCGACAACGTGGCAAAAAAGCCCGCGAGGGCGTGAGAGGCGAGACATGGCTCAATTTCTGCAGGTCCATCCGGACGATCCCCAGCCGCGCTTGATCGAGAAAGCGGTGGAAAAGTTGCGCCAAGGCGCCCTGATCGTTTACCCCACCGATTCGTCCTATGCCTTGGCTTGCCAATTGGACGACAAGGACGCGCTGGAGCGTTTCAAGCGGCTGCGGCAGTTGGACGACCGCCATCAGTTCAGCCTGTGTTGCGCCGATCTGGCCCAAGCGGCCCGCTTCGCGCAAATTCCCAACGCGGCGTTTCGCTTGATGAAGTCCCTGGTGCCGGGGCCGTTCACCTTCATCCTCAAGGCTAGCAAGGAAGTCCCGCGCCGCTTGCAGCAGCCCAAACGCAAAACCATCGGCATCCGCCTGCCCGACAATCCCATCGCCCTGGCCCTGGTGGCCGCCCTGGGCGAGCCGTTGGTCACCGCCACTCTGCTGCTGCCCGGCGACGACGAGCCCCTGTCCGATCCCTACGATATCCGCGAGCGCCTCGCCAACCAGGTGGATATGGTGGTGGACGGCGGCACCTTGGACACGGAGCCGACCACGGTGGTGGACTTGACCGAGGACTCCCCCAGCATCGTGCGCCAGGGCAAGGGTGTGGTGCCGGGGCTGTGACGGGCTTTGCGCGCTAAGCCGGCTTTGCGGTAATGTACCCCACGCCGCGACCGTCCCGCTCCTGGGGGCAAGCGGCAGACCAAGGAAAACCCCAAAACGATTCTTAAAAAGACAGGGATGGGCGGCATGAATCGGCTGCAACGGGACACGGAATCGATGGAAAGCATGTCCTTGAACGATTTGTTCAGGCAGGACATCGGCGGTTTGCAGGCGCTGGCCGTTATCGTCGGCCTCTACCTGGTGGCCTGGTGCTCCAACAGCGCTCCCGGCACGCTGAGCGCCTGGTTCGGCGCGCAAGGTTCCCTGCGGGCTTATGTGGTGGAAGAAACGCCGGCCGACCACCCGGTGTGCCGTTCCGCCGCCTGCACCTACCCGGTCGCCGCCGCCCGCGAGGCGCGGCCTGTGTTCGTGGCGCCGGCGAACTACGCCGCGCCGCCGGCCACCACCCTGGCCGCGCCGGAAGGCCGCTTCATCGTGCTGGAAACCGTCTGGATGCGCAACGACGGCTTCACTTGGCCGCTGCCGGGCAAGGGCTACGTCATCGGCCTGACCACATCGCTGGCAAAAGAGACGGGCTACCCCTCGCCATCCAACTATCCCCCCCTGGCGGTGGAAACGCCGGCCTATGCCTTGAGCGCCCTCGAAGCGGAAAGCGGCGACCGGATACGGCTGGACGCGGTGCCGGATGCGGGCATACCGCCTCCCGATCTTCTGAACAGGCGTTTCTCGGAAATCGAAGTCCAACCCTTGGAATTCAACCTGCGCCTGAGCCTGCCCGAGCCGCCGCCCGCCCCGCTGGCGGTTGGGGAAACGGCGCGCTTGCTGTTCGATGTGAGCCACCTTCCGCCGCCAGGCCGCGATGGTGAAAAGCCCGGCGACGTATTGCCGGTGGAAATCACCGAGGTTTCCGGCGCGACGGCGGATCAAAAGGCCGGCGTCACGGTGAAAATCGGCGATCCGCAACATTCCCTCGGCCTGCTGGCGTGGCGCGTGCAAGCGCAGCGCAAGCGCGGCCAAATCGCTTTTCCGTCCACCATCATGGTGGAATTCACGCCACACTACGGCCGCGCCGAAGGGCAGGTGCTGCGCATACCGGCCGCCGCATTGGCGCGGCGCGGCGACGATGCCTTCGTCTGGCGGGAAATCAAGGGCTTCGCCTTGCCGGTGTGGGTGAGGGCGCTGGGGCTGATCGACGGCGACGTGCTGGTTACCGAAAGAACGGGAGCCCGCGGCATGCCGGTGCGGCCGGACGATTGGCGCCGGCTTTCCGCCTACCAGCGGGGAGAAACACTGCGGGCTGCGCTGCACCCGGACGACGCCCGCGTCAACCACCTGCTTGCCAAGGACACCGCCATTGTCGCTAAACCCGACGAATCCCTCTCGGCGGGCTCCGCCATCAGGATCGGCGATGCAAACCTTTGAAGCCGGCACAGCCGCGAAAACCCGGGCCGAGACGCTGCTGGCCATGGGTACCCGCGCCATCGACGAACTGGGTAAGCAAGCCGGAGAACAGTCCGCCGATGCGCTCAAACTGCTGGACGGCATCAGCGCTTCCACCGCCAATCTGCAACAGGTCAGCACCGCCTTGATGCCCCTGATGACCAAGTTCCGCACCGTGTCCGGTTTGCGCCGGCTATGGCAGTGGTTCACCGGCGAACTGCTGGAGCGCGAGGTGTTTTTCCCGACGGTGTGCGGGCAAATCGAACAACTGGCCGGACAAGGCGAAAGCGGCGACTTGGAATTGGCCGACCAAAGTCGGCTGCTGCTCGAACACGCCGTAGCCATGGAGGAACACATACGGCAGCTCGAACTGGATATCGAAGCCGGCCGCTTAATGCTGTCGCCCGAGGCGACGCAGCGGCGCGAGGCAGCGGGATTCGACCCGCACGAACACGCCCGCTTGTCCCGCCGGCTGGGCAATCTGGAGGCCATGGCCACGGCTTTGCGGCTGACCCAGGCCCAGTTCAAGGTGGCGGTGGAGCACGCCCAAGCCGTGTCCGATCGCTTCAAGGAAGTGCGTGTCCTGCTATTGCCGATATGGAAACAGCGCATGGGATTCGAACTGTTTTCCCAACGCGTCACCCAAGCCGCAGAATAAGGAGTTGCCAACGTGTCCCACGATATTCAGACCACCGCCGTTGCCGAAGCCGACAACCTCCCCGTGGAACTGCCCGCCACGGACGAAGAACGGGCAAAGGCCCTGGCCGCGCAGCTGGAAAACGGTTCCTTGGCAGCCATCTACAGTTTCGGGCGGGAGCTGGGCAGCCAGGCTTCCAGCTACGCGGACAGCCTGTTGGAGCAGGTCAAGCCCAAGGAACTGGATTGCATCGGCGGAAAACTCAACGAAATCGTCGTGTCGGCCCAGACCATCAATTTGCACAGCCTGGCCGGCAAGCGCTCCAAAGTTCCTTTGATCGGGGGCTTCATCGACAAAATGCGGCTTAAGGGCGCCGATATCGCCGGCCAGTTCCACAGCGTGCGGGAGCAGGTCGACCAACTGGTCGCCGAAGTCCAGGAAATGCAGGGGGCGCTGGCCTTGCGCGTGCAAGCGCTGGACGAGGCTTTCGAAACCATCAAGCAGGAGCACCGGCAGTTGAGCGCCCATATCACGGCCGGCGAAAGCGTGGCGAAGAATCTACAGCAACGCCTGGCGATGGCTGCGGCCAATAGCGATGGCGACGCCCTGGAAATGCAAAGCCAGCAAGACCTGCGCGCCGCCATGGCAGCGTTGCAAAAACGCGTGGCCGACTTGCAGTTGCTGCAACATTCTGCTCTGCAGCAACTGCCCATGATCCGCATGGTGCAGGCCAACAATCGCATGCTGATCGAGAAGTTCTACACCATCAAGGAACTGACGATACCGGCCTGGAAGCGGCAGTTCACCCTGGCGTTGTCCCTTTCCGAACAGCAAAACGCGGTGCAGCTGGCCAATTCCATCGACGACGCCACCAACGATTTCCTGAAAGCCAACGCGCGCCTGCTGCAAGACAACACGCTGTCCACCGCCCGCGCCAACCAGCGGCTGGTGATCGATGTCGCCACCTTGCAGGAGGTGCACGACACCTTGATGAACACGGTGCAGGAAGTCGCGCGCATCAACGAAGAAGGCATCCGCCAGCGGGAAGCGGTCACCAGCCAGTTGCAAACCCTGCGCCGGCAACTGGCGCCGCAACTGGATGAAGCCGGCGGGGTTTAAGGGCCATGGAGGTTCAAACCGCCGCCCAGTTTGCACGCCGTTTGCGCGGTCTGAAAGCCCGCGCTTTGGGCAGCGGATTTGCCGGATTGGCGGCGTGCAGCGGCGCGTTTATCCAGATTGCCTTGGTGTTGAACGGCGCGTACGAAACCTGGATGCGGCAAGAGGGCCTGCCGCCTTTCGACATTCCGCTGTCCGTGTCGGTGCAGTTCGTTTACGAAGTCCTGCAACTCATCACCCTGTTCCTGCTGGTGGCGGCCATCGCCGGCTTTTCCCTGGGCGCTTTTCCGCGCCATCGCGCCCGCTGGGTCTTTCTTTTGCCGGCGGTTTTACTGGCCGTGACGGCGTGGTGGACGCCGCCGGCCAGCCGCTGGCTGCATCTGCTGCCCAGCACGCTCGACCGCTACGTGCGGCAAGCCCGCTACGACGAAGCCGAGCACATCATCGGCACGCTGAATTTGGCCCGGGACAGCGACGGTTATCTGCGCGCGCAGATAGCGCTGCGGGTCGGCGATACAGCAGCTTTGCGGAAGTTGGGCGAACCGCTGCTGGCCAAGGCCGACGACTACGTGTACCAAATCGACCGCGGCAACGATCCCGTGGGGGCACCGCAAATTCCCGAATACGCGCCCGAGGTGGTCTACGCCGTCGACAGGGCTTTGCACGGACAGCCGGAAACTCAGGTCGGCATCGCGTGGGAGCAGCGCAGCGGCGACGGCGAAAAATTGGCCTATTGGCTGGAATTCCTGACGCGGGGCCTGTTGTCGCTGTTCATGGCGTTCCTCGGCGGCGGCGCGCTGCTGATTTGGAACGCCATGCGTCAGCGCATCAGCCGCATCGAGGCAGCCCTTACGGCGTAGCGGCGCTTTGTTGCTCGCGGCCGTAATAGAGCTTCCACCACAGCCAGGCCAGGCCTACCGCGACAGGCAGCAACAGCCAGTTCTGCAGCAACGCCGGCAGGGCGAACACCAGCGCCCAGGCAATCAGCCAGTTCTTTCCGCCCATGGTTTGGCGATTGGTGTGGTAGCGAATGAACGGCATGCCGACGATCAAGGTCAACACCATCGCCCAAATGGCATGCCACACAAACAACATGCGGGACATATTGGCGACCTCGCTCCAATCCAGCATGTCCGAGTTCGCCCAAACGGATACCAACAGGGCTCCGACCAGGCTGATGGACAAGGGCACCATCAGCAACCGGAGAAAAGGCATTAGACCGTTCATCGAATCCTCCTGATTATTTTTCCGCACCGCTTTGTCGAATTAACGGTTTGGTTCGGCCACGGCCCATATTAACGCCTGAAGCGCCGGCTATAGCAAAAAAACGCCAAAAGCCAAGCCGGCCGAACCGCCTCCATGGCCCTGGGGTTCGATTTGGCAGCGGCGGCGGCCGGTGGCCGCCCGCCGAATACGGCTCTCCGTTTCGGGTATAATGCCGCCATGGAAGAGCTTAACCTGATTCAGAAAATCGCCATCTGGGCGTTGCCCGTGCTGTTCGCGGTGACCTTGCACGAGGTGGCCCACGGCTGGGTGGCGAAGCTGTGCGGCGACGACACCGCCAGGCGCATGGGCCGGCTGTCCCTCAATCCCCTGCATCACGTCGACCCGGTGGGTACGCTGCTGGTGCCGGGGTTTTTGCTGCTGCTGGGCAGCTTTTTGCCGGGCGGCGGTTTTATTTTCGGTTGGGCCAAGCCGGTGCCGGTGTCCTGGAACCGGCTGCGCAATACCCGCCGCGACGTCGCCCTGGTGGCCGTGGCCGGTCCCGTCGCCAACTTGCTCATGGCCTTGCTGTGGGCCATGGCGATCCGCCTGGCCGTCTGGATACACGTGGACTTCATCACCGGCCCGCTGGCTTATATGGGCGTTGCCGGCATCGCCATCAACGTGGTTTTGGCGGCGTTGAACCTGCTGCCGCTGCCGCCCTTGGACGGCGGCCGCATCATGACCAGCCTGTTGCCGCCGCGCCTGGCGTACAAGTACGCGCAGATCGAACCTTACGGTTTTTACATTCTGCTGGCCTTGGTGGCGACCAACCTTTTGTCTTATTTGTTGGCCGTGCCGGTGACCTTGCTGCAAGGCCTGTTCATCGCCATTGCCGGTGTCTAGCCGGATTGCCGCGCCGTAAGCGGTGGCTATGACGCAAGACGCCGCACCCGCGGAGCAACCGGCCGTCGCCGCGCCCTTGGCCGTGGTTCGGGGCGCGCCGCTGACGGAACTGCCCGCCGACCTGTACATTCCGCCCGATGCCCTGGAAGTGTTTCTGGAAACCTTCGAGGGGCCGCTGGACTTGCTGCTGTACCTCATCAAGCGGCAGAACATCGACATCCTCGATATTCCCATGGCGGTGGTGACGCGCCAATACATCGACTACATCGGCATGATGGGCGAGATGCGCATGGAGCTGGCGGCGGAGTACCTGCTGATGGCGGCTTACCTGGCGGAAATCAAATCGCGCTTGCTGCTGCCCCGTTCGGCCGAGGCCGAGGCGGAGGAGGAGGATCCCCGCGCCGAGCTGGTGCGGCGCTTGCAGGAATACGAAGTGTTCAAGCAAGCGGCGCAGGACCTGGACGCCCTGCCGCGCATGGACCGGGACGTGTTCGAGGTGGACACGGACAGCAGCCGCATCACGGTGAAAAAAGTGTATCCCGAGCTGGAGCTGGGCGAGGTGATTCGGGCGTTCCGCGACGTGCTGAAGCGTGTCGACCAGACCAGCCATCACCACATCCAGCGCGAGCCTTTGTCGGTGCGCGAGCGCATGAGCACGGTGTTGCAACGGGTCAGCAGCGCGGGAAGCCTGGCTTTTTCCCAGTTGTTCGTCTACGAGGAAGGCCGCCACGGCGCGGTGGTATCGCTGCTGGCCATTCTGGAATTGGCTAAGGAAGGGCTGATAGAAATCGTGCAGGAAGAATTATTGGGGCATGTCGAGGTGCGGCAGCGGACCGCGTGATGACGTTATGGAACTCACTCGAGCGACGGTAGAACTCAAAACCATCCTGGAAGCAGCCTTGTTCGCCGCCCAGCAGCCGGTGCCGACGGCCCAGTTGCAGGGGCTGTTCGACGAGGGCGAGCAACCGGACCGCGCCGAGCTGCAAGCGGCCCTGGTGGAGCTGGCGGAAGACTATCGCCAGCGCCCATTGGAACTGGTGCACGTCTCCAGCGGCTGGCGCTTCCAGGTGCGCGCCGAATATTCGCCCTGGGTGTCGCGCTTGTTCGAGGAAAAGCCCGGGCGCTATTCCCGCGCCGTGTTGGAGACGCTGGCCATCGTCGCCTACCGCCAGCCGGTGACCCGCGGCGAAATCGAACAGATACGCGGCGTCGCCGTCAGCCAATCGGTGATGCGCACCCTGCTGGAGCGGGAATGGGTGCAGGTGGTGGGCCACAAGGAAGTTCCCGGCCGCCCCGGCCTGTACGCCACCACCAAGCACTTTTTGGACTACTTCAACCTGCAAAGTCTGGATCAATTGCCTACGCTAAAGGAAATCGCCGACCTGGACGGCATCGCCGAAAGCGCGCAAACCACCCTGGAACTGGCCGATCACGACGCCGAAGCCATGCTCGGCGCCCCACTGCCGCAGGATGCGGACCACCAAGCTGACGAAGCTTTAACGAGAACCGATGAGACCCCCGAAAACACCCCGTCCGAACAACCCGACGCCGCGCCAGCCGGCGACTGAACTGGCCGGCGACGGCGAACGCATTCAAAAAGTGCTGTCCCGCGCCGGACTCGGTTCGCGCCGCGAAATCGAACAATGGATCGCCGACGGCGCCCTGCGCATCAACGGCCAGCCGGTCAAGCTGGGCGACAGGCTGCGCGACGGCGACCTGCTCACCGTCAACGGCCGTCCGGTCAACTACGCGCGGCGCTTGGAGCAGACGCCGCGCGTATTGCTGTACCACAAGCCCACCGGCGAGCTGGTGACGCGGCGCGACCCGGAAGGGCGCCCGGTGGTTTTTACCCAGTTGCCGCGCATGAAGGAAGGCCGCTGGATCGCCGTTGGCCGCTTGGACGTCAACACCCAAGGCCTGCTGCTGGTGACCAACCACGGCGAACTGGCCAATCGCCTCATGCATCCTTCCTTCGAGATGGAGCGGGAATACGCCGTGCGCGTGTTGGGCAACGTGTCGGATGAAATGCTGGAGCGGTTGCGCCGAGGCATTGCGTTGGAAGACGGACCGGCCCGCTTCGAAACCATCGTGGAGGCGGGCGGCGAGGGGGCAAATCATTGGTACCACGTCACCCTCAAGGAAGGGCGCAACCGTATCGTGCGGCGCTTGTTCGAGGCGCTGGGCGTCACCGTCAGCCGCCTCATCCGCATTCGTTACGGCTCGATCGCCTTGCCGCCCAGGCTGAAAGCCTGCACGTTCTACGAGATGACGGAAAAGGAAGTGGCCGACCTGATGACTCAGGTGGGATTGACGCCGGAACCGGCGGCGGCGCCGGCCCGCGCGCCGAAGCCGTCCAAGACGGCGCTTCCTCGGCAGGAGTCCCCGGAGCGCCCCACACGCCGTAACGGCAGACCGCAACGTCCGGGGGGCGGTAGGAACAAATTCTAAGCGTCGGAACCCGGACGGCGGCGGCAGGCCGCGCGTCCGGCGTGCTTTGGCGCTATTTGCTCGCCGTGGGTTTGCCCACCGTGCAGGCTTCCTGGGCGTAGGCCAGCGCTTCCTGCAACTGCTTCTTCAGCTTGCGCGATTGCGGCGCGTCGCGTACCACGCCGGCCCGGTCGCCGGTCAGGCCGCCCAGATTGGCGAAAGTCTGCGCTTCGGAATAGTCCGCATAGCTCATCTTTTCCGCCAACTTGTCGGCGCTGCACACGCAGGAATACATGGTGTCGTAATTCTGCGCGCCCTTTTTCTGCATGCACTGGAACACGTATTCCACCCGCGCCTGGGTCGGGTAGTCGTTCTTCGCCCAGTTTTCCGTGTTGGCGTCCACCGGCTTGGCCTGCTGGCCGGCGCAACCGCCGAGCAAGCCGGCCAGCAGCGCGGCGGCCAAGGGGATCAGGGAAAGTTTGTGCTTGTTCATCGTCGATGTCGCTCTTCGTATCAGCCATGGGGTCAATCCCGAATCTTAGACCAGACCCGGCCGGCCGCGCAATGCGGCCGGCTGGTCGAAAGGGGCTCATGCAACGGCAAACACGCGTTTTCGCCGCTCGGCATGGTTGAATTCGGAACGAAGCCCTGATATCATTTACCAATCGTTTGGGCCATTAGCTCAGTTGGTAGAGCAGCGGACTCTTAATCCGGTGGTCCAAGGTTCGAATCCTTGATGGCCCACCAAACAAAACAAAGGCTTAGCTTCGGCTAGGCCTTTTTTTTTTGCGCGTTAGTGTCCGATTTGTGCCGCGTTTATTTTTTGTGTGGCGCTGGCTGGGGTTGTTTTTGATTCGCTGATTGCAAGAAAAGTGTACGGCGGCGCGACATTTGGCACTATTTCGCGCGACGTTTGGCACAGCCGTTAGAGTCCTTACCAGGTAATCGCGGCGACTTGGTCCGCTGTGGTTACCGTTGCGGCGTTCAGCGCCGCCAGGCGAGCCCGTAAACGTGCGCGGCACTCTACGATATGCGCGTACACGGTGTCGCCCACCTGGATCACTTGAGCGGCGGTGTGCGGCCTTGCGTCCCACACGCCGGCGCCGTCGCAGCACGTGATTACATGCGGGGCGCCGGCCTCGCCGTGCAGCACGGCTCTCGTATAGGTGGCCGTGAGGTTAGCCTGATCCGGCGCCTCCGGCGAATTCTGCGTCGGGTAGCGGTGCATGTTGCCCAGCGCCGCACAATCCACTCCGCCAGTAATCGCAGTCCGGCAATCCAGGCTTAACTCCTTCTCCTTCTCGGATTTCAACTCGCCGACGGTCTTTGCCGGCTCCGACAACATGGCGTTTTGCGGCGGCGCGATCCCCAGCTCCTCGATTTCGTGCTTACTGCGATCCGGCAGCCAGTAGACCAGCCCACGGTAGTCATCGACCAGCGACCAGCCGTCGTCGTTGCTGAAAATAGCCGCCTTGTTTTGCGGAACGTCCGGCGGCGCCTGTAGCGTGGCGTTTGCCGGAACGATGTACTCAGGCGGCCCCGGCTCAGGCTGAATGGGGGCCGGTTTTGCGTTGGAGACCGATAGAAACTCCCCGGTCTCGCCGTCGTAGTGGTACAGGAATACGTCCATTATTGCCTCCTCTTCAGTACGTGATTACGAACGTCGCCGCCACGTTCTTGACGCGGGTTTCGTTGCCGGAGCCGGCGTATTCCGTATTCCAGTTGGAGCCAGGGAACCCGATGGCATAGTACGAAGCGCTCCCGCCACCGCCCAGCGCCCACGCGCCACTTCCGTGCGCGTGGGATGGCATGGCGTCCCCCTGATAGCTGCCCATCGCTCGGCTAGGGTCGTTGCCGGCGCCCATGTCCAGGCCGCGCAAATGCCGGCCGCGAGTATCCGGCACCTGGAACGTCGACAAATCAAGCGCGCAGCCCCACGGTGCACAAATGCCGGTATGCGCGCCGGCTTGCGTGCCGCTCGTATTGATGGCGGCGCCGCCGGGCGTTGCTGACACCTGGAATGTATTGGCGGTGATCGACGCCGGGACGACGTAGTAAACGGTATTCACAGCCAAGCCGGTCGGAAGCGCACCGGTCGTCGAGAATTTGACCGGGTAGTTTCCTCCCAAGTTGTGTCCGGTCCACGTCACTACGCCGGGCGACGCAACGCTGATCGTAACCGCCGCCGATTTAACCAACGCCGCGAACAGCTGCGCATAACTGGCGGCGCTGTAGCTCGCGCCGTCGCATAGCAGCGTGTACGGCGGTGGTGTATGACCGGCGTAGGGGAGCAGCAGCCCAGCGGGCAACACGCGGGATATCGGCACCCGACGCGGCGCCCCGGCGCTCGCGTCGTGCATCAACAGGCTATCGGCCGTCGGGTCGGGATCGGCGCATACCGTCGCCCCACTGATGACGCTTGCCGCCAGCTTCGGCGTCGACACGCTCCCATCGGCGATTTGGCTGGTTACGGCCCCGACTATCAACACCGGACCCGATAGCGAAATCGTCCACGCGGCCGCCGACCCGCTACCGTTGATGGTCGTCACATTGACCGTCATCGACCCCGTGCCGCCGTTGTAGGCGGTGATGTCGCCATGCATCCACGTGCCGGGCGCAGCGGTTGCCGCGACCTTCACCGACTGCCCGACAACCCAGGCCTTCCCGGTCTGCGTCGTGAAGGTCTGCGGCCCCAGCGCCACGTTGAGCGAATTGGTGCTGGTCCCATTGCTGCCGGGAGCGTTGACAGCCGACACGGCGCTGGATGCGGCAGACCCGGCCATGGCCACGGTTTGTTGCATGGCCGCGAGCAGATAACTTTCGTAGCCGCCATTGTTCATGTCGCGGCTGCTGGAGCCGTCGTCGGAGTAGGTATTACCGTCGCCGCCGAGAGCGACTGGGAAATTAACAGCCGTCATGCCAGTAGCTCCTTTATTTCGTAGCCGATGGAATAGTTGTTGATGTACGGCACTTCGATGGGACTGAGTTGGCGCATGCGCCCCAGGAACGACCGCCGCAGCTTGTGGTTGGCGTCGTCCGCATCCCAGACGAACAGCACCTCGCCATGCACACCGCACAGCCGTTGCATATCCAGCGCGCCGGCCATCGCCTCCGATTCGTCCAGCCACTTCAAGGTGAATTTCGCGACGCGGTACCCGCGCAGCACGTTGAAAAACTCCGCGCCGGACGGCGACTCCTCCACGGTCGTGCGCGGCTCATAGCCGATGGATGCGCCGTACGCCATATTGAGAGCCGGCTGGAATATCTCACCGATAAACAGCCGCCCGATTTGAAGATATCCGGCACCGTTGGCGCTGTCGTCGAGTTCGATCAGCCAATAGCGCGCCGCGATGTTCGTCGGGAACACGTGGATCAGGTGCCAGGTGTCGCTACCCAAGTCGCCCGGCGTATAACGGCCGCCCCAAAAACGCGGGTCGCCCCACGGCACGCTGCCATAGCTGTATATGCGAGGCCACGCGTCCACCCATCCGGTATCGACGCCCGGCGCGGAGAAATCGGTCGGCGATTGCCCGCCCCGAATGCGATACTTCGCCGAGGTGCCGAGGTTATGACCGACCAGCGCCACGCTGCGGACCAACCGGCTGGTAGCCAACGCCGCCACGAATTGCGTACTGGCCGTCGCGGCGTTGGTTGTGCGCGCCACCCTGGCGATCTGCCGATTTTGCAAATTCGCCAACGGCAGCTGCGCGGTCCAACTGCCGCCGCTCAAAACGCACTCGTCCGCCCGGTTCGGCCACCCCAGGATCACGTTAGCCATGGCCTATCCCCATAACGTCAGTTCCAGGCGGTTAGTGCGGTAATCGGTCGTGACACCGATAACCCTGAATAGCTTGCCGCCGGTTAGACCAAACCGGTTATGGGTCAACGACACGACCGCGCCCAGATCGATGGCGGAACAAAGCGCCGGCGACGCCTCGACCTTGCAGCGGTAGACCTCCCGATCCACGGCATAGAGGGCCAACAGCCGCGCGGCCTCGGTGTCGGCGTCGGCGGACGCTACCAGCAGGGTGTCGCGGGTCAGTTCGCCGGCCAACTTATGCTTGGCCTTCACGCTGCTGTTCTCGGCTTTCGACACGCGGGTGCCTTCGGTCAACCACGCCTTTCGGGCATCGCCCACCGACCCGGCCAGGTCGGACGACTGCGGCGTCCAGTTGCGTGCATGGTTGACGATGGCGCGCCAGATCGGCAGCGCCGTCCCATCGCTGGCGGTGACCCGTTCCAGACCGATCGTATCGTGCTGATCCAATGCGCCGGCGGGCGTACCCGCCGGCGCGTCCAGGCGGCCCATGCGCAAGCGCCCCGAGCGGTCGAAGCCGTACCAAGCGCCCACGCTGGCGGCCACCGCATCCATGATCTGCACGGCGGTACTGGTATCGCTGACCCACACGCCGACCGCCGCACTGTTGAGTGCATCCAGCGCCGCCACATCGGCGGCGACGATGTCGCCGGCAGCAATACCGGCGTCCAGCGCGATCTGCTTCAGCAGCTGCGCCGCCGTACGGTTACCCGCCGCCGCGCCCTGGGTCACGTCCGCCGTGATCTGCCCGGCAGGCGACGATCCCAGCCGAAAATAGCCGCCCGCCGGCCAAACGCGGAAATTGCCGGCGGCCGGCGCATTGCTTTCCATATCCGACTGGCTGGAATAGTCCGCGCCCTTGGTGAGAGCGGCGCCGCGGTCGTATACCGCGTCCACGCTTTTGCAGCTTCCCGTTTCATAAATCAATCGCGAGGTGTTAACCAGCGGCGGCGACACGTTAAACACTGAGCCATAGGCGCGCGGCTTCGGCTGCCCCTTGATATTGTCCGCCGTGCCTTCCAGCCCGTTCGGCAGGCTGTTGTTGCCCGCGTAGAGGGTTTGCAGCACGGGCTTATCCAGCTCGGCCAGCCGATCCCGCAGACGGATGATGACTTCGGTGGCAGTGAACTCGGCCGATTCCATGGTGCCGGTGAACGCTACCGTCCAGCCGGAAGGGTACGGCGCGCCGCGCGGGCCGGTCAGCACCACCAGCGGCTGGCCGTCGAAGCCATAGCCGGCCAGTGCGTCCAGTGCGCCGTCGTTATTGATGAGCGTAATCTCGCCGTAGCCGATCCGGCTGGCGCCGCTGGTGGTCCGGTCGGAGAATAGATTGCGGGCGAGGCTGCCAGGCTGGCGCAGCCGGGGATCGTAGAACGCGTTGGGGGGCGTTTCGCCGGGCGCGGTGATATGGCCTTCCGTACCATATCGCAGCACGGTGGTCGTGCCGGCGCCATCGATGGCGGCGGTAATCTCGGCCAAGTAAACGTGATCGGCCATCAGCCCGCCGCCTCGCGCCGCTGGCGCGTATCGATGCTGGCGGTGTTGGCGTCCACCGAAGCCAGCCGTTTTTCCAATGCCTGCATGCCGGCGGACAGCACCCGCACCATGGCCTTCAACTCGGCCGTTTGAGCCCGCAACTCGGCGACCGTCTCGCCCCCGCCGTCCCCGTTTAGCGCCGCGCGCGTTTGCTCGGCGGTGTACACACGGCCGGGCGATGTGAAATTCACGACCTCCGGCCCGTTTTCGCCGACAATCGCCCAGCCGCTGGCTAGCCCGCCCGCCGCGAACTGCGGCAACCTGGCCGTGTAACTGCTATCCACCATTTGCAGCCCGGAGACGACGCTGTCGTGGGCGGCCGAGTAACCCGCGCTGCTGGCGTAATACGCCCGCGCTTGCTCAAGATACGTCTGCGCCTTGCCGGCCAGTTCGCCGATGGCGGTAACGTCCCCCGCCTGAGCCTTAAGCAGCGTCGCACCATAATCGCCCTGAGCATTGCGGAATATCTGTTCCGGCGACAGCGTGCTTAAACTGCCGGAGTCCAGCCCCGCGAGGAATTGGCGGATACCGCCCAGCACGTTGTTCACCAGGCTGTCCTTGGCCTTGGAAAACGCGACCTCTACCTCACCAACGGAAATGCCCAGCGCCGCCGCGCCATCGCGCATTTCGGAGAACCGGAGGCTTAACGCTTCCATCTGCCGCCCGATATCCGCCGGGCGTCCGGCCAACTGGTCCAGCTGGTCGAGGAATTGATTTCGCAGATTGCGCTGCGCGGCCGTAAAGGCGGCGTCCACTTCCGACAGCGGAATCCCAAGGGCCGCCGCGCCTCTACGCAAGTCTTCGAATTTCAGCGCGAGCGCTTCCATCTGCCGCCCCATGTCGGCGGGCCGGCCGGCGAACTGGTCCAACTGGTCGAGGAATTGATTTCGCAGATTGCGCTGCGCGGCCGTAAAGGCGGCGTCCACTTCCGACAGCGGAATCCCAAGAGCCGCCGCCCCCTGGCGCAAATCGTCGAATCGCTGGGTCAGCGCCTCCATCTGCCGCCCCACGTCGGCCGGCCGGCCGGCCAACTGGTCCAGCTGATCTCGGAACTGATTTTGCAGCCCGTGTATTGCCGCCTGGCGCTTCTTCTCGAACTCGGCCTGGTCGAACCCCAGCTGCACCGCGTGGGGAATCAATGCATCGATTTGGGAGTTGATCTTGCCCAGATCGGTTTCCCATTGCGTCACCGGATGCAAAAAGTTTTTCACCTGCCCGATGAATGCCAACTCGCCCTTCAACTGCTCCCAGGTGCCCGACTGAAGAATGGCGTTTTTCGTGTAAATGTCCGGCGCTCGGTCTACCCGGTGTTTCGCCAGCGCCAGCGCGAAATCCTCGCCGAGCTTAGCTAAGTCGACCTTCTTCAATTTGAATCGGTTCGACTTGAAAAACGCCTCGTTACCGTCAAGCCCGGTGACCTGGCCTTTGGTTCCGACGATCTTCGACAGCACGTCGAATTCGCCGGGGTTGTAGCCCAGCGTCGCGTTGAAGGCGTTGATGGCGTTGGCGCCGGTGTTGGAGGCCAGCGAGATAGCGCCTTTCTTGCTGCCGCCGTATTTGGAATCGGCGGCCAGGACTTCGCCGGGATTGGTAGAGCCGTCGAAGTGGACGCGGGCGCTGCTTTGCGGCGGCTTCGGCTTGCCGGCGCCGAGAGCCTGGGCGATCGCCAGACCGATCAATGCGATCCATCCAGCGATGGGGATAGCGGCCAGCCCTACGGTCAGTGCCGCATAGGCCGCCGCGCCGGCGCCGATCGCACTGGCGCTATTCAGCGCGCCGCCGGCGATGTTGCCATGGGAAAAATCTTTGTAGGCGTTATAGGCGCCGTATCCTGCTCCGACCACACCCGCCGCACCGGCCAGCGTACTGGCGCCGCCCGCCGCCGCGCCGGCGGCCGCACTGCCGGCGCCGGACGAAGCCGTATACGCCGACGTTACCGCGCCGCTGGCCTGTACGCCCGCCGCCTGCGTAGCGCCCACCGCGCCGGCCGACGAACCGCCCAACCACCCGCTGACGGTACTGCCCGCGCTGTTCAGCGCTTGCGTGCCCCAGCCGGTGGCGTTATTGACCAGCGACCCGATGCTCGCGATATTGCCGATGGTGCCCATCCCGCCACCGCCGGACGACACCATCGGCGAACCGCCGCCGGCGTCCGACACCACGCTGCCCAGCGCCGATCCGGCGACATTGCCCACGATCCCCGAGAGCCCATTGCCGAACAGGCCGGACACGCTATTCCCCAGCGCACTACCGACCACATTGCTGACCACGCCGCTCACCGCCTGCGAAATGCCGTTAGCAATCGGACGGATGACCGGCTCCAGGATTAACGTTTTGAAAAGGGCTTTTAACGTGTCCTTTAGGTTCTGGCCGAAGCTTTTCCCCTTTTCAAATCCGGCCATCAGGGCATTGATCAACCCCTGCTCGATGGCCTGCGAGGTTTGCTTCCAGTCATCCTGGGCCTTCCTGGCCGCATCCGCCGCCGCGCCGGAAATCGCCGACCAGGATGAGCGTATTTTCGATACCTCCTCGGCGATGGCGTCAGCGCCGGCCCCCTTGTCCTGCATCTCGCGGGTAACGTCGGCGATTTTTTTGCGCAGCGCCAGCTCGCTCTCCAACGCATCGCCCACCACACCGCTTTGCATCAGCGCCATGCGCTGCTGGTCCAGTGCTACGCTGTCCTCGATGGAGCCGTTGAGCTGTTTGACGTACTTGTCCAGCTCTTGCGCCTGGCGCGCGTCGAAGGCCTGCCCGGCGGCATCGCGTAACCGGTTCCAGTATTCCGGCTGTGCCTTCAGTTGCTCGATCTGCTGGGCCGTTAACCCAATGATCGCTTTCTGCTCGGCCTCGTAAACCGCCGCCTCGCGAGCGCTCAAACCTACCGCGCCGGCTTCTTTGGTATAGCCTGCAACGATGTCGTTGATTTTTTCGGAGAGGGTTTGCGCGGCCGTGGCGGCTTTGTTGCTGGTGGAGAGCCCTGCCTTTTCCTGTTCCTCGCGCACCTTGTTTTGCGCGATAGCGCGGGCCTGCTCCTCGGTATAGCCATGCTCGGCCATTTGCTGCTTGGCCAGAATATCGACCAGCGCCTGGGTGTTGTGGGTGCGGCGCGCGTGGGCTTCGTCGGCGGCCAGCGTGGCCTTGGCCATTGCCAGTTCGGCACCGGCCAGCTTCTGGGTGCCTTGGGCGGCGCGCTCGGTCGCGGCATGCAGCTGCTCATAGGTTTGCAGCGCGCCGGCCATGGCCTGTTGGGTATTTTGCAAGCCGACTGCGCGGTTGAATGCGGCGCCTGGCGAAAACGAATCGCTCGCACCCACGTTGAACGATCCGGCGGACAACGACCCGGCGAGATTGACGGAGGCGATATCGGGCACCGAATCATTGAACCGCGAACCGGACCCGCCGATGCGCCGGAACAGCGCGGACTGCTCGGCCTGCAACTGAGCGACCCGTTTTTCGTTGGGGCCTCCCGAAAGGCCCAGCGCATTGGCCTCGGCCAACCGGCCCTGGGCCGCTTCCAGCGGCGTCTTGTCCAGCTCCTTATTCAGCGCCGCCAGGGCGCCCGCCAGCGCCTCAACGCCGGCCTTGATCGGCAGCGTGTCGGCCATCCGCGCTTTCAGCAAATCCCACTCGGTGCCGATGCGGTTGATGTTGTTTTGGATGCCGTCGAAGCGGGCGTTGGCGTAGGTTTTATCCAGCTCGGCGGCGAACCGGGGAAGGAAGTCCGTTGCAACGACTTGCCCCTGCTCCAGCATCTTTTGCAGTTCGGCGGTGGACACGCCCATGGCGCGGGCAGCGATTTGGAACGCACCGGGCAGGCGTTCGCCGAGCTGACCGCGCAGCTCTTCCGCCTGGACGTTGCCCTTGCTCATCATCTGGCCGATGGCCAGCAGCGCGCCGCTGGTGTCTTCGCTGGATAGGCCCAGCGCGGCCGACGCTTTGGCAACGGCCGTAAAAATCTGCTGGGTTTTTTCGCCTTGCAGCTCGGTTCCCTGAGCTGCGGCAGTGAGTTTTACATAGCCATCGGCGGTACTAACCAGCCCTATCCCTAGCCGCTTCGCCGTGTCCTGCACAAATGCCATTTGCGCGGCAGATGCGCCGGCGGAGCCGGTGACGCTGGTTAGCGCCTTGTCGATTTTGTCGAATTGAGTAGCGGTTTGTAGCAGCGCGTTGCCGCCACCGATCACCGCAAAAAATAACGTCCCGGCGGCTGCCGCTTTGCTAAGCCAGCCGGCAAGTCCGGCGGCGCCCTGTGCCGCGCCGACGGCGGACACCTCCATCCTGGCCAGGGCGGCCGACCCTTGTTGTCCGGCTCGGCTGTATGCGTCCATCGCCCGGCTGGCGTCGGCACCGAGCTTCGCCCATGTCGACGACAGTGCAGCCGTGGCGGCGGCCTGCGCCCTAGTCCTTGCTTCCAGCAGGACGAGAGACTGGCTTCCCGCCGTACCCGAGGCGCCCAGGCGATCCATCGCCCGGCTGGCATCCGTCCCCAGCCGCGTCATGTCGCCGCCGGTTCGCTTGGCCGCGTCGCCGAGCTTATTCAGCCCGCCGGCCGCATCGCCGCCGGCCTTCGCCCCGGCCGCGCCCAGCTTAGCCAGATCGCCCTCGGTTACGCGCACCTCGGCCCGCGCCTGTTGGGCGTTGGCCGAAATGGTAATGCCGAGTTTGATGTCGCCGCTCATGAGCCTGTTTTAGGTTGGTCGGAACACAACCGGTTCCTCTACGATTTGTTCAGCACTTCCAGCGCGGCTTCCTCCATGATCTGCACGCTGTTGAAAACCGCCGCCGCTTTAACGCCACGATGCCCGTGCGCACGAATGACCGTGGCCACGCCCGGATAATCCAATCCGTCGAACGTCACCACCGCGCCGGACGGGCCGGCCGCCACGGTGCGGCGCCATTGCGTATGGCAAGCGCTAAACACCGCGACCGTCGCTGCGTTTTCCGGCCACGGCTCCGGCCGGTTGCAATCGTCGCAATCGTCGTCCTCGCCGCGC
This sequence comes from Methylogaea oryzae, assembly GCF_019669985.1. Taxonomy (NCBI): domain Bacteria; kingdom Pseudomonadati; phylum Pseudomonadota; class Gammaproteobacteria; order Methylococcales; family Methylococcaceae; genus Methylogaea; species Methylogaea oryzae. The sequence goes on from NZ_AP019782.1 coordinate 981,836, forward strand.
GCCTTGCGGCAGGCCCGGCAGTATTCCGGCCCGCCGCCGCAGAGCCACTCGGCGAGGTCTACGAGTTTTTTCTCGCGGCCTCGCCGTTATGTGCTTGCCAGAAGGCCTCCACGATGCGGGCGGTGGCCATGGGATAAGCGTTCAACACCGCGCGCAGGTTGTCGCGGGTGAACTCCGTGTCGCCATCTACGTCAACGTCCTTCCAATTCGTAGCGATTTTCAGGATGTAGTCCGTGTCGCGCTCCAGCGCTTCCTCTTGGGAGATGGGCGCGTCGTCCGGTCCGGGCGTGGCGTCATCGCGCAGCGTGGCCAATTCCTCGCGGCTGAATCGGCGGAACTGCATCTGGATGGCGCTGTGCTCGACTCGACCGCCGTCGACGGCCTGGGGAATTCGGACGGGCCAGAGGAACGAATCGGTAGTGCGGGTGGTTTTGAGCATGGGAATCTCCGGTTTGAGAAAACAGGGATGAGTCGCCCTCACCCCAAACCCCTGAGGGCGTTCGTTAGATGGTTGCGACGGCGTTCTTCAGCGTGATCTGGAACGCCGTAGTTGTGTTGACGCGATAGGCCTTGAACGACAGCGTAATCAGGATGCCCTTCGGCCCCTGGATGCCGGGGCTTTTGCGCTGGTAGTCCAGGTTCTGCACGAAGAACTCGATGCTTTCGTTGCCGGCGGAGCCGTCCGCCGTACCGCGGCTTAAGGTGATCTTGAGGCTGGACGCCGTGCGGTTGATGGCCTTGTTCAGCAGCGTGGGGTCTTCGAACAACGCCGTGATTTCGCCCGTCACCGTGCTGAACTGCTCCGGCAACGCGCGCCGTTTCCCTTGGCCGCCGACGACGTAGACGGACTCGTCCAGGCCGTTGTCCAGATTGATCTTGGCCGCCGTCACCACGGCGATGGCCGCGCCGCCTTCCTGAATGCTGGCCTCGAACGCGGAAAACGAGGTGTGTCCGTAATCGGTAATGGAGGCGTCCAACGGCGCGGAGGCCAGCGTGGAGCTGGCGCCGACGATGGCGAACTGGGCCTTGGGGAAACCCTCGGATGGCAAATCCAGCGCGAGACTCTTGACGCGGCAACCGTTGAATTTCTCATAACGGCCGGTGCCGGAGATGTTCGCGCCGAAATCCTTTTCCAGCGTCATCCCCACCGGCAGATCGCCCAGGGTGATGGTGTGCACATACGGCCCGGTGCCGGTGGTGGTGTGCTGCCCGAGTGCATGCTTGAGCAGCGTGCCGATGCTCTCCGCGCCGATTTCCATATCCACGTTGCCGCTCACCGTGATATTGCCCTGCACGGGCCGGGCGCGTTCGCGCAATCCGGTGATCGTCTCCGAATCCATCAGGTTCTGATCGGACGACAAGTCCGCGCTGACGAAATACAGTTTTTTGCCGTCCGGCGTACCGGGATCGGTGCCGTAGGTGGTTTCCTCGAACAGCGTGAGGGCCGCTTGCGAGCCGCGTGCCTGGGGCATGGGAGAACTCCTAAACCGGCGAGGGATTCGCCTTTGCCGACAGTTTAGGGAGGGGCTATGCGACGGTTAACCCGGACGGCGTTCCGGTGTTACCAAAAAAGAAAGCCCCCGCGAGTGGGGGGCGAGTTCGGCTGCTTCGGAGAGAGAGCGCGACCGGTCCTTCCGTGGCGTAGGCGTCATGGGGTAATGCTATTCGCCGCCGGCGGGATCGCCGCTCGACGGCAGGTCGGACATACTGGCCTCTTCGCTATGCTCGTCGGGCACAGCGGGCGGTGGCTCAACTTCCACAAACCCTTTGCAGTCGATCAGCCGCGCTCCTTCGGCTGCGTCCACCTCGTATACCTGGCCGGCCCGATAGGTGCCGCAGGCAATGACGCCAGGGGCGTCCAAGCGGACGAAACGGGTTTGCTGGGTGTCTTTTTTAGCCACTGATGGCTCCCTTGATGGAATGGTTGGTTTTGTACTCGTCGGCCCACAGCAGCCATCCGTCGCCGGCATGGACCAATTGACCGCCCGCATAGGTCAGCGGGTCATAGCCCGCCGCCGGTCGCCAGCCCAGCAACGCCGGATCGACCGACGCGCGCAGGGAGTCCAGTGCAGCCAGGCCGGCGGCGCCCGTAGCGTCCGCCACATTGCGCACCGCCACCAGCACCGAGAAGCGGGATTCCACATCCTGCTTGATCTGGCCAATGGTTTCGTTGTTGCCCGCCTTTTCCCTCGGCGCCAACAGCCAAGCGCTGTGCGAGACTTTCGCGTCCTGTATGGCGGCGGGGAGACTGGCGGCCACGGCGACGCGATTTTGCAGGGACGGTACTTGCGACTTGAGGCGACTGACGATGGGGGCGAGTTGCATAGCCTTACCGCTTGTCCCGACTGAAAACGCTGCCGGCGGACTCGATCTGCGCCGTATTGGCGACGGTCGGCGCGCTGGCGCCGTCCGTGCCCAGGCTCAGCTCGCCCTTGGCAATGCTGCGCAGCATCGCCACAGCGTCGTCATAGCGTTTGGTTACCTGCTCGGCCGCCGCCTGGTCGTACAGTCGATAGCGGGCGATGTCGCAGGCGATGCGCACCAACACCGACGGCACGCTGGCCAGCGGCAACTGATAGCGCCCGGACAGGTAGCCGTCGATTTCGGCCGCCGCATCGCCGATGGCCTGGCCGAGCACGGTGTCGTCGATGATGCCCAGGCTGGCCCGGTCGGTGAGCTGGATCAGCTCGGCCTCACCGTAGCGGTCGATCAGGTCTTGCTTGACGGCGTAGGCCACGGCTTAGACCTCGGCAGCGATTTCGATATCTTCCACCACCAACATCGGTTCGGCCCTGAGCGCGGCGATCTCTTCCTTGCTGAAGTTGGCGGCGGGCAGTTCGATGGGCGCGGTTGACCAGTTCCAGCCGGCGCGGCGGAAGCCTTCCCGCTTGGCGGTGACGCGCAGGCCGGGAGCTTTTTCGGCGGCCTTGGGTTTGGGGTCTTTCTGTTCTGCCATGATCGTGTCCTGTGGGTTCGTGCTTACCCGGCGCGGATCAGCGCGCCAGGCCTGCCTATCGTCGAAGGGTTATTAGGTCGTGCCGTCGGAACCGAAGGCCAGCTGCCAGAAGCCGTATCCGCCAGCCGCGCGGGCCTCGGCGCCGAACTTGAACATCTTGCGGGTGAACACGTCGTCGGCTTGCGGGTCGGTCTGCTGCACGAATACCGGCGCCTTGCGCTCCTGGTACAAGAAGGGCTTCACCGGTTTGGTGGTATCCAACAGGAACCAGGCGGTGTCGGAACTCAGACGAGCGTCCACCACTACGGTGGCCGTTCCCTTGTAGGGGTTCGGCTTGCCGTCTTCCAGGCGGTCCACGGTCATCAGGGCGTTGGCGGTGTCTTCCAGAGCGGGCGGGACCAACAGAATGTTGGGCGTGATGTTCAGCGGGCGGCCTTCGTCGTCCTTGAACTTCTTCATGGCCGTGCGATAGGCGCCATAGCTGGCCTGGGCCGCCGCCAGGGTGGCCGCGCTCAGCGCCTTGGTGCCCTTGTTGGCGACGCTGGCCCCGGCTACCAGATGATCGGTATCGAAGAAGTATTGACCGTCGAAGCAGGGCGACGTAAAGCCGTTGTTGACCAAGTCGAAGACGATCTCGTCCGGCAGCTGGGCGGCGGAGAAGCCGGCCATCTGCGCCTGGGGACCGTAAATCCCCAAGTTGTCGTCCTCCATATCGTTGCGGTTGACCTCGACGGTGGCCTCCCAGTCGTCGTTGACGATGGTATAGGTGAAGCCCGCCAGGGATTTGATGGCCTTTTCGCCGATCCACTTGCGCATCCTCGGGAAGGTGGACAGCCACTTGTAATCGTTCTGGCCGGAGGTAGACGGCACCTTCATGGCGATCTTCTGCCACTGGCCGGTCGTCGCGCTGAACGCGTTGTTGAACGTCGTCTTGAGGCTGATGAACAGGGTGTTCAGGTTATCCCGGTTCACGATCAGCCCGGCCAGGGCTATGTTGGGGGCGATCAGTTCGCCCGAATCCGGCGACATGTGCCAGTCGGGGACGGCGCCGAAGCCAGCGATGGCGAAAAGGCTGGCGGCGAAGAGTAGCAGCAGCGTGACGGACTTCTTCATGGTGTGATCCTGTTTAGGAGGTTGATCTTGGCCGGGTCTGTTTAGTAAACCCAGACGCCGTCGCTATCCACGCCGACCACGATGCCGGCGGCGGAGCGCGTGTTGGTGCCGTTGGTGGCGGCCACGGTCTGGTCGTCGACGATGTAGCAGGTCTTGCCCAGGCTGGCCTGGGTGACGGCGTCGGCGCCGGAGTTCAGCCACTTGAACGCCTTGCGGCGGCGGACTTTCACGGTCTTGGCACCGTCGGCGCCGGTGTTGTTGACGTTCTCCTCGGCACGGCCCAGGTAGGTCAGCGTGGTGGAGGTGGCGCCGGGGGTGGCGTAGCCGGTGGCATTGGCGGCCACCAGGGCGCCGGCGTAGATGTGGACGGCGGTGGCGACGGGAACCTGGATCAGTTCGCCGTCCTTCATGGGGGTGTCGCGGTCGGCTGCAAGTGCCATGGGATTCTCCCTAAGTGGTTAACGCGATGGGGTTAAGCCTGGGCGGCCAGGGTTGCCTGGTAGTCCTCGGCGGAGATACCCAGCTGGGAACAAATCGCCAGCTGGTCGGCGCTCAGCGCGTCGGCCTTGCCTTCGGGCGGCTTGCCGCCGGTTTGCGTGCCGGTCAGAGCGGCGATGGGCTGGGCCACGTCCAGGTAAGCCGTGAGCGCCGCCAAGGGCTGGGCGCGCCAGTAGGCCTCCTGGGCCGCCAGGATGCGGCCGTCGGACAACGCCGCCGTCATCAACCGGTCGCGCTCGCCGCCTTCCACTTTCGCGGTGAGCGCGGCCAGTTCGTTTTGCACCTGGGCGTGCTGTTCCATGGGCACGTACTTGGCCGGGTCCGGGCTGGCGCTCTTGAGGGCAGCGATCTCGGCGGACTGGGCGTTGAACACGCCGAGCAGGCCGGAAGCGGCGGCCTCTGCGGGCGCGTTGGCGATGATGGCCTTCATCTTGTCGATCTGGGCCAGCACTTCTTGTTTGGTGCTCGTCAGCGGTAGGTTGAGCAGGTAGCAAAGCGCCTGCATCAAATCATCAGCGTCCATAGCGGTCTCCGGGGTTGAAGTGGAAAGGGCGGCGGTGGCGGCGGCAACGGCGGCCATGCCGTCGATGGCCGGGTTATTGGTCAAGGCGACGATCAACAGCTCCAGCGGGGCGCCGGTGGTGCGGTCGTAGCGGAACACGGGGGACAGGTAGCGGTATTCGCCGGCGGCGATCATGGCGGCGGCGCGCTCGGTCCATTCGCAGGTCGTCGCCCATAGGCCGTCGGCGCGCCATTCCAAGCTGGCGGCGGCGATCCAACCGGCGGCCGGGGCCGGCTGGCCGTTTTGCGCGGCCAGCAGGGTCTGGTGCTCGTAGTCCACCACCAGCGGGTTGATGCGCTGGGCGGCCAGGGCGATCAACGCGGCGGCGGCCTGGTCGTTCAGGGTCCACGGCCCGGCGCCGGCCAGGGCGCCGCGCGGCGCGTCGAAGGTGCCGGCGGGAAAAATCTGAATAGCGCCGTCCACCTGCTGCAACGCGACGGTGCAGACAGCTACGGGGGAAGCGGCTTGGGATTTAGTTTTTGCCATGGGCCGCATTCTGGGGATGCGGCGCGGCGGGGTTAACCCGGAAGGGGTTCCGGTGCCGATGATGGAGGGTAGCGATGCCGTCCGGGGAGAATCCCCTCATGGCATATAACGAGTCTGGCGTTAAACCCGCGTTAAAACGCCCGTCAGTCGATTTTCCCGTTTTGCCCGGCCCGCTTGCCGCGCCTTGATGACATAGCCGGCGTCACGGCCGTCTAAGGGAAGAATCATGCAGCAGGCGTGGACAGATACGTCTGCACGATTTCCAGCACCTCTCGCTCGTCGGCATCGGAGATGCCCAGGAACGGTCTCGCCGGGATGTTGCCCCAGGGGATGGGGAAGCCTTTCTGCGTGCCGGCGCTGCCCTGGAACGTCCCCAGGCCGTGCTTCCTGACGCGGCCGATCTGCGAATAGCGGCCGAACTCGCCCATCTTGGCGCCGAACTGCTGGGTGGCGGCGTATTCCATGGGCGAGCCGATTTCCACGGCGTCGTCGCCGATCAACTGCCAATCAATGGTATCCATCAAGTTGCCGGTCTCGCCGGTCAACGGCCGTGTGCCTTTCTTGCGGGCCAGGGTTGTTGGACGATTCGCTTCCCACGGGGTTCCATCCGGCGCCGTGGTGGTTTCGAAGCGGCGCTTGGTGGAATCCGCCAAGGCTTCGCCGATCTGCTTCAACGCCGGCGCCATATTCGTGGCGCGGCGCTCCAGCTCGCGGAGCGCCTCTTGCACCTGGCGGTTGTCGATCTCTATGCTGATCATGGCTTATACTTTATGCAGGCCGTCCGCGAACGGTGAATCTCCCCGCCGTAGGTGTTCCCGCAAGGGAAAACAGACCGGAAGTGGGAAACCGGGAGTCCCACCCGGACGGCTTCACCACTCATCCTTCAGAATTTCCCCGCCCGCGCGCGTTACCTTCCGTAGCTGGCTTGCCGCGTCGGATTCGTTGCTGCGCCGGAACGATTTCAAGAAAACCGCCTTGCCGCTCTTGGTCCGTTGCAGAATGGCAACGTACACCTTGCTGCCCCGGTGAATGAATAGGGTGTATTCGTCCTGATCGCGCAAGATGCGCTGCGCTTCTTCGATGGTCGTCTGGGCCTTGGCGTATTCAGCGGCGGTAAAGTCCTGCCCCTGGCGGGACACCGCTTGCTTGGCCAGGTCGTAATCCGACAGCGTTACCGTGGCTGTCGTGGCGCCTAAAAGCGCCTTGGCGTCGTCGTCGAGTACGGCCACGGGGAACCGCTCGCCTTTTGCGGCCACAGCCCGCGCCGCCTCCTGCTTGGCCGAACGGCCCGTGTATTTGTCCGCTTCCGCCAACGCCGCCTGGACGATGCGGTTATGCCAATGGGTGAAAACCTCGCTGTTGACCAGCGCCTGGGTATTCGCCCGCGCCAATTGCCACGGCGCCGCGTCCTGTTTGTCGATGACCGCCCTCAGCAAATGGGCGATGGACTGGCCGGGCGCATAGTCCCAGCCGTAGTCCACGCCGCGGGGAATGCTGTGCACCTCGCCCCAGCGGTCCACCTTCTCCCAGGTGCCGTCATCCGGCGCAGTATCGCGCCCCGGCGTTGACTCCGCCACGGCGGTGACGCGGCAGCGGCAGCCCCAGCCGCAGGGCGGGAAATGCGCCAGCCACCAGGGATCGTCATGGCGCAGCGTTAACCCGGACCAGGCCACGTGCAACGGCCTGGGATGCGTCACCGTGTCGTTGTGGACGTATTTCCAATAGGGCCGGCTTTTCAGCAAGTCCGGGTCGTTCAGCTGCGCCCAGCGGCCGGCGGCATAGCTGGCGGACATGTTGGTCTTGTAGATCACGCGGGTGCGCCAGTCGCGCTCGCCCTTGTAGGCCCAGCCGTGCTTTTCGACGATGCCGTCGAACTGCTCCCGGAACCACTGGATGCTCTTGCCCTCGCTGATGGCCCGGTCCACGGCGCCGCGCAGGTCGGCCAACAGGTCCGCCTTCATGGCGCCGGCGACGACGAAGGAGCGGTCGTGCTGGGCCTGGAGGATATCGTCGTAATGGCGGGTGGGCAGGTCGAGCTTTTGCTGGAAAAAGGCGATCTGTTCTTGGAACGGCAGATTGAACGGCCCGTCGCCCCGCGCGTTGAAGCCCGCTCCATCCTGCCCGAGCTTTAACGGCATTATTCGCCCCGCGATACGTCAAACCGCCCGGCCAGGTCGGCGCAGGCGAAGGCGGTTTGCAGCACCTTGGTCAAGTCTTCGGACGGCAGGTCGCCATACAGCCCCAGCAGATCGTCGCGTAACGCCGCCAGGCTTTCGGCGCCGTCCACCGCCTGGCGGATGCGGTCCAGCATGGCCTTGAGCGGATCGGCGGCGCCGGTTTGCAGCTGCTCGGACAGGGCCGTCACCGGCGTAGGATCGCCATCGACCTCGGTTGTGGGCGCGGCCGACAGCGCGGCCGTGGCGGTGGCCGTGTCTTGCGGTGGTTTAGGCTGAGCGGTGCCCGGCGCTTGCAGCACCGCCTCGCCGTCTTTTGGCTGCGGAATCTTCAGCCGGCTGTGCGCCCAATTCGTCGGGATTTGCATGATCGGCGCCAGCTTTGGCAAGGCGTCGGCGAACAGTGACAAATCTTCCGCTTCGGAGGTGTCGAAGACGAAGCGCGGGCAGCGGCGCAGGGTGACGGGGCGCCGGCTGTTCAGTTGCAGCAGCGGGAACACCAGGTCGCGGGTGAGGCTGGCGGCGATCTGCGGCGCGTCCGAGGAGGTGAGCTTTTGCAGGGCGTCGGCGTGGACACGCCCCAGGGCATTGGTGCTGCTCTTGCCGTCCGCCTGGCTGTTGAGCGTGCCGCCGGTGATGAGCTTGGACGCGGTCTTGTCGCAATACTCCACCATGGCCATGAACGGGTCCGCGTTGCCCTCGGCGGCGGCCTCGAAGGCGATCTCCATGCCCTCGGGGATGATGCCGCCGGCGTTGTGGCCGATGGACATGATGGCGTTCAGCAGCGTGCGCTTTTCTTCCTCGCTGGCGCCGCTGCGGTATTTGCCCAGCCGCATCGGAATGCCGAAGATTTCCAACAACTCCGCCAAGTCGCCCAGCGCGTACTGCTTCAGCAGGAAGGTCACTGCCAACGCTCGGAACAGGCCGCGCCGCGCCAGCATGCCCGGCTTGGCCTGATGGCGGTGGACGATCCAGCCGAAGGGCTGCAAGGTGTCGCCGGCCACCGCTTGGCCGTCCGGCCAGCTCTGTACGTTGGTGGAGCGCAGCAGTAGGGTCTTGCGATCCGGCGCCACCACAAACCAGTCGTGGGGCTGGAGGTCCAGCGATACCGGCAACCATTGGCCCTCGCTGTTGTCCCACTCGATTTCCGCGCAAGCGAAGCCGTGGCCGATGCCGGTGGCGAGGTTCGCCAGCAATTGCGGGAAGCCCGGCAGCTGCTCGATCAACGCCTTGGCCAGGGCCGCGTCGGCCTCTTCGTCCGCGCTGGCGTCCGCCGGCGGTTGAATATCCCAGTCCAGGGCCGGGATGGGCAGGATGCGCTTGGCCATTTCGCTGGCGATGTGGCCGTCCTGTTCCTCCATGTCGGCAAACAGCTCGCTCTGCGCCTGGATGTCGCCGCGCTCGGCTTCGTCCAGTATCTGCTTGAGACGGGCCGGCGTCAGCCTGCGGCCGGGATGGTCGGCCCATTGCCGTTGCAGCCAAGCGGTGCGAGCAGTCTGCGGCGCCTGGATGTCGGCGGTTTTGATGGGGTTGCCGTGTTGGTCGAGGATGGCCATGGTTAGTATCGGCGGCTGTAGTCGGGAAGGTCGTCATGACGGCCGCCACTACCAGCAGAGCCGTGGCGACCGGGGAGCGCGGTGAATTCGATAGCGCCAAAGCCCGACACCGCCGCCATCCACAGCATATGCAGCGCGTCCGGGCCGTCGTCGTGATCCGCTTTAGGGAAGTGGCGCAGCTGCTCGATGAGGGTGTGTTGGCTGGGGTGCAGGCGGATCAGGCCGTTGACCATGTGCGGTTGCAGGCTTTCGATGCGCAGCAGCTTGTCGGTGCTGGGCGTGACGGCGCGGGCGGGTACCGGGATGCCGCGGGCGGCGGAGCGCTTGACCAGCTCGGAGCGTAGGAACTCCTGGAACTGCACGGTTTCCACCACCCACAACAGGCAGTGGTATTCGGCCTGGAAGGCGATCACGTCTTCGATGATGCGGTCCGGCAAGCGCTTGCGGATGGCGGCCTCCACCACGTCCAGGACACCGGTCTGGCGGTTGAAGCCGCCCACCAGCAGGGCCGAAGGGTCGCGGCTGGCGCCGTGCTTGCCCAGGGACGGGTCGCAGGCGCCGTAGAACACCCATTCGGCCAGGCGGTTGACCCAGAAGGTGATGGCCTTGGCGAAGGGCGCGTCGTCGTCGGACAGCGGGTCGTTTTGCAGCTCGGAGTCGAAGGAAGCGTGGCCATCGCGGGCGCGGATCTTCATCAGCGCCACCAGCGGGCGGCCGGCGGGCCAGCTGACCTCGCTGCCCTGGAGCATTTCCTTCTCGCGCAGGGTGTAGAACTCGTCGGCGTCCGGCTCGCCACGGGCGAGCAGGATTTCTTCCCAGCGGTCCCATAGGTCCATGCGGGCGGGCCAGGCGATCACCGCTTTGAACTTGGCCGACTTCCACAGCGGGTTTTTCAGCAGCCGCGCCAGCACCGAGTCGTAGTGCAGCACGGTGCCGATGATGATGACGTCGAACTTGTCGCCGGCGCCGCCCAGTTTCAACACCGCCTTGGTCAGCCAGGCTTGCAGCTTGTCGCGCTGTTCCGGCGTGCGCACGTTGTCGTCGTTTTCCAGGTCGTCGCCGATAAACAGGTCCGGCCGGTAAGGGCCGTGGCGGCGGCCACGGATGCGCTTGCCGCTGCCGACCGCCTCCACTTTGGCGTTGTTCTTGGTGACGATGACGCCTGCCTGCCACACGCGGCCTTGCCCCGCGACTTCCGGGAAGTCCAGACTTAAGCGCGGGTTGAACTCCAGCTCGGCCTTGATGGCCTCCAACATGATGGCGGCCTGGTCGAAGGCGTCCATGCCGATGATGGGATAGCGCTTGCGGCCGGTGGCGACGCACCACAGCAGGAACAGCTGGCTGGTGATGGTGGACTTCGCCTCGCCGCGCGGCGCCGCGATGGCGTCGGTCTCGGCCTTGCCGGAATCGGCGATCTCGGGGAGGCGCGCGTACAGGTAGTCGTGCAGCCGGCTGTTGGGCTTTTTGACGTAGTGCGGGAAGTAGGTGCGCGCGAAAAACTCGAAATTTTTAACGGCCGTCTCGCGCCTGGCCAAGCTGGCGGACGGATCCGCATCGAAGCCGTCGCACTCGGCTTCGATGCGCTGGCGGAAGCTGTCCGTGAATTGGGACAGCTCTTTCAGGAAGGTCTTGGCGGAGGTTTTAGCGACCACGTGCCAACTCCTCGGCCGCCTCGCGCAACGCTTGCGCTTCCCAGGAAGCGGGGTTGCGGAGTTCGGCCAACGCCTGGACTTCGTCGGCGCAACGCTGCCGCTCATCGGCACGATAGGCGGCCAGCAGCTGGTTGATCCCGCAGCCTTCGAACCAGGCGACCGACCACCAGCCCCAAATGAAGCGGCGCATGGGACCGTAATGCTCGCGCTTGGGCCGCCAGCGAAACGGCGGCGCCCATTCGAACAGGATGATGCCCGAGCGAAGGTTAGCCACGTTCCGACTCCTCACCGAACTGATAGCGAAGCGTCTTGTACATTGACCTATCGGCCCACTCGGGGCTGACAAGCGTCACGAATGCCGCCAACTGATAGCACAAGAAACCTTCGATCCGCTTGCGTAGCCCTGACGCCTGCGCCCATTTGCTGGTTGGTTTACCCACGCGCCAACTCCTCCCCAAACGGTTGCAGCAGCTCGGCGAAGGCCGCGACGTGCTGCGGGTAGTGGACGCGGACGAACTCGGCCAGCTTTTTCAGGGTGTCCATGCGCACGGCCAGGGCGTCGGTTTCCGGCATCATGCGGCGCATGGACGCCACCAGCTTGGCGCTGGCGTCGGCGCTGCTGCCCAGCAGCTGCACCTTGACGGCCGGTGCCATTTCCTCGTCGGCCTCGATGGCCTGGATGGTGGCCTGCACCTGGCGGATCATCACCGCCAGCGTTTGCCGCAGCACCTCTTCCACGCTGCCGCCGGCCAAAAGCTGCGCGCCGCGCGCCTTGTCCCAGTCGTCGCCGGCCGCCGCTGCTTCGGTTTTCCAGCGCCGGGCCGTGGCCTCCGATACTTTTTTCGCCTTGGCGGCGGCGGGCAGCGCCAGCCCCTCATAGATGTAGGCTTTGCGTACCGCGCTGACGACGGTTTTGTCGTGGGCCATCTACGCCCCCGGCCCCGGCTTGCCCACGCCCGGCACTTCGCTGTTGCCGGTGGCCACGTCCTGGCCGCGCTCGGTCAACTCCACCACGTCGTGGTTGTGCCAGCGCGCAAGGCGGGTTTCCACTAGCCACGCGCATTCGCACCGCAGCAGGTCGAGGCTGCACGGATAGCCGATGTCGTCCAGGTGCGCGCGCAAATCGGCCACCGGCAGCCTGTAGCGTGGCGCCAGGGTTAACGCGATGAGGATGGCCAGACGGCGGTTTCGTTCGGCCAGCTTTTGGGCGGCGCTCGTAGTCATTTTCTATTGCCGTTGATAATCGCGGTGTGGATCGATTTCAGCAGGTCGTTGCTGGAGTCCAGTTTGCCGATGACCTCGCCCAGCTCGCGGCTCACGTCGCCGATCTGGTTGGTCAGGTTGATGGTGGTCTGGTTGATGCGTTCGTGTAGGTCGGAAATGTGCTTCTCTTTCGGCGCGCTATGGAATTGGCCCTCGATTTCTGATTGGCGGTTGCGCAACCCACCCATATCGTCTTCCGCTTTGGCTATCCGCCTATCGAGCCGGTCCAGTCCGCGAACGACCGGCCAATAAAACGCCACGGCCAGCACCGTGGCCCCCTTCCAAATCACGTCCACCCAAAATGCCGCGTCTAAATCGCCCATACGTCCTCGCTTGTTATTCCGTCAGTTGATATTCCATGGCGCAATCCAAACACCGCACCGCCCGAGGGTTGGCCTGCAAAATCTCCGGCTGCACCGGGTCGAAACACTCCCGGCAGATGACGCCGATGGCGTCATGCAACTGGGACTGGTCCGGCTCGGTGCTGTCGCGCAGGCGTTGCAGGCAGGCCAGGCGTTCGGCTTCGGTTACTACCAACCGCGTACCTCGTAGCGGCTACGGCGGCGCTTGCTCTTACTGCGGCGGATCACCGGCATGCCTGCCGGCGGCGCCGGATTGGCCATCAGCAGCATCATGCTCGGCACGGCCAGGCCGGCGAACAGCGAGCCCAAATGACGTAGGGGCGACGCCCGCATCAACGCACCCGATCCGGCAACAGCCCGGTGGCGCCGGCGCCGGCGAACGCCATGGCGACGGCAGTAACGGCGTCCGACTGCTCCGGCGAAAACGCGAACAGGCCGAATGCTGCCCCCAATTGAATCAATGCGCGGTACGTGCTGGCCTCGCGCAGCCGGGCGGCAATGAAATCGCTCATCGGTCGTACTCCTCAAAACGCGCGCCGTTGCGGCGCAATTTGTCGATGTATTGCTGGTTCTCCCAGCGTCCGTTACCCGTGCGGCGCGGCGTGCCGGCGTTGTAGGCCGCTGCCACGCCTTGCCAACCGAACCCCGATAGAAACCGCTCGCGCAGCCGTTCAAGCAGCAGGCAGCCGCAGTACAGGCCCCACACGCCGTTGAGCTGCTCGAACGGGCCGCGAAACCCCCGCTCCCGCGCCACGGCGCCCATCACTTGCATCGGCCCCCAGGAGGTGCGCTGGCCGCGCCATTCGCCGGCGCGGGCCGCCGCGTCCGGCGCTTGGGGGTAGAAATCGGCCGGCGGCATCGCGGACGCCGCTTCGTCGGTTGTCAGCCGGCGGAACGGCTTACCGGTGAGCGGATCGACGATCCAGCGGTAGACCGGCTCGTAACGGGTGGCAGCCATATCGCCGCTGGATTCGGTAAGGACAAACGCCCTCAGCAGGCTTTCCGGGATGTGATGCGTGGCCGCTTTGACGCGGATGGCGTCGGCGAGTTGCTGGCTGATGCCTGACATGACGGCCCCTGTCTGGTGGATGGCTGCGCGATTCGGTAGCCGACAGGATAGGAGCGAGGGGGACGGCGATTAACCCGGATGAGTTTCCGATGGGCACAAAAAAGCCCCGACGGGCGGGGCTTTGATTCGCTTGGGTGGCGCGCCCTATGGGGCCTGAAGTGCTTGGGAAATCTGGCCGTTGAACAGCTCCTCGATTTTACGCTTAAAAGCGGCTGGGGCTGCTTTTTCGGCCATGCCGGTGGGGTTCCAGGCGCTCGATCCTATGTCGTCTTTGCCGCGTGTCGACTTTTCGGCCAAAACGCTACCATCGGCGGCAATAGCCTCCATGGTCACATCGTAATGAAGGGTTGCGCCAATCATCGTGTCGACTTTCCACTCCCGCAGCGTCAGCAACAAGGATGCCGGCTTCCCGAAGGACTGCAAGGCGCGGACTGCGTCGGCACGGCTCTGGTTCGGGCTGATAGGCACGGTGGTCGCGTCGCCAAGGGCGCTTGCCAGCGTTTTGGCCATATCGGCCGCCAACGGCTGACCAGACTGCGTACTGACGTCGAATGGGTTGCCATAGCCGCCCCGTTGTATGCCCACGAAGCTTTCGGCCTTATCGTGGTCGAGAACGTAGGGCCGGCGATCCTGCACGCCCACCGCCAAAGGCTTATGGCTTGAAGACGATAGCGCCGGCGAGGCCAGCGTGTAGTCGTGTTTTTGGCCGAAGGCGCAGCCGGCAAGGCTTGCGGCCAGAAAAAGCAATGCAATCATCTTCATGATTGTCTCCTTATTGCGTCAGCGCCGGTGAAATCTGCCCGAACAGTGCCTCCAAATGGCGCGGCACGGCGGACGGTGCGTTGAATCCCGGATAGCCGGTCGGGTGCGGTGCCGTGTCGTCGACCGCCTCGCTACCGTGAATCCGCGCGGAGGCCAACGTATGGCCGTCCGCGCCCAGCGCTTCCATTTCCATGTCGTAGTGCAGCGTTGCCCCGACGTAGGCGTCCGATCGCCACTCGTTTAGCGTCAGCAGCACGGCGCGTTTTCCGTCGGCGTGCAGCGTACGGATTGCGTCGGCGCGGCTCAGATTGGAGCCGATCGACACCGGAGTGGCGCCGCGTAATGCGCCGGCCAGGGTTTTGGCCATGTCGTCCGCCAGCGGAGCGCCCGACGCGGTATGAATATCGTACGGAATCCCTACAGCGGCGCGCTGTAGCCCGACAAAATCGGGGCTTTTGTTGTGGCTGACGATGTAGGGCCGGCGATCTTGCACACCGACGACTAGCGGTGCGCCGGTATACGGCAACGTGAGCGACGCGCCCGCGTAGTTGTATTTCTGGCCGATGGCCGATTGGCCGGCGCAGCCGGAAAGGCTGGCGGCCAAAAGAATCAGTGCAACGATCTTCATGATGTCTCCTTGTTGAATAGATGTCCTGCCAACCAAACCGCGCTCCGCGCCGTTGGAGTCGGAGTATACCCTGGCCTACGCCGTCTCGCCGAACATGTCCAGCTGGTCGTGCAGCGCGGTGCGGTTGACGATGTTGCGGATGGTGCGCACGTCCAGGCGGTAGGCCAGCGCCAGGGTGGCCTGGGATTTGTGCAGCACGTAGTAGTCGTGGCAGATGGCGGCGTCGCGCACGGCGCGCATGGCGGCGCTGGCCTTGGCGACAGGCAGTTCGGCGCCGGGGAACTCCCTGGCCAGGAGCAGGGCGGCGTCGTGGCCGACGATGCCGACCAGGGCGCAATCGGCGTTGAGGTCGCCGGGCTTGGGCACGTACACATAGGCGCCCCCGCGCGCCTCCACCAGCCGCAGCGTGGCCGGCAGGCCGATCCAGTCCACCAGCCGGCGCGTGCTGGCCGGTAGGAGGTGCAGGGGGATATCAGCCACGGAGCTGGGCCTCCAGGGCCGCCAGCTTGGCTTCCATCGCCTCGCGGCCTGGGCCGGGTTTGGCGCTGGCGATGAGGGTTTTGAGGCCGTTAATCTCGTTGACCAGATTGGCGCGTTTAACGGCGGCGCCGGGCGCGGTTTTGGCGGTATCGGCGGACGGCTCGTGATCCTCCCAACGCCGCTCGGATAACCAGCCCTGCGGCCACTTTCTGGCGATGCCGTCGCGGGTTTCCTCCTTGCCCCACTGGCGTTTTTCGGCGGTGGCGGCCTGGATGATGATCTCGGCCGTGGCGGCATCGATCTCGCCCAAGCGGTGCCAGACCATGGCGGCGTTGTTCTTGCCTTTCTTGTAGCCATAGGCCTTCCAGAATCGGTCGAACGCCGCGCGCTCGGCGCCGGACAGGCGGCCGTACCAGTCCACGCCGGTTTCGCGCGGTTCGTGGGGTTTCGCGGCGCCGTAGCCGGCGGCCGAGAGAAAGTCCCAACCCTGCTCCAGGCGCTCCAGCGCCTCCGGCCATTGCTCTGGCTTGATGCGCAGCGGCTCGAATTTGGCTTGGATGAAGGAGCGTTTGGTGTGGCTCACGGCTTTTTGTCTTCCCGGCTATGGAACCATTCGCGGTATTCCATGAAGACCTTCCAGCCGCCCAGCGTGTCGATTAGTGCGTGCTGCGCGCGGTTGCTTAGGATGGCGGCCCAGCATAACAGCGCCATCAACAGGCAGATTCCGCCCAGGACCATGGCGATATAGCCGATATAAAACGCCACATGTACGACTGATTCACTCATCACCGCGCCCTCCGCTTCTTGTCAATCTCCAACGCCGCCACGATCCGCAGCAGCCCCTCGTCGGTGGCGAACTCCAGCGCGTCCACGCCGGCCAGGCGCTGGACCATGCTCGTGCCGCTCTTCCCGGCTTTGGTGACATAGGCCCAGGGCCGGCCGGAGTCGGCCAACAAGGCGCCGATCTTGCGCAACAGGGGCCGCTCGGCCAGGTTGTTGGGGCGGCCGGCGTTGGGGTCTACGGCGCCCGTAATCCGCGCCAGGTGATCCAGCACTTTGCCGCGGCCGAGGGGCGTTAATTGTTTGGACGATGTCAGGCCGGGTATGCCGGAAACCTCGCGCAGCATGTGCTCGTAGGCGTCGCGGTCCATGCCGGCCCGCTTGGCCAGCAGGTGGATTTTTCCCAGCTCGCGCTGGCGGAGGTCGGGTGTCCTGGTGCTCATAGATCGCCCAAGCCGAACACCACGAAGTCGTCGCGCTGCTCGAAATCGGTCACGTAGGTGATGCGCTTGCTGACCTCGCGGCCGGTGTACGAATAACCCCCAACATCCATGAGTACTTCCTGCAGGCGCACCGTGTCGCCCTCCTGGAATCCGCGATCATTGCGCCTAATTTCGAACGGCTTTTTACCGCTCACCACAGGTTCAAAATAGGTCCGTAGTATTTTCAGATCGTGGTTAGCCATGCCCAATCCTCCCCTGCGCCCCGCCCACGGCGCCGACGCCGTGGTCCAGCCTGGCGTTGCGGCCGGCGCGGTGGCCGCGCATGGAATCGCCATAGTCGCGGCCGCCGCTGCGGTCGCGGGCGTCCAGCTTGTCCAGATTCTTAAACCGCTTGGCTTTGTAGGCGTCGATGGCGGTGGTGTCTTCCTCGCTACGGGCGAAGGCGCGGACGGTCGAGGCCACGGCAAACACCCAGCCCTGGCAGAATTCGTCCGCTCGCCGGGTTTTTCCGGCGGGCTTGCAGCGCTTGAGATGGGTTTTGATGTGCTCGGTTCGCGCCGCCTTGCACTGGCGCAGCAAGACGGTGAAGGCGTAGGCGGCGATTTCCGCTTTGGGGCCGATGCCGATAAACAGCCACTGGGCGGCAATTCCGGGCACCCCGGAGAAAACCAGATCGCAGCCAAAGGCGCGCCCAACCACTCCGGCGAGAGTCGCCTCCCAGTTCGAAGGCTGTTTGGTGGCGCCCGATTTGGCGCCGGCCTCGGCAGCCTCCGACGCCAGCACGTCGCTGTGCTCGATGCCGTATTGCTCCATCAGCGCCTGCGCCTGCCGCATGGCCGTGGCGGATTCGTGGGCGTTGGCGGATTTGGCCAGGGCTAGGCACTTCTTGATCTTGGCTAGGGCTTTGTCTTTGTCCATGGTCGTCTACTCGTAAAAACGAACTTCGGTTTCAATCGAGATCGTCATGCCGTCTTCCTGCGCGAAGCTGAAAACCTCGAACTCCAGCGACCCTGGCGCATTACTGGTCCAGTATTTCCGCATCAGCGTCCGCAACTCGTTTTCAAGTTCTTCTTTGTCCATGGGTTCCTCGTCGATGTAGGGCGGATGCCCGTTAGGGCGATCCGCCGCCTGAGTGGCTCTAACCTTCGTCTTTCTTATGCTCGATGACGATTTTGATGTTCTCGCCATCGCCGCCGGAGTTAAGCATTGCGAAGTCGTCGGAGTCGGCGACGCCGCAATACCCGTATTCCCGCGACAGGCGTTGCTGTGCGAAGGCCTTAATTTCCTCAAGAGCTGGGTTTTTCATTTTGTCTCCTGCTGCTCATCACAAATCGGCAGGACAGCCGATTTGCACGGCTCGTCCGCCCGAAGGGGGCCGCCCCATGGATGGGGGGGCATGAATACCCGGCCGCCACGCCGGGCAGACGGGACCATTTCCTTGGGGTCAGGAAAATGGTCCCGTTTCGCTGCTTAAACCGCGTCCTTCAACGCCTTGGCCGGGGCGAAATGCACCTTCTTGCCGGCCGGAATGGTGATGGCCTCGCCCGTTTGCGGGTTGCGGCCCTGACGGGCGGCGCGCTCCTTGACGGTCAGCTTGCCCAGGCCGGGCAGCGGCACTTCGTCGCCCTTGGCTAGGGCATTGGTGACGGCGGTGCCGATGGCTTCCAGTACGTCGTCGATCTGGCGCTTGTTGATTTCGTCGCCCAGGTGGCCGTGGATCGCTTCGATCAGGTCTTTCTTGGTCATGGTTTACTCCGGTTGTGGTTGGTGGTGCCGTCCTGGCGGTGTGTCCCTATTCGGTTTTGCCGGTGGTGATGAGCAGCGTGCCGTCATCGTCGACCTGGAAGTTCTCCGTGGTCAGCACAATGCGCCGGCCGTCGATCTCGGCGGCCATCGGCTCGCTTTCGAGATCGTCCCCATCGTCGGTATTGCGCCGGATACCCGCCAAACGCAGTAGCAGCATGTG
This sequence comes from Methylogaea oryzae, assembly GCF_019669985.1. Lineage (NCBI taxonomy): Bacteria > Pseudomonadati > Pseudomonadota > Gammaproteobacteria > Methylococcales > Methylococcaceae > Methylogaea > Methylogaea oryzae. The sequence goes on from NZ_AP019782.1 coordinate 1,000,586, forward strand.
CAGAGTTACGGGCTTCATGCTGCCGCCGAATCGACGGCGATTTGCGTAAAGGGTTGGTCGGCGCCTCGCCGCTCGTAAAAGCGGATGTAGGTTTTGCTGCCGACGGTCTTAATGCTGTCCTTCAGCGCCTGCATGGCGCGGCGCCATTCCTCGTCCTCGATCTGTAGGCGCATCAGGGTGAAGATGCGGCCGTAGTTGAGTTTGCCTTGCTTGTCGGTCTGGAAGGCGTGCTCCACCAGCGCTTTCACCTCGGGCCGGCCGCCTTCGGTCCAGCGGTGGATGCAGTTGTCGATCAGCGCCTTGGCGGCGTGCAGCTCTTCACCGAAGGCGATGGAGTCCTGCACGTTCACTTCCACCTTGCGGCGGCCGTCGAAGGACAGCAGGCTGATGTTGCCCTTGGCTCCGCCCACTTTGGCGCCGTACTTTTCGGCGGCTAACGCGATGAAGGCTTGCACGTCGCCCATGGAATCGGTCTTGAAGTCGCGGATCAGGCCGTTGAGGTCGCGGGCCTTGTCGATCAGTTCGCCCACCAGGGCGTCGCGGGTTTTGTCCATCTCGCTGATGGACTCTTCCGGCACCAGGTGCCCGGCGCTGTTTTGCCGGAATCCGGCGGGGATGGTGGTGTTCATGGGGGCTCCTGTGGCTAAACCAGTTCGTAGCGGTGGTCGGTGTGTCCGTCGACCGCCAGCGGGTGTTGATAGGTGTCTGCGTACTCCGCCAGCGATGCGGCCAGGGCGGCCAGGCGGTCGGTGAGCGGGTGGCCGTCGCCCAGGCCGCCCCGCGCCAGGGTGCGGACGATGGCGCCGCATTCGTCGGCGGCGGCCAGGGCTTCTACGGCGTTCCGCAACTGCCGTTCGTCCGCCGTCGGTCGCGCCGTGAGGGATTCCAGCGCTTCGGCCGCGTCCAGCAGCAAGCGGGTCAGGGCGCCGTTTGTGGCGTGTCCGGCGGTTTTGCGCAATCGGGTCGAGAGGTCCATCACTGCACCCTCCGGCTATCGCATGACTCCCCGGCCGCCTGCCACAGCCTGTCGAAAAAGGCCTGCACGTAGCCGGTGTCGCCGTCCCGCCAAGCCACGGCCAGCGCGGCGACGTCGCGGGACAGATCGCGCACCTGCTGTTGGGCGTCAGCGCACAGGGCCACTTTCAAAATCAGCTCGTCTTGAGCGGCCTTCAATGCCTTCCGCAAGGCATCCTCTCCCTGGATGGCGGCCGGGTCGCGCAGCGCGGGCATGTCGAAAATGACGTAGCCGCGGTCTTTCGGCGCGTCGGGAACGATTTCCACTGTCATGGTTAATACTCCTCGTCGTTGAGATTGATGCCCAAGCGGTCCAGCAACCAGCCCAGGGTCTGACAGGCCGCGATGATGCAGCCGATGAGGCCGCCCAAAATCATCAGCCCCGTCATAGCGCCACCCGCCGCGTCGGGAACGCCACCACCTCGCCCTGGCCAAACCGCACCGTCCAGACCACCGTGCAGCCCTTGAATGGCGCCGACCAGTGCTCCTTGGGGCCGTCGCTGCGGGCCAGGCATTCGCCCGGCAGGCTGTCGCAGTGCCGGCTATGACGCACGCGGATGATGGGCGTGTTGCCGGTGACGTCCACGCCGTCGTCGGCGATGGCGAAACCGCGCCGCCCCAGCTCGTCGACTGCTTGCATGGCCACCAGGATTTTGTCGGCGACCGCCTGGTTGCGGTCGTGTCGTGTCGGCATCGTCGATTTCATGGGTTTCCCCCTTGCTGTAGGAGCGCGCCAGGCGCGTCATGGTTGGTGATGGGCCAAACGTGGTGCAGGCAGCTCCATTGGGTCGGGTCGCGCGCCCGCCGGCGCCTGGCGTCGCACGGCATGCAGTAACTCCACCGACCGTCCTTGACCGACGAGTTCTTCCAATACTCGTCTGCGGCTTTGCGCTGGCCGCACTTCATGCACACCTTGCTCACCAGTCGGCCGGCGGTGTCGAACTCGCGCTGGGGATTGATTCGTTCAGCCATGGGAGCCTCCTTTGTGTTGGCAGCTCTGGCAGGCCTCCCACCAGCGCAGTTTGGCCGCGCCGCCGAAGGGCCGGGGGGCGTTGGCGCGCTGTTGGCAGTCGCTGCGGCCGATGGATTCGCCCGTGAACGGGCACGGCACCACGTCGATCCACAACAGGGCCGCCTTGGTCAGTACCTTGCCGGGGTCGCCGGGATAGTGGCCGGTGCAAATGGAGCGGATGGTGGCCTCGGAGTAGTCCAGCGCTTCGGCAACCGCCCGCGTGCCCAGCTCGGCGCGTTTTTTTTTCAACACGTCCATGGCGTCATTCATGGCCGGCCTCCGTGTCCTCGGTGCCAAAGGGATGGAGCGCGCCGCTGTTGGGGTCGTAAACGCCGTCTTGGCGCACTACAGGCGGTTTGGCGCCGAAGTCTTTCTCCAGCCGGTAGCGGTAAACGCCGTTGCTGGTCAGCTTGCCGTCCGGTATCCGCTCGCGGGACAACACGCCGCTGCGGCTGAGCGCCCGCAGGTAGTGGGTCAGGTTGGACTTGGCGTCCTTCTGGCTGCCGTCCGCCAGGGTCAGCAACAGGCCGGCCATGGTCGTGACCTTGTTCTTGCGGATGACCCACCAGGCGCGGGCGCGTAGCCCAACCGACTTGGTGCGCGGCGCGGTTTGGCCTGGGCGGCGGGGCATTAGGGAATCTCCTCGAACTCAAAGACGCGTATAACGTTCCCGTCCGTACCGCTTACAGGAACGGGATTGATGTTGAATAAGCCGCCGCTGGTGTAATTGCACGGCCCTGGTTTTGTCCCCATGCGTACATCCGCATGCTTGCCGTCGTAGCGTCCGATGCAGTTGAGGTATGCCAAATTCTGATCGGCTCCATAACGCTCGAAGTCCCCGGGGGTTTGCACGTGCCCGCAAGACGGACACACAAATCGCCAGTGTTTATGGTCTTTACCGAATCGTGCCTCGCCATGAGCGAACCAGTCGGCAAGCGCGATAGGGGCTCTTTGTTCCATCACGCCCCCTTCCGCAACGCGGCCATCGCGTCTTCGCACAACCGCACGCCCTTCACATCCGCCGCTGCCAACGCCGTGGCGCCTTTCTTTTGCGCGATGGCTTCCAGGGTGCGGCAGGCGTTGGAAATCAGGCGGTAACGGCCGCCGGTTTGGCTGTGCACCGCTTTGACGATGCCGGCGTCCACCGCCACTTCGCAGAGGGTGTTGAGGTAGACGCCGCAGTCCGCTTCGCTGGCTTCCTTCAGCTCCGGCGCCGCCGTGATGCGGGTGGCAATGTGGGCGACGTGGCTTTTGCCGAAGCGGTGCCGTTCCGAGCTGTGGCACACCAGCACCAGGATGACGTTGGCCTGTTCGGCGATGCGCCGCAGGTATTCGATGCATTCGGCTTTGTTGGGCAGGCCGTGGTGGGCTTCGTCCAAAATGATGGGCTGGCGGCTTTCCTGAAAGTGGGACACCAGCTCTTTGTATTGGGCGAATTTGCTGGTCGCCACCACGCCGGTCTGGTCGGCCAGGTAGTCCCGCACAAAGGCGGAGCTCATGCCCGGCATGCCTTCCAGGTAGACGGCGTTGCGCTTGCTGCCCCAGTTGTCCACCGTGCAGCTTTTGCCGGTACCCGGCTCGCCGTTTAGCAACAGGATGCAGGCCTCGCGGCTGCCTCGGTTTTCCACGGCGCCAACGCCGGCCATGAAGCGGGCGTGGTTGGAGGTTTCGACGTATTGCAGTTTCATGTAGACTCTCTTTTCGTTGCTTGTTCAGGCCGTCAGGTAATGGCAGTTACCCGACGGCCGCTTCGTCTTCGGCGAGTTCCTCGCCGCCATTCGGCCCATACAGCCACATCACCGTGTCCGCATAGCTGCCGGTTTCCGTCTCTTCCGTCTCCGCCGGAAGAAAATCGAGCAGGGTTTTTTCCGGCTCCGCCGCGATGGGCTCTTGCGCTGGCAGAAAATCCGCAAGAGTCAGCACGTTGTCGCCCAGGTGTTCCAGGGTGTTGCCCAGTTCGTCCCTGGCGGTTTGGATTTGCGCCTGGCGGCGCTTGACCGTCTGTTCCACGCGCTTTTCCTTGAGCTGGTCCGTGTAGGCTTTGGGAAAGGCGTCCTTGGTATTGCCTTCCCACTCGGCCTCGCCGATCCAGCGACCGTGCATGTCCTTGATCCACACTTTTGCGGCATCGTGGATATCGAAGGCCACCCGCACCGTTGTGCCCGGTTTCAGTTCCGCCAGTTCGCGCAGGAAATAGCGGTTGTTGAACAGGCTCACTTCGCCGCGCTGCGGTGTGCGTACCACTTCCGGCCGGTACAGGCTGAGCAGTTCGGATTCGTCCAGCGCCAGGTGCGCGTCGGCGGGAAGGTGCTTGTTAAAGTAGGCGTCCGGCGTCATGCCCTTTAACGCGCGGTGCGGGTGATTGGCGTTGTAGTCGTTGATGGCGGCCTCCAGCTCGTCGATAAACTGCTTCCAGCTCGGCACGAAGGCCGGCACCTGGCCCTTGCGCTGGGCTTTGTCGATTTCGCCGGTCAACTTGCGCAGGGTGTCGCGGTCCATGGTCTTCGTCTGGCAGGTGGGGAAAGTCCGCGCCAGGGGGATGGTCAGCGTCTGCCATACCCGTTCGATGATGCCGCGCCCTTGCGGGTTGCCGGGGATGCCGGTCTGGTGGTCGATGCCCAGCCGGGCCAACAAGCCCGTCACGGGGGCGTCCAGCAGCTTGGCGGTCTGGCCGGCGCCGTTGTCGGAGTAGTAGATCAGCGGCCGGCCGTACTGCTTGAAGCCGTGGCTCAGGGCTTCGGAGACGGCGATCTGGTTTTCCGACAGCGACACCGCCCAGCCCACCACTTTGCGGCTGGCGCAGTCCATCACCAGGGTGACTTCCGGCGCAAAGGGCCGGCCGTGGTCGGGGTGCTGCACCTTGGCTTTGAAGGTGTGGCCGTCGCCCACCCATACGTCCATGGGGGACAGCCCGGCCCAGTCTCGCCGCGTGCAGGGCATGATGGCCCGCCAAGCGGCGCCGGTGGCCCGGCCGCGTTCCAGCACCGATACCGGCAGCTTGTCGAACCAGCGGCGCGCCTGGAATTCGCTGGGCAGGTCGGCCTCCATCCAGCCGGCGGCGGCAAGGTCCGCGCAAGCCTGCTTCACCGCCGCCGCCACGCTGATGCGCTGCGGCACGCGGTAACGCGCCAGCACTGCCGGCCCCCAAGCGGGGATGGAGTGGTCTTTTTGCACATGCTTCGGCGCCAGCCTTCCGCCCTTGGACTTCTCCGCCAGCCAGCGCTTGAGCGTGCGCACCGACAGCAGGCTGCCGCCTTTCTTGCCGCGTGCATCCCGCGCCTGGATCAACAAGGCTTGCGTGTCGGCGTCCAGCTCGCCCAAGGCAGCCTTGGCGACGAAGGTTTGCATGGCCGCCTCTTGGCTGCATCCGGCTTGCTGTTGCAGCCGCACGATCAACGCCAGCACGGCGGCCCGTGCGTCGGCCACGGTCTGCTCGGCGGTGGTCAGCGGCACCGGCGCGGCGGGAGCCGCCGCGACCGGTACGGAATAAAAAGAGCCGGCGGCGGGGACACCGCCGGTCAAAAGTGCCGAGGAGGAGAGGTCTTCGGCAGAGGTAACAACCTGGGAAACAGCGGCCTCCAGCGCCTGCCGCTGAATTAGTTTTTGCACGGCGGCGGGGGGCTGGTATTCGCGGCGCAGGCCGTTCCGGCCTTTGCTTTTCGCCTTGCGGAAAGGCCAGCTTTCGCGTTCTGCCTGCTTAGACCAACCCTCGGGCGTGCCCGGATACCCCGGCAGCCGCAACGCCGCCAGCTCCGCGCAGGAATAGTGGGTTTTGGGGCTCATGCCAGCTCGCCCTGAATATGGCGAGGGTTTTCTCGGCCGGTAGAATGAATCGGCAGGCTCTCAATCTGCTTTTCACTACCCCGTTTTTCAGGAGAACCCTCAATGGACTTTTTTTCGACTCTCTCCAACGTGCTCAAGATCGTGCTGATGCTGTTAGCCGTCTGGTTTTCCTTCTCGAAAATCAAAAACGTCAACGCCAGTACCAAGAAGATAATGACCGAGCTGTCGCAATCGCATCCGCAGCACTCGCAACCATTTGACTTGGGCGCTTGGCTTGAAAGATCAGCCCCCGCTTTCGGCTCTCTGGTTATGTTGTCATCGCTTGCCATGTTGTATTTCCTCGAATATGGACCGGACCGGAATCAGCCGTTGACCGTCAAAGAGGCGTCAGACATCGTCCAGTCCATGCTGCTGTTCCTGGTTGGGCTAGTCATCGCCCGGCGCTGGTAATACTCGCGACACGCTTCAATTGGGCGCCTTTCTGGCGTAGCGCTCGCTGCGCCAGCACTAGCCGGCCTTCTTCCAGCGCGAGGATGTCGTCCCCAAAAATCACCCGACCGCCCAGCGCTCCGGCATACAAATCCAGCAGCGCGTGCCGTTCCGTCACCGCGTCGAACGCCATGGCCTGCAAAAATTGCGGACTGGTGTCCGGCCGCGATGGCGCCGCCATGTTGTCCAGCACCGATTCGGTCAACCGCTTACCCGACAGGGCCGCGACCCTGGCGGCAATCTCCTTGCGCGGGATTCCGCTTTCCTTCATCGCCCGTGACATCGCCACGGCCACCTGCAATCCCAAAGCGAACCGTCCCGGCGCTACCGGAATCGGCTGCGGTAACTCCAAGGCCCCGCCTCCGAATAGGTCAGTCTGTTTTGCGTTCATCTCTCCTCCCATCGCTTCCGTGGTTGCTGTAAATTCCTGAAACTGGCGTTTCCGTAAGGGATCGTCCAAAATCGCGACTATTTTTTTAACGCTGCCGGGCTAATCTGTACTCGTCAGGCGGCGCACTGTTCCAGGGCGCGGGCGGGAGCCGGTTTCAACCCCATCGCCACGGCAATGGCGAAACTCTTGCCGTAGCGCCCCTTGATCTGGCCGTTCAACACCTGGGACACCTCGCGCGGCGTGTAGCCTCGCTCCCTGGCCCAGTCGGCCATGGTGACGCCCTGGCTGGCGATAAAGGCTCGGAACTGATCGGGCGTAATCGCTCCGCCGTGCGTGTTGATAAAGGCGCGGAGCGGGTCCGTTTGCGCCGCCGTGGCGGCTGGGTTTGCTTTCGACATCGCTGCTTTCCTGTGGCGTTGTTATGTCTGTGTTTGCTGCGTTGTTGGACATAGCTTAGTTCGTTATTTCCGATGCTGTCAAGCACAAACGGCCGGTTTTTATGAGTTCGTTATTAGAGAAACCGGCCATTTGCGCGAGGGCAAACGAACCGTCGCAGAAACAAAGGCTTAGAAATAACGAACCTACTTGGCGGGTTCGTAATTGGAGTTAGTAATTGATGCCGACGAATAACGAACTGAAGACGCCGTTCCTCGAACGACTGGCGCTGCTCATCGGCGACGAAGAGCCTTACGCCTGGGCGAGACGCACCGGGATACCGAAGAGCGGCTTCTGGGCGATTTGGTCGGGCGCCTCAATGCCGCAGAAAAAGACGCTGGCGAAGATAGAAACCGCCACCGGCGCTTCGCCTGATTGGCTCTTGCATGGCCTTGGCGAGCCGCCACCGGCGGTGCGGCAGCGAATCGAGCAACCGCTGGGCGAATCCGTGCCTGTCGCCTATACGGCAAAGGAAGGCGGTCTGAACAGCGATAGGAACTTGGAATACCGGGCGGCCCATGGCCAACTAGACATGGAGCGCTTGGCGCTGGCTATCGAAACGGTGGAGGAAGGCTTGCGCGTCACCAAACGCACTATGGCGTCGGATAAGAAAGCGGAACTGGTGGCGGCGGTCTATGACCTCTTCGAGGAAGAACGCACGCCGGCTATGAAAGAGAGGGTTTTGAGGCTTGTTAAATCAGCGGCTTAGGAGAGCAGCATGGAAAATGAAGACAAGAAGAACCGCGTAGTGAACCTTTTCAAGGAACACAGCAAATCAAAAGCACCACGGCGGCGCAAAGCAACGTCTTCCGGCAATACAGTGAACATAAGCGGCAACGGCAACGCTGTCGGCCAAATCGTTGGGGGTGATGTCCATAACCACCATTATCCAGCGACGCCGAGAGCGCCAAAGGTGGTTGTCACTCCGGCGGGTGACGTGATTACCGAGGCACAGAAGGTTGCCTTACGCCAGCTACGGGATGAGTGGATTGATCTACACAACGCGATTAAGAAAAGGCCGCTCACGCAAGCAGCCGCGCAGAAACGCATCAATGACAAGGCGCTGGTGACCTCGTATCACCTGATACCGGCTAATCAATATGATGGCTTGGTGAGGTGGATCAAGCAGCAGATGGGACGTTTGCGCAATATGCCTTCTGCGGCGGCAAAGGACGATGGCTGGAGAGCCGCGAAGATCGGGGCGATCAAGGCTCGGTGCAAAAACCAGCTCGGTGATGACAAAGCATACGTGGACTATATAAAAAAGAATTTCGGGCAATCGTCTCTCAGTGCGCTGGCAACGGACCAGCTTCAACGCACCTATGCGTACATCATGAGCAAGAAGGTGTAGTCATCGATGGTCGCGTCGGCGCGGCTTCGCGCTGACCGCTACCGGTTCTATGCCAAATCGCTCGCAAAATCGCGCGTTTTTTACTCGCTTCCCGTTAAAAAGTGCCAAAAACAAAAAAGGCGCCAAAAGCGCCTCAACCCCGTGCCGCACAAAGCTTTCGGCGCAAATTTTTGTTCTTCCTCACTGTGCCAAATCAATCACCTCCCCACAAAAGGCTCGGATAACCGGGCCTTTTGTGTCTTTTGTGGGTCTAGTTTTCGTAGGCGCCGGTGATTTGGCGTACATGATGACGGGGTAGGCGGCAGACGTTGCCGAAATCAGCAGGGGCATGATTACGCGCGCCATAGATCAATTCCTTCTTGTTCTGGCCGTGGCGCGATGGTATCAGTACGTCGGGCGTCGTCAAAAAGGAGCGGTCATGAAAGGTATCGTGTTTTTGCTGGCCGGGATATTGACCGGGTGTTCTGCCCTTGAATCCGGGCGGATTCCTATCGGGGGTGGCTATTACATCGATGCGGCCAGGCCGGCGCGGGCGTCATATACGCCGGGGATTCCTGTTTATGACGCCTATGGGCGGCCTCGGCAGTTTGTGCCGGCGGACGGGGGTGGCGGGGCGCTGCTGGGGCCGATTCGGCCGAATGCGTTTGGGCCAGGCGTTGGGATGGATGCGACGGGGCGTCCGGTTAGGGCGGCGCCTTGGCCTTGAACTAGGCGCCGAAATCAACGGGCTTTCCGTTGAGTCGGTCGATGCTCGAGGCGGTGTAATCGTTAATGCCGGACTTCGAGACGATCCAGTAGCCATCCCAGCGTGAAAAGGTGATCCAGCGCTTTGTACCCGGGCACTTTGTTACCCGGATCCTGTCGCCAGGTTTTAGCACCGCCTTGTCGTTCCCTGGAGGGGGCTGGGGGTTACTTGTGCAGCTGAAGAATTGCCGAAAAGACCAGGCGTTGGCTGACTTCGGCGACGGCTATCCATTCTCTCGCTTCGGCAACGGTGGAGCAGATTTTTTGCCGGCTGGGCGCGATGTTGACGGAAATATAGTGCCTTATAAGATCGACGACGCGCCGATCCGTCGCGACAGAGGCGTATAACGTTTTGGGATTGCTAAGGAAATGCGCGTGGTCCAGGGCGGCGATCGCGTCGACCTCCGACGTGGTTACGTTTTGGTCTTCCACCGCCATGTAGTCGAAAATTTGATAGCGCAGGTCGTCAAAACGGTGATCGGCGCCTATCTCCTCAAATGCCTTGATGACGTCGGCGGCGGAGCAAACACCGCTGAATTCGCAGTGTAGCCCGTTGGCCTCCCAGTTGATCTTGTATGGCAACAGCCTTTCCTCCTGAGCCGATTCTAGGCTAGACGATAGCCAAGTTATGCGAGCCGTTGGGACTGGTGTTTTCCCGCGGCTCGCCCTATTTCCCGTCGCTAATTATAAGAGAACTGAGCACGCCAGACGGTGGCGCTCCGGCGAGCTCCGGGGATGCGCCGGCCGCGCCCGGCTCGTAGCCGTCCTCTGCCGCCCGCCGCGGCGCGATCACCCAGCGTTTTTCTTGGGAACTTCCGTGGAGCGAACTGTCCAACTGAGCACTCGCCTTCAGCGAGTCGTTGCCATAGCGAGTATGGCTTCAAACCTAGAGGTAACCAAAAAATGGCTGCAACGTCTCTTTCGGTTGCTGGCGCTCAGGACAAGCCCCTGTTGGACAAGGGCTGGCTGACGTTCGCATTTATGCTGTACACGGTGTTCTACTTTTGGGTTCGCTGGTACGAAGGTGTTTACGGCTGGTCCGCTGGCCTGGACGCATTCGCACCGGAATTCGAAACGTACTGGATGAACTTCCTGTACATCGAAATCGTGCTGGAAATCACCACGGCTTCCATCCTGTGGGGCTACCTGTGGAAGAGCCGCGACCGTAACCTGGCTGCTATCACCCCGCGTGAAGAGCTGCGCCGCAACATGACCCACCTGGTATGGCTGTTCGCCTACGCATGGGCCATCTACTGGGGTGCTTCCTACTTCACCGAACAGGACGGCACCTGGCACCAGACCGTGGTGCGCGACACCGACTTCACGCCGTCGCACATCATTGAGTTCTACCTGACCTACCCGATCTACATCATCACGGGTTTTGCTTCCTTCCTGTACGCGAAGACCCGTCTTCCGCACTGGAACAAGGGCATGTCCCTGCCGTACCTGATCACCGTGGTAGGTCCGTTCATGATTCTGCCGAACGTAGGTCTGAACGAATGGGGTCACACCTTCTGGTTCATGGAAGAGCTGTTCGTAGCTCCGCTGCACTACGGCTTCGTGATCTTCGGCTGGCTGGCTCTGGCTGTGATGGGCGTTGTGCTGCAGATCATGGACAGCCTGAACCCGCTGATCGGCCGCGAAGTTTGCTCCGCTATCGATTCCGGCGCTTGCAAGGTCTAAGTGATCTCGGCAGAGCTTGAATTACGCATTCACGCTAAGCACGTGGGTGTGGTCTAAGTAACGACCATGGGGGCGGAGGTCGCTGCTAGCGTATCTACCGCCCTTTTTTTACCCATCATCCATCTATCTCGACTTGGTGATGAGTTTCCTGAAACCTGATAAGGGGCATATCAAGTGAATGGCGTGATAAAGAATGTCTTGATGTACGTGGGCGTCGCCGTGTTAACGCTGACGGCGCTCAACTATTTCACTTCGCGGACCGGCTCCGCGACGGATTCCTCCATGCCCTATTCGCGCTTTATCGCGGCGGTGAACGAGGGCCAAGTCAGGCAGGTCACTCTGGATGGCCAGATGGCGCATGGCTTGATGAAAAGCGGTGAAACCTTCACCGCGTACACTCCGACCGATCCCCATCTGGTGGACGATCTGCTGAAGAACCGCGTGGAGATCAAAACCCAGCCGCCGGAACAGCATTCGATGCTGATGCAGATTTTCGTGTCCTGGTTCCCCATGCTGCTGCTGATCGGCGTGTGGGTCTATTTCATGCGCCGCCAAGCCGGCGGCGGCCTCGGCGGCGGGGCCGGCATGAACTTCGGCAAAAGCAAAGCGCGGCTGCTGGAGGAGGACCAGGTCAAGGTGACTTTCGCCGACGTGGCCGGCGTCGAGGAGGCCAAGGAAGACGTGGTGGAAATGGTCGATTTCCTGCGCGATCCCGGCAAGTTCCAAAAGCTGGGCGGCAAGATACCCCGCGGCGCGCTGATGGTGGGCCCACCCGGCACCGGTAAAACGCTGCTGGCGCGCGCCATCGCCGGCGAAGCCAAAGTGCCGTTTTTCACCATCTCCGGTTCCGACTTCGTGGAAATGTTCGTCGGCGTCGGGGCTTCCCGGGTGCGCGATATGTTCGCGCAGGCCAAGAAGCGGGCGCCGTGCATTATCTTCATCGACGAAATCGACGCCGTGGGCCGTCATCGCGGCGCCGGCCTGGGCGGCGGCAACGACGAGCGGGAGCAGACCCTCAACCAGCTGCTGGTGGAAATGGACGGTTTCGCCGGCAACGAGGGCATCATCGTCATCGCCGCCACCAACCGTCCCGATGTGCTCGACCCGGCCTTGCTGCGGCCCGGCCGCTTCGATCGCCAGATCCAGGTGGGCTTGCCCGACGTGCGCGGCCGCGAGCAGATTTTGGCGGTGCACGCCAAGCGGGTGCCGGCGGCGGACGATGTGGAGATCAAATACATCGCCCGCGGCACGCCCGGCTTTTCCGGGGCGGATCTGGCCAACCTGGTGAATGAAGCGGCTTTGTTCGCCGCCCGCGCCAACAAAAAAGTGGTGGAAATGGCCGACTTCGAGAAAGCCAAGGACAAGATCCTCATGGGCGCCGAGCGCCGCACCATGGTGATGAGCGACGACGAGAAGCGTCTGACCGCTTATCACGAGGCCGGCCACGCCATCGTCGGCCGCCTCGTGCCGGAGCACGATCCGGTCTACAAGGTGAGCATCATGCCGCGCGGCCGCGCCTTGGGCATCACCATGTTCCTGCCGGAGCGCGACCAGTACAGCGCCAGCAAGCGGAAATTGGAAAGCCAGATTTCCAGCTTGTTCGGCGGGCGCATCGCCGAGGAGCTCATCGTCGGCAAGGAGCGGGTGACCACCGGCGCGTCCAACGACATCGAACGGGCCACCAACCTCGCACGCAACATGGTGACGCGCTGGGGCTTGTCCGGCCGGCTCGGCCCGCTGGCTTACAGCGAAGAAGAGGGAGAGGTGTTTCTGGGACGTTCGGTGACGCAGAGCAAGTCGGTTTCCGGTGAGACGGCCCGCTTGATCGACGAAGAAATCCGCTCGGTGATCGACGTCAACTTCGAGCGCGCCGAGCGGATACTGAAGGAAAACATGGACAAGCTGCACCTCATGGCGGAAGCGTTGATCAAATACGAAACCATCGATCGTTACCAGATCGACGAGATCATGGCCGGCCGGGCGCCGGGCGCTCCCAGGGACTGGGGCGACATCAATCCTCCCGGCGACGGCAGTTCGGTGAGCAGCGAACCGAGGAAGGGGGATGTGGCGGTGGGAACGCCCAACATCAGCGATGCCGCCCCGCAGCATTGAGCCGCCTTGGGTCCGTTTGGATGGCTTGAGTCGGATCTGAGCCGGCGGCGCTGATGAGCCGACGCCCCCGGCTTTGGGGGGCGGCTCGCTTGATCGATGGAAGGCTTGCAGCGATGCAGGCCTTTTTCGTTTGGGGCGGGGGAGGGGGTTAGGCCCGCAACAAGGCCTTGCCCAGTTTTTCCGATAGCTGTTCTTCGCTGAACTGGGGTTCGTTGGGGGGATACAGCTCCACTTCGTCGATGTCGAAGCCGTATTCCTTGGCCAGGGCGAGTAGCTCCCGGATTTTCATGCAGGCCCGCAGTTTTTCTTTGAGCTCCGTATCGGATTGCGCTTTGTCGGAAAAAGCTTTGATTTGTGCGATCGCCATTGTTTTCTCACCAAAAAGGGCGGTTGATAGAAACCCTGTCAGCAGGGGCCTGCCAGCCGATACAAAAACGGTGCCAGCGGAGCTCGCGCGCTGAATAAGGCTAAATCGCCCCTTGGGAGTTGTCGGCGTTTGTCGCAAGCACGACAGGGCGTGGACGAGCCGGACAAATGCGACAAGGCCGGCCGGTTTAGGCTTACGTCTTAAGCTTTCTTCTGCGCTGCCTGAAACACCCGGCGCGGGTCGATGATGGGCAGGATGCGGTCTTTGTCGTCGGCGGCCGGCTTGATGATGGCGCTGATGTAGCCGGCGTCGGATTTGAACGAGTCGGGCAGCGTTTCCAGGCGGGAGGCTTCGAATTCCGGCACGGCGTAAAGGTCGTCCACCATCAGGCCCAGCAGGCCGTCGTCGGAGCGGATGATGACGATCTGGCTATGCTGGTCCGGTTCCCGGTGCTCCGCGTCGAACAGCACGCGCAGGTTGATGACCGGCACGATGCCGCTGTCTTCCCTATTGCTGCCCTGGAAGGTGATCATGCCGCACAGGTAGCGGCGCGAGCCGGTCATGGGCGCCAGCCGGCCGGGATCGACCGCTTCCACCACGTCGGCGGCGGGTATGCCGTACAGCTTGCCGGCCACCATGAACGTCGCCAGTTCCACCACGTCGCCGCCCTTGCCGTTGGATTGGCTGAGGTCCGGCGGCACGGCCGGGGAGTCGCCCCGCTCGCCGACTTCTTTCCCCAGCGGCACAAACACGAAGGCCAGCACGTCGTTTTGGTAATCGCCGGAGTTTTTGTATTCGCGGTAGCCGAAAGACGTGGTGCAGCCGACCACGTAATAGTGCCCGTTCAGGGTGACGATTCGAGACATGCCTTCGCCGTTAGGCAGGGAGAAGAACTCTCGTTCCAACCGCAGGCGGCTGCCGATGGGGTAGTCTTCGGCGGTGGAGGCGATGATGCGCCCGCCGCGCTCGGCGAACAGGGCGAAAGCGCCGTCTTTTTTCGGCAAGGCGCCGGCCAGCATGGCGTTGAACTCCGGCGCGGCGTCGAACACGATGCCGATGCCGCCGACCACCTTGGCGCCTTCTTCCGGGTGGCGGATGGCGGCGTTGTAGATGTAGGTGGGCCGGCCGCCGTACAGCCAGGTTTCCTCGAAAGGGGAGACGCAATAGTGTTGGGTGGTTTGCAGGGACAGCACCTGGGGCAGGAAAGCGCTGTCGATTTTTTTGCCGACCGCCGCGACGCCGTCCCGGTGCAGGTTGGAGGCGGCGACGATGGTGCCGGCGGTGTCGTAGACGAACAGCCGGGTGTAGACGGTGTACAGCCCGTTGATGTATTCCAGGATGCCGCCCATTTTGCGCCGGTCCTCATCGCTATCGGCGCCCTTGGCCATGATGCGGCGGATGTCCGACGCCAGGGCCCACCAGCGGCAGTCGTTGGCCCGCTCGTAGAGGTTGCGGTCCATGATGTCGATCATCAGGCGGGAGATGAATTGCACGTCTTGCAGGCTGGAAGAAATGACCGTCTCGTACAGATCGCGGATGGAGTTGGCGAACACGTTGCTGGTGCGGTCGCCGGTTTCGCTGATTTGCTGCAGGATGGATTTGAGCTTGAGCAGATCGCCGCGCTTGCCCGCCGCCATGATCTGGCCGTTCCACACCACCCGCCGCAGGGACAGGTTGATGGTGTCGGCGCCTTTGGCGATGTCGTTGAGGGCCGGGCAGAAGGTGCCGGTATGGGCCATGACGCCGGCCAGCACGTCCTTGTCGATGGCGTCCAGGGAATGGCCGTTGGCCTGGCGGAAGGCGGAAGCCACCGGCACCATGACGTGGCCGTACCAGCCCGGCCCCATATAGCCCTGATAGCCGGTGGTGGCGCAGGTTTTCGCCAGGTATTCGCGCCCGGCGAAATCGACGATGCGGTAGGGCTCGTCCAGCACCATTTCCAGCTTGCGGCCCAGGTGCACGTGGTCCTCGTCGCTGCTGGCGACCACCGTGCCGCCCTTGTCCAATAGCAGCATCACCGACTTGTCGTCCTTGCCTTTCAGGCTGTGGAAAATCCCCGCCATCTCGTTTTCGAAACGGAAGCACAGGCACAACACGCCGATGGGCCGGCCGCCGTCGGCATCCTCGATTTTGCGCGAGTAGATCAGGGCGCGCGTCAGGTGCGGCCGCAGATCCGTGGCGTGGAAAGTCTCCACGTAGTTGTCCGTTTGCAGGGTGCGCTGGATCAGGGGATCGGCGCTGCGGTTCACCGGGTTGGCTTCATCCAGGTGGGCCAGCACGTTGCCGGCAGTGTCGAGAATCATGATTTCCTCGTACACGCTGTATTTGTCGCGGTACTCGGCCAGCCGCCGGGTGATGCGGCGCAGTTCCACCACCGCTTCGCCGGGGGCGGACTCTTGGGCGCTGTGGAGTATGAAGCGGCGGATGTCGTCGTCGGTGGCGAGAAAGTCCACGTCGGCGGTGCGTTCGTACAGGTTGCGGATGACGATGTCCACCACCACCTGGGCCTTGGAGGCGATTTCCAGCACCACCTTGTTGATGTTCTCCTCCACCAGGTTGGCGATGAGTTGCTGTTCCAGCTTGCCGAAGCCCTCGCGGGTGGCGGCCATGGTGGGCAGGATGGTTTTGGCCTCGGTGGGGCAGTTCATTTTCGCCGTGGATTCGATCAGTCCCCAGGTGAAATTGAGATCGCTCAACTGGCGGGCGCACTTGGCCACATTGCGCATGGACGGGATGAAATCATCGGCCGATAGCATTTCCGGTTTGCTGACGACGGCGGGCATATCCTGCCTCCTTATAATTCGTGTGGTTATTGTTCGGACATCGGAAGCAACTAGCGTTCCATGGGGCGGGCGGCGGCCGGGTGGCCTCTGATGTGCGCTGGGTCACATAAGCGCCCGTAGCGGCTGTGGGGCGATTCGCGACAATGGGGCGGCGGTTGTCGAAACACCGACAGGGCGAAGGTCGCGCGTTTAGGCGTACCCATGGCGCCGGCCTTACGCCACTTGATGGAGGTAAAGGCCGGTCAGCGACAGGGCCGTCGTGCCCAAGGCGGCGAGGCGCAGATGCAGGCGGTAGCCGTCGGCGCGCCGTCGGAATTGTTCGGCCAGGGCTTGGCTGATGTCGGCGTACAAGCGGTGGCCGGCCTCGATGGCCTGGGTGCCTTGGGCGAAGTAACTTGCCGGATTGAGGCGCACGTCGGCGCTGTTCACCAGGCTGTGGTCCATCTGCCGCAGGAAGTCGTCAATTTCCCGCAGCGCGTCGTTCTGCTGTCCGGCGGAATTTAAGGCCTGGCGCAGGCCGGACAGGGAATGGCGGATGAGGGTGGAGAGGGCCACCATGCGCATGCGCTCCTCGAAGCTCATGCTGCCGCGGGCGGCGATGCCGGTGCCCATGCCGCGCGCCTGGGCAACGTGTTCCAGGGTGGCCGGCACCTTGGCGATGAGGGCGTCCAGCAGGCTATAGCTGGCCGCGTGGGGGTCCAGCGTCATGCCGCAGGCGTCGGCGTAGTGGCTTTTCAGCTCCAGCAGCCGGGCGATGAGGGCGCTGTGGCGGGCGAAACTCTCCGCCGCGCTCAACTGCGCGACGCTGTCGCGCAGGGTTTGCCATTGCTCGCGCACCTGCTTCCACTGCGGCTTGGCCGCCGCGGCGAGTTGCGGGTGCTTGCGCTGGGCGGCGGCGATTCGCTCGTCGATTTTTTCCTGGGTCGAGAGCATTTTGCTGCGAAAAGCCGAGTCGCCGTTCAGGTAGGCCACGGATAGGCCGCGGTGCTGTTGGATGGCGAGCAGCAGCTCCATCAGCGCCTGCTCCACCGGCAGGCCGCGTGCTTCGCCGCCCAATTGGCGCATCTTGAACAGGCGGTCGAGCACCAGCAGCGCCAGCAGGCAGCTCATCGGCAGTAGGGCGATGGTCAACGCGTTCATGGTCAATGCTCCTCTTGCAAGCGGAATTGCCGCACCAGGCCCTGCAACTGGGCCGCCAGGCGCGCCATGTATTCGCTGCGCTCGGCGTTGCGGCGGGCGCCTTCGGCGGTTTCCTCCGCCACCAGGCTGAAAGAATGGATGTTGCGGTTGATTTCCTCGGCCACCGCGCTTTGTTGTTCCGTCGCCACGGCGATCTGGGCATTGATGTGGTTGATGCCCTCCACCGCCTGGATGATGGATTGCAGGGCCACGTTGGCCTGTTCCGCCTGTTCCATGCCGAAGCGGGCCTGGTTCCGGCCGTTTTCCATCACCTGCACGGCGGACCGGGTGTTGTGCTGCAAGCGTTCGATGATCCGCCGCACTTCCACGGTGGAATGCTGGGTGCGGCTGGCCAGCTTGCGCACCTCGTCGGCCACCACGGCGAAGCCGCGGCCGTGTTCGCCGGCCCGCGCCGCTTCGATGGCGGCGTTGAGGGCCAGCAGGTTGGTTTGCTCGGTGACGTCCTTGATGACGTCTAGGATGCCGCCCACCTGCTTGGCTTCGTCGCCCAGGGCGACGATGACGGCGGCGGCGGTTTCCACCTCTTCCGCCAGTTGGCGGATGGCGGCGATGGACTGCTCCACCACGTTTTTGCCCAGCTCCGCCTTGGCGTCGGCGGTTTGCGCGCTGCTGGCGGCTTGCTGGGCGTTGCGGGCGATGTCCTGCACCGAGAGCAGCATTTGTTCCATGGCGCTGGCGACCTGTTCGGTGCCGGCCTGCTGTTTCAATACGCCTTGGCTGGTTTGCTCGGTGACCACCGACAGTTCGGTGGCCGATTGGGCCACCTCGGCGGAGGCGCTGGACACGCTGCGGATGACCCGGCCGAATTCCCGCGTCATGTCGTTGAAGGCGTCGGCCACCAGCGCCACTTCGTCCTGGCTGGCGATGGCGGCGTGGGAGTTCAAGTCGCCGCGGGCGGTTTGCCGCACCGTCTGGGTGAGGGCGTTGAGCGCCCGCATCACCGACAGGTAAAAACCGGCGAACAAATAGGCCACGGCCAGCAAGCCCGCCACCACGGTGATTTCCAGCAGCCGTTTTTGTCGCTCGCCGGCGTCCACCCGGGCGGTGACGGCCTGGTCCAATTCGGCCATGGCGGCCTGGTAGAGGGTTTTTTGCGCTTCCACGGCGCGGGTGCCGGCGGCGAAGAATTCGGCCGGCGCGATGTTCGCCGCCGGCGGGTCGATCAGCCGCGTTTGGGCGAGTTCCAGCAGGGCGGCAAGTTCGCCGCCCTGTGCGCGCCAGGGTTCCGCCAGCCGCGTCGCCAGGTTCGGGTTGGCGGCGGCGATGGCGTCCTGTTCCCGCGCCAGTTCGCCGTTTCCTTGGCGGATTTGCGCCATGAGGGCGAGCAATCGGCTTTTCTCCTCCCCATCCGGGCCGCCGCGCGCCGCGGCGCCGCTGCCCAGGCCGCGCAAGCGGGCGACGTTTTCCACCTGGGCGGGCAAATGCAGCAGGGCGGCGTTCACCAGGTAATGGCTGTCCAGGCGCGGTTCCAGCACCAGCCTGGCGCGGTCTGCCACCTGCGCCATCAGTGCCAGTACCGCGGCGACCAGGCGGCTGTGGGCGGCGAAATTAGCGGCCGGTTCGGCCCCGGCGCGGGGTTCGGCCAGGGGCGTCCACGCCTCGCGCAGGTTTTTCCGCTTCGCCGCTATGTCAAGCGCCTGCGCCGCATCCGGGGGGAAGGCCTCCAGGGCCGCCAAATCCCCTTCCACCCGCCGGCTTTTTTCCTGCAATTTCGCGGCGACGCCGTTGTCGCCGTTGAGCCAGGCATAAGTGAGGCCGCGATGCTCTTGTACGTGCAGCAACAGCTGCACCAAGGCGTTTTCCGCGTCCATGCCGGATTTTTCCAGGCGGGCGGTGCGTAGTTCATCGCCGATCTGGGCGCTGGTCATGTACAGGGCCATGGCCAGCGGCACCGCGAACGCCAGGGCAACCAAGCCCATTTTTTGCGGGTAGTTGAGCTTTTCCATCAGCAGGATGGTGGGATGAAAAAAGTTTTGCATGGCTGCTTCCTCGGTCCTGTATCGCTGCGTGCCGGGCACAAAAAAAGCCCTCCCGGCCCCTGGCGGGCCGGAGAGGACTTCGTTGTCCCGGTCTGAGTTGGTGGCGCGCCGTTGCGCCGCTGCGAGTTGCTACGCAAGTAGGGTGCCAGCCACCAAAATTCCGCGTTTTATGCGTGGTTTATGGGCTGTTTCGTTACCGATGGCGGTTGTTTCCGTGCGGCAGGGCCGGGGACGGTGCGCGGAGACAAGGCGCGGCGGCGCCGTTTGGCACCCGGCCGGTCCGTTCGTTTCCCTGTCTAGTGTGGTGCAGGGAGGCGGGGATTGCCCCGCCATGAAGCAGGGCCCGGCCGTTACAGCACGTTTTCCAGGGACAGCAACAGCCGCGCGACTTCGCCGATGCGGGCATTGCGGTCCATGGCGGTTTTGCGCAGCAGCTGGTAGGCCTGGGCTTCGGTCAGGCCCTTGCGCTGCATCAGCAGGCCCTTGGCCTGGTCGATGGCCTTGCGGTCGGCCAACTGGGTTTTCGCTTCCACCAGTTCGTCGCGCAGCGCCTGCAATTCGCGGAACCGGGCCACGGCCACCTCGACGATGGGCATGATGCGTTCGCGCGCCAGGCCGTCCACCACATAGGCGCTGACGCCGGCCTGCACCGCTTGCTGGATGTAATCGCTGTCGCGGCGGTCGGAAAACAGGATGATGGGCTTGGGCTGGTCGCGGCCGATTTCCCGCATGTGTTCCAGGGTGTCGCGGCCGGGGTCTTCCATGTCGATGATGATGATGTCCGGCTGGTGGCGCTGCACCTGGGCGGCCAGGTCTTCGCCTTCCCGCAGTTTGGCGACGATGCGGTGGCCGGCCTCCTTGAGCGTTTGTTCCAACACGGCGCTGCGTTCGGCGTCGCGGTCCACCAGCATGACTTTCAGGCCCATGGCGGCTTACCTCGTTTCAGCCAGCAACGCGCGCAGCTCCGGCAGGCAGGAGCCGCAGCCGGTACCGGCTTTGAGCGCCGCGCCGATGTCGTCGGTGTTGTCCAATCCTTGCACGGCGATGGCGCGCTTCAGGGTATCGCGGCCCACGCCGAAGCAGGCGCACACCGTGGGGCCGCCGTCGTCTTCGGCGCGGCGCGGGCGCCCGGCCAGCAGGTTGGTGCGGTCTTCGGCGGCCAGGGTTTCCTTGGCGAACAGGCTTTCCAGCCAGTCGCGGCTCGGCAGTCGGTGGTCCGGGCCGATGAAGGCGCACAGCAGCAGCCGGTTATCGTCCAGGCAGGCGGCGCGGTAGCGGCCGGCGCGCGGGTCGTGGAAGTCCAGCCACTCGGCGTCCATGGTAGGGTGCGCATCGCACACCGTCGGCGTTGTTTTGGTGCGCGATGCGCACCCTACGTTTGCCGCTTCGCATGGAGCGGATGCGGAGGGCGGATGGCCGCCCGCCGCTTCGGTTAAAGCCCGCACCCAGGCCGGCCAATCGGCCGCCGCTTCCAGGCCGGCCAACTCGTACAGCCAGCAGTCGGCACCGCGGATTTGCACGGCGTATTGCGCGCTTTCCGGCAGGGACAACGGCTGGCGGGACAACACGAAGCCGTGCCAGGCGGCGGGGAAGGATTGCACCGCCACCGGCGCGGCTTTGGATTCCGGTTCGCCGGAGAGGGGGTCCACCACCGGGCTGACCAGGCTGTTCACCAACGCCTGCCGGGCGTGCTGTCCGTTCCAGTGCATGGGCATGAACACGCTGCCGGGGCGTTGGCCGCCGGTGACCTTGGCGCGCGCCAATGCCATGCCGTGGCGGCTGGACAGGCGCACCAGGGCGCCGTCGGTGATCCCCAGGGGTTCCGCGTCGGCGGGGTTCAGTTCGGCGTAGGGTTCGCCCTGGTGGCGGCACAAGCGCGGGCTCAAGGCGGTGCGGCTCATGGTATGCCAGTGGTCGCGCACCCGGCCGGTGTTGAGGATGAGGGGATATTCGGCGCTGGCCGCTTCCGCCGGCGGTTTGGGGGCGAGCGCCAGCAGATTGGCGCGGCGGCCGTGGGCGGCGAAGTCCTCTGCGCTCCACAGGCGGGCGGTGCCGTTGGGCGCTTGCGCCGTCACCGGCCATTGCACCGGTTGCAAGGCGTCGTAGCCGTCCTCGCCCAGCCCGGCCAAGCCGGAAATGTCGAAGGGCCGGGAGCCGCCGTTGCCGTGGCCGGACAAGCGGGCGTGCTCGTCGAAGATTTCCGCCGGCGATCGGTAGGCGAACGCGTCGCCGAAGCCCAGGTGCTGCGCCACTTGGCTGACGATCCACCAGTCCGGCTGGGCCTCGCCCGGCGCCGGCAGGAACGGCCGCTGGCGGGAAATGCGCCGTTCCGAATTGGTCACCGTGCCGTTTTTCTCGCCCCAGGCCAGGGCCGGCAAACGCACGTGGGCGTAGGGGGCGAGATCCGTGGCGTCGCAGCAGTCGGACACCACCAGGAACGGGCAGTTTTCCAGCGCCCGGCGCACCGCGTTGCTGTCCGGCAGGCTCACCGCCGGGTTGGTGGCCATCACCCACAGGGCCTTGATGCGGCCTTCCTTCAGGGCTTGGAACAGCTCCACCGCTTTCAGGCCGGGCCGGCGCGCCAGGTTGGGCGCTTGCCAGAAATCCGCCAGCAGGTTCAGGTCGCGGTCGTTCCAGTCCAGGTGGGCAGCTACCTGGTTGGCCAGGCCGCCCACTTCCCGGCCGCCCATGGCGTTGGGCTGGCCGGTGAGGGAAAACGGCCCCATGCCCGGCTTGCCGATGCGGCCGGTGGCCAAGTGCACGTTGATGATGGCGTTGACCTTGTCGCTGCCGGACGAGGACTGGTTCACCCCTTGCGACCAGGCGGTGACGGTTTTTTCCGTGTCGGCGAACCAGCGGTAGAAGGTGGCGACGTCGCTTTCCGCCAGGCCGCAGCCGGCCGCCACGGCGGGAATCGACGGGGCGGTCTGCCGGGCCATTTCCAGGGCGTCGGCGTAGCCTTCGGCGCATTGTTCCAGAAAGCGGAAGTCTAGGCGATCGTGCTGGCGCAGGTAGTTGAGCAGGCCGTTGAACAGCAGCACGTCGCTGCCGGGCTGCAGCGCCAGCTGCAAATCCGCCGACTCCGCCGTGGCGGTGGCGCGCGGGTCGATGTTGACGATGCGCAGCTTGGGGTGGGTCTTCTTGCGCTGGGCGATGCGCTGGAACAGCACCGGATGGCACCAGGCGGTATTGGAACCGGCCAGCACGATGAGGTCGGCCTGCTCCAAATCCTCGTAACAACCGGGCACCGTGTCGAAGCCGAAAGCGCGCTTGTGGCCGGCCACGGTGGAAGACATGCACAGCCGGGAGTTGGTGTCGATGTTGGCCGAGCCCAGGTAGCCCTTCATCAGCTTGTTGGCGACGTAGTAATCCTCGGTCAGCAACTGGCCGGACACGTAGAACGCCACCGCATCCGGGCCGTGATCGTGGGCCGCGGCGGCGAAATGGGCGGCCACCACCTCCAGGGCTTCGTCCCAACCCGCGCGGCGGCCGGCCACCTCCGGATAAAGCAAACGGTTTTCCAGCGCCAGCGTGTCGCCCAGCGCCGAGCCCTTGGAGCACAGCCGGCCGAAGTTGGACGGGTGCTGCGGATCGCCCTGGATGCTGGCGCCGCCGTCGCCGGCCAATACGCCGCAGCCGACGCCGCAGTAGGGGCAGGTGGTGCAAACGTGGGTTTGCGAATGGATCAAGGTGGTCATGGCGCAGTGCCGAATCGCTTTAAGCCAGCGCCAGCCATACCGCCCCCTCCCGCACTTCCACGGCAAAGCAGGCGACCGTGCCTTCGTCCGGTGCCCGCGCCTGGCCGGAGTCCAGTTCGATCACCCAGTTGTGCAGCGGGCAGGTCACCGCCTGGCCGTGGACGATGCCTTGCGACAGCGGGCCGCCTTTGTGGGGGCAGTGGTCGCGCACGGCGTAAACTTTGTCGTCCGTGGTGCGGAACAGCGCCACGTCGCCGCCGGGGGTGCGCACCACCCGCGATCCCAGCGGGGGAATGTCTTGCAGCCGTGCCACTTCTATCCAGTTGTTCATTGTCGTCAGGTCTCTATGTTCGTGTGATGGCTGTAGGAGCGGGCCATGCCCGCGAGCGGTTTAGGGTTGGGCGCCGCTGCCGTGGGCAGGGCGCGCTCCTACCCGTCCTGTCCAGCGCCGCGCCGCCGCCACGGCTTGCCGGCGGGAGGCGTAATGGCCCAGGACCAGCGCTGCCCAGCCGGCGTCCGTAGGCGCCAGCTGCAAGGCGAACCAGCGGAAGCCGCATTCGTCCCGTTGAGTGGCGCAGCGCCAGCGCAGGTCCGCCAACCGGCCTTGGCGTTGCTCCATCCGCCCGGGCCAGCCGCGCCGCAGCCGGTAGTTGCCGTCGGTGACGGTCAGTTGTTCCCGCCATAGCCAGCGGGCCGATCCCGCCGCCGCCAGCGGCAGTCCCGCCGCCACGCCCGGCCAGCCGCACCAGCCCAGCAGCGCCAAACCCACGGCCGCGGCAACGGCCCCGGCCCAACGGCCGGCGCTTCCTACGGCATAGACCTCGTAGGAGCGGGCATTGCCCGCGACCGGTGCGACACCCGACGCCGCTATCGCGCCCATGGCGCGCTCCTACCCGGCCGCTCGCAGCGGCTGGAATTCGCCGCCGCACTCGGGTTTGGCCAGCGCCGCCCAGGGGTCGTCCTGGGCGCTGCGCTGGGATTCCAAAAAGCGCTGGTGCAGCGCCAAGCGGCCGGCCGCGTCCTCGACGATGCGCTGCTTGACGTAGGCCAGGCCGACCCGCTCGATCCAGTGGGCGGTGCGTTCCAGGTAGCGGGCTTCCTCGCGGTACAGCTGCATGTAGGCGCCGCAGTATTCCTTCACCTCGTCCGCCGTTTCCACTTTGCATAATAGGTCGGTGGCGCGCACTTTCACGCCGCCGTTGCCGCCCACGTGCAGTTCCCAGCCGGAGTCCACCGCCACCACGCCGAAGTCCTTGATGGTGGCTTCCGCGCAGTTGCGCGGGCAGCCGGACACCGCCAGCTTGACCTTGGCCGGGGTCCAGGAACCCCAGGTCATTTTTTCCAGGTCGATGCCCATGCCCATGGCGTCCTGGGTGCCGAAGCGGCACCACTCCTTGCCGACGCAGGTCTTCACCGTGCGCAGGGACTTGCCGTAGGCGTGGCCGGACACCATGCCGCGAGCGTTGAGGTCGGCCCACATGGCAGGCAGTTGCTCTTTCGGCACGCCCAACAGGTCGATGCGCTGGCCGCCGGTGATCTTCACCGTGGGCACTTGGTATTTCTCCGCCACGTCGGCGATGGCGCGCAGCTCGCCCGGCGTGGTGACGCCGCCCCAGATGCGCGGCACCACGGAATAGGTGCCGTCCTTCTGGATGTTGGCGTGCACCCGCTCGTTGATGAAGCGCGACTGCGGATCGTCCCGGTACTCGCCGGGCCAGCGGCACAGCAGGTAATAGTTGAGGGCGGGGCGGCACTGGTGGCAGCCGTCCGGCTTGTTCCATTCCATGGCCGCCATCAGGTCCGGGATGGTCCTGTGTTCGTGGTGGGCGATGAAGTCCCGCACTTCGTCGTGGGTGTGGGGCGTGCAGCCGCACAGCGGTTTTTTGCTGGGCGTTTGCGAATAATCGCTGCCCAGGGTGCTGGCGATGATCTGTTCCACCAGCCCGGTGCAGGAGCCGCAGGAGGCGGAAGCCTTGGTGTGGGCGCGCACCTCGTCCAGGGTGAACAATTTCTTTTGCACGATGGCGTCGACGATGGTCTTTTTGCACACGCCGTTGCAGCCGCACACTTCCGCCGTGTCCGGCAGCTTGGCCGCCTGCGTTTCCGCGCCGTGGCCGGAGTCGCCCAGATGGGCCTGGCCGAACAACAGGTTTTCCCGCAGCGCCGACACGTCGGTGCCTTCCCGCAGCAACTGGAAGTACCAGGCGCCGTCGCCCGTGTCGCCGTACATCACCGAGCCGGCGATGCGGTTATCCTTCAGTACCACCTTTTTGTAGACGCCGCGCGCCGGGTCCTGGAACAGCAACTCTTCGCAGCCTTCGCCGCCCTCGAAATCGCCGGCGGAAAACAAGTCGATACCGGTCACTTTCAGCTTGGTGGCGGTGGCCGACGGCTGGTAGCGGGCGATGCCGTATTCCGCCAGGTGGTTGGCGCACACCTTGGCCTGCTCGAACAACGGCGCCACCAGGCCGAACAGGTTGCCGCGATGCTGCACGCATTCGCCCACGGCGTAGACGCGGGGATCGTAGGTTTGCAAGGTGTCGTTGACGACGATGCCGCGTTCGCAGTGCAAGCCGGCCGATTTGGCCAAGTCGACGTTGGGTCGGATGCCCACCGCCATCACCACCAAATCGGCGGGGATTTCCTCGCCGTCCTTGAAACGCACCGACCGCACCCGCTCGTCTCCCAGGATGGCCTCGGTTTGCGCCGGCATTTTGAACTTGAGGCCGGTCTGCTCCAGGGAGCGCTTCAGCAAGGCGGCGGCCGGACCGTCCAGCTGGCGGTTCATGAGCATGTCCACCAGGTGCACCACCGTCACGTCCATGCCCCGCTTGCGCAAGCCGTTGGCGGCTTCCAGGCCCAGCAGACCGCCGCCGACGACCACGGCGTGCTTGCCGGTGCTGGCCGCCGCCAGCATGGTTTCCACGTCCTTGATGTCGCGGAAGCCCACCACGCCGGCCAGGTCCGCGCCGGGCAGGGGCAGCACCACCGGGTTGGAGCCGGTGGCCAGGATCAGCCGGTCGTAGGCCTCTTCGGTGCCGTCGGCGGCGATCACCCGCCGCTTGACGCGGTCGATGGCGGTGACGGTTTTGCCCGCGTGCAGCGTGATGTCGTGCTGGGCGTACCATTCCGCGCTGTTGAGCACGGTGTCGGCGAAGGTTTTTTCCCCCGCCAGCACCGGCGACAGCAGGATACGGTTGTAGTTGACGTGGGGCTCGGCGCCGAACACGGCGATGTCGTAACGCTCCGGCGCCAGTTTCAAGAGTTCTTCCAAAGTGCGCACGCCGGCCATGCCGTTGCCCACCAGTACCAATTTCTGTTTCATCGCCATCACCCTGTCGGAAAGCGTCGGTTTGTATCGGCTTCGTTCGGGCGATAAAAAACGCCCGCCACAGCCGTTGCTGACTGCGAAGGACGCCGTTGTCCGCTAAGCGCGCCACCGTTGGCGCACCGGTTTGGTTGGTTACCAGCACAGGACGTGCCAGGGCTGCAAACGCCGCATTTAGAGGGGGCGCGGCGCGGCGCGGCGAAGGGGCGGCACCAAAATGGCGCGCGGCGCACAAAGCCAAGGCATGCTTAGGGAGTTCGGCGCGCGGGCGCATACTGTTCGAAGCTTGCGCCGATCGGCGGCGGCGCTCGTTAACAAACCGGAAATCGGCCGTCGGCCCCGGCCTGCGGAGGCCGGTTCGCGCGGCGGAATTGTTCTCGCTGAATTTTGTTATGAAGAACAATCGGTTACGATTGGTGTATTCCTCACGCTTGTGGGGATGAACCGCCGGCGGTTTGGCTGGTGCAATTCGTCGCCGAGTGTTCCCCACGCTTGTGGGGATGAACCGACGATCTCGTCCGGCAGCTGTGCGGCGGATTCGTGTTCCCCACGCTTATGGGGATGAACCGATGTACGGCTCGATCACCGTGATGGGCTGGCTGGTTGTGTTCCCCGCGCTCGTGGGGATGCCCCCCTGACCCTCTCCACCGAAAACGCGGACCTGTGTTTCCAGCCTCGCGGGAGTAAGGCCACTCGATAGTCCGGCGCGTCGGCCGCTTCGGTGCGTTTAGTGGTTCGCCAAACACGCCAGCAACGCGCCCAGCAGTGCCAGCGACAGCACTTGCCAGAAGCGCAGCGGGTTGCGTTCGTACAGGGAGCGGCGGCGCAGCGGGGTGGGGGCGCCGTTGGTGGCGCCGTTTTCCAGGTCGTAGGCCAGTTCCATGGCGTCGGCATAGCGTTCCTTGGGGTTGACCGCCACGGCGCGGGCCAGGGCGGCGTCCAGCCAGGCGGGCAGGTCCGGGCGGTGGTTGGACAGGGGGCGCGGGCGGTGGAAGCGGGGGGTGGTGAAGGGTTCGATTTCGCCGTAGGGGTAGGCGCCGCCGCTGAACGTGCGGTACAGGGTGACCCCTAAGGCGAACACGTCGCTGGCGACGCTGCCGCGTTCGCCTTGCCACAGTTCCGGCGCCATGTAGCTGGGGGTGCCGGGAATGGGGGCGGCGGTGTCTTCGTCCCAGGCCGGAAGGCGCGCCACGCCCAGGTCCAGCAGCTTGAGGCCGCCGTCTTCGGTGACGAGGACGTTGTCCGGTTTGATGTCGCGGTGGACGATGCGCTGGCGGTGCAGGGCGTGTACGGCTTTGCACAGCGTCAGGGCGACGGCGACGCCCGCGTCCAGGCCGAAGCGCCGCTGCAGGCGCCGCTCCAGGGTTTCTCCCCGATAGTAGGCCAGCACCGAATACAGCCGGGTTTGCCGGCCGGGGGGCTGTTCCAGCACCTCCGCTACCCAGGGACTTTTCACCCTCGCGCCGATCCAGGCTTCGCGCAGGAACGCCTCGCGGTATTCCCGCTCGCTGGCGACGCGGGGGTGAGGGAACTTCAGCGCCACGGTTTGGCCGGTGAGCCGGTCTTCGGCCAGGAACAAGCGGCTGTAGCGGCCGTCGGACAGCACGCCGTGCAAGTCGAAACCGTCCACCGATTGGCCGGCTTTGGGTAGCGGCAGGATGGGCAAGCGGCGGATGTGGCCGCTGAGCAGGGAGCGGTCGGCGGGCGGCACGGCCAGCACGTCCACCACCAGGGCGGTGGCGTTGTCGTTGGAGCCCTGCGCCAAGGCCTGTTCCACCAGTGCTTCGGCGCTGGCGGCCGGCGATGCGCGCCGGGCCAGCAGCCGGCGGATGTCGGTCTCCCGCAGGGCGCCGTGGACGCCGTCGGAGCAGAGCAAAAAGCGGTCGTGGGCTTCCAGCAGGTGGGCGGCGTAGTCGGCGCGCAGGTCCTGCTCGATGCCGACCGCCCGGTAGAGGATGTGGGATACGTCAGGCCCCTGTAGGGTGTGGTCTTGCGTGAGCCGTTCCAGCCGCTCGCCGCGCAGGCGGTAGACGCGGGAGTCGCCCACGTGCGCCACGTGGGCCGATCGGCCGCGCAGGATCAGGGCGCTGAAAGTGCAGGACATGCCGGCCAGCGCCGGATCGCGCCGGCCGACGGCGTGTATCCAGGCGTTGCTGGAGGACAGCAAACGCGCCGCGAGCGCCTCCACGCCGAGGGTTTCCGGCAGGCTGTAATAGCCGTCCAGGAACGCCCGCACGCAGGTTTCCGCCGCCACCCGGCCGCCCTTCATGCCGCCCACGCCGTCGGCCAGGGCGAACGCCAGGCCGCGCAGCGCCGTTTCCCGGCTGTCCGTCTCGGCATAGCCGGCGTAATCCTCGTTGCGCTCGCGGCGGCCGGTGGCGGTGTAGAGGCCGGCCAGCACCGACAGTTTGGGTTCGCTCACATTCTGCACGCTGTTGGTCCGTATGCACGGCCGTATCGCCTTGGCCTCAAACTTCCTCTCCCTAAGGGAGAGGGTTGGGGTGAGGGGGCAAAAGGCCGCGGCTTTTATGATGCTTGGCCCAGTTTTATCTATAGGCCCAACTTGCAGGGAAAAGAGCCACGGCCATTCAATTCCCTCACCCTAGCCCTCTCCCGCAGGGAGAGGGGACCAGAAGCGGGACCGGCAGCGGCTAGACGCGCGCTCCCGACACGGCTCCCCAGGTGGTGCGCCAGCGGCTTTTCACCTTCACCAGGCCCATCAATCCTAACAGAGGCAAGCCGGCGAACACGCTGAAACCGGCGGCGAAGCCGTGCTGCATTTCCCAGGAGACGCCCAGCGTCTTGGCCAGGAAGAAGCCGCCGACGCCGCCGGCGCAGCCCACCAGGCCGGTGACCACGCCGATTTCCTCGCGGAAGCGTTGCGGCACCAGCTGGAACACCGCGCCGTTGCCCATGCCCAAGGCCAAAGTGCCGAAGAAGAAGATCGCCACCGCGCCCCAGGCGACGGGCGGCAGTTCGAACAGTCCCCAGCCGGCCACTTTGGCTGCGCCGGCCAGCGCGGGGGCCGGGCCTTCCGGCATGAAGGAGATGGCCAAATAGGCCAGCGACACCAGCAGGAATAGGAACTGCAACGAACGGATGCCGCCGACCCGGTCGGCCAGGTAGCCGCCCACCGGGCGGAACATGGAGCCGGCGAAAACGATGATGGCGACCATCATGCCGGCGGCGATGCCCGACACGTGGTACCAGTTGGTGAAATACAGCGGCAGGGCGTTGCCCAGGCCGACGAAGCCGCCGAAAGTGATGGAATAGAAAAACATGAACCACCAGGCGTCGGCATCCTTCAGCACGGCGGCGTAGTTGGCGAGAGTGACCGGCTTGCGTTTGCCCGGTGCGTCTTTCACCAGCCAGACATAGATCGCCAGCACCAGGAACAGCGGGATCAGCAAAAAGCCGAACACCGACTGCCAGCCGAAGCGTTCCGCCAGCCAGGGCACGATCATGGAATCCAGCACCACGCCCATGTTGCCGGCCCCGGCGATGCCCATGACCACGCCCTGGTACTGGGGCGGGTACCAGCGGCTGGCCTGGGGCAGGGCCACGGCGAAGCTGGCGCCCGCCACGCCCAGCAGGGCGCCGAGCAGTTCCACCTCCAGCTTGCTATGCAGGCCGAAGACGAACACGTAGGCCAGCCCGAGGATCACCAATAACTGGGCCAGGATGCCGGTGAGTTTGGCGCCCAGATGGTCCGCCATGGAGCCGAGGACGAGGCGGAAAAACGCGCCGGACAGGATGGGAATGGCGACGATGGTGAATTTTTCCGCCACCGGAATGTTCAGCTCCTTGGTGATGTAGAGAGCCAGGGGACCCAGCATCACCCACACCATGAAGGACACGTCGAAATAGAGGAAGGCCGACAGCAAGGTGGGCCAGTGGCCGGCTTGTTTGAATTGCTTGAGGTTCATCGCCAGGTTCTCGCAAGGTTGGGGAATGCAAAAAAAAAAGCGTCCGGCGGACGGCGGTGCCAAGCACCGTTCGCCGCGGGACGCCTTTGTCCTGGAACCGGCCCGCATCGGCCGGTTCTTTGCCAGGAGAACAGCATCACTTGTGCCAACCGCTCGCGGGCCGCGGCCGGCCGGTGGCCGCCGCCCGGAGGGACGGCGGAGGGAGGGACGCGCGCGCCAAGACGGGGCATGGCGGCACGTTTTCGGGCGCCGCCGGTTAGAAGCTGATGGAGCCTTGCAGCCAGATTTTCTGGGTGTCGGAATAGGCGTTGACGGCGCTTTTGTTGGGGTCGGCCACGTAGTCGGCGTACTTGACCATGACGGAATAGTGCTTGCCGAATTTCTTTTCCGCCATCAGGTCGATTTCGTGGCCCAGGTCCACCTTGCTGCTGGCGTCGCTGAACTCGTGGTACATGGCGGTCCACTCGATGCCGAGCTGGGTCGTCTTGACGGTGCCGTACATGTCGCGGATGCCGGAGGCCGGCGTGGTGAGGAACTTGTCCGCCCAGCCCTGGAAGGCGTGCAGGGTCGCCAGCGGCGTTTGGAAGGCCGCGCCGTTGTCCGAACCCAGCTCTTCGTAGGCGGCTTTCACGGTGACGCCGTAGAGGTCCAGGCCGCCTTCTGCCAGCCAGTAGTCGGCGTGATAGTGGATGGGATTGTTCTTGTAGTCGGACTGGTGGGCGTATTCCGCCGTGTACAGCGCTTTGATGTCGTCGGTGACGGGCGTCGAGCCGTCGAAGCGCAGGCCCACCGTTTTGGTCGATTTGGTGAAGGAGTTGGCCGTGCCGAGGTTGCGCAGTTCGTCGGCGGTGTCGTAGTCCAGCCATTCGCCGTGGGCGACGATCTTGCCGTAGGGCAGGCCGGTGTAGGCGATGTTGAAAATGGGCGAGTTCATGCCGATGGAGCGGGAAGTGATGTCCTGCACTTTCCAGATGTAGCCGGCGGTGATGGTGGTGTCCGGCAGCGACTTGTTGGTGACGGTGGCGGCGTCGAAGGTTTGTTCCATTTGCCGCCAGCCGACGTTGCCGATGAAGCGGTGGTTGTCGAACACGATGCGCTGGCGGCCGACTTTGACGTTGCTGTCCGGCAGGCCGGCGTAGTTGACCCACAGCTGGTTGACTTCGTTGGCCTGGGGATCGGCGACGATGGGGTAGGCGGTGCGGCCGTTGCGGGTGCTGTTGTAGTCGTTGAAGCCGATGTCCTGGTTGCCTTCGTATTCGGCGAAGCCGGTGAAGCCGGCGAAAGAGGGCGTCAGGTAGCCGAGGCGAATGCGCAGGGTGGAGGCGTCGGCCGGGTGCTTGATGGCGGTGGCCCGGCCGGTGCTGAGGACGCGTTCCTGGTCCACGTACTCGTAGCGGTAGCGGGCGTCGAAGTTGACCCGGCCGTATTTGCCGCCGCCCAGCTTCAGGGCGTTTTCCACCTCCTCGTCCAGGCCGCCGTGGGCCGGGCCGGCCAGGCCGGCCGCCAGCAGTCCCAGGGACGCCAGCCAGGTGGAGGGGGGGGGGCTGTATCGGATTCGGTTGGTGTGGCGGGATGAACCAAACGTGGGTTGGTCGTGCTGCGGTTTCATGGGTTTCTCTCCGTAGGTTGGGGAAAAGCGTTGCCTGGGGGATCAAGCGGCCTTGGCGTGGCGTTGGTGCAGGAAACGCAGCACTTCCGCCCGGTAGTGGTTGTATTGCGGGTTGTCCGCCAGCTCCAGGCGGTCGCGCGGGCGCGGCAGTTCGACGGCCAGGATGTCGCCCACCGTGGCGGCCGGGCCGTTGGTCATCATGACGATGCGGTCGGACAGCAGCACCGCTTCGTCCACGTCGTGGGTGACCATGACGACGGTGGAGCCGGTGGCGGCGGTGATGCGCAGCAGCTCGTCCTGCAGGTGGGCGCGGGTGAGGGCGTCCAGGGCGCCGAAGGGCTCGTCCAGCAGCAGCACCTTGGGTTCCATGGACAGGGCGCGGGCGATGCCGACGCGCTGCTTCATGCCGCCGGAGATTTCGTGGGGATATTTGTGGGCGGCGTGGGCCATGTGCACCAGTTCCAGGGCGTCGGCTGCCCGCCGTTGCAGCTTTTCCTTTTTCTCCTTGGCGCCGAACACCCGCTCCACCGCCAGGTGGACGTTTTCCTGGCAGGTCATCCACGGCAGCAGGGAGTGGTTTTGGAACACCACCGCCCGCTCCGGGCCGGGGCCGGCGATTTCCCTGTTGGCGCACAGGGCGGCGCCGCGGCTGATGTCCAGCAGGCCGGCGACGATGTTGAGCACGGTGGACTTGCCGCAACCGGAGTGGCCGATGATGGAGACGAATTCGCCTTGGGCGATGGACAGGCTGACGTCCCGCAGGACCGGGAAACGCCCCCGGCGGGTTTCGAACACCATGTCGACGTGTTCGAGTTGGACGAATGGGGTTTTCATGGGGTTGCTCCTCGTTGGATGAGTGATCGTTCCCACGCTCTGCGTGGGAATGCATCCGGGGACGCTGTGCGTCCCGGTTGGCGAAATGCCTTCCGAATTTCTGCCACCTTGCCGGTTACGGGACGCAGAGCGTCCGGGGCGGCGTTCCCACGCGGAGCGTGGGAACGATCATCGTTTTTTTATCGTTCCCACGTGCGCGTGGGGACGATGTTCAGGCGCCATGGGTGAGCTTGCCGGCCAGGAACAGCAGCAGGTGTTCCAGGGCGAAGCCGATGATGCCCACCACGAAGATGGCGATGAGGATGTGCTCGACGTTGAGGTTGTTCCACTCGTCCCACACCCAGAAGCCCAAGCCGACGCCGCCGGTGAGCATTTCCGCTGCCACGATCACCAGCCAGGCCACACCGATGGACAGGCGCACGCCGGTCATCATGTAGGGCAGGGCCGAGGGCAGCAGTATCTTGGTGAAGATTTTCCATTCCGACAGGTTCAGCACCCGCGCCACGTTCATGTAGTCCTCCGGCACCTTGGCGACGCCGACGGCGGTGTTGATGATCATGGGCCAGATGCTGGAGATGAAGATCACCCAGATGGCGGCCGGGTGGGCGGCGTTGAACACCAACAGGCCGATGGGCAGCCAGGCCAGGGGGCTGACCGGGCGCAGCAGGCCGATGACCGGCGCGGCCATGCGCTCCAGGAAACGGAAGCGGCCGATGAGGAAGCCGCAGGGCACGCCCACCGCCGCCGCCAGGCCGAAGCCCAGGCCCACGCGCTGCAAGGACTTGAGGATGTTCCAACCGATGCCCTGGTCGTTGGGGCCTTTGTCGTAGAACGGATCGCTGAACAGCTCCACGGCCGAAGCCCAGGTTTTCACCGGACCCGGCAGCCGCTCTCCGCTTTGCTGGGACACCAGCGCCCAGGCCAACACGAACAGGCCGATGCCGAGCAGCGGCGGCAGCAGGGCTTTGGCGGCGTTTTCCACGGCCTGGGACAGCCGCCCGGGCAAGGCGTCCGATGGAGCGGCTGGGTCGACGGACGCCGGGGCCTTGATCGCCGCCGTTTCGACGGCGATCACCAGCGGCGTCGTGGCGGATTCGGGAACAATGACTGCGTTCATAGCGGTTTCCTCACTCATAACAGGCCGTGGCGAATCAGGCTTTGACGGCGAAGCCGGCGGCGTAGGCGGCCGGGTTGGAGCCGTCCCACTTCACGCCGTCGATCAGGGTGGAGCTGCGCATGGGGCTGGCCGGCAGCGGCACTTTGAGTTGGGCGGCGGCCTCCTTGTACAAATCGATCTGGTTGATCTGCTTGGCCACCGCCAGGTAGTCCGGGTCCTTGTCCAACAGGCCCCAGCGGCGGTGCTGGGTGAGGAACCACATGCCGTCGGACAGATAGGGGAAGTTGACTGTCCCGCCGTTGTGGAACTTCATGTAGTTGGGGTCTTCCCAGCTCTTGCCGATGCCGTTGTCGTAATGGCCCAGCATGCGGCCCTCGATGACTTCTTCCGGCGCGTTGACGTAGGCCTTGCCGGCGATGAGCTTGGCCACTTGCGGGCGGTTCTTCGGATCGTCGATGTACTGGGAGGCTTCCAGCACCGCCATGAGCAGGGCGCGGGCGGTGTTGGGGTTGGCCTTGACCCAGTCGGCGGTGGCGCCCAGCACTTTTTCCGGGTGATCCTTCCAGATGTCCTGGGTGGTGGCGGCGGTGAAGCCGATCTTGTCGTAGATGGCGCGGGCGTTCCACGGTTCGCCCACGCAAAAGCCGTCCATGTTGCCGACGCGCATGTTGGCCACCATCTGCGGCGGCGGCACCACCACGGTTTTCACGTCCTTGATGGGATTGATGCCGTAGGCCGCCAGCCAGTAGTTCAGCCACATGGCGTGGGTGCCGGTGGGGAAGGTCTGGGCGAACGTGTATTGGCGCGGTTCGCCCTTGAGCAGGGTGGCGAGGGATTCGCCGTCGGTGACGCCTTTCTGGTTGACCTGGTCGGCCAGGGTGATGGCCTGGCCGTTGTTGTTGAGGGTCATCAGCACCGCCATGTCCTTCTTCGGCCCGCCGATGCCGAGGTGCACGCCGTACACCAGGCCGTACAGCACGTGGGCGGCGTCCAACTCGCCGTTGACCAGCTTGTCGCGCACGCCGGCCCAGGAGGCTTCCTTGCTGGGGACGATCTTGATGCCGTATTTCTTGTCCAGGCCCAGTTCCGCCGCCATCACCACGGAAGCGCAGTCGGTCAGCGGAATGAAGCCCACTTTGACTTCGGTTTTTTCCGGCGCGTCGCTGCCGGCGGCCCAAACGCCCGGACTGAGGCTTAAGGGGGCCAGGCCCAGCAGGGCGGAAGCGCCCAGCACGGTACCACTGGTCTGGAAAAATTTGCGCCGGGAAGGCGATTGCGGGCCGTCGGTGCTGGTTGGGGTGTCGTTGCTGTCGCTCATGGCAAGTCCTCGAAAAAACGCGCACAAAAAAAAGCGTCCGCCAACGGCAGCGCGGTTGCGCTGGCCGTTGTCGGACGCCTTTGTCCAAGTCCCGCCGGCCGCCATTGGCCTGCGAGTGCTTTGCCGATTACCAAGCATGCGATATGCCAACCGGCATTCGGCACGCCGGCAAACCGGCGAGCAGGGGCGGGACACGGTTTGGTTGTCGGAGAGGATTACGACAACGGCGGCGCCGTTGTCGCAATCCGTACAAGGGGAACCGATGCCGGAAGGGCGCTCCCATGGGGCAGGATATGGCGCCGGATTCCGCTCAACCGCTTGCCACGCCAGCGGAAATAGCGTCGGTGCGGCGTGCGTGCGGAACGTCGTGTCTCGGCGGCGCCCGCCCGCTGGGGCCGGGCAGGGGGCGATGCCGCCGTGACGATTGTTGCGTTCGCTGCAAAGCGCATTGGGCCGCGTTATGCCGGACATTTCGAGGTTTTGTCGCCCATCCGGGTGCACGGCGCACCGGGAACGAACAGTGCTGGCCGGAGCGATGGGCGAGTAGGCCGTGTCTTAGGCGGTAAGGGGAGCGCGAGTTGGACTGGGGTTCCCGGCATGGCGGCCGGGGACGGAAGGGGAAAGGGCGTCCTTGCCCCGTCGTGGCGGGATTAAGGCCGTTTCGCCGGCATCGGGGCGGAGGAGGGTTCGAACACGCTGCCGTCGAAGAAGCGGTCCGGCCCCATGTCGAAACTGTGGGTGGCGGTGGCCAACAACCAGGGTTGGTCGTGGGCTCCGGCGGCGTTGTGGTCCGGCGGCGGGCACGGCAGGCCCAGTTTCGCCGCGGCCGCCCGGTACAGGGCGGGAAGATAGACGCCGGCCGCGGCGGCGGCCACGTCCAGCGGCCCTTTCAATTGCCCCCAGCGCAGCATTTGGCTCACCAGCCATTCGGCATGGGTCCGGCGCGGGATGTTGGCGGCGTAGCGATGGAATACGTGAAAGTCCGGGAACGCGGCGGCGGCTTCCCCTTTGCCGTAGCGGAACTCGCCCAGCAGGCCGGCGCGTAGCAGCTCCACCGGCGCATCGACGTATTCCGGGCCGGACAGCAATTCGGCGGCTTCGGCGCGGTTTTCCGGCGGATCCAGCCAGCGGGCGGCCTCGATGAGGGCCATGAGCACGGCGCGGTGGGTGTTGGGGTGTTGCTGCGCCCATTGGCGGGTGACGCCGAACACCTTTTCCGGGTGGTTGTTCCAGATTTCGTAGCTGGCGATCAGCACGTGTCCCAGGCCGTCTTCCACCGTGCGGGTGTTCCACGGCTCGCCCACGCAATAGCCGTCGATGAGGCCGTTCTGCAGGTATCCGGCCATGAGCGGCGGCGGCACCACCGTGAGCGTGATGTCGCGGTCGGGATCGATGCCCGCCGCCGCCAGCCAATAGCGCAACAGGTAATTGTGCGAGGAACAGGGGTAAACCATGGCGAAGCGCAGGGGCGGGCGGCCGGCGGCGCGGTCGCTGTCGATCAGGGTTTTCAGGACTTGGGCGGTGAGCGGCCGGTTGGCCATGGCTTCGCCGTCCGTGTCCAGCAGGCGCCGGTAGAGCGCGTTCGATACGGTGACGGCGTTGCCGTTCAAGCTCATGGCGAAGCCGGTGACCATGGGCTGCTGGAACGCTTCCGCTCCCAGGCTGGCGGCCAGCGGCATGCCGGCCAGCATCTGCGCGCCGTCCAGCACGCCGCAGCAGACTTTGTCGCGGATATTGGCCCAGGAGGCTTCGCGGGATAGGGTCACGTCCAGGCCGTGGCGATGGAAATAACCGTGCTCCAGGGCTACCGCCAGCACGGCGCAGTCGGTCAGCGGGACGAAGCCCAGGTTGAGCCGGGTTTTTTCCGGGACGCCGTTCTCGGTCGGCATAACGGGGTCGGTTTGATGGGGCATGGAGGAATCTCCGCCTGGACGAGGTTGCAACAAAAAAGCGTCCGCCGACGGCCGGGCGTGGTTGCAACGCCGCCGTCACCGGACGCCTTTGTCCTGGGTACGTCGCGGCCGCCTTTGGCCCGCGAACGGTTCTTGCCAAGGTTGAAGCATGGCGCATGC
The DNA here is from genome assembly GCF_019669985.1 of Methylogaea oryzae. Lineage (NCBI taxonomy): Bacteria > Pseudomonadati > Pseudomonadota > Gammaproteobacteria > Methylococcales > Methylococcaceae > Methylogaea > Methylogaea oryzae. The sequence continues at coordinate 1,037,831 of NZ_AP019782.1, forward strand.
CAATCGCCGCCCGGCGGCGGGACCGGCTTATGCCGCGTAAACAGGCGGGTTTTTGCGCCAGGCCGGACGCCGGCGCAGGCCGAGGTGGTGCGCGCCGCACCAAAGGGGCGCGGCGGCCGGCGTTCAGGCGAGGGGCGTTATCAGGGCGAAAACCGCGCCGTCGCCCGCGTTGCCGGCTTCGATGCGGCCGCCCATGCTGTTTTCGATGATCATCTTGGACATGTACAGGCCGATGCCGGTGCCGGTTTCCTTGGTGGAGAAATACGGCTCGAACAGGCGTTCCATGGCTTCCGCGGCGATGCCGCCGCCGTTGTCCGCCAGGCTGAGGCGCGCCTCTCCATGCTCGGCCCAAAGGCGAATAGCCACTCGGCCGTGGCGGATGTTGCGCTGCAGGATGGCTTCTTTGGCGTTGCCCAGCAGGTTGAGCAGCACTTGGGCGTATTCGTTGGGAAAGCCTTCCAGGTAAAAGTCTTCCGGCGCGTCCAGCGCGATTTCGATGTCGTGCGCTTTGAAGCTGGCCGACACCAGGCCGACGGCGTCGTTCACCGCCGCCTTCAGGGAGAAGCGCTCCTTGCGCTTGTCCGGCCGGAAAAAGCGGCGGAAATCGTCGATGGTGTGGGACATGCGTTCCACCAGGCGGCGGCCGTTGGCCACTTGCGTTTCCAGGTAGTCCGGCGTCAGCTCGCCGAATTGCTCGGCGTCTTTCAGGTTGGCCAGCACCAGTCCCAGGGCGTTGAGGGGCTGGCGCCACTGGTGGGCGATGTTGCCGATCATTTCCCCCATTACCGCCAGGCGCGATTGGCGGATCAGCAGGTGGTCCTTCTCGCGGCTTTGCGCCACTTCGTCCTTGACCCGCTGTTCCAGGCCGGCGTTGAGCTGGGCGATTTGGTCCCGGGCCTGGCGCATTTCCCGGATCAGCCGGGCGTTTTCCAGGGAAATGGCGGCTTGGGCGGCGAGCAGCTCGGCCATGCGCGCCTTGTCCGGGCCGAACAAGCCGGGCGATAAGCGGTTTTCCAGGTACAGCGCGCCGGCCACTTGTCCTTGTTGCAACAGGGGAAGGCACAGCACCGAACGCAGCCGCGCTTCGCCGACCTTGGGCAGGTTGCGGAACTCCGGCGCCGCCAGGGCGTCGTCCAGCACCAGCGGATTCTTGGTGCGCAGCACGTATTGCACGATGCCCGGACTCAATTCGGCCGCCTCGGCCATGCCGTGCCGCCGTTCGCCGGTTTTTTGGCCGACGCGCCGCTCGGCCAGCAATACCGGCTGGCCTTGTTCCAGCATCAGCAGGAAGCCGCTTTGCGCGCCGGTGGCTTCCAGCATCACCGTCAGGATGCGGTCCAGCAGGGTGTCCAGGTCGATTTCCGCCGACAGGGCCAGGGCCGATTTCATCAGGTATTCGGTGTCCAGGCTGGGCAGGGTTTCCGGTTGCTCCGGCGCTTCCGCGGCCAGCGCTTTGCGCCCTTCCTCCAGGGCGTCGGGATATTTCTCCAGCAGCTGGATTTCCTTGCCCCGCGCCCGGCAGCGGCGGTACAGCTCCAGCGCTTCGCGCAAGAAGTTTTCGGCGCTGGCGGGATGGGACTCCAGCAGCAGTTCGCCCAGGGATTCGTTGGCGTAGGCGGCCAGGAACAGGTAGCCCTGGCCGTGGGCGGTCTCGATAGCGTCCAGGTACAAGTTGCGGGCTTCCTTGATGTCGCCCAGGGCGCACTCCCGTTCGGCGCGGATCAGGGCCAGGTAGGGCTGGAGCAGCGGTCCCAGGCCGGCCCAGGTTTCCAGTTGGCCGATGAGGGGATCAACGGCGGCGCGCAACCGCTCGGCGCCGCCGTCGAACAGGCCGCCGCGGTAGAGCCGCAGTGCGTTGAGCACGCGGAAGGCGTACCACTGGCGCTTCAGCACGTTGTCGGTAAGGCCCGACAGGTAGCGGTTGACCGCCTCCAGGCACCGGGCCGCCTCGGCGTGGCGGCCGTAGTAGTAATGGCTCAGGGCCAGGTGGACGAAATAGCTGCCGGCCGAGGCCACGTGGTTGCGGCTTTCCCACAGGGCCAGGCGTTCGTCCATGGGCTCCAGCGACGCCGTGGGGCTGGCCATGGGCTCCACCCAGCCTTTTTGCACCGCTTCCGCCAGCCCGACGGAAAATTCCAGCTGGTTCTTGCGGGAAAAGTCCAAGCACTCGGCGGCGATTTCGGCGACGGCGGCCAGGTCCGCCCCCAGCACCTGGCTGTTCCACATCAAGGGGCCGTAGGACAGGCCGGCGTTGTAGAGGTCGCCGCAGTTCTTGCCGCACTGGATGCCCTGGCGGCAATAGGCGGCGATGTCGCGGGGGTGGCTGCGGGAGTGCATATTGCACCAGACGATGCCGTTGATGCCGCGGGTGGCGCCGAAAGTGTCCGGGTGGCGGGCGCACAGGTCACGGGCCAGGTCCTCGTAGCGGAAGGCCAGCTCGAAGCGGCCTTGTTCGCCCAGGTTGAGGCCCATGATGGAGAAGGAGTAAATCACCGATTCGTCCATGCCGCCGGCCAGGCAGTGGGCGGTGGATTGGGCGGCGGACAGGTACAGCTGCGGCACCAGGCCGGACATGTACAAATCCGGTATCAGCTCGCTGTAGAACTTCAGCTCGATCTTGCTGCGCCGTTCGCCGCTGAAAGGCATGTCGAGGATGGCGCCCCACACGTCGCGCCCGCCGGCGTGGATATCCTCCATCAGCTTTTCCATGCGCGCCTTGGCTTCCTCGGCATTGGCGGGGATGTCCTTGCCGAAATAGGCCAAGCCCCGGTTGGCGGCCTCGATGGCCTTGATGAAGTTGCCGATGGAGGACAGGGAGGTGGTTTGTTCCGCCAGGGCTTCGGCTCGGTCCAGGTCGCTGGCGGCGCGGGCGATGAGGGTGTCGATGAGGCTTTCCGAACGGTCGTAGCGGCCGCACATCAGCTCGGTTTTCGCCAGTTTCTGGTGGATCTGGAAGGTTTCCGGGTAACAGCACTCCCAGCAGTCCTCCGGCAGCAGCGCCAGGGCGGCGCGGAAGTATTCGTTGGCGGCTTGGGTGGCGAGGGCTTCCAAAGCCTTGTCGCCGGCCTGGTGGTTGATGCCGATCAGGGTGAGCGTCGCCGCCTTGTCCAGTTGTTCCGGACGGCCCAGGTTGAGGTGGGCGGCGATGGTGAACAGATTGTCCTGCTTGGCTAGGGCCTTGCCTGCGGGCACCGCTTGCAGCAAGTGGTGGCCGATGCGCCAGTGGATGGCGCGCCGCCGCTCGGCATCCAGCAGGCGCAGCACCGCTTCCTGCACCCGGTCGTGGACGAATTGCAACTCGGACTTGCTCTCCATCAGCAACCCCATGCTCAGCACCGGCTTGAGCCGCTCGAACAAGGCCAGCAGCTCCAGTTCCAGGATCAGGGCGATGTCCTCGGCGGTGAAGCGGTTGCCCATGCAGGCGCAGAACACCAGCACGTCCAGCGTCTCCGGCGGCAGCTTTTTCACCTTGGCGCCGAACAGCTCCACCACCGTGGGCGGCATGTTGGAGGCGTGGATTTTTTCCATGTCCCAGCGCCATTGGCCGTCCTCGCCGTAGTGCAGCAGCTCCTGGCCGTGCAGCCAGGACAGGCTCTCGCTGACGAACAGCGGGTTGCCTTCGGTGAGGTCGGCGACAAAGGCCGACAACAGGGCGGTCTCTTGCAGCGACAGGTCGAGGATGTAAGCCACCATCTCGTGGCAGTGGGAAGCGTCCAAGGGGCCGATGCGCACTTCCCTCATGGGCAGGCGGCGCGATTGGTTGGCGCGCAGCAGCCGGGTGAGGGGATGGGCGCCGTCCACCTCGTTGTGGCGGTAAGCGCCGATGAAGTACAGGTAGGGGTAGTCGGCGGCGCCGGCGAACACGTGGTCGAGAAAATCGAAAGTAGCGCTGTCGCACCATTGCAGGTCGTCGATGAACAGCACCAGGGGATTTTCCGCCGTGGCCAGGCAGGCGAGGAAGCGACCGAACAGGCTGTTGAAGCGGTGGCGGGCTTCCACCGGCGGCAGGGGCGGCACTTCCGGCTGGGAGCCGAGCAGGATTTCCAGTTCCGGCAGCACGTCGGTGAGCAGCCGCCCCTGCTGGCCCACGGCGGCGAGGATTTTCCCCTTCCAAGCCGCGACTTGCGGGTCGCTTTCGGTGAGAAACGTGCGGATCAGGTTGCGCAGGGCTTGCAGCAAGGAGCTGTAGGGGATGTTCTTCTGGTACTGGTCGAACTTGCCGGAAGTGAAATAGCCGCGGTGCTCTACCAAAGGCCGTTGCAGCTCCTGGATCAAGCGGGTTTTGCCGATGCCGGGCAGTCCGGAAATGAAGACGGAATGGAAGCCGCCCCGGATCACCGCGTCGTAGCCGTCCAGCACGGTGCGGGCCTCCTGGTCGCGGCCCACCATGCGGGAAATGAACACCACCCGCCGGGCGTGGTCGCGGGTGCCCAGGCGGAATTCGGCCACGCCGCCGGAGGCGAGGTATTCCCGCTGGCAGCGGATCAGGTCGGCGTAAAGGCCGCCGCCGCTTTGGTAGCGCTTTTCCGGCTCCTTGAGGCTGAGCTTGGCGACGATGCGCGACAGCATTTCCGGCACGGCCGGGTTGAGGCTGTGCAGCGGCGGCGCTTCTTCCGCCAGGTGGGAATGGATCAGCTCGAGGGGGTCGGTGCTCTTGAACGGCAGCCGGCCGCTGAGCAGTTCGTAGAAGGTGATGGCGAGGGAATACATGTCGGTGGAGAAATCCACCCGGTGGTTGATGCGTCCGGTCTGTTCCGGCGAGGTGTAGGCCAGGGTGCCTTCCACAAAGCCGCTGTCGTAAATGAAATGGCTGATTTCCCGCACGTCGATGGGGGTGATGAAATCGATCAGCCGCACCGCCAGGGTATCGGGGCGGATGAGGATGTTGTGGGGCTTGATGCCGCCGTGGACGATGCCGCCGTCGTGCACGGCGGACAGGGCTTGGGCCAGCTCCAGGGCGATGGCGAGGAAATCGGCCATCGACACCGGGTTTTGCCGTTGCCGCCAGGCGTCCAAGGGGATGCCGGGATAGTGCTCCTGCACGATGATCTGGATGTCGCCGTAGCTTTCGAAAGCGGTCGGGGTGATGACGCGCACGTCGTGGATCACCTTGAGCCGTTCCACTTTCTGGCGGATGTAGCGCCGCAGGCTTTCCTGGCGCAGGGGCGTCTTCAATATCTTGAGGGTGACCAGCCGCTGCGGCGAGTTTTTGGGGGAGGCCTTGTAAATGACCGAATGCAGGCTTTCGCCCAGTTTCTCCAGCAGGCGGTAGTGAGGCAGGGCGGGCAGTTGTTCGGCGCCGCGCTTCATGAAGGGCTCCCCGCCCGGCGGTAGGCGGCTTTCATTGCGTCACCAGCACGCGCCGCGCCAGCAGGGCGGCGGCGTCCTCGGCGCAGACGGGCCGGCTGAACAGGTAGCCCTGCGCCTCGTCGCACTGGTGGGCGCGCAGGAAGCGCAGTTGCTCCAGGGTTTCCACGCCCTCGGCGACGACTCTCAGGTGCAGGTCGTGGGCCATGCTGATGACGGCGCTGACGATGGCCGCGTCGTCGCTGTCGTCGGCGATATCGCGCACGAAGGACTGGTCGATTTTCAGCGCGTCGATGGGCAGCCGTTTCAGGTAGCTCAGGCTGGAGTAACCGGTGCCGAAATCGTCGATGGACAGGCGCACGCCGATTTTTCGCAGCTCCGCCAGCATGACGACGGCGCCGGCGGTGTCCTCCATCAACATGCTTTCGGTCAGCTCCAACTCCAGGTAGCGGGCGTCCAGGTCGCTTTGCCGCAGCGCGTCCAGCACCTGGTCCTTGAGGCGGCGTTGGCGGAATTGCAACGCCGACAGGTTGACGGCGACCGGCACCGCCAGCAGCCCTTGTTCCTGCCAGGCGCGGTTCTGGCGGCAGGCGGTTTGCAAGACCCAGTTGCCGATGGCGGCGATTTGGCCGGTGTCCTCGGCCAGGGGGATGAAGCGGCTGGGCGGCACCCAGCCGAGTTCCGGGTGTTCCCAGCGCAACAGCGCTTCCAGTCCGAGCACGCGCCCGCTGTCCGCATCCACTTTCGGTTGGTAGTGCAGGCGGAACTCCTCCCGCTCCAGGGCGCGCCGCAGGCTGGTTTCCATGGACAGCCGCTCCAGCGCGCCGGCGTTCATGCTGGGGGTGAAGAAGACGTAACTGTTGCGCCCGTCCTGCTTGGCGGTATACATGGCCGCGTCGGCGTTTCTCAGCAGGGTGTCGAAGTCCTCGCCGTCGTCCGGGCTGAGGGCGATGCCGATGCTGGGGGTGACGGCGAGCTGGTGAATACCCACCTGGAAAACCTCCTGCATGGACCGCAGGATTTTTTGCGCCACCTGCATGGCCTCGTCGCCGTTGCGGACTTCCGACAGCAGCACCACGAATTCGTCGCCGCCCAGGCGCGACACCGTGTCCGTTTCCCTCACGCTGTCGGACAGCCGCCGCGCCACTTCCACCAACAGGGCGTCGCCCACGGCATGGCCGAGGGAGTCGTTGATGAGCTTGAAACGGTCCAGATCGAGAAACAGCACGGCGGCGCGATTGCCGTGCCGTTGCCGTCCCGCCAGGGCCTGCACCACGCGGTCCCTCAGCAGCAGGCGATTGGGCAGATGGGTCAGCGGATCGTAATGGGCGAGAAATTCGATGTGTTCGGTGGCCGCTTTGAGCTTGCTGATGTCGGAGAAAATGCCGATGTGGTTGACGATTTCCCCCTTGTCGTTGCGGACGGTGGAAATGGACAGCCATTCGGGAAACACCTCGCCGTTTTTGCGGCGGTTCCAGATTTCGCCTTGCCAATGGCCGTCGGTCTGGATGGCGCTCCACATGGCCTGGTAAAAAGCCGCGTCCTGGCGGCCCGATTGCAGCAGTTTCGGGTTGCGGCCCAGCACTTCGTCGAGCCCGTAGCCGGTGAGGCGGGTGAAGGCCGGGTTGACGGAGACGATGTCGTTGTTGCTGTCGGTCACCAGGATGGCGTCCTGGCTTTGCGAGAACACCCCGGCCGACAAGCGCAGTTCCTGCTCGGAACGGCGCTGTTCGGCCAGGTCGCGCATCACCGCCAGCACTTCCTTGGGCGCTCCGCCGCTGTCGTGGCGCAGCAGCAATTGCAGAATGACCGGCGCTCGGCCGCCGTTCCGGCGCAGGAGTTCCAGCTCGAATTCTCGGGTGAAGCCGCGCACCCACAGCTCGGTTTTGAGCATCTCGTACAGCGGCTCGCGGAATTCCGGCGCGATCAGCTCGAACAGGTTCTCCCCCTGTATCGCCGCTTGATCGCGGTAACCCAGCAGCCGCAGGAATGCTTCGTTGCATTCCAATATCTGCACATTCATGTCGGCCAGGCCGGCGGGTTCGGCCGGTTCGCCGCCCGCCACGGAAATGGCGATATGGGACAAGTGGAACAGCAGGCGGTAGCGCTCTTCCACCTCGCGCAACGCGGCTTCCGCCCGCACCGCGCGGGCGCTGTTGAGCAGGGCTTGCAGTAGCGCGCCGGCGTCCACCGGCTTGACCACGTATTTGTCCACGCCCAGGTCGATGGCCTTTTGGAAATAGGCGGGCTCCTCGAAGGCCGTGGTGATGATGATGGGAGTGGTCGGGCTGAGCTCGCGGATGGCGGCGCCCATTTTCAGGCCGTCCATGACCGGCATGAGTATGTCGGTAATCACGATGTCCGGCTTGCGCCGCCGGAAGGCGTCCAGGCCCTTGCGGCCGTCGCTGGCGGTATACACGGCGGCGCAGCGGCGCTGGAGGAATTGCGCCAGCTGCTCGCGGATTTCGTCCTCGTCCTCCACGTAGAGCACGGACAAGGTTTTGAGATAGCGCAGATCGTTGTCGTCGCGAGGCGTATCCATATCGGCACTGCGTGAGTTGGGAAAATGGATGCTAGCCGGGCGGCCCGCGGCCGCTCGGCTAGCCCTGGCGAAAGTGCGCGGGCGCGATTTTGAGTCTAGTGCCGCCCGGGAGAAAAACAAATGCGAATCGCCGCCGGCCCGGCGGGTCAGGTTATCGGGCGGGCGGCAGGTTGAAGGTGGCGACGACGGTGTTGCCGTTGCCGTGGAATTCCAACCGGTCGCAGCTGAGCTTGTGCGCGATGGCGATGCCGCGCCCATGGGGATCGAATGCGCGTTCCGGGGAGAAGTCGAGGTAGTCCTGCCAGCCGAAGCCGTCGCCCTGGTCTTGAATGGTCAAGCTGATGCTGTCGGCTTGGCGCTGGAAAAAAACCTCTACGTGGCGCTCGCGGTATTCCGGCAGCTCCAAGCGGCGCTGCACTTCCTGCTGCCATGTCCCGGCCATGATCAGCGCGCTTTTGTCGGCGTAGGAAATTCCCAGGTTGCCGTGCTCGACCGCGTTCACCAGCAGCTCCTGCAGTCCTTGGATGGCGCGTTCCGGCTGCGGGCAAGCGCGGGCCAGGTAGTTGGCCAGCAGGCGGCCTTCATCGAGGGTGCGAAAACGGAAAGAGCCGCTGCACATCAAGGCCAGCGGGCGTTCGGCCCGGCGCACCTCTTCGACCAGCTGGCGGTATTCGTTCGCCTGGCTCACGGCGGCCTGCACCACCGCGATCAGCACTTCCGGTTGCAAGGGCTTGGTCAGGTAGTAATACGCGCCCTGGGTCAGTCCCTCCCGCACGCTGTCTCGATCGTCCTTCGCCGTTTCCATGATGACCGGCGTGTGGGTCAGCTCGGGATCGGCCTTGATGCGGCGCAGCAGATCCATGCCGTCCATGCCCGGCATGATCCGGTCCAGCAAGATGACATCGTAACCGGGGCGTTTGGCGCGCAGGTGCTCCCAAGCGGTCAGCCCGTCGGCGCAAACGGTGACCTCCATGCCTTGCGATTGGAGCAAGTCCTGGACGATGGTGGCGATGATTTCTTCGTCTTCGGCGAGGAGGATGCGCATCGGGGTAGGCATGGGTTTGGTTCCGGTTGAGTGATGGCGGCGCCGGCGGCGGGGGTTAGTTCGGTTTCAGCGTCGGTTGCATTTGCACAATGGCGCTCAGGGTCGCCAGCGCTCCGGCCATGTCGAAGCCCTCGATTTGCCGCGCCAGGGGCGCGGTGAGCGATGCGTCGACCCTGTCGGCGAGCAGCGGGCCCAATTCGCGCCAGGTGGCGATCGCCTGTATATCGTCCTCCGCCAGCTGCGTCTCCAGCCCCGCCACCAGGGCTTGAATGCGGGCGGACGGCGCACTGTCCTCCGGCGAGGGCGTCTCCGCGGGGGCGTACAGTTCGCCGATTTCCGCGCAAACCGCCGCCAGCGCGTTGCCCAGCAAATCGAGCAGGTCGGCGACTTCTCCTTCGTCGGCGCCGCTTTTGATCCTATGTTCCAGATCGTAGGCGATTTTGCGCAATTTTTCCGCCCCCAACGTGGCGGATACGCCCTTGAGCGAATGCGCCATGCGTTCGGCTCCTTGGAGATCGCCGTGGGTAAGCAGTTCCTGCAAGCGCAACGTGTCTTCGGCGTGGGTCTCGGCGAACTTGCGCAACATGCGGTGATAGCTCGGCACGTTGCCGCCGCTGTATTTCAGCCCGGCTTCCGCGTTGATCTGCTTTGTCGTGTCGGCGGCTCCATCGCCTGCCGTTTCCGCCGACGGCGGAGTGGTTTCCGCCTGGGAAGCGGGGGTTTTCGACCCCGGTATGAATTGCGCCAGGGTCCAGCACAGCCGGGCCGGATCGACCGGCTTGGAGATGAAGCCGTTCATGCCGGCCTCCTCGCAGCGCCTGCGGTCTTCCTCGAAGGCGTTGGCGGTCATCGCCAGGATGGGCAACTCGTTGTGCGCCGGGAGCTGCCGGATTCGGCGCGTCGCCTCCAGGCCGTCCATCACGGGCATCTGCATGTCCATCAGGACCAGGTCGTAACGCGTCCGTTCGATTTTTTCCATGGCCTCGCCGCCGTGGTTGGCGGTTTCGACCCGCAAGCCGTAGCCCTCCAGTATGCCCTTGGCTACTTCCTGGTTCAGTTGATTGTCCTCCACCAGCAGCACCAGCGCGCCCCGGCGCAGCGTCGCCGACGCCAGCGCGTCGGCCTCTTCGCTCAAGGCGCCCGCTTGGCCGCGCGCCAGGGACGCGGTGAACCAGAAGGTGCTGCCCTGGCCGAGCGCGCTGATCACGCCGGTTTCGCCGCCCATCATGCCGGCGAGTTTTCGGGAAATGGCCAATCCGAGCCCGGTGCCGCCGTATTTGCGCGTGGTGGAGGATTCGCCTTGCTCGAAAACCTCGAACAGCTTGTCCTGCTGCGCTTCGTCTATGCCGACGCCGGAATCCTGCACTTCGAACCGCAACGTCACCCGCGTCGGACCTTCGGAAAGGATTTTGGCGCGCAGGATGATGACGCCGCGATCGGTGAATTTGACCGCGTTGCCGATGTAGTTGACCAGGATCTGTCCCAGCCGCAGCGGATCGCCCTGCAACGGCAAGTCGTTCAGGCGGGGGTCGACTTCCTCGACCAGCGTCAGCCCTTTGCCGCTGATGCGGTCGGTCATCATGCTGCAAACGTGGTTGAGGGTGGCGGGGACGAGGAAAGTGATTTCCTCCAGGGTGAGCCGCGCCGCCTCGATTTTCGACAGGTCGAGGATGTCGTTGATGATGCCCAGCAGGTGTTTGCCGGATGCGATGATTTTATTGAGTTTGTCGCGATGGTCCGGCTGCCTGATTTGGCCTTGCAGCAGATGGGAGAAACCGATGATGGCGTTCAGCGGCGTGCGTATTTCGTGGCTCATATTGGCTAGGAAGGTGCTTTTGGACTGATTCGCGACTTCCGCCGCCTGTTTCGCCTTTTCCAGCTCGTTGGTTCGTACCGTGACGAGCTCTTCGAGGTGTTCGCGGTATCGCGCCAGTTCCTCTTCGTTGCGTTTCTTTTCCGTGATGTCTTCCTTGACGGCAACGTAATGCGTGACGGCGCCGGCGGGATTGCGCAACGGGATGATCTGCGCCCACTCGTCGAACTCGCTGCCGTCCTTGCGCTGGTTGATGAACTCGCCGCGCCACGCCTTGCCCTGGGTCAGGGTGGCCCAGAGATCGTCGTAAACGGCCTTCGGCGTGCGGTTCGATTTGAGGATGCGCGGATTTTGGCCGATGGCTTCCTCGCGGCTGTAGCCGGTGATTTCCGTGAAACGTTTGTTGACGTATTCGATCTCCGCGTCGAGATTGGTGATGATGACGCTGTTGAGGCTCTGCTCGACGCTGAGGGACAGCTTGCTGAGTTCCTCCTCGTATTTTTTCCGCTCGGTGATGTCGCGGGCGATTTTCGAAGCGCCGATCACCTGGCCGTTTTCGTCGTAAATGGGGGAAATCGTCGCGGATATGTATATGGTCGTTCCGTCCTTGCGGATGCGGACCGTTTCGTAATGGTCGAATTTTTCCCCCTGCTTGATCTTTTCCAAAATGTAGTCTTCCTCATTTTGGCGATCGGCGGGGAGCAGGTGCTTTATCGCCCTGCCCAGTATTTCGTCGGCGGTGTAGCCGAAAATGGCTTCCGCGCCGGGATTCCAACTGGTGACGGTGCCGTCCAGCGCTTTACTGATAATGGCGTCGTCGGACGAATTGACGATGGCCTCGAATTGTTTCATTTGCGCGTCCATGCGCTTGCGTTCGGTGATGTCGGTCCACACCACGTGGATCAGCGTTTTCCCGGCGAAGCCGATCGGCGTGAGCATGACTTCGGCGAAGAAATGCTCGCCGTTTTTCTTGATATGTTCCCATTCGAAACGGTGGCTGCCTTTTTCCTGGGCGATGCGGAACATTTTTTCCGCTTTGGCGGTGGACGACTGGCCGTCGGGTTGGTATTCCGGAGAAATAGCTGCAGGGGAAATTCCCCGGAATTCGTCCACGGAGTCGAAGCCTATCATTTCCAATGTGGCCGGATTAGCGTCGATGAAATGGCCGTCTTCGATCAGCATCAAGGGTTGTTTGGAATCGGCGAATAATTTGCGGAATCGCTCTTCGCTTTGGAACAGGCGCTCCTGCGCCTGGCGGCGCTCGGTGATGTCGAGATGCGTGCCGCTGACGATCAGGGGGGAGCCGTCGTTCGCGCGCCGGGTAATGCGGCCGCGGTCGGCGATCCAAACCCAATGGCCGTCCTTGTGGCGCATGCGCACGTCGCATTCGTAGTAATCGCTCTTGCCGTACAGGTGTTTTTGCAGCCGCTCGTTGGCGAGCTGCAGGTCGTCGGGGTGGACGAATTTTTCCCAGCTTTTTGTGGTGAACGGGACAAGCTCCGCCAGCGTGTAACCGAAAATTTCCGCCCACCGTTCGTTGAATATGGCCTTGCCGGTGGACAGGTTCCATTCCCAGGTGCCGGCGCCGGTAGCGTCGATGATGTTCCTCAGCCTTTCCCGCTCGCTATTAACCTGCTCTTCGATGATCAGGCGTTCGCTGATGTCCTGGAATACCACGACGGCGCCGAGCAGCTCGTTGCGCCTGACGATCGGGTGGGTCCAGCACTCCACCGGGAAGTTGCTGTTGTTTTTGCGCCAGAATATCCCTTTGGCGAAATGCCGCGGTTGTCCGTCCATGAATGTGGCGTACAACGGGCACTCTTCCTCGGGAAACGGCGTCCCGTCCGGGCGGCTATGATGGGCGGTGGCGTGCATGGGTTGGGTCAGCAGCTCTTCCGCGCTGCGGCCGAGCATGTCGGCGGCGGTCTTGTTGACGAAGGTGATATTGCCTTGCACGTCGAGCCCGACGATGCCGCTATTGGCGGATTCCAGCAGTAGCTTGGAATGTTCTTCGCTTTCCATCAGCGCGCGGCGGATATCCATGCCGTCCAGCGCGTAGGAAACGTCGCCGGCCAGCGCGGTCAGCAACGCCATCACCTGTTCGTCGAAAAAATTCGGCTCTTGGTTATAGACGGTGAATATCGCGTGGATTTTCTTATTGCGGAAAATGGGGAAACACGCGCTGGACTTCCAGCCGTATTGCGCGGCCTGGGCTTTCCACGGCGCCATGGCGGGATCGGTTCGCCAGTCGTTGGTGGCGATGGCCTTTTGCTCGCGGAAAGCGGTGCCCGTGGTGCCTCGCCCTTCGGGTAGGTCGGCGCGGCTGGATATGACGATGGTATCGAGGTAAGGGGTGCCGTATCCGTAACGGAACGTGGGATGAATTCGCCGGGTTTCGGGATCCTCGCTACCCACCCAAGCCATGCTCATCAGCCCATTATCGACGGGGATGCGGCACAACTCCTCGAATAATTGCTTGTCGTCGGTGGAATGCAGGAGGGTTTCGTTGATTTTGACCAGGTTCTCGTAGAGCGACTTTAATCGCTCCGAGCGGATTTCCGCGCGTTTGCGCTCGCTGATGTCTTGCACCGTCGCAACGATGAAATCGGCGCGGCCGTCTTGTTTGCGCACGCAGCGGACATCGATCAAGGTATAAACCACCGCGCCGTCCTTGCGGATGAAGCGCTTTTCCAGGGAATAGTCGTCGTGTTCGCCCCGCAGGAGGCTGTCGAAGCTTTCCAGGTCCGCCGAGACATCCTCCGGATGGGTCATTTCCTCCCAGGTTTTGCCCAACAGTTCCTCGACGGAGTAGCCGAGAATCTCGCATAAGCGGTCGTTGAAACGTATCCACCGTTTGGTTTCCGCGGAAGTGATGGCCATGCCGATAAACGGCAATTCGTAGAAGTTCCGCAACAGTTGATCGGCCTTGAGCTTTTCGGCTTCGACTTCCAGTGCGTGGGCGTAATCCTGTTGGCGCAACAAGCGGTAGAGCACGATAAGGATGACCACGACCGCCGCAAACACCACTCCGCCGATCCATAACAGCGTGTTCCACATGGGCGCCAGCACCTCGGCGCGGTCGATTTTCCCGACAATTCTCCATGGCGTTCCGGCGATGGGCCGATAGGCGCTCAAGACTTCCACGCCGCGGAAGTCCCACCCACGCATGATTCCCGGCTGATCCGCCAGGACGGCCGCGGCGGCGGGAAGGGCCGGCGTGTCCACCGGACGCCGGAATTGCAGGGGAGCGTTCGCGATGTGGTGTGTTTCACTCAGGAACAGCACGTCGTTGCCGTCCCGCCGCACCAGCACGGATCCCGCGCTTTCGCTGACGGTCGGCCAGGTTTGCAGGGTTTCGTAGAGGAAGCTTTTTAGGTTGATACGCAAAACGATGGCGGCGATGACGCGCTCCCCCGTCGGCGTCTTGGCGAGTATCGGCGCGATCCAGTCCATGTGGGTATGCCCCGTTTCCTCGCGGTACAGGTCGGTATGCAGGACCTGCTTGCTGTCGACGGTTTGGCGCAGCAGGTCTCTGACCAGCGGCGGAATATCGCGGTGATTGCCGGAACCGATCAACAGGTTGCCTTGGGTGTCCACCAATAGGGCACTCAAATAACCGTAGGAACGCAGCAAGAGATGTAGCCGATTGGACAGGAGGCGCCGGTTCAACGGATCGTTTTTGTGCTGAATGAGTTGCTCGACGCGCAGCGCCAAGTTTTCCGATCCCGACAGGGATTCGCTGTCCCCTTGCCGTTCCTGCAACCAGCTTTCGATGCGCGCGGCCTTGAGCGCCAGGATGCTTTCCAGGTTGCGGTAGGCGTCCCGCTCCATTTTCGGCGTTTGAACCACGACGAAAATGACGCCGATCAGCGGTACGAGCAGTATCAGCAGCACGAGATGCAGGGGAAGTCGTTTCTTCATGGCGGGCGGCGAGTCATCCGGTAATGATGAGGTTGGAACAGCGGGTCGGCGCGAACGCGGCTAGGCCGGATCGCCGTCCGAGTCCTTGTCCGCGTAGCGCGCCGCGATGGCGCGGAAATCGTCGAGGCGCGCTTTGAAGGCGTTGACCACCTCCGGGTCGAAATGGCTGCCCTTGCCTTGCTCGATGATGTCGGTGGCTCTTTCGATGGTGAACGGCGGCTTGTAGACGCGCCTGCTGATCAGCGCGTCGAACACGTCGGCGAGGGCCATCAGCCGCGCGGAAAGGGGGATGTCTTCGCCTTTCAGGCCCGCTGGGTAGCCGCTGCCGTCCCATTTTTCGTGGTGATGCTCGGCGATTTCCATGGCCCTGTAGAGGAAGTCGACGCCGGCCGGATCTTCTTCGTCCTGTATCGCGCGCCAAATGGCGTCCGCGCCGACTTTGGCGTGGGTTTTCATGATTTCCCATTCTTCCGGCGTGTGCTTGCCGGGTTTATGCAGCACCGAATCCGGTATGCCCACCTTGCCGATGTCGTGCAGCGGGGCGGTTTTGGTGATGTGCTCGATCTGGCCGGGGGTGAGGATGTCCTGGTATTTGGGCAGCTTCGCCAGCTCTTGGCAAAGCACGTTGACGTATCCCTGGGTGCGCATGATGTGGTTGCCGGTTTCGTTGTCGCGGGCTTCCGCCAAACTGGCCAATGCGCGCATGCTGACGTCTTGTATGCGCTGGTTCTGCTGCATGCGGCGCTGCACTTCCGCTTCCAGCCAAGCGTTTTGGTCGCGCATGCGGTCGCGCGCGTCCTTCAGCTCCAGCTGGGCGAGGACGCGGGCCAGGACCACGGCGGGTTGCACCGGCTTGGTGATGTAGTCGGCGGCGCCCAGGGTCAGGCCGCGGGTTTCGTCTTCGACGGCGTCCAGCGCGGTGACGAAGATGACCGGGATGTCGCGGGTGTCGTCGGCGTCCTTCAACCGGGTGATGACTTCGTAGCCGTCCATTTCCGGCATCATCACGTCCAGCAGGATGAGATCGGGGCGTGGGCTGGACGCCGCCGCGGCCAGCGCCCTGGCGCCGGAGTTGGCGACGCGTATGCGGTAGTAGGGCATGAGAATTTCGCCCAGTACCGTCAGGTTTTCCGGGGTGTCGTCCACTAGCAGCAAGGTTTTCTGCGCTTGGGACGTTTTGTCTGCGGGATGTTCGGTCATTGGCGCGGGTTCGTGCGGAGTAGGGAAGACGGCGTGTACCGGTTAATGAATATAGTCGGGCGTTGCCGGTCCGTGACATAGCGTTCGACCGCCCGTATCGCGTTCGGTGCCGTCATACGGTGCGGTTCCGGGATCGGTTGGGGCGTGGCGCATGGGTGAACAGCCCGTGGAACCGGCTGTCCTCTTTCAGCATGTGGCCGACCACGACTTTGGAGGCGATGAAGTCGATCAGTTCGCCGACCGGCAACATCCCTTCGGCGGCTTGCCGGCGCAGGTCTTGGGCGTGCTCGAGCAACACGCGGTGCTGATCGGCATGCCGGCTCAAGGCCTCGTAATCGTGGTCGCGCAGCACGGCTTCCTCGTGCGCGAAATGCGCGGTCACGTGTGCCAAGAGTTCGTCGAAAGCCTGGTTGACCGCCGGCGGATCGGCCTCGTGCTTCACCGCCAAATCCAGCAGCGTATTGGCACGGCGGAACAGTTCCTTGTGTTCCTCGTCGATGGAGGGTTCGCCGCAGGCATAGGCCGGTTGCCACATGACCCGTATGACGGGGCGGCTGTTTTGGGCGGGCGCCGCCGCCGCGAACACCTCCACGGCGTTGCGTCCTCCCTTTTTGGCCCGGTACATCGCTTCGTCGCCGAAGCGCAGCAGGTCGCGCGGGGTGTCGGCGTGGTCGGGGTAGATCGCTATGCCGATGCTGGACGAGATGTGAAGGGCAGCGCCGTCCGGGGTGACGAACGGCTCTTCGAGGGTGGCGCGAATTTTTTCGGCGACGGCGAGGGCGCTTTGCGCTGTTTCGGCGTCCGGCAGCAGCACCACGAACTCGTCGCCGCCGATGCGGGCGGCCGTGTCCGATTCCCTCAGGCAGTTCTGCATGCGCTCGGCGACGCGCTGCAACAGCCAGTCCCCGGTCGCATGGCCCCGCATGTCGTTGACCTGCTTGAATTTGTCCAGGTCGATGAACAGCAGCGACATGCGGCTGTGGTCGCGCTGGGCGCGCGCGATGACTTGGTGCAGGCGGTCTTCCAGCAATCGCTGGTTGGGGAGCGTGGTCAGCGGGTCGTGGAAGGCCATCTGGCGGATGGCCTGCTCGGCCGCCTTGCGTTCGGTGATGTCGCGGCTGATGCCGAGGAGTTGCCGGGGGCGTCCGGCTTCGTCCAACAGGAGGGTGGCGATCAATTCGGCCGGCGCCATATGGCCGTCTTTGTGCGGCAGCTCCACCTCCAGGGTTTCGTGGCGGACCGTCTGGCCGGGCGCGCCCAGGCGAGCGACGATGCCTTCCAGCGTTTTTTTCACCTTGGCTTCCATTTTCGGCGTGAGCATCGCGCTTAACGGCTGGTTCAGGATCTCTTCCGGCGCCCAGCCGCGCAAGTGCTTGATCGCGTGATTGATGTAACTGAAGCGCATCTCCGGCAAATCCACCAGCCAGATGACTTCGCTGCTGTTTTCCGCAATCAGCCGATACATTTCCTGGCTTTGCCGCAGCCCTTCGGCCAGGCTCGCCCGTTCCACGGCCAGCTGGGCCAGCTTGGCATAGTCTTCGATCAGCTGGATTTCCTGTTCGGTCGGGCGGGCCGGTTCGCGGTGATAGACGGCGAACGTCCCCAGCACCTTGCCCTGGCTGTTCTTGAACGGCTGGGACCAGCAGGCGCGCAAGCCGGCTTGTTCCGCCACGTCGCGGAACGGCCGCCAATAGGCGTGGGTGCGTACGTCTTCGACCACGACGCGTTCGCCGCGGAAAGCGGCGGTGCCGCAGGAGCCGATGCTGTCGCCGATGGGCACTTTGGCGGTTATTTGCCGCCAGGATTCGGGCAGGCTGGGCGAGGCGGCGTTGCACAGGTGGGTGCCGGCTTCGTTCACCAGCAACACCGAGCACAAGGCGCCGGGATGGATGTTTTCCATGATGCGCATCAGCTCGCTCAGGATGGTCTCCAGCGGCGCGTTGTCGGCGAGCATCTGCAGGATCCGGTTGTTGGTCCACAGGTAGCGCGTGCGTTCTTCCAGCAGCGCTTCGGCGCGCAGGCGGGCGGTGGATAGGCTGTTCAGTTCGTGCCGGGTTTCGTTGAGCCAGGCCATGACGCTGTCTGCGTCGACGGGAACCGCGACGGCCGGCGGCGAGAAGTCGCCGCGGCCGAGGCGGGCGATTTGCGTTTGCAGCTCGCCGGGCGACGCCCCGAGCAGGGTGAGCAGCGACCGGTAGCTGCGCCACAGCAGGTACAACCAGAACAGGCTGGTGCCGACGAAAATGACGCGGAAGACGTTGGCGTGGAATATGGCCCGTTCCACCGCGGCGGCGGTGCGGGCGTCCATCAGGTCGTTGAACTGGCTGATCGGGCGCAGAATGTTCAGCTTGGCTTGGTCGTAGGCCTTATCGAACAGGATTTGCCGGGCGCGCTGCTTGTCGGCTGTGGGGTCCGCGGCGGTGCTGTCGAACAGGCGTATGGCTTCCATTTCCGTTTGCGCCAGCGCGTCCGAGTTGCGTTTGGCGTCGGCCAACAGGCTGAATTCGTTTTCGCCGAAGGCGGCGCCTTTCACCAGGTCCAGCAACGGAACGGCATCGGCGGCTTTGTCTTGCGGGAACTGGTCGCCGTAGACCACCAGGTCCCAGTAATAGAGGTGGTTGGCCGGGCGCGGCCGACGGCCTTCGCGTATGTCGATGATTTCCTGGAAATAGCGCTTGTAGTCCGGATTGCCGGTGACGATATAGCTGCGCGCCATCTTGGTCAGGCTTTCGGACGAGTGGCGCAGCTCGTCGGCCAGTTGCAGCGCGTTCAGGCGAAGATTACTGACGCGTTCGACGTTTTTTTCGCTGTAGACGTAGAGGGCGAAGGTCACCACCACAACGCCGAAGATCGACGTCGCCACGGTAACCCAGAAGGTCAGATTGCGATTTTTGCTTGGTTGAAGCATGGGGCCGAACGGGATTCTGTCGGAAAGAGCGGGTCAAAGCAGAGGGCGGAAAACTAGGGGCGAGCTTGTCCTGTCGTCTGGTCAGGGCGATGCTTTATTAAGATTAGTAGAATATTCCGGTTGGTGGCCGCAATAGGGCGACGGCGCGGGATATTTAGGCAACATCCCGTGGGCAAGCGGCCGCTACGGCGGGGACGCGTCCAACGGGGTAACATAGGGCGCTGCAAACCTTTCCTCCGAATCGCGTTCGAAGCCGAAGAGGCCTGCGACGCGCAGGGGCGCCGCCGGCACAGGGTTTGACATTCCACATCCACGGCGAACCAGGCAGCAATGGGGGAATCCATCTCGTGGCGATGCTTCGATCCGTTCGCGACATATTGTCTTCACCGCAGGTCGATTTGGAAGATGTCGAAAATTGGCGCGATCGCGTCCTGTCGACCATCTTGTCCGTCGCCATGGTGCTGGGCTCGGTCGCGGCCGTTCCCAGCATCCTGATTTCGGTGAGCGACGGCCTTTGGTCCATCGCCGTCGTCGATTGCGTCGCGCTGTTGTGGCTGGCTTTCATCCGGCGTCGGCGCGAGTCGCCGTTCCGTTGGCGCGCCCGGAACTTCATCTGTCTGCTTTACCTTCTGGGGCTTGCGCTGCTGCTCAAGGTCGGCCCTGCGGCGCAGATTTACCTGATGGCGGGGCCGGTGATGACGGCGCTGCTGCTCGGTTTGCGCTCGGCCCTGTTCGCGCTGGCCTTGAACGCCGCCACGCTGCTGGGTGTCGGTTATTATGCCAACGCCGACATCCATCTGCCGGGGTTCGCCGGGGCGCCGCTGCTGGAGTGGATCGTCATCACCATCAACTTCGCTTTTGTGAACGCGCTGATGACCGTTTCCAGCGCGGTGCTGCTGCACAAGCTGGAGATTTCCCTGCAAAAACAGAGCGCCATCACCGTGTCCCTGGCGGAAGGCCATGAGCGCTTGCGCGAAAGCGAGGCGTTGTACCGCGCTACTTTCGAGAATGCGCCGGTGGGGGTGTCGCACCTGGATTTGGACGGACGCTGGTTGGCGGTGAACGACGAGTTGTGCGAGATCACCGGCTATAGCCGCGACGAGATGCTGAGTCTCCGCTATGGGGATATCGCCGAGCCGGAGGATGTCGAAGCGGATGCGCCGGCCATGGCGGCGCTGCTGCGCGGCGACATCCCCAGCCTCAACCGCGAGCAGCGTTATATCAGGAAGGACGGCGCGCCGGTTTGGGTGCATCGGCGGACGTCGCTGGTGCGAAACGCCGCCGGAGATCCCAAGCATTTGGTGGTGGTGGCCACCGATATTACCGAGCGCGTGCGGTACGAGGTCGAGCTGGAATATCAGGCGACCCATGACGCGCTTACCGGGTTGGCCAACCGCAACCTGCTTAACGACCGCCTGGAGCAGGCCCTGGCCGGCGCGTCGCGGCACGGCCGGAACGTGGCGGTGCTTTTCCTCGATCTCGACAATTTCAAGATTATCAACGACAGCCTGGGACACGGGGTCGGCGACGAGTTGATCAAGTCCGTCGGCGAGCGCCTGGCCGGTTGCGTGCGCGACATGGACACGGTCGCCCGCGCCGGCGGCGACGAATTCGTGCTGATCCTCGCCGACGCGGAGTCGGAAAACGAGGTGGCGACAGCCATGTCGCGGATTTTGGAAGTCGTGGCGGGGCTCTACCAGGTCGCCCGGCACGAATTGCACGTCACCTGCAGCATTGGCGCGAGCCTGTTCCCCCGCGACGGCGCCGACCCCGAAACCTTGCTCAAGAACGCCGATGCCGCCATGTATCGCGCCAAGGAAGGCGGGCGCAACCGTTGCAAGTTCTATCAGGAGGAAATGAACGCCCGGCTGGGTCAGCGGCTTTCGCTGGCGGCGAAGTTGCGGCACGCCTTGGAGCGGGACGAACTGCTGCTGCATTACCAGCCGCAAGTGGACCTGCGCAGCGGCGCCATCGTCGGCGCCGAAGCGCTCATCCGCTGGCGGCATCCGGAATTGGGACTGGTTCCACCTTCCCAGTTCATTCCCATCGCGGAGGAAACCGGGCTGATCGTGCCCATCGGCGAATGGGTGTTGCATGCCGCCTGCGTCCAGGCGCAGTCGTGGGCCGCGATGGGCCTGCCGCGCATTCGGGTTGCCGTGAACATTTCTGCGCGCCAGTTCCGGCACAAGGGGTTGCTTGAATCGATCCAGCAGGCGCTTCGTTTGAGCGGCATCCCTCCCGGATATCTGGAGGTTGAGATCACCGAAAGCATGATCATGTATGGTCCGGAGGAAACCATCCGGCTGCTGCGAAATCTCAAGGACCTCGGTTTGCAAATCGCCTTGGACGACTTCGGCACGGGTTTTTCCAGCCTGAGCTATTTGAAGCGTTTTCCCATCGATGTGCTGAAAATCGATCAATCCTTCGTGCGTGGCATCGTGAGCGACCGGGAAGATGCCGCCATCGTCAAAACGGTGATCGGCTTGGCGCACAGCCTCGAGTTGAGGACCATCGCGGAAGGCGTGGAAACCGCCGAGCAGGCCGGCTTGCTGCGGGGATGGGCGAGCGACGAAGTGCAGGGCTACCATTTCAGCCGCCCACTGGATGCCGATGCGTTCATCGGCCGCTTGCGCGAAGGACGGCGCTTTGTCATTGACGGATAGGGGGGACAGCCGGCGCGTCGACGGATCCGCTTTCCGTCCTGAGGGAAGGCCGTGCGTAGGGACGGGGTTTGGTTATTAGGGGGATGCGGCGGCTCGAAAGACGGCACGGACTCGGGGCGAGGCCATTGAATGCCGGTGAGCGGTTGTGTGGATCAGGCGGAGCGCCATGGCGGCGCGGGGTTCGGCGGCCATCCTTGCCCTATGGATACAGCGCGTCTTCCTTGCGGGGGCGGGAGAGCCGGCCGTAGCGGAAGCATCCGCTAGCGGCCGGGACGGTTACATCTGCTCGCAGGGAACATGTTTTTCCTGGCTCCGGCGTGAAGTGTTTTTGGCGAGCCACAAGAGCGCGGCGGCCGGCAGGATCAGCAGCGGAAATTCCAGGATCACCGCACCCACCACCATGACGCTGAACAGCGCGGCGGCTGCCAGCAGGAGCAGCAGGGGACCAAATACCAACAGATAGAAAATGTGCATATATACCTCTTTCGCTTTAACGTTCGAGGCTAGGATACCCAATTCCCACCAAATTAGGGGGAAACTTATTGTGGAGAAAAAGGAAACAATGACAATTTCGTTACAGTCATGTGTTTTTTTATGGAAACAATAAGCGGCGCTTATGCCCAGGCGGAAAAAAGGAGGGTCTGGCACCGACATTCTGCCGAGCCGTTCACAATTTGGCGCGATGGTTGACTGCGGGAGCGCGGCGAATGGGGCGATAGGCGATCAAGAAGGGGCGGTGGCGGCGGCAAGTTGTTTTTCGTAGATCGCGAGGTCGGGCGAGGAAAAACAGCAAAAAATCACCGTTTCAATGGCGGGCAATCGCTTCAGCGTGGCCGAAACCGCCCCCACCGCGACGGTTACGGCCAGCGCCATGGGATAGCCGAATACGCCGGTGCTGATGCTGGGAAAGGCGATGCTGCGTATGCCGTGGTCGGCGGCGATTTCCAGCGAGCGGCGATAACAGGAGGCCAGGTTTTCCTGTTCGCCCGCGCCGCCGCCATGCCAGATGGGACCGACGGTGTGGATGACGAACTTGGCCGGCAGGCGGTAGCCCCCAGTGAGCTTGGCGTCGCCCACTCGGCAACCGCCGAGCCGCCTGCATTCTTCCAGCAATTCCGGCCCCGCCGCGCGATGGATAGCGCCGTCGACGCCTCCTCCCCCCAGCAGCGACGTATTGGCGGCGTTGACGACGGCGTCCACCGCCAGGGTGGTGATGTCGGCTTGTACGGCACGGAGGATGGCGGCCATGGGGTGTGCTCCTGAAAGCGGCGGACGAATCCGTTGGGTTACGGCAGCGGCACGAAAAGATCAGGGGAGAAGTGACGCCGGATCCGACTTCCCCCACCCGGTAGGGCGGAACGCGCAGCGGTTCCGCCTTTTACGGTTCATCGTCGGCACGTTGCGATGTCCGACGAAAAAAACCGGCGCCCGGCGCGGCCAACGGGCTGATGGTAGGGCGGTTAGGTGCACATCGTAACCCGAGGATTCCGCGAAAAGGTGGGTCACACGAGGACGTTAATTCGCCCTACGGCCCTCCGGTTGGCTACTATGTTAAATCAATGTTGGAATGAGGGAGCTGATCCCGCTACTGCCCGGCCCATGTTTTTGTTATTTTCTGGCTTGGTGTGGAGCTAGTGTTTTATTGATAAAATCACGATCCTTTGTTAGATACTCCTTGTGCAGGCTATTTGAACGAAATAGATGAATATTTCTATCAATATATCCGCAGCTATAAGCATTGTCGGCTTGGCGCCACTCGTTAAATAAATAAGCGACGTATTTCCCTATCAGTCCTCCTCCGTACACGAACTCCGTCGATTGCGCTATAATTTCGCCGTTGATTGCATTTAGAACTTTGACTCGACTGACCTGGAAGCCCGGTTTGAATATCGGTGACACTGGTTCGGGAGGCGTTACCTCGAAATCATAGCGGCTTTGTCGGCTTGTTATGAAAATTGTTCTAGTAGCTCGCCCATCCCATGTATTTAGTGTATAGCCATGCTTATGCTTATAATTAAATTTCCGCTCAAAATATTGGTATTGTCTCTCCTTTAGAAGGTTAAGCGGGGCTTGGCTGTCATATCTTGAGTCATTGTGACGAACTAAAAAACCATCAACGTTCTCTATAGGGCTAGTAAAGAGCTCATCGAATTCCGCAGTGTTGCATGCGGCGCGAAATGAAACATATCCGTTCGCAAGTAAAGCAATTGGAGTAAAAGTTGCTGTGAAAAAGAAGGCGGCTTTGACATTGGTCCGCGACTTGGAAAACCAGTTTTTGGCGACCAACACGGAGAGGGCAAGATAGGCAATAGGCAATAGCAACAGTTGCGCTATTACATATAAATGCAATAGTAGAAACGGTATTGTTTCCATGCAGTTCGCTATAGTTTTGCTTTGTTTTCAAGTTTGCGAGGATCGGGGTCAGGTCTTGGTTGCGGGGCTTGGCAATGCCGCGCAGTCGAGCGGGCGGTAGTCCCGCCCTGGTAGCTGCTAGCCAGGGGTACAGAGGGGTATAGGGTCATGCGTTTTGCCACACGTTTAACCCCGTCTTGATCAATGGCACAGAAATTTACTAGTTATCCGCCCGCCTGTCTGTCAGCCTAGGCTTACAATCGCGATGATTTTGACTTGCGATAAGAAGGTCAGCCACGCAGCGTGGATTCGGCGTAGCGGAATCTGCGGTGAAGGGGTGTGTCGAGAAATGGGATTAGGCTGCTTTTGGATGTGCCGACACCAGAAGCGTCAACGGCCGCTCGGGAGTCGATAGGGAGGGGCGGGGGTGTTTTGGTGCGGAACACGAGATGGCGGAACCGCTAACGCGTTCCGCCCTGCCGCGGGTTGGCGGAGCAAGGCGTTCCGCGGTCAAGTCCGGTATTCGGCGTTGATCTTGACGTAGTCGAAGGAGAAGTCGCAGGTGAGCACTTCGCAGGCGCTGTCGCCGCGCCCCAGGTCGATGGCGACGACGATTTCTTCCGGCGCCATGGCGGCTACTCCGGCTTCTTCCGTGTAGCTTGGGGCGCGTCCGCCGTTTTCGACGATGCGCACGCCGTTCAGGTCGATGGTGATGCGCTCGATGTCCAGATTGTCGCAGCCGGCGCGGCCGACGGCGGCCAGGATGCGGCCCCAGTTGGGGTCGCTGGCGAAGAAGGCGGTTTTCACCAAGGGCGACAGGGCCACCGTGTTGGCCACCTGGTGGGCTTCCGCTTCGTCCTCGGCTTTGGCCACCTGGATGCGCATGAGCTTGGTGGCGCCTTCGCCGTCGCGGGCGATGGCTTCGGCCAATTCCTTGCACACGGCCTCCACGGCGGCGGCGAAAGCGGCGTAGTGGGGGCTGTCGGCGCTGGTGATGGCCGGGGCGCTGGAGTAGCCGCTAGCCAGCAGCACGCAGGCGTCGTTGGTGGAGGTGTCGCCGTCCACGGTGACGCGGTTGAACGACAGTTCCACCGCGCGGCTCAAGGCCTGTTGCAACAGGGGCTGGGGCAGGCGGGCGTCGGTGGCGACATACCCCAGCATGGTGGCCATGTTGGGATGGATCATGCCCGAGCCCTTGGCGATGCCGGTGACGGTGACGGTGTGGCCGTCGATGTCCACCGCGCGGCTGGCACCCTTGGGACGGGTGTCGGTGGTCATGATGGCCGTCATGGCCTTGTGCCAGTGGTTTTCCGACAGGTCGGCCACGGCTTCCGGCAGGGCGAGGGCGATTTTTTCCAGCGGCAGGTATTCGCCGATGACGCCGGTGGAAAAGGGCAGCACTTGATTGGCGGCGCCGCCGGTCAGGGCGGCCACGGCCTGGCAGCTGGCCCGGGCGTGTTCCATGCCCCTGGCGCCGGTGCCGGCGTTGGCGTTGCCGGAATTGACCACGAGCCAGCGCGGGGCTTGGCCCAGGTGTTCCTTGGCCACCGTCACCGGCGCGGCGCAGAAGGCGTTGCGGGTGAAAGTGGCGGCCATGCTGCCGCCTTCGGCCAGCTCGAACACCACCAGGTCGTCCCGGGTGGTGCGCTTGATGCCGGCGCAGGCGGTGCCGACGCGCACGCCGGCGATGGGCAACAGTTCCGGTGTTTTAGCGACGCCTACCGCCATGTCGCGCGCTCCTTTAGTTCAGGCTGCCGTGGCAGGCTTTGTATTTCTTGCCCGAACCGCAGGGGCAGGGGTCGTTGCGGCCGACTTTTTGCGTGTCGCGCACGAAGGGGCGGGCATCGCTGATGGGGATGACGTTGGCTTCCATGGGCGGCTGTTCTTGCTGGGCCGGCTGCGGCTCCAGGGCGCTGACTGCCTCGGCGTGCTCGAAGTGCATTTGCGCTTCGGGCGGCTGGTGCAGTTGCTCGTCCATGGCCTCCACGTCCGCTTCGGTGTGAACCTGGGCCTTGCACAGGATGCCGACGGTTTCCTGCTTGATGTCTTCCAGCATGGTGCTGAACATCAGGAAGGCTTCGCGCTTGTACTCCTGCTTGGGATCGCGCTGGGCGTAGCCGCGCAGGTGGATGCCCTGGCGCAGGTAGTCCATGGCCGCCAAGTGTTCCTTCCAGGTATTGTCCAGCACTTGCAGCATGGCCGATTTTTCGAAGTGGCGCATGACCGGCTCGCCCAGAGCCGCTTCCTTGGCTTTGTAGGCCTGTTCCAGGTGCTCGGCGATATGCTCGCGAATGGTTTGCTCGTGCCAATCCGGGTGCTGGTGGATCAATTCCTCCACCGGCAGGGGCAGGGCGAGCTCCCGCTCCAAGGCCTCTTCCAGGCCTTTGAGGTTCCACTGTTCCTCCAGCGTCTGCGGCGGCATGTAGCGGTCGATGATG
This sequence comes from Methylogaea oryzae, assembly GCF_019669985.1. Taxonomy (NCBI): domain Bacteria; kingdom Pseudomonadati; phylum Pseudomonadota; class Gammaproteobacteria; order Methylococcales; family Methylococcaceae; genus Methylogaea; species Methylogaea oryzae. The sequence continues at coordinate 1,064,020 of NZ_AP019782.1, forward strand.
GCGCTCACCACGTCGTGGCGCACGGCTTCCATGACCTCGCTGATGTCGTCCAGCTCCATGAGCTCGTCGCGCTGCTGGTAGATGACGCGGCGCTGGTCGTTGGCGACGTCGTCGAATTCCAGCAGGGATTTGCGGATGTCGAAGTTGCGGGCTTCCACCTTGCGCTGGGCGTTTTCGATGGCGCGGGTGACCCACGGGTGTTCGATGGCTTCGCCTTCGCCCATGCCCAACTTCTGCATCAGGCTCGCCACCTTGTCGGAGGCGAAGATGCGCATGAGGTTGTCTTCCAGGGACAGATAGAAGCGGGTCGAGCCCGGGTCGCCCTGGCGGCCGGAACGGCCGCGCAGCTGGTTGTCGATGCGCCGCGATTCGTGGCGTTCCGAGCCGACGACGTGCAGGCCGCCGGCGGCGACGACCTGGTCGTGGCGCTGCTGCCAAGCGCGTTTGACTTGTTCTTCGGTGGCCGCGTCCACTTCGCCCAAGGCCGCCAGTTCTTCCTCCAGGCTGCCGCCCAGCACGATGTCGGTGCCGCGGCCGGCCATGTTGGTGGCGATGGTGACCGCGCCCGGCTTACCGGCCTGGGCGATGATGTGGGCTTCCCGTTCGTGCTGCTTGGCGTTGAGCACTTCGTGGGCGATACCTTCCTTGCGCAGCAGGGCGGACAGGTATTCCGAGTTTTCGATGGACGCCGTGCCCACCAGCACCGGTTGCTGGCGGTTGATGCAATACTTGATGTCCTCGACGATGGCGTTGTACTTCTCCGGCACCGTCAGGTAGACCAAATCGCCCATGTCCTTGCGCTTCATGGGCTTGTTGGGCGGGATGATGACCACTTCCAGGCCGTAAATCTGCGAGAATTCCGCCGCTTCCGTGTCGGCCGTGCCGGTCATGCCGGACAGCTTGCGGTACATGCGGAAGTAGTTCTGGAAGGTGATGGAGGCCAGTGTCTGGTTTTCGTTTTGGATCTGCACCTTTTCCTTGGCTTCCATGGCTTGGTGCAGGCCGTCGGACCAGCGGCGGCCGGGCATGGCGCGGCCGGTGAATTCGTCGACGATGATGACCTGGCCGTCGCGCACGATATAGTCCACGTCGCGCTGGAACAGCACATTGGCGCGCAGACAGGCGTTGATGTAGTGCATCAGGCGGATGTTCTTGATCTCGTACAGGCTCTCGCCTTCCTGGATCAGGCCGTGCTGCACCATCATGCGTTCCATGGCTTCGTGGCCGGCCTCGGTGAGGAAGGCCTGGCGCGACTTTTCGTCCACGCTGTAGTCGCCGGGCATGCCTTCCTTTTCCTGCTTGCTCAGGAAGGGAATCAGCTCGTTGATCTGCTGGTACAGGTCGGTGCGGCCTTCCGTGGGGCCGGAGATAATCAGCGGGGTGCGCGCTTCGTCGATGAGGATGGAGTCCACTTCGTCGACGATGGCGAAGAACTGGCCGCGCTGCACCTTCTCCTTGAGGCTGAAGGCCATGTTGTCGCGCAGGTAGTCGAAGCCGAATTCGTTGTTGGTGCCGTAGGTGATGTCGGCGGCGTAGGAGGCGCGGCGCTCCTCCTGGCTGAGGCCGCCGATGATGCAGCCGGTGGTCATGCCGAGGAAGCCGTAGACCTTGCCCATCCAGTTGGAGTCGCGGCGGGCCAGGTAGTCGTTCACCGTGACCACGTGCACGCCCTTGCCGGGCAGGGCGTTGAGGTACGCGGCCAGGGTGGCGACCAGGGTTTTGCCTTCGCCGGTCTTCATTTCGGAAATCTTGCCGTCGTGCAGCACCATGCCGCCGATCAGCTGCACGTCGAAGTGGCGCATGTTGAGGGCGCGCCAAGCGGCTTCGCGCACGGCGGCGAAGGCTTCCGGCAGCAGCTGGTCGAGGGTTTCGCCTTTTTCCAGGCGGTCGCGGAATTCCTGGGTCTTGCCGGCCAGCTGCTGGTCGCTCAGGGCCTTGAATTGCGGCTCCAGGGCGTTGATTTTCTTGACCAGCTTTCTTTTTTTCTTCAAGAGGCGGTCGTTGCGGCTGCCAACAATTTTCTTAACCAGTCTGCCTAGCATGGGTTTGCGCTTCCAAAAGGTGGGGCCGGCCGCGGGCGGGCGGCATTCGGCGGGACGCGGCGGCCGGCGAAAGCCGGCCTAGCCAAATTTCGGCAATTTTATCACTTTGTGAGGCAAGCCGGTAAGCCGCGCAGAGGGTGCGCGTCGGCGGGATGCGATTCGCCGGGAAAAAACCGGCGTTTAAGCGGCTTGGACGGGGATGGAGCGCGCGACGCGGGTGGAGCGGTTGTGCTCGTCCACGTAGACCAGGGTGGGGGAATAGTTGAGCAGCTCCGCTTGGCTCAAGCCCACGTAGGCGGCGATGATGACAATGTCGTTGGGTGCGGCCAAGCGGGCGGCGGCGCCGTTGACGGAAATGGTGCCGGAACCTTCTTCGGCGCGGATGGCGTAAGTGGTGAAGCGTTCGCCGTTGTTGACGTTGTAAATTTGGATTTGCTCGTATTCGCGGATGCCCGACAGGTCGAGCAATTTGCCGTCTATGGCGCAGGAGCCTTCGTATTCCAGCTCGGAGTGGGTTACACGCACCCTGTGCAACTTGGCTTTGAGCATCGTGGTATGCATACACGTCGCCTGTAGGGCTAGCAGAAGCAGTCCATTATCTTCAATTGTCCAGGGGCTGGCAACTTGCCGCAGGGCGCCCCGGCGGCATTTGATTGTTTAATCATAGGCGACAATGGTTCCTGCGCCCGAGCGGCGATTTCACAGCGCGGCGTGGAAACCGGCGTAGACGGCCGCCCCGGGATAGCCGAAGCCGCGCAACTCCTCGGTGCGTTCGCTGTTCAGGTTTTCCCCCCGCACGTACAGTTTCAGCTTGGGCGAAACGCGGTAGTCCACTTGCGCGTTGAGCCGGGGGGCGGGTTTGTTGTGCACGGTGTTGTTGAGGTCGAACCAGTAGGCGTCGCGGAAGGTCAGTTCCACGCGCAGGGATATCGGCTGGGTCACGCGGAATTCGTTCCAAAATTGTCCTTGGTGTTCGGGACGGATCGGCACTTTTCCGCCGGTGACGGTGTTGCGGGCGTCCATGAAAGTGTAGGTCAGGCCGCTGCTCCAGTCGTCGGACCAGGCGTGCCGGGTTTGCACTTCCGCGCCCCACACGCGGGCGTCAGCCACATTGCCGGCGCGGGTGACGCCGGTGGCGGAGTTGTATTGCTGGGTGATCAGGTTTTGGTAGTGCTGATAATAACCGCTCAGGTTGAACTCGGTTTTTTCCGCCGCCTGCCAGCGCCAGCCCACTTCGCCGCCGGCGTTGCGCTCCGGTTTTAAATTGTTGTTGCCGAACAGCGGGTGCAGGCGCTCGTTCACCGCCGGCGGGCGATAGCCGATGCCGCCCTTGGTCCACAGCGTCATGTCTTGGCGCATGCGCCAGCCGCCGCCCAGATTGAAGACCGTATGGTCGCCGTATTGGTCGTTGTGGTCGAAGCGGGCTTCGGCGTTGGCCAGCCAGTCGCCGATTTCGGTTTCGGCGCGGACCAGGGGGCTGACCGTGGTGTGGGTGGCGATCACGTTGCTGAGCGCGCTGTCGGCGTGCTGCTGCTGGGCGTCCACGCCCCACACCAGGCGCAGGGCGTCTTTGGGGCCGGTGTCCAAGGCGATGCGGTGGGCGTTTTCCCAGCGGCCCAGCCACAATTGGCTGGTGAGGTCCATGGAAAAGCGCCGGTTGCCGATGCGCCCGAGGGCGCCGCTTTCCCGGTCTTTGGTGTAACCGACTTGCAGCGTGCTGTCCCAGGCGTCGGTTACCGAATAGCGGCCGCGGCTTTGCGCTACCCAGGTTTCGCCGATGTTGAGCCCTTTGGGGTCGTCCCTCCATCCGACCGTGCCGTTGGGCATCAGGCCGGGGCCGTCCGTTTGCTCGCGGCTACGCACGAAGTAGAAAGAACTGTCCAGTTTGCCCCGCTCGAAATCCTTGTCCCAACGCAACAAGCCGTTGGTCATTTGGTAGTCGTCCCGCTCCCGTCCGCCGTTTTGCGGGCCGGCTTGGCTGATGCCGTCGAAAATGTCCGCCCGGCCGGCGACCACCGTCCAGTTGCCCAGCCCGTTTTGCAAACCGCCGCCCAGATTGGTGCGGACCGTGCCGTAGCTGCCGCCTTCCAAGTGCAGGAAAGCTTCCTTGTCGCTCAAGCGTCGGCTTTGCAGGTGGATCGCGCCGCCGAGGGTGCGGCTGCCGCGCCGGTCGCCGCCGGGGCCGCGGGTGACGTCCACTTGGTCGAAGGCGTCCAGGGGGAAATGGCTCAAGGGAAAAAAGCCGGCGAAATTGCCGAACAGGGGAATGCCGTCCAGCGTGACCAAACCCTGGCCGCCGCTGGCGCCCCGCAGGCTGATGCCGCTGGTGGTGCCCTGGCCGGCCTGGGTTAAAACCAAGCCGCTTTGATTGCGCAAGCCGCTGTGCAGGTCGGCCTTACCGCCGGCTTCGAGGTCCGCCCGGATAAGGCTGGTGTTTTGGCCGATTTCGTTGGAGGGCGCGAGTTGCGCTTGGTTGTCGCGCACGTTCACCGTGGGGAGTACCGTTGCGTTGTCGCCCTGGGCGAGGGCGCTCAGCCCCATGCCGCCCAAGAGCAGCGCCAGCTTGGCCAGGCTATTCGGGCAGGGGCGGGTTCCAGCGGCGGCGATGGCATTCATCAGGGGATTCGCTTTTTTCATTGTTCTGGTGCGATGGTTTCGTGCGAGTCCTTTCGTGGCAACGGATCGGGAGGCTTATTATTCCACGAGTACGGGCGCGGCTGTCAGCGCGTTTTACCCGGCGGCCACCACCCGGTTGCGGCCGCCGGTTTTCGCGGCATAGAGCGCCGCGTCGGCGGCTCGCGTCAGGCTGGCGGCGTCGTTGCCGTGCTTGCCGAGCGCCGCGATGCCGACGGAGGCGCTGACGTGCAAGGTTTCGCCTTCCACCTCGATGGCGGAGGCTTCCAGGTCGCGGCGCAGGCGTTCGCCGATTTCCAGCGCGGTGGCGAGGTCGGCGTCTGGCGCCACCAGGGCGAATTCTTCGCCGCCGATGCGGGCGAAGTCGTCGTTGCCGCGGGTCGCGGCGCGGCCCAGCTCGGCGAAATGGCGAAGCACTTGATCCCCGGCGGCGTGGCCGTAGCGGTCGTTGATTTGCTTGAAATGATCCAAATCGAACAGGAGCAGGCTCAATGCCGTGCCGCCGCGGCCGGCGTCCGCGATGTTGGCCGCCAGGCGGGTGTCGAACGCGCGCCGGTTGGCCAAGCCGGTCAATGGGTCCTGCAAGGCGAACCGGCTGAGTTCGTTGCGTGAGCGGTTGGCCGTCAGCAGCACATAGCCGAAGGTATCGGTGATGAGCAGCACGATTGCGCCAAGCCAGCCGAACGATTGCAATTGGCTGGCATCGAAAAACGCCACGGTGTCTCTTTCATAAAGCAGGGTCAGCGTCGCGTGGCTGACATAAAAAATCACCTTCAACGTGTAGGACAGGGCGAGCGTTGCGGTGCCCAGATAGCCGTCGCGTTTGCCGATGCGCCAAAGGGCCGGGAGGGCCAGGCTTTTGGTGATCGCGATCAAGCCGGCCATGACGACCCAGCGATAGGCGAGGGAGTTGTGCACCAGGGTGAAATAGGTGTGGTTGACGATCAATATGCCGATGAGCGCCAGCGGGATGCGCCAGTTCAACCGCCGGCCGGAGAAGATGTAGATGCCGTTCAGCATGGCGAGCATGCCGCCCAGGGTGATGGCGTTGCCGGCGATGACGCTGACCAATTCGGGGATTTTTCCCCGCAGCACGAGGATCGTGAGCCCGGCCGCGACGGCCGACAGCCCCGCCGCCCACCAGCCGGGGCCGCGCAAGGGGCGGTGCAGCCACCAGTTGCAGCAAATGACCAGGATGGCCGTGAGGTGCAGCGTGGCGAAAATGATCCCGATGGTGGGGGTGTGGAGCATGGGGCCTTAACGTGGAGTGAGTGCGAGCCACGCTAAAGCCTAGGTGATAACCCGCTAAATTCCAGGGGCGGCCGCGTCCGGCGGGCAAGCGCCCCGGCCTGCGCCGTCAGGAGGGCGCGGTAGCCGGCAGCGGGGACATGGCGCTAGCCTCCGAACTGGGCGCCGTTTGCTCGCGGGCGGCGACGACTTGGTTGCGTCCGCCGGTTTTGGCGGCATAGAGGGCGGAGTCGGCGGCGCGGGTCAGCGTGGCGGCGTCGCGGCCGTGGGCGCCCAGGGTGGCGACGCCGACCGAAGTGGTCGCCCGCAGCGTTTGGCCGTCCAGTTCGATGGCGGACGCCTCCAATTGGGTGCGCAGGCGCTCGCCAATTTCCAGGGCGACGGCAAGGTCGGCTCCCGGCGCCAGCAGGGCGAATTCTTCGCCGCCGATACGGGCGAAATCGTCGTTGCCGCGGGTGATGCCGCGGCCCAGCGCGGCGAAGTGCCTGAGCAGGTCGTCCCCGGCTTGATGGCCGTGGACGTCGTTGATGCGCTTGAAATAATCCAAGTCGAACAGCAGCAGGCTCAACGGCGTGCCGTTGCGGTTGGCGGCGGCGATCTGCGCTTGCAGCCGGTTGTCGAAAACGCGCCGGTTGGCCAGCCCGGTCAGCGGGTCTTGCAAGGCGAAGCGGCTCAATTCCGCCCGCGAGCGGTTGGCCGACAGCATCACATACCCGAAAGTGTTCACCATCAGGAGGATGATGATGGTCAATACGCCTCTCGGTTGCAGTTGGCTGAAGTCGCCCAAACGCGTGAGGTGCGGCTCGTAGAGCAGCGTCATGCCGGCGTGGCCGAGATAAAAAAAGATTTCCGAGGTGGAGGAGATCACCAGCAGCATCGTGCCCCAGCGGCCGTCCCGCTTGCCGATACGCCAAAGGGCGGCCAAGGCCAGGCACTTAATGGTTGCGATCACGCAGGCCGTTACCAGCCAGCGGTAGGTCATGGAGTTGTCGATCAGGGAGAAATAACTGTTGTTGACCAGCACCACCGACAGGAGCGCCGCCGGAATGCGCCAATCCAGCTTGCGGTCGGCGAACACGTACAAGCCGTTCAGCATGATGAGCAGTCCGCTCATGATGGTCGCGCTGCCGCCGACGATGCTCAGCAGGTCCGGAATCCTGTCCCGCAGCACGAAGAGCGTCGCACCGAGGGTGTTGACCGCCGTGCCCGCCGCCCACCAGCCTGGCCCGCGCATCGGCCGGTGCAGCCACCAATTGGAGCAGTGCACTAGGATCGCCGTTGTTAGCAGCGCGGCGAAAACGGCTACCAGGGTAGGGGTGTGGAGCATGGGGCTGACGAGAGCGGGTGTGGGGGAATTGTACTCCGTTGCAGGGCCGATAGCGGGCCGGGGGGCGGGAATCGTTCGCGCGGATTCAGGCCTGGAGGCGGATGTTGTCGATCAACCGCGCTTTTCCCAGCCGCGCCGCCGCCAAGATCACGAGGTCGGTGTCGCCGGGGGCGGGGCGGGACAAGTCGCCGGCCTGGCGTATGGCCAGGTAGTCCGGCGCGAAACCGGCCTGCCGCAGTTCGGCCAGGTGGTGGGATTCCAACCGGGCGAAATCGGTATCGCCGGCGCGGATGGCGGCGGCGGTTCGTTGCAGGATTTGGTACAGGCGCGGCGCGACGGCGCGTTCTTCCGCCGACAGATAGCCGTTGCGGGAACTCAGCGCCAAGCCGTCGGCGTCGCGCACCGTGGCGACGCCGCGGATGGACACGGGCAGGTTCAAGTCCTCAACCATGCGGCGGATCACGGCCAGCTGCTGGTAGTCCTTCTCGCCGAACAGGGTCATGTCCGGCTGCACCAGGTTGAACAGCTTGCATACCACCGTCGCCACGCCGCGGAAGTGGCCGGGGCGGAACTTGCCGCACAACTCCTCCGACAATCCCGGCACCTCGACGAAGGTGGCGGGGCGGCCCAGGGATGGATAGATCTCTTCCACCGCCGGCAGGAACAGCAGATCCAGTCCGGCCGCTTCCAGCTTGGCGGCATCCTCCTGCGGCGTGCGCGGATAAGCGCCGAAATCCTCGCCTTCCCCGAACTGGGTGGGATTGACGAAAATGCTCGCCACCACCTTGTCCGCCAGTTGGCGCGCTTCCTCCACCAGGCGGATGTGTCCGGCGTGCAGATTGCCCATGGTGGGCACGAAACCGACGGTCAAGCCTTGGCGGCGCCAGGCGTTGACGGAGTCGCGGAGTTGGGCGGCGGTTTGGAGGGTTTGCATGAGGCGTCGATGGGTTGGGCGGATCGGGCGAGTCGAAGCCGGTGGCGGAACCGATTAGCGTTCCGCGTTACGGGCGAATAATTTTGTATTGCTGGCGGGCCGGCCTCGGTTTTGCCGTGCTTGCCCGGCCGAATGGGCCAATGCCTCAATAACTGTGTTCCGCTGCGGGGAAACTGCCGTCGCGCACCGCCGTCGCATAAGCCGTGATCGCGCCGGCGATGCTGCCGCCGTCCCGCAGGAAGTCCCGGCAGAAACGCGGCATTCTGGGATTTAGCCCCAGCATGTCGTGCAGCACCAGCACCTGGCCGTCGCAGCCGGGGCCGGCGCCAATGCCGATGGTGGGGATGGTGAGCTGGGCGCTGATTTCCGCCGCCAGGGTGGCGGGAATGCATTCCAACACCAACAGGCTGGCGCCGGCTTCTTCCAGCAAGCTGGCGTCTTCGATGAGCCGTTCCGCGTCTTTCTCTGTCACGCCTTGCACTTTGTAGCCGCCCAGGCGCAGTACGGACTGGGGCAGCAGGCCCAGGTGGGCGCACACCGGGACGCCTTGCTCGGTGAGGTGGCGCACCGCGGCGATCCGCGAGCGGCCGCCTTCCAGCTTGACCATGCGTGCGCCGCCTTCCTGGATCAGCCGGGCGGCGCCGGCAGCGGCCTGGTCCGGCGTGGCGTAGGTCATGAAGGGCAGGTCGGCGATGACCAGGGCGCGGCGGCAGGCGCGGCTGACGGCGGCGGAATGGTAGGCCATGTGGTCCAAAGTCACCGGCAGGGTGGTGTCGTGGCCCTGGATCACCATGCCGAGGGAGTCGCCCACCAGGATCAGGTCCACGCCCGCTTCGTCCATGACGCGGGCGAAGCCGGCGTCGTAGGCGGTGAGGCAGGCGATCTTTTCGCCGCGCTGTTTCATGGCGGCCAGTTGGGGGACGGTGACGGGTTTTGCGTCTGTCATGAGTCGATGCGGATCAAGGTGTCGGCAGGCTGGGCGGCGGCCAAATCCCGCACCAAGCCCTTGCCGGGAATATTCAGCTCCGGCGCGATCTCCAGCAGGGGCAGCAGCACGAAAGCCCGTTCCGCTGCGCCGACGTGGGGCACGGTCAAATCGGCCGTGGCGATTTGTTGCTGGCCGTACAGCAGGATGTCCAGGTCCAGGGTGCGCGGTCCCCAGCGTTCGCCCAGGCGTACCCGGCCTTGGCTGTTTTCGATGGCTTGCAGGGCGTGCAACAAGGCGTGGGGTTCCAGGGTGGTGGACACCGCCATGACGGCGTTGACGTAATCGGGCTGGTCGGCCGGCCCCATGGGCGGGTTGCGATACAGGCCGGAAAAGGCCAACTCGGCGATGCCTTCGGTTTGGGCGATGGCGGCGCGGGCGCGACGGATTTGGCCGACGGGGTCTTGCAGGTTGCTGCCCAGCCCGATGTAAGCCGCGATCGGCTTAGCTGTTGGCTGAGTCATGGGGCTTGCGGGCGCCGGGGCCGCGCCGGCGCGGCCGGCGTTTTTTGCCGGCTCCGCCGCCGCCGCCGCCGGTTTTCTGGCCGGAGGCCATGGCTTTTTGCTCGGCTTCGCCGGCGGCCTGGAAGCGGGTCCACCATTCCGCCAGTTCCGGCTCGGCGCTGCCGGTTTGGGCGCGCAGCACGAGGAAGTCGTAGGCGGCGCGGAAGCGCGGATGGGTCAGCAGGCGGAACGGCCGGCCGCCGTTGCGGGCTTTGAAGCGGGGCTGCAGCTGCCAAACATCGCGCATGGGCTGGCTGATGCTGCGCGGGTAAGCGGTGTAGTCCGCTTGTTCGTCGGTGACGTCGGCGGAGGCTTCCTGGTAGGCGATGATTTCGTGCACCCCCTTGGCGATAGCCGCTTCCGCCTGGATGCGCACCGGTTCCCACAGCAGGGCGGCGAACAGGAAATAGGGCGCCACCGGCTTGTCTTCGGCGATGCGCTTATCGGTGTTTTCCAGCGCCTTGGCGACGAAGGTGAGCGGGTAGGCGTTGTCTTCCAGGCTCAGGCACTCGTCGGTGAGGGGGAACAGTTGGTGGAACAGGTCGTAATGGCGCAGCTGCTCGAAATTCTGCAGGGCGTAGCCGGACAGGAACAGCTTGACCACTTCGTCGTAAAGCCGCGCCGCGGGGATGCCGCCCAGCAGGGGGGCCAGCCGGGGCAAAGGCTCGGCGCAGCTGGGGTGGATGAGGAAGCCCAGCTTGGTGGCGAAGCGCACGGCGCGCAGCATGCGCACCGGGTCTTCGTGGTAGCGCTTTTCCGGGTCGCCGATCAGGCGCAGGGTGCCGGCCTTGTGGTCGTCCATGCCGCCGACGAAGTCCACCACCGAGAAATCCTGGATGTTGTAGTAAAGCGCGTTGACGGTGAAATCGCGCCGCCAAGCGTCTTCTTCGATGGTGCCGTAGATGTTGTCGCGCAGGATGCGGCCGTTTTCCACCACGCGGTCGCCGCCTTCGTCCTCTTCCGTGGCCAGGGCGCGGAAGGTGGCCACTTCGATGATTTCGCGGCCGAAATGCACGTGGGCCAGGCGGAAGCGGCGGCCGATCAAGCGGCAGTTGCGGAACACGTTTTTGATTTGTTCGGGATGGGCGTCCGTAACCACGTCGAAATCTTTCGGTTCGCGGCCCAGTTGCAAGTCGCGCACACAGCCGCCCACCAAATAAGCCTGGTAGCCGGCCTTGCGCAGCCGGTACAAAACTTTCAGGGCGTTTTCGCTGATTTGCGAACGGGATATGCCGTGTTCCGGGCGCGCGTATACCCTGGGGAGGGTGGAGCCGGCTTGGGGCGCTGCTTGCTCGCCCTTGCGGAACAGTTTTTTGACGAAACCTAAGATGGCCGAAAGTCCTTGCGATGGAAGGGGATTAATCCCCTGCCATCATAGCATTAGCGCCGCTGACTGCTCAATTGTCGGCTTCGCCCGCCGGCGCCAGCGTGGCGGAGGGCAGGGCGCGGTGGGCGGCTTCGGCGATGGTTTTGCGGTAAAACTCCAGCATGCGGTGGGCCAAACCGGCGGCGGACCACTGGCGGGCGTAGGCCTGTCCAGCCTCTCCCAGCGCGCGGCGCAGCTCGGGATCGCGCAGCAGGGCGATGGCCTTGCCGGCGAATTCTTCGACGTCCTCGCTGGCGATATGCACGCCGGCGCCTTCGCTCAATACCGACTTGGCGCCCATTTCCGCCGTGGAAACCAGCGGCACGGCCTGGGCCATGGCTTCCAGCAGCACCAGGCCTTGGGTTTCCGTGCGCGAGGAGAAAACGAACAAGTCGGCGCAGCGGTAGCAATCGCGCAGCTCCGTGTTGCGGTCCAGGTAGCCGATGAATTGGACATGGCCTTCCAGTCCCAGGCGCTGGGTGTCGCTGCGCAGCGATTCCTGGGCCGGGCCTTCGCCGGCGATGACGAACAACACGTCGGGAATGTCCTGCCGCACCCGCTCGGTGACTTTCAGCAAAAAGCCGATGTTTTTTTCGTGGGCCACGCGGCCGACGAACAGCAGCACCGGCCGTTGCGCCGGGATGCCGTGCTTGGCGCGAAAGTCGTCGCCGTCGCCCAGCTCGAAGCGATCCGGCTCCAGGCCGGTAGGGACGATTTCCGCCGGGGTGGGGATGCCGTAATGGCGCAACACGTCCAGCATGGGCCGCGACGGCGCGATCAGGCCTTGCAGCTGATTGCACTGGTGCCGGGCGAACCAGCGCGCCAAGTAACGCATCACCGGGCGCGGCAGCAGCGGCAGGTAGTGGTAGAAATACTCTTCGAAGTGGGTGTGGTAGGTCTCCACGCGGGGTATGCCCAGCTCGCGGGACAGGCGCAGGCCCAGGTAATGGGCCACGAACGGCGTCTGGATGTGGATGATGTCGAAATTCTCCCGCCGCAGCTGGTCCAAATGGCGCAGGGCGTGGCCGTAGCGCATCAAACGGTCTTCCGGATCCATGAACAGGTAGTGGGAGGACACGCGCAGGATGTGGTTTTCGTCCTCGCTGGGAATGAAGTAGTCCGGTGCGATGAGCCAGACTTTATGGCCTTGGGCCAGGAATTCCCGGCGGAAAGTGTCGATGGAGGTGGAAACGCCGTTGACCCGGGGAAAAAACACGTCGGAAACAAAAAGTATGTTCATCGTTGGCCTGAGTTGAGGGTGAATTTTTGCTTTCGGCGGGACGATGGCACACGGTTTTCCGGGCGTGCGCGGCGCTAGGCGGCTTGGGCCGCCCGCAGCAGGTCTCCGCAGATTTCGAACGGCACGGCGGGCAGCGTCATGGCGAACGTGGCGCCCTTGTTTTCCAGCCCGTCGAGGATTTCCAAGCGTCCCTTGTGGGCATGCACCACCCTGACGGCGTTGTACAAGCCGTAGCCGCTGCCGGTATGGCTCCAGGCATTGCCCGAGGACTGGGCGAATTTTTCGAAAATGGCGGCGCGTTCCTGCTCCGGCACGCCCGGGCCGTTGTCGGCGACGAGTATCGACACGATATCTTTGTCGTTGGTGTCGATATAGACCCGCACAATGCCGTCCTCGCCGACGAATTTGAGCGCGTTGGAAATGAGATTGTTCACGGCGAAATTGCGTATTTGCTGAATATCCCAGTAGACATATCTCGGCAACGCTCCCACCGATACCGCGAAATCGATGTTGCGGCTTTTCGCTTCGGCCTGGAAAGTCCTTTCCAGCATGGAGGCGCGTTCCAATAATTCCTGTTTGGTGATGACCGTCGGCATCATGGGTTGTTTCCCCGCCTGGATACGGGCCGCCGTCAGCATATTGCTGATCAGGGCGAGCATGTCCTTGCTGAGGTTCTCCACCATTTTCAGGTCTTCCAATACTTCCAAAGGCGCGCCGTCTTCGGCGTCGTGGGCGAGTATTCCGGTTTTGATTAATTCGACGAATCCGATAATGGCGTTCAACGGCGATTTCAGGTCGTGGGAAACCGAGGCGACATAATCAAAGTCACTGGTTAATGACATCGTTTCCTCCTTGGGGCTGAATAATGAGTTCGTCTTTCGACGAAAGCACGATCCATGCCGTTCCATACGGCTCGTCCCGGCGCCCCGTATCCCCCGGCGCGCGCGGCTGTTCCGCGGCGCATTCGGGGCGGTTAGGTGAATAAAACGCTGGCCCATACCAGAGCGACGTTGACCAGGCTCATGAACACCGCCGCGCTGCCGATGTCCTTGGCGCGTTTGGCGAGGCGGTGGTGATCCAGGGATATGCGGTCGACGGTGGCTTCCACCGCCGAGTTGAGCAGCTCCACCACCAGCACGGTGATGACCGAAAACACCATCAAGGCCCGCGCCAACGGCGACACGTCCAGGTAGAAAGCCAGGGGCACCAGGATGACCGCCAGCAGCACTTCCTGGCGGAAGGCATCTTCGTTTTTATAAGCGGAGCGCAGGCCGGCCAGGGTGTAGCCGAAAGCGTTCCACAGCCGGCGCAGGCCGGTTTTGCCTTTGTAAGGACTTTCCATCGACTCGATTTGCCTTTCTTGGGGTTGAGGGGGCGGCGCTGCGGACCGGTCCGGGCCGCGCCGGGGCAGCAGCATGGAGCGGGGCGGTTGGTGCGAGCTCAAGCGCTGCTTCCTTGGCCTTGGCGCGCGGCGTCTTCCACCGTGCGGGTGAATTGATCCAGCACGTGATCCCAGCCCAGGTGCACGATGTCCGAGGTCGCTTGTTTACCCAGCCGCCGCGCCAGATCCGGGTCTTCGCCCAGACGCGCCGCCAGCCGGCAGAATTCGGCGCTGTCGGCGACGGCGGCGGTGAGGCCGCTGATCCCGTGGCGCAGGAACTGCTCGGCCGCCGCATAGCGGTAGGCGACCAGCGCCAAGCCGCTGGCCATGGCTTCCACGGTGACGTTGCCGAAGGTTTCCGTCAGGCTGGCGAACAGGAACACGTCGGCCGAGGCGTAGTGCGCGCCCAGCTCCGCGCCGGTTTTGGCGCCGGCGAAGATGTGGTCGGGATGTTTTCTGCGCAGTTTCCCCAGTTGCGGGCCGTCGCCGACCCACACCATGCGGGCGTTGGGGTGCTTGGCGCGCAGCGCTTCGAAGGCGGCCGCCACCGTCTTGAGGTTCTTTTCCGGCGCTAGGCGCCCGACGTGCAAGGCCACCAGCGTGTCGTCGTCCACGCCCCAGGCGCTGCGCAGTTCGGCGCTGCGGCGCTGCGGATTGAACAATTCCGTATCGATGCCGCGGCCCAGCACGCCGACGTTGCGATAGCCGTCGGTTTGCAGCAGGTCGCGCAGGGATTCGTTGGGCACCAAGGTGCACAGGGCGTTGTTGTGGAAATGGCGCAGATAGCCCGACACGCTGCGGCGCAACCAGCCCAGGCCGTAGTGGCGGCAATATTGATGGAACTGGGTGTGGAAACTGGTGGTCACCGGAATGCCGAGCCGACGGGCGGCCTTCAGCGCGGCCCAGCCCAGGGGGCCTTCGGTGGCGATATGCACCACATCGGGGCGCTGGGATGCCCAATGACGCATCAAATGCCGTTTTACCGGCAGGCCGAAGCGCAGCCCGCCGTAACCGGGGATCGGCGCGCCGGGAACCAGCAGCTGTTCGCCGTTTTGGCCTGTTTCACCGGCGCCCCACTGGCGCGGGCGGACCACCTGGACCCGGTGCCCGTTGTTGCGCAGGCCGTTGACGATGCGGGACAGCGTCATAGCGACGCCGTTGATCTCCGGCGGCCAGGTTTCGGTAACCAGGGCGATGTTGCATAGTGCTGCCATGGGGATGGATTTCTCCGGGGACGGTGTCGGGTGGCGTCGCGCGGCTTAGTGGCCGGCGGCGACGGTCGAGGGCTCGGCGCGATCGGGGGCCAAGGCCGGCGCTTGGTCCAGCATGGCCTGCCGGTCGGCCCAGCGGAGCAGCGACAAAGTGCCGTCGTGGCTTTCGGTCAGTGCCGTGCAGCTTTCCACCCAGTCGCCGCTGTTGCCGTAGGTGATGTCGCCGATTTGTTGGATGGCAGCGTGGTGGATATGGCCGCAAATGATGCCGTCCACGCCTTTTTCCTTGGCGGCGTGCACCAAGGCTTTTTCGTAGTTGCCGATGAAGTTGACGGCGTTTTTGACCTTGTGCTTCAGGTAGGCGGACAGCGACCAATAGGGGAAACCCAGCTTGCGGCGCATGAGGTTGAACCAGCGGTTCAGCACCAGCAGCAAGTCGTAGGCTTCGCTGCCGGCCACGGCCAGCCAGCGGCTGCTGCACACCACGCCGTCGAATTCGTCGCCGTGCATGACCAGGAAGCGGCGGCCGTCGGCGCCGGTGTGTATGGCGGAGGCGTGGATTTCTATGCCGCCGAATACGGTATCGACGTAATCGCGGAAAAACTCGTCATGGTTGCCGGGAATATAAATAACCCGTATGCCGCGTTTCGCCATGCCCATCACCGTGCGCAGCAATTCCGAATGCAGCTGCGGCCAATATCCGCCGCTGCGCATTTTCCAGAAATCGATGATGTCGCCCACCAAATACAGGCAGTCGCATTCCACGCTGCGCAGAAAATCCAAAAGATATTCGGCTTTGCAGCCGCGCGTGCCTAAATGCACGTCGGAAATCCAGACAGTTCGGTAATTCAGCGCCATGGGAGTCCTCCCGCTTTGGTTTTTTTTGACACGGCAAAAGCATAAAAGGCTTGTGTGACAAGCTTGTTAATGGTCTGTGACAGTTTTGGGTAATTAACCGGCGGCGCGGGGCGGCGTTGCGGATTCTCCCCGCGCCGCGGGTTTTTCGGCCGCTTTTCCGGGCGGTATGGGCGAGGTTCGAAACGGCGTTTTTTTGTTGCGCGGAGCGGCCGGTGGATATCGGCGGCGGTAGAGTTAAAGGGCTTGGCGCGATTCTTTCGCCGGAGGCGTCGCCTCGTCCTCGACGTGTAATCGGCCGGCGATGCAAAGGCGGGCTTGCCGGGCCAATTGGTCCCGGCTGGCGGCGTTGGCGATGGGGTTGCCGTAATGCACCGAGGCGGCGATTTCCGGTTCGGCCAATAGCGCCCAGAGATGGGAGAGGAATTCGTCGTCGTCCACGAACGGTGCTTTGGCGGCGGCCGGGCCAAGGTAAGCGATGGCGACCGGCTGCACCGGCGCCTTGGCGGTGAGGGCCGCCTGAAACAGGCGGGGGTGGAACCGCAGCACCCGGTCGCCGCGGCTGGTGGTTCCTTCCGGAAACAGCACCACGGTTTCCTGGCGGCGCAACCGCCAGCAAATCTGTTCCGTCAACGAGCGAGTGGCCGCCGCGTTGCCCCGTTGGATGAACAGCGCGCCCGATTGGCGGGCCAGGTAGCCGATGACGGGCCAAGCGGCGACTTCGCTTTTCGGCACGAAGGTCAGGGGGGTGTGCATGCCCAGCACGATGACGTCGAGCCAGGAGATATGGTTGGCCGCCATGATGCCGGCGACGGACGCGTCGCCTTGGCGAACGACGCGCAACCCCAGGATGCGCGCCGCCGCGCCGCACCAGCTTTGGGTGACGCGGTCGCGGACGCGCCGCTGGCGCGCCGCGCCGAGGACCCGGCAGGCGGGCAGCAGCAGAGAAACGGCGCCGACGCCGGCGGCGAACAGCGCCGCCAGCATCAGCGACCTATGCCAGCGCCGCAATCGTGCCGCCGGGCTCATTGGCGCGCTGGCTGAGGTAGTGGCGTTCGTAACGGGCCTGCATCCGGCTCAGGGGGAGCAGCACGAACAGGTCCATGACCTTGAAGTCCGGATCCCAGCAGGGTTCCCCGCAAATCCAGGCGCCCAGGCGCAGGTAGGTTTTCAACAGCGGCGGGATGCCGCATTCGTCCCGCTGGCAGCGCATGTCCTCAGGCACCGGTAGCCGCGGCTGCACGTTGAGGCTGGCGGGTCCCAATTGTTCGGCGGCGAGCTGTTGGTAGACCGCTTCCACGGCGAAGCCGCTGGGGCCGGCCGGGATGCTGGCGCAGCCCATCAGGTAATCGTAACCGCCGGCGGCGGCGTAATCCGCCAGCACGCCCCACAGGCAGGTCAAGACGGCGCCGCCGCGGACGTTGCGGTCCACGCAGGTTCGGCCGATTTCCAGAAAACGCCCTTCCAGGCCCAACACGCCTTCCAGGCCGAATTCCCCTTCCGAGTAATAGCGGCCCAGGCGTTTGGCCTGTCGGTCGTTGAGCAATCGGGTGGTGCCGACGATGGCGCCGGTTTGATTGTCGATGACGATCAGGTGATCGCAGTGGTCGTCGATTTCGTCCCAGTCCAGGCCGTAGTGCGGCGTGTGGATGACGGCGCCCATTTCCTCGACGAAAACGCGATAACGCAGTTTTTGGGCGGCGCGCACCAGGGCGGGATCCCGCGTGACGATGGCTTCGAAACGGCGGGGACGGGCGACGCTGATGGCGTCTTGAGCGGCGGCGAGCGACGGCATGGCGAAACTCCATGGAAGTTGGCGTGCCGCAAAGATAGGGATGAAAGATGACCGCTTGGCGTCGAAGGGATTAAGGTTTTGTGACGGCGCGAGGCGGCCGGCGCGGAACATTGTCACGGCCTTGTAACATGGACGTTTTAGCATGCGCGGCAAGTTAAACTCGACCCGCCGCCTTCCATGAAACAGCTCCTGCCCCAGATGGCCACGTTTCCGCCGGAAGCGGCCCAGTCCCGCGACGCCGTCCTCGGAGAAAGCGAGATGGCGCAACTGCTCGACCGCATTTTGCGGGAGGAACAGCTAACCGCGGTTTTCCATCCCATCGTATGTCCCGGCCGGCAGGAAATTTACGGCTACGAGGGCTTGATCCGCGGCCCGGCCAATACGCCGTTCCACAACCCGATGTTCCTGTTCGAAACCGCCACCCGCCAGCAGCGGTTGCTGGAACTGGACTTCCTTTGCCGTAAAACGGTGATTCGCCGATTCGCGCGGCTGGGACTGCCGGGCAAGCTGTTTATCAACGTCAGTCCCGTGTCGCTGTTGTACGAGGATTTCGTCAACGGCCGCACCTTGCAGTACCTGGAGGCGGAGGGGTTGAATCCGGGGCGGGTGGTGATCGAAATCACCGAAACCCACCAGATCGACGACATCCACTTGATGCAGACCGCGCTGCTGCACTACCGCAGCATGGGCTTCATGGTGGCCTTGGACGACCTGGGGGCGGGCTATTCCGGCTTGACCCTGTGGTCGCAGATGAACCCGGATTTCGTCAAAATCGACCGGCATTTCGTCCAGGGCATTGACGAGGACCGGGCCAAGCGCCAGTTCGTCAAATCCATCATCGAAATCGCCCAGTCCCTGGGCTGCCGCACCGTCACCGAAGGCGTGGAAACCCGCGCGGAATACGAAGCGGTGTGCGCCTTGGGCGCCAACCTGGTGCAGGGCTATTACCTGGAGCGGCCCCATGCGGTGCCGCCCGTCGTGATCGCCCCGGAACGCCTGGCGTTCGAGGCGCCGCGTCCCATGCAGTTCAAGGCCACGGCGGAGTGCCTGTTACAGCCCCTCATGCAGGTGCCGGACGACACCCTGGTGGAGGCGGTGGACGAGCTGTTCCGTCGCCGCAAGAGCGACGCCAAGTCCGAGGATGCCATCGACGCGGCCTTGGCCGACATGGACGAGGGCGTCGGCGAGCTGATCCGTGGCCACGTGTCGTCCATCGCCGTGGTGCGCGACGGCGAGCCGCTGGGGCTGGTGCTGCGGGACGAATTCATGAACGTCTTGGCCAGCCGTTACGGCCGCGAGCTGCACGGCCGCAAGCCCATCAGCAAATTCATGACGCGGCGGGTGCTCATCGTCGACAAGGCCACGCCGCTGGAGAAGGTGAGCAAATACCTCACCAACGCCGTGGACCATTACATGGACGAATTCATCATCACCGACCAGGGCAAATGCGTGGGGCGCGGCACGCTGATCGACCTGCTGCGCCGCATCACCGACCAGCAGATTTATACGGCCCGCTACGCCAACCCGCTCACCCTGCTGCCGGGCAACGTGCTGATCCACAAGCAATTGGATCAGCTGTTGGAGGAGGGCGCGTCATTCGTGGCGGCCTATTGCGACGTGGACCACTTCAAGCCGTTCAACGACGTGTACGGCTACGCCCTGGGCGACGACATCATCCGCTGCCTGGCGGGGTTGCTGGAGGACAGCGCCGGCGAGGACGACTTTGTCGGCCACGTGGGCGGCGACGATTTCATCGTGCTGTTCAAAAGCGCCGACTGGCGCGAACGCTGCCGGCGTTTGCTGGAACAGTTCGAGGAGCGGATTCCTCTTTTCTACAATCCCCGGGACCGGGAGAACGGCGGTATCGAGACGGAAGACCGTTTCGGCATCAAGCGCCATTTCCCGTTCATGGCGCTGTCGCTGGGATTGGTCCGGGTGGACCCGGCCCAGGGCTGGACCAAGGAGCGTTTCGCCGAAAAAGTGGCCGAGGCCAAGAGGCAAGCGAAAAAGCTGGAAGGCAACGCCAGTTATCTGGTGGACGAGGCGGGTTAGGCGGCGGCCGGCACTCTCAGCCGGCCGGCCAAAAATGCAGCTTGTCCAGCAGCGTCAGCACGATTTCGATGACGATGAGCGCCACGATGTACCACTCCACCCGGTGTCCCTGGCGGTTGTTGACCAAGTCCAAATAGGTTTCGGCGATACGCCAGAGCAGGTCCAGTTTGCGCGATAGGGCCAAGTCGCGGTCGTGCAGTTCGTATTCCACCGCGAGACGCTGATAGAGCCGGTCCAGGCCGGGATCGTCCCAGGTCAACTCCGGTTTCTCGGTGATTTCCACCCGGCCCACGGTGCGCGTCAATATGCTCAGCGCTTTGCCGATTTCGTTGAGCACGTCGCGGCCGCGCCGGGGGGTGAGCCCTTGGCGCAGCTGTTCCACCAGCCGCTCGAAGCGCTCGAAGGTGCTGGCTACGGCTTTTTCGTAGTGGGACAGCACCGCGCTTTTGGCCAAGGCTTGGGCCACCATTTGCAGGCGGGCGACGCCGGTGTTGGCCAGCACCAGCCGTCCTTCGGCGTTGATCTGCTCCGGTTGGCCCGCGTCGATGACGATTTCCGTCGCTTCCAGTTCGGGCTCGTCCAGCATCCCGGTGACGAAACCGGAGATGCCGCTTAGGGTTTCCGCTTCCTCCACCGCGCTCAAGCCGAACAAAACCACCACGCCGAAGCGAAACACCACCGCCCAGCCTTGCTTGCCCGCCGCGATGGTGAGCGGCGCCAAAGCCAGTACCTGGGTTCGTTCCAGCTCGCGGATGTCGATGCGGGCCCCTAGAAACCAGGCGCGGACGCTCAGGTGTGCGGCCATGGATCAGCTCCTCGACTTCATCTTAAACGGGCCGCCGTCGCCGCGTCGCGCCTGCGGCTTGACGGGCCCGGCCGGTTTCGGCATCGCGGGGTGAATCCGCGCGCTCGGCGGTTCACAAACCGGTGCTGCTGAACAGGATGACTTGGTCGTCGACGAAGTTGACGCTGATGGATTTGGGCTCCTTGCCCCAGGTGCAGTTTTTGGCGATCAGGATCGCGTCGCAGCGCGTCGGTTCGCCCAACAGCTGCACGACGTCCGGGTAGGGCATGCCCATTTTCAGTTTGTCGTAGTTTTCCCGGTTCAATTTGTCGCAGCCCGTCGCGGCCAGGCAGGCGGCGAGCAGGATGAAGGCGCGGGCCGATTGGATTTTCATGGTGGTCTCCGTGTGTTCGGGTACGGTTTGCGGGAAAGCGGGAACGTCCTTGTCCCCGCCATGGTGTCAGAACGGCCAGCGCCAGGCGACCATTTCCGGCATGTCCACGCCGTGTTCGTGGGCGTAGCGCTTGCAGGCGATCTGCTGGTTGCGGAACTTCTCCTTGGCGTGGGCGCCGGTGGTCTTCAGCGTCGGCACCCGGTCGATGGCGTCGATGGCCAGGCTGAAACGGTCGATCTGGTTGTTGATGGCCAGTTCCAGCGGCGTGTTGATGTTGCCTTTTTCCTTGTAGCCGCGCACGTGCAGGTTGCCGTGGTTCTTGCGGCGGTAGGCCAGGCGGTGGATCAGCCAGGGATAGCCGTGGAAGTTGAAGATGATGGGCTTGTCCTCGGTGAACAGGCTGTTGAAGTCCCGCTCGCTGAGGCCGTGAGGGTGCTCGCTGTCCGGTTGCAGCTTGAACAGATCCACCACGTTGACGAAGCGGATTTTCAAGTCGGGGAACTCGTCGCGCAGCATGGCGACGGCGGCCAGGGCTTCCAGGGTGGGGATGTCGCCGGCCGAGGCCATCACCATGTCCGGCTCCCGGCCCTGGTCGTTGCTGGCCCACTCCCAGATGCCCACGCCCTTGGTGCAGTGGGCCATGGCGGCGTCCATGTCCATGTATTGCAGGTGCTGCTGCTTGTCGGAAACGATGACGTTGACGTAGTTTTCGCTCTTCAGGCAGTGGTCGGCGACGCACAGCAGGCTGTTCACGTCCGGCGGCAGGTAGATGCGGGTGACCGCCGAGCTCTTGTTCACCACCACGTCGAGGAAGCCGGGGTCCTGGTGGGTGAAGCCGTTGTGGTCCTGGCGCCAGACGGTGGAGGTGATCAGCAGGTTGAGGGAGGCGATCTCCTTGCGCCAGGACAGCTGGTTGCAGATGGCCAGCCACTTGGCGTGCTGGTTGAACATGGAGTCGATGACGTGGACGAAGGCTTCGTAGGTGGAGAAGAAGCCGTGGCGGCCGGTCAACAGATAGCCTTCCAGCATGCCTTCCATGGTGTGCTCGCTGAGCATTTCCATGACGCGGCCGTCCACCGCCAGTTCGGTGCCGCCGGCGTCTTCCGGGAAGTATTCGGCGATCCAGAATTTCTTGCTGACTTCGTACACCGCGCCCAGCTTGTTGGAGGTGTTCTCGTCCGGGCCGAACACGCGGAAATTGGTCATGTTTTCCCGCATGATGTCGCGCAGGAAGCGGCCCAGGGGCGGAGTGTTCTCCGCCTCGATCTGGCCGGGCTTGCCGATGGCGATGCCGTAGTCGCGGAAGTCCGGCAGGCGCAGGGCTTTTTTCAGCACGCCGCCGTTGGCTTGCGGATTGGCTCCCATGCGGCGGTTGCCGGTCGGGGCCAGGGCGCGGATTTCCGCCGCCGGCGCGCCTTCGCTGTCGAACAATTCTTCCGGCTTGAGGCTGCGCAGCCAGTCTTCCAGCAGCTTGAGGTGGACAGGGTTTTTCTGCACGTCCGCCACCGGCACCTGATGGGCGCGCCAGAAGCCTTCCATTTTCTTGCCGTCGACCTCGGACGGCATGGTCCAGCCCTTGGGGCTGCGCAGCACGATCATCGGCCAGCGCGGGCGTTGCGCCACGCCGCTGCGGCGCGCTTCCGCCTGGGCGGCGCGGATTTCTTCCACGCAGCGGTCCACCGTGGCGGCCATGGCCTGGTGCATGCTGTCAGGGTCCGAGCCTTCGACGAAATAAGGCGTCCAGCCGTAGCCCTTGAACAGGTTTTCCAGCTCCTCGTGGCTGATGCGCGCCAGCAGGGTGGGGTTGTTGATCTTGTAGCCGTTGAGGTTGAGGATCGGCAGCACCGCGCCGTCGCGGATCGGGTTGAGGAATTTGCTGATGTGCCAGGAGGTGGCCAAAGGCCCCGTTTCCGCCTCGCCGTCGCCCACCACCGCGGCCACGATCAAATCGGGATTGTCGAAAGCCGCGCCGCAGGCGTGGGACAGCACGTAGCCCAGTTCGCCGCCTTCGTGGATGGAGCCGGGCGTTTCCGGCGTGCAGTGGCTGCCGATGCCGCCGGGGAAGGAGAACTGCTTGAAGAAGCGCAGCAGGCCTTCCTCGTCCAGGCTCTTGTCCGGGTAGATGTCCGAGTAGGCACCTTCCAGGTAGACCGGCGCCAGCACGCCCGGCGCGCCGTGGCCGGGGCCGGCCATGAAGATGGCTTCGAAGTCGTATTTCTTGATAGCCCGGTTCATGTGGGTGTAAGCGAAAGACAGGCCGGGGCTGGAGCCCCAGTGGCCCAGCAGGCGGTTCTTGATGTGCTCGGGCTTGAGGGGTTCTTTCAGCAGCGGGTTGTCTTGCAGGTAGATCATGCCCAGCGCCAGGTAGTTGCAGGCGCGCCAGAAGGCATGAGTCTGGCGCAGCTCGTCGGCGCTGAGCGGCGCGCCCGGCACGGTGGCGCGGGCGGGGCCGAAGGCCGACAGGTCCTGGGGCGTTACGGTGCTGGTGTTGGTCATGGAGTGTCCTCTCGTGGGAAATGGCGATAACGGTTGGGTTGAATTCAGCGGCTAGGTCCGGCGTCGTGCCTCAGGCGCTTGCGGCGGCGACAAGCCGGTAGGTTTGTTCGGCGACTTCCTTTTCCTCGTCGGCGGGGATGACCAGGACGGCGGTTCGGCTCCCTTCGCCATGGATAGCGCGCGGTTCGGCGCAGGCGGCGGCGTTTTTCGCCGGATCCAAATCGACGCCCAGGCCTTGTAAGCCGCGCAGGGCGGCGGCGCGGACTTCGCCGGCGTTCTCGCCGATGCCGCCGGTGAAGACGAGGGCGTCCACCTCGCCGAGCACGGCCCAGTAGGCGCCGATGTATTTCTTGATTTGATGGGCGTACATGTCCAGCGCCAGCTGGGCGGCCGCGTCCCCTTCGCCGGCGCGGGCCAGGATGTGGCGCACGTCGTTGTCGCCGCAGACGCCGTTGAAACCGCTTTGACGGGTTAGCAGATGTTCCAGGCTGCGCGCGTCCAATTCGCCTTGTTGCAGCAGGTGCAGCAGCAGGCCCGGGTCGATGTCGCCGCAGCGGCTGCCCATCATCAGGCCGGCCAGGGGCGTCATGCCCATGGAGGTGTCGACGCTGCGGCCTTCCTTGACGGCGGTGACGCTGGCGCCGTTGCCCAGGTGCAGCACGATCAGGTTCAGCCGTTCGGGTTGCCTGCCCAGCTGCGCCGCCGCGCGCTTCAGCGCCGATTGCACGGAAATGCCGTGGAAGCCGTAGCGGCGCAGGCCCCGGTCGTCGCTGAGGCGGCGGGGCAGGGCATAGTGGTAGGCGTGGGGCGGCAGCGTGTGGTGGAAAGCGGTGTCGAACACCGCCACCTGGGGTACGTGGGGCCACAGGGTCCGGCAGGCTTGAATGCCGAGCAGGTTGGGCGGGTTGTGCAGCGGCGCCAGAGACTGGAGGTCGGCGATTTTCGCCGCCACGCCGTCGTCGATGAGGGCGGCTTGGTCGAACAGGCCGCCGCCGTGCACTACCCGGTGGCCGACGGCCAAGCCGTTTTCCGGCAGGTCGCCCAGGCTGTCGAAAATCAGCGCCAGGCCTTGGCGATGGTCGGCGATGGGGAGGGTGCTGCGTGTGGGGGCGGCGTTTTCGCCGCCGCGCCGGCAGGTGAAGCGGCCTTCGCTTTCGCCGATGCCTTCGACGAGGCCGCTGGCCTGGGTAACGGCTTCCGGCATTCGCAAGAGCCGGTACTTGATGGAGGAACTGCCGGAGTTGAGGGCTAGGGTCAGCATTGATGGGGCGAGGTAGGGCTGGGAATGCCAAGCATAGTAAATTTATGCCGTGACGGTTCCGTTACGGCGCCATGATTCCAAAGTTTTTCGGAAAAACAAAGCGCGCCGCCGGCGCGGGCTCGCCGCTGGCGGCGCGTTGAAAACGGCTTAGAGCAAACTTATACTGTCGGCGGACTAGCTGATGTCCACCACAACAAAACCAACCAAAACAGCAATCTGGAGAGACTTTATGAAGACGATGCGTAAAGCCCTGGTCGCCGGCGCTATTGCCGCGGCCCTGTCCGCGCCCGCTTTCGCCGACTATCCCAGCGATGTGGCGGAAAAATTCGGCCGCGGCCTGTCCAACGGCGCCCTGGGCTGGGTTGAATTCGGCAAGAATCTTTACAACGAGCCGGTTCAGCATGGTCCCCTGTACGCGCCGGTCGGCCTGCTGAAAGGCGTGGCTCACGCTGTTGGCCGTACCTTGGTCGGCGCCATCGATGTTGCGTCTTTCCTGATCCCGTCTCCCTCCTTCGTGCAGCCCAACTACGTGTGGGAACACATGGATACGGAAACCAGCTACGGCGTGAAGTAAGCGCCCCGGCTCCGGCCGGATCGGCGCTCGTCGCCGGTCCGGCGTTTTTATGTCCGGCCGGTCCCGGTTTCCCGGGGCCGGCGCCGCCTGATCGGCCTTATCCCTCCGCCGACGATCGCCGGCTAGAACCAGTCGGGGTCCGGCAATGCCGCGAACACCTTCTTCAATCCCTCCGCCCAGCCTTTGCGCAGCCGGTTGAAATACGCATCGCTGTCGGTGATGCGGATTTGGCCTGCGTCGCTGAAACTGTCGGCGCGGTAGAGAAAAATATCTATGGGCATGCCGACCGACAGGTTGCTGCGGATGGTGGAGTCGAAAGACAGCAGTGCGCACTTGGCGGCTTCCTCCAGGCTGCTGCGGTTGCCGATGACCCGGTCCAGGATCGGCTTGCCGTACTTGGTTTCGCCGATTTGGAAATAGGGCGTTTCCGGCACGGCCTCGATGAAGTTGCCGGCGGCGTAGACGTTGAACAGCCGGGGCCGCTCGCCGCGGATTTGGCCGCCCAGGATGATGGACTGAATGAATTCCGCCGAGTGTTTGCGCAAATACTCCGCATCGTCTTCGTGCACGGCGCGCAGCGCATCGCCCACCACCTTGGCGGCGTCGGCCAGGCTGGCGACGCTGTGCAGATTGGGCAGCGCGCCCTCCTGGATTTGCTTGTGCAGCCGGTTGATCACCGCCTGGGATATGGCCAGGTTGCCGGAAGTCAGCGTTACCAGCAGACGCTCGCCGGGGACGGAAAACACGGTCATTTTCGGGAAGGTGGAGACGTGGTCCACGCCGGCGTTGGTGCGGGTGTCGGAGGCGAGCACCAGGCCGGATTCGAGTAATAGGCCGACACAGTAGGTCATCGGGTTACCTGGCTGGAATTGGGGCTGTCATGTTATTGCTGGGCAATCTGCACTTGAACCGCCATGCGCTCGCCGTCCCCGCCGCGCCGAATGCCGCTGACGGGGCAGGCGTCGCGGTAGTCCAGGCCGGCGGCCAGCCGCACATGGCTGCCGTTGGCCCGTTGGCCGTTGGCAACGTCGTAGCTGCGCCAGCCGTCTTCCTGCCAGGCGTCGGCCCAGGCGTGGCTTTCCACCAGGCTGCCGTCCCCGGTGAACAAATAGCCGCTGACGTAGCGGGCCGGCACGCCTAGGTGGCGGCAGCAGGCGATGAAGACATGGGCGTGGTCCTGGCACACCCCTTCGCCCAGGGCGAAGGCTTGGGCGGCGCTGGTCTGGGTGTCGGTGACGTGGCGCCGGTAGGCGATCCGCTCGCGCACGGCGTGCATCAGGTTGTCCAGTCGGCGGTTCCGCCGGCCGCCGGCGAAACGGGCGGCGAAGGCGGACAGCGCGCCGTCCACGGCGGTCAGCGGGGTGCTGCGCAAATACACTTGCAGCGGCAAGCGTTCGGCGGCGGGCGGCAGGTCCAGGCCGGTTTCCACCTCGCCGCAGGCGGTGATGGTCACTTCGTGGTGGGGGCGGTCCACCACCAGGGTGTGGATGGCGTTGCCGTAAGCGTCGGCGTGCTGCTGCATCTGGCCGTTCACCCGCAGGTGCCAGCGCTTGACCCGCTGGCCGAAACCGTCGCGGGGCGTCAGGCGCAGTTGCTGGATGGAATAATCCACCGGAGCGTCGTAGACGTAGCGGGTGCTGTGTTCGATGGTCAGATGCATGGCGGCCGCCTTGTGGTCAGTGGGGTGGGGCGTTGAGGAAAGTGCGCTGGATTTCCGCGCCCAGGGCGTTGTTGTGGGCGATGAAGTCCTGTAGGAACTCGTGCAGGCCGCCCTGGAAGATGTCTTCCATGCGGCCGTAGTGCAACCGGGCGTGCAGCTCGCCGGCCTGGCGCAGGCATTCCCAGCCGCGCGCGGCGCAGAGCTTTTCCAGGATGGGGGTGATTTCGTCGAAGCAGGCGTGCAGCGAGCGCGGCATATTGCTGTGCAGCACCAGCAGTTCGGCGATTTTCCACGGCTCGATGGTGTCGTGGAACGCCTTCTGGTAGGCCTCGAAGGCCGACACCGAACGCAGCAGGGCGCTCCATTCGTAGTAGTCCACCGCGCCGCCCACATCGTCCGGCGACGGCAGCAGCAAATGGTATTTCACGTCCAGCAGACGGGCGGTGTTGTCGGCCCGCTCGATGAATGTGCCCAGGCGCAGGAAGCGGTAGCCGTCGTCGCGCAGCATGGTGCCGTAGGTGACGCCGCGGAACAGGTGCGACATGGATTTCACCCAGTCGCAGAACTCGCTCAAAGCGCCCTCGCCGATGCCTTGGCGGATGCGCTGGCGCAGTTCCAGCCATAGGGCGTTGACGTTTTCCCACATTTCCGAGGACATGGACACGCGCACGGCGCGGGCGTTTTCCCGCGCCCGGCCCAGGTTGCTGACGATGCTGGACGGGTTGTTCTCGTCCAGGGCCATGTAGCGCAGCACGCTGGCGGCGTTGTACCGGCCGTATTCGCCTTCGAAAGCGGCCAAGTCGCCGGCGATCATCACCGGTGGCCGCCACAGGGCCGCCTCGCTTTGTGCTGCGTTGGGCACCAGGGACATGCGGTGGGTCACGTCCAGCATGCGGGCGGTGTTCTCGGCGCGTTCGATATAGCGCGCCAGCCAATACAGGTGGTCAGCGGTACGGCTCAGCATGGCTGCACCTCGTTCAATACCCAGGTGTCTTTGGTGCCGCCGCCCTGGGAGGAATTGACCACCAGCGAGCCTTCCCGCAGGGCCACCCGGCTCAGGGCGCCGGGCACCAGGCTGACTGTGTTGCCGGACAGCACGAAGGGCCGCAGGTCCACGTGGCGCGGCGCCACGCCTTGCTCCACCAGGGTGGGGCAGGCGGACAGGGCCAGGGTCGACTGGGCGATGTAGTTGTCCGGATTGGCCAGGATGCGCTGGCGGAATTCGGCCACCTGCTCCCGGCTGGAAGTGGGGCCCACCAGCATGCCGTAGCCGCCGGAGCCCTGCACTTCCTTGACCACCAGCTCTTCCAGGTGCTCCAGCACGTAGCGGCGGTCGTCGTTGTCGGCCAGCTTGTAGGTGGGCACGTTGGCCAGGATGGGTTCTTCGCCCAGGTAAAAGCGCACCATGTCCGGCACGTAGGTGTAGGTGGCCTTGTCGTCGGCCACGCCGGTGCCGATGGCGTTGGCCAGGGTCACGCCGCCGTTGCGGTACACCGACACCAGGCCCGGCACGCCCAGCATGGAATCGGCGCGGAACGCCAGGGGATCGAGGAAGTCGTCGTCGACCCGGCGGTAGATCACGTCCACCCGCTTGTTGCCCTCGGTGGTGCGCATGAACACGGCGTTGTCCTTGATGAACAGATCCTGGCCTTCGACCAGGTCCACGCCCATTTGCTGGGCTAGGAAGGCGTGCTCGAAATAGGCGCTGTTGTAGGCCCCCGGCGTCAGCAGCACCACCGTGGGATCGGGCACGCCGGGCGGCGCCACCGCCCGCAGGTTGTTGAGCAGCACTTGGGGGTAGTGTTCCACCGGCGCCACCGAATAGCGGCGGAACAGTTCGGGGAACAAGCGCATCATCATCTTGCGGTTTTCCAGCATGTAGGACACGCCGGAGGGGGTGCGCAGGTTGTCCTCCAGCACGTAGAACTGGTCCTCGCCGGTGCGCACCAGGTCGATGCCGGCGATGTGGGCGTAGATGCCGCCCGGCACGTCCACGCCCTGCATTTCCGGGCGGTACATCTCGTTGGTGAGCAGCGTGGCCGGCACGATGCCGGCCTGGATGATCTCCTGGCCGTGGTAGATGTCGTGCAGGAAAGCGTTGAGGGCGCGCACCCGCTGGACGGCGCCCGCCGCCAGCCGCTGCCATTCCCCGTGGGAAAGGATGCGCGGAATCACGTCGAAGGGAATCAGCCGCTCGGCGCCGTCCTCCTCGCCGTAGACGTTGAAAGTGATGCCCACCCGGCGGAACAGCCACTCCGCCTCGCGGCTTTTCTGCTGCAAATAGTCCAGCGGGCTGTTGGCCAGCCAGCCGGCATAGTCCCGGTATACCGCGCGGATTTCGGCATCGGCGCCGTGCATTTCGTCGAACATGGGCTGTCGCTGGGTATTCATGCAAGGCCTTGCAGCAAGTGCAATGCCAACGATGAAAATCGAACGTTTTTAGCCGCGTCGGCCGCATGGGCCGGGATTGGCAAGGACTTGTTGCACCAACACGGTGAACCCTTGCACTACCAAGGTCGGCGGCCGGTATCGCCGACCGGCGTTTTCCCGCGTTCCTGGAGAGGGCGGCCCGTGCGCGCGCCCGGAAAACATATTCCGTTTTGTTTCTCGCCGTCCAAGGCGGCAAGGGCCATCTTTTGTGTAAGCAACCGCTTACAGAACAATCAGCTGGTGCCTACATAAAAATAGCCGGCGCGGGGCTAGTATTCCGCCATTCCAGGTAACGCTCTTCCTGGGGCGGCGGGGTTCTTACTGTGTTGAGGAGGTGCGATCGGAAAAAATGGCTTTCTGGCGGAAACGTTAACTAAAAAGGATGTTTTATGAAAATTTTAGACTCGAAAAATAACCGTTCGGTATTCCCGGTCTTGCGGCGGATATACGGTTGGAGTTGTTTGCTGACCGTAGCGTTATTGTCGTACACCGCTGTTTATGCCGATCTTGCCCTAGCCCAATCCAGCGTTCCCGTCGTGGCGCAGATACCCACCGGCAGCAGCCCGACACCCCCTCCCAGCAGCAAAGTGACCTGCACCACCGGGCCGGACTCCGCAATCAGCCCAACCTGTCCGGTCATCGAGTACGAGGGCGTGAAGTTCTGGCCTTTCAGCTATGTGGACAATCGTTACTCGCTCAACGTCGCCGGTTACGACGCCGCCAATCGATTGGTAAGCCAGCAGGAAGTCCCGGGAACTCGCTATGTTTGGAAAGTGACGGTGGATACGGCGGCGCAAACCGTCACATTCTTTGGGCAATCGAATACGACGGCGACCCTGCCGTGGAGCAAATTAACCCCTCCGCCGGTAGTCACCGCCGTG
The DNA here is from genome assembly GCF_019669985.1 of Methylogaea oryzae. NCBI lineage: Bacteria > Pseudomonadati > Pseudomonadota > Gammaproteobacteria > Methylococcales > Methylococcaceae > Methylogaea > Methylogaea oryzae. The sequence goes on from NZ_AP019782.1 coordinate 1,094,073, forward strand.
CCGGTCGCGAATAGCCCTACGCCGCCGGCCGGCAGTAAAGTCTCCTGCATGACCGGGCCGAATTCTCCGACCCCGGACGGCATTAGCCAAACCTGCCCGGTTATCGAGTATCAAGGTCTTAAAATCTGGCCATTCAGCTATGTGGACAATCGGTATTCGATCAACGTCGCCGGGTATGACGCAGCCAATAAATTGGTAAGCCAACAGGAGTTGACGGGTACCCGGTATATTTGGAAAGTCACGGTGGATACGACGGCGCAAACCGTCACGTTCTTCGGTCAATCGAATACGACCGCGACGATTCCCTGGAGCAAGTTGGTGCCGCCGGTCGTTGCGTCCATCCCGACCCAGAATAGCCCGGCTCCGCCGGCTGGCAGCAAGGTCGCCTGCATGACGGGGCCGAATTCGCCGAGTCCGGACGGTATTAGCCAGACCTGTCCGGTCGTGCAGTATAAGGGCCTGAATTTCTGGCCCTTCAGCTACGTCGACAATCGAGGCGCCATCAACGTGGTCGGTTATGACGCCGCCAATAAATTGGTGAGCCAGCAGGAACTGGCCGGCACTCGGTATATCTGGAAGGTAACGGTGGATGCGAACGCGCAAACCGTGACTTTTTTCGGACAATCCAACGGAACCGTCACCATTCCTTGGAGCAAGTTGTCGCCTTAACCGCGGCGCCTGGATCTAGCCGGTCGTTTGTTTTGGGCCGGCTAGCCCGCATGCGGCGCCCATACGGCTATATCGATTGATGCGATGGGGACGTCGCCGCGATTGTCCGCGATCGGCGCGGGCGTGTCTGGCGTTTGGGGGAGCGAAAAGCCGCGCGGCACGAATATGTCACCGTGCCAAAACAAAAAAGGCTTAGCCGAAGCTAAGCCTTTGATTTTGTTGGTGGGCCGTCCGCGACTCGAACGCGGGACCATCGCATTAAAAGTGCGGTGCTCTACCGACTGAGCTAACGGCCCTCCTGAATCGACAATTCTAGCGCAAGGTCATGACCTCTGGCAAGCCGTGAAATGGTTTTATTGGTTGCTTAGAGGGGGCGGCGCCGGTGACGGCGCCGTTTTCTTGCGGACGCACGAAATGAGGAGGCTTGTTTGAAAGCCGGCTCCGCCCGTACGTCCGGCTTAGCGCTCTAGGTACTGCATTTTGCCGGTTTTACCGTTCCATTCGTCGGCGTCGGCCGGGGCGGGGGAGACTTCGCTGATGGTGGGCCAGCTTTTCGCCAGTTCCGCGTTCAGTGCGATGAATTGCTGCTGATCGGCCGGAACCTCGTCTTCGGCGAAGATGGCGTTGGCCGGGCATTCGGGCTCGCACAGGGTGCAGTCGATGCATTCGTCCGGGTCGATGACCAAAAAATTTGGCCCTTCGTGGAAGCAGTCTACCGGGCAAACGTCAACGCAATCGGTGTATTTACACTTGATGCAGTTCTCGGTTACGACGAAGGCCATGCTGAATTCCTTAATGTGCTGTATCGGGAAAACGCCATTTTAAATAACTTTCCGCCTTTTCCAAAGCGGCTCGGGGGCTCTGGTCTATAATCGGCCGGCCGGAAGCAGGTTATGACGAACAAGGCGGTCCAACCATGAAGCTACAGCAACTGCGCTATATCTGGGAAATCAGCCAGCACAATCTCAACGTTTCCGCCACGGCGGAGGCGCTGTTCACCTCCCAGCCCGGTATCAGCAAGCAGATCCGCCTGTTGGAGGACGAGCTGGGCGTGGCGATCTTCGCCCGCAACGGCAAGCATCTCAGTGAGCTGACGCCGGCGGGCCAGGCGGTGGTGGCTTTGGCGGGAGAAATCCTCGCCAAGGTGCAGGACATCCGCAGCGTGGCCGAGGATTACCGCGACAACCGCAAGGGCACGCTGTCGGTGGCGACCACCCATACCCAGGCGCGCTACGTGTTGCCCAGGGTGTTGCGGGATTTCATGGAACGTTACCCCGGCATCAGCCTGAATTTACACCAGGGCACCCCCATGCAAATCGCGGAAATGGCTTCCCGCGGCGGGGCGGACGTGGCTATCGCCACCGAGGCGTTGGAACTGTTCGACAACCTGGTGATGCTGCCTTGTTACCGCTGGAACCGCTGCATCTTGGTGCGTCAGGAGCATCCTTTGGCGCAGAAGGCCAAGGTGACCTTGGAGGACGTGGCGCGGCATCCGTTGATTACCTACGTGTTCGGTTTTACCGGCCGCTCCCAGCTGGACCAGGCGTTCGGCAAGGCCGGCCTGCACCCGCAGGTGGTGCTGACAGCGGTGGACGCCGACGTGATAAAGACTTACGTGCGCCTGGGGTTGGGCGTGGGCATCGTCGCCCACATGGCCTACGATCCGGTGGTGGACCAGGACCTGGTGGCGATCGACGCCGGGCCCTTGTTCGGGGCCAGCGTCACCAGCATCGGCCTGCGGCGGGACATGTTCCTGCGCGGTTATCTATACGACTTCATGGCGCTGTTCGCCCCCCATTTGTCGCGCGAGATGGTGGACAAGGCCATGGCGCTGCGCGACAAGCATCATCTGGAAGCGCTGTTCAAGGGCGTCGAGCTGCCGACCTATTGATGATCGCCGCCGGCCGGGCGATCCTGCACCAGTATCCAAGGCCGCACCACCACCGCCCATAACTGGGCGTCCGCTTCATACCAGCCGGCCGCTTGCCGGTCGGATACTTTCGCTACCGCGCCGCTCGCCAGCCATTGCTCCATGGCGGTTTTGTTGTCGGCGGACATTTGCGCCGCCACTTCCACCAAGTCCAGCTCCGGCGCCACGGCCAGAACCAGGCCGCTGGCGAAATAACGTTGCAGCTCCTTCCAGGCGATTTGCGCGGTCTCCAGGTTCAGCTTGGCGCGGAACAGTGCGTCGTTGGCTTCGTGGTTGGTCATGGTTGGTAATTAAACATATTGGCTGTGCAGCATTTCCGCCGCGCTCTCGTCCAGCAGCTCCCGCCGCCGTATGTCCTCGAAGCAAGCCAGCAGGTCGTCCGCCCGCAGGCGGCGCTTGTGGAGGGCGTCGTAGTCGTGCAGCACCCGGCCTTTGTGCATCATGACGATGCGATCGCCCAGGTTGACGGCCTGCTGCATGGAGTGGGTCACCATCAGGGTGGTGAGCCGCTCGCGGCTGACGATACGGTCGGTGAGGGCGATGACCTGGTCGGCGCTTTTCGGGTCGAGCGCGGCGGTGTGCTCGTCCAGCAGCAGCAAACGCGGCTTGAGCCAGGTGGCCATCAGCAGGGTCAGCGCCTGGCGCTGGCCGCCGGACAGACTGCCGATGGCGGTGTCCATGCGGTCTTCCAGGCCCATTTTCAGCTCGAACACCCGCTCGCGCAGCTCGTCGCGCAACTGCCGCGACGGCACCCAACCCAGTCCCCGGGTTAGGCCGCGCTTGGCCGCCAGGGCGAAGTTTTCGGCGATGGTCATGGTGGGCGCGGTGCCGGAGAAAGGGTTCTGGAACACCCGGCCGATCAGGCTGGCGCGGCGATGTTCCGGCCAGCCGGTGACATCCTGGCCGTCCAATTCGATGCGGCCGGAATCCAGCATAAAACTGCCGGCGATGGCGTTGAGCAGGGTGGATTTGCCCGAGCCGTTGCCCCCCAGCACGATGACGAAGGAGCCTTCGGCGATTGCCAGGTCGATACCGGCCATGGGCCGAACTTCGTTGATAGTGCCCGCGTGGAAAGTCTTGCGGGCGCCTTCGATGCGCACCATGGGTTGGTTCATGCCGGCCTCCTTTTGGCGCGGGCGCCGTATTTGGCCAGAAAATCCGGCAGCACCAGGGCGACGAAGACGAAGGCCGCGGTGACCAGCTTGAGGTCGTTGGGGTTGAGCCCGAAGGACAGGGCGATGGCCACCAGTTGGCGGAACAACACCGAGCCGATGATGGCGCCGACGATGGCGAAACCGATGCTGGGCGCGGCGGTAAGCGCCTCGCCGATGATGACGCTGGCCAAGCCCCACACCACCATGCCGATGCCCATCTGCGCGTCGGCGAAGTTCTGGTACTGGGCCCACAAGGAGCCGGCCAGGCCCACCAAACCGTTGGACAGGGCCAGGCCGAACACCCGGTAGCGCTGCACGTCGCCGCCCAGCGCGATGACCATTTGCGGGTTGTCGCCGGAAGCGCGCATGGCGGTACCGATGTCGGTGCGGAAGAAGGCCCACAACATCAACGCGGTGAAGCCCACCAGCAGGGACATCGCCAGCAGCACGGTCAAATCGGTGGACGACACGTCCCAACCGGCCAGATCGATGCTGGCCGCGCCGAACAGGCGCAGGCCGATGTGTTCGCAATAGGTGGAGAGGGTGGTGGCGCCGAGGAACGGGATGTTGCTGCGTCCCATCACGTGCAGGTTGACGGAATACAGCGCCGTCATTACCAGGATCCCCGCCAGCAGGGGATTGATGCGGAAACGGGTTTGCAGCACGCCGGACACGGCGCCGGCCAGCATGCCGGCCACAAAGCCGGCTCCGGTGGCCAGGAGCGGGTTGACGCCGTATTTCACCAGCAGGATGCCGGTAACGGCGGCGCCGAAGGTGAGCGAGCCGTCCACGGTGATGTCGGCGATGGCGAAAATGCGGAACGAAATGTAAACGCCCAAGGCCAGCAGCGCCAGGATGGCGCCGAGGGTCAATGCGCCGATCAGCAAGGTCATGATGCGGCCTCCGTCAGTACCAGCGGCGCGCACCACAGGGCGCCGCGGCGCAACTCGCTTTCGCCGGCCCCCACGCTTTCCCGGTGGTCGTTGAGCAAATGCAGCACGCCGCGTATGCGTTGGTTTTCCATGAGGGACTCCAGGGTGGCGGACAGTTCGATACGCCCTTTATGGATCGGCCGGTACGGCACAACGGCGCAGTGCACATGGCCGAACAAGGCGCCGCCGTTCATGGGGCGCAGGAATTCGGCCAGGGGCGGCGCGGGGTTGCGTGCCGCGATACCGACCAGCAGCGCCGTTTCGTCGCCGTAGGCGGGTTCGGCGGTGAACAGCAAGCGGTCGCGGATATCGGGAAAAGCGAACAAGCCGCCGGGCGCTAGGTCCGGCGGGGTTTGGCGGGCGGCCCCCACCAACGCGGCGGTTTCCGCGGCGGCGACGAACACGGCCACCTCGCTTTGGCAGATTTCCAGCGCGGCCTGGGCCAATTCGCTCAAGCGGATGGGCGCCGAGTCCGGCGCGCTGCCGAAGCGCAGCAGGTAGCGGAATTCGCCGGCCGCTTCCAAGCCGTAGATCAGGCTGGCCTCCGGCACCAGGTCGCCCTCCTGCACCAGCCAGTCCGGGTGGGCCGGGTCGTTGCTGGGCAGCACGATGGCAAGCCCTCCCACCGCCAGCAGTTCGCCGGCATGGCCGGGATCGCCGTCATCGCTGCCCAAAGCGCCCAACCCCAGGCACACGCTGGCGGCGGGCAGGCGCACCGTTTGGCTCGGGGCGGCATCCGCCGTGCCGGCCAACACCGCCGACGGATCGCCCCACAGGCGGCCGCGCAGCCCCGTTCCGGTCGACAAGGCGTAGACATCCAGGGGATGTTCGCCGATGTGCCGGCTGACCGGCTCCTGCGCCGCTTGGGTTGGCGGTGGGGCCGCCGGCGCCGGAGCGGCGGCGCTGACTTCCACCAATTGGCTGAAACCGACCATCTCCAGCACATTGCGCACCGGCGGCGAAGGATCCAGCACCCGCAACCGCCCGCCGACGCCTTGCAGCTGTTTGAACAGCAGCATCAGCACGCGGATGCCGGCGGAGCTGAGGAAGCTGACCTGGGACATGTCCAGGGCGATGACGTGGCAGCCGCTATGCAGGGAGTCCTGCAGCGTCTTGCCGACCGCTTCGCTCCAGGCCGCGTCCAACCGGCCTTGCAGCACGACGCGCATTTCCTCGCCGTCGATGTGGGTGGTGATTTCCATGGGAGGGTTCCGATTGCCGTTAAGGGCTTTTGCCTAATTTCTTATCCGCCTTGGCGACCAGTTCGGCGGGGAGTTCCAGGCCCAGGGCGCGGGCGTTGTCTTCGCTCACCACCAGGCTGATTTTCGACGGACGGGTGAAGGGGATGTCGCCCGGCGCTTTGCCGCGCATAACGGCCATGGCTTGGGCGGCGGCATCCTGGCCCGCTTGACGGTAATCCAGCGTGTAGCCCACCGCCGCGCCCTGGCCGACGGCGGTTTCGGTGAAAGCGAACAGGGGTTTCTTCGCCCGCGCCGCCGCCTGGGCGATGGCGACGAAACCGGCAATGGTCTGGTTGTCCGGCGTTTGCACGATGGCATCGATGGGCTTGGCGGCCAGCGCCAGGGCGGCGTCGCTCAGTTCGCCCATGGCGTTGACCGGCAGGGTGACCACCTCGATGCCGCGTTTGGCGGCTTCTTGCACGAAGCGGTCCTTGTTGTTGACGGAATTGACTTCCGCCGGGGAAAACAGCGTGCCGATGCGCTTGAAACGGGGGAAATGCCGGGCCAGCAAATCGGCCATTTCGCTGTAGGGGCCTTGCACGTAGACGCCGGTGACATTGGGCAGGTGGTGCTCGTTGTCGGTGCCGGCGCCGGCCAGGATGGGATCGGCGACGAAGGTGAAGACGATGGGGATGCGCTTGACCTTTTGCAGCGCGGTTTGCAGGGTGGGCGTGGACAGCACCATCAGCAGCTCCGTGCCGTCGCCGTTGACGCTGTCGGCCAGGGCAGGGAGGGTCGCCATATCGCCCTGGGCGGAAACGTCGCTGAACACGTAGTCCTTGCCTTCCGTAAGCCCCGCCGCCTTGAAGCCGTCGGCGATGCCGGCCATGGCGTCTTCCGCCGGCGGCGATTCCAGATAAAGCAGGCGCTTGATTTTCCAGGTGTGCGGGGCCGGGGTCGGCGCGGCGGCCGGCGGCGTCACCTGGGCGCGCACTTCCGGCGGGAAGGCGATGCCCAAACGTTTGGCGCTGGCTTCGTTGAGCAGCACCGATTTTTTACTGACGTTGCGGAACGGCATATCGGCCGGCTTGGCACCGGTCAGCACCCGCGCTAAGGGCTCCGCGGCGGCCAGGCCGCTTTCCTTGAAATCCACGCCCACCACCATGAGGGCGTCATGATCGAGGAATTCCGGCTGGTCCATGATGAGCGGAATGGCGGCGTCCTTGGCCACTTTGGCCACCGCGTCGATGGCCTGGTAGAGGGTGTTGTCGCCGATGGCGAGGATCGCCCCGACGCGGCGAGCCACCAAGGCTTGCGATGCCTGCACCACGTCGGCGGTGGTGCTGATGGGCACTTCTTCCAGCTTGATGCCGGCTTTGACGCATTGTTCGCGCAGCACGCCGACCACTTTCACCGAATTGGCTTCGCTGGGGTTGTAGAGCGTGCCGACGCTGGTCAGGCCCGGCAGCGCTTTTTGGGTGAGCGCCAGCATGTCTTCCACCGGCGGGAAGGAGCCGATGCCGGTGACGTTGGGCAGATGGTCGGCGAAACTGCTGCCGGCCCCGGCCGCCAGGGGATCGAACACGTAGGTGAACACCACCGGCTTGCGCTTGGCGGTGATGCCGGCGCCTTGCAGCACCGGGGTGGACAGGGCGACCAGGGCGTCGGCGTCGCTGTTGTCCAAGGCCTGGCCGATGGCGGGGATCTGGGCGATTTCCGCCTGGGCGTGCATCAAGCGCAGTTCCAGGTTGCGGCCTTCCTCGAAGCCGAGTTTTTTCAGCCCTTCGCGCAGGCCGGACAGTACGGCGTCCACGCCCGGTTCCGGGGCGAAGTAGGCAATGCCGACTTTGTAAGTGCGGCCGGGCTGCGGCGCCGCGACGGCGGCTGGGCCGCCGGAAGCGGCCGGCGTTTTCACCGTGCCGTCGGCTTGGAGGATTTCCTGCGCTTCTTCCAGCATTTGCGGCGTGAACTGCCAGGGGTCGCGCAGGGCGGCGCGGGCTTTTTCGTTGAGCAGGATGCGGCGCGGCATGAAGTCCTTCACCGGCAGCTGGGCCGGATCGGCACCGTCCAGCACTTCGGCGGCGATGCGGCCGATTTCCGCTCCCACTTGATGGTAGTCGGCCCCCAGGTCGAACAGGCCGCCGCGGCGGCTGTGGCCGGCGATGTTGGAGAACACCGGGATGCGCGCCGCCTGGGCCACGCCGATCAGGCTGTCCACGGCGTTGTTCACCGAGGCGTCGCCGCCGGTCCAGAAGGCCTGCACGCCGCGCGCCACCAGGGAGGCGGCGGCTTCGCGCACGTCCTTGGTTTGTTCCACCGGCGCTTCCAGCAGGGTAATGCCCAGCTCGGCCGACACTTGCCGCGCCAGCTTGGTGCACACCTCCGAATTCACTTCCGCCGGGTTCCACACCACGCCCACGGTTTTCAGCTCGGGATAGGCCTGCTTGGCGGCGCGGAATATCGCCGCCACCGGCTGCGGCGTGCCGATGCCGGTGAGCCGGGGCGGCTTGTCCAGGCTGTCCAAGGCCTTGATGCCGACGCCGGCCGCCACCGGGGAGGTGACCGCGCCGAACACCTGCGTGACCTGGCCGGCGCGGTTGGCGTTGGCCAGCGCTTGCAGCATGACGGTGGAAATGGAAATGCCCAGCCGGTAGCCGCCGCCGGCGATTTTCTGCGCCATCAGGTTGCCGGTGGGGAGATCCCCTTCGGCGTTGAGGGTGGTGAGCGCCAGCTTTTCCCCGTCCCGGTAGCCCTTGGCGGCCAAGCCGTCCAGCACGCCCTTATAGGTTTCGTCAAACAGCGGGCTGGAACTGTGCTGCAGGATGGCGACGGGGATTTTGGCCGCCGGCGCCGGTGCGGCCGCATGGCGGGAATGGCGGTCGGACCACAACAGCGCGGCCGAAACGGCGACGATGAGCAGGCAGGAGAAAGCTAGGCGTTGCAACGGCTCTTTCATGACGGTGGGCCACTCTTGTTATTGTTCTTGCCTACCGGTCCGCATCGGAAGGAGGCCGGGGGCAGTATACCGCGTCGGCCGGCCGCTCAGAACGCCCGGCCTGCGCTAGCCGCAAAAAGGCCGCCAGCTCTTCCACCCAGCGCAGGCGCTGTTCCGGCGTGAGTTGCCCGAAAGCGTGCAGGCGCTCGTCGCTGACGTAGTAAGTGCGGTCGCCGCGGTCAAAGGGAGGATTCATGGCTGGCGGATACGTTGCAGGTGTTCGATGTCGGCCAGGTCTATGGGGCGGCCGGCGGCCCGCTTGAGAGCGATCAGGTCGTCTATGCAAGCCACGCGGATTGGCGTGCCGGCGACGTCGAATAGGGTGGCGCGCTTCGCCATGCCGGCAAAGTCCACGATTGCCGTTACCCATATAGAACGGGGCTGAAGCCTGTCCTACACGGTGTCGGCGTAGGACAGGCTTCAGCCCCGAACGGCGCGTCCGCTGCGCCGGGGATGCATGGCGAAAGCCTCAGTGCGGCGCGTAGTGGCTTTCCACGTAGCGCTCGACAATGGCCTGGAACTCGGCGGCGATGTTGTCGCCTTTCAGCGTCACGGTCTTCTCGCCGTCCTCGTACACCGGCGCCACCGGGCTTTCGCCGGTGCCGGGCAGGCTGATACCCAGGTTGGCGTTTTTGCTTTCGCCGGGGCCGTTCACCACGCAGCCCATGACGGCCACGTGCATGTCTTCCACGCCTTTGTACTTGCCGCGCCACTCGGGCATTTTGTTCTGCAGATAGCCCTGGATTTCCTGAGCCAGCCGCTGGAAATAGTCGCTGGTGGTGCGGCCGCAGCCGGGGCAGGAAATCACCATGGGGGTGAAGGAACGCAGGCCCATGGTCTGCAGGATCTGCTGGGCCACGATCACTTCCTGGGTACGGGCGCCGCCCGGCTCAGGGGTCAGCGATATGCGGATGGTGTCGCCGATGCCCTGCTGAAGCAGTACGCTCAATGCAGCGGTGGAGGCGACGATGCCTTTGGAGCCCATGCCGGCTTCGGTCAGGCCCAGATGCAGGGCGTAATCGCAGCGGGTCGCCAGGCGCTCGTAGACGGAAATCAGCTCCTGCACGCCGCTCATTTTGCAGGACAGGATGATGTGGTCCTTGGGCAGGCCCAGTTCCACGGCCTGCTCGGCGCTTTCGATGGCGGAAGTGATGACCGCGTCCTGCTGCACTTCCACCAGCTCGCGCGGCTGGGCCAGTTCGCGGTTCTGGTCCATCAAGCGGGTCAGCACCGCCTGGTCCAGGCTGCCCCAGTTGACGCCGATGCGCACCGGCTTGTCGTAGCGGCAGGCGAATTCGATCATCTGGGCGAACTGCGCGTCGCGCTTGCTGCCCTTGCCGACGTTGCCCGGATTGATGCGGTACTTGGCCAGGGCTTCGGCGCATTCGGGGTATTTGGTCAGCAGGGTGTGGCCGTTGAAGTGGAAATCGCCCACCAGCGGCACGTCGAAGCCCAGTTTGGCCAGCCGCTCGCGGATTTCCGGGATGGCGCGGGCGGATTCGTCCCGGTCCACCGTCAATCGCACCAGTTCGGAACCGGTGCGGTACAGTTCCAGTACCTGCTTGACGCTGGCCTCCACGTCGGCGGTGTCGGTGTTGGTCATGGATTGCACCACGATCGGCGCGCCGCCGCCTACTTGGACAGGACCGACTTTGACGCCGACGCTGGCGCGTCGCTGGGGATTGTTGCTGGACATGGTTCGACTTTGGCAGTTGCTGATATTAAGGGGCGATTGAACGCCTGGGGCTATCTTACGAAATTTCCGAGTGGAATTCTCGGTAGTGTGCGGTTATGGGTCAAGCGGAGTGATAAGTTCCGCCCGTATAATTATAAAGCAAGCAAGACCGCTCCCCTATCGCGGAGCGCACGATAGCCCACAAGGAGCCGAGGCGGGGCGTGAAAATCCAATATTTTTCCGACGTGCACCTGGAGTTCGGCTTCATGCCCCTGGCGCTGGCCGACGCCGATGTCATCGTCGCCGCCGGCGACATCGGCGTGCAGGCCCAGGGCCTGCACTGGCTGCGCCACGCCGATAAGCCGGTGATTTACGTGGCCGGCAATCACGAGTTTTACAAAGGCGAATACCACGCCACCTTGCTGTCCCTGCGGCGCCAGGCGGAGGTCGGGCCGGTGGAATTCCTGGAGCGGGATTGCCACATCCACAAAGGCGTGCGTTTTCTCGGCTGCACCCTATGGACCGCGTTGCAGGAGGACGAGGCCGGCGATTTGGCGGCCCTGCGCGGCCGGGTCAACGACTTCAAGCACATTCGCTGCGGCAGCGGCGCTTTGTTGCTGAACGACTACGTCCATTGGCATCGCGGCGCCCTGGCCTGGCTGCGGGAGGAACTGGACAAGCCCTATCACGGCAAAACGGTGGTGGTGACCCACCATGCGCCGCTGCTGGACAGCTGGAGAGGATTACCCAATTCGCCCAAGGTTCCCGCCTATTGCAACGACCTGGGCGGCTTGCTGGAAAAATACGACATCGCCGCCTGGTTCCACGGCCACACCCATTTCGCCAACGACTACACGGCCCACGGCACCCGCGTGTTGTGCAATCCGCGCGGCTACAATGGCTACAAACTAGTGCGGGGGTTCGACGCGGCCAAGGTGGTCGAAATCTGATCTGCCGTTCCTTGACGATTCCGGAGTGCCCACCATGTTGCGCCCGTTCGACGCCACCCCTGAAAATTTCCTGACCACTCCCTGCGACGAAATCCTTCGCCAGCGCCTGGCCGCCGATCCGCAAAGCGCGCTGGTCAACCTGTTCCGCGCCACGGTGCGGGACGTGCCCGCTTACCGGGAGTTCCTGGCCGCCCACGGTGTGGATCCGGCCGGCGTGGACAGCTACGCCGACTTCCAGCGGCTGCCGCTGACTACCAAACCCAATTACATGCACGCCTATCCCCTGGCGGAGCGCTGCCGCCAGGGCCGGGTGGAGTCCTGCGAGCGCATCGCCGTGTCGTCCGGCTCCACCGGGACGCCCACCTTCTGGCCCCGCTCCCTCAAGGACGAATACGACGTGGCGCTGCGCTTCGAACAAGTGTTCCGCGCCTTCCACGCCCACGAGCGCAGCACCCTCGCCGTCGTCTGCTTCGCCCTGGGCAACTGGGTGGGCGGCATGTACACCGCCTCCTGCTGCTGGCATTTGGCGCAAAAAGGCTATCCGCTGATGGTCGCCACGCCCGGCAACAACAAGCAGGAAATCTTCCGCATCGTGCAGGCGCTGTCGCCCCAGTTCCAGCAGACGGTGCTGCTGGGCTATCCGCCCTTCGTCAAAGACGTGATCGACGCCGGTTTGGCGGCAGGCGTGGAATGGCCGCGCTACGGCGTCAAAATGGTGTTCGCCGGCGAAGTGTTCAGCGAAGAATGGCGCACCCTGGTGGCGAGGCGAGTAGGGTCGCCGGACCTGTGCTACGGCTCCGCCTCGCTGTATGGCACCGCCGACGGCGGCGTGCTGGGCAACGAAACGCCCCTGAGCATCGCCATCCGCCGCTACCTGGCGGCCCACCCGGAAGCCGCGCGCGAACTGTTCGGCGAAGCGCGCCTGCCCACCCTGGTGCAATACGATCCCATGAGCCGCTATTTCGAAGAGCACGACGGCACCCTGGTGGTGTCCGGCGACAACGGCGTGCCCCTGCTGCGCTACCACATCGCCGACAAGGGCGGCATCGTCAGCCATGCAAGGATGATGGCGTTCCTGGCGGAGCAGGGCGCCGACCTGGCCGACTACGGCCTCGATCCGGCCCAGCCAGACAGCCCGCTGCCTTTCGTCTACGTCTTCGGCCGGGCGGATTTCACCGTCTCCTATTACGGCGCCAACATCTACCCGGAAAACGTCACCGTCGGCCTGGAGCAGTCCGACATCAGCGCCTGGGCCAGCGGCAAATTCGTGCTGGAAACGGTGGAAGAGGCCGGCGGCGACAAAATCCTGCGCATCACCGTGGAACTGCTGCCCGGCGCGGATGCCGACGAGGCCAAGGCACAACGGGCGGCCGACTCGATACGGCGGGAGCTGCTGCGCCTCAACAGCGAGTTCGCCAACTACATCCCGGCGGAACGGCAAACGCCCCACATCGTCTTCCGTCCCTTCGCCGACCCGGAATACTTCCCGGTCGGCGTCAAACACCGCTATACCCGGAAAACGCCATGATCCAAACCTGCCCCTGCGGCAGCGGCGCGGTCTATGCCGCCTGCTGCTCCCCCTACCACCAAGGCCAAGTCGCACCCACCGCCGAAGCGCTGATGCGATCCCGCTACGCCGCCTACGCCATGGGCTTGGCCGACTACCTGGCCGCCACCTGGCACGCCAGCACCCGTCCGGCCCAACTGAACGTCGCCGACGATGCCGGCAGCTGGCAAAAGCTGGAAATTCTCCACCGCGAAGCCGGCGGCGAAGGGGATACGGTCGGCCTGGTGGAATTCAAAGCCCACTGGCACAGCGCCGGCCGCAGCGGCTGCCTGCACGAAACCAGCCGCTTCCTGAAAGAAGACGGCCGCTGGTACTACCTGGACGGACAAATCCACCCCGCCCCCGTCGCCGCAAAAACCGGCCGCAACGATCCCTGCCCCTGCGGCAGTGGCAAGAAATACAAGAAGTGCTGCGGGGCGTGAGTCTTCGGCTTTTCACCCGTCATAGCCCCGGCCGCAGGCGATCTTGGGTAGTTGCCCGGTAAAATGGCCTAACTAACAGAATTATCGGACCCCACATGCTCACCGGCGAAATACGCAGCCAAATCGACGCCATCTGGAACGCCTTCTGGTCGGGCGGCATCTCCAACCCGCTGGAGGTGATGGAACAAATCACCTACCTGCTCTTCCTGCGCCGTCTGGACGATTTGCACACCCTGGAAGAAAACAAGTCCACGCGCCTGAACAAGCCCATGGAGCGCCGCATCTTCCCGGAAGGCCGCGACGCCAAGGGCCGTGACTACAACGACCTGCGCTGGTCGCGCTTCAAGCACTTCGCCCCGGCCGAAATGTTCACCGTGGTGGGCGAGCACGTCTTCCCCTTCCTGCGCACCATGGGCGGCGACGGCTCCACCTACGCCCACCACATGAAGGACGCCCGCTTCACCATCCCCACCCCGGCCCTGCTGGCCAAGGTGGTGGACATGCTCGACCACATCCCCATGGAAGACCGCGACACCAAGGGCGATTTGTACGAATACATGCTCAGCAAGATTGCCGCGGCCGGCCAAAACGGCCAGTTCCGTACGCCGCGCCACATCATCCGGCTGATGGTGGAGCTGACCGCGCCCACCGCCAAGGACGTCATCTGCGACCCGGCCAGCGGCACCTGCGGCTTCCTGGTGGCGGCCGGCGAATACCTGCGCGAGAAACACCCGGAAATCCTGCGCGACGCGGAAGCCCGCGAGCATTTCCACCACGGCATGTTCCACGGCTACGATTTCGACAACACCATGCTGCGCATCGGCAGCATGAATCTGGCCCTGCACGGCGTCGACAACCCGGACATCCGCTACAAGGACTCCCTGGCCCAGGACCACGCCGGGGACGAGGAAAAATACTCCCTCATCCTCGCCAACCCGCCCTTCGCCGGCTCCTTGGACTACGAGAACACCGCCAAGGACTTGTTGGACATCGTCAAAACCAAGAAAACCGAGCTGCTGTTCCTCGCTCTGTTCCTGCGCCTACTCAAGCCCGGCGGGCGGGCGGCGGTCATCGTGCCGGACGGCGTGCTGTTCGGCTCGTCCAAGGCCCACAAGGAACTGCGCCGCCTGCTGGTGGAGGAACAGAAGCTGGACGCCGTCGTCTCCCTGCCCTCCGGCGTGTTCAAGCCCTACGCCGGCGTCTCCACCGCCATCCTGCTGTTCACCAAGACCAACTCCGGCGGCACCGGCCACGTCTGGTTCTACGACATGCAGGCCGACGGCTGGAGCCTGGACGACAAGCGCCAGCCTTTGCTGCCGGAAGACAAGCTGGGCTTCGCAACCCTGCACATCCTCAGCGCCGAAGAACACGCCAAGAACAACCTGCCGGACGTGCTGGTGCGCTGGGGGCTGCGCGACACCTCGGAACGGCAACGCGCCCGCACCGAACAAAGCTTCTGCGTGCCGAAAGCAGACATCGCCGCCAATGGCTATGACCTGTCCATCAACCGCTACAAGGAAGTGGTGCACGAGGCAGTGGAACACCTGCCGCCCAAGGAGATACTGGCGAAGCTGGCCCGGCTGGAGGACGAGATTCAGGCGGGGATGAAGGCGCTGGAGGGGATGCTCGGATGAGCGGCCATGGCCTTGTAGGATGCGCTGAGGCACGAGGCGCATCAATCGCGAACGATGCGCTTCCTTCGTCAGCGCCTACGAGTTCTAGGATATAAAGAGGATGACTGAATATCCGACGGCTAAGCTTGGCGAGTTTTGCAAGACAGGCAGTGGCGGAACCCCATCTCGTAACCAAATGGAACGTTACTACGAAGGTGGTACTATCCCATGGGTAAAATCTGGCGAGCTTCGTGAAGGGCTGATTGCTACGACAGACGAATACGTTACTGAAATTGCCATTAAAGAAAGCAGTGTTAAGCTCGTCCCTGCTGGCGCGATATTGCTTGCCATGTATGGAGCTACAGTTGGTCGGCTTGCAATTCTAGGTGTTGAGGCTACAACAAACCAAGCCGTATGCCACATCGTTCCAGACCCCAACATAGCGGATACACGCTATCTCTATCATGCGATTTCGGCCCAAGTGCCAACGATAGTTGCGATGGGTGTCGGCGGTGCTCAACCGAATATCAGTCAGGGCCTTATTAAAGACCTGAGGATTTCCCTTCCACCCCTCCCCGAACAACGCCGCATCGCCGCCATTCTGGACCAAGCCGACGCGCTCAGAGCCAAGCGCCGGGAAGCCTTGGCGGACCTGGAGAGCCTCACTCAGTCCATTTTCATTGAAATGTTTGGGGACCCGGTAAGGAACCCCAAGGGTTGGCCGTTGAGTAAATTAGGCAATGTCGGCTCACTCAATAGAGGGGTGTCGAAACACCGACCAAGGAATGCACCAGAACTCCTGGGTGGAGAATATCCGCTCGTCCAAACCGGAGAGGTTGCAAACTGTGACGGTTACATTCGGAGTCACAATAGCAGCTATTCCGAACTTGGGCTGCGTCAAAGCAAAATATGGCCCGCCGGAACCCTATGCATCACAATTGCGGCAAACATAGCCAAGACCGGAATTCTGACATTTGACGCTTGTTTTCCAGACAGCGTTGTTGGCTTTCGTGCGGATAGCCAAGAAATCGCTGAGTACGTTCGGGTTTGGCTTTCCTTCCTCCAGCAGTCGTTAGAAGCCGCAGCGCCAGAGTCAGCTCAAAAGAACATAAATTTGGCAATTCTCCGTGGTCTTGATATTCCATTACCTCCTATGCCGCTAAAAAGAAAATTCGCCCTGCAAGTACACGCGGTGGAAAAACTGAAGACATCTCAACGAGAAGCGCTGGCCGAACTCGACGCCCTCTTCGCCTCCCTGCAACACCGCGCCTTCCGAGGAGAGCTGTAGTGCGCCTCCGCGCTTTTACGGCGTCAAGGCAGTTCGTCCCCTTCCGTCGGCTTGGCATCCGGGCTGGCGGCCAGCCAGGCATCGAAGGCGACGGGTTCGCCGCGCGCTTGGCGCTCCTTGAAATAGGCTTCGGTCTTGAGGGCCGAGACTTTCTCAGCGATGGCTGTGACGAAAAACTGGTTCATGGACACATGTTCCTCCTCCGCCACTTTGCGGGCATAGGCGAACAGCGATTCGGGTACGCGCAGGGCATAATTGGCCATCGGTTTTGCTCCTGTAGCAGACGGCGCAACCATGCGCCGGGGCGGCGGCAACCTCGCTGATAATATTGCAAACAACTTGACCCACAGTCCAGGACGGAGCCCGCCATGACATCCCCCCTCTTCCAATTCCTGCAAGCTGAGTGGCCGACGGTGTTCGAGGCGGCCGTCAAAGCGGAAAGCCTTGTCACCAGCGATGCGCGCACTTCGTGCTTCTACGCCCGGCGCAGTTTGGAACTGGCGGTGGATTGGCTCTACAAACACGACCCTTCGCTGCGGCTGCCCTACCAGGACCAACTGAGTGCGCTGCTGCACGAACCCAGTTTTCGGCGCGTTGTCGGCGATGCGGTGTTCACCAAGACCAAATTCATCAAGGACTCGGGCAATCGTGCGGTGCATAGCCATCAGGCCATCACGCCGCTCGATGCGCTGCATACGACGCGGGAGCTGTTTCACGTCTGCTACTGGTTGGCCCGCACTTACGGCCGCAAGGAACGCCCGGCTCCCAATCTGGCTTTTTCCGCCGAGCGATTACCCCGGCTGTCCGCCGTTCCGGCGCAGTCTCTGGCCCAATTGCAGAAGCTGGAAGCGCAGCTGCACGAACGGGACGAGAAGCTTTCCGCCCTGTTGTCGGACAAGGCCGCGCTGGATGAGGAACTGCAACGGCTGCGCGAGGAAGTCGCCGCCGTCAAGAAAGCCAACGCGGCTCAGCCGGACACCCACGACTATTCCGAAGCGGAAACGCGCGAAGCCTTCATCGACCTGTTGCTGAAGGAAGCGGGCTGGCTGCTGGATAAGCCGCAGGACACCGAATTCGAGGTGACAGGCATGCCCAACGCCGAGGGCAAGGGCTATGTCGATTACGTGCTGTGGGGTGACGATGGCAAGCCGCTGGCGGTGGTGGAAGCCAAGCGCACCCGCAAGGACGCCACCGTCGGCCAGCAACAGGCCAAGCTATATGCCGACTGCCTGGAGCAGATGTACGGTCAGCGACCCGTCATTTTCTATTCCAACGGCTATGACCATTGGCTGTGGGACGATGCCAGCTACCCGCCGCGCGCCGTGCAGGGCTTTCTCAAGAAACCGGAGCTGGAGCTGCTGATTCAGCGCCGCGCCACCCGCAAGCAGCTGCGCGATGCGGTCATCAACTCCGACATCGCCGGGCGTTACTACCAGACTCGTGCCGTGCGCCGCATCGGCGAAACCTTCGAGGTGGACAACCAGCGCAAGGCGCTGGTGGTGATGGCCACCGGCGCGGGCAAGACGCGCACGGTCATCGCCCTGGCTGACTTGTTGATGCGCTGCAATTGGGTCAAGCGGGTGCTGTTCCTGGCCGACCGAGTTGCGCTGGTCAATCAGGCGGTGAACGCCTTCAAGAAGCACCTGCCGGATTCCTCGCCGGTCAACCTGGTGACAGAAAAAGACACCGAGGGGCGCGTCTTCGTTTCCACCTATCCCACCATGATGGGGCTGATAGATGATGCCAGCGACGGCCAGCGCCGCTTTGGCGTGGGCCATTTCGACCTCATCGTCATCGACGAGGCCCACCGCTCCGTCTATCAGAAATACCGGGCCATCTTCGAATACTTCGACTGCCTGCTGGTGGGCCTGACCGCCACGCCCAAGGACGAAATCGACCGCAACACTTACGGCCTGTTCGACCTGGAAACCGGCGTGCCGACCGACGCTTACGGTCTGGATGAAGCCGTGGCCGACAAGCATCTGGTGCCGCCCAAGGCAGTGTCGGTGCCGCTGAAGTTCCAGCGGGAAGGCATCAAGTACGACGACCTGTCCGAAGAAGAGAAAGAACAGTGGGACGCCCTGGAATGGAGCGAGGACGGCACCACGCCCGACGCCGTGGAAGCCGCCGCGCTGAACAAGTGGCTGTTCAACACCGACACGGTGGACAAGGTGCTGGCCCACCTGATGACCCAAGGGCAAAAGGTGGCCGGCGGCGACCGGCTGGGCAAGACCATCATCTTCGCCAAGAACAACGAGCACGCCGATTTCATCGCCGACCGCTTCAACGCCAATTACCCGCACTACAAGGGCGAATTCGCCCGCGTGGTGACCTACAAGACGACCTATGCGCAGAGCCTGATTGACGCCTTCTCCCACAAGGACAAGCCGCCACACATCGCCATCTCAGTGGACATGCTGGATACCGGCATCGACGTGCCCGAGGTGGTCAATCTGGTGTTCTTCAAGGTGGTACGCTCGAAGACCAAGTTCTGGCAGATGCTGGGACGCGGCACGCGGCTGTGCCCGGACTTGTTCGCGCCGGACGAGGACAAACAGTTCTTCTACCTGTTCGACTACTGCCAGAACCTGGAATTCTTCAGCCAGAACCCGGCGACTGTTGATGGCTCGGCCAGCGAACCCTTAAGCACACGGCTATTCAAGGCTCGTGTGGAAATGCTTGCCGAGCTAGACAAGCAACTGGCAACGGAACCGCGAATTGCCGATGCCGGCGAGCCATATAAGCCCGATGCCGCACAGTTACGGACGGAGGTGGCGGATTTCCTCCATCGGCAGGTGGCGGCCATGAACCTGGACAACTTCATCGTCCGGCCACAACGCAAGTCCGTGGAGAAATACGCCAAGCAGGAGGCTTGGCAATCGCTGGGAAGCGATGATTTCAGCGAGCTGTCGCAGAAGCTGGCCGGTTTGCCTAGCGAGCTGGTCGATGACGACGAACAGGCCAAGCGCTTCGACCTGCTGGTGCTGCGCACGCAACTCGCCATCCTGCAAGCCAGGCCGGACTATGCCAGCCTGCGCGACCAGGTTCGCGCTATTGCCGGCGCCTTGGAGGAGCAGGAAAGCATTCCGGCCATCAAGGCGCAGATGGTGCTGATTCAGTCGATTGCAGGGGAAGAATGGTGGGAGGATGTCACCATCGCGATGCTGGAAAACGCCAGAAAGAAGCTGCGAGCGCTGGTGAAACTGATTGAGAAGGGCAAGAAGAACGTTGTCTATACCGACTTCGAGGACGAACTCGGCATCGAAACGACCGTAGACCTGCCGGAAGTGGTCGCCGGCATGAACATGGCCAAATTTCGCGATAAAGCCAGGCAGTTCCTCAAGGCGCACGAAAGCCATCTTTCCCTGCAACGCCTACGCCGCAATCAGCCCCTGACAGCGGCCGACCTATCCGAGCTGGAGCGCATGCTGGTCGAGGCCGGAGGGTCCCCGGAGCTCATCAATCAAGCCAAAGAGCAGAGCCACGGCCTGGGCTTTTTCATCCGCGCGCTGGTCGGTCTGGACCGCGAAACAGCCAAGCAAGCCTTCAGCGAATTCATCACCGGCACCACGGTCACACCCAACCAGATTGAGTTCATTGACCTGGTGGTGCAATACCTGACCGAGAACGGCGTGATGGAGCCGGACAGGCTCTATGAGTCGCCCTTTACGGACATCAGCCCGCAGGGGCCGGAAGGGGTGTTCCCGTCAGCGAAGGTGGACCAATTGGTCGGCGTGTTGACGGAAATTCGCCAGAGGGCGGTGGCTTAGGCCAACGACGGCATGCTGGATTCAGGCCCCCCAGGCTTCCGACATGGGGCGGTAGTCGTGCCGCAGGCAGTGGTCCAGCCATTTTTCCAGGAAGTAGTTCAATCGCCATTTGTAGTCGAGCACGGCTTTGGCCGAGGGGTTGTGGCGCAGTGCGTCGCGTACCGCCGGTTTGGAGTCGGCGCACATCACTTCGGCCAGCTTGGCGTCCAGGAAAACGCGCACTTGCACGGCGGGTTCGGGGCTGTACTCGCCGTCCGCCGGGAAGTGGTGGGTGAGTTCCACCGTCACCGTATAGGGGGTGCGTTCCAGCAAACGCGCGTGCAGGGCCGGTTGGCCGCTTTCGTCTTCCAGCACGGCTTGTTCCAGGCTGGCCAGGTCCGGCAGCAGGCGCTGGAGTTTGTCGTAGTTGGCTTCGCAGACGCGTTGCAGCCAATAGGATTTGTTGACGGGCAGCAGGGCGCTCATGGCGGGCTTATTCGCTGTAGCTGGCGTGGGCGGTGGCGGTTTCCCAGATGGCGACTTGCACGACCCGGTAGCCTTGGGCTTGCATGTGGCGGTAAATCATTTTCGCCAGGGCTTCGGCGGTGGGGTGTTCGTCCAGCACCAGGTGGCGTTCGTTGTTTTGCCGCAGCCAGGGCAGGGCGGGGTCGTCCCGGTGCAGGAGCATGTTGTGGTCGAATTGTTCGTCGATCAGTTGCCGCGCGGCGGCGTCGATGTCGGAGAAGTCGCACACCATGCCTTGGCGGTCCAGTTCGTCGGCGGCGATGGTGATGGCGGCGCGGGCGCTGTGGCCGTGCAGGTGGCGGCATTTGCCGGCGTGGTGCATCAGCCGATGGCCGTAGCAGAAGGAGATTTCTTTGGTGACTTTGTACATGGACTCGATAGTGGGTTAACTGCCTTTGATGCCTTTTATGTCGGCGGCGATTTCGAAGCTGTCCCCGTCGGGGGTGCAGCGGATCACTTCGACGAAGGCGTCCAGCGGCGGTGTCAGGCGGTTGTCCGGTAGCACCGATACTTCCAAAGCGTAGCCGATTTCCACGGCGGCCGGTCCTTTGAACAGCAGGCCGCCGCCGCTCAGGTTGAGGCAGCGGCCTTCGTGGACGGCGCCGTCGGCCAGCGAGCGGTAGCTCAGGCGGCAGTCGGTGGCGATGCGCTGGAATTTGCGCTTGTTGTGGTTGTCCAGCATCGACGGCCTCCTCCGAACAGTTGCTTATGGACGTTTCCGGGTGGAATTTTGCCGCCTAGTATAAACGCGCAACGGTCCGCTGGGCGCGCGCCCGGTGCCCGGTCTGGCTTGGGTGGGGCTTTTATGTCATATTTCGCGGGCTTTTCCGGGCGGTGGCGCCGGTTAGATTCTGCGCCGATTTCCACGCCCCCGGTCGTGGATATTTTCCCCAATTTCAGCGGCGGGCCGTATAGGACGGCTGCGCCCAGCATCCGACAGGTTATCGAATGAACAAAGCCATCGTACTCACAGGCATCACCACCACCGGCACGCCCCATTTGGGCAATTACGTGGGCGCTATCCGTCCGGCCATCGAACATAGCCGCGATGCCGATGTGCAGCCTTATTACTTCCTGGCGGACTACCACGCGCTGATCAAGTGCCGCGATCCGGAGCGGGTGCGCCAGTCGTCCCTGGAAATCGCCGCCACCTGGTTGGCCCTGGGGCTGGATACGGAGAATGCGGTGTTTTATCGCCAGTCGGACGTGCCGGAAATCGCCGAGCTGACTTGGCTGCTGACTTGCGTGACCGCCAAGGGGCTGATGAATCGCGCCCACGCCTACAAGGCGGCGGTGCAGGCCAACGAGGAGGCCGGCGAGAGCGACCCGGACAAGGGCGTGACCATGGGGTTGTTCAACTATCCCATCCTGATGGCGGCGGACATTCTCATGTTCAATGCGAGCAAGGTGCCGGTGGGCAAGGACCAGGTGCAGCACATCGAAATGGCGCGGGACATCGGCCAGCGCTTCAACCATTTGTACGGCGAGCATTTCGTGTTGCCGGAAGCGGTGGTGGGCGAAGAAACGGCGGTGCTGCTGGGGATGGACGGCCGCAAGATGAGCAAGAGCTACGACAACACCATTCCCTTGTTCGAGCCGGAAAACCGCCTGCGCAAGCTGATCATGAAGATCAAGACCAATTCCTTGCAGCCGGGCGAACCGAAAGACCCCGACACTTGCACGCTGTTTTGCATCTACCGGGCTTTCGCTACGCCGGAAGAGGTTGCGCAAGTCCGCCAGCGTTATGCCGAAGGCATCGCCTGGGGCGAGATGAAGCAGTTTTTGTTCGAGTATCTCAACGAACACCTTAAGGCGCCGCGCGAGCGTTACGTGGCGTTGCTGGAGTCGCCGGAACAGATCGAGAAGGCCTTGCAGGACGGCGCCCAGCGGGCGCGCGCGGTTGCGGCGCCGTTCGTGCAGCGGCTGCGCGCCAGCGTCGGCATTCGCCCTCTGGTCGGATAAAGATCGCGTCCCGCTTTTGTGACGGGGGCGGTGGATTCGCCGCCCCCGCTTTGCCCGGCGCACCGCCGCTGGGCCGTAACTATTCACGCGCGGCGCAAAACGTGCTTGAATTGAATTCGGATTAGGCCTTATCAGGTTTTTATTGGGGGATGATGATGAAAAAGACAGCCACAGCCGTCGCCGCAGCGGCGCTGATTTCCGTGGGAGCGGCGGGTTGCGCGCAACGGCAAGTGCCGGCGGCGACCGCTTACCCGACCAGCGAACAGCAGAAAATGCAGGCGTCTCACCACTGGGACGTGCTGGCGGAAAATCTGGCGGCGGGGATCGCCGGCAAGGTTTCGGCGGTTCCCGGCAATCGTCCGGTTTACATCGCGCCCTCCAAGCAAAATACCGATTTCAGTCAAGCGCTGCACGGCCTCTTGACCAGCCGTCTGGTTGAAAAAGGCGTGGCGGTGACCACCTCGGAGGCGGGCAATCCGCTGGTGCTGAATTACGACAGCCAAGTGGTGAGCTTCCGCGATCGGGAAGGGCTGCACCCCCTGCCCGGCGATTTCACCCTGATGAAAGGCATTTCCTACCTGATCTATCGGGTCGGCGATTTGTGGACCGCGCCGGCTTGGGCCATCCTGCCCTTGTCCGAATACCAGGAAAATTATTTCCCGGACGGCACCAACAGCGAAGCCATCGTCAACGTCACCATCAACGACGGGGCCAAGGTGGTTTACAGCGGCAGCCGCATGTACTACATCAACGACGGCGAAAAAAGCCATTATTCCGGCGCCGCGCTGCCGTTCGCGCCGCACACCAAGAATTACAAGGCGGTGGACCAATGAACATGAAGCAGACGCGCAATTGGGTCGCCGTCGGCGTGTTGGCGGCAGTGGCCGCCGGCTGCGGCAAGCAGGCGGTCAAGGACGTCGACATCATCAAGGAAAGCTACCAGGCCGGCGAGGTCTTGCAAGCCGCGGCGGAGAGCCCGAAAGGGGTGCACGCCTCCCTGGAACGCCACCGCCCCCTGATGATCGCCAGCTTCGTCAATATCGACAATGTGCAGGGATCCTCCACCCTGGGCCGCATGCTGGGAGAGCAGGTGGGATCCTACTTCAGCCAGCACGGTTACGACGTGATCGAGTTGAAGCTGCGCAACGAACTGTTCATCAAGGAGGAAACGGGCGAGCTGATGCTGTCGCGGGAGTTGAAGGATTTGACCCAGGAGCACGACGCCCAGGCCGTGATCGTCGGCACGTATGCGGTGGCGGCGGACACGGTGTTCGTTACCAGCAAGGTGATTCGCGCGCTGGACGGCGTGATTCTGGGGTCCTACGACTACAAGCTGCCCATGGGACCCAATGTGAAGGCGCTGTTGCAGAACGACCGCTACAAGCATCGCTGAGGCGCGGCTAGCCGAGGACCGGTTGTTCTCGGCGCAAAAAAAAAACAGGCTGTCCGGTTGGACAGCCTGTTTTTTTAGGGGAGGGTTAGTTCCAGCGTTGCACTTCGGTTTTCCAGCTGCCGTCCTTCTGGCGCTTGAATACGTTGAACAGCTCGCCGTCGTAGTGGTAATGCATGGTCTGGGCGGAATGCGCCAACTTCTGGTTGTTGGACAGCACCGCCTTGGTCACCACGGTGTCGCCTTTGTCATCGCGGGCTTCCACCACGTTGAAACGATACTCGCCGGCGCGGCGCTCGAGCAAGGCTTGCCAGAACGCGCGGATTTCCGCCGGGTTTTTGGAGACTTGGCCGTTTGGGGCCAGCAACATGGCGTTGTCCGTGTAGAGGGCGACGATTTCATCCACGCGGCCGCGTTGAACGACTTCGTTCCATTTGGCGATGGTGGCTTCCGCCACTTGGCGCGGGGTGTCCGTGTTGGCGGCCAGCGCCTGTCCAGCCAAGCCCGCGAACACGATGCCGATCAAACCCATGGGTAATTTAGCCATGATGCTGCTCCTTTTCCTTCGTCTTTGGTTGCCTTGAGTACGGCTTTACTATAAGGCGCGGTATGATGGTGTACAATGGCCTTGCGATTTCATAGATTGTTTCTGTAAAAGAAATTACAGACTGAGAGGAGCGTCATGGACAAACTCGCCAGCATGAATGTTTTCACCAAGGTGGCGAAGGCCGGCAGCTTCGCCGCGGCGGCCAAGGAGCTGAACATTTCCCGCGCCATGGCCACCAAGCACGTGATGCAGTTGGAGAACAGCTTGGGGATCCGCCTGCTCAACCGCACCACGCGGCAATTGAGCTTGACCGAAGTGGGCAACGTCTATTTCGAGCGCTGTCTGCAAATCCTCGACGATATCGAGGAAAACGAGCTGGCCGTCACCCACATGCAGACCGAGCCGCGCGGCACGCTCAAGGTCGCCAGCCCGCCGTTTTTCGGCACCTACCACTTGGCGCCGGCCATTTCGGAATATTTGCGACAGTATCCCGACGTGAACGTGGAACTGTTGCTGCAAGGCGGCACGGTGGACGTGATCGAGGCGGGGCTGGATTTGGCCATTCACCTGGGGCAGCTGGCCGAGTCCAGCCTGATCGCCCGCAAGCTGGCCACGTCCCGGCAGGTGGTGTGCGGCGCGCCGGATTATTTCGTCGGCCACGGCGTGCCGAAGACGCCCAACGACTTGAAAGTCCACAATTGCCTGTTCAACTGGAGCTGGCCGCAGAAAGACCATTGGCAGTTCCGCGATCCGGAAGGCAAGAAAATTATCATCCGGGTCGGCGGCAACTTGCAGGCCAACGTGTCCGGCGCGCTGCGGCTGGCCGCCATCAACGGACTGGGGTTGGTGATGCTGCCCACCTACATGGCCGGCCACGATTTGCGCAAGGGCCGGCTGAAAGCGGTGATGACGGAGTACGAGCCGGCCACGCTGGATATCAACGCGGTTTACCCGCACCGCAAGAATTTATCCGCCAAAGTACGCACGTTCGTGGATTTTCTGTACGATCGCTTCCAGCCGCGCCCCTATTGGGACGACTGGATGGACGCGCACAATCCCCAATCCGACGTGACCGAGGAACATTTGTACGGCGAGGACTAGTCCGCTTGGCGGCGGCGGTGTTCGCGCCGGATAATAGCCGGCCACCGATTCCGCCGATGCGATGCCGATGATGTCCACACCGATCCCCAGCGCCGAACAGTCGGCCGCCCAGTTGTTGGAACTGGTGCGGCGACTGGGGGGCGAGTTGAAAATCCGCCCGTCGCGTTTGCAGGCTTTGCAGCTGGACAGCCATTTCGATCGCGACCTGGGGCTGGACAGTTTGACGCGCATGGAGCTGTTGGCGCGGGTGGAGGCGGGCTTCGGCGTAAGGCTGGCGGAGGCGGTGTACGCCAACGTGGAGACGCCGCGCGACTTGCTGCGGGCGGTGCTGGCGGCCCACAGCGCGGGCACCGGCCAGGCCGTGGAAGTGAGCCATGTCCGCCTGGAACATACCCAGTCGGCGCCCGACGATGCGCGGACCTTGTTGGAAGTGCTGGATTGGCACGCCGAGCGGCATCCCGACCGTCCCCATATCCAGTGTTACCAGGACGAGGGCGACGGCGAGGCGATCACTTACGGCCAGTTGCGCCGGCGCGCGGAAGCGGTGGCGGCCGGCCTGCAGCGGCAAGGGTTGAGGCCGCGCCAAGCGGTGGCCATCATGCTGCCCACCAGCCCGGAATACTTCTACGCCTTTTTCGGCGCTTTGCTGGCCGGCGGCGTTCCCGTGCCCATCTATCCGCCGGCGCGGCCCTCGCACCTGGAGGATCACCTGCTGCGCCATCGCGCCATCCTGGACAATTGCCAGGCGGCGGTGCTGGTGACGCTGCCCGAGGCGATCAAGGTGGCGCGTTTGCTCAAGTCCCATGTGGCGAGCCTCGGCGTCATCGCGACGGTGGACGAATTGGCTCAAAGCGGCGGCAGCCTGGTTCGGCACAAGGTGGAGGCCGGCGACATCGCTTTCCTGCAATACACTTCCGGCAGCACCGGCACGCCCAAGGGCGTGATGCTGACCCACGCCAACCTGCTGGCCAACGTGCGCGCCATGGGCGAGGCCACCGGGGCCGATTCGTCCGACGTGTTCGTCAGCTGGCTGCCGCTATACCACGACATGGGCCTGATCGGCGCCTGGCTGGGCAGCCTGTACCACGCCATGCTGATGGTCAACTTCTCGCCCCTGGCGTTCCTGGCCCGGCCCAGCCGCTGGCTGTGGGCCATCCACCGCTACGGCGGCACGCTCACCGCGGCGCCCAATTTCGCCTACGAGCTGTGCTTGAAGCGGCTCAAGGACGAATCCCTGCAAGGGCTGGATTTGAGCCGCCTGCGGCTGATGTTCAACGGCGCCGAGCCGGTCAATCCCGATACCCTGGAACGCTTTTGCGAGTATTTCGGCCGCTTCGGTTTCAGCCGCACCGCCATGACGCCGGTGTACGGGCTGGCGGAAAACTCCGTCGGGCTGTCTTTTCCGCCCCTGCGGCGTGGGCCGTTGTTCGACTGTGTGGATCGGGGGGCGTTGGCTTCCTCAGGGCGCGCCGTCCCCTCGCCCGCAGGCGGGAGAGGGGGAGAGGGTGGTGGTGACACTATCCGCTTCCCCGCCTGCGGTATGGCCTTGCCCGGCCACGAAATCCGCATCGTCGACGCCGCCGGCCGCGAAGTGCCGGAGCGGGAGCAGGGCAGCCTGGAGTTCCGCGGCCCTTCCGCCACTTCAGGCTATTATCGCAATCCGGAAGCCACCCGCGCACTGTTCCGCGACGGCTGGATCAAGTCGGGCGACCTGGCCTATATGGCCGGCGGCGAGGTGTACATCACCGGCCGGGTCAAGGACGTCATCATCCACGCCGGCCGCAACATCTATCCCCACGAGCTGGAAGGGGCGGTTGGCCAATTGCCCGGCATTCGCGCCGGCTGCGTGGCGGTGTTCGGTTGCAGCGACGCGGCCAGCGGCACGGAAAAGCTGGTGGTGATGGCCGAATCGCGGGAAAGCGAGCCGGATGCCCGCGAAGCCCTTTGTTTGCAGGTAAACGAAGCCGCCGTGGAGTTGGTGGGCATGCCGCCGGACGAGGTGGTGCTGGTGCCGCCCCACACGGTGTTGAAAACGTCCAGCGGCAAAATCCGCCGCGCCGCTTGCCGCGAGTTGTACGAAAGCGGCCTGGCCCTGGCCGGCCCGCGCAGCGCCAAGGCGCAGATGCTGCGGTTGATGCTGGCCGCGGGCTTGCCGCAGCTGTCCCGTTGGCTGCGGCAGTTGGGCGCTGCGACTTTCGCGGCTTACGCTTGGCTGGTGCTGCTGTTCGCGGCCTTGTCGGGCTGGCTGGCGGTGGTTCTGTGCCCGCTGGCCCGCTGGCGGTGGCCGTTGCTGCGGTTGGCGGCGAAAGCGGTGGTCGGGCTGACCGCCACGCCGGTGAGCGTGCGCGGCTTGGAAAATCTGCCGCCGCAAGGCCGCCCGGCCATCTATGTGTGCAACCACGCCAGCTATCTGGACGGCCTGGCCCTGGCCTGCGCCATGCCGCGCCCGCTGGCCTTCGTTGCCAAGGTCGAGTTGTCCAAGCAGTGGCTGGCTGGCTTGTTCCTGCGCCGTATCGGTACCGAATTCGTCGAGCGTTTCGACCGCCAGCAAGGCCTGGGCGATGCCCGGCGCCTGGCCGAGTCCGCGCGGCAGGGGCGTTCCCTGCTGTATTTCCCCGAGGGCACTTTCACCCGCGCCGCCGGCCTGTTGCCGTTCCGCATGGGCGCCTTCCAAGCCGCCGCCCAAGGCGGCTTGCCGGTGGTGCCCGTCGCCATCAAGGGCACGCGCGACATGCTGCGGGACGGTACGTGGTTCCCGCGTAGGGGAACCCTCACCGTCACCGTCGGCGAGTCCATCGATACTCCGGCGTTGCGTGAGCGGGAAGGTTTGGCGGACGAGTGGCAGCTGGCGCTGCGGCTGCGCGATCTGTCCCGCGAGCAGGTGCTGCGCCATTGCGGCGAGCCGGATACGGGGCAGGAGGGGTAGGGAGGTAGGAGGGGGCTTAACCCCGACGACTCGGCGAGGTTTGCGGAATACGCGTATACGCTTCGCGCAAACCCGTCTGCGAGTCTTCGCGGCTAGGAGCCGCTCCTACCCTTTGCCGATGTCGGCTTAGGTGATGACGCAGGGCGCCTCGCGGCCGCTGCGCTGTTTCACTTCGCTGAGGGCTTCCGCCAGTTGGATCAGGTCGGCCAGGGCCTTTTGGGTGTCCTCGCCGTGGCGGGCGGCATCCGGTTCGTGGCGTTCCAGGTAGATGCGCAGGGTGGCGCCGGCGGTGCCGGTGCCGGACAAACGGAACACCACGCGCGAGCCGTTCTCGAAAATGATGCGGATGCCCTGGCCGGCGCTGGTGCTGCCGTCTACTGGATCCGTGTAGGCGAAGTCGTCGGCCTGCGCCACTTTCGATCCGGCCATGGATTGTCCCACCAGGCCCGGCAGTTTGGCGCGCAGGTCGTCCATCAGCTGGTTGGCGATGGCGCTGTCGATTTCTTCGTAGTCGTGGCGCGAGTAGAAATCGCGGCCGTAACGCTGCCAGTGTTCCTTGACGATGTCCGCTACCGGCTGCTTGCGGGCGGCGAGTAGGTCCAGCCAGAACAGTACGGCCCATAGGCCGTCCTTTTCCCGCACGTGGTTGGAACCGGTGCCGAAACTTTCCTCGCCGCACAGGGTGATGCGGCCGGCGTCCAGCAGGTTGCCGAAGAATTTCCAGCCGGTGGGGGTTTCGAAACAGGGGATGCCCAGCGCCTTGGCGACCCGGTCGGCGGCCTGGCTGGTGGGCATGGAACGGGCGATGCCGGCGACGCCCTTGGCGTAGCCGGGGATCAAATGGGCGTTGGCGGCCAGGATGGCCAGGCTGTCGCTGGGGGTGACGAAGCAGTTCTTGCCGACGAT
The DNA here is from genome assembly GCF_019669985.1 of Methylogaea oryzae. NCBI lineage: Bacteria > Pseudomonadati > Pseudomonadota > Gammaproteobacteria > Methylococcales > Methylococcaceae > Methylogaea > Methylogaea oryzae. The sequence goes on from NZ_AP019782.1 coordinate 1,123,555, forward strand.
CATATTGCGGTCGCCGTCGCCGTCGGAGGCTGCACCCAGCACCGGCGCGGCGTCGCTGTACATGAGGGCCGCCAGTTCCGGGGCGTGGGTCAGGTTGGGGTCGGGATGGCCGCCGCCGAAGTCTTCCAGCGGCACGGCGTTGATGACCGAGCCGGCGGTTGCGCCCAGGGTCTTCTCGATGATTTGCAGGGCGTAGGGTCCGGTGATGGCGTGCATGGCGTCGAAGCGCACCGTCAATGCACCGCTGGCGAAGGCGGCGCGGATGCGGTCGAAGTCGAATAGCTTGCCCATCAACTCGGCGTAGTCGGCCACCGGGTCGATGACGGTGACGCGGAAACCGCCGAAGTCGTGGTCGCCTTCGCGGCTCAAATCGATGTCCGGTAGGTCGGCGATGCGGTAGCTGGCGATGGCCTTGCTGGCGGCGAACACGGCGTTGGTGAAGGATTCCGGCGCCGGGCCGCCGTTGGATACGTTGTATTTGATGCCGAAGTCGCCGTCCGGGCCGCCCGGGTTGTGGCTGGCGGACAGCACGAAGCCGCCGGCGGCGCCGTATTTGCGGATGACGCAGGAGGCCGCCGGCGTGGACAGCAGTCCGTCGCGCCCCACCAGCAGCCGGCCCACGCCGTGGGCGGCCGCCATTTTGACGATGGTCTGGATGGCTTGGCGGTTGTGGTAGCGGCCGTCGCCGCCCGCCACGATGGTTTTGCCTTGTATGTCGCCCGCTTGCTCAAGGATGCATTGGACGAAGTTCTCCAGGTAGTGGGGTTGCTGAAACACCGGCACGCGCTTGCGCAGGCCGGACGTGCCGGGTTTTTGGTCGTTGTAGGCGGTGGTTGTGACGGTCTGGATATTCATGGCGGCGTACCAATGCTTGAAAAAATTCGAAACGAATACAGAATACTACAGCAATAAGCTGATAAACGACTTTGACTGTGGCAAGGTTGAGGGGAGGAGTTGACGATGCTAGATGTTCGTAAAGGCGGTTTCGTACTGGCCACGCTGTTGGCGGCGTTCGCGGCCGAGGGCAACGAAAAGGATATTTGGCTGTTGGTGGAGACCAAGCCCCATGTGATGAAGGTAATGGAAGGCGAGGCGGGGCGTGACGGCCGGACGCTGGAAGTATTCGACCATATCGCCATCGGCCGTAACGGTGTGGGCTACGACAAGCAGCGGGGCGACGATAAAACGCCGCTGGGTTCTTACCATATCGGTTGGGTTAACGAGAAAAGCCGTTTCGGTAGTTTTTTCGGCTTCAATTTCCCTAACCACGACAATGCCAAGCGCGCATACGACGGCGGCTTGATCGACGCCCATACCTATCGCCGCTTGCTTAGCTACCAGCCCGAGGCGGAAGTGCCGCCGCAGGATACCCCGCTGGGGGGGCAGATTGGTATTCACGGCATCGGCCAGGGCAGCCTGCAAGTGCATAGGCACTTCGATTGGACTCATGGCTGTATCGCCGTCACCAATGAGCAGCTGGATCGCTTGAAACAGTGGATTAAAAAGGGCACCCTAGTTGTGATACGATAAGTGCAACCGAAAATTCCGCTGGAAAGCTGGCGCGATTCGGTGCAAACTTTTACACGGGATGTTGATGTCATCTCGTGTTTAGATGATTTAAGTGTCAATTAGTCAGACGAAGGAAATAAAGATGATCAAGAAGTCTTCCAAAATTGCAGTTGCTCTGTTGTCCGCTGGCCTGATGGTTGGCTGCGCATCCAAGTCCGACCTGAACGCCCTGAAGGGCCGCGTTGACGACCTGGAAAACAGCGTTAAGGCTACCAGCGCTAAGGCTGACCAGGCTCTGGCTGCTTCCCAGTCCGCTGAAGCTGCTGCAAAGCGCGCTGCTGCTTCCGCTGACGAAGTGAACGCTAAGCTGGACCGCATGTTCAAGCACTCGATGAAGAAATAAGCTTCATCGTAAGTGAAAAAGCCCTGCCGGCTCAGCCGGCAGGGCTTTTTTAATGGGCGAAGGTCAGCCGGCGCGGTAAGTAAGGGCCGGCTGCGCCGTTAACTGCGGTTACTGCCCGCTGATGGCTTCGCCGGCCGCCGGCGTTTCCGTTCCCAGCACTCCCGCTCCCTTGGATTGCTGCGCCGCGATGGGCTTGCTGATCAGCACGGGCACGCCGGTGGGGTCTTTCAGCGCGGCTTTCAGCGCCTGCCCGTCGATTTCCGGCACGGCGTGTTTCTCCACTTTTTTCTGCAGCAGGTTCATGGCCTGCGCCAGCAACTGGTCGTAATCGAGGTTGTCTTCTTCCAGCGGAGGATGCACTTCGATATAGAGGTCTTGCCCGTTCCAGCCCACTTTCACCGGTTGGTTGACGATTTGCACGGGCGAGCCGGCCGGCACCACGGGGAATAGCTGGGCGATGTCTTCCGGGTACATGCGCACGCAGCCGTGGGTCACGCGCATGCCGATGCCGTACTCCTTGTCGACGCCCGTGCCGTGGATCAGGTAGCCGGGAATGCCCAGCTTCATGGCGAACTTGCCCAAGGGGTTGTTGGGGCCCGGCGGCACGACATCCGGCAGAATGTCGCCGTCGGCCGCGTGTTCGCGCTTGATGGTTTCCGGCGGACGCCACGACGGGTTGGTCACTTTTTCCACCACGCGCGTCATGCCGCGCGGTGTTTTCCAATCCATGCGTCCGATGCTGACCGGATAACTTTCCACCGTGCCTTTCTTGGGCTGGAAATAGTAGAGCCGCATTTCCGGCACGTTCAGCACAACGCCGTTGCGTTGCGCGTCCGGCAGGACGAATAGCTTCGGCAGCAACACTTGCGTGCCTTCGCGGGGATACCAGCGATCCACTTTAGCGTTGGCGAGGACGATTTCGTCCTGGCCCAGGCTGAACCGGCGCGCCACATCCAGCAAGGTGTCTTCCTGCAGTGCTTTGGTGTATGCGATTTCGCCGATGGTGTCGCTGTTGGGCGCGGGCATCGTAAACGTTTCCGCCGCCGCGCCCGACGAAGCGAGGGCGAGCGCCAAGCCGAGCAGCGAGGTGTAGCGGGATGTTTTGCAAGGGAGGGGGCAAAGCTTCATGGAGATACTTGATGACCGTTATGGGGAGTTGGATTGTGGCGATTCGGAGCCTGAGCTGGGCGGAAAGCGTCGCTATTCGAGAGGCTCTAATTACGGCGCCGGGCTCCAAGTTAGGCATGGGCGGCGCGGAATTTCGCACTGGGCATTGTACCGAAATAGCCACGGAGTTGCCCGGGGTTCCCCGATAAAATGACGATTTTGCTCCCGTTTTACGGTGACGGGCTTGCCAGAACGCAAGCGCTGCAATGGATAAGCGCGGAATGAATGTGCATACTTTGCCCTGATAGTCGTTTGTTTTGAGTGGTTGTGGTTATGGAAATTTGGTCGCTGCGCGGGAAGAAAATCTTAATCGTCGACGATCTGCCGGACATGCGCACCATGATGCGCACCTTGGTGGCCTCGCTGGGCGCGGAGGATATTCACACCGCCAAGGACGGCGATCAGGCCATGGCGGCGATGATTATTCACAAGTTCGACGTGGTGTTGTGCGATTACGCCTTGGGCGAGGGGCGGGACGGCCAGCAGGTGCTGGAGGAGGTCCGGCATCGCGGATTGCTGCCCTATTCGGCGATTTTCGTGATGGTGACGGCGGAAACGTCGACGCCCATGGTGATGGGGGCGGTGGAGTATTCGCCCGACGACTACCTTTCCAAGCCGATTCCCAAAGCGACCTTGCAGACCAGGCTCCGCAATCTGCTGGGAAAAAAAGAAAAGCTGCATCCCATCCTGAACGCCATGCAGCAGCACAATTACACCGTGGCGTTGACGCAGTGCGATTATTTGATGGAGCGGGAGCCGGCCAGCCGCTTCGAATTGTTGCGCCTGAAAGGCGAATTGCTGTTGACCACCGGCGCCTACGAGAAGGCCCGGGATCTATATGCGGGCATACTCGAGCTGCGGGAGTTGCCGTGGGCGATGCTGGGATTGGGCAAAGCCTTATACCGACTGCAGCAATATGATGCGGCGGTGGAGGTGTTGCGCCGACTGATCGACAGCCACCCGATGGTGGTGGCGGCATACGACTTGTTGTCGTTGGCGCTGGAAGGGCAGGGGCAATTGCAGGAAGCCCAGGAAGTGACCGCCCAAGCGCTGCAGCGTTCGTGGAAGTCGGTTTCGCGCCAGCGTCGTTATGGCGAACTGGCTTTTCGCAACGAGGACTACGAATCGGCGGAAAAGGCCTTCAAGCAAGCCTTGCGTGTGGGCAAGGGGTCTTGTTTGCGCGGCCCCGCCGAGTTCGCCGGCTTGGCTCTGACGATGGTCAAGCGAGGGGTGCCGGTGGAAGCGATCAAAACGGTGGAAACCATGGCGCGCGAATTTCGCGAGGACACCGGCGCCCAAGTCCATGTCGCTCTGGTGGGCGCTCAGGTGCAGCAGGGTTTAGGCAATGCCGCTTTGAGCCAAGAGTCCACCAAGCGGGCGGTCCAGCTGTTTCAGGAGCATCCGGAGACGGTGACTGGCGATGTGGCCATGGATGTGGCGCAACTGTGTTTTCAGCAGGGGGATGCCGACGCGGCGCGGGACTTGCTGCGGTACGCCTTGCGCAACCAGCACGAAGATGCGGCGACCCAGCAGCGGGTGCTCCATCTATTCAACGAGGCTGGGTTGGCATCGGAAGGCCAGTCTTTCATCGACGCGACGGTGGAGGAAGTGGCGGAAATCAATAACCAGGGGGTGCGCTTGGCGCAGGAAGGCCGGCTGGAAGAATCCATCAGTTTTTTCGAAAAAGCCGCGCGCGGCATGCCGGGCAACGTGGTGATCAATTTGAACGCCGCCCAGTCGCTGGTGATGTTCATGCGCAAGCAGGGCGCAACCCGCGCCGATGTGCAAAAAGCCGAACTCTATCTCGGCCGGGTAAGGGACTTGGACGCCGCCAATTCGAAGTATCAAAAGCTCAAGGAGCTTCTCAACCAAATGTCCGTGAGCCATTGACCAAGGAGGTTCGCTATGGATAAGTCAAACAGCGCCCCCGAGGTTCTCGATTTCGCTACCGTGTTGGCGAGTTCCCTGCACGACATGAAAAATTCCCTGTGTATTTTTCTCGGCATGCTGGATGAAGTGGTCGAGGAAACGTCGGACGAAGACCCCCGTTACGGCCGAATGGTGAAGCTGCGTTACGAGGGGCAGCGCATCGGTAACGATATGATGCAGTTATTGGGGATTTATCGGAGCAGCCAGGCGCGGTTTTCGCCCAACATTGCCGAAGTCGACGTGACGGAATTCCTGATGGAGCAAATGCAGGTTCACCAATTGATGCTGGAGCACAAGCAGATCGCCGCGGAAGTCGTGTGCGATTCCGGTTTGGTGTGGTTTTTCGACCGGGAGATGGTGGCGGGCATTTTGACCAACGTCATTAATAATGCCTATAAATACGCTCGCGGCCGGTTGCGCATCATCGGGCAGGAGCGGGACGGCGGGCTGGTGCTGTCCATCGCCGACGACGGTCCCGGATATCCGCCGCACATGCTGGCCGATGGTCGCGAGGGCTTGCCTCCGGTCGATTTTCAAAACGGCAGCACCGGGTTGGGATTGTACTTCGCTAGGCTGGTGGCGGGGCTGCATAAAAACCGTGACAAGGCCGGTCACATCGCCATCACCAACGACGGAATCGACTCCGGCGGATGCTTCAGCGTATGGCTGCCTTAGCCATTTTTTAGGCGGTGATAAGCAGTTGCCGAAGCTCTCCGACTTTGACTACAATTGGTCCGCTTGCAGAGATTTAGGTTACAGTGAGTCTGGTAGATTGTCGGGCGGCATGATGAGTTGGCGGCCACATTCAGAAACCCGGAGGGCGGGAACAGTCACTGAAACACGCTACCGCAGCAAAGGACGTTAGTATATGGCCATCAGGCTATTCGTAGGCAATCTGCCGTTCACCGCAACCAGCAATGAACTGCTCGACCTGTTTTCCCAAGCCGGTAGCGTGAGTGCATGCGAAGTGGTTATGGACAAAATGACCAACCGTTCGCGTGGTTTCGCCTTCGTCGAAATGACCGATCGCGCCGACGCCGAAAAGGCGATCGAAATGTTCCATAACAAAGACTTCAATGGCCGTTCCCTCACGGTGAACGAAGCCCGTCCCCGCGAGGAACGCCCGCGCCGCGAAGGCGGCTTCCGTTCCGGTAACGGCGGTGGCGGCGGTCGTCGCGACTTCGGCGGCGGTGGTGGCGGTTTCGGCGGCGGCGGCCGTCGTTAATCCCGTCAGGCGGGTGCGCTAGCCGGCCCGTCCGCGTCCGCTGTAGAAAATGGTTTCCGCCCCGCTGGGGCGGGAACCATTTTTCGTTTTAGGCGACCGATCTTGTTTCGGTGGCTCCTTACGGTAATTGCGTAAGGACTGTGTGGGGCTGGGCGCGCGCCCGGACGCGATGGCGCCGTTGCTCCGGGCTGTTTTCGTTGTCGTTCGCTGTTGTTCAATATTTGCCGTCGAGGAGGCCTTCCATGGGTGATTTGTTGCTAGAAAGTTTTCCCGGCCTAGCCTCCATGCCCAACTGGCATCCGCTGTTGGTGCATTTCCCCATTGCTTTATTGACCTGTTATCTGTTGCTGGACGTGGCGGGGGCTGCGCTGCGCAACGCCGCTTGGAGGCGAATGGCCGGCGGTTTGCTGTATTTGGGAACATGCTTCGCCGCCGTGGCCGTGGTTTTGGGCGTACAAGCCGCGCAGTCGGTCTCCCACGGCGGGGATGTCCATGGGATCATGCTCAGCCATGGTAAACACGGTTTGGTGGTGTTGGGCATGGCCTTGCTGTTGTCCCTATGGCGGCGCTTTCAGGGCGAGCGATGGTCGATGGTCGGCACGACGCTGCACTTGGCGCTTGCCGGCGTCATGGTGCTGGTGATGGCCCATGGGGCCGATTTGGGCGGTTTGATGGTGTATGGTCACGGGGTCGGCGTGCATGGCGTGGCGGTTCCCCCCCACGACCACGACCATGATCATGCGCACGAGCATGACGATGGCGCCGAGGATCACCATCACTGAAGCCATCGCGCGCGGCCTTTGCTAGCGCCGCGTCTTTCGCCCGCCCTCTGCTACACTCAAAGCCGGAAGTTTCCTCGCCTTTCAGGAGGGTGTCATGGCTAGAACGCATTGGTTCTGGGGTGGCTTGACCGCCGTCGCCATCGTCGGACAGTCGGGGATCGCCATCGCCGGCGATTGTTGGCTGGATATCTATTCCGAGATCGGTTTCAAGGGCGAACACGCCCGTATCGAAGGCCCGGCGCAGTTGCCCAACCTCCGCAGCGTGGCGGGGGCGGATTGGAGCAACCGGATCGACAGTCTTGCCGTCGGCCCGAAAGCCGTCATTCAAGCTTACCGCAAGGAGAGCTTTCGCGATCAGCCGACCGCCAATCCCAATCACCCCGACGCATTAAGAAACTGGGGCGAAAAACCCTCGGACAGCGGCGACGAAGTCAGCTTCGGGCCTGGACAGAAGCATCACCATCTGGGGGAGCTGGATTTCCACCACAATATCAATTCCCTCAAAATCGATTGCGCCAAGTAATCGGCTTTGCGTAACCACAGTAAGGACCGGTAATGTTCGAGTCTGCCGAATTGGGCCACAAAATCGACAAGGCAACCTTCGAGGCGGAGGTGCCGATTTTGCGGGAAGCCTTGCTTCAGGCGCAGTACGAGCTGATCGCCCGGGCCAAATTCCCTGTGGTGATTCTGGTGGGAGGGGTGGACGGCGCGGGCAAGAGCGAAACCGTCAATCTGCTGAACGAGTGGATGGACCCGCGCCATATCCAGACCCACGGATTGGGCGAGCCTTCCCCGGAGGAGTTGCAGCGGCCCCTCATGTGGCGCTTCTGGCGAGTGCTGCCGCCCAAAGGCAAGATCGGCATACTGTTCGGTTCCTGGTACACCAAGCCTATCGTCGACAAGGTGTTGGGCAAGTCTAAGGGGGCCGAGCTGGACCAGCACATGGAAGAAGTGGTGCGCTTCGAAAAAATGCTGACGGATGAAGGGGCTTTGATCCTTAAATTTTGGATGCATTTGTCCAAAAAACAGCAGCTCAAGCGGCTGAAGGCGCTGGAAGCGAATTCCGCCACGAAATGGCGGGTGACGCCGGAGGATTGGGAGCGTTTCGAGTTGTACGACAAGTTCCGCAAGGCTTCCGAGCGGGCGCTGCGCCACACCAGCACCGCCGAGGCGCCCTGGCTGGTGGTGGAGGGCAACGACCATCGCTACCGCAGTCTCACCGTGGGTAAAAGCATCCTGCAGGCGGTGCGAGCTTTCCTGGACGACGCCACGCCGCCGCGGCGCAATTTGGCGCCGCCACTGGTTCCCGCCATCGACAATTTGCACATTCTCAAAACCCTGGATTTAAGCCAGGCACTGTCGAAGAAAAGCTACGAAGCGCAGTTGGAAAAATATCAGGGCCGTCTCAATATGCTGACCCGCGAGGCGGGGTTCAAGAACATTTCGGTGATGGCGGTGTTCGAAGGCAACGACGCCGCCGGTAAAGGCGGCGCCATCCGCCGCGTTACCGGTGCTTTGGACGCGCGCCGCTACCAGATCATTCCCATCGCCGCGCCGACCGAAGAGGAGCGGGCGCAGCCCTATTTGTGGCGTTTCTGGCGCCACGTTCCGGCTCACGGCCGTTTCGTCATCTTCGATCGGTCTTGGTATGGGCGCGTGCTGGTGGAGCGGGTCGAGGGGTATTGCTCGGAATACGACTGGATGCGCGCTTACAGCGAAATCGTCGACTTCGAAGAGCAGCTCTCCCGCAACAAGGCGGTGGTGGTCAAGTTCTGGCTCAGCATCAGTCCGGACGAGCAGCTCAAGCGCTTCAAGGAACGCGAGCAAATCGCCTTCAAGCAGTTCAAGCTGACCGAGGAAGATTGGCGCAATCGCGAAAAATGGGGCGCTTATGAGGCGGCCGTGTGCGATATGGTGGAACGCACCAGCACCCGTTACGCGCCTTGGACCCTGGTGGAGGCCAACGACAAATATTTCGCCCGAATCAAAGTGTTGAAGACTTTGTGCAAACGCATCGAGCAAGCCTTAGGCTAAGCCGGCCGTAGACCCCAGTATAATGCCGTGGTTTTGAGCCACGGTTTTTCTATGGACGCGACCCAATTCATCGATGCCCTCATCCTCGGCATCGTCGAAGGACTCACCGAATTCCTGCCCATCTCCAGCACCGGCCATTTGATCCTGGTGGGCGAGTTGCTGGGCTTCAATAGCGAAAAAGGCAAGCTGTTCGAAATCGCCATCCAGACCGGCGCCATCCTGGCGGTGTGCTGGGAATATCGCCGCAAGATCGGCACGGTGGTCGGCGGCTTGCGCGGCGATCCGGCCGCCCGGCGCTTCGTGTTCAACCTGCTGGTGGCCTTCATGCCGGCAGCGGTGTTCGGCCTGGCTTTCGGCAAGGCGGTGAAAGCCCATTTGTTCAACGCCACGACGGTGGCCAGTGCCTTTATCGTCGGCGGCATCGTCATCTGGTGGGCGGAAAGGCGCGAGCACCGTATCCGCGTGCAAGAGGTGGACGCCATGACCTGGCAGGACGCCCTCAAGGTCGGCCTGGCGCAGACGTTGGCGCTGATCCCCGGAACGTCCCGCTCCGGCGCCACCATCATCGGCGGCTTGTTGTTCGGCTTGTCGCGCAAGGCGGCCACGGAGTTTTCCTTTTTCCTGGCGATTCCGACGCTGTTCGCCGCTACGGCCTACGATGTGTTCAAGCACCGCGAGCTGTTGTCCCTGGACGATCTGCCTTTGTTCGGCATCGGCTTTGCCGCCGCTTTCGTCAGTGCCTTCGCAGCGGTAAAAGGACTGCTGCGTTATATCGGCGGCCACGACTTCACCCTGTTCGCCTGGTACCGCGTCTTGTTCGGCGTCCTGGTGCTGGCCACCTCCTATTTCGGCTGGGTGCAGTGGGCGGCGGAGTGATTCACCGGATCGGCCTTTCCTTTTGGCTTGACGCCGCCGGGGCGGTAAAATTCCGCCTTGTTTCCTGGCCTCGGGGCCGTTTTCTGAGCAGACACTAGGGCCTTGAGGTACACATGAACGAGCAATTTGATGTCGTCATCGTCGGCGGCGGCATGGTGGGGGCGGCCCTGGCGTGCAGCCTGGGCAATTCGGCCTTGCGGGTGGCCGTGATCGAGGAGGCTCCGCCGCAGCCCTATTCCCCGGAACAGCCGCAGGACCTGCGCGTCTCGGCCTTCAGCATGGCGTCGCGCAACATCCTGAACATGGCCGGCGCTTGGCAGCGCATCACGGAAATGCGTTATTGCCCTTACGCCCGTATGCGGGTGTGGGAGTCCTCCGGCGAGGTGGAGTTCAAGGCCGAAGAGATCGACGAGAATTATCTCGGCTACATCGTCGAAAACCGCCTGGTGCAGTTGGCGTTGCTGGAACGCCTGCCCGCCTTCGACAACGTCACCTTGCTGTGCCCGGCCAAAATCAAGCGTATGGATTATCGGCCGGAAGGCAGCCGCATCGAACTGAATGACGGCGTCGTGCTGGAAGGCCGGCTGCTGGTGGCGGCGGACGGCGCCCGTTCGGCGGTACGGCAGGCGGCGGGGCTCGGCGTGAGCGGCTGGGATTACGAGCAGCACGCCCTGGTGTTGTCGGTGGAAACCGATTACCCGCAGCAGGACATCACTTGGCAACGCTTTACCGTCCACGGTCCGCAGGCGTTCCTGCCCATGCCCGGCAACCACGCGTCCTTGGTTTGGTACGAAGCCCCCTTGGAAGTGAAGCGCTTGCAGTCGTTGGACAACGACGCGTTGCTGGCGGCGCTGGAGGCGGCTTTCCCGCCCGGCTTGGGCAAGATCAACAGCATTCTCGCCAAAGGCAGTTTTCCCCTGCGGCGGCAGCACGCCCAGCGTTACGTGAACGAGGGCGTGGCCCTGGTGGGCGACGCCGCCCACACCATCCATCCGTTGGCCGGGCAGGGCGTCAACATCGGTTTGCTGGACGCGGCGTCTTTGGCGGAAGTGTTGTTGCAGGCCAAGGGTTACGGCAAGGACATCGGCTGCTACAAAGTGCTGCGCCAATACGAGCGGATGCGCCGCTCGGAAAACCTGATGATGATGACCAGCATGGACCTGTTTTATCGCGTGTTCGGCGTATCGGCCCAGCCGGTGAAGTTCTTGCGCAACCTGGGCCTGGAGGTGGCGGAGCATTTTGGTCCGGCGAAAAACAAAGTAATGCGTTACGCCATGGGATTGGACGGCAATCTGCCGCGCTTGGCCCGGGGCGAGTCCTTGGGTAAATAATCAGGAGAGCAATGGAATGGCACCGCACGACATCGAAGCCTCGTTACCCCGGTTGTTGCGCGCCGCTGCGCAGCAATATCCCCAGCACCCGGCCGTCATCCTTCCCGACAAGCGCATCGACTTCGCCGCTTTCGACCGGCTGTCCGACCGGGCGGCGGCGGGCTTGGCCGCCAAGGGTGTGGCCAAGGGCGACCGGGTAGGGCTTTACTGCGCCAACAGCGCTGATTTCGCCGTGGCCTATGCCGGCATCCTCAAGGCGGGGGCGGTGGTGGTGCCGTTGAACCTGTTGTACAGCCCGGCCGAAGTGGCTTACATGCTGAACGACTCCGGCGCCAAAGGCCTTATCTACCACGGTCCGTTCCAGGACATGGCCGATTACGCGCGGGGAGCTGTGGCGGGGCTGGAATTTTTCGTTGCCGTGGACGATCGCTCCGGCCCGGAAGGCTGGGGCGCTTTCCTGGCCAATGAAGGGCCCGTGCCTGACCCCGTGTTCGATACCGGCGAGGATTTGGCCGTCATCCTCTACACCTCCGGCACCACCGGCCATCCCAAGGGCGCCATGCTCACCCACCGCAACCTGGCGGCCAACACCGCCAGCGTGCGGCAGGCCCTCGATTGGCGCGCCGGGGAGGACGTGGTGCTGCTGGTGCTGCCCATGTTCCACGCTTTCGCCGCCACGGTGGGCATGCTGACGCCGCTGGTGTGCGGTTGCGCTTTCGCGCCGGTGGCCCGGTTCGAGCCCGACACCGTGGTGAAAACCATGGCGGCCGCCAAGGCCACGGTATTCCTGGGCGTGCCCAGCATGTACAGCGTGTTGCTGCGCATCAAGGACGAACTGGCGTCCGTGGTCAGCGGCTTGCGCCTGTGCGTGTCCGGCGGCGCCGCCTTGCCGGTGGAGGTGCTGCGGGGATTCGCCGAGCGTTTCGGCGTGACGATCTACGAAGGCGACGGTCCCACCGAATGCTCGCCGGTAACCTGCGTCAATCCTATCGGCGGTTTGGTCAAGCCGGGGACGGTGGGATTGCCGGTGCCCATGGTGGAAATGCGCATCGTGGACGAGGCGGGCGAGCCGCTGCCCCTGGGCGAAGTGGGCGAGATCGCCGTGCGCGGCCCCAACGTGATGAAAGGGTATTGGCGCTTGCCGGAGGCCACCGCGGAGTCGTTCCACGACGGTTGGTTCCTCACCGGCGATTTGGGGACGGAAGACGAAGACGGCTATTTCGCCATCGTCGACCGGAAAAAGGACATGATCATCGTCAACGGCATGAACGTTTATCCTCGCGTCATCGAGGACGCCCTCTACAGCTTGGCCGGGGTGCGGGAAGCGGCCGTGGTGGGAGAACTGCACGATTTGCACGGGGAAATTCCCGTGGCGTACGTGTCGCTGCACGAGGAAAGCAACCTGAGCGGCGCCGAAGTTCGCAACTGGTGCAAGGAACGCCTGGGCCGCCACGAAATTCCCCGCAAAGTGGTGGTGTTGCCGGAGCTGCCCAAGAACGCCACGGGCAAGATACTCAAGCGCCAACTGCGAAAGCACGGCGAAGTGGAGCGGGGCGTGGTCGGGCTGGAGTGATTCCAGCCGCTTGTTCAGCCGGCGGAACGGGAAAACGGTTCCGCCGGCCGCTTAGCTTAGTAGCGGTCCTCTTCCCGCTTCGCCCTCTCTTCTTCCATCAGCTCGCCGAGCCGCTGGTCGATCATGGTGGAGAGGTAGAAGTTGCCTTTGGCGGCTTGCAGCGCCAGTTTCAGCTGCAGAATCGCGGCCCGGTTGTGGCCGGCGTGGTAGTAGTATTCCGCCATGTAGCGATGGCCTTCCGCTTCGTTGCCCAGCTTGGTGTAGGCCTCGGCCAGCATTTGGTTGATTTCCGGCGTCGCTTTGGCGTGGCGCAAATAATCCGTCAGCAGCTTGCGCGTCCGTTCCGGCTTTCCGGCCAGCAGCTGCGCTTGGCTGGCTTCCAGCAGCAAGGACCGGTTTTCCGGGAAGCGGGTCAAAGCTTGGTCGAACAAGGCCAATGCCTCGTTGTAGCGGCCGGCGGCGATTTCGGCCTGGGCCAGGGCGTTGATGAAGTGGGATTGCTCCGGATATTTGCGCACCAGCTTGGTTAGGGTGTCGCGGGCTTCGGCGGTTTTGTTCTGCTTGATTTGAACGAGGGCCAAGCCGTAGCGGGCGATGTCTTGCTGCTGCTCCGTGCCTTGCTTTAGCACGGCCTTGAAATATTGCGTCGCCTCGCCGGTGTCGTTGATGGTGTGGGCGCGCAGCTTGGTGCGGATGATTTGGAAGGCGGCGGTATCCGGGTATTGCTTATAGGGGAATACTTCGGCGCGGGCGCGGGTTTCGGAAATACGGGACACGGTCACGGGGTGGGTGCGCAGGAATTCCGGCAGGTTGCGCCCCTCATAGCGGTTGGATTGCTGCAGTTTTTCGAAGAAAGATGGCATGGCGCGAGGGTCGAACTCCGAGCGCGACAGGGTTTGCATGCCGACGCTGTCCGCTTCTTGTTCGTTGTCCCGGGTGAAGTTGATCTGGAACTGCGTTGCGCCGGCTTGCAGGGCGACCAGCGCCGCCTGTCCGGCCTGGGGCGATTTGGTGCCCAGCAGAATGGCGCCCAGCATGGCGGCGGCGGAAGGGATGCTCAACCGCTTGCTGGCTTCCAGCGACTGGTAAAGGTGGCGCTGGGTGACGTGGGCGATTTCGTGCGCCAGCACGGAGGCCAACTCGCTTTCCTCGTCGGCCATTAGGATCAGCCCGGAATTAACGCCGATTTGCCCGCCGGGGCCGGCGAAAGCGTTGATATTGGGATCGGCCACGACGAAGAAATTGAAGCTCTGGCGCGGGTTGTCGCTGTTCGCCGCCAGCTTCTGGCCGATGGTTTGGATATAGTCGGAAATTTCCGGGTCGTCGTCGATGGTGGCTTGGCTGCGCACTTGGCGCAGAAACATTTCGCCGAACTCCCGTTCTTGCTCGGGCGTGAACAGGGTGCCGGTGGAATCGCCGATGTCGGGCAATTGGATACTGTCGCTCATGCCAGCCGGCGCGGCGAGTATCAGTATCAACGGCAACACCAAACGGCGGAGCGGGCGGCGGGGGATTTTCAAGCAAGGCATACGCGCTACGACCTTCGGCCGAGGGTAAAGTTCGGGATGGCATAGTGTAACAGGGCCATCGACGCCGCATGGGCAATCCGTCGCACAACTCGCCTTGATGAGGTCCGGGGCCGACAAGCGCCGGCGGGAGTCGTTCTATAATAGCCGCCATGAAATTCGCACTGATGGTCAACGGCAGTCCTTATCGTTCGCAAGGCGCGTTAAGCGCGTGCCGCTTCGCCATGGCCGCGGTGGAGCAGGGCCACCAGGTGCTGCGGGTGTTTTTCCACGGCGACGGGGTCTATAACGCCGTCAGGGACGCCGTTCCGCCTGCCGATGAAATTCAATTGCCGCAACTATGGCGCGATTTGGCGCGGGACCACGGCGTGGATTTGGCGGTATGCAGCGCGGCGGCGGAACGGCGCGGCGTGCTGGGCGAGCAGGGCGAGGACATGGAGGCTTTTCCCGCCGTGGCGGACGGGTTCCGCGTGGCCGGCCTGGGGCTATGGATGGACGCCTGTTTGGCGGCGGACCGGGTCATCGTTTTTCACGGTTGAAATATGACGGGCAAACGATTTTTGTTTTTGCTGCGGCGCACGCCCATGGGCGGCCAGCAAGCGCAGGAAGCGCTGGATGCGGCGCTCACGGCGGCCGCTTTCGACCAGTCGGTGCGGCTGCTGTTTTTGGACGACGGCGTCTGGCAGCTCAAAGCAGGGCAGCAGACCGCCGCCGGCCGCAATCCGGCGGCGTTGTTCCGCAGCTTGGCGCTGTACGACGTGGAGACCCCGCCCCTGGTTGAGCGGGAGTCTTTGCAGGAGCGCGGCTTGCGCGAGGAGGATTTGCTGATCCCCGTGGCCCTCGTGCCGCGCGGCCAGGTGCCGTCCTTGCTGCGCGACTGCGACGTATTGCTGAGCTTGTAAGCCCATGGCCGTTTTACACATCGTCAATCGCAGTCCCATGGCCGCGCCGGCCTTGCGCCAATGCTTGGCGCGCTTGGGCGAGGACGACAGCCTGTTGCTGATCGAGGACGGCGTTTACGCGGTGGCGGCGCAGGGGGAAGCGGCCGCGTTGTTGGCGGGGCGCCGGGTATACGCGCTGGAAGCGGATTTGGCGGCGCGGGGACTGGACCAAGCCGAGCGCTTGGCCGGCGTGGAAACGGTGGACTACGCCGGTTTCGTGCGGATGGCGGCGGAGCACGCCCAGGTGTTGTCATGGACCTGATCGTCGTCGGCAATCGCAAAGTGGCCGTTAGGCATGGCGGTTATCTGGTTTACCAGTCGGATTGGGACGAGCGGGTGGCGGAGTTCATCGCCGCTTCCGAAGGGGTGTTCTTGACCGGCGCCCACTGGGAGATCATCCATTTTATGCGCGCCTACTACCGGGAATATCAGCACCTGCCCAACAATCGGCAGTTCACCAAGGCGGTGGAAAAAACGCTGGGGCCGGACAAGGGCAACAGCCGTTATCTCTACGGCCTTTTCCCCAACGGCCCCTTGCGCCTCGCCTGCAAAATCGGCGGCCTGCCCAGGCCGCCGAGCTGCATCATTTAAGCAAAGCTTCCCTGTTTACTGCCACGACCCGTCCGCCATGCGGCAGGCGGTTTGGGTGACGTTGCTCAACAGCGCGCCGCCCTGCGTCAGCTGGTAGCTGAACTCCCGGCACCAGTTGCCCGCCGGGCTTCTGTAGCTGCGCAAGGGGACGACCCGGTACTGGCTGTTGCTGGCCTGGTTGAACCAGGTGACGGGGCGTTGGTCGTAACCGTATTCCAGCGCTTGGCTGAAGCAGGAGCGGTCGCCCGGATCCATGGCTTGGCCCACCGTGTTGCCCAACATCTGGTTGATGACCGCGCCGGCGATCGCGCCCACCAGCGGGTTGCCCTGCTGGCCCATGGCATTGCCGATGGCGTTGCCCAAGGCTTGGCCGGCATTGCCGCCGCCCAGGTAGCCGCTGAGTCGCGCGTGGTTGCAAGTGCCGCCGCTGACGCCGTAGTTGTCGCCGCCGTAGCGGCTGTTGTAGCGGGAGTCGTAGCCGTCCCAGTAGCCTCGTTGCGACCCGCCGCGGCGGGCCTGGTCGTAATCGTCGTCGTCTCCCCGGCGGCGCCCATGACGCTTGCCGCGTTTTTCGTAACCGTCGTCGTCATAGTCCTGCTTGTCGCGTTTACCGTAGGCCGGCGCCCAGTCCGGCGGATCGGCGGCGGCGGGCTGCACGGCGAAGGCGAGCGCCGCGGTCAAGGCAATGGCGATAATTGGCGAATATAGGGTGCGCATGACAAACCTCGCAGCATAGTGGTGTCTGGGCATTATAGAAACGGATGTTGCGCCGATGCCGAGACGAAGCGCACGGAAGGCGAGAAGGGCTGTTTCGAACGCCTCGGTCCATTTGTTTGGCGGCCCCGTCTTGTTATCATGCCGTCACTTTTCGGCCTATTTCAGGGATGCTTCCCGCCGGCCGCCCGAATCCCATCATCAAGATTTTTCCAGCAAAGGAACCTCTATGTCCGACATCGAAATCGCCCAGAAAGCCACCATGCTGCCGATCATGGATTTGGCCGAGCAGAAACTGGGGGTGGATCGCCAGCATTTGGACCCTTACGGCCACTACAAGGCCAAGCTGTGCCTGGATTACGTCAACTCCTTGGGCGATAAGCCGGACGGCAAGCTGATCCTGGTGACCGCCATCAGCCCGACGCCGGCCGGCGAGGGTAAGACCACCACCACCGTGGGCTTGGGCGACGCCCTGAACCGTATCGGCAAGAAAGCCGTCATGTGCCTGCGCGAACCGTCCCTGGGGCCGTGCTTCGGCGTAAAGGGCGGCGCGGCTGGCGGCGGTTACGCCCAGGTAGTGCCCATGGAGGACATCAACCTGCACTTCACCGGCGACTTCCACGCCATCGGCGTGGCGCACAACCTGCTGGCGGCGCTGATCGACAACCACATTACCCAGGGCAACCCGCTGCACATCGATCCGCGCCGCATCCAATGGAAACGGGTGGTGGATATGAATGACCGCGCCCTGCGCAAAGTCGTCATCGGCATGGGCGGCCCCGGCAACGGCTATGTCCGCGAGGACGGCTACGACATCGTGGTGGCGTCGGAAGTGATGGCCATCCTGTGCTTGGCCACCGATTTGAAAGACCTGAAGGAGCGCCTGGGCCGCATCGTCATCGGTTACAAGGCCGACGGCAAGACGCCCATCTATGCCCGCGACCTGAAGGCTCACGGCGCCATGGCGGCGCTGTTGAAGGACGCCATCAAGCCCAACCTGGTGCAGACCCTGGAAAACAACATCGCCATCATCCACGGCGGTCCTTTCGCCAACATCGCCCACGGCTGCAATACGGTGACGGCCACCAAGACGGCTTTGAAACTGGCCGACTACGTGGTGACGGAAGCCGGTTTCGGCGCCGACCTGGGGGCGGAGAAGTTCCTCGACATCAAGTGCCGCATGGCCGGCCTCAACCCGGCGGCGGTGGTTCTGGTGGCGACGGTACGGGCGCTGAAGTTCCACGGCGGCGTGAAGAAGGAAGACTTGAACCAGGAAAACCTGGCGGCGCTGGAGCAGGGCCTAGCCAACCTGGAAAGGCATGTCCACAACATCCGGGAGCACTACGGCCTGCCTTGCGTGGTGTCCATCAACCACTTCACTTTCGACACGGACGCGGAAATCGCCCTGCTGCAGAAGAAGTGCCAGGAGCTGGGCGTGCAGGCGGTGGTCGCCAAGCACTGGGCGCAAGGCGGCCAGGGCGCCGAGGAGCTGGCTCGCGTGGTGTCCGGCATTGTCGACAACCAGCCCGGCAAGCACAGCTTCGTCTACGGCGAAGACCTGAGCCTGTGGCAAAAGATCGAAGCCATCGCCACCAAGATTTACGGCGCCGGCGCCGTCACCGCCGATCCCAAGGTGAAATCGCAACTGGCGGCCTGGAACGACGAATACGGCCACTATCCCATCTGCATGGCCAAGACGCAGATGTCCTTCTCCACCGACCCCAACGCCAAGGGTGCCCCCACCGGCCACACCGTGCACATCCGCGAAGTGCGCCTGGCCAACGGCGCCGGCTTCATCGTCGCCATCGCCGGCGACATGATGACCATGCCCGGCCTGCCGAAAGTCCCCGCCGCCGAGCACATCGACATCGACGACAACGGGCGGATTACCGGGCTTTTCTAAGCTGCTGCGTTCTAGGAATCGCCGGTCGCCGGCGATTCCTCGACGGGTTAGGCGCCGAAATCTTCAGGCCAGCGGCGGGAGGAATGGACCACCGCCAATATTTGTACTTCGTCGGCTGCAATTCGATCCTTGATTGTCAAAAATCCTCAGTTCGCATATGGGCTGCGTGGAAGTCGTCATTCCGGCATGGACTGCCGGAATCCAGGGCCATGGATGGCGCCCACTTCGTACGCGAGCCTGTGCCCTCCCTGGCCATGGATCCCGGCATTCCCTGCCGGGGTGACGGTGTATCTAGGTTGGCATAGCTTTCTTCATAATCAGGATTCGATAAGTCACGATGCAAGGGTAGGGATGGACGAGCAGTTCGCGCGTGCCCGCGCACGGCCTTCTCGCCCGAGTCGCGGATGTTCGGCGAGGTGATCCGTATGGCGGCGAACTGCCATGATGACGCGTCGGCCGGCAGGTGCCGGTTTTCGTCCAGCGTAGTAAAGTAGCGTCGCGAATACGCCCCTCCGCCCTTTTCCCTTTGCAGCCATGACCCGTATCCCCGTTACTGTTTTCACCGGCTTTCTCGGTGCCGGCAAAACCACCTTGCTTAATCACCTAATCCGCCAGCGCGGCGGGCGGCGTTATGCGGTGCTGGTCAACGAGTTCGGCGAGGTGCCGGTGGACGGCATACTTGCCCGCCAGGCGGGGCAGGCCGGCGAAGCCATCGAGTTCCACGATTTCGCCCAGGGCTTTATCGCTTACGCGGGCGACAGCCGCTTTTTGCCCACCATGCAGGCCATCGCCCGGCGGCGCGGCCAGTTGGACCAGGTGCTGATCGAAACTTCCGGCTTGGCGCTGCCCACGGCGGTGATGGAAGCCTTGCAAAGCGAGGCCTTGGCGGCGGATTTTGTGCTGGACTCGGTGCTGGCGGTGGTGGATACGCCTTGGCTGCTGGAGCGGGACTTGGAAGCGGAGGGCGATCCGGTGCTGGAGGTGTTCGACCGACAGTTGGCGGCGGGCGACGTGGTGGTGCTGAACAAAATCGACGACTTGTCCGAGGATGCGCTGCTGGCGGCCGAAAGCCGCTTGCGCCGACGCGCGCCGGCCTTGCGCTTCATCGAGCCGGCCTACGGCGCCCAGCTGGACGCGCGGGTGGCCTTGGGCCTGCGATTGCATGAGGCGCGTAGCGAGGCCCACGGGCCCGTCTTCCTGCCGGTGGCCGGCTTGGGGCTGTCGGTGCTGGCCGATCAACGCCGGCTGGACGGCCACAGCCATTCCGGCCTGGGCAACCACGCCCACGGTCTCGCCACCCACCAGCATTTCCACGAGCAAGACCCCGGCTGGCTGTCCTTCGTGTTGCGTTCCGAGGCGCCGCAGCAGCCGGGGCGTTTGGCCGAGGCGTTGGCCCAATCGGCGCGTAGCGAGCAGCTGCTGCGGGTGAAAGGCTATGTGGCGGTGGAGGGCGACGCCCGGCCCTGGCTGGCGCAGGGCGTGCGCGAGCGGGTGGCGGTGCAGCCGGCGGCGGAAGCCGAGCCGGTGCGGCACTCGGAGCTGGTGTGCATCGGCCACCACCTGAGCCGCAGCCGTTTGGCGCAAACCTTGAGCGAGATAACGGGGACCCCATGGCGCTGAACGAGCAGGAAGAGCACCAGCGCCGCGCCCAGCGCCATAAAGAGGGCTTCGAGCGCAAAGTGGCGGCGGCGCAGAAAGAAAAAGGCCTGCTCATCGTCAACACCGGCCCCGGCAAGGGCAAGACCACGGCGGCCTTCGGCATGGGCCTCAGGGTGCTGGGCCACGGCGGCAGGCTGGGCATCGTGCAGTTCATCAAGGGCGCCCTGGACAGCGCCGAGCGACGCTTGTTCGAACAGCAGCCGGGCTGCGATTTCCGCGTGGTGGGCGAGGGCTACACCTGGAACACCCAGAGCCGCGAGCGCGACACGGCCACCGCCGCCCAAGGCTGGGCCGAGGCCATGCGCATGATGGCCGACCCTTCCTATGCCATGGTCATCCTGGACGAGATCAACGTGGTGCTGCACTACGGTTATCTGGATTTGGATGAGGTGCTGGCCGTTTTCGCCGCCCGCCGTCCCATGCTGCACGTGGTCTGCACCGGCCGCAACGCGCCGCCGGCCTTGATCGAGCAGGCCGATTTGGTGAGCGAGATGCGCGCCCTCAAGCACCCGTTCCGCGAGCAGGGCGTCAAGGCCCAGCCGGGGGTGGAGTTTTGACCAGGCGCTGCCGCGCCCTGTGCCTGAGCGCGCCGGCCTCCAACCAGGGCAAGACCCTGGTGGCGGCGGCCCTGGCGCGTCATTGGCGCAACCAGGGCTTGCGCGTCAGGGTGTTCAAGGCCGGGCCGGATTTTCTCGATCCCATGATCCTGGAGCGGGCCAGCGGCGCAACCGTCTACAACCTGGACGGCTGGATGGGCGGCATGGGGCATTGCCGAGCGTTGCTGTACGAAGCGGCGGCCGAGGCCGACGTGATCCTGCTGGAAGGCGTGATGGGGTTATTCGACGGCCCTTGTTCCAGCGCCGATTTGGCCGCCGCCTTCGGCTTGCCGGTGGCGGCGGTGATCGACGCCGCCGGCATGGGGCAGAGTTTCGGGGCCGTCGCCTTGGGTTTGGCCCGTTACCGGCCCGAATTGACGTTTCGCGGCGCGCTGGCCAACGGCGTCGCCAGTCCGCGCCACGAGGCCATGGTCAAGGAGGGTATGCCCGATGGCATCGCCTATCTGGGCGGTTTTCCGCGTCAACCTCGGTGGCAACTGCCCAGCCGCCATTTGGGCTTGGTGCAGGCGGCCGAACTGGCCGGCCTGGACGAATTGCTGGACGAGGCGGCCGAAGCCGTCGGCAAGACCGGTTTGGCCGAGGCGGCGTTGCCGGTGGATTTTTCTTCCGGCGGCTCGGCGCAGCCGCCGGCCTTGCTGCGCGGCGTCCGTATCGCCGTGGCGCGGGACGCCGCTTTCGCCTTTCTTTATCCCGCCAACCTGGATTGTTTGCGCGCCTTGGGTGCGGAACCGGCGTTTTTCTCGCCGCTGAACGATTCAAGCCTGCCGGACGCCGATGCGGTTTACCTGCCCGGCGGCTATCCCGAACTGCATCTGCAAACCCTGGCGGGCAATAGCGCCATGAAGGCCGCGCTGCGCGAGCATGCGGCGGCCGGCAAGCCGGTCTATGCGGAATGCGGCGGCTTGCTGTATCTGTTGGAGTCTTTAGCCGACGGGGAGGGGCGGGAGGCCGCCATGGCCGGCGTGTTTCCGGGCCGGGCCGCGGTCGGCCGGCGGTTGGCGGCCTTGGGTTATCAATCCCTGCGATTGGCCGAGGGCGAGCTGCGCGGCCACACTTTCCATTATTCCACCCTGGCGACGCCGCTGGCGCCGGCGGCCCACGGCGAACCGCTGCGCGGTGCGGGGCCGGGCGAGGCTTTTTACCGTTGCGGCGCCGTGCGGGCCAGTTACCTGCACTTGTATTTCCCCTGCCGGCCGGAAGCGGCGGCGGCTTTGTTTCTGCCGGCGTGAGCCGCGCCCGACCTCAGGGCGTTTGCCCCGGCGTGAACAATTTTCTCCTGAGGCCGCGAATGATGGAGCTTTTCTCGCCTTCGTGGCGGCCGTCGCCGTCGTGCGGTTCTCCCTCCGCCTGCAGGCGTTCCCGCTCGCGCGCCAGGTGTTCGCGCAGGGCCTGGCGCTCCGCTTCCGTCATATAGACCTTGCCGATGGTGTCGAGTTTGCGCAGGATGTAGTTGCCCAGCCGGTCCAGCCAGTCCTCGTCGATTTCCGTGTATTTGTACTCGTGGCGCTGGGTGCTGATGCCTTCCATATTGGTCACGCCCACCACGATTTTCGACTTAGCGATGTCCGCCTGGCAGATGATGGCCACTTGCACCTGCAGCCGCGCCTGGAAAATCGTTTCCTTCACCTGGCCGGCGACGGTGCGGGAGGGCCAGTCCAGGTGCTTGATCTGCTGCGAGATGAAAAACTTGTGGGTGTCGTCCGCCTTGGCGGTTTCCACGGCGTAACGGCGCTCTTCCTGCGCCCGGCAGGTGAAGGTCAGCACCACCCGCTTGGGGTGGTCCATGCTGTCGATGTGCACCCGATAATTTTCCTGGGCCAAGCCGCCCACTTTGCCGATGCCGGGGAATTCGTATTCCGTTTCCACCGACCATTCCAGGCTTTTGAGCTGTTCCACCAGGTCGAACAAATAGCCGTGGATGGCCAGCAGCCGGGGGCACAATTCGTTGCGGTAGATTTCTTCCAGCTTCGCCAGGCGCGCCGCTTCGGCTTCCTTGGCCAATCGCGCTTGGTCGGCTTGTTTCTTCAGGTCGCCGAGGATGCCCTTGCGATAGCCGGCCTGGGGCGGCGGAACCGCCGGAGCCGGGGCGGAGGGCTGGTCGCGCAAGGCTTGCAGCGCCGCCTTGAACTCATCGGCGCTTTGATAGCGGGCCGCGGCGTCCTTGGCCAGCGCCTTGTCGATGATGGCTTCGCAGCGCGCCGGCAGCTTGGGGTTGAGCTGGCAGGGCGACGGCGGGTCGGCGGTCAGTATATTGTGCATGAGGGCGGTCAAATTGCCGCCGGTGAACGGCAGTTCGCCGGTCAGCAGTTCGTACAGCACCACGCCCGCCGAAAAGAGGTCGGCGCGGCCGTCCACCGTCCGGCCCAGCAGTTGTTCCGGCGCCATGTGGGTGGGCGTGCCCATGATGTCGCCGGCTTGGGTCAGCTCCGAGGTGTCGACGCGGGCGACGCCGAAATCGGCGATTTTCACTTGGCCGCTGCCGTCGATGAGGATGATGTTGGACGGCTTGATGTCCCGGTGAACGACATTATGGCGATGGGAATAGGCCAAGCCGTCCAACAGCTGGAACATGATGCCCAAGGCGGTGTTCAGGTCGAAGCGGTGCTTTTGCGCGAAGTAGCTTTTCAGCTCCTTGCCGCGCACCAGCTCCATGGCGATGAACACGGTGTCGCCCGCTTCGGCGTAGTCGTACGCCATGACGATGTTGGGGTGCTGCAGGCGCGCCGCCGCCAGGGCTTCGCGCCGGAAGCGCTGCAGCACATGTTCGACGTTTTCGCGGGAGCCGGCTTGCAGCAAATCCTTGCGGATGGTTTTCAGCGCGACGCGGCGTTCCAGCACGGGGTCGTAGCCTTCATACACGATGCCGCTGGCGCCTCTGCCCAGTTCGCGAACGACCTGGTACTTGCCGAGCGTCATGGTGTGTGGAGGGGCTGGATTGGCCATCGTCCTAATGAGGGAAAGGGGGCTGGGATGAGCATCACATTTTATCGTTTTTTTTAAAAGCGGAACGGCGTGCGGGCGCCGTCCTTGGCGCGCAGGGTGTGATGCAGTTAACGGATAAGGCTTTTCGGCCGGGCCCCGCGCGGCCTTCGCCTGATTTTAGGGCGCGCGGCGCAGCGCCTGCTCCACCCGTGCCAGGTCTTCCGCCGTGTCCACACCGGCTTCGGGCACTTTCTCCACCGGCACCACGTGCACCGCTTCGCCCTGCCAGAGGATGCGCAGTTGCTCCAGGGCTTCCACGCCTTCCAGGGCGGAAGCCGGCCAGGCCACATAGCGGCGCAGGAACGCCACGGTGTAGGCGTACAGGCCGATATGGCGGTAGTAAGGCATGGCGGCGGTCAAGTTCGCCCCGTCCCCCGCCGGCGGAGCAGGGGAGGCGAAGCCGGCCCGGTCCCAGGGGATGGGCGCGCGGCTGAAATAAAGCGCGTAGCCGTCCTTGTCCAGCACCACCTTCACGGCGTTGGGGTTGAACGCCTCGGCCGCCTCGGCGATGGGCGCGCAGAGGGTGGCGATGCCGGCCTTGCTCTGGGCGGCCAGATCCTCGGCGGCGGCGCGCATCAGCGTCGGCGTGATGAGCGGCTCGTCCCCTTGCAGATTGACCACCACCGTCTCGTCCGGCCAGCCGCAGCGTTCCGCCACCTCGGCGATGCGCTCGGTGCCGCTGTTGTGGTGGGGGGATGTGAGCATGGCCCGCACCGGCAGGCCCAGCACCGATTCGACGATACGATCGTCGTCGGTGGCTACGATCACTTCCTCGGCCCCGGCTTCCAACGCCCGGCGGCACACGTGCACGATCATAGGCTCGCCGGCCAGGTGCAACAGCGGCTTGCCCGGCAAGCGGGTGGAGCCGTGGCGGGCGGGGATGACGATTTTGAAGGGAACGGCGGACATGGGGTCAGGCCAGCGCGTCGTATTCTTCCAGGCTGAGCTTGCGCGCTTCCACTTCCAGCATCACCGGAATGTCGTCGCGGATGGGGTAGGCCAGGCGATCGGCCTTGCAGACCAGTTCCTGGGCGTCTTTTTGGTAAATGAGCTTGCCTTTGCAAACCGGGCAAACCAGGATTTCAAGCAGTTTCGCGTCCACGGGTCTTTTCCTGTAAGAGTTGCAATAATTGGGGGCCGAAGGCCGGGTCCAGCTCGGCCTGCACCGGCACGCACCAGTGGCGGGCGTCGGCCAGGGCGGCGCACTTGACGGCGTCTTTTTCGGTCATCAACACGGGGCGCTCGTCGCCGAATTCCAGGTCCGCCGCGCTGAAGGCATGATGGTCCGGCAACGGCCGCTCGTCCAATATCAGGCCGGCGCGGCGCAAGTGGTCGAAGAACCGGCGCGGATTGCCGATGCCGGCCAGCGCGTGCAGCGGGCCGTCGAATTCCGCCAGCGGGCGTCGGCTGCCGTCGGCCAGATTCAGCGCCGTATCGCCTTGCAGCGTCATGGCGAACTCGCCGGGCGCCGCGGCGCCGTTGCACACCACCAGGTCCACCGAGTCGAGCCGCGCCACCGGCTCGCGCAAGGGGCCGGCCGGCAGGCAGGCGCCGTTGCCGTGGCGGCGCGCGCCGTCCACCACGGCGATTTCCACGTCCCGCGCCAGCTTGTAGTGCTGCAAGCCGTCGTCGGCGACGATGACGTCGCAATCCGCCAGCAGCAGTTTCGCCGCTTCCGCACGGCGCGGCGCCACCGCCAGCGGGCAGCCGCAGCGGCGGGCGATGAGCACCGGCTCGTCGCCTACCAGGGCCGGGTCGCTGTCCGCCGTCACCCGCTGCGGCCAGCTTTGCGCCTTGCCGCCGTAGCCCCGGCTCACCACGCCGGGACGATAGCCGGCGTTGCGCAGGAATTCCACGATCCAGGCGGTGAGGGGCGTTTTGCCGACGCCGCCGACGCTGATGTTGCCCACCACCACCACCGGCACGGGCAGGCGTTCGCCGCGCAGCAGGCCGGCGCCATAAAGACGGCGCTTGGTTTCCGCCACGCCGCGATATACGCCCGCCAGGGGCAGCAGCCAGACCGGCGGCTTGTCGCCGTACCAGCGGCGCTCGGCGTAGGCCGCCAGCTTGGCGCGCAAGCCCATGGCGCTTATTGCGGCCCTTGGGCGGCGAAGGTGATGCGGGTTAGACCCAGCTGGCTGGCCGCGTCCAAGGCGGTGATGACCGCTTGGTGGGGCGTCTTGCCGTCGGCGCTGATGACGACGGTTTTCTCTTTGTTGTCGCCGGCGGCGTCTTCCAAGGCGCGCTTGAGGGTATCCAGCTGGGTGTTGATGACCTGGTGCTGGTCCACGGCGTAGCGGCCTTCCGCGTCGATGGCGATTTCCAACGGCTTATTGTCGGATTCGGGCTGTTCGCCGGCCGCTTCCGGCAGGCTGACGTGCAGCTGGGTTTCGCGGCTGAAAGTCGTTGTGAGGATGAAGAAAATCAGCAGGATCAACAACACGTCGATCATGGAGGTGACGTTCAGCTCCAGGTTGTCGCGGCCCCGGCTGCGGCGGCGGAAGTTCACGGGTGTTCCTCCCCGTCTTCCCGTTCGCCGTGGATCATTTCCACCAGCTTGAGGGCTTCGTCTTCCATGTCGATGATCAAGTCTTCGACGCGGCCCACCAGGTAGCGGTGAAACAGCGTGGCGGGGATGGCGACGGCCAAGCCGGCGGCGGTGGTGATCAGCGCCTCGGCGATGCCGCTCGCCAGCACGGTGGGGTTGGCGCTGTTGCCGTGGGAAATGGCGGAGAACACGTGGATCATGCCGAACACCGTTCCCAGCAGCCCGGTCAGCGGCGACACCAGGGCGATGGTGCCGAGCATGCCGAGGTAGCGCTCCAGCTCATGGGCCACCTGGCGGCCGGCGTCCTCCAGGCTTTCTTTCATGATGTCCCGGCCGTGGCGGTAATTGGCCAGTCCCGCCGCCAATATCATGCCGAGGGGCGACCCCGCCTTGAGTTGGCGCAGATTGGCCCCGGTCAGTTGCTTCTGGCGATACATGCCCCACACCTGGGACAACAACGCCGGCGGCAATACCCGCTCCCTGCGCAACGTCCACAGCCGCTCACCGACGATGCCCATGGCGGCCACGGAGCAACCGATCAACGGCCACATCACCCATCCGCCGGCTTTGATGATTTCCCACACGAGACTGGCGTCCTTTAGCAAAAAACTGCAAGCATTCTAAACGATACGCCGCCTGGTCGGCAGCCGGTGTGCGACAAACGGCGTTTCCGTTCCGACTTCAGGCCCTGGTGGCGCGGGCGTAAGTCGAACGGATGCCCAGCCAAGCGATCAGCAAGCCCAGCAAAGAGGCCGCCGCCGCGCCGCTGTAAACCAGCGGGCCGCCCCATTGCGCCCAGAATAGTCCGCTCCAATAACTGCCCAGCATGCCGCCCAGGCCGTGGCCGGCGCTGTTGTACAGCGCTTGGCCCTTGCTGTGGTGCGCGCCGCCGAAATGGTGGTGCACCAGGTGCACGGCGGTCACGTGGGTGATGCCGAAAGTGGCGGCGTGCAGGAGCTGCGCCGTCGCCAGCAGCAGCGGCTCGTCCACCGCCTGGGCGATGGCCAGCCAGCGCAGGGTTCCCAACACCAGGCTGCCCAGCAGCAGTTGGCGCAGGGACAGGCGCCGCTGCAGCCGGGCCAGGCCCATGAACAGCACCACTTCGGCCATGACCCCGAGGCTCCATAGCTGGCCCGCTTGGGCGCTGCCGTAGCCGTGTTCCTTCAGATACAGGGTGAAAAAGGCGTAATAGGGGCCGTGGGCCAGTTGCACCAGGAACACCACCGTTAGCAGGGCGAGCACCTCGCCGCGCAACAGCAAGCGCCGGAAGCTGCTGGTAGCCGCTTCCTTGCCGTGGCGCGCGGCGGGCGGCACCAGCAGGCTCAACAGCCACATGCCGCTCAACAGAGCCGCCACCACATAAGGCAGATGGGCGACGGGATAGGATTCCAGGGCGCGGCCCACCGCCAACACGCCGACGATGAAGCCGATGGAGCCCCACAGCCGAACTTTGCTGTAGCGCTCCGGCCGGCTGCGCATGTGGTGCAAGGTCACGGCTTCGAACGGCGGAAGGATGGCGTTCCAGAAAAAACTGTACAGCAGCGTGCCCAGCGCCATGGCGAGGAAGTCGTCGAAGCGGGCGATGGCGCAGAAAGTCGCCACGGTGCAGATCGAGCCCAGGCGGATCACGGTCAGCCCGCGGCCGGTGCGGTCGGCGATCCAGCCCCAGATATTGGGCGCGACGATTTTGGTGGCGGCGATGATGGCGATGACGGTGCCGATCTGGCCGTGGTCGAACCCCAGGCTTTGCAAATACAGCGGCCAATAGGGCAGCAGGCTGCCCAGGGCGGCGAAATAGAAGAAATAGAAGCCGGACAGGCGCCAGTAGGGGACGCCTTCGGTTTCACCTTTGTGCAAGTATCGGCTCTTCGGCCCCCTCTCTCTGCGGGAGAGGGTTGGGGTGAGGGAGTTTAATAGCCGTGGCCGTTTTAACTCCCTCACCCTGCCCCTCTCCCGCAGGGAGAGGGAACCGGAACGCGACGCTCATGGGGTTCGTCCTGCATGGCAAGGAGCTTGCCAGGCTTGCCGGCCACTTCAATCCCGGCCGGCGGCGATGGGCTTGAGGGGCGGGACGACGTCGCCGTTCTGGGCGCGGTGGCGCAAATAATGGTCCATCAGCACCAGGGCCATCATGGCCTCGGCGATGGGGGTGGCGCGGATGCCGACGCAGGGGTCGTGGCGGCCCTTGGTGACGACTTCCGCCGGCTGGCCGTGGATGTCGATGGTCTGCCCCGGCAGGCGCAGGCTGGAGGTGGGTTTCAGGGCGATGCTGGCGACGATGTGCTGGCCGGTGGATATGCCGCCCAGCACGCCGCCGGCGTGGTTGCTGAGGAAACCTTCCGGCGTCATCTCGTCGCGGAATTGCGTGCCCTTGGCCTCCACGCAGGCGAAGCCGCCGCCGATTTCCACGCCTTTGACGGCGTTGATGCTCATCAGCGCATGGGCCAGGTCCGCGTCCAGCCGGTCGAAGATGGGCTCGCCCAGACCCACCGGCACGCCGGTGGCCACCACGTTGATGCGCGCGCCGATGGAATCGCCTTCCTTGCGCAGGGCGTCCATATAGGCTTCCAGTTCAGCCACCTTGTCCGGGTCCGGGCAGAAGAAAGCGTTGTTGCCCACTTCTTCCCAGATGAGCTTTTCCGCCTTGATCGGCCCGAGCTGGGCCAAATAGCCGCGCACCTCCACGCCCAGCCGTTCGCGCAGGTATTTCTTGGCGATGGCGCCGGCCGCCACGCGCATGGCGGTTTCCCGCGCCGAGGAACGGCCGCCGCCGCGGTAGTCGCGGAAGCCGTATTTCTGTGTGTAGGCGTAGTCGGCGTGGCCGGGGCGGAAGGTGGCGGCGATGTCGGAATAATCCTGCGAGCGCTGGTCGGTGTTCTCGATCAACAGGCCGATGGGCGTGCCGGTGGTTTTGCCCTCGAATACGCCGGAAAGGATTTTGACTTCATCTGCTTCGCGCCGCTGGGTGGTGTGGCGCGAAGTGCCCGGCTTGCGCCGGTCCAGATCGCCCTGGATGTCGGCCTCGGAGAGCTCCAATCCCGGCGGACAACCGTCGACGATGGCGCCCAGAGCGAGTCCGTGGCTCTCGCCGAAAGTGGTGACGGTGAACAGTTTGCCGTAGGTGTTTCCAGACATGGGGGATGACAGCCGAGGGTGGGAGTTAGCTTGGCAATGATACCAGCATTCGTGTCCTTATCGCGGCGGCAGGGCCGCTCGCCGCTGCGGCGTCGGCGCGTTGCGGCACCGCCGTTACTGGTTGGTTGAGGGCGGCCTGTTGATCGGGTGCGCGCGCAGCAACAGTTTGTCCGGGGCGGCAAATAACCATTTTTTCCTGTCGGCGTCGTCGTCGCCGGAATTCAGGCTAAATGTGGGAAGTCGCCTGTTTTGTCAATAGGTGAAAACACCAGGTTATGAGCGCGCATAGCCGTTAAAAACACCAATTTTTGTCTGGTTTATGGGGTGTTTATTGGGTTGGCTTGCCAATTGCATTGCTTCGCTTGGGGCGGTATCGCCCTGTCGATTGTTTGAGGCACGGCTATGGACACTCAAGTATTTATTTGCAGGCGGTCGAAAAAGATTGCGATAAAACGATTTTGCATGGCGAAAGGTCCCGGTATGCATTGCCGCGACAAACACGGGATGGGTATTTATTGCGATCCTTGCGCCGACATCGCGGCTTGCAGAAGTTATTCCATGGACGATGTCTTCGGCAGCCTCTGTGTCGAAGAGTTTAAGGCGGTTTGCGTGGACGATTGATTTAGTGGGGCCGGCATATGCATATTTTTAAGCTTGTAAATACCGTGTATAGGATTGAAGCCCCGCGCGACGAGGGGATCGAGGGGTGCCGCTGTCATTTATGTCGGCCGGCCGCTCGGAAAGCGTTGCCGAATACCGGAAATAGCGCCGCAAGCGGCCCATGGGCCGCGCCTAATCCGCGGCAGGAGGGGAACGGGCACCGCCGATCGTCGCTCCACATCGTCGCGAGGGCGTTGTTTATCGATGCGGAAAACGACGGCCGCATCAGTCTGCGCGATCTTTCCTGCGGGGTTGTCCGTTATTTGCAGAAGCCTTCCGACGCGGCGCGTGGCGAGCGCGCGGGGCGGGAGGAGTCGGCCAATGTGGTGCTGATGGACGAGCGGCTGTCGTCGATTACCGTGACGTCGGATTCCTGCGTCGTCACCGCTCATGCCTCCAAGTTGTTTACCCGCTACGGCATCGATTTCGGCCGAGTGGGCCGCGTCGGGGCTTAATGGAAAATTTAGGGTGAGATTATGCGCGAGTCATTTTATGATTTTATTTTCGAGTACATATTTCAAGAGCTTCCGCAAATAGAGCCGGCCGGCGACGGGGCGCCCGATCGTTTGGCTTTGCTGCCGGACGGACGGGTGGGAGGGGCGTATCGCGGCTTGACGCTTTATTCCGTGTTCCAGCCGATATTCGCCGTGGAGGAGGGCAGCGCGCAGTGTTTCGAGGCGTTGCTGAGGGCGCAAAACGACACCGGAGGAAGGGTGTCGCCGGAACGTGTGTTTTCGTTGCCCGGCGGTCCCGATGAGCATGTCTATTTGGATCGGGTCGCCAGAATAATGCATGCCATGAATTTTATGATTCAATCCGGGATTTTTCGCGGCAAGTTGTTTTTAAATATCGATCCGTGCCATTTGACCGCCGTGACCAACAGCCATGGGGAATTTTTCGAAAAGGTGCTCCAGCTTTGCGGGTTTAGCCCGAAAAATATCGTGCTTGAAATACTCGAGAGCGCCGTCGACGACACGCGTCAGTTGCAAAACGCCGTGGCCAATTACCGAAAACTTGGGTTTGGCATCGCTATCGACGATTTTGGCCGCGACCATTCCAATTTCGAGCGGTTGTGGCGGCTCGAGCCGGATATCGTCAAGCTGGATCGCAGCCTGATAGCCATGGCGGTGCAAAATCAGCGAATGCGCAACGTGTTGCGATATATCGTGGAAATCATCCACCAGTTGCACGCCAAGGTGGTTTGCGAAGGTATCGAGACCAGCGACCAAGTATCGGCCGCTCAGGATGCGGGCGTGGATTTTTTGCAAGGCTATTATTTCGCCAAGCCTAGCCCGAATTTGCAGAGAACCCGGTTGTTTCCGTCCGACGCTTCGATGGATAGCGCGATACCCGCTTGCGAGCGATTATACGGAAGCGAGATGGCCAAATTGGCCGAGTGGGGGATGGCCCAACCGGCGTACCTATAATTCGTTGTTTGGGAAATCAGCGCCGGGCACCCCGCAGCGGCGGCGTGCGCGCCGCTGCGGGGTGCCTGCGTCGCTCCGGTATGGTGCGGCTCAGGCGGCGGCGCGGGCTCGGAATACGTCGGCGAATTCGGCCACTTGCTCCGCGGTCAGCAGGAATACGCCGTCGCCGCCCCGCTCGAAATCCAGCCAAGTGAAAGGCACTTCCGGATAGACCGCTTCCAGCGTTTCCGCACTGCTGCCCACTTCCACCACCAGGATGCCGCCGGCATTCAGGTGGTGGTCCGCGTCGGCCAGGATGCGCCGCACGCAATCCAATCCGTCCTCGCCCGATTCCAGCCCCATTTTCGGTTCGGCGTGGTATTCGGCCGGCAGGCTTTCCCATTCGGCGCGATTGACGTAGGGCGGGTTGCTGACGATGACGTCGTAACGGGCGTCGCCCAGGCCTTGGAACAAATCGCCCGGCACCAGGCGCAAGCGATCCTCCAACTGGTGCTTGGCCCGGTTGATTTCGGCCACCGCCAGCGCGTCGGACGACAGGTCCACGGCGTCTACTCGGGCTTCCGGAAAAGCGTAGGCGCAGCCGATGGCGATGCAGCCGCTGCCGGTGCACAGGTCCAATACGGCGTTGACTTCGTCCGGATCCACCCAAGGGGCGAATTGCTGTTCGATCAATTCGGCGATGGGGGAGCGGGGTACCAGCACCCGTTCGTCCACGTAGAACGGCAGGCCGCAAAACAGCGCTTCTTGGGTCAGGTAGGCGGCCGGCTTGCATTCCTTGATGCGGCGCAGCAACAAGCCGACGACCTGGCGGCGCTCGTCCGGCGCCAACACCGCATCCATATAAGTGCCGGGCAAGTCCCCGGGCAGGTGCAGCGCGTGCAGCACCAGGGTGGCGGCTTCGTCCAGGGCCGTGGCGGTGCCGTGGCCGAAAAACAGGCCGGCTTCCTGAAAACGGCTGGCGCCCCAGCGGATATAGTCGCGCAACGTGCGCAACGCCTGTTCGACGGCGGTGGTATCGGTCATGGAGATGGAGGGCGGGTGGTGGGGGAAAAACGACGCGCACATGATAGCGTATAGATCGCTGAAATCCGATTATCCTTCCCTTCGCTTCGGTTTTCCGCTAAAAAAACCGACTGGAAATCTAGGGTTTTCGAAGATCCGAGCCATGCTTGACCGACAGCCGATGTATCTGACAGCCACGGGCGACGATGAGTTGGACGCCGGCTTGGCCGCGCTGCAAGGCAGCGGCGGCGTGCTGGCCTTGGTGGCGGAAGCCGATGGGGCGTGCATTGCGCGCTTGCAGGCGCTTGCCGGGGCGAGGGGCATCGTCTTGTGCGGCGGCCTGTTCCCCGAGCTGCTGGCGCACGGCGCTTCCCATAAACGGGGCGTGGTGTTTCTTCCGCTGGATGAGACGCCGGTGTTGCGGTTGGTCGAAGGCGTCGCCGAGGGCGGCGAAGCGGCGCTGGCGGCCGCTTGCGACGCTTTGGGCGATGCGGCGGACCGATTGGGCGGCGAAGGCCGCGAGGCCTCCCTGTTGCTGTTGTTCGACGGCATGCTGCCCAACATCAGCACGCTGTTGGACGCGATATATCGCGACGTGGGCGACGAAGTGCGTTATTTCGGCGCCAATGCCGGCAGCGAAACGTTCCGCTCCGTGCCCTGCCTGTTCGACAACAGCCGTTTTGTCGCCGACGCCGCTTTGCTGGTGTTGCTCGCCGACCACGCCGGCGCCTGGGCCGAGCACGGTTACGCGACGCCGGACGAAATGCTCTCCGCCACGTCCACGCGCGGCAACCAAATCCAGACCATCGATTGGCGCCCCGCCTTCGAGGCCTATAGCGAACTGGTCGCCAAGCACCATGGGGTCGGCATTACGCGCGACAATTTTTATCGATGGGCGGTGCACTATCCCTTGGGCTTGCCGCGCATGGACGGCGGCTTGATCGTGCGCATTCCCGTCGGGCTGAGCGAGGACGGCGCGCTGGTGTGCATCGGTGAAATTCCGGAAAACGCTTTGCTGTGCGTGTTGCACGCCAGCGACTCGCGCAGCCGCGATACCCTGGACCGCCTCGCCGGCCATGTGGACAAGACGCCATCGGCGGCCGTGGCGGCGTTTTACTGCGCCGGCCGGCGCATGCAGCTCGGCGAGCAATTCGCCGTGGAGTTGGAGCATTTGGCGCGCCGTTTCGCTCCCAGGCCGATGTTCGGCGCCTTGTCGCTGGGAGAAATCGGCAGCGCCTGGAATCGCGGCTATCCGCTGTTCCACAACGCCGCCATACTCTGCGCGCCCTGGAGCCGCGCCTGACATGGAACGCGAACGCATACTGTCCATTTTGTACGAAATGGCTTTGCTGACCGCCTCGGAAACCGAGGTGGGGCCCTTGCTGGAAAAATTCCTGCAACGGCTGATGTTTCATGCGGATTTTCCCTGCGGCTTGTTCCTGCGCATACCCGAGACCGGCCCCGCCGACGCGACCCGCCGGTCGGTGTTGTTGGAAGCCGTGATCGGCGGCCGGCGCATCGGGCTTGCCGGCGAATGGTTGTCCTT
This sequence comes from Methylogaea oryzae, assembly GCF_019669985.1. Lineage (NCBI taxonomy): Bacteria > Pseudomonadati > Pseudomonadota > Gammaproteobacteria > Methylococcales > Methylococcaceae > Methylogaea > Methylogaea oryzae. Next base: position 1,157,635 of record NZ_AP019782.1, read on the forward strand.
GCCCGTCGGCTTGCTGGAAGGCGGGGCGGCGCTTAGCACGGACGCGGAAATGATTCAGGCCGCCTTTCCCGCTGCGCCTTACCGCACCGCGTTGCGGCTGCCGGTGGCGGAGCAAGGGGCGTTCCTGTTGTTGGCGCCGGAGCAACCCGCGTCGCCCTTGCCTCTGGCCACGGTATTCGAGCCGGTGTTAGCCAATTTCGCCAAGACGCTGCAGTTGTGCCGCGCCAACGCGGAAATCACCGCGGGGTTGCGCGCGGAGGTGGAGCGCCATCGGCAAACCATGCTGGAGCGGGAGCGGTCGCAGAATTTGCTGACCCTGGTGCTGGACACGATCCCGGCCCGGGTATTCTGGAAGGACCGCGACGGCGTGTTTCTCGGCTGCAACCGGGCGTTCGCGAGGGACGCGGGGGTCGACGAGCCGTCGCAGCTGGTGGGCAAGACCGATTACGACATGGGGTGGCGGGCGCAAGCCGAGCGTTACCGCGAGGACGACCGGGCGGTCATCGAGAGTGGCCAGGCCAAACTGTACTTCGAGGAACAGCAGCCGCGCGACGACGGCATCTTTTGGCTGGAAACCAGCAAGATTCCCTTGACCGGCGCGGACGGCGAGATTATCGGCGTGCTGGGGACTTACGAGGACATCACCGCCCGCAAGCGCATAGAAACCGAGCTGGTGAGGGCCAAGGAGCTGGCGGAGCAAGCCAGCCAAGCCAAGTCGGAATTTCTGTCGCGCATGAGCCACGAATTGCGCACTCCGCTCAACGCCGTGCTGGGCTTCGGCCAGATACTGGCGGACGAGGAGCCGGACCAGCCGCTGACGCTGGATCAAAAGGACTGCGTGGAGCATATCGTCAACGCCGGCCAGCACCTTCTTCATTTGGTCAACGACATACTGGATTTGGCCAAGATCGAGGCCGGCGCCATTCATCTCGCGCCGGAGCTCATTGATATCGACGAGCTGTTGCAGGAATGCCTGGACATCATCCGTCCCCAGGCCGCCCAACGGGGCATCTCCTTGATCGAGCCGGCGCCGGGGGGCGGGACAGTCTCGGCGGATCGCACCCGGTTGCGGCAAGTGCTGCTCAATCTGTTGTCCAACGCGGTGAAATACAATCGTCCGGAAGGCGCGATCCGGGTTTCCGTGCAGCCGCTAGCGGGCAAGGTCCGCCTCGCCGTGGAGGACACCGGCCAAGGGATGACGCCGGAACAATTGAGCGGGCTGTTCGAGGCTTTTAATCGTCTGGGCGCCGAACGCAGCGGCACGGAAGGCGCCGGCATCGGCTTGGTCATCACCAAGCGCTTGGTGGAAGCCATGGGCGGCAGCATCGGCGCCGACAGCCGCGCCGGCGTCGGTTCCACTTTTTGGTTCAGCCTGCCCGCGGCGGCGGTTCTCGACGAGGGCGACGCCGCCCCTCCGCCCGCGCCGGAACCGGTGCGCTATAGTCCCTTTTCCGGCTTGTCGGAGGGGAAAACCCTGCTCTATGTGGAGGACAACCCCAGCAACAGGCTGTTGGTGGCGAATATCGTTAAGCGTTATCCCCAATTGCGCCTGGTGACCGCCCAGAACGGCAAGGAAGGCCTGCTCGTGGCTCTGGAGACGCGGCCGGATTTGCTCATCCTCGACATCAACCTGCCGGACATGACCGGCTTGCAGTTGCTGCAACGGCTGCGCGGCCACGCCGAAACCCGCGACATCAAGGCGATCGCCCTTAGCGCCAATTCGCTGCCGGAAGACGTGGGCAAAGGCGTTTCGGCCGGTTTTGCGGCGTACCTGACCAAGCCGTTGCAAGTGGACATGTTCGTGGACACCTTGGCGCAGTTGCTGCGAAGCTGAACGCGGCTTCCGGCGGTAAACGTTCAAGTTAGCCGCCGCTCGGCCGATGCCATACACTAGCCTGCCCAGGCTCGTAATCCGAAAGGGATCGGCATGGATATCAATATTAAAAGCCTAACGAACCTGCTGCCGCAGTCGTCCCAGGCGTCCCAGGCATCGCAGCAGTTGGCGCAACTGCCGGACAAAGTGGCGGCCAGTACGCTGACCAGCCTTATGCAAACGGGCGTTCAGCTTACCGCCATGGTGGTCCAGGCGAAGGGCGGCAATCAGTACCTGCTGGAGGTGTTCCAGCCGGGTAGCCAGAACCGCGTTCAGGTGACCGCCGAATCGGTGACGCCGTTGGCCACCGGCGGCCCGTTGCAGCTGGAGGTGGTCAAGGGGGGCTCACCGCCGCAGGTGCGCGTCATGCAGCAGACCGGGGCGGAGGGAACCCCGGTGGAAAACGCGCTGCGCCAGTTCCTGCCGAAGCAGCAAGAGTTGTCCAGCCTGATTACCCAGTTGGCCAATTTCGCCAAAAGCGGCGGCGACGCCGCCTTGCCGGCCGATATCCAGCAATTGGCGCGAAATCTGCTTGCAAGCTTGCCCGATCAAAATACCCTGGCCAACGCGGAAGGCCTGAAGCAGGCGGTAAGGGATTCGGGCCTGTTTTTGGAGTCCAAATTGGCGCAGTTGGCGCAATCGGATGCCTTGGCGGGCGGAAAGGCCGTGGATCCGTCCTTGCCCAACGACCTCAAAGCCAAGCTATTGGTGCTGGCGGAGGCCCTCACCGGCCGCGCCGCGTCAACCGGTCAGCCGACGGGACAGGCGGCCGGCGGGCAAGCCGCGGCTAATGCGCCTAATCCCCAGACGGCGCCCAATGCGGCGCCGGCCAATACGCCGCCGGGGCTGCCGCTGCCGAACCCGGCGGCGGCAGCGGAACCCGCGTCGACATCGGCATCGGCATCACCCGCCGCCGGCCAGCCAGCGGCAGCGAGCGGCGCGGATCAAAACGCTGCCGCGACCGACTCCGCCGCGGGCAAAGGCCATGGCGCGGTTGCCGCGGCCCCTACCCAATCCGGCGATCAGGCCGTCGCGGCCAACAAGCCGACGGCGGATTCGGCGCAGCAAGCCGCCGCTGCCGCCCAGCTCGGCGCCGCGGAGCCGGCGCTAAAGGATCTGACCAGCCAGACGGAGGGCGCTTTGGCCAAGCTCGTCCTGAATCAACTGGCTTCGTTGCCCCAGCCGGATGCCAGCCAGCAAGTTTGGCGCTTCGATATTCCCTTTACGCTGGCTGGGAATCCCTCGTCGGCCAAGCTGGAAATCGAGCGCGAGGCATACCGGGAAGGGCAGGGTGAAAGCGATTCCGCCCAGGACAGCGCGCCTTGGACCGTGACCGTGGAATTGAATCCGCCGGGTCTGGGTAAATTTGGCGGCAAGGTCACCTTGCATCAGGGGGCCATCAACGCGTTTTTCTGGAGCGACGACCCGACCACGGCGGACTTGGTGCGCGATAATTTGCCGTTGCTGGAGGCGCGTTTGGAGGCGGCGGGACTCAAAACCGGCCGTCTGGATGCCTCGGTGGGGGTGGCGCCCGCCTCAGCCGCCAAGCCCCTGTCTTCCATGCCTTTGTTGGATTTGCACGCATGAGCGAGGGTAGGCCGAAGCAGGAGCTGGACCTGGCGGTCGCCCTGCGTTACGAGGGCAGCGGCGTCCCTAAAGTGGTCGCCAAGGGCAAGGGGTTGGTGGCGGAGCAGATCGTCGCCAAAGCCAAGGAACATAAAGTGCCTTTGAAATCCGATACCGGGCTGGTTAGCTTGCTGTCCAGCGTGCCGTTGGGCGACGAGATTCCCCGCGAACTTTATTTGGCGGTGGCCGAAGTGTTGGCGTTCGCCTATATGCTCAGCGAAAAAAAGACGCTCCGTCCATGAGGGCCTTCGTTATGCGCTTGCGCTTTATCCTGACCGTTGCCTTGGTGTTGTCGAGCCACGCGGTCGCCGCCGCGCCTCCCTTGGAGGTGATTCCGCTCAACCATCGGTTCGCCGAGGAAATGGCGCCGCTGCTGCGGCCGTTGCTGGCGCCGGGCGATGTGTTGGTGCCCAGCGGCACCCAACTCATCGTGCAAACCAGTCCGGAGCGGCTGGCGCAGATTCGGCAGCTGTTGCAGTCGCTGGATAAGAGTTCGCACCGGTTGATGATTACCGTCAGGCAAGGCGGCAATTTATCCAGGGAGGCGCTGGATGCGGAGGCGGGGCTGCAAGGAGGGATGTCCCTGGATGGCTCGGGGCAGCCGTCGTTGCGCGTACGAGGCCATTTCGGCCAGACCGACGGCGAGGAAAGCCGCAACGCCGAACAGCGCGTGCAGACACTGGAGGGCGCGCCGGCGCAAATCCAGTTCGGCGCAAGCCGGCCGGCGACGGTTCAGGTCATCGATGTCCATGGCAATCGCGTGACGGCGGCGCCGGGCATCGGATATCAGGATATCACCACCGGCTTTGCCGTGGTGGCGCGTTTGATTGGCGACGGCAACGTGCGGGTGGACGTGACGCCATGGTCGGCTCGCCCCGATCCGTTCGACAGCCGTAACGTGCGCAATCAGCAGGCGTCCGCCTCGTTGCAGGCCAGACTCGGCGAGTGGGTGATCGTCGGCGGTCAAAACAACGAGCAATCGGCGCAACAGTCTCAGTGGCTGGGGCATCGCTATGCCACCTGGAGCGAAAGGGATACGGTCGCCATCAAGGTGGAGGATTTGGATGCGGGAAAGCCTTAGCTTTCCAGGTCGGCGTTAGCGCCCTTCGGCGTATTCGCGGCGCAATCGTTCGCGGTTCAGCGTCAGCCACTGCAAGCCCATGTAGGGCACGGCGGAGCTGATATCGCCCCGTTCCATCATGTCCAGCAGCTCGGCGTATTCCACCACTTGCACCCGGATATCCTCGTGTTCCTCGGCCAAGCCGTGGATGCCGCCGATGCCGGTGCTGTCGACGATGCCGCAATAAAGCGTCAGCTTTTCCGAGGAGCCGCCGGGGCTGGTGTAGAACTCGCCTATCCGCAGCAGGTGCCGGACGGTGCAGCCGGCTTCTTCCAGCGCTTCGCGCCGGGCCACCTGATCGGGGGGCTCGTCTTCTTCGGCGACTCCCGCGATGATCTCCCACAGCCAGGGGCTCTCTCCCGCCCGCAATGCGCCCACGCGGAACTGCTGAATCAGCACGATCCGGTCTTGGACGGGATCGTAGGGAACCACCGCCACGCTGTCGCCCCGTTCGAATAGCTCGCGGGTCATCACCTCGCTCCAGCCGCCCCGAAACAGGGCATGGCGCAAGCGCAGCACGGCGATAGTGAAAAAACCTTGGTAGCGGGGGATTCGCTCGACGATTTCCCAGTCTGTGGGGGCGGGCATGGAAAGGTGCCGGTCAGCTAAGCGGAAGCGTACGGTGGGAGGAAGGCAGGGCTGGCGCGTTTCGGCCGCCGGAAAGCCGGCGGCCGCGGGCGGTTTAGGTGTTGCCGGTCATCTTCTCCACCGCGTCATACTGTCGTGCGGCGGCGGAGGAGGGGCTTTGAACTTGTTGGCTAACGTCGTCGTTACGGCGCTGATCGGCCTGGGGCGGTTCGGTGCTTTCGCTGTTCGCGTCGGCCAGGGCCTGTGCCTGGGCGCTGATGCTCAGCCCGTTGGCGTCGCCGAGCCTGTTGGCGTTTTGCGTTGGAGCAACCGGACGCTGCGTTTCCGGCGGCGTCTCCGTGCGGGCTTGCGGCGGCGGCCGCTGCGCCGTGGCAGCGTTATACGCGGCTAAGCTGGCGCTGTTACTTAAAGCATCGCTGACGTTGAGCATGGGCCACCTCGCATTTATCCGTGGGATAAGTCCTTTAAAACCATGGTAATACTAGCACGCTCCGCCAAGGGACGGGTGGGAAAGGCGGCGAAATTGTGACGCTTCCCGCGGTTTATTTTCCTGGGCCGTGACCGGCGTTTGGCTCAGGCGGGGCGTGAGTACCCTCAGTATTTGTAAGCTTTTTTGTCGTTCGGGGCTTGTTTATTGCAAGAAGCCTTTGCCATACTAGCAAACACGCCTTTTGCAACGGGCCGCAGCGTCGCGGCGCGGCCGCAAACAACAAGAAAGACAAAGATTAGAGTTGCCCTGGCTGAGGTGAAATGTATGCGCAATGTAACGCTCCATGAGTCCCGCGGACACCGGTTTGTTTTACTCAACGAAACCGAATCCGGAGAAGAGGAAGGCGTGCGTTCCAATCAATACCTGGTGACGCACGAAGGCTGCGGCGTCCTGTTGGACCCGGGCGGTTTCGGCGTGATGCCCAGGGTGCTGGTGGAGATGCTGCGCTATGTGCAGCCGGATCAAATCAAGGCCGTGATCCTCTCTCACCAGGATCCCGACATCGTCGGCGGCCTGTCGACCTGGCTGGAGTTGCTGGACTCGCCGGTCTACGTGTCGCGCATCTGGGTACGTTTTCTTCCCCATTACGGCATTGCCGGCATCAAGCGCTTTGTCGGCGTGCCGGACGAAGGCATGAGCCTGGACATCGCGCCCGGTTTCCGTCTGGAGCTGCTGCCGGCTCACTTCCTGCATTCCGAAGGGCAAATCAACGTCTACGATCCCATCGCCCGCGTGTTGTTCACCGGCGATATCGGCGCGGCCATGCTGCCGGACGACCAGGAGCACGAGTACGTGGACGATTTGGAAAGCCATTTGCCGCACATCGAATGGTTCCATCGCCGCTACATGTGCTCCAACAAGGCCGCCAGGCTTTGGGCCGAGCGGGTTTCGCGCCTGGACATCGATTTCATCGCCCCCCAGCATGGTCCGATTTACCGCGGCAAGGCGGTCAAGCAGTTCCTCGAATGGTTCGCCAACCTGCAATGCGGCATCGACCTCATGGAAGCCGCCGGCAGCTTTTCCCTGGAAGCAGCGCCATGATGGTTCCCCATCCCGCGGGAATATTGCCTTCCATCGATATCCACGGCTTGCCCGCCGAGCTGATCCCCGATCACTTGGAGCAGCTGCGCTTGGCGATGATGGAACGCTTCGCCGCCCTCAGCGAAAGCCAGAGCCGCACCCGCGCCTTCGGCCAGTACATCACCCACATGATCAACGACATGCACGACGACGTGGTGGGCGAGTTGACGCGGGCCTTGGACCAGGCGGAGGGTCAGGACGAAGTTTGCGAAATTCTCCAGCAGGTGCTGGTGCGCTGCGAAATGCTGCAGCAAGGCATCGAGCTCTTGTCCAACGAGCGGCAGCGCCAGTGGCACAAGAACGGCGATTTCATCCGCAAGGCCATGCTGTACTTCAACCAGACGGTGGAGGACCTGGCGTCCACGATCGTCAGCAAAGACCTGCTGGAACGGCAGGGCAAAGTGCTGGAAAGCATCATCCTGTCCCACGAGCGCATTTCCCAGTGGAAGGATTTCGTTCAGGAAATCCTCGGTGATTTCCACAGCATTTTTCCCTTCGACTTTTTCTTCATCGCCTTCGCCGAAGAGAACGGGCTGACGCTGTACGTTTACTACATGGGCGACTACGCCGAGGACGAGCGGCGCGCGGCGCGGGAATTGTTGTCCGTGGAAATGCTCAATCAGCTGCAGCTGCCGGTGGACGCCGCCCTGGACGTGGAAGAGTTCCAGGTCATGGAAAGGCGCCGCCGCACCCAGGTCAGCGATGTGGAGATGATTACCGTGGCGGTGCCGGAGCACGCGCCCAAGCTGGCCGGTATGCTGGGCGTGGCCTACGCCACCAGCATGTCGCACAGCCCGCAGGAAGCGGCCATCATTCGCTCGATTCTTTCCGTGATGGTGATGGTGGTGGGCTCCAGCAAGGCCTTGTCGCGCACCATGTCGGAGCTGGAATACCACTCGGTGCACGATCCCCTGACGGGCTTGCACAACCGCCGTTATTTCAGCGACATGCTGGAATACGAAATCGGCCGTTCGGAACGCCACGGCCACGAGTTCTGCCTGTTGTTCTGCGACTTGGACGATTTCAAGGACATCAACGACTCGTACGGCCACCTGATGGGCGACCAGGCGTTGTGCGCCATCGGCGAAGCATTGAAGGCGGGGACGCGCAAAGGCGACGTGGTGGCGCGCATGGGGGGCGACGAATTCGCCCTTATCCTCACCGAAACCCGGCCGGAAAACGCGTTGCAGGTCGGGGAGAAGCTGCGTAGCGCCATTCGCAACATTCGCTTCGACGCGCCCGACGGCAAGCATTTCCACATCACCGTGTCCATCGGACTGATCGCCTACCCGCGGGACGCCCAGACCATCACCGACATCATGGCGGGGGTGGACACCGCGCTGTATCGGGCCAAGGGCCTGGGCAAGGACGGCGTGTGCAATTTCGACGGGCTGGGCGACAACGTGCGCACGGTGCGCGACACCCGCAATTTCGCCGAAACCTTGCGCGAAGCCTTGAGCGACCAGCGCGTCGTGCCTTTCTTCCAGCCCATACTGGAAACCGCCACCGGCCGCATCCACGGCTTCGAGACGCTGGCGCGCATCTTGAACAAGGACGGCACCACCACGGCGGCGGGCGCGTTCATCGACACCATCAACAAATACGGGTTGGGGCGCGACCTGGATCGTTGCATGATCCACAAGACTTTCGAGGAGATGCGCCGCAAGTTGCACGTTCAGGACGGGCTGCGGGTGTTTATCAACCTGTCGCCCCAGGAGATCCAGGGGCGCAACATCCTCAGTTTCGCCGAACGCCTGTGCGAGGAAATGGCGCTGTCGCCCAGCCAGGTGGTGTTCGAAATCACCGAGCAGGACGCCATCAGCGACATGACCCATATGCGCCGCTTCCTCACCAACCTGCGCGCCAGCGGCTTCGCGTTCGCCCTGGACGACTTCGGCAGCGGCTACAACTCCTTCCACTACCTGCGCGAACTGCACTTCGAGTACGTCAAAATCGACGGCGCTTTCGTGCGCAACATCATCAATTCCAAGGTGGATTACGCCTTGGTCAATCACCTTACCCATTTGTGCCGCGACCTGGGCATGCTGACCATCGGCGAGTTTGTCGAGGGTCCGGAGATCTTGGCCGCCATGCGGGACATCGGCATCGATTTCGCCCAGGGCTATTTCCTGGGCATGCCGTTGCCGGAGATTCGTAAGGAAAATTAGGCGGGGAGGTTGCCGGGCGGGCGCAAGGGATTACGGCGGAGCGTCCCCGGACGCCGCCGGTTTGCGGGCCCGATACAAGCGCAGGGTGCCGGACACCGTTCCGTAACAAGCCGTTTCCTCCACCGGCCGAAAGCCGGCTTCTTGCATGAACGCCGGCAACAAACCGTCGACGGCGTCGGCGATTTCCTCGAAGCGGCGCACCAGCAGCGCAATCAGCGCCATGCGGCGGTTGTGCGGCCGGCCGAAGTCGGCCACGTGCAGTTCGCCGCCGGGTTTGAGGACGCGAAACGCCTCCCTTAGCGCCCGCTGTTTGTCGTTCCGCTTCAGGTGATGCAGCATGAGGCTGGCGAAGACCCGGTCGAAAGAGCCGTCCGGATAAGGCAGGCGGACGGCCGTGCCCAAGTCCAGGATGATGCCGGCCTCCGCCCGCAGGGCCTTGTCGCGGGCAATGGCCAATATCTTCGCGTCCGCGTCCAAGCCGTGGACTTCGGCGTCGGGCTGGGCTTGTTGCAGCAGGAGGGTGAGGGTGGCCGTGCCGCAACCCATATCCAGCAGCCTTTGGCCGGGCTGGAGGCGGGCCTGTGCCACCAACGCGCCTTTGATGCGGGCCTCGGGATACAGGCCCGCCATGAAGCGGTCGTACCAGGGCGTCAGCCGGTGGAAATGAAACGCCGGGATGTAATCGCCCTGTTGTTGCATGATCGCCGCTCCCGTTAGTCGGACAAGCCGGCGTCGCCGGCTCCCTGTCCGTCGTTGCGTAGGCCGTAGCCTTTAATCAAAGCATACAACGCCGGAATCACCAGCAAAGTCAGCAGCGACGACGACACCATGCCGCCGATCATGGGCGCGGCGATGCGGCGCATCACCTCGGAGCCTGTGCCTTCGCCCCACATGATGGGCAGCAGGCCCGCCATGATCGCCACCACCGTCATCATTTTCGGCCGCACCCGCTCCACCGCGCCTTCCATGACGGCGTCGTACAGATCGGCGGCCGTCGTCCGGCCTTGCGCCTGGCGCTGGCGCCAGGCCTGTTCCAGGTAAATCAGCATCACCACGCCGGTTTCCGCCGCCACCCCGGCCAGGGCGATGAAGCCCACCCCCACAGCGATGCTGAGGTTGTAGTCCAGCAGCCACAGCAGCCAGACGCCGCCCACCAGGGCGAAGGGCAGGGACAGCATGACGATGAGGGTGTCCGCGATGTTGCGGAAATTGAGGTAAAGCAGCAGGAAGATCACCAGCAGCGTCACCGGCACCACCAGCTTGAGCTTGGCCTCGGCCCGCTGCAGGTATTCGAACTGGCCGCTCCACGTCACGTAATAGCCGGGCGGAAAGGCCACTTGCTCGCTCACGGCGCGCTGGGCGTCGGCCACGTAGCCGCCGATGTCGCGGCCGCGGATGTCGACGAACACATAGGCGGAGAGCAGGGCGTTTTCCGTGCGGATGGCGGTGGGGCCTTGCGCCAGGGACAACTTCGCCAATTGGCCCAGGGGCAGCATGGCGCCGGCCGGCAGCGGCACCAGCACCTGGCTGGCGATCCTATCGGGCGAGTCGCGCAGTTCGCGCGGATAGCGCACGATGACGCCGTAGCGCTCGCGGCCTTCCACCGTGGTGGTCACTTGCTCGCCGCCCAGGGCGGCGGCTATCACGTCCTGCAACTCGCCTATGCCTAAGCCGTAGCGGGCCAGTTGCAATCGGTCCGGCTCGATGTTGAGGTAATAGCCGCCGGTGACCCGTTCCGCATAGGCGCTGGCGGTGCCGGGCACGGTTTTCACCGCCGCTTCGACGGCCTTGGCCAAGCGCTCCATTTCCCCCAGATCCTTGCCGAACACCTTGACGCCCACCGGTGTGCGGATACCGGTGGAGAGCATGTCGATGCGGTTCTTGATGGGCATGGTCCAGGCGTTGCTGACGCCGGGGATTTGCAGGGCCGCGTCCATTTCGGCGATGAGCCGGTCGGTACTCATGCCGGGTCGCCATTGCTCCCGGGGCTTGAGGTTGACCACCGTTTCGGACATTTCCAGCGGCGCCGGATCGGTGGCGGTGGCGGCGCGGCCGGCCTTGCCGAACACCGACTCCACCTCGGGGAAGCTCTTGATGATGCGGTCCTGGGTTTGCAGCAGTTCCGCCGCCTTGGTCACCGACAGCCCCGGCAGGCTGATGGGCATGAACAGCAGCGTGCCCTCGTTGAGGGTGGGCATGAATTCGCTGCCCAGCCGCGCGGCGGGATAGACGGAGGCCGCCAGGGCCAGGCCGGCCAGGGCCAGGGTGGTTTTCCGGCGCCCCAGCACCCAGCCGATGAGCGGCCGGTAGAGGCGGATCAACACGCGGTTCAGCGGATTTTCGCTTTCCGGCACGATGCGGCCGCGGATGAACAGGTTCATCAGCACCGGCACCAGGGTCACGGACAGCAGCGCCGCCGCCGCCATGGCGAAAGTTTTCGTATAGGCCAGCGGCTTGAACAGCCGGCCTTCCTGCTCTTCCAGGGCGAACACCGGCAGGAAGGACACGGTGATTACAGCCAAGCTGAAGAACAGCGCCGGCCCCACCTCCTTGGCGGCGGCGATGAGCACGGCCAGCCGGTTGTCGTCCGGCCCGGCCCGTTCCAGATGCTTGTGGGCGTTTTCGATCATGACGATGGCGGCGTCCACCATGGCGCCGATGGCGATGGCGACGCCCCCTAAGCTCATGATGTTGGCGTTGATGCCCATGGCCTGCATGACGACGAAAGCCGCCAGTATGCCCACCGGCAACATCACCACTGCCACCAAGGCGCTGCGCAGGTGGAACAGGAACAGGGCGCAGACCGTAGCCACCACCAGGCTTTCCTCCAGCAGCTTGCCGCGCAGGTTGGCGATGGCCGCCAGGATCAGCCGCGAGCGGTCGTAGACCGGCTGGATGCTCACGCCCTGGGGTAGGCCGCGGCCGATTTCCGCCAGCTTGGCCTTGAGGTTGTCGATGACCGTCAAGGCGTTCTGGCCGTAGCGGGCCAGGGCGATGCCCGACACCGCCTCGCCCTCGCCGTTGAGCTCGGTGATGCCGCGCCGCTCCGCCGGCCCCAGTTCCACCCGCGCCACGTCTTTCAGCAGCACCGGCACGCCGTTCTCGGCTTTCAGCGGCAGGCTTTCGATGTCTTCCACGCCGCGCAGATAGCCCTTGCCGCGCACCATGTACTCGGTCTCGGCCATCTCGATCACCCGCCCGCCCACGTCGCGGTTGCCGCTGCTGATCGCCTCGCCCAGGCGCGCCAAGGGAATGCCGTAGGCTTGCAGGCGGCGCGGGTCGGCCACCACCTGGTATTGCTTGACGAAGCCGCCGACGCCGGCGACTTCCGCGACTCCATGTGCCTTGCTGAGCTGGTAGCGCAGGAACCAGTCCTGGATGCTGCGCAGCTCCGCCAGCGTTTGCCGCGCCCCCAGCACGGCGTACTGGAACACCCAGCCCACGCCGCTGGCGTCCGGCCCCAGGCTGGGCGCCACGCCCATAGGCAAGCGGCTGGCGGCGAAACTGAGGTATTCCAGCACCCGCGAGCGGGCCCAATAGACGTCGGTGCCGTCCTCGAATATGACGTAGACGAAGGACGCGCCGAAGAAGGAAAAGCCCCGCACCACCTTGGAACGGGGCACGCTGAGCATGGCCGTGGTGAGCGGGTAGGTGACCTGATCCTCCACCACCTGCGGCGCCTGGCCCGGATAGTCGGTGTAGAGGATCACCTGGGTGTCGGACAAATCCGGCAGGGCGTCCAACGGCGTTTTCAACACCGCATGGATGCCGGCGGCGATGAGCAGCAGCGTGCCCAGCAGCACCAAAAATGAGTTGCGGGCGGACCATTCGATGAGTCGGCCGAGCATGTCAGTGGCCTCCGTGTTCGCTGTGGTCGGCGTGCGATGCCGGCGCCGCCTTCGTGTCGGCGGCGTTGAAAGCGCCGAAGGCCCCCTTCAAATTGCTCTCCGCGTCGATCAGGAACTGGGCGCCGACCACCACCTTGTCGCCGGCTTGCAGCCCGTCCAGCACCTCGACGGCGTCGTCGCCGCGCAGGCCCAGGCGGACCTCCCTGGGTTCGTAGCGCCCGTCGCCCTGGTCCAGCAAAACCGCCGTGCGCCGGCCGCTGTCCAACACGGCGGATGTCGGGATCGCCAGCGCTGGCCTGGGTTGGGCGGCCAGCTCCACCTGGGCGTACATCATGGGCTTGAGCAAGCCGTCCGGGTTGTCCAGTTCCAGCCGCACTTTCACCGTGCGGGTGGCGGCGTCCAGGGCCGGATAGACGAAATCCACCTTGGCGGGGAAGGTCCGGCCGGGATAGGCGTCCAGCTTCACCTCGGCGGTTTGGCCGGGGGCGATGAGGCCGATTTCCTGCTCGTATACCTGGGCGACGACCCAGATTTTGGACAGGTCGGCGATGTGGAACAGCGTTGCGCCCGCCGCCGCTTTCATGCCGGCCACGGCGTCTTTTTCCATGACCACGCCGTCCGCCGGTGAGCGCACGGTGAGGGTGCGCAAGGCCGCGCCCCGTTGTTCCAGCGCGCGCAGGTCCCCGGCGGCGATGCCCCAGTTGCGCAGGCGCTCCAGGCTGCCCTGGGCCAGGTTTTCCATGCCGGCCCGGGCGATCTCGCCGCTTTCCGCCAGCATGTTTTGGCCGCTGCGGGCGATGAGGTATTCGCGTTGGGCGGCCAGCAGTTCGGGGCTGTACAGTTCGAACAGGGGTTGGCCTTTTTTCACCCGCTGGCCGGTGGCGTTGACGTGGAGCTTTTCGATGTAGCCGTCGAATTTGAGGGCGACGTTGTACAAGCGCCGTTCGTCCGCTTCCACCACGCCGACGGCGCGCACCGTGCGGGCCAGGTCGCGCAATTCGGCCAAGGCGGTGGCGACGCCGAGCTTTTGCACCTTGTCCGGGCCGAGGCTTACCGTGCCGGGGGCGGCGGCCGGCGCTGCCTTCTCCGCGTAGACCGGCGTGTAATCCATGCCCATTTCATCCTTCATCGGCACGGGCGAGGTGACGGCGGGATTCATGGGATGACGGTAATAAAGCGGCGTCGGCGCCGCCGCTATGCCCGTCGCGGCGGGTTCCGGCCGGGGCGCGAGCCGGTAGCCGGCGACGGCTCCGATACCCAGGGCGATCAGCAGCAGCGTCAAGGTTTTAACGCTCATAGCCCCTCCTTGCCCACCGCCGCCGCCAGCCGCGCCCACGCTTGCTGGGCTTGGACATAGGCTTGCCAGTAGCGCGTTTCGTATTCCAGCACGGCGGTTTCGGCCCGCAGCAAGTTGGCGAAATCCGCCTGGCCCACTTGGTAGGCGGACGCCATGGCGGCGGCGGTTTGCTTGGCCTGGGGCAGGATGGTGGTTTTGACCAGTTGGAACTGCTGCCGGGCGCCGCCGTAGCCGACCCAGTTCTCCGCCACTTCCGCCTGAACTTTGCGCAGGGCGTCCTGCAAGGCGTATTGCTCCTGCAGGAGTTCGCTATGGCGCTGGTCCACGGCTTTGGCTTGCTTGCCGCCGGCGTAAATGGGCAGGTTCATGCTGACGTGGAAGTTGGCGAAGTCGCTGCGGGTTAGGCCCGCCGGCGTGTTTTGCCGGGCGGCGTAGTCGGCGCCGACGTTGAAATCGGGATAGTAGCCCTTGTCCGCCAGCTCCAGCCGGCTTTGCGCCGCCCCCAGGGCTTTCTGCAATTGCGCCAGGGCGGGGCGGTTGCGCTCGGCCAGTTCCAGCAGCTCGCTTTGCTCGGCGTTTTGCGGCAGGGTGGGTTCGCCCGGCGGAGGCAGGCGCAAGGGCCGGCCGGCCGGCCGGTCGAGCAGGGCGTTGAGGCGGGCGATTTCGCCGTGGTGCAAGCGCGCGTGTTCCAGCTCCATGTCGCGCAGCTTGGACAGCTCCAGTTGCGCCAGCAGGGCGTCCTGCTGCATGGCTTCGCCGACCCGGTAGCGGGCCAGGGTGGCGTCCGCCAGTTGGTTGAGCTTTTTTTCCGTGGCGGCGACGATTTCCAGGGCGCGCTCTCGGTAGAACAGCTGCCACCACAGCTGCTTGACGTCGCGCACCAGGCGCAGGCGGGCCTCTTCGGCGCTGTCGGCGGCGCCGGCCGCTTCATATTCGGCGGCTTTTTCCTTGAGCGCCAACTTGCCGGGAAAGGGCAGTTCCTGGCTGAAGCCGGCCTGCAGGTAGGTCATGTCCTCTCGGCGCAGGTTGAAACCGCTGTTGGTGGGCAGGTTTTGCGCATCGAAGCGGACGATGGGGTCGGGCAGGGAGCCTTCCTGGGACGGCACCGCCGCCATGGCTTCGGCGCGGGCGCGCATTTCCGCCAGGCCGGGATTGCCGGCCACGGCTTCGGCCACGGCGGCCTCCAGGGCGAGGGGCGCGGGCGGTTCGGCGGCGGCCGGCGGCGGCAGCCATAGGGCGCTCAGCAGGACGGCGGCTGCCGGCCCGCCGGATAAACGGACGGAACGGGACATGGGGGACTCCTAAAGTCGTGCGGTTCGGCGGCGCGCAAGGCGCGCCGGTAACGGCGCTGCGAGCGCCGGACGATAGGCAGTCCGCGGCTAATTACGCAGGACGCAATAGCGCTGGAAGAGGGGGATGGGCTTGATGTCGGGGGGCGCCGGCGGCTTTGTGCGCGTCAAACGCGGCGGCCAGGCCAGAATCAGGGTGAAGGCCGCGGCCAGCAGGGCCAGCAGTTGCGGCGCGTCGCTTTTGGTGAGCTGCGCCAGGTCGTAGGGCTGGCTGTCCGCCAGGCAGGGGCGGTCGTCGCAGTCGCCGTCGTCGGGCGCGTGGTCGGGCATGGCGTGATCCGCCATGGCGCAATTGGCGTCCATCGCCATGGCTTTGTGCAGCAACGGCCGGCCGCATACCAGCGAGGCGGCCGACAGCAGCCACAGGAGGCTGGCGAACAGCATGACGGCGCGGGCCAGGCGGCGATGACGGCGCGGGTTCAGCACGGGACGGCGGTGAGCGGTGAGGGGCGCATGGGCGCAATTTAGGCGGCGGCCGACGCGTTTGTCAAATCGCCGCGGCGTCTGGTTTACGGCAGCTGCTGGTCCAGCATGCTCGGGGTGATGAGCGTAATGCCTTGCTCCGACACGTAGAAACGCTCGCGGTCCGCGGCGATGTCCACTCCCACCGTCAAGCCGTCGGGAATGCGGCAGCGCTTGTCGACCACGACGCGTTTCAGGGTGACGTGGTTGCCCACCACGGTTTCGGGCAGGATAACCGAGTCCTCGATATAGCTGTGGCTGTCGATGCGCACCTTGGAAAACAGCACCGACCGCAATACCGTCGCGCCGCTGACGATGCAGCCGCCGGCTACCAGGGATTCCCACGCCTGGCCGCGCCTGCCGTCGTCGTTGAGGATGAATTTGGCGGCGGGCAGTTGCAGGGCGTAGCTCCAAATCGGCCAGTCGTCGTCGTAGAGATTGAGGTCGGGCGTGACTTTGGCCAAGTCCATATTGGCCTCCCAATAAGCGTCCAGGGTGCCGACGTCGCGCCAGTAGGGCATGCCGTCCACCATATTGACGCAACTGTCGGCGAAGTGGTGGGCGTAGGCGCGGCCCCGGGTCACCAGGCGCGGAATCAGGTCTTTGCCGAAATCGTGGCTGGAGTCGGCGTCCTGGGCGTCGCGATGCAGTTCCGCGTGCAGCACGTCGGCGTCGAACAGGTAGATGCCCATGCTGACCAGCGCTTTGTCCGGCTGGCCGGGGATGGGGTGGGGATGGCACGGCTTTTCGTGGAAGTCGACCACGCGCCGCTCGTCGTCGACGCCCATGACGCCGAAGGCGACCGCTTCGGCCAGCGGCACTTCGAGGCAGGCGATGGTCACTTCCGCTTGCCGCGCCACATGGTCCGCCAGCATCTTTTCGTAATCCATCTTGTAGACGTGGTCGCCACCTAGCACCAGCACGTAGCGGGGCTCGTTGCGGTAGATGATGTCCAGGTTCTGGAATACCGCGTCGGCCGTGCCCTGGTACCAGTTGTCGTCCAGTCGCTGCTGGGCGGGTATGACTTCGATGAACTCTTCCAGGTTGGCGGCGAGAAAATTCCATCCCCGTTGGATGTGGCGGATCAGGCTGTGGGCTTTGTATTGCGTGAAAACGCCGATGTGGCGGATGCCGGAATTGACGCAGTTGGCCAGGGGGAAGTCGATGATGCGCAGGTTGCCGCCGAACGGCACGGCCGGCTTGGCGCGCCAGTCGGTAAGGTGCTTCAGGCGGCTGCCGCGTCCGCCGGCCAGGACCACGGCATAGGTTTTTTTGATGCTTAACGAAATAAAACGCGAGGCGGTCTCATGGTATCCAGTCGGCATAGTGCTGGTTCCTTGCTCCGGTTGTTCGTCGCGGCGGGTCGGCTATCCCCAGTGTTTGCTGCGTCTGTCGAAGTCCCAAGCCCCTAGTCTAGTCTATCGGGACGAATGCGAGGGCGGCCGGATCAGAGCAGCGAGCAGGAATGGGCGGTGTGTCCCAATTCGATCTGCAGCGTGCAATGGTGGATGGCGTGGTGCGCTTTCAGCTCGCCGACGACGTCGTCGATGAAAGCGTCGCCGGGGTGGCCCGCGGGCATGACCAAGTGGGCGGTGAGGGCGCTTTCCGTGGTGCTCATGCCCCACACGTGCAGGTCGTGCACTTCCGTGACGCCGGGCTGGGCGGCCAAATAAGCGCGCACCGCTTCCATGTCGATATGGGGCGGCACCGCGTTGAGCGCCAGCCGCAGCGCGTCGCGCAGCAGGCCCCAGGTTCCCAACAGCACGATCACGACGATGGCCAGGCTGATGGCCGGGTCCAGCCAGTAAAAATCGTTCGTGTAGTACATGACGGCGCCGGCCAGCACCACGCCCAGGGACACCGCCGCGTCCGCCAGCATGTGCAGGAACGCGCCGCGTATGTTGAGGTTGCCGCGGCTGCCGGCCATGAGCAGCCAGGCGGAAACGCCGTTGACGACGACGCCGGCGGCGGCCACCGCCATCACGGTCAGGCCGGCCACGGCGGGCGGTTCGGCGAAGCGGCGCAGCGCCTCCCAGGCGATGGCGCCGCAGGCGCCCATCAACAGCATGGCGTTGGTCAGGGCCGCCAGGATCGAGGTGCTGCGCAGCCCGTAGGTGTAGCGGCCCTTGGGGCGCCGTTGCGACAGGCGCATGGCGCCCCAGGCCAGCAGCAGGCCGAGCACGTCGGACAGGTTGTGGCCGGCGTCGGCCATCAAGGCGGTGGAGCGGGCGAGGACGCCGTAGCCGAACTCCACGGCGACGAAGCCGACGTTGAG
Organism: Methylogaea oryzae; assembly: GCF_019669985.1. NCBI lineage: Bacteria > Pseudomonadati > Pseudomonadota > Gammaproteobacteria > Methylococcales > Methylococcaceae > Methylogaea > Methylogaea oryzae. The sequence goes on from NZ_AP019782.1 coordinate 1,175,811, forward strand.
CGCGGTGGCGACGGCGAAGGCGCGGCCGTGGCGGTTTTTGCCGCCGCCGTGGTGCCCGCAAGCGTGTCCGTGCTGATGGCCGTGGTGGTGGGCGCTCATGGCTTGCTGTCCCTCCCTAAGCGTTTCGGCAATAGGCCAGCAACAAGCGCCGGCAGTTGTCGATGGCGCCCAAATGGGCGATTTCGTAGCCGTGGGTGTTGTCGGCGGGGAAGCCGACGCAGGCGGCGCGCGGCACGTGGCCGTTTTTCATGGTGAGGGAGGCGTCGCTGCCGAACTGGCTCAGTATCGTATGCTGGCAGGGCACGCCCGCCCGCTGGGCCGCCGCCGCCAATTCCCGGTTCAGGTCTTCGTCGTAGAGGCCGTGGCTGTCCTGGGATACCAGCACCGGCGCCAGGTCCGAGCCGCAGGGGTATTCGCGGGACTTAGGGCTGATTTCCAGGGCGATGAGGGCGTCCGGCTTTTGCCGGGCGCTGAAATACATGGCGCCGATGGCGCCCACCTCTTCCTTGGCGGTGAACGCCAGGTAAACGTCCCAGGCCGGCTCCCGCAACTCCTCCGCCAACGTCAGCAACACCGCCGCCACGGCTTTGTCGTCCAGGGCGTAGCTGGCGATGTAGTCGCCCATCCTGAAAGGTTGCTTGCGGTGCTTGCCCACCACCATGCGGGTGCCGGGCCGTATCCCCGCGGAAGCGAGCGCCTCGGCGCTCCGCTTGGTTTCCACCCAGGCGTTTTCCCACTTCAGCGGCAGCTGTTCCTCGTGCACCTTTTGCGGCGATTCGTGGGACACGTGGCGCGAGCCGAAGCTGAGCACGCCGCTGACCGTGGCCGTATCGCCCAGCAAATCCACCACGCCCTCGCCGTACACCCAGGGGAAGGAGCCGCCCAGCTTGCGCACTTCCACCGTGCCGTCCGGGTTCACCCGTTTGACGATGCAGCCGATTTCGTCCTTGTGGGCGGTGATGGCCAGGGCGCGGCCGGGATCCCGGCCGGGGATGCGGGCGACGATGTTGCCGGCGTCGTCCTGGCGGTGCTCCACGCCCAGCGCCTTCAGCCGGGCCAGCAGGAAAGCGTCGATTTCCTCCTCCGCGCCGCTGGGCGAGTGGCACAGCACCAGCTCGCGAATCTGTTCAAACAAGCCGTCGTAACGTTCCGCCCCCACTCGCCGTCTCCCCGAAGTTATGGCAAATCGCGGCTTTTACTCTACCATGGGGAAGCCGCCTTCCTAAGCCCCATGCCGAGGCCGCGCCGTTCCCGGCCCCACCCCGGGAGAGGGCGAGGGGAGCGAAAGGTCGCGGCATCGTTCCCAATCTCCGGATGCCCACGCCATGGACAAAATGCTCAAACCCGTGTTTCTCGGCGCCTTGCTCACCGGGCTGCTGGCCCTGGCTTATCTGGTGCTGCGCAATTTCGTCACGCCATTGGCCTGGGCCATGATCCTGGCCTATATCAGTTGGCCGCTGTACGCCCGTTTGACCCGACTGACCGGCGACAAAACCGTCCTCAGCGCCTTGCTGATGGTGATCGCGCTGCTTGCCGCCATCGTCGTGCCCAGCGTCTGGCTGACCTATTTGCTGCGGGACGAGGTGGTCGGCGTTTACCACGACTTCGGCGAACTGTTGCGCCAGAAGCCGGTTTTGCCGGAAGCCGTCGGCAAGCTGCCGGGCTTTGGGCCGGAGGCGCAGCGTTTGTTCGAGCAGTTGACCGACCCGGAAACCCTGCGGGCCCGCGTCCTGCCGTGGCTGCGCGGTTTTTCCGTGGGCGTGCTGCAACTCCTCGGCGACGTGGGGTATCTCGCCGCCGTACTGCTGCTTACCCTGTTCAGCGTGTTCTTCCTCTACCGGGACGGCCGGCAGATCACCCGCGAAGTGAGCCGGGTGCTGCATTTGGTCATGGGCGAGCGGGTGGACGCATACCTCGCCACCGCCGGCGCCACCGTCAAAGCGGTGGTCTACGGCCTGGTGCTGACCGCCATCGGCCAGGGCGCCATCGCCGGGCTGGGGTATTGGTTCGTCGGGCTCAAGTCGCCGGTGCTGCTGACGCTGGTGACGATGTTTTTCGCCATGATTCCGTTCGGCACCCCGGTGGTGTGGATAGCCGCCAGCCTGTGGCTGCTGCTGCAAGGCCGGCACTTGGACGGCGTCGAGCTGTTGGTGTGGGGCACGGCGGTGGTGAGCTGGGTGGACAACGTCATCCGTCCCCTGGTCATCAGCAGCAACACCAGCATTCCATTCCTGCTGGTGTTTTTCGGCGTGCTGGGCGGCTTGGCCGCCTTCGGCTTTATCGGCCTGTTCGTCGGTCCGGTGATACTGGCCGTGTTACTGGCCGTGTGGCGGGAGTGGTTGGAGCAGCACGGCGCCGAGGAGTTCCCCCAGGGCTAGCCGCCGGAGCCGTCCTCCACCAGATCCAGCCGGACGCCGCGCAGCTGGTCCAGGCTTTTCAGCACATTGCGGGCGAAGCCGTAGAACTTCTTCGGCCGCAGCGCCTCCGCCAATTGCTGGCCGGCGCGGGTATAGCGGCGATAGGCCAGCACCGCGTCGGCCTTGTCTTCCCGCGGCTTCGCCAATTCGTACACCTTCGCCGCGTAGCGCACGCGCATGCCGCGGGACGACAGGCAGCGCATGCCGTCGATTTCCGGCGACAGCAGGCCCAGATCGACGCAATGCTGGGTCATGTTGTTGCCTTGCTGATAATTCATGATCTCCTTTTCCGCCAGCTCGTCTTCCAGCATGAAGCGCCAGCCGCTTTCGAAAGCGAAGGAGAAGGCGCAGCAGGTGGCGAAGCCCTCGATCTCCCATTCGTCCATTTGCGCGAACAGTGCCAGGGTGCGGCTGCCCACGCTTTGCGGCGCGGCGACTTCCGCCGCTAGCAGCCGCGCCCAGACTTCCTGGCGCGGCTTGTCGTCGGCGTCCTGGGCATAGGCGAAAAACTTGGTCAGCCACGCCCGCTCCACCGGATCGGATGAGGCCTGGTCCGGCAGCTCACGCAAGGCCAGATGGAGAATCTGCTCGATATTGCGCTGGCGGCACAGCTCGCGCCGCTCCACCCGCAAAGCGGCGCGCGCCGCCGGGTCCGGCGTCGGTTCCGTGAGGCGCAACTGGCTGCCGGCTTCGGCTTGCAATTCCGCCTCCAGCTCGGTCGGCGCGCCGACGCGATAGAGCGGGCCGACGACGGACGCCGCCGCTTCGAGCAGTTTTTGTTGGGGAGCGTTGAGGGATTCCAAGGCGATCTCCTTCCAAGCCGGAACGATGCCGGCGGTTGTGTGCATGAGGGAACATGCCGCACATTTTATCCGCTTTTTCAGCGCCGGCCCGTTTGGCGTGGAGGAGGGGGTAGGTCTATCGTTCCCACGTTGCAACGTGGGAACGATAAATGGGAGCGATAACACCGCTCCCACGGTATTGGTTAATCCTCCGGCATCTGCCCAATACGCCGGCCAGCCCCCACCAAGGCCCAGGCCAATATCGCCACGGTTAGGGCGATGACCGCGCCGAGGAAATACCGGCTGTTCAAAAGCCCGGCGAAGTCCATGGCGGGGGGTTGAGGGTTGGCGGCTTGTTCCGGTCCCAGGCGGGCGGCGACGGGCTGGTAGCCGGCCCGCAGGGGTTCGGTGATGGGGGCGGTGTCGTAGCGGGGCTGTTCGGCTTTTTCGGCGCCGTAGTGGAGGCGGTAGCTTTTGCCCGGCGCGGCGAGGAACAGCAGGCGGTAGCCGTTGCCTTGGGCGGCGACGCCGTCGATGGACAGGGGCGGGTTGTCCTGGTTGCGGACGAGGATGCGGTAATGGGTTTGGCGCTGCTCGGGGAAGCCGATGCCGGTCTGTTCGCGGTTGAGGTTTTCGAAGCGCAGGGATTGCACCGTGGCGCCGCCGATGTCGCGCCATTGGCTTTCGATGCCGCGTTTTACCTCCACTTGCACGGTGGCGCCGCGGCTGTAGTTGCGTTCGGGGCTGTGCAGCGCCAGTTGGGTGAGGGGCTCGCGGTTGGATTGCACGTCGATGACGGTCCAATGGTTTTTGGCGTCTTCCTCGGTCTTGAACGCTACCACCGGATAGTCGAATTTCTTTTCTTCCGCCGGCAGGGAGCGGCTGACCTTGTGCCACAGCTCGACCCGGTCGATGCGCAGCGGTTCGGTGTGGACAGTGGTGGTTTCGCTGCGCTCGCGCTCTTTGCCGGCTTGCAGGTGGCGGGTCAGCTCCGTCAGCTCGGACTGGCGCGTCCGTGCGGCGTCGGCGATCACCAGCTTAAAGTGGCGGTAGCCGTTGGCCGGCAGGGGGATGTCGCGGTTGCTGACGTCCATGTAGCGCGAGTAATCGTAGATGGCGGCGTCCTGCACCAGGGGCGACCAGTTTTTGCCGTCGTCGGAGCCGAATACCTGCACGCGCTGTTCGTAGTCGGCCAGAGGCGTCACCAGAGTCAGGCCGTCGGTGGGCGGGGTGTCCTTGTCGGCGCGCAGCAGCACTTCGATGCCTGCCGCGCCCAGCGGTTTCATGCCGGCCACGCCGCCGCCGTGGCGCTCGTGGACGATCTCGCTGTGGGGCTCCACGGATTTTTCCAGCAGGAAGGGCGTTTCCGCGCCGGCCTGGTCGAGGAGGCGCAGGTCGGGGTAGCCGTCGCGGGTGGCGGTGTAGACCTGGCTGTCCAGGGGCACGGCCAGCAAGGCTTCGGTTTGGCCTCCGGCGTATTCGATGGGTTTGGAATAGCGGTAGGCGACCGGTTCTGCGCCCAAGGCCGGCGTTGCCGCCAGCGAGAAACCGAACGATATTGCTGCGGCTAGCTTGCTGATTCTGCTCAGGGACCGGCTGTTTCCTATTTCCTTTCCAGCAAGGGACGGCCTTTCTAAAAGTCCCCTCTCCCTCAGGGAAAGCCGCCGCACAGCGGAAAAATTAAGGCTTCCTCGAAGGGATAGGGTGAGAGGAGAAAAACAGGCCTTGTCCTTATCGCTCTTATTATTGCCACGGCTATTAGATTCCCTCACCCCAACCCTCTCCCGGGGGGAGAGGGGGCGGGCAATCGCCGCTGCAGCGGTTCCCGTCGCGGCTAGCCTGGACCAGGCATGCACTCTGCTCATGATTGGGATTCCTCTTGGGCCTGGGAGGTAAACACCTGGCGGTATTTCATGTAAACGAAGGAGCCGCCCAGGGCCAGCATGCCGAGGACGATGAAGGCGACGATGCGGTAGATCTGGTCCAGGCGCGCCAGGTCGATGAAGAACACTTTCCAGGCGACCAGGGCGAACAGCCCCAGTCCGGCCAGCCGCAGGGCGCGCACGTTCCGGCGGATGCCGCCCAGCACGCAGGCCAGGGCGAACAGCGACCAGAGGATGGACACGCCGCCGGAGCGCAGGCCCGGCACGTACTGGTGCAGGGCGGTGTTCAGCTCCAGGGTGAGGAAGACGAACAGCAGTCCCAGCGCCGCCGCGCCGAAGAACGGCCTTGCCATTCCCCCGTCGATTCCTCGCCGCGACAGGCTGAGGAAGGCGAAGCCGAAAAAGGCGATGATGGCGGAGAAGTCCAGCAGCCGCAGGAGGGCCTGCAGGAAGGAATACTCGCCGCCGTAGAGCAGGGTCCACGAGTCGCCGCCGGCCCAGAAATTGGTCAGGGTCAAATCCCAGCTGTCCAGGTCGAAGAACAGCAGCTTCAACAGCACGGCGGCGACGAACAGCCAAAACAGCGTCGCCATGCCCTGGCTGGGCGCGGCCAGGCAGCGCAGCAGCAGTGCCAGGCTCATGCCCAGCCACAGCAGGGTCAGCACCGGCAGGCGCAGGGGCGGGTAAAGGTAGCCGAAGGTCTGGTTCAGCTCCAGGTGCAGGAATAGGAACAACATGCCGGCGCCCACCACGAAGGCCCATTGCACCGCCCGGCTCGTTCCCAGCCAGGGCTGGATGTCGTTGGACGCGTCGCAGGCCAGGGCGGCCGGCGGCGTTTTGCGCTGGATCAACCGGTAGGCCACGGCCAGGGAGGCGATAGGCAGGCCGAACGTCAACAGGCGTTGCAGCAGCGCCAAGGCGTATTCCAGCAACGGCGTGTCCGCCGCCAGGGCGGCATGGCGCCCATATTGGCCGGGCAGGTCGTGGAAGCCGAAGCGCAGCAGCACGATGCCGTAGAGCAAATAAGACACCTGGCGCAGGAACTCGCTGCGCAGTTTGGCGGCGATCCACAGCATGACGGCGGCTTGGACGGCCCAGCTCGCCGTCAGCCATTGCTCGGACAGGATCACGGGCAAGGTGACGGTGGTGAAGAAGGCGGCCAGGCCGGTGAAGCTCAGCAGCATCTCTTTGTCCAGCAGCCGCCGCGCCAGGCAGTAATAAACATGGGCCACATAGAAGGCCGCCAGGCCCAGGGTGAGCGCCGCCACCCACATCTGGCCGTAGGCGTCCTCGATCAGGTCGCGGCCGGTGGCGAAGAAAATGCCGGCGTTGACGAGCAGGGCCAGCAGTTCCAGCAGGGTGGATTTTTGCCGCTGCACCAGGCAGAACAGGAAGACCATGGTGGAATACAGCACGAAGAAGGCGGCGAGGAAGGGCATCACCTTCCAGAAGTCTTCCACCTGGTATTTGTCCATGGCGGCGAAAAACAGCGCGTAGTTGAAGACGAAGCTCAGGTAATTGAGCAAGCGCCATTTCTTGTAGTAGTTGGTGCCGAGGATGCCCAGTCCCAGCAGCAGCAGGTAGGAAAACAGCCCGACGAAATTCACCACGCCGGTGGACAGCAGGATCGGCGTGGCATAGCCGCCGATGATGCCGAGCACCGCCACCAGTAGGGAGTCCAGCCGCACCGCCAGCACGCCGGCGCTGACGGTGACGAGGGCCATCAGGGCGAAGGCGGGGTAGGCGTCGATCAGGTGATAGAAGCCGAAAGCGGCGAAGACGGCGAAGTACAGGGTGGCGATGCCGCCGCCCACCAGGCCCTGGCCGAACAGATGGTATTGCTTGCCCAACAGCCGCGTGCCGCTCGCCACCATGGCGACGCCGGTGAGCAGCGACAAGGCCACCCGTGCCTGTTCGCCCAGCAGGCCGTTGTCGATGGAGTATTTGAGGAAGAAGGCGATGCCGGTGACCAGGATCACCACGCCGATGCGCAGCAGCCAGTTGCTGGCGATGGCGTATTCCATGGACACGCCCTGGGGCCGGTGTTCCTCGCCCACCACGATCCAGTTCCAGATTTCGCGGAGGATTTCCTTGGCGGCGGTCTCGAAGCGGCTGGGTTCGCGCGGCGCTTGCGGCAGGAAGCTTTGCTCGGCCAAATCGGCGTTGTCTTCGTCCAGCCAGCCGTGGGGCGTCATGGGGGGCTCTGCCGGCATCGCGGCGGGCGGCTCGGCGAGAGCCGCTTCCGTTGCCGCGGGATCGGCCGGCGGCGGGGACGGCGCCGGTTCGGCGGCGGGCGTCGCGTCGGCGGTTCGCCCCGCGAACGCCGGCGGCCTGTCGGCCATTTCCCGCAGGAGCTGTTGCATGGCCGCCTGGGTTTCCTCGATGCGTTGCAGGGCGGCGCTAAATTCCTGGCGGTTGCGGCTTTGCTGCACCAGGGAGACGAAGACGATGACGAAGGTCGCCACGGCGCCCAAAACGGCCAAGGTAAGAATCAGTTCAAAGAAATCGAACATGGCAACTCCCTGCTTTGAATGGCGCCGGCGAGGTTTGGCGGAACCCAAGTGTACGGGAGTTGGTAATAACTGCGCCAGCCGCGACACGGCGGATATGGCGTTCGGGTATGCCGATAAATGGAGGATTGCCCGGAATACCCCATTACTTCATAAGGCATTCGGTCTATAATTTATGATTATCTAATGTTGTTGGGATAAACCATGAAAAGAACGCTAATACCCATAGCGCTGCTCGTTTTGGGCCTGTCTGTATTGGCGGGCTGCGCCAGCCAAACGCCCAAAGGCCGCGCCAATGCCGTTGCGGCCCCGCAAGCGCCCGCTTCCAAGCCGGCGGATGTGGACATCGCCCGTTTGCCGCAGGTCGGCGATTACCGCGCCGCCGCCGTCAGCGGCGATTATGCCGGTTATGCCGCGTTGGATCGCTTCATCGACCGCATGGTCAGCCAGTACGGCTATACCCGGGAATACCTCAACGGCGTGTTTTCCCAGGCCCGCCGCAAACAGTGGACCATCGAGTATATGAACCGCCAGGCGCCGTCCGGCCCGTCCACGCCGGGGGTGGTCAGCAAACCCAGTCCCGGCGGCTGGTCGCGTTATCGCGCCAAGTTTTTGGACGAGCAGCACATCGGCAAAGGCGCGGCGTTCTGGGCCCAGCACGCCGATGCGCTGCAGCGGGCCAGCGAGCGCTACGGCGTGCCGCCCGAATACATCATGGGCATCATGGGGGTGGAAACCATCTTCGGCGCCAACGTCGGCAAAGACCGGGTGCTGGACGCCCTCACCACCCTGGCGTTCGATTATCCGCGCCGGGCCGAGTATTTCACCGAAGAGTTGGCGAATTTTCTCGTCATGACCCGCAAGGAAGGCCTGGATCCCGCCCAGCCGCAGGGCTCTTTCGCCGGCGCCATGGGGTTGGGTCAGTTCATGCCGGGCAGCTTCCTGCGCTTCGCGGTGGATTTCGACGGCGACGGCCGCTGTAATCTGTGGAGCCCGCAGGACGCCATCGGCAGCATCGCCAACTACTTCTCCGCCCACGGCTGGCGGCCGGCGGAGCCGGTGGTGACGCCCGCCGTCACCAGCAAGGCCATCGTCGACAGCATGGAGTACGGCTTCGACACGCGTTATTCGCTGTCCACCCTAACCCAAGCCGGTGTGCAGCCGCTGCAATCCTGCCCGGTGGAAGACGTGCGCCTGTTGCGCCTTAGCACCCACAGCGGCACGGAATACTGGCTGGGCCATCAAAATTTCTACGTGCTGACCCGTTACAACAACAGCACCCACTACGCCATGGCCGTGCACCAGCTGGCGCAAGCCATTAAGGAGCGCTACAAGGGCGTGATGGTGGGGCAGCGCTGACCGGGGGTCGCGTTACTTGCCCGCGTAACGCACCCGGTAAATCGCGCCGGCGTAATCGTCGCTGACGTAAATGGCGCCGTCGGGCCCTTCCGCCACATCCACCGGCCTGCCGATGACGTCTTCGGCTTGTTCGAAGCCGCTGAGGAAGGGGCGTTCCTCGATGCGGCCGTCGGCCAGGAAATGCAGGGACACCACTTGGTAGCCCTGCTTCTTGCTGCGGTTCCATGAGCCGTGCAAGGCAACCAGGGCGGCGCCGCGATATTCCTTCGGCAGTTGCCGGCCTTCGAGGAACACGATGCTCAACGGCGCGGTGTGGGCCTTGAATGCGTGGACGGGCGGGATGCTCTCGTTAATCTCTTCTTCGTGACCCGCGCCGAAATCGGGATCGGCGACGCGGTTGCCGTTGGCGTAAGGCCAGCCGTAAAAGCCGCCTTGCCGGATGCGGTTCAGTTCGCACGGCGGGAAGTCGTCGCCCAGCAGGTCGCGGCCGTTGTCCACGCCGTACAGCTCCTGCGTGGCCGGTCGCCAGGCAAAACCCACGGTGTTGCGCAGACCCGTGGCGTAAATCTCCCCGCCGCCGCTGTCCGGCTTGTAACGCAGTAAAGCGGCGCGGCGCGGATCGTTTTCCAAACACACGTTGCAACTGGAGCCGACGGAGACATACATCCAGCCGTCGGGGCCGAATTTCAGCGTGCGGGTCCAATGACTGCCGTCGGCGGGCAGATCCTTCACTACCCGTTCCAACGTGCCGCGAACGCGGCGCGCGGCGGCGTCGTAGCGGATGCGCGCCACGCCGTCGGTTTCCGCCACATACAGCCAGTTGTCCCTGAAATCGAGGCCGTGGGGTTTGTTCAGCCCTATCAACAGGTCGCTGCGCCCATCCGGACGGCCGTCGCCGTTCTCGTCCCACTCCAGCAGAACCACCCGCCCGGACGCCGGCAGGCTCGCCAGAAGATCGCCCCCCGCCGTGAATCGCAACAACCGCACCTGCGGCAAGCCGTCCGCATAGGTGTCTATGACGAAACCTTCCGGCAGGCGCAGGCGTCGGTGCAAGGTTTGCGGGTCGGGGGCGGTCGTTCCGCCCAGGACGGCGCTCAAGGGCGGATTGAACGAGGAGAACACGGGCCACAAGACGCCCGCTGCAAACGCTGCGAGCAGCGTAAGCGCTAGCAAAAGCCTGAGGTGCTTCATTTCGGTGATCTCCCGCGAGGTGCGTTGAACGGCCCCGGGGGAATACCCCACGGGTGGAGGCCGGCGCGGCTTTTCTTCCCAGGGAATCCGGGGGCTTGGGCCAAGGCGACGGGCTGCAATCGTCCCGATTCATTGTAGGAAACAATGATCGGCGCGGCGCTCGGCGGTTGCGCGGCGTGTAGGAGCAGGCTTACAGAACAAACAGCCGAGGCTTACAGACTGCCGCCGGTTTTGGGGAGATTATTTCCTGGCTGTGCGCTGGGAAACTGGCTGGCTCCTGACGGTCAAAAATAATCACTGATTTATATGAGGGAAGGGACAAATGAGAAAACGTGAAACTGCACTAAAGGCCGGCGGCCTGGCGGGCTCGCTGTTCGCCGCCGCGATGCTGGCGCCGCTGTCGCCGGAGGCCGCCGTGGCGCCGGTGATGACCGATCAGGGCAAGCACTGGACCGCTTCCACCCGGGAACAATACTACACGCAGGACCAAGGCTCGCGCGTCATGCCGTTGAAGTGGATCAACGCGCTCAAGCAGGCGGACGGCAAGCCTTTCCTGGAGGACAGCCTCAGCCGTTACGGTTATTTGCCCAATCCGCAGAGTCCCGACCCCGGCTTGCCGGTCGGCTTCACCGTCGCCAAGGAGAACGGCGAGAAAATGCTCGGCATGAGCTGCTCGGCTTGCCATACCCGCCAAATCGAGGTGTCCGGCACCGCCTACCGTATCGACGGCGGCCCGGCCATCACCGATATGCAGAATTTCCTCGCCGACCTCGACGCTTCGGTCAACAAAGTGCTGAACGACGAGGGCGCTTTCGCGGATTTCGCCAAAGCCGTGCTGGGGCCGTCGGCCAAACAGCCCGACCTGGACAAACTGCGCGCCGAAGTGACCGCTTGGTTCCTGCGCTACGACACCATCATCAAGGGCTCGCTGCCGACGGAATATCCGTGGGGACCTTCGCGGCTCGACGCGGTTTCCATGATCTTCAACCGGGTGTCCGGTTTGGACATCGGGCCGGCTCCCACCTATATGATCCCCGAGAACATCAAGCGGGCCGACGCGCCGGTGCGTTATCCCTTCGTTTGGAACGCGTCCATCCAGGACAAGATCCAGTGGCCCGGCTTCGCCTCCAACGGCAACCGTATCCTGGGGTTGTCCCGCAACCTGGGTGAGGTGTTCGGCGTGTTCGCCGATTTCCATCCGGTAAAGGACGACACCCGCGTGTTGAAGATCAACTACGTGAAAAACAACACGGCCAACTTCCACGGCCTCAACAAGCTGGAAAGCCTGATCAAGAAAATCGGGCCGCCGAAATGGCCGTGGAAGCTGGACAAGGCGCTGGCGGCCGAAGGCGAGAAGGTGTTCAACAAAAAGGACCCGGCTCAAGGCAACGAAAGCTGCGCCGATTGCCACGGCATCAAGAAAGGCGCCATGCGTTCTTTGACCCACGAAACCTGGGCTACGCCGATCCTGGACGTCGGCACCGACTCCCGCGAAGTGAACCTGCTGGGTTCCCAGGTCAAAACCGGCGTGCTGGAGGGAATGAGGATTTTCCCCGAGCGCGAGCCGCTCAAAGCCGTCGATTCGGCCTTTACCGTGCTGGGCACGGTGGTTACCGGCGCCATTTTGCAACACTACCTGCCGGTGGAGCTGAGCCCGGAAGAGCAGAAGCTGCGCAGCAAGCTGGACAAATTGGTGTCCATGTTCAAGTCGGAAGTGGACAAAGCGGAAGACCTGGGGGATCTGGGCGGCCTGGACGATCTCAAGATCGCTTTCCAGATGAAGGAACAGCCGGCGACTTCGGCGGCGCCGTCCTATCCCTACGAGTCCCGCGTGATGCAGGGCATCTGGGCGGCGGCGCCCTACCTGCACAACGGCTCGGTGGCCAGCCTGACCGAACTGCTGACGCCTTCCGCCCAGCGGCAAGCGTCCTTCAAGGTGGGGCCGGCTTACGATCCGGAAAAAGTGGGCTTGGCGGCTGAGCAGACCAAGTTCAATTTCACGCTGAAAACCACCGATTGCAACGACCGCAATTCCGGCAACAGCCGTTGCGGCCACGATTACGGCACCAGCTTCAGCGATGCGGAGAAAAAGGCCCTGCTGGAATACATGAAGAGCATGTAACCGATCGGCAGAGTCCAAAACGCAGCGGGGCGGGGCGTTTGCCTCGCCCCGTTGTTCATTCGGCGTCCCGCCGGGGGAGCCGATACGACGGATTGAAAGGAAACAACCATGAGTGAAATCACGACCAATTATCTGGAACGCTACGACGCGGCGGCCGAGGCGGACAAATTCCCGCTGGTGCGCCAATGGATGGACAACGAGCCGCTGCCCTTTTTCAAGGAGCTGCGGGCAAAGCGCCCCATCCTGGTGACGCCGGCCTGCACCCTGCTGGCTTTGTACGACGACGTGACCGAAGTGTTGGATATGCCCAAGGTCTTCACCGTCGAGCTGTACGTGGCGAAGCAGGGGAATTACCTGATGGCCCACGACGACGACGCCCTGCACACCCGCGAAAAGTCCATCATGATGGGCCTGCTCAACCGCGACGACCTGCCGCAGATCAGGACCATGGTCGCCGGCATCGCCAAGGGGCTGCTGGACAAAGCCGGCGGTCGCATCGAGGTGGTGTACGACTATTGCCGCCTGGTGCCGGCTCACCTGGTGCAGGACTATTTCGGCCTGACCGGCGCCGACCCCAAGGATTTGATCGATTGGTCCTATTGGGCGCAATACGACACGTTCCACAACCAGCCCTTCGACCTGCGCACGCCGGCGGAGAACCAGCACATCGTCGACAACCACAACCGGACTTCGGCACTACTGGGCAAATACATCACCGGCCTGATCGTGCGCCGCCTGCCGATGATCAAGCTGGGCCAGTTGCTGAGCCTGCTGTTGGCGCCCTGGCACCTGCTGAAAAAGCTGTTTTGCAAGCAGGCGGCGGCCGATAAGAAGTTAAGCGACGACATCGTCGCCAGGATGCTGCGCACGTCTTTTCCCGCCGCGGTGGACTTCGACATCAAGCGCGTCGGCACCAATGCCGGCGGGTTGTTGATCGGCGCTATCGAAACCACTTCCCAAGCCGTGGCCCAGGCCATCCAGTTTTTGCTCGACCGGCCGGATTTGCTCGCCAAGGCGGTGGCGGCGGCCAAGTCTGACGACACCAAAGCCTTCGACGGCATCGTTTGGGAAGCCATGCGCTTCGTGCCCATCGCCCCCTACATGTTCCGCAAGAGCGCCGTCGAATACACCGTTGCCAAGGGCACGGACCGCGCCACCACCATTCCTCCCGGCACCTATGTGCTGCCGTTGACCTTGTCGGCCATGTTCGATCCCAAGGCGTTCGAATCGCCGGAGGAGTTCATCCCCGAGCGCAACTGGTACCACTACTTCCATTTCGGCTTCGGCAGCCACGATTGCCTGGGCAAATACGTCGGCATGGTGCTGATCCCGGAAATGGTGCGCCAGGTGCTGTTGCGGCCCGGCATCAAGGCCCACGGTTCCATCGATTACAAGAACGGTCCTTTCCCGGAACAGTACGACCTGTCCTGGGGCTGATGGCCGGATCGCCGCAAGGCAGCGCCGATTTTTTTTAGGGACATCCCATGCGCAATATCACTTCAGCCGAGCTTCTGCGGATCATGCCCAAGTGCGCCGATCCGGACGGGTGGGTCGACCCGCTCAACCAAGCCATGGCTCGATTCCGGATCGATACCCCGGCCCGCGTTGCGGCGTTTTTGGCGCAGATAGCCCAGGAATCGGGCCAGCTCAACAAACTGGTGGAAAACCTCAACTATTCGGCGAAGCGATTGATGGAGGTGTGGCCCAATCGCTTTCCCGATATGGACAAGGCGAATCGTTATGCCAACAACCCGGAAAAGCTGGCGAACTACGTCTACGCCTCGCGCTTGGGCAACGGCAACGAGGCCAGCGGCGACGGTTGGGCTTATCGCGGGCGGGGCTTGATCCAAATCACCGGCAGGGGCAACTACCGCAGCGTTGCCTCCGCCTTGGGCCTGCCCTTGGAGGCCCAGCCCGAGCTACTGGAGCAGGCTTTGCCGGCGGCGCTGTCGGCGGCGTTTTTCTGGCAGTCCCACGGCTTGAACGAATTGGCCGACGATGAAAACGAGGACGACGACATCGAGGATTTCACCACCATCACCATCCGCATTTGCGGCGGCAAAACCGGCTTGACCAGCCGCCTGGCCTATTGGGACGTGGCAACGGAGGTGCTCGGCGTGTGGGGCTAGGTGGACTGGCCTTTGGCCGGCGGCAGCCCCGTCGCGCCGAGGAGGCGGCCGATGCTGCCCATGTCCAAATGGGCCTCCACGCAATCCGCCAGCCGTTGGAAAGCCTCCCGGCGCAGCGCGTCGTAATCCAGCGCCTGCGCGTCGTCCAGGCCGGCCCAACGCAGCAGGCACTCCGGGTTGCGCTCGAACAAACCATGCACGTAGGTCGCCATGATCTGGCCGTCCAGGGAGACGGCGCCGTCTAGGCGGCCGTCGTCCAGGCGAATGGCGGCGTGCGCCAGGGCCGGCCCGGTGCTGACGCCGGCGTGGATTTCGTAACCGCTCACCGCCGCGCCGGCGGGCAGGAATACGCCGCTCACGTTGCGCAGCTGCTTTTCCTGTTCCAACACCGTTTCCAGCTCCAGCAGTCCCAGGCCGTCCGAGCTGCCGGGGGCGCCTTCCACGCCGTGTGGGTCGTGGACTGCACGCCCGAGCATCTGCAAACCGCCGCAAATGCCGATCAGCTTGCCGCCGTAACGCAGGTGACGGCGTATGGCGTCGTCCCAGCCTTGCCGTTTCAACCAAGCCAAGTCCGCGCGCACGTTCTTGCTGCCGGGCAGGATCGCTAGGTCGGCGGCCGGCCAGCTTTCGCCCTGGCGCAGGAAGCGCAGGTCCACTTGCGGATGCAGCCGCAGCGGGTCGAAGTCGGTGTGGTTGCTGATGCGGGGCAGGGCCGGCACCACCACGCGCAGGCAGTCGCCGCCGCGTTGTCCCGTCGCCAGGGGATTGATGCCGTCCTCCGCCTCCAGATGCAGGCCTTGCAAGTACGGCAAGACGCCCAGCACCGGCTTGCCGGTGCGCTGCTCCAGCCATTCCAGGCCGGGCCGGAGCAATTGCGGGTCGCCGCGGAACTTGTTGATGACCAAGCCTTTGACTCGTTTCCGCTCGCTGTCCGACAGCAGCTCCAGCGTGCCCACCAGCTGCGCGAACACGCCGCCCTTGTCGATGTCGCCCAGCAGGATCACCGGACAATCCACCGTTTCGGCGAAGCCCATGTTGGCGATGTCGCCCTCGCGCAGGTTGATTTCCGCCGGGCTGCCGGCGCCTTCCACGACGATGGCTTGGTAGCGCTCGCCCAGCCGCCGGTAGGACTCCAGCACCGCCTGCATGGCTTGCGGCTTGTAAGCGTGGTAGTCGCGGGCGCTCAAATCCGCCACGGCGCGGCCATGTATAATCACCTGCGCTCCCATTTCGCCGGTGGGCTTGAGCAGCACCGGGTTCATGTCGGTATGGGGGGCGAGGCCTGCCGCCATGGCTTGCACCGCCTGGGCGCGGCCGATTTCGCCGCCGTCGCAGGCGACGGCGCTGTTGAGGGCCATGTTCTGCGGCTTGAAGGGCGCCACGCGGATGCCGCGCCGATGCAGGGCGTGGCAGAGGGCGGTGACCAGCAGGCTCTTGCCGGCGTCGGAGCCGGTGCCTTGAATCATTAAAGTCGGACAGTGCATATCGCTGCGGCAGGTTTGTCGGGCGGCCAAGTTTATCCAGATACTACCAGCATGATCGAATTGATTTTGGGCGGCGCCCGTTCCGGCAAAAGCCGTTATGCGGAGTCGCGTGCGGCGGCGTCGGAACAGGCGGTAGTGTATTTGGCCACCGCCCGCGCCGGCGACGACGAAATGGCCCAGCGCATCGCCCGCCACCGCCAACGGCGGGAGGCCCATTGGGTCACGGTGGAAGAGCCCATCGCCTTGGCGCAGGCCTTATCCCAGCATTGCGCGCCCCAGCGCTGCGTGTTGGTCGATTGCCTGACGCTTTGGCTGAGCAATGTCTTGTTCGATAGGGACGGCGGCATCGACGAGGCGCGCTTCCAGCGGGAGCGGGCCGCGTTGTTGGATTGCCTGCCGCGCTTGCCGGGACGGCTGCTGCTGGTGAGCAACGAAATCGGCATGGGCGTGGTGCCCATGGGCGCGGCGACGCGGCGCTTCGTCGACGAGGCCGGCTGGCTGCACCAGGACTTGGCCGCGTTGAGCCGGCGCGTCGTTTGGGTGGTTGCGGGCCTGCCGCAAGTGTTGAAAGGCGGGGAGGGCGATTGATGCAAGCGGCCAGCCATCATCCGGGATTCGCTTGGTTGAACCAATCCTTGGCTCCTTTAAACGCGGCAGCGGAATATGCCGCCCGCGAGCGCCAGCGCCAATTGACCAAGCCGCCCGGCTCGCTCGGCCGGCTGGAAGACTTGGCCGTCCGTCTGGCGGCCATGCAGGGCAGCGAGCGGCCCTGCGTCGATCCGGCCTGGATCAGCGTATTCGCCGCGGACCACGGCGTCGCTGCTTCCGGCGTGTCCGCCTATCCGCAGGAGGTCACGGCGCAAATGGTCGCCAACTTCGCCCACGGAGGCGCCGCCATCAGCGTGCTGGCGCGGCTCTGGGGCGCTAGCTTGGAAGTGGTGGACGTGGGCGTGGCGCGGCCCCTGCCGGGATTGCCGTCCGTGGTCGCCGCCCGCGCCGGAGAGGGCACGGCGAATTTCCTGGCGGGCGCCGCCATGACGGAAGCGCAGCTGGCGCTCGCCATGGCGGCAGGTCGCGAGGCGGCGGAGCGCGCTTGGCGCGCCGGCAGCCGTTTGTTCATCGGCGGCGAAATGGGCATCGGCAACACCACGTCCGCCAGCGTTTTGGCTTGCGCGTTGTTGAAATTGGACGCGGCGGTTCTGGTCGGGCCCGGCACCGGCCTGGACCAGGCCGGCGTGGCGCGCAAGCGGGAGGCGGTGGAGCGCGCCTTGCGTCTTCACGGCGAGGATGCCGGCCAGCCGCACGGCGCGCTGCTGCGCTTGGGCGGTTTCGAGATCGCCGCGCTGTGCGGCGCTTACCTTCGCTGCGCCCAGCTGGGGTTGCCGGCGCTGGTCGACGGATTCATCGCCAGCGTGGCGTTGCTTTGCGCCGAGCGCTGGGTGGAAGGCGTGTCGGCTTGGTGCCTGTTCGGACACCGTTCCAAGGAGCCGGGCCACGCCGTCGTGTTGGCCGCCTTGGGCGCCGATCCGTTGTTGGATTTGGGCATGAGGCTGGGCGAGGGCAGCGGGGCGGCGGCGGCGTTGCCCTTGCTGCAGGCGGCGTGCGCCTTGCACAACGGCATGGCGACTTTCGCCGAAGCGGGGGTGGCGGAAGCCTAGCTGTGACCGGTGCGACACTTGACAGCACCGGCGTTTTGCGGCATCGCGGCGCTTGTATTATAGTGGCGGCTCACGGGCCAGGGTTCGGGCACGGCGGATGGCTGGCCAGCTAACTATAAGTATTATCTGCATCGCAGAGAGGGGACAGTTATGGAATTGATGATCGGTTTGGTGACAGTCGCATTGCTCGCATTGGTGTTGTACACCGTCTACACGACGCCGGCGTCCACTGGCTGTTTATCCGAAGATGCCCGCCGCGCCAAAGCCGCCGCCGCCGCGGCCGCCCAACGCAAAGCCGAGGCCGCCGCGGCGAAGGCGGCGGCAGCGGGAACCGAAGGCGTGGAGCGCTACCTCGCGCCGAAGCCGGGCGCCGCCGCTCCCGCTGCGGAAGCGGCCAAGGAAAGCAAGCCCGCTGCCCCCGCACCTGCACCTGCCAAAGCGCCCGCAGCAGAAACACCCGCGCCCGCCAAGGCCGAGGCCGCGCCGGCGAAAGCCGTGGAGCCGGCTAAGACGGAGGCCAAGGCTCCCGCCGCCGCGCCTAAGGCCGCCGCTCCGGCGAAAGCTCCGGCGGCGGTCGCTCCGGCTCCCGCTTCTGCCGACATCACCTTGCGGGATCCGGCCACCGGCGACAAGGCGGCGGTACCGGCCAACTATCGTTTCGCCAAGAAGTGGATCAAGGAAGCCTTGGTGAAAGAAGGGTTGCTGGACAAGGTCTACAAGAACAACGAGCTGGATGCCGAGGCGAGCAAGAAGGTCAAAGCCGCGCTGGAGCAGTTCAAAACGCTTGCCAAATACCACGCCTGAAATCGGCGGGGCGGCCACGCCCCGTCATAGCGCCGCCAACGGCTGGAGTCTTCCATGAAGCTCCAGCCGTTTTGGTTCGCCCTGCAATTTCTCACCCGTTTCCCTGTTCCGGCCCGGGTCGCTTACGACCCCGTCGTGGCCGGGCGCTCCCTGTTGGCTTATCCCGCCGTCGGGCTGCTGATCGGCGTTCTGCTGGCCGTGGTCCACGGCCTGTCGGACGCGGCGCCGCCGGCGGTGAGCGCCGCCTTGATCCTGTTGACCTGGGTGCTGTCGACCGGCGCCTTGCACTTGGACGGCCTAGCCGACTGTGCCGACGCCTGGGTGGGCGGCCACGGCAGCCGCGAGCGCACGCTGCAAATCCTCAAGGATCCCCACGCCGGCAGCGTCGCCGTCGCCGTCACTGTGACGGTGTTGCTGGCGAAATTCGCCGCTTTGCAAAGCCTGCCGGCCCAGTCCGGCGCTGTGGAGACACTGTTGTGGGCCCCGGCGGCCGGCCGCGCCGCCGCGTTGATCCTGTTGTCGGCCAGCCCCTACGCCAATCCCGAGGGCATCGCCGGCGCCTGGCTCGGGCATTTGCCGGTGCCGCCGGCGCGCATCGTCGCGCTGGCGGTGGCGATCGCCGTTGCCTGGCGCTTGGGGTTGCCCGCATTGCTGGCGGCGGGGCTGGTGCTGTGGGGAATCCGGCGCTTGTCCATGGCGCGCTTGGGCGGCGTGACCGGCGACGTGTGCGGCGCGGCGGTGGAGTTGGTGGAGATGGCGGTGTTGCTGGCGGCGGCCGTGCGATGAGCGCCGTGCTGTTGTGGCGGGCCGTCGCTTGTCTGGCGGCGCTGGGCGTGGACGCGGTATTGGGCGAGCCGTCCCGTTGGCATCCCTTGGCCGGCTTCGGCCGTTTGGCCCAGGCGCTGGAGCGGCGTTGTTACGGTTCGGCCGAACTGAGCCCGGTGCGGCGGCGGTGCAGGGGCATGGCGGCGCTGGCGCTGGCGGTGCTGCCCTGGGTGTTGTTGGCCTATGGCTTGGCGCGGCTGCCCTACGTGGCGCCGGTGGCGGAAGTGATCGGGTTGTACGCCGCCATCGGCCGCCGCAGCCTGGGGCAGCACGCTTTGCCGGTGGCCGAGGCGCTGGACCGGGGCGACCTGCCCCTAGCGCGCCGCCGGGTCGCCCTGCTGGTGAGCCGCGATAGCGCGGAGCTGCCGCCGCAAGGCGTCGCCAAGGCCTGCGTCGAGTCCGTGCTGGAGAACGGCTGCGACGCCGTGTTCGGCGCGTTGTTCTGGTTCTGCCTCGCCGGCTTGCCCGGCGTGGTGCTGTACCGGCTCGCCAATACCCTGGACGCCATGTGGGGCTACAAGAACGAACGCTACCGGCATTTCGGCTGGGCGGCGGCGCGCCTGGACGACGTATTGAACTACCTGCCGGCGCGCGGCACGGCCTTGGCTTACTGCTTGGCCGGCAACGTCCGGCAAGGTTTGGCTTGCTGGCGGCGGCAGGCGCCGGTTTGGAAAAGCCCCAACGCCGGCCCGGTGATGGCGGCGGGGGCCGGGGCGCTGGGGGTGCAACTGGGCGGGGAGGCGGTGTACGGCGGCCGCCTCGAACAGCGCCCGCCGCTGGGCGAGGGGTCGCCCGCCTCCAGCGAGCACATCGGCCGGGCGTTGCGCCTGCTGGACCGGGCCTTGGCCGTTTGGCTGGCGGTACTGCTGGCGGGAGGGTGGTGGTTTGCTTGAACACGGCGGCGGCCTGCTGCGGGCCGCGCGGGAAACCGGCATCGCGCCGCAGCAATGGCTGGATTTGTCCACCGGCATCAATCCCAACGGCTGGCCGGTGCCGGCGTTCCCCCCGGACGTATGGCGGCGCTTGCCGGAAAGCGGCGACGGCCTGATGGCCGCGGCGGCGGCTTATTACGGCACGGAGCACCTGCTGGCCGTGTCCGGCTCCCAGGCGGCCATCCAATTGCTGCCGGCCCTGCGGCCGGCCGGCCGGGTGGGGCTGGTGACGCCGACCTACGCCGAGCACGGCGCCGCTTGGCGGCGCGCCGGCCATCGGCTGCTGGAACTGGCGCCCGAGGCCATCGACGCCGCCGTCGACGGCCTGGACGTTTTGCTGCTGGTGCACCCCAACAATCCCACCGGCCAGCGTTATCCGCTGGAGCAACTGCGCGCCTGGCGCGAACGTCTGGCTCGGCGCGGCGGCTGGCTGGTGGTGGACGAGGCTTTCATGGACGCGACGCCGCTGTTTAGCCTGGCGGCCGATTGCGGCGACCCGGGCTTGGTGGTGTTGCGCTCGGTGGGTAAGTTTTTCGGCCTGGCCGGCATCCGTCTGGGGTTTGTCGCCGCTTGGCCGGCGTTGTTGCAGTCCATGGACGAATGCCTGGGGCCGTGGGCGGTGAACGGGCCGGCCCGCTGGGCCGGGGCTTTGGCCTTGGCCGACCGGGATTGGCAGTCCCCCATGCGGGACGAACTGGCCGCCGCCAGCCGCCGCTTGGCGGCATTGTTGACCGCGGCCGGCTTGCCGCCTGCCGGCGGCACGGCCTTGTTCCAATGGGCGCCTGCGCCCGATGCCGAGCGCCGGCACGCGGCCTTGAAACGGCAAGCCGTGCTGGCGCGGTTGTTTCAAGAGCCGTCGGCTTTGCGTTTCGGTTTGCCGGCAACGGAAGGCGAGTGGGCGCGGCTGGAGCGGGCGCTGGCGACGCGGCCGTAACCGGCCGCGCCCGTCCGGCTATTCAATCGACGCCGTAGCGCCAGCCGCCGATTTCCACGTCGCGCCATTGGGGGGCCAGTGCGCGGAATTCACCCTTGTCCAGCGCGGCGCGAATTTCGTCCATGGTCGGCCGGCTGCCCTGGGCCGTCGCGTTGCCCTGGCGCGGCCGCAGGCCGCCCAGGTATCGCCACGCGCCGGCCGTGGTTCCGTAAAGTTCCAAACTGTGGTTTTCCAGGATCAGCACGCGCTCCTGTACGCCGTCTCCGTTCAAGTCGATGGCTAGCAAGGGACACGGTCCGCCGCCGTCGTTCAGGCACGGGTAGCGGTAGCTTTCCGCGTTGGCCCGTTCGGCGAGTAAGCCGAGCAAGGCTCGATGCGTTTCCCCGCCGGGATAGACGCGCAGGTGCCGGGCGACGTCTTCCGCTTGCAGCTTCGCGTGCAGCGCGATTTCGTCGGCTCGGTCCAGCTCGTTTTGCGCCAGGCCGCGCAGGGTTTCCGCCTGGGGGTGGTTTTGCAGGGCCGCCAACTGGCGCAGGGCCGCGTTGCCGGCCCGGCCGCTGCGGAAACGCAGTTGGGCGAAGTCGAATTGCGCCGGTTCCACCGCGCCGCTCAGCAAGCGGTCCACCTGGCTGGCGGTGGCGATGCGCTCGGGATCCAGCAGCGGGGTGAGGGTCGCCAGCAGCAGGGCGGCGCTGGCCGGCAGCCCGGTCAGGTTGACCCCGGCGGCGCCGGCCATCCAGGCGCCGTCCCGGTTGAGGGCCGCCAGGGCGTAGCCTACGGCGAACCAGCCGACGACGGCTATCGCCAGCGCCGCCCAGACGCGGTCCGCGCTCCAGCCGTATTGCTGCACCCGCAGGGACAGCGCATAGGCGCACAGGGCGGTGAAGCCGGGCGCCGCCAGCAAGGCGTAAGACACGGCGCGCCGCAGCCACGGCGTCAGGGCCGGCTGGCCGCCGCCGTCCTGCCAAGCTGCGTTGAACAGCAGCAGCAGGGCGGCTTGCAGGCACAACATCAGCGCCGAGGCGTGGCCGGTCTGCCACAGCGCTTGCAGGCCGGTGAACGGCAGGGCCGCCAGGAACAGGGCGGCGATCAGCGACACCAGCGGCAGCAGCCAGCCCAGCGCCGCCAGCGAGCCGCGGTAAACGGCGCTTTTGACCTGCGGTAACGACAGTCCTGCGGCGAACGCCAGGGCGGTGGCG
The DNA here is from genome assembly GCF_019669985.1 of Methylogaea oryzae. Classification (NCBI taxonomy): domain Bacteria; kingdom Pseudomonadati; phylum Pseudomonadota; class Gammaproteobacteria; order Methylococcales; family Methylococcaceae; genus Methylogaea; species Methylogaea oryzae. The sequence goes on from NZ_AP019782.1 coordinate 1,198,040, forward strand.
CTGTAAATGAAATAGGGCTGCGCGATCTGCTTGCCGACGAAACGGATGCCCAACACGTCGGACAACCCCGCCGCCAGCAGCAGCAACAGCCAAAACGCGCCGGCAAACGCCGCGGCCCCGGCCAGCCGCGCGGCGTTGTCGAGCAGGCCCGAGAAATAATCGCCATAGGCGATTCTCCAGCCGCCCCGGTCCAGCCGTTGTTGGGCGAAAGGCAACAGCAGCAGCCAGCAGGCCGCCATGATCGCGCCGAAGGCAAAGGCGTCGCCCGACCAGTAGGAATAACTCCGTCCCTCCACCAAGGCGCGCCAACCGCTATAGCTGGCCACGGCGGCCAGGGCCAGGGCGCAACCGCCCAGCAGCCGCCAAAATTCCCGCCGGCGGCGATACGCCGCCAGCACCTGCCCGCTGAGCGGCGCCAGGATCGCCAGGCCGTACAGCGGCCATAGCCAGTGGAACGAGGCGGCCGGTTGCTCCAGCGCCGTTGCGGCGTAGTGCAGGGCGATCAGCGCGGCCGCTTGTACGGCTGCCAGGAGCAGCAGCCAGAGGCGTTCCGGCTGGTTGCCGGCGTGGTCCATGTGCGTAGCCATGTTCGGTGTCTCCCGATGAGGTGGTTTAACGGCCTGTTGCAAAGAGGTCCCCTCTCCCTAAGGGAGAGGGCTAGGGTGAGGGGATCACGTGGCTGTGGGCTTGGCCGACGGCTTGAGCCGGTACCAGTCCACTCGGCGCGTCACCGCCATGACCAGGCTCAACAGCACGAATAGGAACGACGAGCCCAACAGCAGGGAATAGTCCTCCGAGGACAGCAGCACGTACAGCACCCCGTAGAGCGATGCCAACACCGCGGCGAAACCGGCGCTGAGCCGGCGGTTTTGCAGCAGCCCGGCGACATAGAAGCACACCTGGCCCAGGCAAGCCGCGCTGGCCAGCAGGTAGGCGTTGAAAAAGCCCAGATGTTCCGCCAGGGACAGCAGCAACAGGAAAAACATCGCCAGGGCCATGCCGATCAAGCCGTATTGCACCGGATGCATGGCCTTGCCGCTCACCGCTTCCGTGCACAGCAGGTAGGCGAAGGTGATCAGCACGAACAAAAAGCCGTATTTCATGGCCCGCTCGGTTTGCAGGTACACGTTGACCGGGTCGATGAGGGACACCGCCAGGCTGTTGGCCAGGATTTCCTGCGCCGCCGCCGGGTTGGCCGCGCAGCGTTCGAACGCCTGCTGGATATTGCTGGCAAAGTACGAAGTGGACAACCAGGCGCTGAAGCCCTCGGCGCCGACCTCGCGTTTTTCTGGTGAGTAGCGCCCGCTGAAGCTGGGATGGGGCCAGCTGGAATGCATGGCCACGGTGGTGGCCTTGCCCACCGGCACGAAGCCGATGCCTTCCAGGCTTTTCACGGTGATTTCGACGGCGAAAGCGTGGCTGCCGCCGCCAACATCATCCAGCTTGGCGTGCAGTCCGGCGCCGATAGCGGGCAATCGGGTATCGGCCTCGAACGCGGTGTTGTCGCCGTCCCAGGTCAGACGCGGCAGGCCGACGATGCCGCGCGGGTCTTTCACGCCCAAAGCCAGGTAGGGCCTGCCCCATTCGGTCTGGTAGCCCGGCCCCGACGCTTCGGCCGGCTCCAGCTGGAAGCGGCCTTTGGCGGTGATGCGGGCGGTAAACAAGGTGGCCCGGTAAATGCCCCGGCTGCGGGCTTCGTGGGCTAGTTCGGACTCGACCTCCAGCGTTTCCGGCAGGATGTAGCGGGTGCAGCTTTTGCCCGCATCGGCCGCCGTTTGCGGCGCCGCGCCGCCCTCGGCGGCCGGCAGGGGCCGCTTGGTGCAGGGCAGCACCAGCACCGGCCCGACGATCTGCTGGGCCGCGGCCGTGCCGGCGGCAATGTCGTTGAGCGCCTGCGCCCGATAAGCCTGCCGCTCGCCGTTCAAGCCGCGTATGGCGGACAAGGGCGCCAGCAACAACAGGGAAATGCAGCCGATGGTGAGGAGCTTTGCGGTAAGGGATGACATGGTCTTCTCCTGAAAACGAAGGATGGCGGACGGATGTCACTATCCTCCCGTTGTGTGAGGAGAAAATGCGGTGCGGGTGAAGTGAATGTGAAGCGGCGAAAGGCCGGTTATCCCCAGCGCCCGGTAGGGCGGAACGCGCAGCGGTTCCGCCTTATCGTTTATTGTTGGCGCGTTGGAACGGGGAGGTTTTCAATAGGGGGTGTCTGTATACAGGGGGGGCGAGCCTTAATATTTACCGCTGTATCGTTACGTTGGACTTCCTGTCGTCAGCCCAACCCACCGCGCTTCACCGGCCGCAAAACAAGCGATGCGTAGAACGTGCGGGAGCGGTCTTTCGATCCGAGCGTAAGCTGTTGTTCGACGGCTGTACGCCCTTCTTTACTCTGCCTTTATTTCCCTGCGCTATCTGCGCTTGAGAGCTGCCGCTGAGCAAAATGCTGCGCCAGCAGCTTGGGCCTTGATTACAGCATCGGCGTCAATGGCTTGAGTCGATTTGGCCAAAGCAATCTGTACCATCGCGCTGTCACAGAGACCCAGTTCAATCCCAGCGGCCTCTGATCGCAATCTGCGCGACACAACCTCGTGCTCATCAGGATGCCCAAGCGCACGATGAAGGACACAAAGCCAACATAGCGACTGAATCATCCCAAGACGGTCCCGGAGATGGACTCGGAGGTTAAATTCCTTATCGAAATTTTGTAAGGCAGACTGGCTGTTACTCTCGAATACCCAGAATTGCCCAAGCCAATGGTGCGCATTAGCGACCCCGCGCGGGTTGAAGGTCGATACCGATATAGCCATGTAGCGCTCGAGAAGGATTGCAGTGTAATCTTGGACTTTACCTGAAACCAGATTTGCCCAAGCTGTTCTGCCGAGAGCCACGCCTATTGCGCGCCGCGATTCCAAGGACTCGGCAATAGCTAAGTGAATACCAAAGTGCCTCAAAGCTTCCGAGTGTTGCCCGCGAGCAACGTGCAGCCTCCCAAGGTGATTCGCTAGATTACCCCGGGTCGTGAGCACCTCGACAACTACGTTGCGGTCACTTTGTTCGTATAGGTTGTTGCTCGCTTCGTCCAAAACTCGCTGTGCATTAAGTATCCACCCTTCTGCAGCAGCAATATCACCGCGATCTAATTCAATGAGCGCAATATTCCCGCACGCCATTGCGGCACCAGAAATGTCGTTGTCCTCATTGCACCCATCAACGGCAGCAAGGAGGGATTGACGAGCGGCCACCCAATTCCCGATATATGCATCTGCCATTCCCGCGTTGTTGAGAAGAATATTTCGAGATCGTAAATCGATTCCAACAGTCTGGGCTGCGACCTGCCAAATGGTGCTAAGCCAATGAGGATCGGCGCGCAAATCGAGTAGTAAGGCTAGCGTACGAATCAACTCCAATGCCGGCGCGTGTTTACCCTTGAACTTCGCTTCGATCGCACCGTCAACCAATTGAGCTAGCTCTGGAAGGATAACATCGAATCGGTGCACCGCTTGAACCGCGGTTGGGCCGCCCATCAAATATTGGGAGCGAAGGTCGCGAGCGAGTGCAGTCCATTCATCTGGTGTTGAAGGATAGAAGGCCCTGGGATTTGACTGCGCGAATTCTCTGCGTAGTGATGGTGCAAGGTTTTCGCCTTCGGCGCTCAGCGACGTATACGGGAGATCTGGGACCGCGACTAGTCGTCCTCGAGTAATTACGTGAATTCGAGGTAAACCACATGCAAGCCAACGTCCAGAAGCCGTTAGCCACTCATGCTTGACCCAAGCCTTTGTGGTTGCGACTTGACTTGCTATCGCGATTACATCCGTTGCGGATTGAAGGCCGTCCCAAACTCGCGTCCCGACAAGCTCAAGCGGAGAGTTTCTATGAAGTTCAGCATTGTCTATCCACGTGCGCACTTGTATCGCAGAAAGAATCTGCGCCACTTCCTCCGCAAGATCGTCGTCCTCACTCGCGTGCGAGATAAACGCCAATCGGCTGGATTGTTCCAACACTCTTTCGGTCCGCGTGGAATTTGAGGTCACAGGAATGCCCTTTACTTGGGATGGTGCGTTACCCACGTCGCTGGGCACGACGGGCGATTCGGATCAGCGGGTCTCTTGCTGTAATTGGCTGTGTAGCCTCGTATGTTAACCACTGACGCCATACATAGAGTTAACCGGCGCGACGCGGCACCTCCTCTGTCACGAAGTCTAGTGTCAGGCGTGTTGGACGACGCTGCTCGGCACGCTTACCAGACGGCCGTGCCTGGGGGCTAACGAAGTAACCGGCCTGCGCGGCTTTTTTCCGGGTCCGGTTGACTGCCGGGTTATGCACTTTGTCAGCCATCTATTAGTCGTTTAAGTTCTTCGGCATAAATAATCATTTGCTGATTGATTTGTTTCATGTCGGTGATTAGCTCAAGATACTCCGGGTACTGCTTCTGAAGTTCCTGTGGCGTAAGTTCCTTCAGGCGATCAGAGTTGGCTTCATACCATCCACGAAATCTGGCCTGCCACCTTGTTAGGTGCGGTCGCAGACCGTTGTTAAGGGTAGATGTCGCAATCCGTACAAGCTCTTTCGTACTTTTTTCCTCTTTGATCAACTCTGCTGGAATGCTGCTTACAAGTTCTCGTACCTTTGTGAATAGGGCGTACCAAGAGTCATAGACCTCAACTATTACGTCGTGGTCTGGATCGATAGGGATGGCGGCCTTTCTTGTTACTAGCTCAGTCCATATTTTGTGCGCGACCTGAATGTCTTCAATATTTGGTCGCAACTCTGCTTTACCAATTTTCCCTAACGCTATGTCAACCTTGACAAGTTTAAATCGTCTAAGTTTATGGTGGTTCAGCCACCAAAATATGCCGGATACGATGGCAACTACCGCCACTACAGCCAATGAGGCATCTAGACTGAAGCTGAGCGTGTCGATGGAGAACGTCAGCTTAAGCAGTACCAAACTATCAGAGGCCATCAGTGCGTAACCACGCATACGAGGCATTTGGCGTTGTACTTCATCATATCTTGTGAATTCTGGATGAACTTGGATCTTGCTGTCCGCGCGGCGTAAGCATCTTCAATCCATCCTCCGAGTTCCTCGGGTGTCTTTGGATATACCCAATAGCGCGCATAGCAGTCCTTGCCCTCTTTGTTCCAGTTGTCCTTTATGCGAGGCGGTAAATGAGCCGAGCCACCTTTGCTCGGAAGAATAATCCCCATTAGACCATTGGGCAGGGTTTCGCCTTGTTGAAGTGAACTCTTGATTTCCCAATCTACATAACGCCGACTATGGGTGCAATTGCCAACGAGGATGATGGTTATCGTCGTGTCCTGCAGATATTTTTTTCGAATTTGCGTCATTACATAGGCAGGATCGTTGCTGTTGATGAAGTCATAATTGTCTCCTGCACCGAGAATATAAGGGGTGAACACCTCGTGCTTGGTAGCAAAGTGATCGATAAAGGCATTAACTTCGACGCGATCACCTTTGTAATGTGAAATAAATACTCTTCGTTTTGTTCCTGTGTAGGCCATCGTGAGTAACTCCTTTCAAAGAGCATGACGTTGAGTGATAATAATATAGTTAGCGCGACAATCGTCGCGATAAATGGAATCTTTCATAACCGTGCTATACGGCTTCCTTTGAGCACGCCGCTGGCGAGCCATTCTATTGTTCTCGGCAGCCGCCGTCTGTAAGCCTAGGCTTACATTTGGGCCTTTCCGTTTATCGTTACCACGTTACAACGTGGTAACGATAAAAGTTTGTGTGGAGGGGCAAACGCGGCTGTCGGCGCACGTTTGTGACGCAGGCCGGAGTAAGGCTTTTGGCCGTTTCCGGCAGCCGCCTTAGCCACAGCGAGACCGTTTGCCGAGAACGCCTGGCGGCTTATCCCGGCGTGCCAGGTGACGGCGTTAGGCCTGTCTCAGTCGCAACAGCGCCAGCACCCCGCCTTGCGGGTGGTTGGTCAGGCTCACCTGGCCATGGTGCAGTTCGGCGATTTCTTTGACGAAGCTCAGGCCCAGGCCGGTGCTTTTTTTGCCGCTGTCGGGGCGGGGCAGGGAGTAGAAGCGTTCGAACACGCGTTTTTCGGCGTAAGCGGGAATGCCGAGGCCGTGGTCGCGGATGGCGATTTGGTGGTGGTGCTGGGACGACTCCAGACCGATTTCTATTTCGCTGCCGGCGGGGGAAAACTGCACGGCGTTTTGCAGCAGGTTGTCCAGGGCGCGCAGCAGCAGGAAGCGGTCGCCTTCCACGTAGCGTTGTTCCGGTATGTCGCAGCGGATGGCGATGTGGCGGGCGGCGGCGCTGGAGGCCAGGCTGGCCGCCGCTTCGCGCAGCAAGGGCGCCAGTTCGATGCGTTGCAGTTCGGCCAGGCTGCGGCGCTTTTCCAGGGCCGACAGTTCCAGCAGCCGGTCGACGATGTCCTGGATGCGTCCGCCTTCGTCGCGGATGTGGCCGAGGAAACGCCGGCGCTGCTCGGCGGGCAGGTTTTCGTCCAGCAATTCGGCGGCGGCGCGGATGGCGGACAGCGGGCTTTTGATTTCGTGGGTGAGGGCTTGCACGTATTCTTCCACGTAGCTGCGGCCGGCCAGGGCGTCGCGCATTTCGTCGAAGGCGGCGCCGAGCAGGCCTAGAGCGCTGCGGCCTAGGCGCGGCAGGCCGGCTTGGCGGCGGTTTTTCAGCAGCTGCATATAGTCGGAGAAAAGCCCCACCGGCCGCAGCAGCCACAGGGCCACCGCCAGGGCCAGCAGCAGCACCGCCAGGCCGGTGGTGGCGCCGCCGATCAGCAGGTTGCGGCGGGCCGCTTCCACGAAGGGGCGGTAGCTGGCGGTGGGCTTGCCGACGCTGACCACGCCGGCGATGCGTCCGTCGCGGAGGATGGGCGCGGCCACGTACATGGTGGAGGTGTCGGGCCGGTCGGGGACGGCGCGGGTGGAGCGGGCGCCGTATTGGCCTTGCAGGGTGCGCAGCACGTCGTTCCAGCGGGAATAGTCTTCCCCTTCGTGTTCCGCTTGCGAGTGGTACAGCACGCGGCCGGCGGCGTCGGTGACGTAGACGGTGAGGTTCACGTCGCGCTTCACCGCTGCGAAAATGCGCGCTTCGAAGCGGGAGCGTTGCAGGGCCGGCATGGCCAGCCGCAGGCGTTCCACGGAAGGGGCGCCGTCCTGCAGGTCGGTGGCGAGCAGGGCGGCCAGCAGCTGGGCGGTGTCCACCAGCAGCTCCTCGGCCGACTCCCGGTAGCGCTGTTCCACGTCGTCGATGGCCTGCCGCACCAGCCAGCCCAGGCCCAGCACGAACACGGCGATGACGCCGAGGAAGACGCGGGTGGTTTTTCTCACCAGTCGTCCCGCAGGGCGTAGCCGCTGCCGCGCAGGGTCTTGATGGCGTCCAGCTCGGGCCGCACCGCTTTCAGCTTGGCGCGCAGGGTTTTGATGTGGGCGTCCACGGTGCGGTCGAAGCTGGCGTCCGGCTCGTCCCACACCCGTTCCAGCAACTCGTCGCGGCTGAACACCCGGCCGGGCCGGCCGATGAACAGCTTGAGCAAGCGGTATTCGTAGCGGGACAGCTCCAGGGGCTGGCCGAAATAGGCGACGCGCATTTTTTCCTCGTCCACGGCGAAGGGAACGGCTTCCACGGCGGCGGTCGGTGCTGCGCCGCGGTTCACCCGCCGCAGCACCGAGCGCACCCGTGCGGTTAGTTCCCGCGGGCTGAAGGGCTTGGCGACGTAGTCGTCGGCGCCCAGTTCCAGGCCCACCACCCGGTCGATTTCGTCGCTGCGGGCGGTGAGGAAAATCACCGGCGCGCTGGAGACGTCCGCCAGGCGCCGGAACAACTCGAAGCCGTTGATGTCCGGCAGGCCTACGTCGAGGATGACCAGGTCCGCCGGTTCCTGCCGCAATGCTTGCAAGGCCGCCGCGCCGGTGGCGCACCATACGGGAAGGAAGCCGTCGCTGCCCAGGGCGTAGGCGACGGTATCGGCGATGGCGGCTTCGTCTTCGACGAGGAGGATACGCGGCGGCATGGGGCTAACCTCAGTCGCAGCCGCAGCCGTCGCAACAGCCGCTGTCGCAACTACCGCCGTGGCAACACGTGCTGTCGCAGGCGCAGCAGTGGCCGCAACCGTCGCCGTGGTGCGAGTCGCCGCTGTGGCGGCAGGGGCTGCAAACGCGGTTGGGCAGGCATTGGATGCAGTCGCAGCAATCTCCGCAATCGCAGCAATCGCACCAGTCTCGCTTGTCTTCCTTGGGCTTGCGGCGGCGCTGGCCGTTGTCCGGGGCGGCGCGGCCCAGCAAGGCGTCTTCTTCCCGGCGGATCTGGATATCCAGCCGGCGCAGCGATTGTTGCAGGATGGCGGTGAAGTCTTGCGGTAGACCTGGCGTTTGCGACAGGGACAGGATGTCCGCCGCCAGCGTTTCGTAGTCCTGCCGCAGGGCGCCGAAGGCGGCGGCCAGGCTGAGCCCGCCGGCCTTCATCGCTTCCAGCACCGGATTGGCTTGGCCGCTGTCGCGATCGCGCCGCACGTCCAGCAGGGCGTCGGCCACCGGCAGCAGCTCGCCGGTGAGGCGGATGATGCGCCGCAGCGTGGGGCCGGCGGTCGTTGCTTGTTGGACGAGTTCTTGGAACAAATACTGGGCCAGCAGGCCGGAGCTTTCCCGCAGGGGAGCGAAGCCGCCGGCCGGATCGCGCACCAAGCCCAGGTAGGTGTCGATGAAGGCGCGGGTTTCGGCGGAGAGTTCCGCCAGTATCGGCGCCACGGCCGGGTCCAGCCGGCGCCGCAAGGCCCTCGCCCACCGGCTGCCGCTGTCGCTTTCCCAGTCGTGCAGCTTGAGCCAGGCCAGCAACAGGGAATAACGCGCCGCCCGGTCGATGCCGTCGTGGAGCACTACCGGCCGCGAGCGGCAAAACAGCCGGGCGGGGCAACCGCAGTCGGCGTCGACTGTTTCCCACTCGCCGCTGCACGCGGCCAGGCTCAGGGTCATTTCGTGGCTCACCAGCAGGCTGGCGGGCAGGCCGAATTGCCGGCGCAGGCTGTAGCACAGCGAGCAGTACAGTTGCCGGTATTGGCGGCGGGCGGAGGAGGGCAGGCGGCACAGCTGGGGTTTGAGGTGGCCGAGCATGGCGGCTATTCGCTTTGTTCGGGCGGGGCGCCGTGCTCCCAGCCATTCTCGTAAACCAGTTCCTCCAGCGGCCGGCGCCGCGCCCAGCCTTCTTGTTCCAGCATGGGACGGTCGTAGAAGGCTTCCACGTGGCCCAGGCAGAGGATGGCGGCCGGTTTGGCGCCGGCCGGCATGTTCAGCAACTCGGCCAGGGCGGCCGGGTCGAACAGCGACACCCAGCCCATGCCCAGCCCTTCGGCGCGGGCCGCCAGCCACAGGTTCTGGATGGCGCAGGACAGGGAGGCCAGATCCATTTCCGGCAGGGTGCGGCGGCCGAAAATGTGCCGTTCGCGCTTATCGCCCAGGGCCGCTACCAGCAGCTCGCCGCAGTCGGCGATGCCTTCCACTTTCAGGCGCATGAACTCGTCGTGCCGCTCGCCCAAGGCCTCGGCGGTACGGCTGCGTTCCTCTTCCACCAGCGCTTGGATGCGCCCGCGCAAGGCGGCGTCGGTGACGCGGATGAAGCGCCAAGGCTGCATATAGCCCACGCTGGGGGCGTGGTGGGCGGCCAGCAGCAGGCGTTGCAGCAAGGCCGGCTCCACCGGGTCCGGGCGGAAATGGCGCATGTCGCGGCGCTCCTCGATGGCGCGGTAGACGGCGGCGATTTCCTCCGGGCTGTAGGCGTGCACGGCTTATTCCAGCCCCAGTTTCTTCAGCCGGTAACGCAGGGCGCGGAAGGTGATGCCCAGTTGCTTGGCGGCGGCAGTGCGGTTCCAGCGGGTTTGTTCCAGGGCGTGCAGGATGGTTTGTTTTTCCAGTTCTTCCTTGTAGCTGTCCAGGGCTTCCAGGCCGGCGGCGGCGATGGGGGGCAGGGGCGCTGCCGGTGCGGCGCTTTCGGGCTGGGATGCCAGCGGCGGCGCAGTTTGCGGCAGGCCCAGGTCTTCCGCGCCGATCTCGTCGCCGTCGCACAGGGCCACCGCCCGTTCCAGCACGTTTTCCAGTTCGCGCACATTGCCCGGGAAGGGGTAGGCGGCCAGGGCGGCATCGGCCTGGGGCGTCAGCCGGCAGGCTTGGCCCTGGCTTTCCCCCTGCCGTTGCAGGATGTGGCGGGCCAGGAGGGGAATGTCCCCCGGCCGTTCCCGCAACGGCGGCAGGTGCAGTTGGATGACGTTGATGCGGTAGAACAGGTCCTGGCGGAACGCGCCTTGCTGCACCAGGTATTCCAGGTTTTTGTGGCTGGCGGAGAGGATGCGCACGTCCACGGCGGTTTCTTTCTGCTCGCCCACCGGGCGCACGGCTTTTTCCTGGATGGCGCGCAGCAGTTTCACTTGCAGGGGCAAGGGCAGGTCGGCCACTTCGTCGAGGAACAGGGTGCCGCCTTCGGCGGCTTGGAACAGGCCGGTCTTGTCGCTCACCGCGCCGGTGAAGCTGCCTTTTTTGTGGCCGAAAAATTCGCTTTCCATCAATTCCGGCGGAATGGCGCCGCAGTTGACGGCGACGAAAGGCTTATCGGCGCGCGGCCCCTGGCTATGGATCAGCCGGGCCGCCAGCTCCTTGCCGGTGCCGGATTCGCCGCTGATGTGGATGGGCGCCTGGTTGCGCGACAGCTTGGCGATTTTGCTCCGGATGGCTTGGATGGCGTCGGACTCGCCCAGCAGGACGTGGCGGTCGCGCGGGCCGTGGCCGGCGGTTTGCCGCGTCAGGCTCAGGGCGGCGTTGACCAGGTTGCGCAGCTGGTGCAGGTCGATGGGCTTGGCGACGAAGTCGAACGCGCCGTTTTTCAGGGCGCGCACCGCCGTGTCCATGGTGCCGTGGGCGGTGATGACCGCCACCGGCAGGTCCGGCTGGGCGCGCTGGATGTGGGCCACCAAGTCCAGGCCGTCGCCGTCCGGCAGCTTCATGTCGGTCAGGCATAGTAGGTACCGTTGCTCGGTCAGCAACGCTTTGGCTTGCGCCAGGTCGGCCGCGGCGTGCGCAGTCAGTTTCATGCGTTCCAAGGTGAGGGCGATGAGTTCGCGGATGTCCGGTTCGTCGTCCACCACCAAGACTTGGGCGGTTTCGTTTTGCATATCTGCCTTGGTTCTTTTGCCTCGCGACGGCGCTTACAGCTCCCGGCCGGCTTCCTCGGCGTCGCGCAGGCACAGGCGGAAGCAGCTGCCGCCACCCGCCGCCGGTATATAGCTTAGTCGGGCCTGGTTCAGTTCCGCCAGTTCGCGGGCGATGTACAGGCCCAGGCCGGTGCTGCTGAACGAGCTGGTGTAGAACGGCTCGAAAATCTGCTCCGCCAGCTTGGGGGCGATGCCGGGGCCGTGGTCCACCACTTCCACGCAGGGCGGTTGGCTGGTGACGCGCACCACGATTTTTCCCTGTTCCGGGCAGCCGTATTTCAGCGCGTTGCCGCAGAGGTTCTCCAGTATCTGGCGCAGCTGCTCCGGGTCGGCGGCGACGCGGACCGGAGCGCCGGGGCGCTGGTAGTCGAACACGTCCCGCGGCAGGGTTTCGCTCCGGTAGCCGTCGGAGAAAAATTGCTCCAGCCACTCGCCGATGTCCAGCGTGGCGCGGCGGGAAGGGCTGCGGCGGGACAGCTGCAGGATGTTTTCCACCACCGTGTCCACGCGGGCGGCGTTGTCCATCATGATTTCCGTCAAGCGCCGGTCCTGGGGCGACAGCTGGGGATTTTCCGCCAACAGCTGCGCCGCGTGTGTGACGGCACTCAAGGGATTGCGGATTTCATGGGCGATGCTGGCGGTGAGCCGGCCGAGGGAGGCCAGTTTGCTGCGCTGCACCCGTTGGTTGTAGAGGGCGTCGTCTTCCAGGAAGATCATGTCGTAGTGGCGCGAGCGGGCGGCGAAGCGGCTGAATCGCACCTGGACCCGGTTGCCGCTGACCCGCTCCAGGGTGGCGTAGTCCTCCAGCGGATGGGCCAGCCAGTCGCGGTATTTCTCCAGCAGCTCCGGCGACGCGATGTCCAGGCCGGCCGGCGCCGCGCCCAGGTTGAGCAGTTGCAGCGCGGCGCGATTGGCGGTGACGATGTGCAGGGTGTCGTCCACCACCACGATGCCCGATTGCAGGTGCTGGACGATGTATTCGTTGAGCTGGCGCAGGTCGATCAGGTCGGCGCCCCGCTGCAGCGCCAGGGCGTCGCTGTGCTCGGTGCGCCGGGCGGCGACGAAGGCCAATATAGCGATGGCGAAAAAGGCCGCGCCTTGGGCGCCGGCGTAAGTGTAGCCCCGGTCGTCGAAGGCCACGTTGAGGTGGGTGTAGACCTGCTCGCCCAGCACCGCGCTGCTGGCCAGGGCGGCGAACACCAGGGCGCAGCGGCCGCCGATCAGCAAGCCGCCGGCCGCCATGGTGACCGCCAGCAATATGCCCAAGCCGCTCAGCGCGCCGCCGGCGGCATGGGTCAGCAGGGCAATGGCGGCGATGTCGACGAAAATTTGGACTTGCGCCTGGGTGGCGTAGCCGGGGCGGCGCAGCAGCAAGGTCAGGCCGTTGACCAGTACCAGGACGAAATAGGCCAGGGCGACGGCCTGGAACAGCTTGGGATCGCTGTGTTGCAGCAGCGGGTGATTGGCTTTGGCGTAGGGCAGGCTCAGCAGCATGCCGGACAGGACCAGCCGGTAGCTTTCGTAGATCAGCAGCGAGCGCCAGGCGGAAGCCAGGGCGATGCGGTAGCCGCGGGAAAACGGGCAGGGCTGAATCAGACGGCTTTCGTCCGGCTCGCCGGCGGGAGCATGGGGTTGGCGGTTGGAGGAGGTCAGGGTTCGATTGTTCGCTGCCACGATGCGCGGCTCCGCCAGCTCGGCTAGAATTGCGCCCTACTATAGCACCCTTGCCCCATCCGGCGGACGCCGCCCTCGCCACAGGAAAACCCTTGCATACCATTACCCTAGCCATAGCCCAGACCGATTTGCTGGTGGGCGACATCGACGGCAACGCCCGGCGCGTCATCGACCTGGCCCGGCAGGCGCGCGACCGGCTGCGCGCCCAGGCCGTGGTGTTTCCCGAGCTGACCCTGTGCGGCTATCCGCCGGAAGACCTGTTGCTGCGGGACGATTTTCTGGCCCGCAGCGCCGCCGCCCTGCGGCGGGTGGCGGCCGAGGTGGAGGGTATCGACGTGGTGCTGGGGTTTCCCGAAGCGGCCGACGGGCTGCTCTACAACAGCGCCGCCGTGCTGCGCGAAGGCCGGGTGCAGGCGGTGTACCGCAAGCACTCCTTGCCCAATTACGGCGTGTTCGACGAAAAGCGCTATTTTGCGCCCGGCTCCGAACCCTGCGTGTTCCAATTGGCCGGCGTGCCGGTGGGATTGACCATCTGCGAGGACGTGTGGAGTCACGGGCCGGTGGAGCAGTCGGTAGAGGCCGGCGCGCGCCTGATCCTCAACCTCAACGCCTCGCCCTACCACGCCGACAAATACGCCCAGCGCGAGGCGGCCGTGCAGGCGCGGGTGGAGGCCGCCGGCGTGCCGGTGGTTTACGCCAACCTGGTGGGCGGTCAGGACGAGGTGGTGTTCGACGGCGCTTCTTTCGTGCTGGACGCCCAGGGGCGGGTGGCTTACCGCGCCGCCGAGTTCGGCGAAGCGCTGGCGCCGGTGGTGTTCCACTGGGACGGTCGGCACGCCGTGCCCCAAGCGGGCGAGGTGGCGCCGCTGCCGGCCCGCACCGCCAGCGTTTACAACGCCCTGGTGACGGGCATCCGCGACTATGTGCGCAAGAACGGCTTCAAGGGCGCGGTGCTGGGCCTGTCCGGCGGCATCGACTCGGCCCTGACCTTGGCCCTGGCGGTGGATGCCCTCGGCGCCGACCAGGTGGAGGCGGTGCTCATGCCTTCCCGCTACACGGCGGACATGAGCGTCGAGGACGCCCAGGCCCAGGCGGAAGCCCAGGGGGTGCGTCACCACCTCATCCCCATCGAGCCGGCGTTCCAGGCTTTCGGTAGCCTGTTGGCCGATACCTTCGCCGGCCTGCCGCCCGACACCACCGAGGAGAACATCCAGGCCCGCTGTCGCGGCATCCTGCTCATGGCCTTGTCCAATAAGAGTGGGAAAATCCTGCTCACCACCGGCAATAAAAGCGAAATGAGCGTGGGCTATTGCACCCTGTACGGCGACATGGCCGGCGGCTTCGCGCCGTTGAAGGACGTGCCGAAGCTGCTGGTGTACGAGCTGGCCGAATACCGCAACGGCCTTGCGCCGGTGATTCCGCGCCGGGTGCTGGAGCGGCCCCCTTCGGCGGAACTGCGCCCGGACCAGAAAGACGAGGACTCCCTGCCGCCCTACAGCGTGCTGGACGCCATCCTGGCGCTGTACGTGGAGCAGGATAAATCCCTGGCGGAAATCGTCGCCGCCGGTTACCCGGAGGCCGAGGCGCGGCGCGTGCTGGGCATGGTGGACCGCAACGAATACAAGCGCCGACAGGCGCCGCCCGGCGTCAAGATCACCCCGCGCGCGTTCGGCCGGGACCGGCGTTACCCCATCACTTGCGGTTTCAAAAGCGCTTAGGGAACGTCGCGTTTTCGCCGGCGTCTCCCGCGCCGCGGGTGGCGTCGGGCGCGGCGATCAGAAAAATTCGATGTCGTCGCCCTTGTTCTTCATTTCGCTGACGAAATGTTGCAAGGCTTGTTGCACCGGCATGCCGTTGATGACCGCGTCGAACATCTCCCGCTCTTCCGCCGTCGTGTATTTGCTGCGGATGGCTTGTTGCAGGGAGGCCCATTCCTGGGGGTTGAACAAGCGGCGCTGGTCGCCCACCAGGGCGCTGAGGCCGTCCAGGCTTTCCGACACGTGGCCGATGCGCTGGGTCAATTTGTCGTAAAACTGGAAGGCGACGATGGCCTGGTTGACCATGCCGGTCAGCTGGGCCGCCGTGTTTTTCAGGTCGTCCGGCGGTTGCTCCACCGGCGCGGCATCGGCCAGGGCGTCGTTGAGGGCGCCGATGTAACCGGCCATGGCGGTGAAGCTTTCGGTGAGCACGGCCACGGAACTGTGGCTTTCCGTGAGGGCCGCTTCGATCTGGCCCATGGCCAGCTGCAGCAACAGCACGGTTTCCCGTACTTGGCTCCAGCTCAGGTCGGGGGCATGGACGAGGGTTCCGCTGGGCGTATCGGCGGTATTCAAGGTAGGCTCCGAGTCAATGTCGATCCGGCGGCAAGTATAACGTGAAAGGCGTCACGCTTTGCCGGGCCGAGGGGCATCAATGGCGGGCCAAGTCTTGAACCCAACGTTCGGCGGAGGCTGCGCCGGCTTCGAGTACGACTTGCGGCCATAGGCCGGCCAGCAGGGCCAAGCCCGCCAATAGGGCGACGACGAGGAATTCCCTGGGCAGCAGATCCGCCGCTTCCGCCGCCGTCCGGCTGCGCAGCGGGCCAAATAAAGCGCGGCGGCAGTAGCCGAGGAAATAGGCCGCGCCCAGGATTACCCCCAGCAAGGCCATCAGGCCCAGCCCCAGGTCGGCGCGGAACGCGCCCAGCACGATCAAATGCTCGGCGGCGAAACCGTTGCTGCCGGGCACGCCCATGCCGGCGGCTCCCAGCACGAGAAACAGCGTGGCGAAGCGCGGCATGGATTTGGCCAGACCGCCCAGGCCGCTCAGTTCGGTGGTGCCCAGCCGCTGTTGCAGAAATCCCGCCAGCAGGAACAGCCCGCCGGCCACCACGGTGAAGTTGGCCAGCTGGAACGCCGCTCCCTGCACGC
Source organism: Methylogaea oryzae (assembly GCF_019669985.1). NCBI lineage: Bacteria > Pseudomonadati > Pseudomonadota > Gammaproteobacteria > Methylococcales > Methylococcaceae > Methylogaea > Methylogaea oryzae. The sequence goes on from NZ_AP019782.1 coordinate 1,213,821, forward strand.
CCTGGAGGTTGAGGCTGGCGATGCCTAGTACCACGTAGCCGACGTGGCTGACGCTGGAAAAAGCCAGCAGCCGGCGCAAATTGGTTTGCGTCAGGGCCAGCAGGGCGCCGTAGACGATGCCCACCATGGCCAGGGCGGTTACCGGGCCCAGGTAATGCTGGGCGCCGGCCGGCGCCAGGGGCAGGGCGAAGCGCAGCAGGCCGTAGGCGCCCAGTTTCAATCCCACCAGCAGCGCCGTTACCGCCGTCGGGCCTTCCATGGCGATGCGCGGCAGCCAGACGTGGAAAGGGAACAACGGCGCTTTCACGGCGAAACCGAGGAACAGCAGCAGGAACACCGTGTTCTGCAATTCCTCCGGCATGGCGGTGCGCAGCAGCGTCAGGTAATCGAAAGACAGTCCGGCCGGGGCCGGCAGCCCCAGCGCGTCGGCGTGGTTGAGCGCCAGCAACACGAAGCCGAACAGCAAGGGCACGCCGGCCGCCAGCATCATCATGACGTATTGGATGGCGGCGTAGCGGCGCTGCGGCCCGATGCCCCACAGGCTGACGAGGAAATACAGGGGCGCCAGGGTCAGCTCCCAGAACAGGAAGAAGGCGATCAAGTCCAGGGCGCAAAACACGCCCATGGTGATGCCGGAGAGGGCCAGCAGCAGGGCGTGGTAGAACGGCACCAAGCGTTGCACGGAATTCCACGAGGCCAGGACGACCGCCGCGCCGAGCAGGGCGGTGAGCGGCAGAAACGGCGCCGACAGGCCGTCCACGCCCACCAGGTAATCCACCCGCAGGCTGGGTATCCAGGGCAGGCGCTCCAGCAGCTGGGGCTCGGGATCGGCGAAGTCCATGCACCACAACACCGCCAGGCTCAGCAATAGTTCCGCCAGGGAAAAGCCCAGTGCGCACTTTTTCGCCTTTACCGGATCGGCTTGCATCGCGGTAATCAACGCGCCCAGCAGGGGCAGCAGAATCAGGGTGCCGAGCAGGGGGAAACCGGTGGCGGTCATGGGGCGATCCTAGTGGGGCTGGGCGTAATGCTGCAACGGACCCGGCAGGGCGGGCTCGATGAGGGATAGCCAGGGGTGGGTGTAGAAACCGGCCAGCAGTGCCGCCGACAGGGCGCCGGCGACGATCAGTTCCGGCAGCGTCATGGCTTGGCAGCCGTGGCGGCGGGTGCCGCGCCGTTGGGCCAGGAACACGCGCTGAAAGGCCCACAGCAGCATGGCTGCGGTGAGCACGTTGCCGCTCGCCAGCGCCACGGCCACGCCCCATTCGTGCACTTCCAAGGTGCCTTCCAGCAGCAAGTGGGCGGCATCGAAGCCGGGCGTGCCGGGCATGCCCATGAGCGTCAGGGCGGCGATCATGAACGCCAGCCCCAGGGCCGGCAGGGGGTCGAACAAGTCGCCCAGGCGCGGCAGGAACACCGTGCCGGTGCGGCGGTGGATCATGCCGCAGGCGAACAGCAGGCCGGCGCTGGCGATGCCGGCATCGATGGACATCAGCAAGGTGCCGGCCAGGCCCTCCTTGTCCAAGGTCAGCACGCCCAGTGTCAAGGCCGAAGCGTGGCTGACCACCGCGTAGGCCAGCAGCCGGCCCAGGTGTTGCTGCACCAGCGCCAGCACGGCGCCGTAAAAAATCCCCAGCACCGCCAAGGGCACCAGGTAAAGGTCCCAATGCCGCACCGCGTCGGGCAGGATCGGCAGCACCCAGCGGACCAGGCCGTAGATGCCGGTTTTCAATCCGGCCAGGAATACCGGCGCCACCGCCAGGGGGCCGGCGTGCTGCACCGCCGGCGCCAGCCAGCCGTGCAGGGGGAACAGCGGCAGGCGAATGCCGAAAGCGAACAGCAACAGGAAAAACGCCGCGGTTTGCAGATTGGCCGGGGCGGGGTGTTCCAGCAAGTCGGCCAGGTCGAAGGACCAGCGGCCGGCGCTTTCCGCGTGTTGCCAGCCCAGCAGCACGGCGGCGGCCAGCAGCAGGATCAAGGCGCCGCCCAGGAACTGGCTGGCATGGGTCATGGCCGGGCCGGAAACCCCGGCGCGCCAGCGCCACAACAGCCATAGCGCCAATCCGGTCTCCGCCGCCGAGAGCCAGGCGAACAGCCAGATATCCTGGCTGGCGAACAATCCCACCAAAACGGCCTGGTAAGCCAGCACGGCGGCGCTGTACGAGCGCGGCGGCGGCGTGCTGCCGTCGCGGCCGTAAAGCAGCGCCAGGAAGCCCAGGCCCGCCGTCAGCAGCACGAACAACAGGGATACGCCGTCCACGCCCAGGTGATAGTTGAGCCAGCCGCCGCCGAGCCGCTCGGCCAGCTGCATGCCGCCTTGGCCGCCATCGAAGCGGCTCAGCAAGTAAACGCCGGCCAAGGCTTCCGCCAGGGCGGCGCCCCGCGCCAGCCGGTAGGCGCTTTCGTCGTCGCGGGCCAGGCGATGGGCGGCGAACGCCGCCGCGGCGGGCAGCCACAGCAGCAGGCTCAACACCGGCAGGGCGGCTTGGGTGGACCAGGAGAGTTCGACCGCCATGTTCAAAACACCATCAGCAAGGTGGCAAGGATCAGCAACACCACGTAACGCGGCTGAGCCATGAAGTCGTCCAGCAGGTTGAGGGCCGGGCCGAAGCGGCGGGCGTGGCGCAACATGCCCTCGCCCATGCCGTACAACACCCAGCGCTGCTCGAAATGGTTCAGCCCGTTGGCCAGCCATCGGGTCAAGCGGCCGAACAGGCCGAGGGGGCGGATAGCGTCCTCGTGGGTGGTGGCGTCGTAAGCGCCAAGCCGACGCTCCTCCCACTGGGCCAGGGACGAGAGGGCGCGCACCGCCGGCTCCGGCAGGCCGATGGCGCGATTGACCACCCGCTCGTCGAAGCGGCTGAGATCGACGGCCAAGCGCCGCACCGGATCGGTGACGGCCCAGTCGGCCAGGTGGTCCAGCCAAAAGCGTTGCAAGGCGGCGGTATACCAGCGGCGGCGCTCGGCCAGCCAAGCCGGCACCGGCCGCATGCCCAAGCCCAGCGTGTCGTGCATGAGGGACGGCGCGGCCAGGAACTGGTAGGCGCGCAGCACGGCGTGGGCCGCCAGATGCCAAGCCGCCAGTTGCCACAAGCCCAAGCCGCATTCGGCGAACATCAGGCCTAGTTGGCCCGAGGCGGAGAAGACCAGCGCGCTTTTCACGTCGGTTTGCGCCAAGCCGGAGGCGAAGCCGTACAGGGCGGTGGCCGCCCCCATCAACACCAGCAGCCCCATGGCGCCGGGCGAGGCGGCGAACAGCGGTTCCAGCCGCAGCAGCAGGTAAACGCCGGCATGCACCATCACCGCGCCGTAGAACACCGCGCTGGACGGCGTCGGCCCTTCGATGGCCCGCGCCAGCCAGGGCGCCAAAGGCGCCTGGGCCGACTTGGCCATGGCCGCCGTGAGGAAGCACACCGCCAGGGCGAAGCGCTGGCCGTCGCCCAGCCCGGCCGCGCCGTTATTGATGGCGTCCCACTCGATGCCGCCGAGCCAGAGGAAGGACAACGCCAGGCCGGCGACGAAACCGGCGTCGCCGATGCGGTTGGCGACGAACACCCGCACCGCGTTGCCGGCGGCGTTGTCCCGGTCGTAGGCGTAACCGATCAGCAAATAGGAACAGAAGCCGGCGATTTCCCAGCCGGCGAAAGTCAGCGCACCGTTGCCGGCGGTGACCAGCAACTGCATGGCCGCCGTGAACAGGCTCAGCACGAAGAAAAAGCGGTGGTAGCCGGCTTCCCGGTGCATGTAGTTGACGGAAAACTTGATGACCAGCAGGCACAGCAGGGAGAACAGCGCTGCCAAGCCGAGGCTGAGTTTGTCGCTGCGGAAGTCCAAGCCGATGCGGTAATCGCCGCTGCTTAGCCAATCGCCCAGGTGCAGGGTTTCCTGCGAACCGCTGCCCAGCGCGGCCAAACCCGCCAGCAGGGACAGCGTTGCACCGGCGAGGGCGATGCGGGCGGTGGCTTTTTCCCAGGCTTCGCCGGCGATGATGCCGGACAGGGCGCCGACGCCGATGGAAAGGGCGGCTAGGAAGGGGGTGAGGGTGGGGATAACAATAAGCGTCGTATTAATCACAGGCGCCTCCGGTCCCCTCTCCCTTAGGGAGAGGGTTAGGGTGAGGGGGATGATTGGCCGTGGCTAAATGAATAACCTCTAATACCGCCTCCAGATTGGTTAGCACTTCATGATTCCAAAAACGCAGCACTCGATAGCCTAAAGTTTCCAGATACTGTGTCCTGTGTTGATCCTTCTCTAGCTGCTCGCCATGCTGGCCGCCGTCAAGTTCGATAATCAGCTTGGGTTGCATACATAGAAAATCGGCGACGTAAGGACCGATGGGTTCTTGTCGCCTGAATTTGCAGCCGTTCATTCGGCGGTTTCTCAGCCTGTACCACAACAGCTCTTCTACATCTGTCTGTTGCTGGCGCAATGTTCTGGCGAGTTCTTTCATCGGAAGAGTCCTTTTTAATCCCCTAACCCTAACCCTCTCCCTGAGGGAGAGGGGACCGGCGGGCCGAGCGTTCGATCAAAGCCGGCGGTAAGGGTTCGCTGTGGCCTTGGTACCACTCGCCGGACAACTTCACCTTGGGCGGCGCTTGCGGTGGTCCCTGCCACTGGACGAAAGATTCGCTGGCGGGATCGAATTGCCAAATGGCGCCCGTATCGGGATCCACCGTCGCCACTTGCAGCCAGGCGTTGCCGATCAGCTCGCGTAGGGGCGGCTGGCGGCCGTAGATGGCGGCGACCACTTCGGGCTTGTGTTCGGTCACTACCAGCAGGCGCATGGCTTCGTGGATTTCCACCATCTGCTTGGGCAGGCCTGTGCGTAGGTCGCTGGCGCCGCCTTCCATCACGGCGAATAGGCCGGTGACGTTGTGGGGCACTTTGCTGCCGCAGCCGAAGCGGTCGTTGTTGACGGTGGAAAAGTAGTATTCCAGGTTGATGCCGGCGCCCACCGGGCCGGCCGCCAACAGGATGTTCTCCAGGATGGCGCCTTCCGGGTCCTGGGTGGGGTCGTAGGAAATGAGGAAGGCGCGGCGGTCGAAGAACGCGCCCCGGCTTAGGCTGCGGCGGCCGATGAAGGCGACGGCGTTGGTGGCGTGGCCCAGTTCGGGGCGCGCCTGGCTGAAATCGCTGCTGCGGCCGACGATGTGGTTGAGGGCCTGTTTCAGCGTAGGCTTGCGCGGCGCCGAAGCCAGCCGGCGGCAGCGCTCATGGGCCGACAGGTGGCGCGCTTGCTCCAGTTCGGCCTGCAGTTTGCTTATCGCCGGGCCGAAGGCTGGCGGCATCAAGTCCAGGTCGAACCAGAGGATGTCCTCGTTGGCGGTGTTGTGTTCGGTACCGATGAACCAAGTGTCCGAGGGAATGGAGATGCCGCGCTCTTCCAGTATCCGTCGCACTTCCGGCCGGTTGGCCATGGCGGCGAACACGCGGGCGTTGGGGCCGCCGTGGCGTCCGCTGCACGCGCCGCAGTCGTAGGCGGCCAAGTGCGGGTTGTTCTGGCTGAGGGAACCGTGGCCGGCCAGCACCACCAGCTTGGCGAAACCGTAGGTGAGGCCGGTGGTGCGCAAGAAGCCGGCCACCCGGTCGGCTTGTTCCTGGTCGGTGAAGCCCAGGCGCGGATTATTCGGGCTGGCGGGACCGGCTTCGCCGATGGCGGTGAGCAGCAGCCGGGTGGGCACCTCCGGCTCCAGCCAGCGCTGCGCTTGGTTTGCCACAATGCCGCTGTGGCGCGGCAGCAGCACCTTGCCGGCCAGGGCGGGGAGCAGCGCAGGGGCTAGCGCGGCGGTAGCCAGGGAAGAGCTGAACAGGTTACGGCGGATTTCCTGATGGAAAAATTTCGCCAGGCCGGCTTTCCAGCCGCGGCGGCGGTCGTGGCGGCGCTGCTCTTCGTCGCAGCCGGGCTGGGGAATTTCCCGCACTTCGTGGGATGGCGTGACGACGATGGGGCAAAGCGGCGTCACCGCCTCGTCGTCCAGGCCCTTCCAGTTGATGGGCACGCCGAAGAAGCCGGCCGCGCCCAGGGTTTCCACGGCGGGATTGAGCTCTTCCAGGTGGCGGCGGATGCTTTCCTCGCGGTCGTCCATGCAGAAGATGACCTGGGCGTCCGGGCGGCTGTCGCGCCTGGCCCAGGGGCCGCGTTCCCGGTTGGCGGCGATAGTGCTGAAAATCGCCTCCCGGTAATGGCGCTCGTAAGCCGTCAGCCACACCATGCCGCGTTCGCTCGGCGTCAGGTCGTCCAAGGCCGCCAGCAGGGCGAGTGCGCCGTCGCGCCCCAGCCGATGCAGGTCGGCGGCGTCCAGCTCCAAGTGCTGGGCTAGGCGGAACAGCCGCCAGCCGTCGCCGTGGCGGCTGGGTTGGCCGGGACGGGCCGCGTCCGGGCTGTGCTGCCAAGTCCAGATCTGGTCGGCCAGGTCGCGCCAGGCGCGGCGGTCGTTGCGTTCGGAATGGGCCTGGCCGATGAGGCGTTGGGCTTCCGCCGCCAGGTACTCCGGCAACTGGTTGCGTTGCAGGCTGGTGCGCACCCAGAACTCCGACAGATTGGCGCTGAAATAGCGGCGCAGGGCGTCCAGGGTGGCGTCGATGTGCCAGGTTTCCCGGCACAGGCGCGTGAGCCAGTGGCCGTCCAGGAACAGCCGCACCGCCAGGTAATCCAGCAGCGCCACCGGCGCCTCCCGGTTGGCGGGATAGTGCGGCCGCTGCTGGCGCCAGTTGACCATGCCGCTCCAGCCGGGGAGTTGCAGCGCCAGCCGTTCCAGATAGCCGGGCCAGTGGGCTTCGGCGATGCCGCGGCCGCGCAGCTGGGCGATCACCGCGTCCAGCGGGTCCGACGGCAAGGCGGCCAGTTGCTCGCGCCAGCCGGGCAGATCGGCCAGCAGGCCGACGGCGTCGTTTTCCGCGACCCGTCGCCAGGCTTGGAAAAAGCCTTCCCGCTTGCCGGGCAGGGGCCAGGCGGCCAAGCCCTCGTCCAGGTAGGCGCCCAGGTAGCGGATCAGCAGCGGCCGTACCCGCTCCAGCACATCTTCGCCGGTGAGCGAGTAGAGCAGGCCGCGCAGGGTGTTCCTGGCGCCGATTTCGCCCAGGGTGAGTTCCAGCGCGGCTTGGGCGCGCTCGCGCATGCGTCGGTGGACGCCGCCGCTGTCGCCCGGCTCGGCTTGCAACAGCGCCTCCGCTTGTTCGGCCGACAAGTCGGTGAGCTCTTCCGGGTGCAGCGGCGCCCGATCCAGGCGCAGCGTGTCCAGGCAGGTTTGCCAGAGTTCGGCCAGGGCTTGACTCGGCGTTTGGCCCCGTTCGGCGGCGCGTTGGGCTAGGCGCTGCCGCAGCGTATCCGGCAGGTCGGCTTGCCAATCGAGCAGCCCGCCGGCGTGCTCCAGCTGCCAGGACAGTTGCGCGGCGTCGAGCGGCTCGGCGCCATACAGGAGGGAGATGCGGAACAGGTCGCGGCGCAGGACGGCTTTATCTCCCGCCTGGACCGCGATTTCCTCCGCCCGCAAGCCGGGCCGCGCTGCCAGCGCCGATTGCAAATCGCCGTCGTCGATGCGGCCCTGGGCGTAGTAGCGGCGGAAATCGCTTTCGGCCTGGTAGCCGTGGATGCCGGTGACTTTTTCCGCTTCCGCCAGGGCCTGTTCGAACGGCAGGTGCTGGAAACCGTGCAGGGTATTGTGGTGGACGAAGTTGAGTATGGGCGCTTGGCCCGGCAGCACGTGGTCCAGGTGGGCGACCGCCTGCAGCAGGCGCTGGCGGGGATCGGCGGTGGCTTCTTCGCGGGGGGCGTTCACGAGGGCGATCTCAAAGGGAGGGTCAGTACCAGCGGCCGCTGACGACCGGCCGTTGGGGGCGTCCGGCCAGGCCGGGGCCGCCGTTTCGCGCCGGCTCCGCCGGGCCGGCCAGCAGCCCGCTCAGTTGGTTGGCGGCGGCCTGCGCCATGCGGCTCAGGGGGGCGGGGTACAAGCCGCCGCCGACCAGGAACGCCAATAACAGCGCCGCCGCTCCCAGCTCGTGGGCCGCCAGGTCGGCGACGCCTGCCATGGCCGGCCGCACCGGGCCGGTGAACAAGCGGCTGACCGCGCGCAAGGCATAGGCCGCGCTGACCAGGACGCCGGCGCTCAGCAGCAGAGTGACCCAGCCCCAGCGCTGGAAGCTGCCCAATAGCGTGTGCAGTTCGGCGATGAAGCCGGCGGTGCCGGGCAGGCCGACGCCGGCCAGGAACGCCAGAGTGGTGAACAGGGCGAAGCGCGGCGTGGTTTGCACCAGGGAGCTGTAGTCGGCCATTTCCCGGGTGTGGGTGCGTTCGTACAGCAGGCCGACCAGCAGGAACAGCAATCCGGCCACCAGGCCGTGGGCCACCATCTGCATTTCCGCACCCAGCAGGCCCGCTTCGTTGAAGGCGGCGATGCCGAGCAACACCACGCCCATGTGGCTGATGGAGGAATAGGCGATCATGGCCTTCAAATCGGTTTGCCGCCAGGCAAGCAGGCCGCCGTAGACGATGCCGGCGAAGGCCAGGGCGGCCAGCCAGGGCTGCGCGTCCATGGCGGCGTCGGGCAGCATGGCGCTGGCCCGCAGCAGGCCGTAGGCGCCCATTTTCAGCAGCACGCCCGACAACAGGATGCTGATGGGGCTGGGCGCTTCCACGTGGGCCAGGGGCAGCCAGCCGTGCAGGGGAAAGATCGGCATCTTGACGCCGAAGCCGGCGAGGAAGCCGAGGAATATCCAGAATTGCTGCTCGGGCGACAGCGTTGCCGCCGCCTGCGCCATGGCGGCCATGGTGGAGGAATGGCTGCCGCCCTGCTGGTACAGCAGCAGCAGGCTGATGAGCAGGAAAATGGCGCCGCCCATGGTGTAGATGACGAAAGTCAGGCTGGCGCGCTGGCGGCGGACGCCGCCCCAGCGGTCGATGAGCAGGAACAGCGGGATGAGGGTCAGCTCCCAGAACAGGTAGAGCAGCGTCCAGTCCTGCGCCAGGAACACCCCCAGCATGCCGGTTTCCAGTACCAGCAGCCAGGCGTGGTAGCTTTTGGGCGCGTGCTTGATCTTGGACGACACCAGCACCGCCACGAAGCTCAGCAGGGCGGTGAGCAGCGCCATGGGCAGGGACAGGCCGTCCAGGCCCAGGGCGTAAGCGCTGCCCAGGCCGGGGTTCCACGACTGGAATTCGGTCAACTGCATGCCGCGGTCGTCCGCGTCGAACAAGGCGGGCAAAGCGGAAGCCAACGCCAGCACGACGGCGCTGCACCCGCCTGCGGTCCAGCGTATCCAGCTCAACCGCCGTTCCGGCAGGCAAGCAATGGCGACGGCCCCGATCAAAGGTAGCCACAGGATCAAGCTGAGTAGGTGCATGGGTGCGCGCCGGCCGGGTGACGTTGTTTTTTTCGCGCCTGCGCCGAACGTCGGCGCGATTAGCGCAAGGGCCTCGTTCGGGGAATCGGGCCGGATAAGCTTAACATTAAGTTAACGTCCCGGTAAGTGTTGTGGCGATACGTTCTTGCGCGGCTTAAACCGACGCCTGGGTTTCGCTTCCCGCGCCTTCTCGCCGATGCGTTTTCCGCAGCGATTCCCGAATCCGGTCTTTCCAGCTAGGTTATGGCGATTATTTAAGTTAGTCTTAATAAAAGTCGTCGATATAAGCCTAAGCGTCGGCCGCGTACCGGCGGCGCTGGGGCGGGGCTTTTCAAGGTAGGAGGGGGAATGCAGGCATACTCGTTGAATGTGGAGCGTTGGCGCCGCGATCTTCTGGCCGGCGCTTCGGTGTTTTTCATTTCGCTGCCGCTGTGTTTGGGGATCGCCCTGGCGTCGGGCACGCCCCTGTATTCGGGCTTGATCGCCGGCATACTCGGCGGCGTGGTGGTGGGGGCCGTCAGCCGGTCGGACTTGAGCGTCAGCGGGCCGGCGGCCGGCTTGACCGCTTTCGTGTTTCTCGCCGTGCGCGACCTGGGCTCCTACGAGGCCCTGCTGCTGGTGGTGGTCTACGCCGGGTTTTTGCAGATGCTGTTCGCCGCCTTGCGGCTGGGGCTGATCGGCGACTATTTCCCGTCCAACGTGGTGCAGGGCATGCTCACCGGCGTCGGGCTGATCATCGTGCTCAAGCAAATTCCCCATTGGCTGGGCTGGGACATGGACGTGGAAGGGGATTTCGCCTTTTTCCAGATCGACGGCGAGACCACTTTGTCGGAACTGTTGGAGCTGGGCGACCACATCACCCCGGGGGCGGCTCTGGTCGGCGTCGTCGCCTGGATCACCCTGGAGTTGTGGGAGAGCCTTGGCCGCGGCAGGAAGCACGCCGTTCCGGGCGGTTTGCTGGCGATCATCGCCGGCATCGCCGTCAACGAATCGCTCACGGCGCTGGGCAGTCCGCTGGCCCTGGAAAGCACCCACCTGGTCAGCGTGCCGGTGGCCGCCTCGCCGGCCGAATGGTTGAAGTTTCTGGATTTTCCCGATTTTTCCCGCTGGAGCGACGGCAAGGTATGGTCGGCGGCGCTGGTTCTGGCGTCCATGGCTTCGGTGGAAACCCTGCTCAACCTGGAGGCTCTGGAGAAACTCGACCCGCAGCGCCGCTACGTGTCGCCCAACCGGGAACTGTTGGCGCAAGGGGTGGGCAACGTGCTGTCCGGGTTGTGCGGCGGCCTGCCGCTCACCTCGGTGGTGGTGCGCAGCTCGGCCAACCTGGAAGCCGGCGCCGCCAGCCGCTGGTCCGCCATCGTGCAGGGCCTGTTGTTGCTGGTTTGCGTGCTGACGGTGCCGGCCTGGCTGAACCGCGTGCCCCTGGCCGCCGTGGCGGCGGTGATGCTGGTGATCGGCTATCGCATGGCCCACTGGGAACTGTTCCGCGCCATGTACGCCAAGGGCCGCGACCAGTTCGCGCCGTTCCTGACGACGGTGGTCGCGGTGCTGCTGGTGGACGTGCTGCACGGCGTGGCCATCGGCATGGCGGTGAGCATCGTTTTCATCCTGCGGCGCAACTTCCGCAACCCCATCGCGTTCTTCCGCAACCGCCATGTGGAAAACCACGCCATCAAGCTGGAACTGGCCTCGGAAGTCTCCTTCCTCAACAAAGCCAGCGTGCTGGTGTCCCTGGAAAACGTGCCGTCAGGCGCCAAGCTCATCATCGACGCGGGCAACACCCGCTATATCGATCACGACGTGCTGGAAATCCTGCGGGAATTCGTCGAGGTGAAGGCGCCGGCGAAAAACATCCAATTGACCTTGCTGGGGTTTCAGGACCGCTACGACATCGACAATACCGAAACCATTTACGACGTGGTGCTGGGCGACGAGCTGGAGAATCTGGCCGAGCAGGAAGACCTGGTCTACTGGCAAAAAACCCTCCAATCGCGCCTCACGCCCCATTTGGCCCTGCAACTGCTCAAGGAAGGCAATTTCCGCTTCGTCAACAACTTGCAGATGGACCGGGACCTGTTGAAAACCATCAACGTCACCAAGGAAGGCCAATACCCCATCGCCGCCATCTTGAGCTGTATCGATTCGCGCACCTCGGCCGAATTGATTTTCGACCAGGGCCTGGGCGACATCTTCAGCATCCGCATCGCCGGCAACGTGCTCAACGAGGACATCCTCGGCAGCATGGAGTTCGCCTGCAAAGTGGCCGGCTCCAAGATCGTCGTGGTGCTCGGCCACAGCCGCTGCGGCGCCATCAAGGGCGCTTGCGACCACGTGCAACTGGGCCATCTCACCGGCCTGGTGCAGAAAGTCGAGCCGGCCATGGCGCGGGTCACCCATATCCTGGAACAGCGCAATTCCAAGAACGCCGCATTCGTCGAATGCGTGGCGGTGGAAAACGTCCGCTGGGTGATGGAGCAAATCTACCGGCGCAGTCCCATCCTGGCCGGCATGGTGGACCGCAACGAAATCGGCATTGTCGGCGGCATGTACGAAGTGGAGAGCGGCGTGGTGGAGTTTTACGAAGACCCCCGTTTCCTGGTTCAAACCGACAAAGACCGCGAAGTGGTGGCGGCCATGGCGATGGATTGACCGTAGTGGAGTGTGCGCGATGATTACCCGATCCCCTTCTTCGACCCCTTGGCACGCTTTGTCGGCGGAACAGGCGCTGCAACAGCTCGCCGCCGATGCCGGGCGCGGCCTGAGCGGCGCGGAAGCCGAACGGCGCTTGGCCGAATACGGCTACAACCGCCTGCCGCCGCCCAAGCGCCGGCCGGCGTGGCTGCGCTTCCTGCTGCAATTCCACAACCTGCTGATCTATGTGCTGTTGGCCGCCGCGGCCGTCACCGCCTGGTTGCAAGATTACGTGGACACGGCGGTGATCGTGGCGGTGGTGGTGCTCAACGCCCTCATCGGCTACATCCAGGAAGGCAAGGCGGAATCCGCGCTGGAGGCGGTGCGCAATCTGCTGTCGCCCACCGCCATGGTGCTGCGCGACGGCCGCCGCTGGACGGTGGAGGCGGAAACCCTGGTGCCCGGCGACATGGTGCTGCTGCAATCCGGCGACAAAGTGCCGGCGGACTTGCGCGTGGTGGAGGCGCGCACGCTGCGCATCGACGAGTCGGTGCTCACCGGCGAATCGGTGCCGGTGGAGAAATCCAGCCAGCCTACCGCCGCCGAGTCGCCCTTGGGCGACCGCCTGGGCATGGCCCATTCCGGCACCCTGGTCACTTACGGCCAAGGATTGGCGGTGGTGGTGGCCACCGGCAGCGCCACGGCAATCGGCCGCATTTCCACCCTGCTGGCGGAGGTGGGCGGCTTGGAAACGCCGTTGCTGCGCAAAATCGACCAGTTCACCCGCTGGCTGACTTTCATCATCCTGGGCGTCGCTTCCGTCACGTTTCTGTTCGGCTGGCTGGCGCGGGGCCTGGGAGCGCAAGAGCTGTTCATGGCGGCGGTGGGGTTGGCGGTGGCCGCCATTCCGGAAGGCTTGCCGGCCATCGTCACCATCACCCTGGCGGTGGGCGTGCAAGCCATGGCCAAGCGGCAGGCCATCCTGCGCCAGCTGCCGGCGGTGGAGACGCTGGGTTCGGTGACGGTGATCTGCACCGACAAGACCGGCACCCTGACCCGCAACGAAATGACCGTGCAGACCGTCGCCACGGCGGCGGCGGAGTTCCAGGTGAGCGGCGTCGGCTACGATCCCCACGGCGGTTTCAGCTTGGGCCAGGTGGCCGCGGCGGCGGCCGACGCGCCGGATTTGCTGGAACTGGCCCGCGCCGCCTTGCTGTGCAACGACGCGGCGGTGGCGCGGGACAACGGTGACTGGCGGCTGGAAGGCGATCCCACCGAAGGCTCCCTGGTGGTGCTGGCGCTGAAAGCGGGCCTGGACGCCGCGTTCGAAAACAAGGAGCTGCCGCGCCTGGATGCCATCCCTTTCGAATCGGAACACCGTTTCATGGCGACCCTGCACCGGGATCACGCCGGCCACCGCTGGATCTACCTGAAAGGCGCGCCGGAAGTGGTGCTGGAGCGCTGCCACCGCCAGCGCCGCGCCGGGGACGACGAGCCCTTGGACCCGGCCCTGTGGCAAGGCTACATCCAGGACATCGCCGCGCGCGGCCAGCGGCTCATCGCCTTGGCGGTGAAGCCCCTGGAGCAAGCGGCGGACAGCTTGCAATTCGTCGATACCGACGGCGGTTTCACCCTGCTGGGCATCGCCGGCATGATCGATCCGCCCCGGCCGGAAGCGGTGGCGGCGGTGGCCCGCTGCCAAAGCGCCGGCATCCGGGTGAAGATGATCACCGGCGACCACGCCGCCACCGCCCGCGCCATCGGCGCGCAGCTGGGCATCGGCGGCGGCGACCGGGTGTTGACCGGCGGCGACATCGAGCGCTTGTCCGACCAAGCGCTGCAACAAGCGGTGGGCGAGGTGGATGTCTTCGCCCGCGCCAACCCCGAGCATAAGCTGCGCCTGGTGGCGGCGCTGCGCGCCACCGGCCAGGTGGTGTCCATGACCGGCGACGGCGTCAACGACGCGCCGGCCCTGAAAGCCGCCGACATCGGCGTGGCCATGGGCAAGCGCGGCACGGAAGCGGCCAAGGAAGCGGCGGAAATGGTGCTGGCCGACGACAACTTCGCCACCATCGCCAGCGCCGTGGAGGAGGGCCGCACCGTCTACGACAACCTGCGCAAGGCCATCATGTTCGCCTTGCCCACCAACGGCGGCCAGGCGGCGGTCATCATCGCCGCCATCCTGCTGGGCCAGCCGCTGCCCATCACGCCGCTGCAGGTGCTGTGGGTGAACCTGGTCATCGCCGTCACCCTGGCGCTGTCCCTGGCCTTCGAGCCGGCCGAGGGCGACATCATGCGCCGCCCGCCGCGCAGCCCGGCCGAGCCCTTGGTGACGCGGCACATGCTGTGGCGCATCGTGTTCGTTTCGCTGCTGCTGGTGGTCGCCACCCTGGGGCTGTACCAATGGGAAATCGCCCACGGCGCGGCGGTGGAGCTGGCCCGCAGCGCCGCCGTGAACGTGCTGGTGGCCGGCCAGATGGTGTATTTGGTCAACAGCCGCTATTTCTTCGCCTCCAGCCTGGGCTGGCGCGCCTGGTTCGGCAGCCGCTACGCGGTGCTGGCCATGGCGGTGCTGATCGCCGTGCAGCTGCTGTTCACCTATGCCCCGTTCATGCAGCAAGCCTTCCACTCCCGCGCTTTGGACGGCGACGCCTGGCTGCGCATCGGCCTTGCGGCGGTGTCGATTTTCACCGCCGTGGAAGCGGAAAAAGCCCTGCTGCGCCGTTGGCGGCAGCCGTCGCCGGCGGCGGCCGATCCCGAGCGCTGGAACGTTTGGACGCTGGCCGGCGCGGCGCTGAACACCGTCTTGGCGATGCTAGTGTTGGCGCAGTTTGGCCGCGTCGCGGCGACGCTTTATGACTTATGGCCGGCGACCGGCACGGGCTGGTGGATGGCCGTCACCGCGGCGGCGCTGGCCTTGTCGCTGTGGGGGGAGGCCGCATGGGCCATCGCCGCGCGGCGGACCGCGCCGGCGGCGTTGACGCTGCTGGCGTCGGCGCTGCTGCTGGCCGCCGCCTGGCACGCGCCCGCCTATCCCTTTGCCGCGGAACAATTGCCGTGGGTGGTGGCCGGCTGTGCCGCGCTGTTGGTTGCGGGCGTGGCTTATCTGGCCTTGTCGCTGGCGCTGCGGCGTAGCGGCGGTTAAACGGTCGGCTGCGCGTCTTCCAGCAAACGGAAAATCGCCGGGTCGCTGCAACAGGCGGCGTTGAAGCGCAGCCAGGGCGAGGCTTCCTGCTGCGGGCTGAACAGGGCGCCCGGCGCCAGCATCACGCCCTGCTTGGCGGCGGCCGCCGCCAGGACCGTGGCGTTTTCGCCGCTTGCCCGCCGCGCCCAGATGAACAGGCCGTCCTCGCTTTCCTGGTAAAGCTGCAAGCCGCTGCGTTCCAGGCTGCGCGAGGCTTCCAGCCGCGCCTTGCGCAGCCGGCTCCTGAGCTTTTCCAGGTGCTTGCGGTAATAGCCGTCCGTCAGCAGCTCGTACAGCAGCCGTTCGTCGATTTCGGACGTGGTGAGGCTGGTCAGCAGCTTGAGGTCGGTGAGGCTCTCGGCCAGTTCGTAGCGGCAGGCCAGATAGCCCACCCGCAGGCTGGCGGACACGGTTTTGGAAAAGCCGCCGACGAAAATCACGCGCTGTAGCTGGTCCAGGGTCGCCAGGCGGGTGGGTTGGCCGGCGAGGAAATCGCCGTAGATGTCGTCCTCGACGATGGTCAGGTCGTAGCGCTCGGCCAGTTGCAGCACCCGATAAGCCACCGCCTGGCCGATGCTGGCGCCGGTGGGATTGTGCAGCAGGGTGTTGGTGAAAAAAATCCGCGGCCGGTGCTCCTGGATCAGGCTTTCCATCACCGCCGTGTCCGGCCCCAGCGGCGTCCACGGCACGCCCACCAGCTTGGCCCCCAGCAGTTTCAGATAGCCGAACAGGGTGTAATAGCCGGGATCGTCCACCAGCACCGTATCGCCCGGCTTGATGAAATAGCGGCTGATCAGGTCCAGGGCGTGGGTGGCGCCGCGGGTGGTGACGATCTGCCGGGTGGTGCAGCCCACTTCCTGGTCTTGCAGGCGCCGCGCCAGCAGGGCGCGCAACGGTTCGTAGCCGGCCGGCGAGCCGTAGCCGGTCAGGTAGCTGCCGCTTTTGCGGGAGAGGGTGCGCAGGCTGCGCTGGATGCCGCTTTCGTCCATCCATTCGCCCGGCAGCCAGCCGGCCCCCGGCATGGCGACGTGGGGCTGCTCGCGCAGGGCGTTGCGCAGCAGCCACAGCACGTCCACCGCCCGTTCCAACTGGCAACCCTGGCCGGCCGCCGCGTCGGACTGCTCGCGGCCGGCCACGTAAAAGCCCGAACCCTGGCGCGATTTGAGGTAGCCCATGGCCACCAGCCGGTCGAACGCCTGCACCACGGTGAACTTGCTGACGCCGTGATCGTCGGCGAAACGGCGGATGGCCGGCAGGCGAGCGCCGGGGCGCAGGGCGCGCTCGTCGATGCGCTGCTTGATGCCGGTGACGATCTGTTCGATCAAGGGCCGGCTGTCGTGGGGATCGAGGTCGATGGCGTTCATTGTATAGGTGGCGCGACCGGTACAGGTTCAGGATATTTCGTGGAATTGTACCTGTATTGTCCTGCGTTTGAAGCCTATTGTGCTTGCCAGACCCACCCACGGAGGCAGCACCCATGACCACGGAACACAGCAACCGGCGCCAAGGCGGAATCCTGGCCTTTTTCGGCATCGCCGGTTTCAGCCTGACCTTGCCGGCCACGCGATTGGCGGTATTGCACCTGGACCCCTGGTTCGTCGCCCTGGGCCGGGGCGTGTTGGCGGCTCTGTTGGCGGCCGTCGCCCTGCGGCTGACCCGCCAGCCCTGGCCGGGGTTGCGCCATCTGCGCGGCCTGAGCCTGGTGGCCCTGGGCGTCATCGTCGGCTTTCCGGTGCTGACCGCCTGGGCCATGCAGGACTTGCCCGCTTCCCACGGCGGCATCACCCTGTCCATCACGCCGCTGGCGACCGCCTTGCTGGGCGCCCGGCTGGCCGGGGAGCGGCTGCCGGCGCGCTTTTGGCTCGCCAGCCTGGCCGGCGGCGCGGCGGTATTCGCTTTTTCCCTGCACGCCGGCGACGGCGTATTCCGCCTGGGCGACCTGTGGCTGCTGGCGGCGGCGCTGCTGGCCGCCATGGGGTACGCGGAAGGGGCGCGCTTGGCGCCGGCGTTGGGCGGCTGGCAGGTGATCTGCTGGGCGCTGGTGATCGCTGCGCCGCTGCTGGCCGCGCCTTTGATCTGGATCGCGTTGCGCACGCCGCCGGTCGCGCCGGCCGAGGCCTGGGCCGGTTTCGCCTATGTGGGCCTGGTGAGCCAATTCCTGGCTTTCATGTTTTGGTATCGTGGCCTGGCCCTGGGCGGCATCGCCCGCACCAGCCAGATTCAACTGTTGCAGCCGTTTTTGACCCTGGGCGCTTGCGCGCTGTTGCTGGGCGAGCCTTTGAGCGCTTCCATGCTGGCGGTGGCGGCCGTCGTGGTGTCCAGCTTGTGGGTCAGCCAGCGCGCGCCGTCCCGTTTGACCGTCCGTCCGAAACCCCTCTAAACGACAAGGAGCACGATGATGAAACTGTACGATATGGAACTGTCCGGCAACTGCTACAAAATTCGCTTGTTTTGCGCCTTGCTGGGCCTGGATTGCGAGTCCGTTGCCGTGGACTTGTTCAAGGGCGAACAGAAAAGCGCCGCTTTCCTGCAACTGAATCCGCGCGGCCAGGTGCCGGTGCTGGACGACGGCGGCACGGTGGTGTGGGACTCCATGGCGATCCTGGTTTACCTGGCGAAAAAGTACGGCGGCGAAAGCTGGCTGCCCGGCGAGGCGGAAGCCCTGGCCCGGGTCATGCAATGGCTGGCCCTGTCGGAAAACGAAATCCTTTACGGCCTGGCGCGCGCCCGCGTCATCAAGCTGTTCAACCGGCCGGGGGATCTGGCGCAGTGCCAGCAACTGGGCAAGGCCGGCCTGGCGGTGCTGGAAAGCCGTCTCGCCAACGGTTCCTGGCTGGCCGGCGACGGCCCGACCATCGCCGACATCGCCTGTTATCCCTACGTCGCCCTGGCGCCGGAAGGCGATGTGGCGCTGGACGATTATCCCCAAGTGCGGCAATGGATCGCCCGCATCCAGGCTTTGCCCGGTTACGTCGGGATGCCGGGACTATGACGGCCATGGACGCGCACAATGCGGCCTCGACGCCGCCCTTGTCCCGCCGCACCGAACGGGTGGCCGGCTCGTTGATCCGGGAAATCCTCAAAGTGACCCAGCGGCTGGAGGTGATCTCTTTCGCCGGCGGCCTGCCGGCGGACGATTTGATGCCAAAGCTGGACTTCGCCGCGTTGCATGGCGACCCGCGCCAATACGGCGCCAGCGAAGGCGAGCAGCCGCTGCGCGAGGCGGTGGCGGCGCGGCTGGCCGGACTGGGCCTGGCCTGCGACGCGGAACAGGTGCTGATCACTTCCGGCTCCCAGCAGGGCATCGACCTGGTGGGCAAACTGTTCATCGACGAAGGCTCGCCGGTGTTGCTGGAAGCGCCGTCCTACCTGGCCGCCATCCAGGCGTTCCGCGTCTACGGCGCCGAATTCCACGGCCTGCGCTTGTCGGAGGACGGCATCGATCCGGAGGCGCTGCGCCAGGCCATCGCCCGCCGGCGGCCGGCTTTCGTCTACCTGATCCCCACCTTCCAGAACCCGACCGGCTACTGTTACAGCGAGGCTAACCGCCGCGCCGTGGCGGCGGTGCTGGACGAAGCCGGCGTGCCGCTGGTGGAGGACGATCCCTACCGCGACCTGGCCTACGGGCCGGCGGAGCGGACGCCCATTTGCGCCTATTTGCGCCGCGCGCCCTGGGTGTATCTGGGCAGCTTCTCCAAAATCACCGCGCCGGGCCTGCGCATCGGCTATCTGGCCGCCTCGCCCGCGTTGTTCCCCTGGCTGCTGCGACTGAAGCAGGCCAGCGATTTGCACAGCAACCGCATCAGCCAGGCTTGGCTGGCGCGCTTTCTGGAAGGGGAGGCTTTCGAACGGCATTTGGCGAACCTGGCCGGCGTCTACGCCGAACGGCGCGACACCATGCAGGCGTCCTTGCAGCGCCATTTTTCGGGGCTGGCCCAATGGCGTCTGCCCGACGGCGGCTTGTTCTTCTGGTTGCGGCTAAGCGGGGAATGCGACACCCTGGCCGCGCTGCAAATCGCCCTGGCGAGCAACATCGCTTTCATGCCGGGAGATCCGTTCTTCCCCCTGGCGGAACAGCGCTACCCGGCGCTGCGGCTGAATTTCAGCCACGCGGCGCCGGCCGACATCGAGCGCGGCGTCGCGCGGCTGGCGCAAGTGCTCGGCGAGTGCATCGAGCCGGGCCGGTTAACGCCGGGCCTGGCGGCATGAATCTTTCATATCGTTATCCATAAGGAGCGTGATTCCCATGAGTTTGACCCTGGTCATCGGCAACAAAAACTACTCGTCCTGGTCCCTGCGGCCCTGGCTTTACCTGAAACACCACGGCATCGCTTTCGAGGAAGTCCGTATCCCGCTGTATCGGGAGGATTCCAAAGCGAAAATCTTGGCCCGTTCGCCGTCCGGCAAAGTGCCGGCCCTACGCGACGGCGACATAGTCGTGTGGGATTCGTTGGCGATCCTGGAATATCTGGCCGAGCGCTTTCCGGCAACCCGCGGCTGGCCCGAGGACCTGGGCGACAGGGCCACGGCCCGCAGCCTCGCGGCGGAAATGCACGCCGGCTTCCAGGCCCTGCGCAACGAATGCGGCATGAACTGCCGCCGCCCGCCGGCCGCCAAGGATTTATCCGAAGCCGCCCGCAAGGATGTCGCCCGCGTCAGCCAAATCTGGCGGGAATGCCGCGAGCGCTACGCCGGGGAAGGCCCCTGGCTGTTCGGCCGCTTCGGTATCGTCGACGCCATGTATGCGCCGGTGGCCCTGCGTTTCCACACCTACCGGCTGGACGGCGGCCCGGCCGTGCAAGCCTATGTGGACCATGTGTTGGCAAACCCCGCCATGGCCGAATGGACGGCCGCCGGCCGGCAGGAAAGCGAGACGATTGCGGCATTCGACGAGTGAGCCGCGGGCGGCAAAAGTCTTGTAGGGCAGGCATTTCGCGTTATCGTTCCCACGCTGCAGCGTGGGAACGATACAACCGTGTCCACCCAACCTACGCTTGCCCTTCCTCCTCCTCTTCTTCCTGGTACTTCAGCAAGGGATGCATGGTGTTGACCAGGCCGGCGAGCATGCCGGCGTAGTAGCTGACGATGCCGGCCACCAGGCCGAACTGGGCGAAGAACACGCCGCCGATGCAGACCACGCCGGGGACGATGCTGCTCGCCAGGTTGATCTTCATGTTGTGTTCGAAGTCGTCGCCGATGTCGAACAGCCGGTTCAACTTGTTGAGCGTGCCGTCCATGAAGATGATCTGGGCCGTGTCGGTGGCGGCTGTGGAGGCGCCTTTCAGGGAAATGGAGACGTTGGCTTTTTTCAACGCGATGGAGTCGTTGATGCCGTCTCCCACGAAACAAACGAACCGTCCTTGCTGGCGCAGGCCTTCCACCAGGGCCGCCTTGTCGCCGGGCAGGGTTTGCGCGAAATAGTTGTCGATGCCCAGCGCTTCGGCCAAGTTGCGGGTAGGCTCCTCGTGGTCGCCGGAGATGATGTAGAGCTGCAGGTCGCGCTTTTTCAGTTCTTCGATGACCGCCTTGGCTTCGGGGCGGATGATGGGGCGAAGCTCGATGGCGCCGCTGTAGCGGTCGTCGACCGCCACGTGCACCAGGGAGTAGCCGCAGGCGTCGGCTTGGCTGCGGATCGCTTCCACTTCGTCCGGCATAGCGATGCCTTCGTTGGCGAGAAAGCGGGCGCTGCCGACCCGGATGAATTTTTCGCGCTTGCCGCCGTTCAGGCGCACCTTGATGCCGTAACCGACGCTGTAGGCGCCTTCGTCGATTTCCGGAAGCTCCAGCCGCCGCTCCTTGGCGGCGGCGGTAATGGCCAGCGCCACCGGATGGGGCTGGCGGTGTTCGGCGGTGGCGGCATGGGCCAGCAAGGCGTCTTCGCTCAGCCCGCCGAAGGGATAGAGCCGGCCGACTTCCAGTTGGTCCAGGGTCAGCGTGCCGGTTTTGTCGAACACGATGGTGTCCACGTTCTTCATGGACTCGAAGGCGCGGCCGTCCTTGATCAGCACGCCTTGGCGGGAAATGACGTGCAGGTAATTCAATACGCTGAACGTTCCTAAAAACCGCATGTTGTAGCCCAGTCCGGAGAACAGGACGGTCAGCGCTTTTTCCGAACCCATGGTCGGCCAAGTCAGGGCCGCCAGCAACAGGGTGGGGGTGTTGAAGTCGTTGGCGATTTTCTGGCCGCGCGCCTTGAGGGTGTCTTTGTAGCTTTCGGTATGGTTGAGGATGTTGCCGATTTCCGCCGCCAGGGAGTCCTTGCCGGCCTTGGTCACTTCGATGAGCAGCTTGCCTGACAGCACGGCGGTGGCGGCAAACACCTGGTCCCCAACCCCTTTTTCCACCGGCTGGGCTTCGCCGGTGAGGATGTGCTGGTCGATGCTGGCCATGCCTTCCTTGATGACGCCGTCGACGGCGATGACTTCCCCGGCGTTGACCACCACGATGTCGCCTTTTTGCAGGCTTTCCAGCGGCGTTTCCACTTCGACGCCGTCCCGCGCCACCCACACCCGTCCCGGCTGTTTGCCGAACACGTTGATCAACTGCTTGCGGGAGTTGTCCTCCAGCCGGGTCAGCATTTTCATGGCGACGTTGCCCAGCAAGGCCATCATGGCCGCCACCACCAGGTGGTTGGTCGCCAACACGCCGCTGACGATGACGGCGTCGGTCACGTAAGTGGTGAGCTCCTTATTCTTCAGGTCTTCGTAGGCTTTGCGGTAGAGCGGATAGGCCATGTACAGCACGCCCCCCACCCCGGCGATATGCAGCGCCGGAACGAAGGTGGCGCCCAGCAGGGCGGTGCCGGTGATGCCGGAGGACAGCAGGATGTGCCGGTTGATTTTCTGGTCGAATTCGCTGACCGGCTGCTCGCCGTCCACGGAAATTTCCTGGATCTGGAGGTTGCGTTCCGATCCGCTCAGGGCCTCCACCACTTCCTTCAACAGCTTTTTGGTTTTTTTCAGGCCGTCGGCGGCGGGCTTGCCGCGATCGGGCTGCTGGGGCTTGGCCGTCGGCCACAGCTCGTTAGTGCCTTGGGTCTTTTTGTTGTAGCCGAAGGCCAGGCCGCTGAGTACTAAAAATTCCAGAATCATGGGGGCTCCGGGTTAGGTCTGGGCGGCAAGCTGCCGGCCGAACAAAGCGCGATCGACCTGGGGGCAGACAATATCCGACCCTTGCAGTCCTCGCAGGGTATTGCGGCAGTCGATGCGGGCGGCATCCTGGGATGCGGGTCTTGCAAACACGTTGTCCTCCGGCAGGTTCGCCAGGTAAGGGTACAAAGGATTGTCGCGCGATTGGGCCAGCGCCTGTTTCCAGGCGGGGTAAGGCACTTCCTCCAGGCGGTGGCCGTAGGATTGCGCCCATAGCAACAGCTCGCGCAGCGGGGTCGAGTGGGGATTGGACAAGTGGAAAGTCTGGCCGGCCAACTCGCGTTGCTTGGACAGGTGCACCAGCGCACGGCTGACGTAATCCACCGGCACTAGATTGTCGCACACGCCGGCAATCGGCGGCATCCTGCCGATTTGCAGGCAGCCCTGCAGCAACAGGGTCAGGAAGTCCTTGCCGTTGGACACCCCGGTCAGGCTGTGCCCGCACACCCGGGTGGGCCGGTAGACGTAGACCGGAATACCCCGTTCCGCCGCGTTGCGCATCAGCTTTTCCGCCACCCATTTGGTCTGCGGATAGCCCTGGCCGGCCACTTGTTCCGGCGCCGGGAAGTCGGTTTCCTTCACCACCGGCGTCGCATCGTCGCCTTCCGTGGACAGGATGGACGAGACGTAATGCACCGGCTTGGTCTTGCCGCCGGCGACGGCCAGCCGCAGGATTTCCTTGGTTCCTGCCACGTTGGCGGCTTTCAGCGCCTCGTAGGGATAGACGTGGTTGACCAGGGCGCCGTTGTGGTAGATGCCGTCCAGTTGTTCGGCCAATTGCCGGTATTGCTCCGGCGCCATGCCCAGCCCCGCTTGGGCCAGGTCGCCCGGAACGGCAATAATGCGTTGCGCGAAAGCCTCGTCCCAGATCCGGTGGGCTTGCAGCTGCTCGCGCAGCCGGCGGTTGCCTTCTGCGCCGTCGGCACAACGGACTAGGCAGTAGATGTCCGCCGAGGTTTGCCGCAACAGTTCGTGGAGCAGGAAAACGCCGAGAAAACCGGTGGCGCCGGTCAATAAAAGCTTTTCCGGCGCCGCCGGGCTCCACGGTGCGGTGGGGACGATGTCCGGTTCCAGCGTGGCTTCGCCGGCTAAATCCAGCGCGGGGCCTGTGCGCTCGCCGTGGGTGATGAGGCCGGCCATGGCGGCGACGGTGGGGGATTCGAACAGGCGGCGCAGGGAAACCTCGGTTTGGAAGACCTCGCGGATTTGATAGGTCAGTTCGGTCATCAGCAGCGAGTGGCCGCCCAGCTCGAAGAAGTCGTCGTGGATGCCGACCCGTTCCCGTCCGAGCAAGCTTTGCCACAGTTCGCACAGCCGTTCCTCGGCGGGGTTGCGCGGCGCCGTGTAGGCGGGCGCCGTATTGGCGTCGCCGCCCGATTCGACCATGCCGGCCAGCGCGGCGCGATCCACCTTGCCGGCGCTGGTCAACGGCAGGGCGGGCAGGGTGACGAAGGAGGCCGGCACCATGTAATCCGGCAACTGCCGCTTCAGCCACTCCCGCAGGTCTTCCGGCGGCTGGCCGGTGACGAAGGCCACCAATTGGCCGCCGTGGGGCGAGGGGATGACCGCCGCTTCCCGGATACCCTCGTGGCGGGCCAGCACGGTTTCGATTTCGCCCGGCTCGATGCGGAAACCGCGCAGCTTGATCTGGTGATCCATGCGGCCGAGGAATTCCAGTATCAAGCCGTCGCCATCGGTCCTGACCCAGCGGGCCTGGTCGCCGGTTTTATACAGGCGCCGTCTCTGGCCGAAAACCTCCAGTTCGATAAAGCTCTGCTCCGTCAGCTCCGGCCGGTTGAGGTAGCCCCTGGCCAGCGCGCCGGAGATGCACAGCTCGCCGGGCACGCCGATGGGCACCGGCCTGTGGTTCCGGTCCAGGATGTGCGCGCCCACGTTGGCCAGGGGAGTGCCGATGGGGGCGCTGGCGGCGAAACGCTGTTGCCCCGTGTCGCCGTCGACTTGGAACACCGTGGCGGTGATGACGCCCTCGGTTGGCCCATAGGCGTTCAGCACGGTGAGTTCCGGCCGGTGCGCCAGGCGTTCTGCCGTCCTTCGCGCCAGTCCGGCATCCAGCGCTTCGCCGCCCAGGATGAGCAGGCGCAGGGCGGGCGGCAGCTCTTCCGCTTTCTCCAACAACGTCAGCACCTGTTGCCAGTAAGCCGGCGGCAAGTCCGCCACCGTCACCGCCCAGTGCCGCATGAATTGCAAGAAGCGTTGCGCGTCCAACACGTCGTGGGGCGGCAGCACCAGGGTGGCGCCGGCCAGCAGGGCGGCGGTGATCTGCTCCAGGGCCACGTCGAAGGTAAAGGCGGCGAAATTGAGCACCCGATCTTGCGGCGTGACGCGGTAAATCCGTTGCGCGGCGTGCCAGTGCCCCGCCAGGGCGGCGTGCTCCACCGCCACGCCCTTGGGCCGGCCGGTGGATCCGGAGGTGTAGATGACGTAGGCCAGGCCGTCCGGGCGGCTGCGGTCGACGGGCTGGATGCCGTCGGGCATGGATTGCCACAGGGCATCCACCGGCACGGCTTTGGCGGCGGATGTCGGCAGCGCGTGCCAAGTCCCGCTTTGCGTCAATACCAGCTGGGTGCCGCACTCTTCCAGCAGCAGGGCGATGCGCGCCTGGGGGTGATGGGGATCGATGGGTAGGTAGGCGCCCCCCGCCTTGAGCACGCCCAGCAGGGCGGCCACCATGTCGGCGCCGCGTTCCATGCAGATGGCGACGATGTCGCCGGTTTGGACGCCGAGGTCGATCAGGCGGCCGGCCAGATGGTCGGCCCTGGCGGCCAGTTGTCGATAGCTAAGCTGGCCGGCGTCGGACAGCAGGGCGGGATGCTGCGGCGTTGCTCTCGCCTGCCGGTCGAACAGGCCGACGACGGTCGGCTGGCCGGGGAATTCCTCGCGCGCTTCGCCCAGCGCCCGTAGCCGCTGCGCTTCTTCCTGGGGCAGGATGGGGAATTGGTGCGGACAGCGGGCCGGGTCGGCAGCGATGGCTTCCAGCAACAGGGCGAAATGCTCCGCCATGGCTAGCACGGTTTCGGCCTGGAACAGGTCGCTGCAATATTCCCAATGGCAGTGCAGCCCGTCGGCGCGCTCCACCACGTCCAGGGTCAAATCGTATTTGGCGATGGGGTATTGGTGGGGCAGGAAAGACACGTTTAGCTCCGCCAGCTCCAGGGCCTCCATGGGGGCGTTCTGCAGCGAGAACATCACCTGGAACAGCGGGCTGTAACTCAAGCTGCGCTGGGGTTTCAGTCGCTCCACCAGGTACTCGAAAGGAATGTCCTGGTGGGCGTAGGCTTCCAGGGCGGTGCGGCGCACGGCGCTTAACAGGTCGATAAAATCGGCCGATGGGTCGATGCGGGTGCGCAGGACGAGGGTGTTGACGAACAGGCCGACGATGTCTTCCGTGCGGCTGTGGGTGCGGTTGGCGATGGGGCTGCCCACCAGGATGTCGTCGCAGCCGCTGTAGCGGTACAGCAACACGTCGAAGGCGGCGAGCAGCACCATGTAAAGAGTGGCGCTGTGCTCCCGGCCCAGTTGCTCCAGGCGCTGGCCGACTGCCGGCGGCACCACGCGCTTGAGGCGGGCACCGTTGTAGCTCATCAGCGCCGGGCGCGGCGCGTCCGTCGGCAGGTGCAGCAGGGCGGGGGCGCCGGCCAGCTTGGTTTCCCAGTAATGCAGTTGCCGCTCCAGGAACTCGCCTTGTAGCCAACCGCGCTGCCAGGCGGCGTAGTCGGTGTATTGCACGCCCGGATCGGCCAGCCGCGGCGGGCGGCCCTCCACCTGGCTGTCGTACAGCTCGCGCCATTCCCGCAGGAAGATGCCCATGGACCAGCCGTCGCTGACGATGTGGTGCAGGTTCAGCAACAGCACGTGGCTGGTCTCGCCCAGCTTGACCAGGCGCAGGTCGATGAGCGGTCCCGCCGCCAGGTCGAAGGGAAACAGCGCGTGCTCGGCAATCAGCCGGTTCAATTCTTTTTGCCGGTCGGCCTCGGGCAAGCCGCTCAAGTCGGTAACCGCCAGCGGCACGTCCCCGTCGCGCACCCGCAGCGCCGGCCGGCCGTCGATTTCCGGAAAACACAGCCGCAGGCTGACGTGCCGTTGTATCAATGTTGCCAGCGCCGTTTGCAGGGCGGGACGGTTCAGGTTTCCTTCCAGGCGCAAGGCGGCCGGGATGTTGTAGGTGGTGCTTTGCCCGTCCAGCTTGGCCAGGAACCACAGCCGGCGCTGGGCGAAAGACAGCACCGGCTCCTCGCCGTCCGCCAAGGGCAACAGCGGCGGCAGCTCCGGCGCGCCTTGTTGGCGCCGCAGCCAAGCGGCCAAATCCTTCAGCACCGGGTATTCGAAAATGGCCTTCACCGGCACTTCCACGCCGAAGCTGTCGCGCAGCCGCGAAGCGAGCTGGGTCGCCACCAGGGAGTGGCCGCCGGCACGGAAAAAATCGCTGTGGACGTTGTCGATGGGCAGGCCGAGCACTTGGCTCCACAGGCTGCACAGCAGCATTTCGGTTTCGTCCCCGGGCGGCGCCGCCTGCGCCGGGCCGCTAGCGGCGGCGATATGCGGTTCCGGCAGGGCGGCCTTGTCCACCTTGCCGTTGGGCGTCAGGGGCAGTTGGTCCAAGGCGATGAAGTCGGCGGGGATCATGTAGTCCGGCAGCCAGGCCTTGAGCCAAGCGCGCAGCTCGTCGGTAGCGATGGACGGCGTGACATAAGCCACTAGGCGCTTTTCCCCGCGCTTGTCGTAGAGCAGCACCACCGCTTCGTCCACCGCCCCGTGTTGCGCCAGCGCGGCCTCGATTTCGCCCAGCTCGATGCGAAAGCCGCGCAGTTTCACTTGCTGGTCGATGCGGCCGAGGAACTCGACGGTCAAATCCCCGGTGGAATCATTTAGGCAGCGCAATCTCGCCAGGTCGCCGCTCTTGTAAACCCGCTCGCGGCGGCCGAACAGCTCTACTTCGCAAAACTTTTCCGCGGTCAGCTCCGGCCGGTTCAAATAGCCCCGCGCCAGGCCGGTTCCGGCGATGCACAGTTCGCCGGGAACGCCGATGGGGAGCGGGTTGTCGCGTCCGTCCAGGATGACGATGCGGGTATTGGCGATGGGCGCGCCGATGGCCGGGAACTCGGGGTCGGCCGGCCGCTTCGGCAGCACCGGCGTGGCGGAGGTGACGATGCTGCATTCGGTGGGGCCGTACAGGTTGTGCAGCTTGAAATTGGCCGTCTGCGGCGGATAGCGGTGCAGACGGTCGCCGCCGGTGAACAGTCGGGTCAGCGATCGGCTGCGCCAGCCGTCGCTCAGCAGGCTTTCCGCGATGGGGGTGGGCAGGCCGGCCAGGGTGATGCCATGGTCGTCGAGCCAGGCTTTCAAGTCGTCACTGGATGCCAGCAGGCCGGGTTCGGCGACGTACAGCGCCGCGCCGCTGCAAAGGCAGGGCCACAGGTCCAGCATGATGGCGTCGAAAGCCACGTTGACCGCTTGCAGGCAGCGGTCCGTGTCCCGGACGCCGAAATAGGCCATGCACCACGCCGTGGTGTTGGCCAAGCCGCGATGCTCGACGACCACGCCCTTGGGCTGCCCGGTGGAGCCGGAGGTATAGATGATGTAGGCCGCATCCGACGGCCGGGTGGTTCTGGCCGGGTTGGCGTCGTCGGCGGGCGCGGTGGCAACGTCTGCTTCCAGGCAAAGGGTCTCGACGGCCGGCAGGCTGGCGCAGCGTTGCAGGAGGGGGGCGCCGGTCAGCAGCAGGGCGGCGCGGCTGTCCTCCAGCACGAACGCCAGCCGGGCGCTGGGGTAATTGGGGTCCATGGGCAGGTGCACGCCGCCCGCCTTGTGGATCGCCAGGATGGCGGCGAGCATTTCCAGAGAGCTTTCCAGGCACACCGCCACCACGGTTTCCGCCGTGACGCCCCGTTCCAGCAGTCGGCGCGCCAGGCGATTGGCCTGCCGGTTGAGCTCCCGGTAGCTTGTCGCCACGCCCCGGCACACCAGGGCGGTGCGGTCGGGGCAGCGCGCCGCCCGATCCTCGAATTGGTCGATGACCGACCATTCCGGCGCATCGGCCGCTGCGCGGCGGTTCCAGGCCTGGATCCGCGCGGCTTCCTCGGGCGGCAACAGCGGCAGGTCGTCGATGCAGCGGCCGGGGTCTTGCAGGATGGCTTGCAACAGCGTTTCGTAGCGGCGGGCCATGCGTTCCACGGTAGCGCCGTCGAACAGGTCGGCGGCATATTCCCAGGTGCACAGCAGGCCGTCTTTTTGCTCCATCAGCAATAGGCCCAGGTCGAACTTGGAGTAGGGCACGATGGTCCGGTCTGGCAAAGGCTCGACTCGCAGCTGGGGCAACTGGAGTTGCTCCATGGGCTCGTTCAACAGGGAAAAAGTCACCTGGAACAGCGGCGCATAGGCCAGGCTGCGCTCCGGGTTGAGCCGCTCCACCAGGGTTTCGAAGGGCAGTTCCTGGTGGTCGTAGGCGCCGATGGCGGTTTGCCGGACTTGCTGCAGCAGATCCAGGAAGCTTTGCTCTTCCCCCAACACCGTCCGCATCACCAGGGTATTGACGAAAAAGCCGATCAAGCCGTGGGTTTGCGGCTGGGTGCGGTTGGCGATGGGGACGCCCACTACGATGTCGCGCTGGCCGCTGTAGCGGGCCAGCAGCAGGTAGAAAGCGGCCAGCAACGTCATGAACAAGGTGCAGCCCTGTTGCCGGCTCAAGGCACGCAGTTGTTGCGCCGCGTCCGGGGCTAGCCGCGTTTGGAAATGGCCGCCCCGGTAGCTCATGACGGGCGGACGCGGGCGGTCGGTCGGCAAGGCCAGCAATTCCGGCGCGCCGTCCAGTTGGCCGCGCCAGTAATCCAGCAGGGCGTCCAGCGTTGCGCCGCTGAGCCGCCGCCGCTGCCAGGCCGCGTAGTCGCCGTAGTGGATGGACAGCGGCGCCAGGGCGGGCGTTTCATCGCGACTGTAGGCGGTGTAGAGCTGCGACAGTTCCTGGTACATGAGGCTCATGGACCAGCCGTCGGAGATGATGTGGTGCATGGCGAACAGCAGCGCGTGCCGGTCGTTGCCCAGCACCAGCAATCGCGCCTGGAACAAGGGTCCCGTAGCCAGATCGAAACGGAAGTGGGACAGGGATTCTACGTGCCGGTCCAGCGCCTGCCGCTGGGTCGCGCCGCTCAGGTGGCTCAGGTCGTCGATCTGCAGCGGCGCGTAGGCCTCCAGCAGCCTCACTGCGGCTTTGCCTTCCACCTCCGGGAAGCACATGCGCAGGCTGTGATGGCGTCGCACCAAGTCGGCCAGCGCGTTTTCCAGTGCCTTGGCGTTGAGCGCGCCGGCCGCGACGTAGCAGGCGAACACGTTGTAGACCGGGCTGTCCCGTTCCATCCCGGCGAGAAACCACAGGCGCTGCTGGGCGTAGGAGATGGGGATGTCCGCGCCTTCCGGCAGCGGCGCTATGGGTTCAGGCCCGCCGGCTTGGGCCAAGGCGGCGATGACTTCTTGCTTGCGGGTCGCCAGTTCTTGCCGCAAGTCGGCCGTCAAGGCGTCCTTGGGCGCGCGGAAGCGCAGGCCGTCGCCTTCCAGCCACAGCCGAATGTCCTTTGCTTCCAGCTGGGCCAGAAAATCCCGCAGCGGTTTCATAGATAGCCTTCTTCCATTTCCTCGTCTTCCTGCTCCGTCCGGTCGGCACCGGCCGGCGGTCCTTTACGGTTCCTGATAAGTTCCGCCATGTCCTGTAGGACCGGATGGGCGAACACGCTTTCAAAGGGCAGGCCCACCTGGAACGTCGCGGCGATTTTGCCGGCCAGTTGGGTGGCCACCAGGGAGTCGCCGCCCAGGGCGAAAAAGTCGTCGTGGCGGCGGATGTCCTCGACGCCCAGCAAGCTTTGCCAGATGGCGGCCAGTTCTTTTTCGATGTCGCCGCCGCCATTGCCGGCGGGCACGGCTTGCGGTGGCTTGCCGTCCGCATCCGTTACGGACGGTTCCCGCGAGCGGCTGTGCCAGTCGCGGGTGGAGACCAGTATTTGCGCCAAGGCCGGCTTGCTCGCCAGCCCGAGGATGCGGCCGAAGGCTTCCATCCCTTCCTGCGGCGTGATGCCGAAGGCGCGCACGCTGTCGGCGTAGTCCTGCCGGGTACCAGCCAAGCGGCGGCAGGCTTGTTCCGCCATGCCCACCTGCTGCCACACGTCCCAGTTGATGCTGGCGGCCGGTAGGCCCTGTGCGCGCAATTGCCAGGCGTAGCCATCGACGAAGGCATTAGCGGCGCAATAATCGATTTGGCCGGCAGCGGTGCCGAGCACCGAGCTGAGAGAGGAGCAGAACAGCAGGAAGTCCAAGCCTTCCAAGCGTTGCGCCAGCGTGCCGACGACCAGGCTGCCTTGCACCTTGGGGGACAGCACTGCCGCGGCAGCCTCCCGGCTTTTGAGTTGGATGACGCCGTCGCCGGGCAGGCCCGCCGCGTGGACGATGCCGTCGATGCGGCCGAAGCGGGCTTCGGCTTCGGCCAGCACCGCTTCCATGTCCTGAAGGCGGCATACGTCCGCGCCCAGGGCCAACACCTCGCCGCCCAGGGCTTCGATGTGTTCGATTTCCCGTAGCTGGCGGCACAGCGGATCGTCTTCCGCGCGGCTGGCGCGGTAATTCGCCCAGTCCTCCCGAGGGGGCGGCGCGGTTCTGCCGGTGAGAACCAGCTTGGCTTGTACCGTCTGGGCCAGGTAACGGGCCAGGCTCAAGCCGATGCCGCCCAGCCCGCCGGTGATGAGGTAAACGCCTTGTTGTTTCAGCGGCGGGGGAGTTTCCGCCGCAGCGGGCGCGCGCACCGGCTCGAAGCGGCGCAGCCAGCGTTCGCCGTGGCGGTAGGCCACCAACTGGGCTGCGTCGGCCGTCAGGCATTCGTCGATGACGGCCGCAACCAGCCCAGCCGTGTCCGAGGCCGGCAGGGCGATATCGATCGCCTTGCAGCGGATGGCCGGATTTTCCCCGCCAATGGCGCGGAGCGGCCCTTGTTGCAAGGCGCCGCCGGCATGGAGGCCCGTGGTGCCGGGGGCGGGGTGAGCCTGGTTGGACAGGGTATACAGGTGGAGCGGCTCGCCGGTTCGCCCGCCGAGGGCCTGGGCCAGATACAGCAGGCTGAAGAAATTCAGCGATTCGATGCGCTCTATATTTTCCGGCTCGAATGCTTCCGCCAATCCCCAGGCATGGACAACGGCTTGCGGCACCGCCCCTTGTTCAGCCAGCACGTCGAGCAAGCGCCGGTAGTCGGCCGGGTTGGCCGCATCGATGGCGTAGCCGCCGTCCGGCTCGATGCCGAACCCATCGCCCGTTCGCACCGCCACCACCTGGTCGCCGCGCCGCCGCAGCGCTTGCACCAGCTCGTGGCCGATGCCGGCGGGATCGGCCAGCACCAGCCACCGGCCGATGGCGAGACGCCGGGCGTCGGCGGCCAGCGAGGGCGGCACGCTTTGCTGCCAGCGCGGCAGATAAAACCAGTTGTCCAGCGGTAGCTTGCCTGTGGCCGCCGCTGGCCGCGGGGTGCCGTCGTTCCGTAGAGGCGAGGGATCGACCCAATAGGACTGCCGTTCGAAGGGGTAGGTGGGCAAGGGCAGTCGCAAGCGTCGCTCGCCGGCATAGAGCGCCGGGCTATCCAGGTTTTCGCCGTCCATCCAGCTTTGCCCGAGCTTTCGGAGCTCCGAGGCTTGCTCATCGCATTGGGAATCCGCCGTTGGGCCGACCAAGGTTTCCGAGGCCAGCGCCGCCAGCAGTGCGTCCCGCAGTCCGGCGAGGCTGGCGGCCACCAGGGCCAGCCGCCGCTCGAACGCCTTGCGCCCGGTGTTCAAGGTGAAAGCCACGTCCGCCAGATTCAAATCCGGGTGGGCTTCGATGTGGCCGGCCAGGTTGCGCAGCACTTCGCGCAGCGCCGTGTCCGTTTTGGCCGACAGGCATACCAGTTGGAATTTTCCGTCATCGCTTGCCGGGGTGCGGGGAGGGGCTTCCTCCAAGACCACGTGGGCGTTGCTGCCGCCGATGCCGAAGGAGCTGACGCCGGCGCGGCGCTTTTGCCCAGGCGGTACCGGCCAAGGGGCGAGGGCGGCGTTGACGTAAAAGGGCGTCGCTTCCAAGCCGCACTTCGGATTGGGGCGCTGGAAGTTGAGGCTGGGCGGAATTTCCCCATGTTGCAGGGCCAGCACCGTTTTGATCAGCCCGGCGATGCCGGCGGCGGCGTTCAAGTGGCCGATGTTGGGCTTTACCGAGCCGATGGCACAATAGCCTTTCTTGCCGGTGTGTGGGCCGTAGCTCTGCGCCAGGGCGGCGATTTCCACCGGGTCGCCGAGGGAGGTGCCGGTGCCGTGGGCCTCGATGTAGCCGATGGACTCGTAGTCCAGGCCGGCCATGGCCGCGGCGACGGCCGCCGCCTGGCCTTCCACCGACGGCGCGGCGAAGCCCACTTTGGCGGCGCCGTCGTTGTTGATGGCGCTGGCTTTGATGACGGCGTAGATGGTGTCGCCGTCCTGTAACGCCCGTTCCAGCGGTTTCAACAGCACCGCGCCGACGCCGTAGCCGCCGACGGTGCCATCCGCATCGGCGTCGAAGGCGCGGCAGTGGCCGCTCTTGGAGGCGATCATGCCTTCCTTGTACCAATAGCCCTTGACCTGGGATGGCGATAGCGACGCGCCGCCCGCCAGCGCCATGCCGCACTCGCCGTCCAGCAGGCTGCGGCAGGCCATATGCACCGCCACCAGGGACGTGGAGCAGGCGGTCTGCACCGTCACGGCCGGGCCTTTCAGGTTGAGTTTGTAGGCCGTGGTGGTGGCGACGAAGTCTTTTTCGTTGGCGATGCGCTGCTGGTGGAAGTCCAGGTCGGCCATGATTTCGCCGTTGGCCAGCAGGTGCTGCGTCAGATAGCTGTTGTCGCCCACCCCGGCGAACACCCCCACCGGGACGGCGATGCGATCCACGTCGTAGCCGGCGTTTTCCACCGCCTGCCAGGCGGTTTCCAGGAACAGCCGGTGCTGGGGATCGGTGATGCGCGCCTGCTTCGGCGTGTAGCCGAAAAACGGGGCGTCGAACAAATCCATCCCCGCCAGTACTCCGGCCGCCTTCACGTAGCTCGGGTTGTCCAGCCACTCGGCGGGTATGCCTTCCCGCAGCAATTCGGAGTTGTCGAAAAAGGTGATGGACTCCACGCCGTTGCGCAGGTTGTGCCAAAACGCTTCCAGGTCGGCGGCGCCGGGAAAGCGGCCGGCCATGCCGATGATGGCGATGTCGCAGCATTGGTAGGGTGGGCGAGCGTTAGCTTGCCCACCAAAAGCCGAGACTGCATCAGGCGCTAGGGTGGGCAACCTATCGGTCGCCCACCCTACCGGGGATATTTGCCCACCCAGCAGTCCGGCGATATAACCGGCCAGGGCATGCACGGTCGGGTGTTCGAATAGCTTGACGATGGGGATGGTCACCCCGAAGCGCGCTTCCAGCCGGCTTTGCACCTGGGGCATCAGCAGCGAGTGTCCGCCCACGTCGAAGAAGCGGTCGTGGGCACCCACCGCCTCGATGTTCAATAGCTCTTGCCAGAGTTGCGCGATTTCCTGCGCGATACCGCCTTCCACCGGCACTTCCGGCTTGCCGGCCGCGCCGGGGGCGGGCAGGGCGCGGCGGTCCAGCTTGCCGTTGGCGGTCAGCGGCAGGCTATCCATTTGCACGAAGTCCGCCGGAATCATGTATTGCGGCAAGCTGTTTTTCAGCCAGGCGCGCAGCTCGTCGATTAGCGTCGGGGCGGCGGAATCCGCCACGACATAGGCGACCAGCCGTGGGTTGCCGTCCTGGCGGTACAGTTCGACCGCCGCCTCTTTGACGGCGGCGTGCTGCATCAGCAGCGCTTCGATTTCGCCGGTCT
The DNA here is from genome assembly GCF_019669985.1 of Methylogaea oryzae. Classification (NCBI taxonomy): domain Bacteria; kingdom Pseudomonadati; phylum Pseudomonadota; class Gammaproteobacteria; order Methylococcales; family Methylococcaceae; genus Methylogaea; species Methylogaea oryzae. Next base: position 1,247,998 of record NZ_AP019782.1, read on the forward strand.
CGATGCGGAAGCCGCGCAGCTTGACTTGGCCGTCCAGGCGTCCCATGAATTCCAGCGACGGCGGGTTGCCGTCCCGCCAGCGGGCGCGGTCGCCGCTTCGGTAAACGCGGTGTTTCTGTCCGAACAGGTTCACTTCGACGAATTTTTCCGCCGTCAGCTCGGGCCGATTCAGGTAGCCGCGGGCCAGGCCCGCTCCCGCCACGCACAGCTCGCCTGGCACGCCCATGGGCACCGGGTTGAGATGTTCGTCGAGGATGAATAGGCCGGTGTTGGCGATGGGGCCGCCGATGCCGGGAAATTCCGGGTCCGCCGCGTTCTTGCGGCCGACTTCGCCGCAACTGGCGACGACGGTGCATTCGGTGGGGCCGTAGGCGTTGTAGAGCCGGAACGGGGCGCCTTCCGGCAAATAGCCGTGCAGGCGGTCGCCGCCGGTGGCGATCTTCTGGACGAAACTGGCCCGCCACGGCGCGCTGAGCAGGTTTTCCAGCAGCGGCGTCGGCAGGAACGCTTTGGTGATCCCGTTGGATTGCAGCCAGTCGCCGAATTCCGCGCCGCCCACCAGCAAGGGTGTCGGCACCACCTGTACGCAGGCGCCGCAGCACAGGGCCGGCCATAGCTCCAGGGCGGAGGCGTCGAAGCCCACGCCGGCCAGCAGCGTGCTGCGGTCGTCGCTGCCGAGGTCCAGCAGTTGCCCGTACCAGTGGATCAGATTGGTGAGGCCGCGATGCTCGATCATCACGCCCTTAGGCTGGCCGGTGGAGCCGGAGGTGTAAATCACGTAGGCCAGGTCGTCCGGCCCGGCCCGGTTGCTGGGATTGTCGGCGTTGCCGCCTTCTTCCAAGCCGTCGAGGCAGAGGGTTTCCACGGCGTCGTGGCGGGGCAGCTGCTCCAGCAGGTGGCTTTGGCTTAGCAGCAGCCGCACGCCGGAATCCTTCAACATGAATTCCAGCCGCGCCGGGGGATAGGCGGGGTCCAGCGGCAGGTAAGCGCCGCCGGCCTTGAGCACGCCCAGCAGGCCGATGACCAATTCCGGCGAGCGTTCCGCGCAAATCGCCACCAGGGTTTCCCTGCCGACCCCCAGGGCGATCAGCCGCCGGGCCAGGCGGTTGGCGCGCTGGTTGAGTTCCCGGTAAGTCAGCGCTTGGTCGCCGCAGACGACGGCGGGCCGCTCCGGTTGTGCCAGTGCCGTGGCTTCGAACAGCGCCACCACGGTGGATTCGCGCGGAAACGGCCGTTCGACCTGGGTCAGCGCAGCCAAGCGTTGCCATTCGGTTGGCGGCATCAACGCCAGGCCGGAAATCCTCGTGTCCGGTCGGTTGACGATTTCTTCCACCAAGGCTTGATAGTGATCCATCATGCGCTGGATGGACGAGCCGTCGAACAGGTCGCTGTTGTACTCCCACACCAGGGTGATGCCTTCGCTGCTCTGCGTGCCGGCTACCCCGTGGCCTTTTTGGCCCTGGCGCTGCTCGGAGCGGGGGATGACCACCACGTTCAAGTCGAATTTGGCGCTGTGGTTGCCGAGGGAGTCGTGGGTGGAAATTTCCAGATTCGGCAGCTTGAGCTGCGGCTGCTGGGCGTCGTGGAAGCTGAACACGGCTTGGAACAGCGGGTTGTAGCTCAAATCGCGCTGCGGCTTCAGCGCTTCCACCACCTTGTCGAAGGGCAGCTCCATGCGGGCATAGGCTTCCAGCGTCACCTCCCGCACCTGGGCCAACAGCTCCACGTAGCGGGGGTCGCCGGCCAAATCGGCCCTCAGCACCAGAGTGTTGACGATCATGCCGATCATGCCTTCCAGCTCGGCGGCGTTGCGGTTGGCCACGCCGGAGCCGATGCACAGGTCGGTTTGCCCGCTGTAGCGGTGCATCAACACCAGGAAAGCAGCGAACATGCTCATGAACAGGGTGGCGTGCCGCTCGTGGCCGAGCCGGCGCAGCCCCTGGCACAGTTCCAGCGGCAAGTCCTGGCGCAGCTTTTCGCCGTTGAAGGTCTGCCGGGCCGGGCGCGGGCGGTCGTAGGGCAGTTCCAGCAGGGGCGGGCAACCGGCGAGTTTCTGCGTCCAGTAGGCCAGTTGCTGCGCCGCGTCGTCGGAAGCGAGCCAAACGTTCTGCCAGCAGGCGTAATCGGCGAACTGGGGCGGCGGCTGCGTCAACGGCGACGGCTGGCCCTGGCTATAGGCCCGGTACAGGGCCAGCAGTTCGCCGAGAAACACCTGGAAGGACCAGCCGTCGTGCACCATGTGGTGCTCCACATGGATCAGCAGGTGCTCGTCGTCCTTCAGTTTCAGCAGGGTCCAGTGGATCAGCGGCAGCCGGTCGATGGCCAAGGGCCGCTGCATGGCCTGTTCGGTTTGGCGCTCGATCTCCTGTTCCACCGCATCCAGCCCGCGCAGGTCGATGACCGGCAACCGGATCGGGTAGGGCGGATGAATCTCTTGCACCAGCCGGCCGTCCACTGCGGGAAAGGTGGTGCGGTAAATCTCGTGACGGGCGACGATCTCGCTGAGGCCGCGCTCCAGCGCGGACACGTCCAGCGCGCCTTTCAGCGTCATGCGCTCCTGGCACTGGTAGGCGGCCATGGACGGCATCAGCGCTTGCAGGAAGTACACCCGCTCCTGGGCCGGCAGGGCCGGCAACAGCGCCGGCCGGGGCGGGAATTCCAGGGAACGCGCCCGGCCGCCGGCCTGTTGTTGGACGAGCCGCGCCAGGGCGGCGGCGGTGGGCTCCTGGAAAAGTTCGGAAAAAGTAATGTCCGTGGCGAAATCCTTGCGCAGCCGGGCCAGCAGCCGGCCGGCCAGCAGGGAGTGGCCGCCCAGGGTGAAAAAATCGTCGTGGATGCCGATGGGTTCGACCCCCAGCAGTTCTTCCAGGACGTGCACCAGACGGCGTTCGGTTTCGTCGCGGGGGGCGACCAGGGGTTGGGCGGATTCCGGGCGCAGCGATTCCGGCTCCGGCAGTTGCCGGCGGTCCACTTTGCCGTTGGGGGTGAGCGGCATTTCGTCCAGCACGACAAAAGCGCCGGGCACCATGTAGTCGGGTAGGAACTCCATGGTCCAGGCGCGCAGCACCTGGCCCGGTGTTTGGTCGGCGGGCGGCGCATCGTGCAGGGTGACATAGGCCACCAGGCGCTGGTCGCCGTCCCGCTGATGCAGCACCACGGCACAGTCGCGCACGGCCGGGTGGCGGGACAGTACCGTTTCGATTTCGCCCAACTCGATGCGGAAACCCCGCAGCTTGACCTGGTCGTCCTTGCGGCCGACGAAGTCCAGGCACAGGGTTGCCGCTTCCGCGCCGGCGTCGGCCGAGGGCGCCGCCACCCAGCGGGCCAGGTCGCCGGTCTTGTAGATTCTGCGCTGTTGGCCGAACAGCTCCACCTCGATAAATTTTTCCGCCGTCAGCTCCGGCCGGCCCAGATAGCCCCGCGCCAAGCCGACGCCGGCGATGCACAGTTCGCCCACTTCGCCCACCGGCAGCGGCCGGTTAGCGTCGTCCAGGACGTATACCTGGAGATTGGCGATGGGGCGGCCGATCAGCGGCGTGCCGCCGTCGGGGCGGCACTCCATCAGGGTGGTGCAAACGGTGGATTCGGTCGGGCCGTAGCCGTTGACGAACCGGCGGCCCACGGCCCAGCGCAGCACCAGTTGCTCGTGGCAGCGTTCGCCCGCCACCAATAGGCATTCCAGGTCGGGCAAAGGCTCCTGCGGCAGCGCCGCCAGCATGGACGGCGGCAGGCAGGCATGGGTGATGCGCTGTTCGCGCAGGAACTGGGCGAGCCGGTGCGGCGACAGCAGGATTTCCCGGCGGCACAGGTGCAGTTGCGCGCCGTGGGGCAGGGCCATGGCCAGTTCGAAGCAGGCGGCGTCGAAGCTGAGGGAGGCGAATTGCAGCACCCGCTTGTCCGGGGTGATGCCGAAATAACGACCCTCGAAGCAAGCCAGGTTGCAGTAGCCGCGATGGGCGATCATCACCCCCTTGGGCTTGCCGGTGGAACCGGAGGTGTAGATCACGTAGGCCAGCTGGTCGGGATCGATCTTGGCCGGCAGCGGCGCGTCGTCGCTTTCCGCCGGAGCCGGCCACGGCCGATCCAGATGGATGACGGCGGTGCCGTCCCGGCTCGGCAGCTTCGCCGCCAGGTGGCTATGGGTCAACAGGAACGGCGCTTGGCTGTCGCCCAGCATGAATTCGATGCGGGCCCGCGGATAGTCGGGGTCCATGGGGACATAGGCGCCGCCCGCCCGCAAAGTGCCCAAGATGGCGACCACCATATCCAGGGAGCGCTCCACGCAGATGCCCACCAGGGTTTCACGGGTCACTCCCAAGGACGCCAAATAGCGCGCCAACCGGGTGGAACGCGCCCACAGTTCGCCGTAGGTCAGGGATTGGTCTTCGAAGGCCACCGCCGTCCGGTCGGGAGCTAGGTTCACCTGGTCGTGGATCAGGTCGACCAGGGTGGCGTGGTCGGCGTAGGCGGCTTCGGTGTCGTTGCCGCGTCGAATTTGCGCAATGTCTTGTTCCGTGAGCATTTCTATCAGTATGGTTGCGTTCACCCGTTCATTTCCTTTTTCGGCGCGCCGTACGCGGCGGACGGCCCCACCGGCGGTTCGAGCCGCGTGGCTGGCGTGTCGCGGCTGTCCGTTGCCTGTTGGTAGTTTGCCTTAGCTTGTGCCGGAGAGATATAGCCGCTGGGTTCGGCTAGTCGCTGCGAGCCAGGGTTTGGCGGTTGGCGCGCCTCGAGCGGCGTTCCCTCGCTGCAACGCGGGAGCGACGACATGGCGATATTTTTTTGCAGCCGGCAGGCGATCACCCGATGCCGGGCGTAGGCGCCGTGCGGCAGCTCTCCGGGCGGGGCGATTTCCCACCACCAGGAGAGATAGGCCAGCCGGTCCAGGCGGAAATGCGTCGCCAGATCGGTGCGTTCCAGCGTGGCGCCGGCGCGGTCGTGGGTGACTTGTTCCGCGTCGGCGACGAGGCAGGCGGAGCAGGGAAAGGCGGCGAGGTAATCCAGGTGCCTTTGCATCAACGCCAGGGCGAAGGTGTTGACGGCGGCATCGCTCAAGCGTGGCCGGTGTTGCAGCAGCCACTGGCTGGGCGCCAGAGGCAGTTGCGACAGCAGGTTGACGGAAGCGACGAAGTCGATACCGGCGTCGTCTAGAAACCGCTGCGGCGACCGCTGGCCCAGTTCGGCGAGGTCGGTTTCGCCGGCCTGTTTCGGCAAGGCCAAGACGGCGTCGGCGCATTCGGTCAGGTCGTGTTCGATCAACCGCACATTGCCGTAGCGGCGGGCCTGGCGCCTGGCCGCGGCCGGATGCAGCGCGTCCACCAGCAGCACCTGGTCGAAGCGCCCGGCCAATTCCGCCAGGGGCACGTCCAGCAAGTGGCCGCTGCCCAGGATCAGCGCCGTGCGGCGCCGCTCCAGCCGGTCCGTCGCTGCTAGCAGGGCATCGCGGGTGTGTCGCAAATGGGGCTGCCAGGCGGCGCGGCAGCGCCGGTGGCGGGCGGCGATGGCGACGGCCTCGCGCAAATAGCCCAACCGTCGCAGGGCCGGCCGGCAAGGCGTGGCGAAATAGGCCCACAGCTCCGCCAGCATGCGTGCGCTTAGTCTTCCATCAAATCGAACATGTCCTTGTCCACGCCGCAATCGGGGCAGGACCAGTCGTCGGGAACGTCCTCCCAACGGGTGCCTGGAGCGATGCCGGAATCCGGGTCGCCGACGGCTTCGTCGTAAACGTATTGGCAGGCGGCGCAGACGTATTTGCGGTACGGAGGCATGGATGATTCGCGCGTAGTTTAACGAGGCGCCGATTTTAACGCGGACAGGCCGGAAGCGCCCGCCGTCGGCGCGGGAGACGCGGGATGGCGTTTGCTCCCGAGTGGTTTTATCGCCGCCGCTATGGCAACCTTTGCCGAGTTTCGCCGCACGATGCCTGCAAGGAATATCGAGGATGACACACGCTTTGCGATTGCCCTTCGACGCCGTCGCCTACCTGGACTGGGAGGCAACCCAGCCGGAAAAACACGAGTACCTGGCCGGAGAGGTCTTCGCCATGGTCGGCGCGCGGCGTGAGCACGTGGTGGTGGCTGGCAATCTGGCGGCGGCTTTCAAGCAGCGCCTGCGTGGCGGCCCGTGCCAAGCCTATATTTCCGGCATGAAGCTGCGGGTGGAAAAGGTCGACGCCTTTTTCTATCCCGACGTTACCGTGTCCGGCGACGCGCGGGACCACGCGGCCGGACAATTCCTGTCCTACCCCACGCTGGTTGCGGAAGTGCTGTCCGACTTCACCGCCGCCTTCGACCGGGGCGGCAAATTCGCCGCTTACCGCAGCCTGGAATCCCTCAAGGAATACGTCATCGTCGACATTCCCGCCCGGCGGGTGGAGTGCTTCCGCCGTACCCAGGAGAACGACTGGCTGCTGCACGAGTACTTGGGCGACGATACCTGTCATTTTCCTTGCTTGGGCGTCGACGTGCCCATGGCGGAAATTTTCGAGAACGCCGAACCGGCTGCGCCGGAAAGCGAGTAGAGGCCATGACGATAGACGGGGTATTGGCGATGCTGGGTTGGTGCGCCGTCCTCAACCTGGGGTTGCTGTTGTGCTGGTTTTTATTGTTCCTGCTGGCCCACGACCGGCTCTACCGCCTGCATGCCCGCTGGTTCCAATTGGGCGAGGCGCAGTTCGACGCCATTCACTACGGCGGCATGGCGGCCTATAAAATCGCCATATTGCTGTTCAACCTGACGCCGTATTTGGCTTTGCGGATCGCCGGCTAGCCCGGAAGGCCGCTCCCCGCATCAATCAATCTTCCTGAATTGATTGGCGAAAGCGCTGTCGATGTCGGCAGGCCGGTGCTAGTCTGCCCGCCGTATCGCGCAACAGGAGTAGCCATGGACGTGAGTCCTCCGCAAACCGCCGACCCGGTCCGGGCCCGGTTGCTCAAGGCGGCCTTGGAATGTTTTCTGGCCGACGACTACCACCGGGTCACCACCCGCCGCATCGCCGCCATGGCCGGGGCCAACGTGTCCATGATCCGCTACTACTTCGGCAGCAAGGAAGGCCTGTACGAGGAGGCGATCCGCGACACTTTGCAGCCGCTGCTGGAGGCGCTGGACGGCCCGTTGCTGTCGTCGCCGGAAGGGTTCGCCGATTTCCTGAACCTTTACTACCGGACCATGTGCCAGCGGCCGGAATTTCCCAAGCTGATTCTGAAAGTGCTGGCGCTGAAGCAGGGGCCGGGGCGGCGCTTCATCCACCAGTTGCTGGAGCGGGGCCGCGCGCGGGGCGCCAGGAAGGTCGCCGAGCTGCAAGCCGCCGGACAAGCGGCGGCATCGCTGGACCCTGACATGGTGAGGCTGGTTTTCGTCAGCCTGGCCATGACGCCGATGCTGCTGAAAGAGGTGTTCGAGGAGCAAATGGCGCGTCCGCTAGACGCTCGGTTTTTCGACGATCTGGCCCGCTTCAACGGCCGGTTGATCGCCGCCGGGCTGGCGCCGGCCTGAGAGGGGAGGAGTTATGGCTTTGCAAAAAAACGCCTTGGCCGTGCGAGGGTTTGCCCTGGCGATGCGATTCGCCGGCTGGCTGCAAAACCTGCCCAACCGGCTCACGCCGCCGCCGTTTCGCCTGGTGCAGATCGGCTCGGCCTTTTGGCAATCGCGGGCGCTGTATGTGGCGGCCCGGCTGGATATCGCCACCGTACTGGCCGACGGTCAGCGGCCGGTGGAGGACATCGCCGCCCGCGTCGGCGCGCAAGCCGACGCCCTTTACCGGCTATTGCGCATGCTGGCGGCCCTGGGCATTTTCCGGGAGGCCGCGCCCCGCGTGTTCGCCAACAACCGCCTTTCCGCGCCCTTGCGGGAGGACGCCCCGGACAGCGTGCGGGCGATGATCCTCATGCACAACTCGCCGGCCATGAGCCGGCCCTGGTTCGAGCAACTGGAGTCCTGCGTCAGGGACGGCGGCGTGCCTTTCCGCCGCGTCCATGGGCAGGATTTGTACGACTACATGGACGACCACGCCGAATTCGACGCCTTGTTTTCGCGGGCCATGGACAGCGTGGAGGCCTTGAGCGGCGACAGTTTCGCCCAGGACTTCGACTGGAGCCGTTTCCAACGGGTCATCGACGTGGGCGGCTCCATGGGGAGCAAGTCCATCGCCATCCTGCGGCGACACCCCCGGGTGCGGGCCGTGGTGGTGGATCGCGCCCAGGTCGTCGGCGCGGCGGCGGGGCACTGGCAGGGGCGGCAGCCCCCGGAGCTGCTGGCCCGCCTGAGTTTCCAAGCCGGCGACGTGCTGGAAACACTGCCGCCGGCCGGCAGCGGCCGGGACATCTATTTGCTGAGCGCCGTGCTGCACGGGTTCGACGACGACGCTTGCGTCAAAGGCTTGCGCAACGTCGCCGCCGCCTGCGGTTCAAGCGGCGCCCGCATCGCCCTGTTGGAGCTGGTTTTGGCCGAAACCGCCGCGGATTTCGTCGGCGCTGCCTTCGACATGCAAATGTTCATGGGGACGCAGGGCAGGGAGCGGACGTTGACGGACTGGCGGCGGTTGTTCGAACGTGCCGGTTTGGTATTGGAGGAACAAGTGGAACTGCGCTCGTTCGCCCGGCTATTGCTGCTGCGCTTGGGATAGCGGAGTTGATACGGCGCAGTTTATAAAACTTTTCCGTTGGGCGACCGCCGCAACGAGCCAAAAGCCGTTAAACGGCTCGATTGGCCTTGACGTTCGATTCGCAGACGGCTTTGTATTCTTCATACAGCTTCTGCGACAAACCCTGGCCGCCGCTTTCGGAAAACAATTCGGGAATGGAATAGGTTTTCCAGTTTTTCAACGCCTCGGCTGGTTCGCATTGTACGCAGGCATCCGGCAGGTCGGGCGCGGGCGTTTCCTTGATCTTATGGCAGGTGCGATAAGACATAAACGATTTCAGGTTGCGGCAAATAAAATAGGTGGTATTCGTCATTTCGGTAATCCAACTTTGGCTGATGTGAATGTCGATAAATGGTTAAGCGATTCGGCGTTCCCGTGGGCGATACGCGTTAGTCAAACCGCGGGTCCGAACGTCAGGCTGTGCCGAATTGTTCAACCATCATTTCCAGGCGTTTGGTCAGCGAGACGAGTTCGCTGCTATAGCCGATGATGTCGCCGGCTTTGTTCACTAATATCGTGGAGTGGTTGTCGATGTTTTCGATGCCGCGCTTGATGTCCGCCGCGACGACGTGCTGTTGTTCCGTCGCGCTGGCGATTTGGGCATTCATGTCGGTAATGGTGTCGACCGCCTGGGTTAATGAGCTTAAAGCCGACTCCGTGCGGCTGACGCATTCCACGCTGCGGGACGCTTTGCCGCGCGCGCCATTCATGATGTCGACCGCTTGTTGCACGCCCTCCCGTAGTTTGCTGATGGTGGATTGAATTTCCTGGGTGGATTGCTGGGTGCGTCCGGCCAATACGCGCACTTCGTCCGCCACAACGGCGAAGCCTCGGCCTTGCTCCCCGGCGCGAGCCGCTTCGATGGCGGCATTCAAGGCCAATAAGTTGGTTTGTTCGGCGATGGCTTTGATGACATCCAGCACCGTGCCGATGCTTTCGCTGTGGGAGGCGAGCTGTTGAATCGTATGTTCCGCCGCGTGCACCTCCTCCGACAGGTGCTGGATAGCCAGGATCGCTTCTTCCACGGTGGCCTTGCCGTCGGACGACAGCGCATCGGCGTTTTTGGCGGCTTCGAATGCGCGCAGGGCGCTACGCGCCACGTCGTTGAAGGTGTCGGTCATTTGCCCCATGGCCGTGGCGGCGGAGTGCGTCTCCTCCCTTTGCTGTTCCATCGCCGCGGCGGCCATGTTGACGGTTCCATTGGTGGACGCCGCTTGCCCCGCCAGTTCGCGCGCGGCGTGTTCGATGCGCCGCACCACGGTGCGCAGGCGCGCCTGGTACATTTTCAGCGCCAGTTGCAACTGGCCGATTTCGTCGCCGCGTCCGGTATAGACGTGGCGCATGATGGGGTTGTCCACGATGCGTTTGCTGCTTTCCGCCAGCGTTACCAGCGGCTGCAACGTTTGGTGGACCGCGGCGACGGCGGCCAAGCTGAGCAGCAACGCCAGCGGAGCGGCAATAGGCAGGGGGACGAGGCCTGCTAGGGCCAGCCCGAGACACAGGCAAACATTGGCCGTTACGATCAGGGCCGACAAGCGTTTACGCAGGCCCCAATGGTTGACGATGCGGGCTGCGCCCTTGCCCGCGTTCAGATGGCCATAAAGCGCTTCGGCCCGACGCCGCGCCGATTCGCTGGGGACGACGCGCGTGGATTCGTACCCGGTCACCTGGCCTTTTTCGGTCATTGGGGTAACGTAAGCGTCCACCCAATAGAAATCGCCGTTTTTGCAGCGGTTCTTGACGATGCCCATCCACGGCTTGCCTGCCTTGAGCGTTTGCCACAGATCGGCGAAGGCGCCGGGAGGCATATCGGGATGGCGAACCACATTGTGATTGTTTCCCAACAGCTCGTCTTCGGAAAATCCGCTGACCTTCAGCAAATCATCGTTAACCGTCGTGATGATGCCTTTGAGGTCGGTGGCCGACATTAGCGTCATATCGCTGTGAAACGGATGTTCGTTTCGGGTTATAGGAAGATTTCTGCGCATACTGGATAGCCGATTCTTTGTGTAGGGTTGCCGTAGCGGCGGGCCTATGCTGCAATGGCGCCGATGACGTTTTTATATAAAAAACCGTTTTCCGGCAGGCCGACGTAAAATCCCTGTGCGAAGTCCACGTTGAGCAAGTTTATTTCCTGCAGGATATCGGCGTTTTCAATGTATTCGCCGATGGTTTTTGTGCCGATTTTCGCGCACAGATTGCTTAGGCATTCCACCAAGGCATGGTCGATCGTGGTGCGGCGGATGTTTTTGACAAATTCTCCGTCGATTTTGACGTATTCGAAGTGCAGGTCCCTTAGGTAATGGAACGAGTTATACCCGCAGCCGAAATCGTCGAGAGCGAACGAGAAACCCTTGTTGCGCAACCGGGATAAAAATTGCCTCATGCGGCCGATATCCTGGATGGCGGCGCGTTCGGTGATTTCAAAGACGATGCAGTCCCGCGGTATATTGAAATCCTGGCATAAATGGTCGGCGTAACTGATGACGCTGCGTCCTTGCAGCTCCTGCGCGGACAGATTGATGAACAGCTTTACCAAGCGGCCTCCGTTCGCGACGTGTTGCCCCAGGGCTTCGATGGACTTCCTGACGATGATGTAGTCAAGCCGCCGGGCCAAGCCGTAACGCTCGATGGTATCGATGAAGCACGCCGCCGGCTTGATCGCGCCGTCCTGTTCGATAATGCGGGCCAAGGTTTCGTAACCCAGGATATCGCCGGTAGAAGACGCGACGATGGGCTGGAAAAACGGGACGATCCGGTCCTGATCCAGCGCCAGCTTAATTTCTTCAAGATTGTTAAGTAAAATATGCCGGTCTTGTATTTCGTTTTGTTTGACTTGGTATAAGGCATTTTTGCCGGAGCTTTTTGCCTTATACATGGCGATGTCGGCACTGGCGAGCAGGCTTTCGGACGTATTGCCATTATTGGGGAAAGCGGCTAGGCCGATGGACGCGGTGATCGAAAAATGCTTGCCGCAGGCGGTGAATTTTTTTCTCGATATCGCGGCGCATATTTTTTCGCCAACGATTTCCGCGCCGTCATTCTCCGTTTCCGGCAATATCACCGCGAATTCGTCGCCGCCGATTCTTGCGGCGAGGTCGCCGTTACGCAGGCTGGCCCTTAACGTTTCCGCTATGCCGATCAAAGCGCTGTCGCCGGTTTGATGGCCGAACGAATCGTTGATGTCCTTGAAGTTGTCCAAATCGATGATCAAGACGGCGAAGGTATGTTGATGCCTTTCGGCGCGGCCGATTTCGTAGGACAATATTTCGTTGAAATGGCGTCGGTTATAGAGCTGCGTTAGCGGATCGTGGATGGCGTAAAATTGCAATTCGTCAATTTTATTGGTGATCCGGTGGCAGTAAACCGCGGCCATGCTAAGCACGGAAAGCAAGGATTCGATCACCCGCGTTTCATGATAGGAGTGCTCTTGGCAGGCGACATAAGATAGGCCAAGTATTCCCGTTTCCTCTTGCGTTTTTGCGGGCACCGCCACGGTGACTATTTGCTTGGGCAGCGGGATAACGGAGGCCTGGCTGGAATCGAGGAAGAAGTCGTTGATGACATAGGGCGGAATTCGTGGAAGCTTGAGCGTGGCTAGCAGTTCTGCCACGCAATTGCGGCGAAGCTCGCTCGTTACGCTGTCCGGATACCGTTTGGGGTAATAAAGCTCTACGCCGATATTGTCGCTGTCCATCATGGCGACGAAAAAACAAGCGAAGTCGAATTCCTTGGAAAAACTGCCTAATACGGAAAAAAAGAACTCTCTGCAGCTGATGTTTCGGTCTTGGGCGAGAATGATGGATTCCAGCACGCGTCTTTGCCTTTCCAGCAAATCGTTGGCTGTAACCGCCGTTTTATAGTCCGATACCAGATTATTGTGCGCAATCATGCTGTTGCGCATGGCGGCGATCATTTTTTTCGCGCATCGGTCGCGCACTTTCCACAAATGCTCGTAGCCTATGCTGGTGCGCAGGAAATGCTGGGCGATATCGTCGGGAACGGCGCGACGCCCGCTATCGATATCGTCCTTCGCGTTATTCGGCGATTCTTGGGTTTTCATGGCGAGTGCGGTTTCTTTCAGCATGCGATGGGCATGTGCGGCGTGATCGCGTAAACGCACCACGGCTTCGAGAATCTCCGCGTGTTCGGCGATCACGTGCGTGCGCAAGTAGTCAAGCTCGGTGTCCATGAAAAACCTCAAGTTAACGTGTAACAGTTGTCGCCATTGAACGGTTTGGTTTCGTCGAGTAAATCGATGCCGCATCTGATTTCGCTTAACCAATTCAAGAATTGCTTCACGGCGCTGCCGCGATAGATCGGGCCATGTTGCGGCGCGATATAGTCGATTTCCAGGTCTTTGATGGCGCTGAGCCAAGTTCTAATGGCCTTGTTGCCGCACATATAGCGCTTATGGAAACCTTCCACGTAGGGTATGTGACCGGGGAAATCATCCACGAATACGCTACGGTTTCCTTCGGGCATAAGGGCCGCGCCGATGTCGCCGGTGAATAATACTTTCGAGATGGGATCGTAAACGTTGATTTGCCCTTCGGAGTGCAAGAAATGCGCGGGCAGCAGCAACAGTTTCCAGTTTCCCGGGAGGTGCAGCGTCATGCCTTCGTCGGGTACGCCGACAAACGCATCGCAACGGCTGATGCCGTAATGGGGTAAAAATCTCAACCATATTTGCGAGACAAAAACCGGCGTGTCGACCAGTTCGAGCCAGGTGGAAAGGCCGCCGACGATATCGGGGTCTTGGTGCGATAGGATGATCGCCGAGATTTGGTCCGGTTGGACGTGCCGCAACATATTGACCAATACTTTCGGCATGACGCCGAATCCGCCGGGGTCCAACAGCACGCCTTTGCCTTGATGGCAAACGAGGTATTGGTTGGAGGGTATTCCGTTTTTTTCACCCGGTTCGGAAATATTCAACAAGTCGAAACTATGTCCCGATCTGTTGTATAGATTGGTCGCCAAGTTCATGGGTGTGGTCTGGTTAAATTTCGCGGTTAATCAAGCGTTTTATAGGTCGTGGAAACGGTCGACGGCGTGTCGGCATTCTTTTGGCGCCGATGTTGCGCTTTATTATGACTTGAACGCGAAAAGTCACTATCCGGGGAACTGGTGATTTGTAGGAAAGGGAAGGCTAGTAGCTTAGGGGCAGATTAATGTGGCTTTCCTTGCTGTTTATAACGCTAAAGCATTAGGCGTTCGGCCTATTTTGCTTGTTTTGTAGTGATTGGGTTGTAGTCCGACTGTTGCGCTAATCCTTCATGGCGTCAGGCGTGGTATCTGTCGTATTTTGCGCATCACCCTAAAGTCGTAGTTGTTGTGTTGTTAAAGTGCTGCATAGGTGTGTGCGTTGTTAGGTGGATATGGTTCCTAGGTATTGGGCGTCTCGTTATCGTGCTACGACATGGTGAGGTCGGGTTGACGATTGTGGGTTTAGTCGTACAAAATCCCGGTATCGGGTCGATGGCTTTATATCCGTATATTCGGCGGGCGGGTTGTGCCGGCTAGCCAATACAGTACATTTCGAGGGCGGTAGATACGATCATGAGCGATTTAGCGGGCGATACCTTGGTTGCGCCTGAGTCCACCGTTGTTTGGCTGGGAAGCGGGACGGGAATGCAAAATTTGCTGCTGGCCGAGGCCATTCAACAGCATACGGGGTATGTCTGCCGGCCTTGCGGAGAGATTGCGCAGGCATGCCACAGCGGTCGTTGCGGAGAGCGTTGCCTGGTGTTGCTGGACATGGACGCGCCGCAAATCGACAAGCACGCTTGGTTGGATAGTCTGCAGCAGCTGTGTTCTAAGTATTGCGTCATGTTGTTCAATGCGACGATCGGCGACGGCAGCGAAGGCTTGGTTTTGCGTTATCCGCAGGTTCGCGGGGTGTTGTTCCAAAACACCAATATGGAACAGCTCGGCCTTTCGATAAACCGGGTGCTGGCGGGGGACTATTGGCTGCCGCGGGAGTGGCTGATCAGCCATTTCGAAAGGAGCCGTTCCGTGCGGCAGTTGGCGACGAAAGGCGCCGGCGATTCGCCGTTGGAAAAACAGTTGACGGAGGCGGAGTTGAAGATTTTGCGGTTGTTGGCGATCGGTCGGAAAAATGCCGAAATCGCGGAGGAATTGCATATTTCGGCTAATACGGTGAAAACCCACCTATATAATTTATTCCGGAAATTGAAAGTGACCAGCCGCGTGCAGGCGGTACTATGGGCTAACGAGCACTTGCCCGAACCTTCCGCCGAGCCGTGAGAAAGGTGACGGCATAAAAAAGGGCCGACGCGCTTAAGCGCGTCGGCCCTTTTTGACGGAACGCCGCTTACAGGGTGTTCAGCGCGTTCAGCTCTTTGAACGCCTGCTGCAGGCGATCCACCATGCTGACCTGGGCTGCGCGTACCCATACGCGCGGGTCGTAGAACTTCTTGTTGGGCTTGTCGGCGCCTTCCGGATTGCCGATCTGGCCCTGCAGGTAGCCTTCGTTCTTTTTATAGAACTCGCGGATACCGTTCCAGTAAGCCCACTGGGTGTCGGTGTCGATGTTCATTTTGATGACACCGTAGCTGATGGACTCTTGGATTTCTTCCGCGCTGGAGCCGGAGCCGCCGTGGAACACGAAGTTCAGGCTGTTGGCCGGCACGCCGAACTTCTCGGAGACGTGCTTCTGCGAGTTGTCCAGGATCTTCGGCGTCAGCTTGACGTTGCCCGGCGAGTACACGCCGTGCACGTTGCCGAAGGACGCGGCGATAGTGAAGCGGTGGCTGATCTTGCTCAGCTCCTCATAGGCGTAAGCCACGTCTTCCGGCTGGGTGTACAGGGCGGAGTGATCCATGCCGCTGTTGTCCACGCCGTCTTCTTCGCCGCCGGTGCAGCCCAGTTCGATTTCCAGGGTCATGCCCATCTTGGACATGCGCTCCAGGTACTTGGCGCAGGTTTCGATGTTTTCCTTCAGGCTTTCTTCCGACAGGTCCAGCATGTGGGAGCTGAACAGCGGCTTGCCGGTTTCGGCGAAGTGCTTTTCGCCCAGGTCCAGCATGCCGTCGACCCAGGGCAGCAGCTTCTTGGCGGCGTGGTCGGTGTGCACGATGACCGGCACGCCGTAGTATTCGGCCATCAGGTGCACGTGGCGTGCGCCGGACACCGCGCCCAGCACGTTGGGTTGCTGGCCTTCCAGCTTCAGGCCCTTGCCGGCGACAAATTGCGCGCCGCCGTTGGAGAACTGGATCACCACTGCGGACTGTGCCTTCGCCGCAGCTTCCAGCACGGCGTTGATGGAGTCGGTGCTGATGACGTTAACGGCCGGCAGGGCGAACTTGCCGGCTTTGCAGGCGGCGAATACTTTTTGTACGTCTTCGCCGGTGACGACGCCGGGTTTGACGATATCGGAGATTTTCTGAGACATATCGAATCCTGTATCAGCCTGAATTTAAGGTGGCCCAACATTATAGCAAAGGAAGCCTGCGCGGTCGCCGCCAAGGCTGCGGCGGGCCGGCTCTGCTAGAATGCCGGCATTTCGTTGTCGCTGCGAGCAGAATCCATGACCCTCAGGAAAACCCGTTTCGCCCCCAGTCCCACCGGCTTGATCCATATCGGCAATGTGCGCACGGCCTTGCTCAGCAAGCTCTACGGCGAAAGGTTTTTGCTGCGCATCGAGGATACGGACCAGGAACGCAGCCGCGAGGAGTTCGTGGAAGCGCTGATGGAAGACTTGCGCTGGCTGGGATTGGCCTGGGACGAAGGCCCTCATTCGGCGCGGGCGCAACCGGATTATCACCAGTCGCAGCGGGGCGCGATTTACGACGAGTTCTACCTGCGACTGGCGGAAGAGGGCTTGGCCTATCCTTGCTTCTGCAGCGCGACGGAGCTGGAGGTGGCGCGCAAAGTGCAGTTGGCCGCCGGCCAGCCGCCCCGGTATTCCGGTAAGTGCGGACGTTTGTCGAAGGACGAGATCGCCGCCCGCCGCGAGCAGGGGTTGGAGCCGACCCTGCGTTTCCGCGTGGCGAAGGACGCCATCGTTGAGTTCGACGACCTGGTGCGCGGCCCGCAGCACTTCGCCAGCAACGACATCGGCGATTTCATCATCCGCCGCGCCGACGGCTCCGCCGCGTTTTTCTTCTGCAACGCCATCGACGATTCCCTCATGGGCGTGACCCACGTGCTGCGCGGCGACGACCACCTCAGCAACACGCCGCGCCAGATCATGATCCTGCGCGCCTTGGGGCTGGCCGTGCCCCATTACGGCCACACCGCGCTGATCCTGGGCGACGACGGTTCGCCCCTGTCCAAGCGCAACGGCAGCCGCAGCATCCGCGAACTGCGCGAGGAGGGCTATATGCCCCTGGCGGTGAGCAATATGCTGGCGCGCCTGGGCCACCACTACGACAGCGAGGAACTGCTGGACATCCAAGCCCTCTCCAGCGGATTCCGCGTGGAGCATCTGGGCAAATCGCCGGCCCGTTTCGACCCGGTCCACCTCAACCATTGGCAGGAATTGGCGGTGCGCGCCGCCGACGACGAGGCGCTGTGGAACTGGTTGCTCAACGATACCCGCCAGCGGGTGCCGGAACTGCGGCAATCGGCCTTCCTGGACATCGTGCGCAGCAACTGCCGCTTCCCCCTGGAAGCCCACCAGTGGGCCACGGCGTTGTTCAGCGACGCCTTGGAGCGCGGCGCGGAAGTGCACGATATCGCCACGGTTGCGGGCGAGGCGTTTTTCCAAGCGGCTTACGATGCCGCCGCCGCCCATCCCGACAATTACGAGGCCTTCCTGGAGCAGCTGAAGCAGCAAAGCGGCGCCAAGGGCAAGGGCCTGTTCCAGCCGTTGCGTTCCGCTCTGACCGGCCGGTTGGACGGGCCGGAACTGCCCAAGATTTACGCCATTATGGAGCCGCACCGTTTGCGCATGCGCTTGGCCGAGTTCGCCCGCGGCGCGCAGTAATCGTCACAGCAACCCACCCGAGACTGGAGAGTCCGCCATGAAAAACAAGCTCGCGTTACTGTCCTGCGTCGCCGCCTTGGCGGCGCAGCCGTCCGCCGCCGCGCCGGCCCAGCCCGAGGGGCTGGAGCGAATCCGCCATATCGTGGTTATCGTATTAGAAAACCACAGTTTCGACAGCTTGTACGGTCGCTTCCCCGGCGCCAACGGCCTCGCCCAAGCCGGGCCGGACACCTCCATGCAAGGCGATCTGGACGGACGGCTTTACGAAACCCTGCCGGAGGTGAAGGGCGACGGCGGCAAGCCCGATCTCCGCTTCCCCGGCGATCTGCCCAATGAACCGTTCGACATCGGCGCATTCGCGTCGGCCAGCCAGAAGATCCCCAATCTCACCCACCGTTTTTACCTGCACCAGGAGCAGATCGACGGCGGGCGCATGGATCACTATGCCGCCTTGTCGGAGGTTGGCGGGCTGGTGATGGGGCATTACGACGCCGGTCTGTCGCCCATGGGAGCGTTCGCCCGCCAGTACACCGTGGCCGACAATTTTTTCCAGGCGGCTTTCGGCGGCTCGTTTCTTAATCATCAATGGCTGGTTTGCGCCTGTACGCCGCGCTACGAAGGCGCTCCGGCCGAGCTGAAGACGCAGCTGGACGCCAACGGCAAGGCCGTCAAGGAGCGCGCTCTGACGCCGGACGGTTACGCGGTCAACACCCTGCAGCCGTTCGCCGCGCCTTTCGATGCGAAAGCCGCCGACCCCGCGCTGCGTTTGCCGCCCCAGCTCCAGCCCACCATCGGCGACCGCCTGAGCGCGAAAAACGTCAGCTGGGCCTGGTACTCCGGCGGGTGGAACGACGCTGTCGCCGGACATCCGGACCCCAGTTTTCAGTTTCATCACCAGCCCTTCGCGTACTACAAAAACTACGGGCCGGGCAGCAAGGGGCGGGCGGAGCATTTGAAGGACGCGACGGATTTCCTGCGGGGCGTGGAGCGGGGCAGTCTGCCGGCCGTGGCGTTCTACAAACCCATCGGCAGCCTCAACGAGCATCCCGGCTACGCCGATTTGCTGTCCGGCGAGAGGCATGTGGCGGACGTCATCGAAAAAATCCAGGACAGCCCGTTGTGGGGCAACACCGCCATCATCGTCACCTACGACGAGTACGGCGGGTTTTGGGACCACGTGCCGCCGCCCGAAGGCGACCGCTGGGGGCCGGGTACGCGGGTGCCGACGCTGATTATTTCTCCTTACGCCAGGCACGGCCACGTGGATCACACGCTCTACGACGCCACGTCCATCCTCAAATTCATCGAAACCCGCTTCGGTTTGCAGCCTTTGGGGCCGCGCGACGAAAAAGCCGGCGATTTGTTGAACGCCTTCGATTTTCGGCCGTGACGGGGAACGGGCCGCGGCGGACGGTGTTCTAGGCCGTCGCGGATTCCTGTAAACCGGCGTGGGGAGGATAGGGGGGCGTGCCGCGTCGTTCTATCATGGGCTTGCGCCTTGGGGGCTGCGCCCCACGCGCATCCCGCCGATCCCAGCGGCATCGCCAAGGGGGGCTTTATACGCCGGCCAGCACCGCGATGAAAGCCAAGCCGGCCAGGGCGGTCAGCGTCGCGCCGGCGGCCAGGGTGGTGCGGCGGTTGCTCCAGAGGGCCGTGTAAGCGGCTTTCAGCAGGTTGTTGCTGGCGGAGGCGACGACAATGGCTTGGGCGATGGCCTGGTCCGGCGCGGCGAAGCCGCCTTGCAACAACGACAGCACGAACGGATCGATATCGGCGAAGCCGACGACGAAGGACAGCGCCACCAGGCCGCCGTGGGCATAGTTTTCGATGGTCCAATGGGTGGCGGCCGCGATCAGCACGAAAGCGCCGGCGAATAGCAGGGCCGAGCCCAGTTCCAACGGGTTGCGCTGCTTCGCCAACGCCGCGACGGCGGGGCAGTCCGCGCATTCCTGGGCGTTGAGGCGATAGGCTACCAGGCCCGCCAGGGCCGTTAGGGGCAGGAACACGGCGAGCAGCTTGAGGCAGACCGCCAGGTTGAACACAGCGACCACGGCCAGTAGGCGCAGGTACATGATGGCGGTCGCCAGCACGATGGCGGCGGCGGGCTTGCTACTGTTGGGGCCGTAACGGCGCGATTGCCGGGCGACCACCACGGTGGTGGCGGTGCTGGAATAAACGCCGCCGATGGCGCCGGTTAGCAACAGGCCGCGATCCTGCCATAAATAGGTTTGCAGCAGGTAGCCCACGTAAGAAATGCCGCTGATCACCGTGACCGCCAGCCAAGTCTGGTACAGGTTGACCGGGATGAAGTCGGCGATGGGCTCCGGCGGCACCAGGGGCAGGATGACGCCGGTGAGCACCAGGAACTTGGAGGCGGTGATGATCTCCTCGTTGCTCAGGCGCTCCGTCAGGCGGCGAATGCGCGGCTTGGCGTTGAGCACGAACAGGATGGTGATGGCGTACAGCACCAGAAACCACTTGGGCAGGGTCTGGGCGATGGGGCCGAGCGCGTAACAGGACAGCGCCAGCAGGATGCCGATCATGCCGTATTGCTCGTGCTGGATCTTGGCCCGGTAGTAGCTGAGCAGCAGGGCGCCGACTACCAGCATGCCGCCCAGGTAGAGCAGGGGCAGGGCTTCCAGCTGGTAGAGCACGAAGCCGAGGATGGCGATGAAAACGCAGGTGCGGGTGGTGCCGAACACGTTTTCCTTGTGTTCGCCGATGTAGTACTCGCGCAGGCCGATGCCGATCAGGAAGCCGATGGCGGTGGTCGCCAGGAAGTTGATCAGCAGGCCGGGTAGGTTATCGACGAGCAGGTTGTGCATGGGCTAAGTCCCGCTGGCTACCACATCAAATCGTCCGGCACCTGGTACTGGGCGTAAGGATCGTCGTCCGGCACGGCCGCGTTTTGCGCCACGGCGTTGTCCACCACCAGAACGGACGGGTCGCGGACGCGAATTTTCTCGGCGATGTCCGCCGGCACCAGTTCGTAGCGTTCGCCTTGCTTGACCACCGCCAGCGCGCCGCGAACGATCTGGCCCCGCACTTCGTCGGATACCCGCAGGCTTTTGACTTTGCCGCCGTCGGTGAAATTGTAGGGCGTTTCTCCGTCGCCGGGCGGGCGGCGATGGGTTTCCACCAGCTGTTTGATCTGGGCGGCGACGGCTTTTTGCGCCGCCGCTTCGTTGCGTTGCTGATTGAGTTGGCGGTCGCGCTCGGCTTTTTCCGCCTGGGCGCGCTGGGCTTGCTGCCGCGCCTGTTCCTCGGCGGCGGTCAGGGCTTTGTTGCCTTGTTTTTGCTGGGTTTCCTTGCGTTTTTCCGCGGTGGCTTTCTTGGCCTGCTTGTCGTTGACCAGGCCCGCTTTCAGCAATTGGTCCTGCAATGCGTTGCGCATGAGCGTAGGTTCCTGTTGGGATTGGAATCGGCCGAGGCCTTGTTGTTAGGGAGGCGTTTCCCAAAAACCTTCGGGGCTAAAGCCCCTCCTACGGGAGCGCCGGGTCGCCGTAGGAGGGGCTTTAGCCCCGATTGGCCGCGCCGGACCCGTGCGGGGCCGGCGCGGGGGCGGGCGATTACGCCGAAGCGGGCGCCTCGGCCGGCACCAGCTTACTGTAGTAAGGCCATTTTCTGACGTGCAGATGGCGCCGCAGCGGCGATTTGATCACCGACACGCACAGGGCGATGGACAGCAGGCACCAAACGGCGGCGTACTCGTTGGGGTTGTCGGTGAGGATGTCGGACAGCATGGGTCCGATCAGGTAGTGGAAACCGACGAAACGCCAGGAACCGTACAGCAGCGGCAAATAGAAGCCGGCCAGGATATAGGCGAAACCGTGCAGGCCCCAGATGAAGCCGAACGGGTTGTCCGGGTAGTCGGACATCAGGCCGTTAAGGGGCAGCTGCCAGGCGATGTGCCAATCGCCGGAAACGGAGCAGGGCTGGGCGCCGCAGAAGCCTTCCTTGCCGATGATGCAGAAGCTGGCCCAGGGGAAGGGGTACATCTTCACCAGCATGGCCAGGGCGGCCACGGCGCAAAGGCTGTACACCACCGTGCTGATTTTCTGCTTCACTTCCTTGGGCACGAAATACATCGCCACCATGTTGATGAAGAAGGGCTGGAAGGCGATGTGTATGTAGCCGAACAGGGTTAATATCTGGTTCGCCGGCTTGTCGCACTGGTCGATGTAAACGTAGGTGGCCGCTTGCAGCAACTCCATGCAGGCGAAATAAGTCAGCGGAATCCACAGCTGTTTGGATTCCCCTTTGTAGGCAACGTAGGCTGCCGTGCTAAACCCGACGGTAGCCAGTACCGCGGACGCTTCACCGCTCCAACACATGATTCAAGCCTTCCCGGATAAGCCCGGCGAAAAGGGGGCATTGTATAACGAGGCGCGGCGGGATTTCTAAGCAAATGCGCCCCGTCCGGCGCGGCCTTGCGTTTGGCGGGAGGCCGCCGGGAGAAAAACGGCGCGGCGGCGGTCCAACCGGCGTACGTTTTTTCATCGACCCTCATCTCAGGAGTATTCCCGCCATGACGAAAAGCCCCGACTACGCTGGTTTTCCCTTCCGCCGTTGGTGCGGTTACGGCCTGGCCGCCTTGGTGATCGCCGTATTGGCGGGTTGCGGCGAAAGCAACCCCGGCGCCGCCGCCGTGGCGGCCCCGGCCACGTTGTCCGGCAGCGTCATCGGCGACGAGGGTCCGGTCAAGGAGGCCCAGGTGGAATTGCAGGACAGCCACGGCCAGGTTCTGGGCAAAACGGCGCTGCACGGCGGTTCGCGCTACAGCTTGCCGGCGCCGAAAAGCGGCGCTTATCCCGTGGTGATCGTCGCCACCACGGCCGGCGGCGAAACGCTCAAGGCGGTGCTGACCAAGGCCGTCGTGACCGACCAGGACTTGACGCCCATGAGCACCTTGCTGGTGGAGGCGGCGCAGCAGCTGGGCGGCTTCACCGACGAGAACATCGCCAAGGCGGCGCGCGCCGCCATCGGCCAGCGCCAGGTGCAGGGCGGCAGCCGCAGTTCGTCGGGGTTCAAGGGCGATCTAACCAAGCAGTACGGCGGTTGGCATTAAGCCGAAAGCGGGGCCGAATTTTCGGCGTCATGGGCGGCGGGGGCCGCCTCGATGGTAGGCTATGCGCGCTAATAATAACTGCCAGCGGAGCCGTCCATGAGCAACCTGATTTCCTGCGGCGAACTCGCCGCCCTGATGGAGCGCAACACGCCCCTGGTCGTCGTCGATACCCGCGCGCCGGAAGAGTACGTAGCCGAGCATTTGCCGGGCGCGGTCAATATCCGGGACATCTTCAGCTATCTGGCAACCACTTCCGAGCAGGGCGTGGCCGCCCTGCGCGATCACTTCGCCGATTTGTTCGGCAAGGCCGGCATCGGCGGCGACGAGGACGTGGTGATCTACGAGGACACCATGAACAGCGGCTACGGCCAGTCCTGTCGCGGCTGGTTCTTGCTGCGCTACCTGGGCCACGAGCGGGTGCGGGTGCTGGATGGCGGCCTGCGCGCTTGGAAAGCCGAGGGCCGTTCCGTCACCGACGCGCCGTCCGCGCCGGTGGCGGTCCAGTTCAAGCCGAGGCCGGCCGAGGACGCCATGGTCACTTGCCGGCAAATGCTGGACTCCCTGAGCGACGCCGCCATCGTCAAGCTGGACACGCGCGACTACGACGAGTGGACCGGCGAAAGCTCTTCCCCCTACGGTCGCGATTTCGCGCCGCGTAAAGGTCGTATTCCCGGCGCCGTGTGGATCGAGTGGCATCGCCTGATGGATGTGTCTTCCGGCATCCCCCGCTTCCGGCCGAAGGAGGAGGTGCGGGCCATTTGCCGGGAAGTGGGCGTGACGCCGGAATCGACGGTATATCTCTATTGCTTTAAAGGCGCCCGCGCCGCCAACACTTTGTTGGCCTTGACCGAGGCCGGGTTCGGCAAGGTCGGGCTGTATTTCGGCTCTTGGAACGAATGGTCCCGCGACCCGGCCCTGCCCATCGAGGCAGGGGAGCCGGACCCGGCCCGCATGGCGAGCCGGGCGTCGGCGTAGCGATGTTTCCGCCTGGCTGTCGCCGACGCGGCGCCAGGCGTTTTCTTTCTACACGCCTTCTTTGGCCTCTCCCCCCAGCGCTTCCACCAGCTGCGGCAGGAAACGGCTGAATTCCGCGGTCATCAAGGCGAAATCGCTGTAAAAGCTGTCGCCGTTGTCGGCTTGGGATTCGGCTTCTTCCTGCAGCACGTCCAGGAACTGGACGCGCTTTACCTGCATTTTGTCGGTGAGCACGAAGGCGATGCGGTCGTCCCAGGTCAAGGCCAGGCGCGTGGCGCGTTTGCCGGCGGCGATGTGGGCGGGGATCTCGTCCGCGTCCAGGGGGTGGCGGGCATAGCGCACCGTGGCTTTTTCCTCGTCCGGGGCGCACAGCTCGCATTCCCGTTCGATGGTGAAGCCGGCCGGAGCGTCGCCGCTGGACAGCCAGTCGGTCATGGCCGCCGCCGGCGAAGTCTGCGTCACCAGCGGGCGCAAGGAGAAATTCTCCACCGCTTTGTGCAGGTACTGCACCACGTCGTCCGCCTGATTGGCACTGCCGGCGTTCACCGCCAGCCAGCCGTTCAGCGTGTCCAGCCATACCTGGGTGGTGCGGCGGCGGCTAAAGGCGCGCGGCATCAGCTCTTCGGTGACTTGCTCCTTGATCTGCTGCGCCTGTTTGCGGCCGGGGCGGTAACCTTGCTGCTGTTCCATTTCCTCGATCCGGTCATGGGTGACCTGGTTGACCACGGAGGCCGGCAGCAGCTTCTGCTCGGTGCACAACGCCAGCAGCCAGTGGCGGTCCAGCGTGTAGACGAGGGCGTCCTCGTCGTTCTTGGGCGGCACCCAGCCGGCGCTCTGCATGGTCAACGTGCCGCAGGGCTGGAACGGAATTTTGGCCAATTGCTCTTCCAGTTGGGCCGGGGTAATGCGCCAGTCGGCGGGTAAACGGTAAAGCTGCAGGTTTTTGAACCACATAGAAAAATCGAAGCTTAAGGGAGTCATGGAGGGAGGCCGCCGGCGCGCCGGCGGCGAGGGGCTTATTATAACGGCGGCAACCGCCGGCGGTTGCCGCCCCGCGTTCAGTCCCGGTATCTGCCCAGCACCAGGACGGCGTTGGTGCCGCCGAAGCCCAGGCTGTTGCTCATGGCCACATCCACCGCCGTATCGGCCGTTTCCCGCACGATGGGGAGGCCTTCGAAAGCCGGGTCCAGCGTCTCGATATTGATGGAAGGGGCGAGGAAGCCGTGCTCCAGCATGCCGATGCAGTAAATGGCTTCCTGCGCGCCGGAGGCGCCGATGGCGTGGCCGGTCATGGATTTGGTGGAGGAGAAGGGCGGCACCTGCTCGCCGAACACCTTGCGGATGCCGTTCACCTCCGCCAGATCTCCTTGTTGCGTGGCGGTGCCGTGGGTATTGATGTAGCCGATGTCGGCCGGGGCCAGCTTGGCGCTTTCCAGGGCGGCGGATATGCAGGCCGCGGTTTGCAGTCCCTCGGTTTCCGGAAAAATCATGGTGCCGCCTTCGGAGTTGGCGCCGAACCCCAAGATTTCGGCATAAATTTTCGCGCCCCGGGCCTGGGCCCGCTGCAATTCTTCCAGAATCACGATGCCGCCGCCGCCGCTGATGACGAAACCGTCGCGGTTCTGGTCGTAGGGCCGCGACGCCTTTTCCGGCGTGTCGTTGTATTGGCTGGATAATGCCATGCGCATGGCGGCAAAGGCCCCGGCGATGAGTTCGTTCAATTCCTCGGCGCCGCCCGCCAAGCTTAAATCCATAACCCCGTCGCGAATCAATTCGTAAGCGTGGCCGATATTATGGGTCGAGGTGGCGCAGGCCGAGCTGATGGAATAACTGCGTCCCTTGACGCCGAATATATTCGCCAAGGACGCGCTACAGGAGCTGGACATGGCGTGGCACACGGTATAAGGATTCACCCGCTTCACCTGGTTGCGGTATACCTTTTCCGCGCCTTGATAAATCGCCGTCAAGCCGCCCACGCCGCTGCCGACGATGCAGCCGGTGCGGGGCGATTGCAGGTCCGCCTCGGTCAGGCCAGCGTCGTCCACCGCGTCCTTGGCGGCCAAAACGCTGAAAACGGCGCCGTCCGAGGCATAGGCCAGCTGGCTTTTTTTGATGCCGCTGCTTGCGATCTTTCCCGCGACGTCGCCCAGGTTGCCGGCGACCGTGCTGGGGAATCCCAGTTCCCGCCATTGCGGCATGGCGCAAAGGCCGGAATTCCCCTGTTTAAGATTGGCGACTACCTCCGCATAACCGTGGCCGATACTGGAAACAATCCCTACGCCGGTGACTACGACGCGCCGTTGTCTCATGATTTCGCCGCGAGGCCGGACTCGATCAAGGCGACCACGTCGCCGACGGTTTGCAATCCGAGCAGCTGTTTGTCTTCGACCACGATGTCGTAGTGTTCTTCTAGGTCCATAATCGCGGTGAGGCTGCCGACGGAGTCCAAATCGAGGTCGTCCTTCAACGACAAATTTTCCGTTACCTCTTCTGGCTTAAGCTTTAAATCGCCGGCATTGATAATATATTCGGCAACTTTAGCCAGTATTTCTTCTTTCATTGATATCCCAGGTGGTTTCGTGTCGACTCTAAAGGCACCGCGCGGGCGCGCGTATGGGATATTTTCTCAAAAAAAAGCGCCGCTGCGTTTGTTGTCGCGAAATTGTCATGAAATAAAAGGCGCGGGACGGCCGGCAGGGGAAGCCGGCGGTTCGCCGCCATGCCGCGCTTGTCGGCGGGCCGATTGTTCCCTATAATCCTCCGCTCCATCAAGCCGGTGTAGCTCAGTCGGTAGAGCAACTGATTCGTAATCAGTAGGTCACCAGTTCGATTCCGGTCACCGGCACCAGAATTTCCGATTCGCAATCAAGAAGTTGGCATACGCTCTGGCCTGCCGGCTTTCTTTCTCGGCGGCGCAACTGCCGGCCTTTCCGGCTAAGCGCCGCATTCGCGTCGTCCGCTTCGATCAAGCTGTCCGCTAAGCCGGACGCCCGTGGATATTTTCCGCCGGCCGTTCGTTATCCGCGCCCGCCCGCCGCGCCGAAGTCCCGGTTCCTCGCGCCATCCGTTTTCCGCTGATCGATATCCGCCGGCGCCGCTTGCCTGGCCGCTAAATTACGGCAAGTTCGACTTGCGACACATAGGCGTTCGCGCATTGCTCGGCTTGTGCGCGGGTCTCGGCTAAGGCCATGACGCATCCGATGCGGTCGCTGTTTTGGTAAGGCGGCGTGACGGCATCTCCGGGCGTTTTTAATATCTCCACCTGCTTGATTCGTCGGTCGGGCGTCTGCGGCAGACGGATGTCGGCCAGGGTGCCGGCGCGTTCGGCCACGATCCACCGGGACACTGCGTAACCGTCGGGCTTTCGATAGGCCGCAGCGGATGGCGGTATGCCAAGATGGAGGTCGATCAAATCCCGATGAACGGACCTGCCGAACGCCAGGTTCAATAAACGCGGGATTTTTGCCCCCACCAGCCGCGGGTTGACCTCGACCAGCAAAGGGCCTTCGGCGGAGAGGATGATCTCCGTGTGGCTGGCGCCGTCGTTGAAGCCGACCGCGTCGAGTACGGCAAAGACATACTCCCGCACCGGCGCGACGTCGAAACGGTCGGATGGGAAGCAGCTGCCCTGGATTGCGCCGAACGGCGGCGGAAACATCGACTTTTCATTAATGCCCAACATCACGTGTTTTCCGTCCAGGGTCAAGGTGTCGCAACCGATCAATGTGCCCTCGATGTAGCGCTCCACCAACAGGCGGTCATTGGCGGTTACGCCCAAACCGTAGTCGGTTCGGCAAGGTAAATAATGGTCCAGCGGGTCGATGAGCGGATTGATGTCGTCGTCGGTCAGCAGCATCGTGATATTCTGCGAACCGTAGCCGTCGCACGGTTTTACGATGACAGGCAACCCCAGGTCCGAGACCGCGTTTCGGAGTTCGCCGTTGTGCGTGGCCAAGGCGAAATCCGGCTGTGCGATGCCTCGCTCGGCCAACGCGCATCGGACGCGGTATTTGTCGCGCAGGAGCGTTGCGGTTTGCGGGTTGAGAAAGCGCAATCCCAATCGTTCCGCCAAAGCCGCCGCTTCGATAATACGGATATCGATCAAGCAGAGGATCCCGTCGAACGGCGTTTCGCCATGGATAGCGGCGGCGCTTTTTTCGAACGCGGCGTAGCTGAACGGCTGGATTTCAATAACCGCTCGCGCCCGGGACAAATACGCTTCCAGCGAACCATTGCGCTGGTAATGGGCGAGATCCGCCGTGAAAAAAGTCACTTCATGGCCGACCGCCAAGGCGGCCTGCAAAATGTCGAAATCGTTGCCGCCGGGGGCTTCCAGTAAAAGCAAATGCGCCATGCGTCGTACCTCGCGTGATGGGGGCGATATTGTCGATGAGCGGTTTTCCCGACTTCGTCGGTCTATCCGCGTTCAAGGCGTTTCCGCCAGCCGGAATCCCATGGCATAGGTGGCCGAGAGAGGATTGTGCCCGTGGCGCCTGCGAGTCCTGGCAAGATCCCGGAATCGGGCGAAACTGCCCCCCCTGGCGACGCGGTATTCGCCGTGTATCTGGCTGAGATGGTCGTCGATCGCTGCGCCGCCGGGGTAGGGGCGATAGACGTCGGCGACGTATTCCTCGACGTTGCCGGCCATATCGTGCGCACCGAAAGGGGACGCGCCGCCGGGAAAGGCGCCTACCGGCGTGGTGTCGAATATGGCGGTTTCGCAGGTATTGGCTCGCTCCGTGTCGAAAGCGTCGCCCCAGGGGAACTCCCGGCGCTCGCGGCCCGCGGCGGCGAACTCCCATTCGTATTCCGTGGGTAGGCGAAAGCGTCGGCCGGTCTTGTCGGACAGCCAGCGAACATAGGCATCGCAAGCGGCGGCGCTGAGGGTATATACCGGGTGATTCGCTCGTTCGATGGGGTATCGCCGCAACGACCAGCTGGTCGGGATCTCGTGATAATGGGTGTCGAGTAGGAAGTCGCGGTATTCGCCGTTGGTGACAGGATATTTTCCGATGCGATAGGCGGACAGCTTAACCGTGTGTTGCGGGCACTCTTTTCGTATCCAGGTGTCCTGCAGGCCGAGCTTGTCGTATCGCTGCAATACGTCGCCGACCCGTGCGGGGTCCAAGCCGACGATTGCCGTGCCGCCGTCGATTTCCACCATCGGCGGATCCAACGCACGTAGGCGCGGGTCGCCGGCCAATGCGAGCAAGTTTCCCGCCGCCAGCCGGGCAACCAGCGTAGCCTCGCGGTCTTCCACCATGGCGATTAATTGGGGTTTCCCGAGGGCGCGTAGCTTCTCGTAGGCCTCGGGTAATCGGCGCGACACCGAGTCGGCGATGTAATGTTCGGGCAGCCCGAGGCGCTCGCGATCGGTCATTGCGCCGCACAGTACGTTATTGAATTCCGGCCAATGGGGCCGTTCGGGATTAGACGGCATATAAACGACCTCGTAGCGTTTTGTTCGAGCGGATCGATAGCCTGGCGGCAGGCTATGTCGACGGAGCCTGTATGCCTTCGACTCGGGCCCCGAATCGTTTCAGCACCGAGGCCATATATTGTCGGTAATCTTCGTCAATCAACCCGCCGTCTTCGCGCCAGGCGTCGACGGCATGAACGATGGACAGCTGTTCCGGCCCGACCCAACAGCCCAGGTAGGCGAATAGATTGCGCGTGCTTTGCAGCCCCAGCATGCCCCCGCTCCAGCCGCTGGTGGCGCAGCCCAGCAATAACGGCTTACCGAAAAACGGATTGGAGCACTCTGCGGCGCCGGGGATATGCGGCAAACGAGATACCCAATCGACCGTGTTTTTTAGATAGGGCGTGAACGAACCGTTGTATTCCGGCGTCAGTACGACGAAACCATCCGCCAAGCAAAAGCGCCTATAGAGCGCTTTCACCGGGCGCAACGCGTCGTCGTCGGTTTCCAGGTCTTGGTTGAACAACGGGATTTCGACCAGCCTCGGATCGAGAAAATCCACGTCGAAATCGGGTTTCAGCAACTCGCCTACATTCTCCGCCAAGCGGCGGTTGTAAGAGTGCCGCCGTTGGCTGCCCGGCATGATAAGGATGCGTTTCGATGCCATGGTCGCGTCAATCGACTATATGAATTTCGCCATCGTAAGACGTCGCCAGGAATCTGTGATTTGTCGTGTCGTAAGCGATGGCGGAGATGCCTGCAACGGTGGGTTTGCGGAACGACGTCCAGGCGCGCGTCGCGCTGTCGAATTCCGCCAATGTCCCGCCGTAACTGCCGGTCAATAAACGTTTGCCGTCCGCGCTGGCGCAAAGGCATTTTACGGAGTGGGCGTGGGGCGTTTGATAGGTTTCCTGGGCGCCTTCCAGCCAAATACGCAACGTCCTGTCCCGGCCGACGCTGGCGAAACCGTTGTCGCCGAAACGGCAGCAGGCGTTGACGATCTTTTCGTGCGCATGCTTTCTTTTTGCGATAAGACGCCAGTCTCTGCAATCGTGCCAAGCGATATCGGTGGACGCGCAAACGGAAAACAATCGATGGCCGGCGCAGGCAAGGCCTTTGATCGCGTTCTGGTAGACCTGGATTTCGGCTTCAAATCGCAACGATTGATCCACTTGAACGGCGAAAATTAAAATCTCCCCGGTATAAGTGCCGACGGCGATGAAATCCCCATTATCCAAACGAATCGTGGTCGCGCAGTTCAAGGGCGAATGATGTTGGTAGATGAGGGTTCCGCTGATGGCTTCGAATAATTGGCCCAGTTGCCCGCCGGTATAAAGCCTGTCGCTGCTGGATAGCAGGAAGTTGCACAGGCTGCCCATGGACATGATAGCGTGGCCATCTTTGCGCAATAGGCCCGCGTCGCCGATGGTGTAAATGCCGCGCTGATGAAAAGCGATGGCGTTCGCGCCCTCGTTTACCTCGATGTCCTCCGTATCCCAAGTATCCTGTCGCCAGTCGTAGATGGCATAGCGGTTGCCGAAGGTCCCGACCGCGATGGTCGCGTCGGCGAGTATCGCAGCGGCCCTGGCCCATACCATGGCGGGCATGGAGGTACGCCGCAGTTCCGTTACTGAAGCGTCGTCGCCGATTTTCCATAAGGCTAGGCTGCGGTCGTAACTGAGCGAAACCAACATTTGTGCCTGGTCGCAATAGACGAGTTTCTTAATACCGGCCTTATGGGCTGAAACATAACGCGGACGGCTATTTTCGATAATGCCGATACGGCCTTGGTCGTCTCCGGCAAAGATACGGCCTTGGGCGTCTATCGCTATCGTGTCGGTACGCACGCCGTCGAGATCGTAACAATCGAGTTCGCGCCCGGTCTCGGCGCACCATTTTCTGACCGTGCCGTCTACGCTGGAGGAAAATAGGTAATCGTCGTTTGCGCTCCACAGCAGAGAAATGATATTTCCGGTATGGCCGCGCAAGGTGCGCAGGCAAGTGCCGTTTAGATGGAAAATTCGAATGGCTCTATCGAGGGCGCAGGTAGCGACAAACTTTTTGTCATTGGAGAAAGCCGCCATATCCACGTCGTCCTGGTGTCCGGAAAGAACCGCCAATAAGCGCAGCGTGGGGAGTTCCCAAATCCTGGCCGTATAGTCGCTACTGGCACTGACCAACATTTGGCCGTCCTGGCTGAATGCGCAATGATTAACCAAGTGGTCATGCATGCTCCTCGCGACAGGCGTTTTCGTATGAGCGTCCCATAAAACGACACGATTATCGTACCCGCCCGTTGCGACGTAGGGATAATACGAGGCGACACTGCTAATCGGGCCGGAATGTTTCATCGTATTGACTCGAAATAATGGCGTGTTTCGGCGCTGTGGACTGCCGAAGCGATAAAGGTATCCATGCCGCTCAAACGAACGGCAGAAAGCAATCCGTGGAAACGATTTCCACGGATTTCGCTTCGTTGAATAACGACGGTTAGGCCGTCAGATTTATCTTGGTTCCGACGGTATCGGTGGTGCCGGCGGCGGTGTTGGTCGATACCGAAGCCGACGTATCACTCGGTTGTTGATGATGATGGTGGTGACGGCCGCCGGAGCGCAGCGTCGAGAACGCTTGCTGTGCAGCGTTGATGTCGCCGGACTGGAGCGCTTTGCCCAGCTTGGCCAACGGGCTATTGGGATCGGTGGCGGCGGTGGAGTTGGGCGTCAACGTCGAAAATGCCTGTTGCGCCGATTTTAGATCTCCGGACTGGAGGGCGCTCGCCAATTGATTGAAGCTTTCGCGGCGTTGTTGCCACGCCCCTGAGCCGTTGGTTTGAACCATATTGGATGACGGGATTCTCATGCCCATGGTCATGTCCTCTGTGTTTTAAGTTGAGTTTAATTAAAGTGGCGTACCGAGAGTGCGATATGCCCAGTTACCGATATCGTATTGAAAAGACATTGCTTTAGCCTCGGATACAAACGAATACAAAGCGGAATTCAATTGCCGTTTATCTAGCGATTTTCCCGTAGCGGCAAACTTTTGCCGTAAATCGACTGTGCATCCTCGTATTAAAGCCCGGTGGTTTTCTTTACGTACTCGGCAACGTAACTTGTGCATGATTCGAGCCATGGTGTCGTGTTTTTCGTCATATATAAATGGCACTTTTGTAACGAATTGTGCCAATTTGTATCCATGGAACGGAATGCGCTCGTTAACGATCGCTCGATGCATGGCGGCTTATGAATGATTAGGCCGGCGGCATGGCTAACACCGTTGGATAGGTTGGTATTAGGCCATTGCTAGATTATCGCGCCGGCGGGGGGCTCGGGTACGATCTAAATGGCGGAACCGTAGTCTGGCCTGAAAACAAGCCACCGGGAAAAGGAAAAGTTGAATAGCATGCCTGCCAACGATCCGCCCGCCACGGCCAGGCTTGGGTGTTGGTAAAGCGTGTTGTAACTTAAGATAAACCAAATATAGACACCGTTATTTGCCGCCCAGCCAAGCGTACTGGCAAATATATAGCGAAACCACTCTTGGCGCGCGGGATAAGCGCTGGCGCCGAAGGTATAGTGTCTATTCAGCCACCAAGTGAGGCTAACTGCCGCCGGAAAAGCAATGGCCTGGGCCAGTATAGGGCCTGCGGTGAGCGCCAACAGTTCTACCAATCCGGCATTGACTAAATAACCGAAAAATCCCACGATGACAAAACGGAGTATCTGTTTCTGAAACGATCGCTGGTTCGATTGGGGGGCTTTTAAACGCGGTGGCGCAACGAACGGAAGCACCGTATTGCAGGAATGACTATTATGGATTGTGGTTTGGGGGGGGGCGGGGTGTTGTAAATAGGCTAGCATACGCAGCTCCTTCCTGCCCCGGCTAACCGTATCCAGCACTAAGCCGGTCAAAAAATTCAGCGCCGCCAACAGCATAATTCCCATCGCCAGAAACGCGGAAGGAAACCGCGGCACGGTTCCGGATTCTATATAAGTGCCGACGATTGGCGCTGCTATGACGAAAGACAGCGACGCCAGAACCGCTGAAATAACGCCGAAAAACAATACGGGGCGTTCGTGCCTGATCAGCCGCAATATTAGCCGCGATATTCTTAGCCCGTCGCGATAAGTGTTAAGTTTGCTGGTCGAGCCTTCCGGTCGCCCGCCATAGTTCCCTTCGACATGCGCTACGGGCATGGACAGTTGTAAACTGTGTACGGTGAGCTCGGTTTCGACGTCGAATCCATCCGACTGCGTCGGAAACGATTTAACAAAACGCTTCGATAAAACCTTGTACCCGGACAGCATGTCCGTAACGCGGTTGCCAAAAATCGAACGGACGACCCCGGTTAATAATTTGTTACCTAGGCGGTGCCCGGCTCGGTAGGCGATGCCGGTGGTTTCTCGGCGAACGCAGTTGACCAAATCGTAAGGGCCGGTCATCGCCGTTTTAATCATGTCTAGCGCGATAGCGGCATCATAAGTGTCGTCGCCGTCGACAATAACGTAAAAGTCCGCTTCGATATCACGAAACATTCTACGAATGACGTGACCTTTTCCTTGCTGATTCTCCCTTCGAACGATGGCGCCGGCGTCTATGGCTTCTGCAACGGTGTCGTCGGTGGAGTTGTTGTCAAATACGTAAATGTCGGCGAACGGCAGCGAGTGTCGGAAGCTTTTTATCACTTTGCCGATAGTTAGCGCTTCGTTATAGCAAGGTATAAGAACGGCGATGCGTACGTTATCGAGTTCTTCTACAAATCGTACCGAGCGAGTCGTCAAGTTGGATGCTAGGTTCATGGTGGGCACGCATTGATTGTGGGTTGTGTACTCAGACTACCGTTTTTGTGTTTTGCGCTATACGGCTGGTTCGGATTGGAATGGCGCTTCGAAGCGGCGACGTACGGCATAAGTCATTGGGTCGTTCTAAGGTTTATTAGAAAATGCTGGGCAGGTAATCGTGTTCCAGCGCGCGATTCCATACCAGGACTAGTGGTCCCGAGGTGTTCGGTGCGACAAATACGGTATGTTCTCCTTGGGACAGATATACGGGCCAGTCTGCTGTAACGCCGTCTATGGATGCCTTTACCAAGCCATTGGCGTTTACTAATCCATATTCGCCCGGTATTACGATTTCTACTTTAAGTAGGCCGGTAGGTAAGGGAGCGGGCCACGTTTTTCCTGGGACGCGTACCGGGCCCACCTGGACATAGTGATCGTTCAAGAATTGTCTGCCGCGGGGAGGGATTCTCGGCGCGTCTGGTATGGCAACGACCGCTTTTTGCGCGACGACGTCCTCGGCTATGGTGTCTAACTCGGGATTTCGCTGTACGTTCTCTCTGGTGATCGTTTCAAGAACCGGGAAGTAGGCGCGTTGCCGAAAAATGGTTTCACCCTTTAAATCGAAAACTTTGTCGGATTTGTCCGTTAGCGATAGCACGGCCTTTAACAGGTCGTTTTCGGGCTTTGCGTTTTTATCCGATTGCGCCGATAGGTTGGGAATCAATGCCGACACCTCGAAGAGTGCCGCGATGATTAGCGCTACAGCGGAAAGCGAGACGCTTCTGTAATTTAGACGGGCAGGTATTTGACTTATAGCTGACGTAAAGAATATTGCCGCTATGGGTATGGCTGGAATTGTGGTTTGCGCCGTCATCCACGGCCAAAATATATATATGCCTGGTATGAAAAATGTTAGCCAAATGAGTAGTGTGGTGCGGCGGCTGGTTTGTTGTCGGGAAGGACTGTGGTTCGCCTTCCACGCGACGGCGGCTAATATCAGGTAGACCGATAGATATGGCGCAGCCGATATTAGTCTTTTGAGGTAGTCTGGATGCGTCGGTGCGTTGTGCAGGATCGCCTGGTTTATGAAATGGCCTAACGCGTCATGGCTGGCTAGGTAACTGAGTAATACCACCGGCAGGGTGGCCAGTCCGGAAACAAATGCGACGATGTCGCGCGCCTTGTGGTTATTTTCGGTCCGGTAGCCGAGAACGTAACTGGCAGAGCTTGCGCCTACGAGGCAGGCGATGAGTAGTATCGATTTCATTGACACGCAAAACATCGCGCCGACTACGAAGCCGAAAATGTAGTTTGTTTCGATTTTGTCTCTGTTTTTTACGTAAAGTAGACAGCTTGTCAGCCATAAGACCAGCCATAGGTCGTCCGCCCTAAATTCGGCCATGATTAAAAAAAATCTTGGGTAGATGGCGGTGAGCGCCGCAGCGTATAGCCCGATACGTTTATCGAATAGCTCTTTGGCTATGGCGTATGTGAGATAGATGGCTGCTAGGTATAGCGGTATGGTGCTTAACCGCATGAGGAATACGATATCTGGCGTCTCGCCGAAGAGCCCGTATATTGGCGCGTATAGTATGTGGAATAGCGGTGTGTGGTTGTCGAATAGGTCTTTGTAGGCGGTCAAGCCGTTGTGCCATGCCCAGGAGATATGGAGGTGTTGTGTTTCGTCGGAGTTTATGTGTTTGTTTGTGGCGGCTATCCATCGTAGCGAGATAAGCGCGAACGCCCCGGCGATGAAAAATAAAGCGGACAGCCATTTATTGTTCGCGACGCATTCTTGTCGAGCACAGACGGTAGCCATTTTTTGACGGTCGTTGCCGGCCTGGCATGCTTCGCGATGCAGCTTGTTTTGGCTTGGGGGGCTTAACAAGGGTTGATTCGTGGTCAATTCATCTCGGCTTGGCATAGAAAGGATCGTGCTGGGATTCGTAAGACGGATGGCGATTTTTTGTAACCGAGATTTGAATCTGAATTAATGTAGATTTTTCGCGAATGTCGTTCGTTTCAGGGATGCGGCGTTCGCTTTAAATGACTTTTGGAGTTGTTGATTTAATTGCTGATGCAATATGCGGGCCATTGCTGTCGATTCCGCGTCTCGCCCGGCGTTTGGCTGTTTTAGCCGCCTTAGTCCTTTGTTGTTGAGATGTTGCCCGCGCGGACGCGGCGTTTATGCAACTGATGTCGACGTTTTTTGGGGGGTCTGCGATTTTTGTCGCCGCGAAACCAATAAGCGTATGTGTCGTTGCGTGCGCGGAACCGGTGTTGGATCGCGGCGGCAGGTGTAGTGGCAGGATGTGTGCCTATTGATGATTGAGCGGTTATTGCGAGGCCGTGACAAGGGCGGCTTCGGCGTTGTTAAGGTTCGTGTCCAGTTATGGAGACGTACGGGTTTTTGATGGGGCGCCGATGATAGCTTGTTATGGCCAAGTCATGGGGCTGCCGAAGTATTTTTTAAAAATACTCGGTTGATGGAACGGGTGGGTTTTCTACGCGTTGCGGCGTGCTGAGCCGATGGCTTGTTATGGGGGTATGGTCGGGATGTTATCGCTTAGTAAGGGAAGACGATTCGTTTGCGGGTATCCCTTTTTTCGTATTTCACCCTATACATAAAGTGTGCTTTTGCAACCCTAGGTATTTGTTAACGCGGCTCGCTAGTTCCGTGATGCTGCACGGTATGTTCAAGTAATCGTCCGCGCCGGGAAAGAAGGAGTAATTCGGTTCTTGCGACTCCATGACTATAACCGACGGCCGTTGGTTGTTTTTCTTTAATAGGCGGCTAATGAGAGCGGCTTGAGATACCGGCAGGGCGTTGCTTAGCAGCACGATTGTCGGGGTGTGGCGTCTTAGGATTTCTCTCGCTTGTGTTGCGTCGGCCGCGACGTGTACGTCGTAGCCGTTGAATTCGAGATTGTCGCGCAGGCCGACTCGCATCGCCGGTTCGCTTTCGACAATTAAAATAACGGTTTGCAATTTTCCGTTTTCCTTGTCGCTTATTCTTGAAGGAGTCATTCTGCGAGTTTTTGTGTTGTTTATGCCGATGTGCCGAACTTTCCGCATTGATGACTTCCGTGCCCAGCGCTATCTATCCGTTTGACATTAGAGCTTGAAATTGTGTCCGCCGTATATCGTTCAGACGGCTCTAAGTATCTTTTTGTATCGTGGCGCGGTCTTCGATACAAAGCGATACAGTGTCGCGATAACCGGCAAAGGCATTAATCGGTAAAAATACGGGTATGGAATCAAAAAACCACGTGCTTGTCGTTGATGATGACCGTGACATCCGTGTGCTTCTCGGCGACTTTTTGAAATTAAACGGCTTTCGTATCAGCTTGGCCTCGAACGGGCGGCAAATGCGCGAGGTGTTGGCCGGCGACGACACGGATCTCGTGGTGTTGGATTTGATGCTGCCGGGAGAGGACGGCCTGCGTCTGTGCCGTGACCTGAGAACACGCTCGGACGTGCCCGTGCTGATGCTTACCGCTCGCGCCGAGCCCATCGACAGGGTTCTGGGGTTGGAAATGGGGGCCGATGATTACCTGGCAAAGCCTTTCGAGCCGAGGGAGCTGCTTGCCCGCATACGCAATATTCTGCGCCGCGTGCAGTCTTCGGGCGTCATGGGTTTGTCGGTTGTTTCGAAGGAATGGCGCTTTTCCGGGTGGGTGTTAAATCGGGGCACGCGCGAGCTGGTGTCTCCGCTAGGCGTCCTGGTGTTGCTCTCGGGAGCCGAGTACCGTTTGCTGGAGGTGTTTCTCAACCATCCCAATCGCGTGCTTAGCAGGGATCATCTGATGGATTTGATTCGAGGCACCGAGGCGGGGCCATTCGATCGGTCCATTGATCTTCGCGTCAGCCGGTTGCGCCAAAAGCTCGGGGATAACGCTCGTGCGCCGCAGCTCATCAAGACTTTGCGCAACGAAGGCTATTTGTTGGCGACGACGGTTCAATGCCTTGACGCCTCCTGCGGTTGAGCGTCGAGGCTTTAGCGCGATTTGGCGATTGCCGGCCGTCGGTCGGCTTTCGGGCGGCGACGGGGCTAGGCAAACAGGTGTTGTTTTAATATGAAATTTTTCCGTCCGCCTAGAACGCTTGCGGTAAGGTTGTTTTTGCTGTTGTTCGCCGGGATGTTGACCGCGGTGCTGGTGACCAGGGGGCTGGCCATACGGGAGCGCGATCAGCTGGTGCAAAGTTATCGGGAGCACGGTGCGGCGTTATTTCTGGCCGATGTTTTGAATCTGCTGGCGGCTCTGGGCCCGCACGAACGCTTGGAGGCGGTCCAAGCGCTGCCTTCCAAACAATGGCGCATCCATACGGTGGAAGAAAATGCTTTGCCCACTTTCCAGCCCGGATTCACCGCCGATTTGGAGCAAGCGGCGGGATCGTCGATGGTTGTGGAAGGCGCGTGGCGCACACGGGCATCCGATTGCCGCCACACCTTGGTTCAGTGTCCGACGACGCGCAATACCGGGGCTGTCGTTCGTTTCGCGGACGGCCAGCGTTTGCTGATCGAAGACATCCGCGAGAGCCCGGGCCGGCTGCCAAAGCTGGAAATGTTCATGACCGGATTGCCCATCTTTTTCGCCATTATGGGGGTGGTGGCGTGGTTCGCGACCAGGCTGGTGTTGCAACCGTTGCGACAATTGTCCGAGGCCGCCGAAGCGTTCGGCCGCGATCCCGATCATCCCCCGATCGACGAGACCGGACCCGCGGAGGTTCGTCAGGCGATGGCCACTTTTAATCGTATGCGCCAGTGCCTTCGCGCTTATATCGAAGAGCGCACCCATATTCTCGCGGCCATCACCCATGACCTTAAAACGCCCCTTACCCGGATGCTCCTGCGATTGGAACAATGCACGGACGAACCGTTGCGTCTGCGCCTCGCGGAGGACGTGGCCGCGATGCAGCGTTTGGTAAACGAGGGCTTGGAGTTGGCGCGGAGCATAGACCTTTCGCAGCCGATACGGATTTTGGATCTTGGCGCGCTTTTGCAGAGCCTGTGCGACGATACCGAAGACGCCGGCGCCGCTGCGCGATTTTCAGGGCAGGGCGAGGCGTTTGTGTCGGGACGGCCGGAAGCGTTGAGACGCAGCTTTCTGAATCTCATCGACAATGCGGTGAAGTACGGGGGCGGCGCGCGCGTGGACATGGAGCGGCAAGACGGCGATTGGCTGATTCGGATTCGGGATTTCGGTCCTGGTATCCCCGAACAACATTTGCACGACGTGATGCAGCCGTTCTTCCGCCTGGAAGCCTCGCGTTCGCGGGAAACCGGCGGTACCGGCCTGGGGCTGCCCATCGCCGCCAATTTGCTGACCGGTCAAGGAGGCGCGTTGAGTCTCCGCAATCACCCCGGCGGCGGATTGGAGGTTTGCGTGAAGTTGCCCATGGCCGGCCCGCCGGCATCCGTTTGAACCGGGGCTTGTTCCGCATGAGGCATTGCAATCAACTCGCGTGGTGCTGTCTGGCATGCGTCGTGTCGCTGGCGGCGGCTTGTTCGCTCTGGCGCGGCTACGAGCCGGTGAATCGGGATGCGGAAATGGAGCGGTTCACGAGCCATGGCGGATATGCGCCGCAAAACTACGCCGTGAGTTCCACCCGCGAAACGTGGTCGCATGACGGCGCGCTGCTGGACGTTTCCATTTCGATTCCCAGCGCGCCGGGAAAGCGGCCCGTCGTCTTCTATTTGCCGGGGATGGGGGAGGGCGCGGCGAACGGCGAATTGTGGCGGCGGCAGTGGGCGCAAGCGGGGTACGTCGTCGTATCCATGCAGCCGAAGGAGTACGGCGAAGCTTCCTTGGCCAACAAGCAGGGGGGTGCCGGCGATCCCGGTTCGCCGGGCCGGACGGCTTTTTCAGAAGCAGTGCTGAAAAATAACGTTTCCCAGTTCCTGTGGGGGCTGGGAAAGATCGCGGATCGTCTGCGGAGCGGCAACGAGCGATACGCGCCGCTCGACTTAAGCCGCGTGGCCTTGGCCGGTTACGACTTGGGGGCGCAGACCGTGCTGCGGCTGGCGGCGGCGCCGAAGGGTCTGCCGGTTCCGAGTCCGGTATCCGCGTTCCGGGCCGTGATCGTCATGGGCGCGCCGGTCGCCACCTTCTCGGGGAAAGTCGCCGGCGATATTCGTATGCCGTTATTGCTCGTCGGCAACGGGCGGCCCGATAACCCGGCTGGAGCTTCCGCGCCGGAAAAGTCCGCTTGGCTTGGTTTGCCGGCCGGACAAAAGTATTGGTTGTCGCTTGAGCGGGCCAGCCACCGCTTGTTGTCCGGCTCCATGAGCAACGGCAGCTACTGGTCGGAAGTCATCGACGTTGACAGCAGCGAGCGCGGGGGCAGGGCTGCCCGCGGCCGCCCTGGCTACGATGGGGTTACCGGCGCAACGTCGTCCGCCGGGGGGGATTGGTTGCGGGCCACCGACACCGCCTACGGCTCCGGGCAAACGCCCGTCGAATACGACGCCCTTGGCGGCGCGAGTTCGCGCGGCGGCGGTAGGTCGCGGAATTCCGCCCCCTCCGGTGGGAATCGAGGCAGCCAAAGGAACACGGGCGACAGAAGTCGGCAGGACATCGAGTCGCAAGCCAGGGCGGCGCGGCAAATGGCTATCGTCGCCAGCGTGACGACCGCTTTTCTCGATGCGACCGTGCAGGCTTCGACGGAGGCGCACGATTGGCTGGCGGAGGAGGCGTCTTCCTGGCTTGAGGATTACGCGCAGTGGCTGCAACGCTAGCGGAGTAAGGGGCCCGGCGGACTGTTCCGCGCTCGCAAGGGTGGCGGCCGGCGTTGCCAAGCCGCTGGATGCGGTGTAAATTTGACACATGAATTTTGCGTGTATTGCCGTTGCCCTGCGTTGATGGCGTCCCGTGGCGATACGGCAAGCGCTTCCCTCGTTTTGAGAAATCATTCTGTTGCCGGTTGGTGGCGTGGTTCTTGATTCAGTATGTCGCCCGTTCGACTCCGGTTGCCGATACCAATGCGGTTAAAGGCTTGCAGCGATGCGGGCCTTTTGTTTTTAGCCTTGCGAAAAGGCGTCCCGCAGAATCTTTTCTCGTCTTCTTTCAGCGTCCCGGCGGCGCGAGTTCCCTATAAGGCATGAATCCAAGCATGGCGATTGTTCCGTGTGCAGCGAAAACGGCGAAGGTGTGGGCATGACCATACTGTTGACAGGCGCCACCGGTTATCTGGGCAAGCACTTGCTGGCCGGTCTGCTGGGGCAGGGGGAGCGGGTGGCGGTGGTGGTCAGGCCGCGCGGCGAGGCGCTGGCCGAGCGGGTGCTGGATGTGCTGCAGCCGTTCGCGCTGCCGGCGGAATGCCTGGGGCCCGACCATCTGACCGTGCTGGCCGGCGACGTGACCGAAGCGCATTTGGGCCTGTCCGAGGCCGACAGGGCGGAGTTGCGCCGCCAAGGCGTGCGCGCGGTGCTCCACAGCGCCGGCTTGACCCGCTTCGAGGAGGAGTTGGCCGAGCGCCTGGATTGGTTCAACCGCCAGGGCACCGTCCATGCCTACCGCTTGGCGCGGGATTTGGGCGCGGCCGAATTCCACCATGTGAGCACGGCTTTCGTGGCGGGCGAGGGGGATGCCGAGGGCGCGTTTTCCGCCGCCGACCTCGAGCGAGGGCAACGTTTCCGCAACCCCTACGAAAAATCCAAGTTCGAAGCGGAGCGTTTCCTGCGCGCCGCCCATGCCGAAGACGGCATGCCCATCAACGTTTATCGCCCCAGCATCTGCGTCGGCGGCGTGCCGCCCATCGGCAAGGGGCAGTCCACCAGCACGGTCTACGCTTTCCTCAAAGCGGGGCATTTCCTCAAAACCGCGACCCTGCGCGACCTGAAGCGCGGCGCGGGATCGTTTTCGCGCGGCGGCGGCATGGCGGGGGGCGGCGGCAGCCTGCATCTGCCCTTGCGCATCGTCGCCGACGCGGCGGTGGAGCAGAACCTGGTGTCGGTGGAGTATGTGGCCGAGTCTACCCTGGCCGGGCTGCGGCGCGGGGCGTCCGGTTATACGGTGGTGCCGCAATTGGGCGCCCGCGCCATCGCCATCGGCGAAATGCGCGACATCTTTGCCACCGTGTTGGGCGTGACTGGGGTGGAAATGGTCGACGAAAGCGCCTTCGACGTTGCGCCGGCGACTTTCGTCGAGCAGTGCTTCGCCCGCGCGACCCAGAGCTATCTGCCGTACTTGTTTTCCGAGAGCCGTTTCGCCGAAGAGCCGTCGCCGCCGGGATTTCCCCGCGCCGCGGACTACGCCGTGGATCTGACCCGCATCGCCCACGATTTCCTCTCCGCCATGGAAGCTCCGGAGCGGGGGGCGGACGCGAGGGGCGCCTTGACGCGGCTGGCCTTGGACGCGTTGCAAGTGTCCGGGCCGGCGGATTACTTCGATCGCCTGGTCGAGGGGCAAATCGGCCGAGGTTTCCTGCGGCGGATGGCCTTCGCCGACGCGCGCATCCAATTCGCCATCGACGACAGTCCTCCTTTCAACCGCACCATTCACTTCGCTTCCGGCGTGGCGAAATATGCCGAGCCCGCCGACAGCCAACGGCCGGATTGCACTTTGTCCATGGATCGCGAGCTGTTCGACGCCGTCATGGGGGGGCGCGAGGACCTGCGAAAAGGGTTTTTCACCGGTCGGGTGAAGTTGCGCGGCAACAAGGCGATCGGCCTCAAGTTCGGTTTCCTGTTGGGCCAGTACCTGCGTCAGAGCGACGAGCACGTGCTGGAGGAGTTGGCGGGCTAACCGACCCGCCGGGAAGCCGGCGAGTTGGATTTGCCAATCCTTCATCGACGGCTATGTTTGTCTTATAGGGCGTCATTCCGACGCATGAGGCAGTGTCTTGAGCGCCGTCATCCCGATTAAACGCTACGCCACGATAGTCATGGTGCTGTGGACCTCGCTGGTAAGCGCTTCGCTTGCCTGGAACGTCTGGCTGCAGCGGCGGGCCGTGGTGGATATCGCCAAAATCGAGGCGGAGGCGTTTATCAACAAGGATCTGTCGCTGCGTTCCTGGGCCAGTTCCCACGGCGGCGTGTATGTTCGGCCCACAGCGGAAACCCCGCCCAACGCTTATCTCCAGGTGGCCGATCGGGACGTGGTGACGACCGGGGGGATGTCCCTCACCTTGATGAATCCCGCCTACATCACCCGGGAAGTGCATTCCCGCTTCGCCCGGCAATTCGGCGTGTACGGCCACATGACGAGCCTGCAGCTGAAAAATCCGCTGAATGCCCCCAACGACTGGGAGCGGCAGGGGCTGCAGCGCTTCGCCGAGGGGAAATTAAAAAATTATGTCGGCTTCAGCGAGCGGGAAGGCAAGCCTTATCTGGACCTCATTAAACCCATGTTCATGGAGGAGTCCTGCCTGGCTTGCCATGCCTGGACGCAAATTCCCGTCGGCGGAGTGCGCGGCGGCATCGTGGCCTCCGTGCCGTTGACGCCCCTGCGGGACAAAACGGCGGCGGTGATCCGGCAAATGGCCGTTTCCCACGGCGGCTTCTGGTTGATCGGTATGGCGGTGATCGGCTGGATCGGCCGCAAGGCGAAGCATATTCAACAGGAGCGGGCGCAATCGGAAAGCGAGCGGCAGGAGCTGTATATTCAGGCCACCCACGATCCGTTGACCGGCTTGTTCAACCGCCGCTACCTCAACGAGGTCTTGCCGCGCGAATTGTATCGAGCCAAGCGCACGGGAGCGGCCTTGTCCCTCGCCATTTTGGACATCGACCACTTCAAGCGCTTCAACGACGAATACGGCCACAAAGCGGGCGACAATGTCTTGCGCACCCTGGGGGAATATTTACGCGCCAATTTGCGCAAATGCGATATCGCCTGCCGATTCGGCGGGGAGGAAATCCTCATCATCATGCCCGAGACCGGCGCGGAAGAGGTAAGGCGCCGGTTGACGGTGCTGTTCGAGCACTTCCGCGAGCTGTCCATCGCGCACCAGGACGCCACTCCCTTGCCGCCGGTAACCG
This sequence comes from Methylogaea oryzae, assembly GCF_019669985.1. Taxonomy (NCBI): domain Bacteria; kingdom Pseudomonadati; phylum Pseudomonadota; class Gammaproteobacteria; order Methylococcales; family Methylococcaceae; genus Methylogaea; species Methylogaea oryzae. The sequence continues at coordinate 1,291,814 of NZ_AP019782.1, forward strand.
TGTCCGTCGGCATCGCCGAATATTGGGCCGAGGCGGAGCAGGATGCCGATCGGTTCTTGTCGTTGGCGGACCGGGCGCTTTATCGCGCCAAGGCCGAGGGGCGCGACCGAATCGTGATTTTCTCCGATTCCGTCGGCGACGCCCCCGCAGGGGAGGAGTAGGTCGTCGTCGACGCCGGGCGTTTAACGCCGCCCGCCCAGCAGCAGCCGGTTGACGAGCAAGGCGATGCTCCGGGTCGGCAGCCGTCCGCCCAAGGCGAGCAGCTTGTTGACGAGCCCCGGGACGCAGACGCTTTGGCCCCGCCGCATGGCCAGGTAGCCGGCCTTGGCGACCTGTTCCGCCCGGCTTACCAGCGGGCCGTTGAACAGCGGCGTTTGGGCGAAGCCGCCCGCGTCCTGGAAACGGGTTGCCACCGGTCCCGGGCACAGCGCCGTCACGCTGACGCCGCTGTGCCGCAGTTCGGCCGACAAGCCGCCGGAAAACGACAGGACGAAGGCCTTGCTGGCGTAATAGACCGCGGCGCCGGGCCCGCCCGGCTGATAGGCGGCCAGGGAGGCGACGTTGAGCAGCTTGCCCGATTTTCTCGCCAGCATGTCCGGCAGCAGGCAATGGCTCAGGCCGACCAGCGCTTCCATGTTCAACCGCATCATGGACAGCTGCCGCTCCAGGGGAACGGCGGCGAAATCGCCGTGGCTACCCACGCCGGCGTTGTTGACCAGATAGTCGACGCGGATGCCGGCCCGTTGCAGCGCCCGATGCACTTGTTGCGCGGCGCCGGGTTGGGAAAGGTCCTGCGCCAGCGCGGTGGCTTCGACGGCGTACCGCGCTTTGATCTCCTCGGCGTATACCGCCAACCGTTCGGCATCCCTGGCGACCAGCACCAGATTAACGCCGTCGGCGGCGAATAGGCGGGCCAGTTCCGCGCCGATGCCGGAGGTGGCGCCGGTAACGAGCGCGGTTTCTTGAAGGTTTCGAGTCGGGTCGGTCATGTCGGTTTATCGCGGCAGAGCATGAAGGGGCGACGCGGCGGCGGGAAGCGCGTCGAGGGATGGACTAAAATTCGCGCAAGCGGCTAGGCGCTGTCTTATTCACTATTGTCGATTAAATATCCCATGAAAGGTGCTTTAGAAAGTTTTTTGCCGCACGGATATTGTTTTGGTTGGGACAGCGGCCTGGTGTGGCTGCATGTCATCTCGGACGGCATCATCAGCCTTTCGTACTTTGTTATTCCCGCTATGCTCGCCTACCTGATAGCGCATCGGCGGGCGAGCGGCAACCGCCGGGTATTGATCCTGTTCGCCGCTTTCATCGCCGCCTGCGGGCTCACCCATTTGGTCAATATCGTCACCATTTGGACGCCGATTTATCCGTTGCAAGGCCTGCTCAAGGCGGTAACGGCCTTGATATCGTTCGGCACCGTGCTGTTCCTTGCGCCGAAAGTTCCGGCGCTCGTGGCCCTGCCCAGCTTGGAGGAGCTGCTGTGCATTAACCAGCGCTTGAGCGACCTGAGCCAATTCAACCAGAAGATCATCAATTCCGCCCACGACGGCATCGTCGTCTACGACAAGGAAGGGCGCTTCCTGATTTGGAATCCCTTTATGGAGGCGATTTCCGGCGTTCCGAAAGAGCGCTGCCTGGGCAAGCACGCCCTGGAGGTTTTCCCTTCCTTGCGGCAAACCCCGGTGATCGCCGGCTTAACCAGGGCGTTGCAGGGGGAGGTGGTGCAAAACGCCGCTTTTCCTTGGTCGGTACCGGAAACCGGCAAGTCCGGTTGGGCGATCTCCGTGCAGGCCCCCATCTTTCAGGACAACGGGCAGCTCATCGGCGTTATCGAAACCGTCACCGACATTACCGAGCAGCGCCAAGCGGAAGAAGACGAGGTCTTCAAAGCCATATTCCAGCAGGCGGCCGTGGGCGTCGCCATTATCGAGACGGCCACGGACCGTGTGATCAACCTCAATCGGCGCTGCAGCGACATCCTGGGGCTGGCGCGCGAGCAGATCAGCACCAATCTGGACATCACCTATCCCGACGACCGGCAGAAAGAGCGCGAAAACATGGAGCGGCTGCTGGCCGGCGAGACGTCGAGTTTCACCATGGAAAAACGCTACGTTCGCCCCGACGGCGCGTTGGTTTGGGTCAGTTTCACCGTGTCGTTGATGGGGGGCGCGAGCGGCAACAGCTATTTCCACATCGCGGTCATCGACGACATCACCGAGCGCAAGCAGGCGGAAGAGGCCATGCGCTTGGCGTCGCTGGTGTACGAAAACAGCAGCGAGGCGATGACGGTCACCGACGCCGACGGCATCATCGTCAGCATCAACGCGGCCTTCACCGAAGTGACCGGATATACGCCGGAGGAGGCGGTGGGCCAATCCACCAAGATACTCAGTTCCGGCCACCAGGATCGCGCTTTTTACCAAAGCATGTGGCACGCCATCAGCACCACCGGCCGCTGGCAGGGCGAGATATGGAACCGGCGCAAGAACGGCGAGATTTACGCCGAATGGCTGACCATCAACACCATCTATAACAACGACGGCTCGGTGCATCGCCGCGTGGGGCTGTTCTCCGACATCACCGACAAGAAAGCGTCGGAAGAGCTGATTTGGAAGCAGGCCAATTTCGACCACCTCACCGATTTGCCCAATCGCCGCATGTTCCACGACCGTTTGCAGCAGGAGCTGAAAAAAGCCCGCCGCGCCGGTTTGTCCATGGCGTTGATGCTGCTGGACTTGGACCGTTTCAAGGACGTCAACGACGTGCTGGGGCACAGCATGGGCGACCAACTGCTGCGGGTGGCCGCCCAGCGCCTCAGCGGCTGCGTGCGCGAGGCGGACACCGTGGCCCGCCTGGGCGGGGACGAGTTCACCGTCATCCTGGGCGAGTTGGACGAGCCCGGCGAAGTGGAGCGGATCGCCCAGCACATCCTGAGGGTTTTGGCCGAGCCCTTCCAGCTGGGGCAGGAGGTGGCCCACGTTTCGGCCAGCATCGGCATCACGCTGTATCCCGACGACGCCGCGGAAATCGACACGCTGCTGAAAAACGCCGACCAGGCCATGTACGCGGCCAAAAGCCAAGGCGGCAACCGCTACGGTTATTTCACCCCGGCCATGCAGGAGGCGGCCCAGACGCGCTTGCGGCTGATCGCCGACTTGCGCGGCGCGCTGGCGGCCGACCAGTTTTGGGTGGCCTACCAGCCCATCGTGGAGTTGGCGACCGGCGCGGTTTACAAGGCGGAGGCCCTGATCCGCTGGCAACACCCGGTGCGCGGCTTGGTCAGCCCGGCCCAGTTTATTCCCGTCGCCGAAGAGACCGGCATGATCGTCGCCATCGGCGACTGGATTTTCCGCGAGGCCGCCCGCCAGGTTAAGCGCTGGCGCGCGATGCACCACCCGGCCTTCCAGGTGAGCGTCAATAAGTCGCCGGCGCAGTTCCTCAGCGATGACGCCGACCATCCCGAATGGTTCGAGTACCTGCAGGCGCTGGGCTTGCCGGGGGAAAGCATGGTGGTGGAAATCACCGAGGGATTGCTGCTGGACGGCGATGCCGTCATCAAGGGGAAGCTGTTGGCGTTGCGCGGCACCGGCATGCAAGTGTCCATCGACGATTTCGGCACCGGCTATTCGTCGTTGTCCTATTTGAAAAAATTCGACATCGACTACCTCAAAATCGACCAGAGCTTCGTGCGCAACCTGGCGCCCAATTCCAGCGACATGGCCTTGTGCGAAGCCATCATCGTCATGGCCCACAAGCTGGGCATGAAAGTGATCGCCGAAGGGGTGGAGACCGAAGCGCAACGCGACCTGTTGGCCGCAGCCGGCTGCGACTACGGCCAGGGCTACCTGTTCGCCAAGCCGGTGGAGGCGGAGGCGTTCGAGCAGTGGCTGCTGGGCCGCGCCGGCGGCGCTACGGCGAGCTGACCCTGAACCAGGCGGCGTAGAGCGCCGGCAGGTAGAGCAGGGTCAGCAGGGTGGCGACCAGCAGACCGCCCATGATGACGGCGGCCATGGGACCCCAGAACACGCTGCCGGTCAGCGGCACCATGGCGAGGATGGCGGCGGCGGCGGTGAGCAGGATGGGGCGGGCGCGGCGCACGGTGGAGTCGACGATGGCCTCAAAGCGCGACAGCCCCAGCGCCACGTCCTGCTCGATTTGATCCACCAGGATCAGCGAATTGCGCATGATCATGCCGGCGAGGGAAATCACCCCCAGCATGGCGACGAAACCGAAAGGGATGTGGAACGGCAGCAGGGCGGCGGTGACGCCGATCAACCCCAGGGGCGCGGTGAGCAGCACCAGGGCCACCAGGCTGAAGCGCTTCAATTGCAGCATCAGCAGGGTGAGGATGACGATGCCCATCAACGGCAGCACGGCGACGATGGAGTCCTGCGACTGGTCGCTGCCTTCCAGCGCGCCGCCGGCTTCGACGGCGTAACCCGCCGGCAGCCCGGCGCGCAAGCCGGCCAGCGCTTGGTCGATGGCTTGGCTCACTTCCGGCGCTTCCACTTGGTCGGACACGTCCGCCCGCACGGTAATCACCGGTTGGCGGTTCAACCGCCACAGGATGCCCGGTTCCTCCGCCTCCTTCAGCCGGGCGAAAGCCGCCAGGGGCACGCTATCGCCTTTGCTCGTCAAAATGGCGCTGCGGGCCAAGGCTTCCGGGCTGCGCCGCGCCGCCTCGTCCGCGCGCATGACGATGGGGATTTGCTTGCCGTCGTCCCGGTAGTGGCCGACGGTGTCCTGCGACAGCGCTTGCAGCTGCCGTGCCAGGCTTTGCGGCGAGACGCCCAGGGCGCGGGCTTTGTCCCGGTCCACCTCGATGGCCAAGGTCGTCACCGCTACGCCGCCGTCCTGGCTGACGTTCTCCACGTGGGGGTTGGCCTTGACCACCCGCAACACCCGGTCGGCGATTTCGCGCAAGGTATCCGGATTTTCTCCGGTGACGCGGAACTGCACCGGATAGCCCACCGGCGGCCCGTTTTCCAGCCGCGACACGCGCACGCCGGCGTTTCGGTAGTCTTTGGCGATGAGGTCGCGGATGCGTTGCAGCACCGCTTCCCTGGCCCGCATGTCGTGGGTGGTCAGCACGATTTGGGCGTAATTGGCCGCCGGCAGCTGGATGTCCAGCGGCAGGTAGAAGCGCGGCGCGGGGCCGCCGATGTAGCTGGCGTAATGGAGGATGTCGGCGTCGCCTTTCAGCTTGCCGGCGATTTCCTCCGCCCGCGCTTCGGTGGCGGCGGCGGAGGCGCCCTCCGGCAGCCACACGTCCACCAGCAGCTCCGGCCGCTCCGACGGCGGGAAGAACTGTTGCTGCACCTGGGTGAAGCCGGCCAGGGACAGGGCGAAAATCGCCACCGTGGCGGCGATGGTGGTTTTGCGGTAGTCGAGGCAGGCGATCACCAGCTTTCTAAAGGCGGTGTAGAAGCGGTTGTCGTACAGCGGTTCCACGTGCAGCGGGTGTTCGTGCAGCAGCTTGAAGCCCAGGTAGGGCGTGAAGATGACGGCGACCAGCCAGGACACCAGCAGGGCGATGGTTACCACCAGGCAGATGGAAAAGGTGTATTCGCCGGCATCGGACTGGGCCAGCCCCACCGGCATGAAAGCGGCGGCGGTGATCAGCGTGCCGGTGAGCATGGGGAAGGCGGTGCTTTTGTAGGCGAACACAGCGGCGGCGGTTTTGCTCAGGCCTTGTTCCAGCTTCACCTTCATCATTTCCACCGCGATCATGGCGTCGTCCACCAGCAGGCCGATGGCGATGATGAGGGCGCCGATGGACACCCGCTGCAGTTCGACGCCGCACAGCTTCATCAAGAGGAACGTGCCGGCCATCACCACCGGGATGGACAGGGCCACCACCAGACCGGCGCGCCCGCCCAGGCTCAAGAAGCTCACCGCCAGGACGATGGCCAGCGCCTCGAACAGGGATTGCATCAGCTCGTGGGTGGATTTTTGCACCACCTTGGGCTGGTCGGTGAGCAGGCGGATTTGCGTGTCCGGTGGCAGGCCGGCGCGGACGGCGTCGATGGTGTCGTTCAAACGGCGGCCCAGCTCGATGGCGTCGCTGCCCGGTGCCGCGGACACCGCCAGGCCGATGGCGTCGTCGCCCATGGCTTTCATCTTGAAGGCGGCGGGTTCCTCCGGACCGCGTTGCACGCGGCAGATGTCGCCTAGGCGGTAGAGCTGGTTTTGGCCTGCGACGGCGATGTCCGCGATGCCGTTCGGCGGGGCGAAGTCGCCGCCTAGGCGCAGGCGGGCGATGGCGTGGCCGGCTTCGATCGCTCCGGCCGGCTCCAGGGCGTTGCGCTCCTTCAAGACGGCGGCGATTCGTTGCGGCGCGAGGCCGAGTTTCGACAGGGTGGCGGGGGAGCATTCCACATAAACCGCTTCGTTCTGCGTCCCGATCAGTTTCACCTTGTCCACCTGCTCGATCTTGAGCAATTCCGTGCGGACGCGCCGCGCTTGCCGCTCCAGCTCGGCATAATCCGCATGGTCGGCGCTGAGCGCGTAAATGGAGCCGAAAATATCGCCCATTTCATCGTCCGCCACCGGTTCCTCCATCCCCTCGGGCCAGCGGCCGCGCAAGTCGGCCAGCTTGCGCCGCACCGCCTCCCAGGCACGGTCCCGCTCGCCGGGCGGGGTGGCGTCCTTCAGGCTCAGCAGCACATGGGCCTCGCCCGGCTGGGAATAGCTGTTGATTCGGTCCAGCCACGGCGTCGCCTGCAACGCGTCTTCGAGGGGAACGGTGGCCAGTTCCTCCATTTGCTTGGCCGTGGCGCCCGGCCAACGCAAGTTCACCGACATGACCTTGAAGGTGAAGTCGGGGTCCTCTTTCTGCGGCAGGGCGCGGTAGGAGAATACGCCGGCGACCAGCAGAACCAGCAGCGCATACAGCACCAGCGCCTGATTGGTGATCGCCCATTGGGAGAGGTTGAAATCTTTCATGGTCGAGAGCGAATAGCCTGGCGCGGTAAATGCCGCATTATAAGCGGCATCCCCCTCCCGTGCGGATGGCGCGGTTACGACGCCGGCTTGCGGGGCGCGCGGTGCCCTCCCGCGGCGGAAAAGCTTTAAACTACGCCCGCTTAACCCGGGGCCGGCCAGCCCGCGCCGCCGGCTCGTCGTCGTCAAACCTTCGAGTACAGCCCATGGACACTTTGCAAGCCATCGAACAGCGTCGTTCGGTAAAGATTTACGATCCCGGCCACGTCATGCCGGAGGAAGACCTGCAGCGCCTGTTGTCGCTGGCCGCGCTGTCGCCCACCGCCTTCAACATCCAGCACTGGCGCTTCGTCGTGGTGGACGATCCGGACTTGCGCCAGCAGATCCGCGCCGCCGCCTGGGACCAGTCGCAGGTGACCGACGCTTCACTGTTCCTGGTGCTGTGCGCCGATCTGAAGGCCTGGGAAAAAAATCCCCGCCGCTATTGGCGCGAAGCGCCTCAGGAGGTGCAGGAGTTCATGATGCCGGCCATCGACACTTACTACCGCGACAAAGAGCGGGTGCAGCGCGACGAGGCCATGCGCTCCTGCGGCATCGCCGCGCAGACCCTGATGCTGGCGGCCAAGGGCATGGGCTACGACTCCTGCCCCATGGACGGCTTCGATTTCGACACCGTGGGCCGGATCATCAACCTGCCGCGGGACCATGTCATCGGGCTGGCGCTCGCCATCGGCAAGGCCTTGCATCCGGCCAAGCCGCGCGCCGGCCAGCTCGCCTTGGACGAGGTGGTGATTCGCAACCGCTTCGCCTGATCGCGGTGCAGCGCATCGCCCAGCCCGGCCGGGCGGAGCAGACCATCAACAAATCCCGCTTCATCGGCGCGGCGGAGGCCTGCGCCGACGAGCGCGAGGTGATGGCGCTGTTCCGCCGCCTGGCCGCCGAACATCCCAGCGCCCACCACCTGGCGTTCGCCTACCGGCTGAAAACGCCGCAAGGGCTGCTGCAACGCTGCCACGACGCGGGCGAGCCGTCCGGCACCGCCGGCAAGCCGATCCTGCAACACCTGGAGGGGAAAGACCTGGTCAACGCCTGCATCGCCGTGGTGCGCTACTACGGCGGCATCAACCTGGGCACCGGCGGTTTGGCGCGGGCTTACGGCAACACCGCCAGGATGGCGCTGGAAGCGGCGCGCCTGGAACCCTATGTGGAAATGGCGAAACTGCGCCTGACGGTGGACTACGGCCGCTGGGAGCCGTTGGCGCGGGAGGTGGAGCGGTTGGGCGGCAGGGTGTTGGACAAAGACTTCGGCCAGCGGGTGACCGTGTTGGCGGTAGCGCCCCTGGCCGAGGCGGCGGCGTTACGCGAGCGCTACGGCGACGGATAGATCATGGCTTGCGCAACCCCTCTCCCGCAGGCGGGAGAGGGGTAGGGGAGAAGGCGGCTTTTGGCTCGCGCCGGGGCTGTCGCGGCCATGGCCCGCTCCTGCCGCGAAGGTCGGCCTTGCGGCTGGCCGTTACAAACCGTGCTTGGGCAATTCCGCCAGCAGCTTATCCAACAAAAACTTCGCCTGAACGTCCAAGCCCGTGGCGGCGGCTTTGTATTTTTCCACGATCTCCTTGGCGTTGGCCGGCTTGCCCGCCACTACGACGCCGCCCATGCGCGCCGCCCAATGGACGGTGCAGCGGTAGACGTAAATGCCTTCCTTCTCCACTTTGTAGTCGTAATCCTTGCCCAGGGCGGAAGCCATGGGCGCCGCGCCGGCCGGTGCCATGCCGTTCACCGGCCCGACCAGGTGGGTCGCCATGCGGCGGAAGGCGAGCGTGTCGCCCGGATTGACGAACACGATTTCCGGCGAAAAAGTGGTGACTTGGGCTTGGATGGCGACCGTATCCGCCGCAACGGCGGCGGAGGCCAGCGCTCCCAGCATTGCGACAACCGACAGGGTGAGTTTGCTCATGGCCGTCTACTCCTGTGATGAGGTGCAGGGGCAAGTGTAGCGCGGCGGCGGTGGGTTTGCGCTTGGCGGGCCGCGGTTGGACGGCCCCCTCGAACAAAGAGCGCCGCTGCATTAAAATCCCCAAAACTAAAATGGGTAATCGGACCGATTGCGTTCGATTTTTCAATCGCGCGGGATCAAGGCGTTTTTCGGGGTGTCCGGTCAATGGGAGTGCTTTCTTTCATCCCCTTTCTGCTGAGCCAGGGGTTTTTCCGTCGTCAGTCCAAGCCGGTCCAGGCTTTCGGCCCCCATTCCTTCAAATCGCTGGGCTCGAGTTTTTACGTCGAGGTTCCGGTACGGCGTGTGCCGGGCGCGCGGCTGGTTTTGTTCAACCGGCGCTTGGCCGAGTCGTTGGATTTACCCGTGCCGAAGGGCGGCCGGGAAATCGAAAGCGCTTTGCTGGAATGGTTCGCCTGGTTCAAGCACGAATCCCGCGCAGGAGAAGGCGACACGCCCGCCGAGGACATCGAGACCTTTTTCGCCACGCGCTACCAGGACAGCGACAGCCGCTGCGCCGGCAGCGCCCTGGGCGATGGCCGCGCGTTATGGCTGGGAGAGATCGTCCGCAAAACGGCGGACGACCGGATGCGTTATCTAGACGTGGTGGTGAAAGGCATCGGCGCCACGCCGCTGGCCTGGCTCAAGCATCCGAAAAAAAGCCATCGCGACGGCATGGTCGGCCTGACCGAAGCCGTGCACGAATACGTCTATAGCCTGGCCGCCGTGCGCAACGGCATCGACGCGGCCCAGGTATTGGCCGTCATCGAACTTCCTTTTCAGCGGGCCGCCGGCGGGGAAAAAGCCGCGCTGGTGGTCCGCGTCGGCAACCATCTGCGCTTTGCCCATTACCGCTATTTTTCCAACCAGCCCGAGCGGCTGGAGACCCTGTTCGAATACGGATTGAAACGGGACATGGGCTTGCCGTTGGATTATCCGGTCGGCCGGCAGGATGCCCGCGCCTACCTGGATCGCATCCTCGCCCATCTCGCCGAAGAAGCGGCGGCTTACTACGACCTGCACGCCGTGCACGGATCGCCCACCTTCGGCAACCGCACATCGGACGGGGCCAGCATCGACCTTTCCACCTTCGTTTATCTGGACGCCCATCACGCCGAGTACCGCTACATGCCGGGCTGCAGCTATTCCCTGGGCGGCCGGTGGGGGCAGCACGAGCAACTGTTCGTGCTGTTCAGCGATTTGATGAAACTGCTGCGCGGCAGCCGTTTTAAATACGCCGACACCGTCGAGGACGAAAAACGCTGCTGGGAGAAGTTCCGCAGCGTCATGGAGTCCCGGTTGACGCAGTCGTGGCTGAAGCGGGTCGGCTTGGCGGAAAGCGACATCGCGGCGCTTTCCGCAGACGCCAAGCGGCGCTTCTTCGAGGTGGTGAAAGCCATCTACGAGGCGCGGGGCGGAAAAAAGATCAAACTGAAGAAAGGCCGAACCTATCTGGCGGCTTTCGAGCCGAGGAGAATTTTGGCGCTGACCGCCTGTTACTACGGCCAATTCGACGACGTGGAACAGCTATGGGAACGCCTTTTCCGCGTGCGCCGCAACTGGCAAACCCTGGCGTTCGAGCAGGCCCGGCCATTCATCCAGGCCTACGTCCAGGCCTACGTCCAGGCCGTGCGGCAACTGGTTGCGGAACTGGACGGCAGCGGCGAGATCGTCGCGAGGTGGCGGGACTGCGCCCAGGTTACGCAACTGTCGGATCGACGAGAACCGGGGCCGGACTTTTTCTACGACTCCGAACGGTTCCTATCGACCCAAAGCGTCCTGGCGCGGATTCGCCAGGGCGAAAGCGGCTGGGAGGAAAACAGCCGGGCAGCGGACGAGGCGGCGGGCCGATTGGTTGATGAAGGGTTAGCGTTCGGCGTGGCGCAAAGAGAATGAATCGGGCGGCCGTGGTTGGGCTTTCCATTTAGCGCGTAGGCTCACGACAATAACCCTGGATTGCTTTGCCACACCGACCAAGTGAGGACCGACGCGAAGGATACCCACAACAGGTACGGCACCAGCAGGATGGCGGCAAGCCGGCTGCATTGCCAGAAGGCCCGGAGCGTGAGCAGGATGAGTGCTAGCAAGAGCAACACTTCCGCGCAGGCAAACGCGCCTTGATGCCAAGCGAAAAAGAGCCAGGACCATAGCGCATTGGCGACCAGCTGGGCGCCAAACAGAGCCAGCGCAGCGCGGTTCTGGCTCGGCGACCGCCACACCAGCCAAGCAGATATGCCCATTAGGAAGTACAGCGCCGACCACACGGGAGCGAACACAGCGGCCGGTGGCGCCCACGAGGGCTTGATTAGCTGGGCATAGAAACCTGCCGCATCTACCGATGCGATCGCGCCGACAGCCCCTGCGGCAAAGGCAACCAGAAGCCAGCCGAGCAAGCCGGCCGCTTGGGACGAGACAGGACGCCTCATGTGGCAGAGAAAGACCTAAAGTGGAGCCAAGGGGTGCGGCGCTTGCGGAGCGTCCCAGCGCCGGAGGGAGCGAACTTGAGCGCAGGGTCAGGCTTAGAAACTTTGTACATGCTCATAACGCTGACTCCAAAATTTTGGATAAGGATAACCGTCCTTTCCCATATGCAATGCAGTGATTTTCCACTCTTCTGCGGTGTGGGTAAGGTGGTACGTTAGCTGAGATGTTGAAGAGGGGTAACGTAATCGAACATTGACTGTTTCAGATGTTGGGCCTTACAAGGCTAGCACGTAGGCTGGGTTGAAACGATAGCGTAAACCCAGCTTGGTCGGAATCGATTGCTGGGTTTCGCGGACTCAACAAGCCTACGTGCTTGCGCGAACGATTCGTTACCGCATCCCACGGCTCTAAACGGGGCGACCTGACGGCTTGGCAGTACCGCCAGGCGATTGTGGCTATACGGAATCCCTTTAATTTTACTGAACGGCGTTTTTCGCCAAAAACATCCAAGTCTCCACCACCGTGTCCGGGTTGAGGGACATGCTTTCGATGCCTTCTTCCATCAGCCACAGGGCCAGGTCCGGGTGGTCGGAGGGGCCTTGGCCGCAGATGCCGATGTATTTGTTGTTGCGCACGCAGGCGTCGATGGCCATGTGCAGCAGGGCTTTGACCGCGCCGTTGCGTTCGTCGAAGCTGCCGGCGACGATGGCCGAGTCCCGGTCGATGCCCAGCGTGCATTGGGTCAGGTCGTTGGAGCCGATGGAGAAGCCGTCGAAGTGCTGGAGGAATTCGTCGGCCAGCAGGGGGTTGGAGGGGATTTCGCACATCATCACCACCTTAAGGCCGTTCTCGCCGCGCTTCAAACCATACTCCGCCAGCAGCTCCACCACGGCGCGGCCTTCCTCCACCGTGCGCACGAACGGGATCATCACCCAGACGTTGTCCAGGCCCATGTCTTCGCGCACGCGCTTGAGGGCGCGGCATTCCAGCTCGAAGCAGGGGCGGAACGAATCGGCCACGTAGCGCGAGGCGCCGCGGAAGCCGATCATGGGATTTTCTTCGTGGGGTTCGTAGGCTGCGCCGCCCACCAGGTTGGCGTATTCGTTGGACTTGAAGTCGGAGCAGCGCACGATCACCGGCTTGGGATAAAACGCCGCCGCCAGGGTGGCGATGCCTTCCGCCAGCTTATCCACGTAGAAACTTACCGGGTCGGCGTAGCCGGCCATGCGGCTGCGGATTTCCGCCTGGATTTCCTGGCTTTGCCGGTCGAATTCCAGCAGCGCCTTGGGGTGCACGCCGATGGTGCGGTTGATGACGAACTCCAGCCGCGCCAGGCCGACGCCGGCGTTGGGAATGGCGGCGAAGGCGAAAGCCCGTTCCGGGTTGCCGACGTTCATCATTAATTTCACCGGCAGCTTCGGCATTTCGTTCAGGTTGATCTTCTGCACCTCGAAGGGCAGGGAGCCGGCGTAGACGCTGCCCACGTCCCCTTCGGCGCAGGACACGGTCACCGCCGCGCCGTGGGCGATGGTGTGGGTGGCGTCGCCGCAGCCCACCACGGCGGGTATGCCCAGCTCGCGGGCGATGATGGCGGCGTGGCAGGTGCGTCCGCCGCGGTTGGTGACGATGGCGGCGGCGCGCTTCATGATGGGCTCCCAGTCCGGGTCGGTCATGTCGGTGACCAGCACGTCGCCGGGCAGCACTTGGTCCATTTGCTTGATGGATTGGATGACCTTGGCGGTGCCCGCGCCGATCTTGTGGCCGACGCTGCGGCCCTTGGCCAGCAGGTTGGATTTCTGCTTGAGGCTGTAGCGCTCGATTTCGTGGGTAACGCGGCTTTCCACCGTTTCCGGGCGGGCCTGGACAATGTACAGCTTGCCGTCCAGGCCGTCCTTGGCCCATTCGATGTCCATGGGGCGGCCGTAGTGTTGTTCGATGACGACGGCCAGCCGCGCCAGTTGTTCCGCCTCGGCGTCGCTAATGCAAAAGCGCTGGCGGTCGGCTTCGGGGGTGTCGACGATTTGCGTCGCCGCATCCTGGCCGTAGATCATCCGCACGGCTTTTTCGCCCAGGCCGCGGCGCAGCACGGCGCGCTTGCCGGCCGCCAGGGTGGGTTTGTAGACGTAGAACTCGTCCGGATTCACCGCCCCCTGCACCACCATTTCCCCCAGGCCGTAGGCGGCGGTGATGAACACCGCGTCGCGGAAGCCGGATTCGGTGTCCAGGGTGAACATCACGCCGCTGGCCGCCCGGTCGCTGCGGATCATGCGCTGGATGCCGGCCGAGAGCGCCACTTTGCGGTGCTCGAAATCCTGGTGGACGCGGTAGGCAATGGCCCGGTCGTTGAACAGGGAGGCGAACACCTGCTTGACGGCGTGCAGCACGTCGTCCCGTCCGCTGACGTTCAGATAGGTTTCCTGCTGGCCGGCGAAGGAGGCGTTGGGCAGGTCCTCGGCGGTGGCGGAGGAACGCACCGCCACGGACAGGGCCGGGCCGTACTGCGCTTCCATTTGGCCGTGGGCGTCAAGAATGGCCTGCTGCAGTTCGGCGGGGAAGGGGGTGTCCATGATCCACCGGCGGATCTTGGCGCCGGTGGCGGCCAGGGTCGCCACGTCGTCCACGTCCAGGCTTTCCAGTTCGGCCCAGATGCGTTGGTCCAGACCGCCCTGGGCCAGGAAGTCCCGATAAGCGCCGGCGGTGGTGGCGAAGCCGCCCGGCACGTCCACTCCGGCTTGCGCCAAGTTGGCGATCATCTCCCCCAGGGAGGCGTTCTTGCCGCCCACCTGGCCCACGTCGCCGATGCCTAGGTTTTCGAACCACACCACGCTGTCTTTCATTGCTGTTTTCCCTTGTGTTACCGTGCTGGGAACTCCCCTCTCCCGTTGGCGGGAGAGGGGATGGGGGAGAGGGTGGTGTTTTAAGCCCCCTCTCCCCAGCCCTCTCCCCGCCGGGGAGAGGAGGCCGAAGGCCATACCTTGCTCAATTCTAGCCGTAAAGCCGTCCATGCAACCTAAACGCACCTTGTTCCTGGTCTCCGACCACACCGGCATCACCGTGCAGACCATTGCCAAAACCCTGCTCAGCCAGTTCGAAGGCGTGGCTTTCGACAGGGTGCAACTGCCCTTCGTTGACACGCCGGAGAAGGTCCAGGCCGTGCGCGAGCGCATCGACACCGAAGCGGTGCGTTCGGAGGTGCGGCCCATCGTGCTCAGCAGCCTCACCGACAGCGTCCTGCGCGAGCGGCTCAAGCCTTGCCGGGGGCTGGTGCTGGACGTGTTCGAGGCGTTTATCGGCGCGTTGGAGCAGGAGTTCGCCAAGCCGGCGTCGAAAGCCGTGGGCCGCGCCCATGGCTTGGTCGACAAGGAAGCCGGCCGGCGGCGCATCCAGGCCTTGAAGTTCGCCTTGCAAACCGACGACGGCGTGAAATACGACGACTATCCCAACGCCGACATCATCCTGCTGGGCGTGTCCCGCAGCGGCAAGACGCCGGCCTGTTTGTACCTCGCCATGCAGTTCGGCCTGCGCGCCGCCAACTACCCCCTCACCGAGGAAGACCTGGAGTGGGGCGAGCTGCCCAAGGCGTTGGCGTCCTACCGCGACAAGCTGTGCGGACTGCTGGTGGATTCCCGCCAGCTGGCGAAAATACGGGAGGAGCGCCAGCCGGGCAGCGGCTACGCCTCCCTGGCCCAGTGCCAAAAGGAACTGCGCGCCGCCCTGGACATATACCGCTCGGCGAACATCCCCTACCTGGACACCAGCAACATGTCGGTGGAGGAAATCGCCACCCGCGTGATGCGGCTGATGCAGGGCGGCTACAAGACCTCCGCTTGAGCGGCTAGACTGCCACACTGGCAAAGCCAAGGCCGAGGCGCATCCCACCGAAAGGAATTATTGCAAGGGCTTTCGACAGAGCACTTTTCGAGTTTGAGTATTTGTATGAACGAGCGGGTAGTTTCCCAAGGCGGCGAACAAAACGCGCTGCTGATCGATATTGCCACGCGCCACGTCGTCTGCCTGACGCCCAGCGACAGTCTGGGGGAGGCGGCGCGCCTCATGGCCGCAAAGCGCATTTCCTCCATTGTGGTCGTCGACGGGGACGGGCGGCCGGCAGGGATCGTCACCGAGCGCAACGTGCTGCAGGCCATGCAGTCGGA
Organism: Methylogaea oryzae; assembly: GCF_019669985.1. Taxonomy (NCBI): domain Bacteria; kingdom Pseudomonadati; phylum Pseudomonadota; class Gammaproteobacteria; order Methylococcales; family Methylococcaceae; genus Methylogaea; species Methylogaea oryzae. The sequence continues at coordinate 1,307,327 of NZ_AP019782.1, forward strand.
ATGCCCGCAAGCGACGCCGTTGCGTAGGGTCATGTCCGCGCCGGTGATCGCCGTGCCGCCTTCCGTGACTTGCCTGGAGGCGCATCGCCGTTGCCTGAGCGAAGGCATCCGGCATCTGGTGATCGTAGACGACGAGCAGCGCTTGCTCGGCGTCATCAGCGAAACGGACTTTCGCCTGCACCTCCATCTCACCGCCCTGGCCGGGCGCCGCATGGTGGCGTCGCTGGCGCAGCGTTCGGCGATCGCCCTGCCTGCCTCCACCGGCTTGGCGCAGGCCTTGGAGCTGATGTTGGCGCAACGGGAGAGCTGCGTCGTGGTGGTCGAGGACGATAGGCCGGTCGGCATCATTACGGAACGCGACGTGGTGCGTTTTTATTCGGGCGAACAGGCCCGGCCGGACGTGACGCTGGGGCAGGCCATGATCGCGCCGGTGCTGACCGTTCCCCTCGACGCACCCACTCGCTTGGCCGCCGAGACGATGCTCGCCCACCGCGTGCGCCACCTGGCGGTGGTGGACGCCGCCGGACGCATGGCCGGCCTGGTCGGCGAGCACGAGCTGACGCAGGCCATGGCCGCCGGCCTGGCGCAGGAATGGAACGGCATCGAGGAAAGCTATTTGCGCACCCTGGTCGACACGCTGCCCGACCTGGTGTGGCTGAAGGACGCGGACGGCGTATACCTGGCTTGCAACGCCCGCGTCGAATGCTGCCTCGGCGCCAAGGAAAGGGACATCGTCGGTAAAACCGATTACGACTTCATGAGTCGGGACGTCGCCGATTCGTTCCGGGCCTACGACCGCATGGCCATGGAAAAAGACGGTCCTAGCGTCAACGAGGAGTGGGTGGCTTTCGCGGACGGCGGGCGCAAATTGCTGGAAACCATCAAGACGCCGATGCGCGACGGCGAGGGAAAGCTGATAGGCGTGCTCGGCATCGCGCGCGACATTACCGGCCGCCGTCGGCTCGAGGACCGGCTGGAAGAAAGCGAGCGCAAATTCCGCCACATATTCGAATCCGTCGGCGATTGCATCGAGATCATTTCCATGGACGGCCGCATCCTGGACATGAACGCCACCGGATACGAGCGGCAGGGATACAGCCGCGAAGATATGGTGGGCAAAAAGCTGTCCGAATTCGCGGCCCCCGGCTACGCCGAGCGCGTGGCGGAAAGGATAGCGCTGATCAGTGCGCAGGGGCACGCCACGTTCGAGTCCGGGCGTTTGCGCAAGGACGGGGGCGTTATTCCGATCGAGGTCAGGTCGCGCCTCATCGAAATGGACGGCGAGGCGGTGCTGCTCGGCATCAGCCGCGACATCTCCGAACGCAAGCGGACCGAGAACACGCTGCGGGAAAACGAGGAGCGGCTGGCGTTGGCCACGCTGCACAACGGAGTGGGCATTTGGGACTGGAACCTGGCTACCCAGGAGATGATCTGGGACGAGTCCATGTACGCGCTCTATCGCATCCGCCGCGAGGACTTTTCCGGAAGCGAGGAGGCCTGGCGCGCGGCGCTGCACCCGGACGACCTCGAGCGCGGCGACCGGGAAGTGGAGGCGGCCATCCGCGGCGAGCGGCCCTTCGACACCGAATTCCGCGTGGTCTGGCCCAACGGCGAAATTCGCTACATCAAGGCGGTGGCCAAGGTGTTCCGCGACGAGCAAGGCACGCCGTTGCGCATGCTCGGCACCAACGTGGACATCACCGATCGCCGGCAAGCGGAAGAGAGGCTGCGCCAGCTTTCGGCGGCCGTCGAGCAAAGCGCCGCTTCCGTGGTCATCACCGACCTGGAGGCGCGCATCCAGTACGTCAACCCGCGCTTTACCGAAGTCACCGGCTACAGCGCGGACGAAGCCGTGGGCCAGAACCCGCGCATTCTCCAGTCCGGCCAGACCCCCGAAGCAGTCTACCAGGAGCTGTGGAGCAAGCTGGCCGGTGGGCAGGAGTGGAGCGGCGAGTTGCTCAACAAGCGCAAGAACGGCGAGTTGTACTGGGAGGAGGTGAGCATCGCCCCCGTCAGGAACTCGCAGGGCATCGTCACCCACTACGTCGCGGTAAAAAATGAAATTACCGAACGCAAGCGGATGGAGGCGGCGCTGGCCGCCAGCGAGCACCGCTACCGCATGCTGATCGAAAACTCGCCGTTCTGCATCCACGAGATCGACCTGGAAGGCCGCCTGCAGTCCATGAATCCCGTGGGGCTGGGCATGATGGGCCTGAGCGACGAGGAAACGATTTGCGGCGTTCCCTATTTGGATTCGGTCAGCGAGCCGGACAACGAGCGCATCGGCGCGCTGTTGCGCGAGGCCATCGACGGCAATTCCCGTCATTTCGAATTCGCCGCCGTCGGCGACGAGCCGCGTTATTTCAAGTCCTGTTTTATCCCGATCAAGGATGTCGACAGCAAGGTGATAAAGCTGATGGGCATCACCGAGGACATCACCCGGCGCAAACGGGGCGAGGACACGCTGCGCGAGCAGAAGGAGTTCCTCGCCTCCATCTTCGAAAACGCCCTCGACGCCGTGACGATGATGGACGCGAAAGGCGTCATCACCGGCTGGAGCAAGCAGGCGGAGCAAACCTTCGGCTGGAGCCACGACGAAGTCGTCGGGCGGCCGATGCACGAGGTCATCATCCCGGAGCGGCATCGTGAGCATCACCTGCTCGGCTTGAGCCACTTTCTGGCCACCGGCGAGGGGCCGGCGCTGAACCGGCGCATCGAAATTTCCGCCCTGCACCGCGATGGGCACGAGTTCCCCATCGAACTGTCCATTTCGCCCATCAGAACGGGGCACGGGTACGCGTTCAGCTCCTTCATCCGCGACATTACCGCGAGCAAGCGCGCCGAGGAACTGTTGCTGAAGCAAAAGCAGTTTTCCGACGACGTGATCAACAGCCTGCCCGGCATTTTCTACATACTGGACGCCATGGGAAATATTCTGCGGGTCAACCCGCAGTTCCAGGCGGTGAGCGGTTATTCGGCGGCGGAGCTGGAAGGGGCATCGGCGCTGACCCTGTTCGAGGGCGACGACAGGGCGCTGATCGAGGAGCGCATCCGGGAGGTGTTCGCCACGGGCAGCGCTTGGGCCGAAGCGGAACTGGTCACCCGGTCCGGCCAAAAGATTCCGTATTACTTTTCCGGCCACCTCACCAATATCGACGGCCGGTCCTATGTGGTCGGCCTGGGAACCGATATCACCGAGCGCAAGCGCGCCGAGCTGAAGTTGCAGCAGAGCGAGGCGCATTTCCGCTTCATCAGCGAATCCGCCCAGGCGTTGATTTGGATGGCCGGCACGGAGCGGTTTCGCACGTGGTTCAACAAAGTCTGGCTGGATTTCACCGGGCGCACCGTGGAGCAGGAGCGGGGCGGCGGCTGGACCGAGGGCGTGCATCCGGACGACCGGCAGCGCCGCTTGGAGACTTACGCCGGCCACTTCGACCGCCGCGAGCCCTTCACCATGGAATACCGCCTGCGGCGCCACGACGGCGAATATCGCTGGATCATCGACAGCGGCTCGCCGCGCTTCAGCGCGCAAGGCGTGTTCGAAGGCTATATCGGCTCGTGTTTCGATATCACCGACCGCAAGCGGAGCGAGGAAAACCTGCGCATCACCGCCAGCGTGTTCGACACCAGCCAGGAAGCGATTCTGATCACCGACGCGAACAACCGGATAACCGAGGTCAATCCGGCCTTCACCGCGATCACCGGCTATCGGCGCGAGGAAGTGTTGGGCCGGAATCCGCGGTTTTTGAGTTCGGGGCGTCAGGACCAAGCGTTTTACGACGCCATGTGGCGGTCCTTGAAAGAGGAAAAGTCCTGGCGCGGCGAAATCTGGAACCGGCGCAAAAACGGCGAGTTCTACGCGGAACTGCTGTCGATTTCGGCCATTTGCGACGGCGAGGGCAATGTGCAGCGGCACGTGGCGGTGTTTTCCGACATCAGCTACCTGAAGGAACACGAAGCCGCGTTGAGCCGTATCGCCCATTACGATGCGCTGACCGGTATTCCCAACCGGATGCTGCTGGCCGATCGAATGAAGCAGGCCATCGCCCAGACTGCCCGCGAGCAAGACATGATGGCGGTGTGCTATCTCGATCTCGACGGTTTCAAGCCGGTCAACGATACCCTGGGGCACGAAGCGGGCGATCATGTGTTGATCGAAATCGCCAAGCGCCTGAGCAACGCCGTGCGCGGCGGCGACACTGTCGCCCGCTTGGGGGGCGACGAGTTCGTGGTGCTGCTGCTGGGGCTGGAGAAAGGCGAGGAGTGCATGGCGACGCTGGGGCGGCTGCTCGCGGCGATCGCCCAGCCGATCTACCTCAAGAACGAGAAAATCGTGCTGGGCGCCAGCATCGGGGTGAGCATTTACCCGCTGGACGACGACGATCCGGACGCCTTGTTGCGCCACGCCGACCAGGCCATGTACGTGGCCAAGCAATCGGGCAAAAACCGTTTCCACATCTACGATCCCGCGCTGGATCGGCGCGCCCGCGACCAGCAGGACTTCCTGAAAAGCATTCGGCTCGGGCTGGAGCAAGGCCAGTTCGAGTTGTATTACCAGCCCAAGGTCAATCTGCTCACCCGGGAGCTGGTCGGCGCCGAGGCGCTCATTCGCTGGCGGCACCCGCAACGGGGCCTGCTATTGCCGGCGGATTTCCTGCGTTATATCAACAATACGGAACTCGACATCGAGGTCGGCGAATGGGTGATGAAAACGGCTCTCGCCCAGTTGAGCCAGTGGCGGAGCAGCGGATTGGACATCCACGTCAGCATCAACGTGTCCGCCTACCATCTGGAATCCGCCGGCTTTTTGGAAAAGCTGATGAGCCAGCTCGCGCAACATCCGGACCTGTCGCCCAACCGGTTCCAGTTCGAGGTGCTGGAAACGGTCGAGCTCAACGACATTTACGCCGTTCAAAGCATTATCGAGGCTTGCCGCGAAATCGGCGTGGGGTTTGCGCTGGACGATTTCGGCACGGGGTATTCGCAGCTGACCTATTTGAGCAATCTGCCGGTCGACACCCTCAAAATCGATCAGTCCTTCGTGCGGGACATGCTGGAAGACAAGGGCGACATGGCGATTGTGCAGAGCATCATCGCTTTGGCGCGGGCCTTCGATCGGCGCACGGTGGCTGAAGGCATCGAGACCGTGGCGCACTACCAAGCATTGCTCGACATGGGATGCGAACTGGGCCAAGGCTACGGCATCGCCCGTCCCATGCCGGCGAGCGAGCTGGCGTCCTGGCGGATGGACTGAAAGGCCGGCCGGCTTCGCTCAGCCGTCGATCCGCACGACGATTTTGCCGCTGGGGCGGCCGCTGCGGCTGCGTTCCATGGCTTTGCCCAGCTCCTCCAGGGGATAAATCCCGTCCAGCACGGTGCGCAGGCGTTTTTGCCGGACCCAGTCGGCCAGCTGTTCCAGGTCGGCGCGGTTGGGCTTGAGGAAGGTGACGGCGGCGCGTTGGGACGAGTAAAGCGGCAGCGTCAATTTGTGCAGCAGCAGTCCGGGCAGCGGCAGCAGGGCGACGTATTTGCCCCGCGGCGTCAGCCAGCGCCGCCAGCGGCCGAAGCCCTGATGATGGGTGGTGTCCAGGATCAGGTCGTAGCGTTGCGCCGCATCGGCCGGCGCGGCGGCGTAATCCAGGGCCGCGTCGGCGCCCAGTTCCCGCGCCAGCGCGTGTTTGGCCGGCCGGCACAGGGCGGTGACGTGGGCGCCCAACGCCTTGGCGATCTGCACCCCGTAGTGGCCGACGCCGCCGGCCGCGCCGCTGACCAGCACCCGTTGGCCGGCAACCAGCCCGCCGTCGTCGCGCAAGGCCTGCAGCGCCGTCATGCCCGCCAGGGGCAGAGCCGCCGCTTCGGCAAAACCCAGTCCCTCCGGCATGGGCGCGGCGTAGGCCTGATCCACCGCCAGGTATTCGGCGGCGGCGCCCAGCTGGCGCAGCGGCAACATGCCGAACACCCGTTCGCCCGGCCGGAACGCGCCGACGCCTTCGCCGGCGGCGGCCACCTCTCCGGCGAAATCGAAGCAGGGGGTGGAAGGAAAATGCAGCGGCCTGATCCAGCGCAACATGCCGCCGTGCAGTTTCCAGTCGATGGGGTTGATGGAGGTGGCGGCTACCTTGACGGGAATTTCACCGGCGCCCGCCGCGGGTACCGGCAGCTCCGCCGCCCGGATTTTGTCGGGGCCGCCGTAACCGGCGAATTGCATGGCTTTCATGGGAGATGCCCTCGTGGCGTGGTTCCTATGGCGGCGCATGTTAATGGGTTTTTCCCACGTGCAAAAACACATTGGCGGCGAAGGCGACGATGCCGGCCACCAGGGGGAACTGCGCCGCCACCAGTACCGGTGCGGCTTCGTTGCGGCCCAGCAGCATGGCGGCCAGGGCCGCCATCATCACCGGCATGGACACGTTGTGCAGCCAGAAATGGATGGCGGCCAAGCGGCTGCGGGCGGTTTGGGGGAAGACGCTGTAGACCAGGCCGGCCAGGGCCAGCGTGGCCCAGCCCAGCAGGTTGAGATGGGTATGCACGGGGCGCAGCACGAAGCTTTCGCTGGCGCCCATGTACATGCCCAGGGCCAGGCCCAGCAGCAGGTAGATCACCGCGGCTTTCAGGCAGTTCGGGCCGACGGCCGAGGGGGAAACAGTGAATGCAGGCATGGCGCTCTCCTTGTCGTTGGGGTTAGGCGATGGATTCGAACAGCTTCAGCGCGGCGGCGGCCACCGCGTCGGCGCTGGGCGCGCCGGCTTGTTCCAGCACGATATTGCCGGGGGTGGGCGCGTCGGGGCCGGCGAGTCGGATGACCGGCGCTTTGAGCGCTGCGAAGGCGTGTTCCGCGGCCAGCGCCGCCACTTCCGCGCCGACGCCGCACAGCCGGCCCGCTTCGTGCGCCACCACCAGCCGGCCGGTTTTGCGGACGGAGGCGAGTATGGCGGCTTCGTCCAGGGGCTTGAGGCTGCGCAGGTCGATCACTTCGGCGGCAATGCCGCGTTCGGCCAGGCGATCCGAGGCTTGCAGGCAGGCGGCGACGGTTTTGCCGTAGCCGATGAGGGTGACGTCGCCGCCGACGCGGCGGGTGGCGGCGCTGCCCAGGGGGACGAGGCAGTCCCCGTCGGGCACTTCGCCCGCTTGGTAGCCCAGGGACAGATCGGAGAAGAACAGCACCGGGTTGTCGTCGCGGATGGCCGCTTTCAGCAGGCCCTTGAAATCCGCCGGGTTGGAAGGCATCACCACCTTGAGTCCGGGGCTGTGCACGAACCAGGCCTCCAGGTTGTGGTTGTGCTGGGCGCCCACGCCCCAGCCGGCGCCGGTTTGGGTCATCACCACCAGGGGAAAGGCGAATTGTCCGCCGGACAAGTAACGCAGCTTGCCGGCGCTGTTGACGATCGCGTCCATGGCGTAGCAGAGGAAGGGGGCGAACAGCAGGTCCACCACCGGCCTGAGCCCCATGGCGGCCGCTCCCACGGCGGTGCCGGCGATGATGCCTTCCGCCAGGGGCGTGTTGCGTATCCGTTCCGGGCCGAATTCGGCCAGGAGATCGTGCCGTTTGGTGGCGACGCCTTCGCCGAACATCAGCACTTTGGCATCGCGGCGCATTTCTTCCGCCAGGGCTTGGGAAACGGCGTCGTTGACGGTGAGTTGTTGCATGGGTGCGTCTCCTTTCACGCGTACACGTCCGTAGCCAATTCCTCGGCGGCGGGGTAGGGCGAGGCCAGGGCGAAGGCCAAGCCGTTGTCGATATCGGCCGCCACGCGCTGGTGCAGGCGTTCCAGGCTTTCGGCGCTCAGGACGCCCTGCGCCAGCAGCCGCGCTTGCAAGGCGGCGATGGGATCGCGGCCGCGCCAACCCGCCAGCTCTTTCGCGTCCACGTAATGCTGGTCGTCCGGCTCGTAGTGGCCGCGCAGGCGGTAGGTTCGCGCTTCCAAGAAATAGGGCTGGCGGCTGCTTCTCACTTGGGCGGCGGCGGCGGCAGCAGCGGCGTATACCGCCTCCGCGTCGTTGCCGTCCACGCTGGCGCAGGGCATGGGATGGGCGGCGGCCCAGTCTCCGACGCTTTCCGCCGCCATGGCTTCGCGCCGGTGTACGAAGGCCTGCCATTGATTGTTTTCGCACACGTAGAGGATGGGCAGGCGCCACAGGGCGGCCAGGTTGAGGGATTCGTGGAACGCGCCTTCGCAGGCGGCGCCGTCGCCGAAGAAGCACACGGCGATGGCGGCGCTGCGCTCCATGGCCAGGGCTAACCCCACGCCGGTGGCGAGGGAAAGTTCGGCGCCGACGATGGTGGAGGTGAGCACCACGCCCAGTTCCTTGGCGGAAATGTGCAGCGAGCCGCTTTTGCCTTTGCAATAGCCGGTGCTTTTGCCCATCACTTCGGCCAGCATGCGGCCGGTGTCGGCGCCCCGCGCCAATAAATGGCCGGCGCTGCGGTGGTTGGTGAGGATCAGGTCGTCCGCCGCCAGGGCTTGCACCACGCCCACGGCGACGGCCTCCTGGCCGACGGCGGTGCATGTGCCCGGCGCCTGGCCTTGCGCTTGCAGGGCGGCGGCTTTTTCCTCGTAGGCGCGAATCCTCAGCATGGATTCGAGCATGGCGAGCAGCGTTGTATTGTCGGTGTTGGATTCCATCCGGTACTCCTTGTCGCGAGCAGGATTGCTCATGCCGGCAGCCGGCCGGCGGTTAAGGAGCGTCACTTTACGCCGTCTTGCACGGCAAAAGACCCGGAGGGCGGCCGTTTAGGCGTTTTTTAAGATGGCTGGAGCGAAGTTTTAGGAAACCGGCGAGGACGGCTCGCCGGTTTTTCCCAGGAAGGCCGCCAATTGCGTATCGACTTCGAGGATGTGGCCCAGCAGCCATTGGTTCATGAAGCGCTGCAATTCGTCCACCGACCACTGATCCTTGCCGATGCTGTCGCTGATGGCTGTCAGCTGCGCCATCAACTGATCGTGCATGGCGATGTGTTCCTGGTAGGACGGATAGCTGGTCTGCTTCATCACGGCTTCTTCGTGGCTGAAGTGCTCCCGCACGTAGCGGTAGAGCTTCATCACGTGGTTGGTCAGCTCGGCCCGGCTTTGCGAACCGACCACTTCATTGGCCAGGGCGAACAAATATTCGTGCTGGGCGTCAATGGTCGCGTCGCCGACGCGATAGTCATTTTTCCAAGAAAAAATCGCCATTCGCGTTCTCCGTGTTGCTAAAGGGATGATGAATTCGTTTTTGCGGCGGAGCCAACGATACAAGCGATGCGACCGGCGACGCAAGTGCGGATACGGCGGCCGGGAAGGCGGCCGTCGGGATGCTCGCCCAAGTTTGACGGAAACGCCTTCTACAGCTAGTCTCCAGCCGTATGAGGCGCGGATTTTGCGCGGTCGGTCACGCAATGTTTTGCAGCAGCGCGCGTGGGCGGAAAGCTGGACTTGGGACGGCCGATGTCTCGGGTGACGAGCATCCGGGCCGCGAATCGAATCGGTAGGGTGGAATGAACGATAGCAATAGACAGTTTCTTTATTGGCCGTCCGTCTTGGGCGCGTCGGCGGGCGGCGTTTGCGCCGCATTGGGCGGCATGAGTTGGATCGCTTTGGCGGCCGGCGCGGTGCTGTTGCTGGCCGGCATCGGCGTGGGCCGGTATTTGGACGGAATCCATCAAGGCCAGCTGGCGGCGGCGAAAGCGGCGGCCAGCGATGCCATGGCCAAGCAAAGCCGGGAGGCCGTGCGTAACCGGGTCGAGCAGTTGGTGCGCTTTTATCTGCGAGTGATGCCCATATGGCGCACCCATATCCAGACGGCGCGAACCCAGACGGAGGACGAAATCATCGCCCTAAGCGGCCGGTTTGCTTCCATCATCGCCGATTTGGAAAGCGCCATCGATAACTCGTCCTTGGGCGGCGAGGACGAGGCGAGTATCGGCTGCACTCTGCAAGACAGCGAAGAAGAGTTGCGCCGCGTGATAAATCTGCTGGAAGAAACGCTGGGCACCACCAGCAAAATGGTAACGGAAATAAGAACCCTGGCCAGTTACACCACCGAGTTGGAAAACATGGCGAAACAAGTGGGCGATATTGCCGATCAGACGAACTTGCTGGCCTTGAACGCGGCCATCGAGGCGGCCCGCGCCGGCGAGCAAGGGCGCGGTTTCTCCGTGGTGGCGGACGAAGTGCGGCGCCTTTCGCAGATTTCCGGTAAAACCGGCAAGGAAATGCGGGAGAAGGTCAATTTGATCAGCCAGAAAATGATGTCGGCCCTGGAGGCGGCGGAGCAAACCGCTTTGCGGGACGTGGAGGCGGAGCATCAGTCGGAAGAGAAGCTGAAGGGCATCCTCAAGCGGCTGGACCAATTGCTCACGCGCATGACGCAATCCACCGCCATACTCCAGGCGCAGAACCGGGACATCCACCGCGAGATCGAGGGCGTGCTGGTTTCGCTGCAGTTCCAGGATCGGGTAAGCCAGATTCTGTGCCAGGTGGAGCACAACCTGGATCAATTGCAAGGCCAGCTGGAAGGCTACGACAAGCGCTATCAGCATGAGGCGGAGTTCCTCGACGTGGATCAATGGCTGACCACGATGAGCGATACCTATACCACCGACGACCAGCGCTTGAATCACCAGCGGGCGAGTGCGTCGGCTCGCGGCGCCGCGGTGCGGGCACAGGAAAGCACGGAAACCACATTCTTTTAGATGTGTATGAATTCATTCGGCCGGCTTGCCGCTTGGTTGGCCGAGCCGATGCCAATAGAACAAAACCCATAAAGTTGAATACGGTGGTGAAATGGCAAAGACCATATTGATAGTCGATGATTCCGCGTCCATCAGGCAAGTGGTGACCATCGCCCTGAAGGGCGCCGGCTATGACGTGATCGCCGCCAGCGACGGCCAGGATGCGCTGAAGAAACTGGACGGGCAGAAAATACATCTCATCGTTTCCGATGTGAATATGCCCAATATGGACGGCATTGCCTTTGTTAAGGAGGTGAAAAAGCTGGCCAATTACAAATTCACGCCCATTATCATGTTGACCACGGAGTCCCAGCCGGAGAAAAAGGCCGAGGGCAAAGAGGCGGGCGCCAAGGCTTGGATCGTAAAGCCGTTCCAGCCGCCCCAGTTGCTGGACGCCGTATCCAAATTGATTTTGCCCTAGGGATCCGCCCATGGTCGTCAAGAAAAAGCACAATGCCGCGTCGTCCAATCCCCTGCGGGTGGAAGGCGATTTCACCATCTATACGGCGGCGGCCTTGAAGCCGGCGCTGCTGGAGGCGTTGGCGGCCCAGGAGCAGCCGGCGCTGGATTTGTCTCTTGTCAGCGAAATGGACAGCGCCGGCTTGCAAGTGCTGCTGTTGCTCAAACGCGAGGCGGACAAGCTCGGCCGGCCGTTACGCCTGATCGGCAGCAACCCGTTGGTGATGGAGATCATCGAGTTGTGCAATGTGTCCTCCTTGTTCGGGCAGGACTTATGTCATGACGCTTGAGCCGGCTGATATGAGACGCCCGTTCTGACGGCGGCGGCCGGGCGGGCGGTTCCGCGTCCGTTCCGGCTGCGCACGACGCCGCATCGTTTGCGTCGGCTGCAAGCAGCCTCGCCCAACGTGTTCTAAGCTTTGCGGGCAAGGTAGTCGTATGGTTGCCGAGCGCCTCCAGGGCGCTGGATGAATCGTTTCCGGCAGCCTTGGCCGCGCCGCTCGCGCTATCCGCATTCCATTTCGCGTTGCTTGCGTCCGTTCCTGCGAGCCGGCCGGGATGTAGGCTGCGCATGCCCCTCCCGAGGCGGCAACGGTTGGGCGGCCGGCGATGGTTTCGGCTACGCTTTAACGTAGATGCCGCGCGCGTACTGTGTGGATTGTCACATTTGTTTGTTAGTGTATTCTGAACTTCACTATTCCCCGTACTGGAGTGGCAATGACGGATGAACTTGAATTAGCCAAGCAAACCTTCGTCAACGAGGCTCAGGAGCTGCTGCGGGACATGGAGTCCGGGCTGATGCGCATCGAAGCCGAGCCGGAGGATGCCGAGAACATCAATGCCGTGTTCCGCGCCGCCCATACCATCAAAGGGTCGGCGGGGCTGTTCGGATTGACGCCCATCGTCGGTTTTACCCACGTGGTGGAGACGGTGCTGGATCGGGTTCGCTCCGGCACGCTGGCGGTGGATGGCGAGCTGATCGCCCTGCTGCTGGAGTGCCGCGACCACATCGAGACTTTGATCGACTTGCTAAGCCAAGGCATCGAGAATCCCGACGAAGGCACCGCGCACCAGGGGCAGAATTTGCGTACGCGCTTGGAGGCTTATCTGGGCGGCGGCGCGACCGCGGCCGGAGCCGCGCCGCCGGCCGCGGCGAACGCGGCGGAAGGCAGCGTGCCGGCGGGGCAAAACCTGGTGCGTAGCGAGCACTGGCATATTTCCCTCCGCTTTGGCGAGAACGTCCTGCGCAACGGCATGGACCCGCTGTCCTTCATTCGCTACCTGAAGACCCTGGGCGAAATCGTCCATATTTCCACGCTTTACGACGCCATGCCGGCCGCGGCCGATATGGATCCGGAGTCCTGCTACCTGGGCTTCGAAATCGTTTTCGACAGCACGGCCAGCAAGCCGGACATCGAGAAAGTGTTCGAATTCGTCGCCGACGATTGCCAGATTCGCATCTTTCCACCCCACAGCGAAATCGCCACCTTCCGCCAGTTGATCGAAGCGTTGCCGGAAAGCGATTTCAAGGTTGGCGAAATCCTGCTGAAAAGCGGCGCCTTGACCGAGCACGAATTGTCCATGGCGCTGAACTCTCAGACCGCTCCCGTCGCGGAGGGCGAAGAAGCGCCGCCGCCGGGCAAGCGCTTGGGGGAAATCCTGGTGGAGCAGGGCGTGGTGTATCCGGAAACGGTGCGATCCGCCCTGGACAAGCAGCAAAAGATTCAGGAGAGCAAGGCCAAGGAAAGCCGTTCCATCCGCATCGACGCGGAAAAACTCGATCAACTGATCAATCTGGTGGGTGAGCTGGTCATCGCCGGCGCCGGCACCAGCATGCTGGCGCGCAAGCACGGCTTGTCCGACGTTCTCGAATCGGCTTCGGTGATTTCCCGCTTGATCGAAGACATCCGCGATCGTTCCTTGCGCTTGCGCATGGTGCCCATCGGCGAAACCTTCAACCGCTTTCGCCGCGTGGTACGCGACGTGACGCGCGAATTGAACAAAGACATCGACCTGGAAATCCGCGGCGGCGACACCGAGCTGGATAAAAGCGTGGTGGAAAAAATCGGCGATCCTCTGACCCATCTGGTGCGCAACTCCATGGACCACGGCATCGAGGACGTGCAGACGCGCTTGGGGCTGGGCAAGCCCGCCAAGGGCCGGGTGGGGCTCAATGCCTATCACGACTCGGGCAATATCGTCATCGAGGTCAGCGACGACGGCGGCGGCATCGACCGCGACAAGGTGCTGGCCAAAGCCATCGCCAAGGGCGTCGTGGCGCCCGGCGCCAACTTGTCGGATCAGGAAATTCTCCAGCTGATTTTCGCGCCTGGGCTTTCCACCGCCGATCAGGTCACCAATTTGTCCGGTCGCGGCGTGGGCATGGACGTGGTCAAGCGCAACGTATTGGCGCTGCGCGGCAGCGTGGAGGTCGCCAGCGAGTTGGGCGTGGGAACCACCGTTTCCATCCGCTTGCCGCTCACTTTGTCCATCATCGACGGATTCTTGGTGGGCGTGGGCAAGTCCACTTACGTATTGCCGCTGGACAGCGTGGTCGAATGCATCGAATTCGACAAGCAAAAGCAGCGCGACCACGAAGGCAATTACATCAACCTGCGCGGCCAGGTGTTGCCGTACCTGAATTTGCGCCAACTCTTCGACGAGTCCAATGCCGACACGCTGCGAAAAAGCATCGTCGTGGTGCAGGGCGGCGGCCAGCAGATCGGCGTCGTGGTGGATCAATTGCTCGGCGAGTTCCAAACGGTGATCAAACCGTTGGGCAAGCTGTTCGAACGGTTACGTTGCGTCAGCGGCTCCACCATCCTGGGCAGCGGCGAAGTGGCGATGATTTTGGACGTCCCCAGTTTGATACAAGTGGCGGAAGGGCGAGGGAGCCAGCAAAACTACGCGGCAACGCGACTGAATTGAGCGTTGCCCGCACGAGAAGGCGCCCAACGCGCGTCGGTTTTCAAAGCAGTTTCTTCATCGGAGAGCGGTTATGACTATACGCAATCAGCTGGCATTGGGGTTTTCCCTGGCCATCCTCTTAATGGTCGTCAGCGTCGGTTTCGGCTTGATGCGCATGGGCGATATGCAGGTGCGCATGGACGATATCGTCAACGACAAGATCGCCAAACTGACGGCGATCCAGAATTGGCGCAGCGCGGCGCAGGAAGTAAACATCCAAATCCGGAATTCGGCTTTGACCACCGACGACGCGGCTAATCGCGAAGCGGCGGAGACGATTACGCGGTTGCGCGCCGAGCAGGACAAGCAAGAGCAGTTTTTGCGGGACAGCGTGAAGTCCGCGGAAGGCATGGCGCTGCTGGCCAAGGTGAACGACGCGAAGGTGCGTACCCGCCAGGTCAACGACGAGGCGATCCAACTGGCCGTCGCCAACAAGAATGAAGAGGCGGCGCGGGTGTTGTCCCTCAAAGGTCGGGAGCCTTACAGAAAGTGGATGGAGGCTTTCAGCGAATTCGTCAAGCACGAGCAGGAACTGGCGAAGGCTTCATACGAAACGGCAAAACAGGGTTACGAACAGGCGGTATTCTGGGTGCTGGTGCTGGGCGGTATTTCCCTGCTCGTTTCCATCGCCGCCGCGGTTTGGATCACGCGCAGCGTGATGTCCCAACTGGGCTGCGAGCCGGCCGAGGCTTCGGATTACGCCCGTAAGATCGCGGCGGGCGACCTTTCGTTCAACGTCAATGTCAGCGGCGCCGAGGAAGCCAGCTTGCTGGTGGCCGTGAAAGGCGTCATGGACGCAGTTAAATCCATGTCCTCCGATGCGGCCCTGTTGGCCCAGGCGGCGGTGGAAGGCAAGTTGGCGACCCGCGCCGACGCCACCAAACATCGCGGCGAATACCGCAAGATCGTGGAGGGCGTGAACCAGACGCTGGACGCGGTGATCGGGCCGCTGAACGTGGCGGCGGATTACGTGGACAAGATTTCCAAGGGCGCGATCCCGCCGAAAATCACCGACACTTACAACGGCGATTTCAACGTCATCAAAAACAACCTGAACGCCGCCATCGACAACGTCAATGCGCTGGTGGCCGACGCGGGCATGCTGTCCAAGGCCGCCGTCGAGGGCAAGTTGGCGACGCGCGCCGACGCCAGCAAGCACGAAGGCGATTACCGCAAGATCGTGGAGGGCGTGAACCAGACGCTGGACGCGGTGATCGGGCCGCTGAACGTGGCGGCGGATTACGTGGACAAGATTTCCAAGGGCGCGATTCCGCCGAAAATCACCGACACCTACAACGGCGATTTCAACGTCATCAAGAACAACCTGAACGCCGCCATCGACAACGTCAATGCGCTGGTGGCCGACGCGGGCATGCTGTCCAAGGCCGCCGTCGAGGGCAAGTTGGCGACGCGCGCCGACGCCAGCAAGCACGAAGGCGACTACCGCAAGATCGTGGAAGGCGTGAACCAGACGCTGGACGCGGTGATCGGGCCGTTGAACGTGGCGGCGGATTACGTGGATCGCATCGCCAAGGGCGCGATTCCGCCGAAGATCACCGACACCTACAACGGCGATTTCAACACCATCAAGAACAACCTCAACTTGGCTATCGACAACGTCAATGCCTTGGTGGCGGACGCCTTGATGCTGTCCAAAGCGGCGGTGGAAGGCAAGCTGGCGACGCGCGCCGATGCCACTAAGCACGAAGGCGACTACCGCAAGATCGTGGAGGGCGTGAACCAGACGCTGGACGCGGTGATCGGGCCGCTGAACGTGGCGGCGGATTACGTGGACAAGATTTCCAAGGGCGCGATCCCGCCGAAGATCACCGACACCTACAACGGCGATTTCAACACCATCAAGAACAACCTCAACCTGGCCATCGACAACGTCAATGCGCTGGTGGCCGACGCCTTGATGCTGTCCAAAGCGGCGGTGGAAGGCAAGCTGGCGACGCGCGCCGATGCCACTAAGCACGAAGGCGATTACCGCAAGATCGTGGAGGGCGTGAACCAGACGCTGGACGCGGTGATCGGGCCGCTGAACGTGGCGGCGGATTACGTGGACAAGATTTCCAAGGGCGCGATCCCGCCGAAGATCACCGACACCTACAACGGCGACTTCAACACCATCAAGAACAACCTCAACCTGGCCATCGACAACGTCAATGCCTTGGTGGCGGACGCCTTGATGCTGTCCAAAGCGGCGGTGGAAGGCAAGCTGGCGACGCGCGCCGATGCCACTAAGCACGAAGGCGATTACCGCAAGATCGTGGAGGGCGTGAACCAGACGCTGGACGCGGTGATCGGGCCGTTGAACGTGGCGGCGGATTACGTGGATCGCATCGCTAAGGGCGCGATTCCGCCGAAGATCACCGACACCTACAACGGCGATTTCAACACCATCAAGAACAACCTCAACTTGGCCATCGACAACGTCAACGCGCTGGTGGCCGACGCCGCCATGCTGTCCAAGGCGGCGGTGGAGTTGAAGCTGGAAACCCGCGCCGACGCCAGCAAGCACCAGGGCGATTACCGCAAGATCGTGCAGGGCGTCAACGACACTCTGGATGCGGTGATCGGGCCGTTGCAGGCGCTGATGGCGGATGCGGAACGTTTATCCCACGCCGTGGTGGAAGGCAAGCTGGACGTGCGGGCCGACGAAAACGCCCATCGCGGTCAGTTCAAGAGCGTGATCCAGGGCATGAACCAGATCATGGAGGCGGTCAACACGCCGGTGAACGACATCAAGCAAGCCATGTCGCAAGTGGAGTCGGGTGATCTGACCACCAGCATCGACCGCGACTACCAAGGCGCGTTCGGCGAGCTGAAGGGCACCATCAACCATACCGTGCAGCGTTTGCAGGGCATCATCGACGAAGTGCGCACGGCGGCGGACGCTTTGTCCAGCGCGTCGGAGGAAGTCAGCGCCACCGCCCAGTCCTTGTCCCAAGGGGCGACGGAGCAGGCGGCCAGCGTGGAGGAAACCACCGCTTCGGTGGAGCAGATGTCGGCCTCCATCAGCCAGAACACGGAGAACGCCAAGGTGACCGACGGCATCGCCGGCAAAGCGGCCAAGGACGCCGCCGACGGCGGCGAGGCGGTGGGGCGCACGGTGGACGCCATGAAGCAGATCGCCAACAAGATCAGCATCATCGACGACATCGCCTACCAGACCAACCTGCTGGCGCTCAACGCCGCCATCGAAGCGGCACGCGCCGGCGAGCACGGCAAAGGTTTCGCGGTGGTGGCGGCGGAAGTGCGCAAGTTGGCGGAGCGCAGCCAGGTGGCGGCGCAGGAGATCGGCGAATTGGCCGGCGGCAGCGTGCAGATGGCGGAGCGGGCCGGCAAATTGCTGGACGAAATCGTGCCGTCTATCAAGAAAACCGCCGATTTGGTGCAGGAAATCACCGCCGCATCCGAGGAGCAGGCCACCGGCGCCGGCCAGATCAATTCGTCCATGACGCAAATCAGCCAAGCCACCCAACAGAATGCTTCGGCTTCCGAGCAGTTGGCGGCCACTTCGGAGGAAATGAGCCATCAGGCGCAGAAGCTGCAACAGGTAATGGGCTTCTTCAACACCGGCACCGGTTCGGGCATGGCGGGCCAAGTCCACGCGGCGGTGCGCAAACCCGCCGCCGGTAAAAAACGGGTGATGAAGAACCCGGTGGCCGATGCGGGAGAGGAGACGCCGGACTTGTCCGAGTTCGTCAAGTTCTAACGGGGAAGCCGTCATGACACAAGCAAGCAAGGCCGGCCTGCCGGCCGGCGAGGGTGCGACGGGAGGCGGGCAAGTGGCCCAATACCTGACGTTCACCCTGAGCGGGGACTTGTTCGGTATGCCGATCCAGCATATCCGGGAAATCATCGAGTACGGCGTGGTGACGCCGGTGCCGATGATGCCGGCCGCCGTGCGCGGGGTGATCAACCTGCGCGGGGCGGTGGTGCCGGTGGTGGATTTGTCCGTGCGCTTCGGCCGCGAGCCCACCGCCGTCGGCAAGCGTACCTGCATCGTCATCATCGAGAATGTGACCTTGGAGGACACCGACGAGGAAGGGCATTACCTGGGCATCATCGTCGACGCGGTGAACGAGGTGTTGGACATTTCCTCCGAGAACATCGAAGACGCCCCTTCTTTCGGGGTGAAAATCCGCACCGACTTTATCCAGGCCATGGGCAAGGTGGACGGCCGTTTCGTCATCCTGCTGGATGTGGCCCGGGTGTTGTCGGTGGAGGAAATCGCCCAATTGGCCAGCCGGGGCACGGACACCGTTGCCGCGGCGGCCCAGGCAGAAACCAGCGCCGCCTGATAGTCCGCGGCCCCGTGCCGTGGCGCGGGGCCGCCGGCCTGGCCGGCGACTCCCCACATCCGTTGGACGATCTCCATGAATCCCGCCATGCCGGACAGGTCCGGCACCATCGCCATCGACGACCTGGAGTTCCAGCAGTTTCAACGATTGCTGTTCGAACAGACCGGCATCCATCTGGCGGCCAATAAAAAACCCCTGCTTACCGGGCGCTTGAACCAGCGCCTGCGGCAGTTGGGGCTTCCCAGCTATGCGATGTATTACCGCGCCATCGTCAGCGGCAAACTGCCGGGCGAGTTGCAAGAGGTGATCGACCGGCTCACCACCAACGAAACCTCGTTTTTTCGCGAGCCGAAGCATTTCGATTTTCTGCGGGAGCTGTGCCAAAGTCCCGCGTTCCGGCATAATCCCGTGCGGATCTGGTGCGCCGCCAGCTCCAGCGGGGAAGAGCCTTACAGCATCGCCATGTCCATGGCCGACGCCATGGCCCACGAGCGTTGGGAGGTCGTCGCCTCCGACGTGAATAGCGACGTGTTGCGCCAAGCCCGCGCCGGCCACTATTCCCTGCAGCGCGGCGCATCCATTCCCAAGGCTTATTTGCATCGATACTGCCTGAAAGGTACGGGGGCGCAGGCCGGCACTTTCGTGATCGGGCCGGAGTTGCGCGCCCACTTGCAGTTCCTGCGCGTCAACTTGAATACCGATTTACCGTCCTTAGGGCAATTCGACGTGATTTTTTTACGCAACACGCTGATTTATTTTCCGCAGGACGTGAAGCAGCGGATCGTGGGAAATATGCAGCGCTTTTTGAAGAAGAACGGTTACTTCATCGTCGGCCACTCGGAAACGCTGATGCATGTGGCGGGCGAGTTGCAATCGGTGTCCCCATCCATTTACCGGCGGGTATGAGTCCTCAAACGAAACAACAGCGGCACGTGGCGGCCGGCGAATGGTTTTTCGGCCGGGGCGACGGCTATGTGCGCACCCTGTTGGGTTCCTGCGTCGCCATCACCCTATGGCATGAAGCGCTGCGCCTGGGCGGCATGAGCCATTGCCTGCTGCCCGAGCCGCCCGCCCATCGCCGGCAGACGGACGCTTTGTATGTGCAAGGAGCCATCGCAAGCTTCCGCGCCGCCTTGCGTCAATACGGCGCCAGGCCGGAGGACTGCGTCGCCAAATTGTTCGGCGGCGGCAATATGTTTCCCCGACAAGGCGCGCGGGCCGGCGGCGACGTAGGCCGGCGCAACGTGGAGGCCGCGCGGTTTCTGCTGCGCAAGGCGGGATTCGTCATCAAGCGGGAGCACGTGGGCGGCTATTGCCACCGCGCCGTGGTGCTGGATTTGAACACCGGCGATACTTGGCTGCGCGCCTGCAAGCCCGGCGAGAGGCCTTTATGAGCGATAAAAGCATCAAAGTTCTGGTGGTGGACGATTCCGCCGTGGTGCGGCAGGTGGCGGCCAGCTTGATCGAAGGCGATCCCGGCATGGAGTTGATCGGCGCCGCGCGCGATCCGCTGTTCGCCATGGAGCGGATGAAGCAGGTTTGGCCCGATGTGATCGTGCTGGACATCGAAATGCCGCGCATGGACGGCCTGACTTTCCTGAAAAAAATCATGGCGGAACGTCCCACGCCGGTGGTGATCTGCTCTTCCCTGGCCGAGTCCGGCGCGGACGCCACCATGCAAGCGCTCTCGTCCGGCGCGGTGGACATCATCACCAAGCCGAAGATCGGCGTGAAGGGCTTTTTGCAGGAGTCGGCGGCGGAATACCTCGGCGCCATCCGCGCCGCCGCCAGGGTGAATTCCCGCAACCTGGCCCGCGCGCCGGTCGTTGCCAAACAGGCTCCGTCCGCTTCCCAGGCGCTGCGTCCCAGGCACAACGCCGACGTGATTTTGCCGGCCAGCACCGGCGGCCAGCCTTTCCGCACCACGGAGCGCATCGTCGCCATCGGCACGTCCACTGGCGGCACCCAGGCGCTGGAGGCGGTGTTGACCGTCTTGCCCGCCACGGCGCCCGGTTTGGTGATCGTGCAGCACATGCCGGAGAAGTTCACCAAGGCGTTCGCCGACCGGCTGGACACCTTGTGCCAGATCCGCGTCAAGGAAGCGGAAAACAACGACCGGGTGATCCCCGGCCTGGCGCTCATCGCCCCCGGCGGCTACCACATGCTGTTGCAGCGCAGCGGCGCCTATTACCACGTGCAGATCGTCGCCGGCCCGCCGGTCAGCCGCCACCGGCCGTCGGTGGACGTGTTGTTCCGTTCGGTGGCTAAATTCGCCGGCCGCAACGCCCTGGGCGTCATCATGACCGGCATGGGGGACGACGGGGTCAAGGGACTGCTGGAAATGCATCAGGCCGGGGCGCCGACGGTGGCGCAGGATGAAGCCAGTTGCGTGGTTTACGGCATGCCCAAGGAGGCGGTGAAGGCCGGCGCGGTGGACCACGTCATGCCTTTGGGCGCCATTCCCCAGGCCATCATGGCCTTCCATCAGGAAAAGCCCATTGTGGGGCAGAAGCCCTGAACGGGCGGGGCTTGCGGCCGAGGGGCGTAATTCTTGCCGAGCCGCGCCGGCATCGCGGGATTCGGCGTCCGCTGGCCGGCTGAATCCATAGAGTGGGGCCGACGGGTTGCGCCAAGGCCGTCATCCAGACCATCACGGGAGCTTGAACGCCATGTCAGGGCACGAACAAGTGGAACAACTTTTCGCCGGTTTGATCGGCGAGCACTACGAACTGCTCAAGGTCATTTGCCCCGCAGCGCCGGATATGAGCCGCCGGGTGGGCGCGCGAGTGGCGGCTTGGCCGGCGCAACCCGCGCCTTTGGCCGGGCTGGAGCTGGGATGCGGCACCGGCATCACCAGCGTCGCGTTGTTGAGCGGCAGGGAGGATTTGCGGCTGCTTTCCGTGGACAGCGAGCCCACCATGCTCAACCAGGCGCGCAGCAATCTGGCGCATTGGTTGGAGCAGGGACGGTTGAGCTTGGCCGAGCAGGACGCTCTCGGCGCTTTGCGAGCCCAGCCGGAATCCAGCTTCGACGTGGTCGCCAGCGCTTACACCTTGCATAACTTCTTCGACAGCTATCGCCTCGACGTGCTGCGGGAGGTGCTGCGAGTGCTCAAGCCGGGCGGCTTGTTCGTCAACGGCGACCGCTACGCCCTGGACGACGTGCGCGAGCATTGCCGCTCGGTGCAGGGGGAAATTCAGGATTACTTCCGCGAATTCGGCCGCCTGGGGCGGTACGATCTGTTGGAACAGTGGATCGTGCACCTGCACAGCGACGAGTCGCCGGATCACATCATGCGCTTGGCGCCCGCCCTGGACGCCATGCGATCCCTGGGGTTCGCCGACGTCGCGGTGGAATACCGCGTCGGCGTGAATGCTTTGGTGACCGCCGTAAGGCCGTGTTAAAAGTTACCGCTTGACGGCCGCGGCGATTCAGCGGCCTGCGGCTTATTCGATTCAGGTTTCGGCAGTGAAAGCAAACAAGGAGTCACGGTATGTCCCATAGCCCATTGTTCAGCTCGATCCAAATCGGCCCCTATACCCTGCGCAACCGCGTGGTGATGGCGCCGCTCACCCGTTCCCGCGCCGGACAGCCGGGCAATGTGCCCACCGAGTTGAACGCCCGCTATTACCGCCAGCGGGCCGACGCCGGCCTGATCGTTTCCGAGGCGACCCAAATCTGCCAGCAAGGCCAAGGCTACGCCTGGACTCCCGGCATTCATACCGCCGAACAGGTGGCCGGTTGGCGCCGGGTGACCGACGCCGTGCACGGGGAAGGCGGGCGTATTTTCCTCCAGCTGTGGCACGTGGGGCGGGTGTCCCATCCTTGTTTCCAGCCGGGCGGCGCCTTGCCGGTGGCGCCGTCGGCCATCGCGCCCACGGGACAGGCTTTCATCGTCGACGGGCAGGGCCAGGGCGGCTGGGCGCCTTTCGTTGTTCCGCGCGCCTTGGAAACCGGAGAAATCGCCGGGATCGTCGCGCAATACGCCCAGGCAACGCGCAACGCCCTGGAGGCCGGATTCGACGGTGTTGAAGTGCATGGCGCCAACGGCTATTTGCTGGACCAATTCATCAACTCCAACAGCAACCAGCGCAGCGACCGTTACGGCGGTTCGGTGGCCAATCGCGCCCGCCTGTTGCTGGAAGTGATCGAGGCGGTCAGCGAGGTGTCGGGCGCCGGCCGGGTGGGCGTGCGCCTGTCGCCCTTGGGCACGTTCAACGACATGGCCGACGCCGATCCCTTGGAGACTTTCGGTTACATCGCCGGCCAGCTGGACGGTTGCAGCCTGGCTTATTTGCACGTGGTGGATCCGACTTACGGCGGCCACGCCGGGCCGGAAACGGCCGATCCCCGCGCGGTGGCGGTGATGGCGTCGATTCGGGAGCGGTTCCGCGGCCCTTTAATCGTCTGCGGCGGCTACGACCAGGCCAAGGCGGAAGCGGCGTTGGCGCAGGGACGTGCCGACTTGGTGGCGTTCGGCCGGCCCTATATCGCCAACCCCGACCTGGTGAAGCGCTTCCTCCGCGGCGCGCCGCTCAACACGCCCGATCCCGATACCTTTTACGGCGGCGGCGAAGCCGGCTATACGGATTACCCGTTGCTGGATGGCTGAATGGCGCGATGCGATAGGCTGCGATGAACGCGTTGTTGTTGCCGCTGTTGGCTTTCGCCGGCGGTTTGGCCATCGCCATGCAAGCCGGCATCAATGCCGGCTTGGCCCGCCACCTAGGCGGTTCTTTGCCGGCGGCGGCCGTATCGTTCGCCGTGGGCACGGCGGCGCTGGCCGGGGTGTGCGTGGTTTACCGCGGCGGCTGGCCGGCGTTGGCCCAGTGGCAGGCCGCGCCTTGGCACGCTTGGCTCGGCGGCTTGCTGGGCGCGGCTTATGTGACCCTGGCGGTGTTGCTGGCGCCGCGCCTGGGCGCCGCCACCCTGATCGCCTGGGTGGTGGCGGGCCAGCTGCGCGCGTCGTTGGTGCTGGATCATTACGGTTGGCTGGGGTTCGCCGTACGCCCGGTTAATTGGCAGCGCCTGGTCGGCGCGGCGCTGTTGTTGGGCGGGGCCGTGTTGCTGGTTAGGCATTGAGGCGCGGTGCCGGGCTTATGGCGCGGGCGTTTCCTGCAAATGCAGCGGCCGTTTCACGACCAGGCGCAACAGGCCGCGTCCGGCTTTTTCGATGGCGATGCCCGCGCTGCGTTCGACCAGGCGGCGGCTTAGCAGGATCAGGCGCGCTTCCAGGTTGTCGCTGCGGCCCGGCAGACGGATGCGCGGGTCCACTCGCAGCTCGCGGTTGCTGAATACGCTGCGCCGGCTTTCCTGGTAATCCCGCAGCAGCGCCCACAAAATCGCTCCGGCCACGCCGCGGATCAGGTAATCGCCGTCGAGGAAAATGCTGTCGTTTTCCGGGTAGCGGCGGACGGTGAGCGGCGCGCCGGCTACGGCGTCGGCGGCGCCGCTTGCGGCGGCCGGCAATTCGCCCGGCTCGGCCGGCTCCTGCAACAGGCCGATGGCCAGGCCCAGTTGCGCGGCCAAGGCGACCAGGGCGTCTTCGTCGTCGTAGCCGAAGCGCAAATCCTCCGGACTTTCCACGTAAAGCACCCCCAGCAATTGCCGGCGCGCGGCGATCGGCACGGCCAGTTGGCTGCGCGATTCGGGCAGGCCGGGCAGGGGGATGGCCGTTTCCAGTCCTTCCCAGCGGCCGTTGTGGGCGGCGGCGCGCACCGCGCGGCCGTAGGCGTATTCCGCCGTCATGTGGCCGAGACGGATCGGGGCGTTTTCCCGCGCCGCCACGCCGATGACGCCTTCTCCCAAGGCGATTTCCGAACCGATCCCGGAGTCTTGATAACCGCGGCTGGCGAGGGTGTATAAGCGCGTGCCGGAACCGTCCAGCATCAGCAGCATGGCGTGCGGGATGTCGAAGCGCGTTACCAGGCAGTCCAGCGCGGCGTTTATCAGGCTTTCCAGGTCGCCGCAGTCGGACAGCGCGGCGGTGGCCGCGCGCAAGGCCGCCAACGGGCTGCGCGGCGGCGCCGGTTCGTGGGCCGCGCCGGGAACCGGCTCGATTTCCAGTACGCGGTAGACGTCCGACCCCAGCAGGCGGAACACGTCGCTCATGCCGGTGTGGGAGGCGATGCCCGCCAGCTTGGCCTTCATGCGTTCGAACAGGGCTCCCTCGGTTTCCGTGCGCAGGTAACGCAGCAGCAGCCGGTAGCGGGCGCCGGTTCGCGGGTGGGTGACGATGAGGCGGGCCTGGGGGTTGGCGAGGATGTTGCCCCGCGTCGTGTTGAAAAACTGGTAGGACAGGGCCAAGTGTTCCCCGTCCACGTACTCTACTTGGGAAAGGCAGGCGACGTTGGGCATGCCGTCGGGGGCGCACGTGGCCATTAGCCCGGGAATTACCCCCTCGAGACAGTCGCGGATGGCGTCCAGTTTCACCAGTCGGCCCGCAACGGTGCGCCGGCATCGGGGCCGGGGGTTTGGGTATAGGCCTCGGCCACGGTGAAGGCCACGGCGGTGATGTCGTCGTCCGGGCAGTGCAGCAGGCTGCGCGCGATGGTGGGGTTGAAGCCCAGCGCGGAGATTTCCAGCAGAAAGGCCTCCCGGTAGAAGGCGATACGCCGCAGGTCGCCGTCGTCGAGGGCGGCGATCGCGCCGTCGCGGCCCTTGACCTGGAGGGTGCGGTGGGTGCTGGGCTCGCTGAACACGGCGGCAATCAGGCCGTTGGCGCGAATGTCGGCCAGCAGCGCGGCGGACTGGGCGGCGGAGACGAACACCGTCAGCCTGCGCCGGTCGCCGTCGATGCGGCAGCCGATACCGCGGCTCAGGTTGGGAACGTGGTCGGCGCCGCAGGAGCCTAGGCTGATGGATATGCCGCGCTGCATGAACGCGACGTGGGCGGCGCTAAGGAGCACGGCGGCGGCTTCGGTCATGGCGGGGCTTATTTCCGCTCCAGCCGCCATACGCCGTCCCAGCCGCCGTCGGCCGCCGCTTGCCGGCAACGGCCGGCGTAGGCGCGGCAGAGCGGATCGTGGGGCGATGCGGCGAATGCCGCTTCGGCCTCGGCCCAGCGGTCTTGCCGACACAGCGCCAGGGCGGCTTGGTAAGCGGCCGAGCCGGTTGCGTCGTCCCGCGCCAGCAGTTCGTGGATTTTGACCGGCGTCGTGCGTCCGGGCACGGTGGCCATACCCACCTCGCGGCCGGGGAAGGCATCGCCGGTCGCGCTCCAGGTGGCGTCGGACATGAGGACGGACGTGCCGAAAGCCTTGTTCGCGCTTTCCAGGCGGGCGGCCAAGTTGGCCGCATCCCCCAGCATGGAGTAGTCGAAGCGCCACCGGCTGCCCATATTGCCCACCACCACCTCGCCGGTGTGCAGGCCGATGCGCGCTTTCAGCGCCGAGCCGGCCTTGGCCTGGTAATCGCCGGCCTTTTCCGCCAGGCGGGCTTGGCAGCGCAGGGCGGCGCGGCAGGCGCGCACGGCGTGGTCGGGCTGGTCCAGGGGCGCGTTCCAGAAGGCGATGATGGCATCGCCTTCGTATTTGTCCAGGGTGCCGCCCTCGTCGAGGATGATGTCGGTCATCTCGGACAGGTAATCGTTGAGCAGGGCGGTGAGGGCCTCCGGTTCCAGCCGTTCCGCCAGCGTCGAGAAGCCCTCCAGGTCGGAAAACAGCATGGTCAGGGTTTTGCGCTCGCCGCCCAGGCGCAGCCGGGACGGGTCGGCCATGATCTGCTCCACCACGGCATGGCTGACGTATTGGCTGAGGGCGTCGGTGACCAATTGCTTCTGCCGGGACAAATCCAGGCTTTCCAGCGCCCGCACCACGGTCAGCCGCAGCATTTCCGGCTCCCAGGGCTTGGACAGGTATTTGTAGATCTGCGCCTCGTTGACGCAGCGCACCAGCGACTCCATGTCGGCGTAGCCGGTGAGCAGGATGCGGATGGCCTGGGGTTGTTTGTCCAGCGCGTGTTTGAGCACTTGATCGCCGGTGATGCCGGGCATGCGCTGGTCGCAGATAATCAAATCCAGGCTTTCGCGGTCGATGATTTCCATGGCGTCGGCGCCCGAGTTGGCGCCGAAAACCCGATAGCCTTTGCGAAACGAGCGCTGCAGGCTGTCAACGATATCCGGTTCGTCGTCTACGAAAAGTAGCGTGTGCATGGCGGCTATTGAGTCGATCCTTGGGCGGCTAATGATGCCAGACCCGGCGCGCGCTGTCCCTCACAGCCCGGAAGGTCCCGCGATCTGGTACAATGGCGCGATATTTTCCCCGCGGCGGGAGCATGCTCGCGGGGCCGCTCAGCAAGGAATTATCCGGTCATGTCTGAATTCGCCAAAGAAGTCATTCCCGTCAATCTCGAAGACGAGATGCGGCAGTCCTACCTCGATTACGCCATGAGCGTGATCGTGGGGCGCGCCCTGCCGGACGTGCGCGACGGGTTGAAGCCCGTGCACCGCCGCGTGCTGTACGCCATGAACGAGCTGGGCAACGACTGGAACAAGGCCTACAAGAAGTCGGCCCGCGTAGTCGGCGACGTGATCGGTAAGTACCATCCCCACGGCGATTCGGCGGTGTACGACACCATCGTGCGCATGGCCCAGCCGTTCTCCCTGCGCTACATGCTCATCGACGGCCAGGGCAACTTCGGCTCGGTGGACGGCGACCCGCCGGCCGCCATGCGTTACACCGAAGTGCGCATGTCGCGCATCGCCCACGAGCTGTTGGCCGACCTGGACAAGGAAACGGTCGATTTCACCCCCAACTACGACGAGTCGGAAAAAGAGCCGTCGGTACTGCCGACCAAGGTGCCCAACCTGTTGGTGAATGGCTCCGCCGGTATCGCCGTGGGCATGGCGACCAACATCCCGCCCCACAACCTGACCGAAGTGATCAATGCTTGCCTGGCGCTGATCGACGAACCGGAAACCTCCATCGAGCAATTGATGGAGCACATTCCCGGCCCGGATTTCCCCACCGCCGGTTTCATCAACGGCGCCAACGGCATCCGCGAAGCCTATCTCACCGGCCGCGGTCGTATCCTGCTGCGAGCCCGCTGCCACGTGGAAACCCACGACGACAGCGGCCGCCAGAGTATCGTGGTGACCGAGCTGCCCTACCAGGTGAACAAGGCGCGGCTGCTGGAGAAAATCGCCGAGCTGGTGAAGGAAGCCAAGCTGGAGGGCATTTCCGGTCTGCGCGACGAGTCCGATAAAGACGGCATGCGCATGGTGGTGGAGGTGAAGCGCGGCGAGACCGCCGAGGTGGTGCTCAACAACCTCTATCAGCACACCCAGATGCAGACCGTGTTCGGCATCAATATGGTGGCCCTGCAGGACGGCCGCCCGCGCTTGCTGAACCTGAAGGAAATCATCAGCTCCTTCGTCGACCACCGCAAAGTGGTGGTGACCCGCCGTTCCCTGTTCGAGCTGCGCAAGGCGCGCGAAAGGGCGCACATCTTGGAAGGCCTGGCGGTGGCCCTGGCCAACATCGATGAAATCATCGAACTGATCAAAACCTCGCCGACCCCGGCGGAAGCCAAGGAGCGCCTGTTGGGCCGTGTGTGGCAGTCCGGCGTGGTCAGCGCATTGCTGGATCGTGCCGATGCGGATCGCTCCCGGCCGGACAACCTCGACCCCATGTACGGCCTGGCGGAAGGCGGCTACCGCCTGTCGCCGGTGCAAGCGCAAGCCATCCTGGACTTGCGCTTGCACCGCCTCACCGGCCTGGAGCAGGACAAGATCGTCGACGACTACAAGGTCTTGCTGGGGCAGATCGACGAACTGCTGGAAATCCTCTCCAACGAAAGCCGGCTGATGGAAGTGATCCGCGGCGAGTTGCAGGCGATCAAGGAACAGTTCGGCGACGCCCGCCGCACGGAAATCATCCACGACAAGCTGGACCTGTCCCTGGAAGACCTCATCGACCAGGAGGACGTGGTGGTGACCATGTCCCACCAGGGCTACGTCAAGACCCAGCCGTTGGAGTCCTACCAGGCCCAGCGCCGCGGTGGACGCGGCAAGAGCGCCACCGGCGTCAAGGAAGAGGATTTCGTCGACAAGCTCATCGTCGCCAACACCCACGACACCATCCTGTGCTTCTCCAGCCTGGGCCGGGTCTATTCCATCAAGGTCTACGAGCTGCCGGTGGCGAGCCGCGCCTCGCGCGGCAAGCCGTTCGTCAACCTGCTGCCCCTCACCGAGGGCGAGCGCATCAACGCCATCCTGCCCATCAAGGACTTCGGCGTGGAGCGCTATGTGCTGATGGCGACCACGGCCGGCACGGTGAAAAAAGTGGAGTTGCGCGAATTCGAGCGCATCCGCGTCGGCGGCAAAATCGCTATCGGCCTGCGCGACGACGACCGCCTGGTGGGCGTGGCCCTCACCGACGGTTCTCAGTCGGTGATGCTGTTCAGCAGCGGCGGCAAGGTAGTGTGCTTCGACGAAAGCGAGGTGCGCATCATGGGCCGCGAGGCCGGCGGCGTGCGCGGCATGAACCTGCCGGACGGCCAGCGCGTCATCTCCCTCATCATCGCCAGCGAAGGCACGGTGCTGACCGTCACCGAAAACGGCTACGGCAAGCGCACCGAACTGGCCGATTTCCCCCGCCACCATCGCGGCGGCAGCGGCGTCATCGCCATGCAGACCAGCGAGCGCAACGGCGCCGTGGTGGGCGCGACGCTGGTTACCGACAGCGACGAAATCATGCTCATCACCGACGCCGGCACCCTGGTGCGCACCCGCATCAGCGAAATCTCCGTGCTGGGCCGCAATACCCAAGGCGTGCGGGTGATCCGTCCCAGCGAAAACGAGAAGGTCGTGGGTCTGGATCGCATCGAACAGCTGGCCGGCGAAGAGGACGACGACGGCGCGGAAACGGGCGAGGGCGAAGCGGCGGAATAAGCCGGTCGTCCCGTAGCGCTGCCGCCGGTCGCTCCTTGCGGCCGAATGCCGCACCTCGATAAAACCTCCAAACGCCGGTGCCGGTTCCATACGGAAACGGCACCGGTATCTCCCTTCGATAGGCCTCCAGCGGTATTGCCGCGCGGGCGCCTTATCGACCGGGGCTCAATATCTTCGCGAAAAAGACTATCCACCCAGGTCTGGTATAGTTGGCGCGTCGCCGGCAAACCAAACCGGTATTCCCATACCCATCGATTTGGAGGCGCGTGGTGGCAAGTGTCGCGGGAGGATGTACGGCGGAATTCTCCGATGCGTATTTTCTGGATTACGGCGATGCTTACGGCGTCGCCATGGAAGGCGGGGAAATCGTCGACGAAGCCGGGATTCGCCGTCCGCGTTATTGTTATTACGACGGGGCTTTAGGCGACGCCGCGTCGCCGTATTTGATCGGCGTTCCTTCCGACGACATCGTCACCACCTTTTGCAGCAATCGCCTGCCGGTTCCCGGTGTGATCGCCTTCCGGCGCGACGGCGTCTTGCAGTTCGAAAACATGCCGCAGGACGTGCTGGACGAAATCGTCGAGCATCGGCAACAGTATTTCTCCCGTCCGAGTAACGCCATTCATCTGGATACCTATTTCCTGGATCCGTTGGAGGCGCTTAATACCGCCAAGCAACACAATCGCATCTATAACGGCCATCCGACCATCGACAGTCCGCAGCTGTGTTTTTACGGCGGAGATGCCATCGCCGCGGAGCTGAGCAATCTTATTTGGGTGCCGTACGACCGATTTGTCGATTTCTTTACCATGTCCCCCCTGAAAATGCCGGCCGTCGTAAAGTGCCGGGAAGGCGCCGGCGAGGCGGAGCAAGCGGCAGCCAACGAGGAGTTCCAACAACTGTTGCGGGCGGTGGAAGCCAACAGCACCAATGTGTGCACTTATCTGGGGGGGCTGGCCAGAGCGCAGCGGCCGGACTTTAGCGAGCCGGTTTTGCGTGTATTTGTAGTGACTTCACGCTATACCACGGTGATGCAGTATTGTGCCCGTGGAGTCGCCAAAGCGTTCGAGCGCCGTGGCTGCCGGGTGATGTTTGTCATGGAGCAGGACGAGAGGGAGCGGTTGTGTTTTGCCGACCTATTGTCCAAATATGTGGAATTCAATCCCCATGTGTTTTTCGAAATAAACCGCTACGAGCCCCGTTTTCTTAACGACCATGTGGCGCATATCGTTTGGTGGCAAGACCTGCTGGTGCGCAAGAATATGAAGACCGATTCCCTGTCCGTCAGGGAAAGGGAGTTTCATTATTCGATTTCCACGCATTTGGACGAAGAACTGCATTCCTGTGGCGCGAGCGCAGTGCGTAGGCTCAATTTTTGTATCGACGAGGAAGTCTTCAATCCCGGCCATAATCCGGCGCGCAGCCGCAAAGTGGTTTTCGTCGGCGCCAATTACCCGTCTTTCGTGGACTTTTCCAGTGCGGCACAGTGTACCGCCGTGGCGCTGCTGACGGATTTGCTGGTGGCGGGGAAAGCTTTCGGTCCCGAGGTATTGCGCGCCGTGGCCGAGCAATCCGGCGTCGACCCGCAGCATTTAGCCTGGCGTTTGCTGCCTTACGCCATCAGAAGCCTGACGGTGCGCTGGCTGTGCGAATGCGCGACGATTCCCGTGGAGATTTACGGCCGCCACTGGGAGTCCGACCCGGTTGTCGCCAGGTTTTTCAAGGGCGAGGCGCCCCACGGCGTGGCGGTGGCGGACATTTACCGTTCGGCGCAATATGCCTTCGCCTGCCATGCCTTCGACATCAATTCGCAGCGCTTGGCCGAAGCTGCCGCCTGTGGTTGCACGCCGATAGTTTTCGATTGCCGCGAGCTGGCCGAGCCGCCCTATTGGGAAGAGGCTTGCCTCTATTTCAAAACCCAGGCGGAGTTGCAGGACATTATCGACAACGACCGCCGCGCGCCGCACAGTCCCCATGCTATCGCCGCCGGATTTACCTATGACCGTGCCGTGGAGAGGTTTCTCGCCGATATGGGGCCGGTGGTCGGGTTATAAGGTATCGCGCGGGGCGGTATTTCGTGTCGCTTCATGGTGTTAGGCAGGATGGGCAAGGCATGATTAATCTTAAGGACTCCCGTACGCAAACTCCGGCGCCGGGCGCCGCCTGGCGCCGGCTGACGGACGCCGAGCGGATGGCCAGGGTGGAGCAAGCGCTGCATTCGGGCCCCGGCGCCTTTAACCGCGCGGTTGCCGTCGCGACGGCGGAGGAAAACGGTGAAGTGATCGTCGGCCTGTTGCAGCCTTTGTCCGCCGGCGAGCGCGGCACGCTGCTGCTGGATCTGGAGGCCTTTTTGAAGGAAACCGTCGAGCCCAGCCTCGCCGTTTGGCTGGAACCTTTGGGCGACCGCAGTTCCTTGCGCAATTTGCGCGGCATGGGGGGCAAGCCATGACCGCCGCCGTCGCCACCCGCGAAGGCGGATTGATCCTGGATTCCCACAAGCTGTCGCACCATTACGACCGGGTTGCGGCCTGGGAGGCGGGGGAGCGCATCGCGCCGGTGAGCGTGGACATGGCGCTGACCCGGGCATGCGGCGCCATGTGCTCGTTCTGCTACGCCATGATGCAGGAGTCGCAGGTGCGCAGCCCGGTCACCACTAGCCACGCGCTCAATCTGCTGGATGATTTTGCCGCCATGGGGGTGCGCAGCGTGTCGCTGGTGTCCGACGGCGAAAGCACTTTGTCGAAAACCTATGTGCCTTTCATCCGGCACGCGGCGGAGCTGGGCGTCGACGTGGGCAACGCCACCAATGCCTGGGAGTGGGGGCCGGAAAAAATCGAGCAGGTGCTGCCGCACCTGACCTGGGTGCGCTTTACCGTCGGCGCCGGCCGGCCGGAGAGTTACGCCCGCATCATGTACAAGGGGCCGGAACACACCGCCGTGTTCGAGCGCGCCATCGAGCACATCCGCTACGCCGTCGATTTGAAACGCCGCAACAAGCTCAAGGTGACGCTGGGCATCCAGATGGTGTTGATGCCGGAGTTCGGCGAGGAAATTCTGCCGTTCGCCCAGCTCGGCGTCGATTTGGGGGTGGACTATGCGGTCATCAAGCACTGCTCGGACGACGAGCAGCACTCCCTCGGCATCGACTACGGCAAATACGAGGCCTTGTACGACGTGTTGCGTCAGGCCGAGCGGCTGAGCACGGAGCAGACCAAGGTCGTCGTCAAGTGGAGCAAGATCCAGGACGGCGACAAGCCTTCCTACCAGCGCTTCTACGGTCCGCCGTTTCTGCTGCAAATCAGCGGCAGCGGGCTGGTGGCGCCGTCCGGCATGTTTTTCAACGCGCGCTACTCCAAGCTGCACATCGGCAATTTCACCGAGGAGCGCTTTATGGACATCTGGAAGTCCGAGCGTTACTGGCGGGCGATGAATTACCTCGCTTCGCCGGCCTTCGACGCCCAGACCATGATGGGCACGCTGCCGATCCAGCATTACGTCAGCGTGGCGCTGGACAACCACGTCAAAGGCATCGAGCGCATCCGCCCGGCCGCGGGCGAACCGCCGCTGCACGTCAATTTTCTGTGAGGCGGCCTTAGGCCTTTTCGCCGACGATGAGGATTTCGTTGGTGGGGACGAGGATGTCCTCGTCGATGTGGATGGCGATTTTTTCCTTGATGTGGGCCGGCACCATGCCCCGGTCCAGCACCCGGTCCAGGTAAAACTTCGGGTTCTGGATCATCGTGTATTTGGAAATCTCCAGCACCTTGAAGCCGGTTTTCTCCAGCAGTTCGCGGACGGATTTTTCGCTCCACCAGGTCAGGTGCACCGGATAGCGGTAGCGGTACGGGATGCCCGTTTCCGTGCCCACCGTGGTCATCACCAGCTTGCCGCCGCCGGCGACGAGGCGCGCCAGGTTGCCGACGACGCCCATGGGGTCGGGTAGGTGCTCCAGCACGCCCCACAGGGTGACGAAATCGTATTTGTCCTTGGCGTCGTAATCCAGGGCGTCGTGGGGATAGTTGTAGCCCGCCCACCGGCACGGCATGCCTTCCTGCACGAACAGGTTTTCGCCGCAGCCGAAATCCAGCAGCTTATGGTCTTGGCTCAAGCCGTAGCGCTGCAAATAATCGATATTCTTGCGGCAGTTCTTTTTCACCGTGTCGCGAATCATCTGCCGGTCGTATTCCGTATAGTATTCGTAGTCGCTGTACAGTTTGTCCAATTCCGCCGCGCTGGGCATGGGATCGGCGAATTCCAGCGCGCAATGCCGGCATTTATGGATGGTGGCGCCGTCGGCGATGAATATGGGGAAACTTTCGTTGCTGCAAACAACGCAATGAACGGCCATTGATAGTGCTCCGGCAAATGGTTCTTGTGGTTGAGCGGCTAGCTGACGAAAGTCGGCATTTCCCTGCGCTTGAAGTGTTCCACGTAATGGTCGATGACCGATTTTAAATGGTCTTCCTCCTCCACGCTGCGCACTTCCGGAATAATGAAATCCCGCACCGGGTTTTCGCAGAATTCCCCCCAATAATCCCGCTCGAACCGGCCGCTGCGCAGCAGTTCGTCGTAGTAAGGGGTTTCGGCCAAGGGCGATAACAGGTTGAAATAGGGCAGGCGGATGCCGAGGTTTTTGATGCGCTCGGGTAGGGTTTTCCGGTATTCGTCGGTTTCTCCCGGCGCGCCGATAATGAAATAGCCCAGCACGTCGATGCCGTAGCGGTTGCACAGTTCGCAGAATTGCTCGATGTGCTTCAACCGGCAGGCTTTTTTGAAGTATTCCAATACGGTGTCGTCCAAGCTTTCGATGCCCACGTGCAGGCGCTTGCAGCCGGCGGCGGCCAGGTCGGCGATGACCGCCTCGCGCACTTCCACCGTGCCGCGTGCGCTCCAGTCGATTTGTATGCCGTTTTGCACGACGGCCTGGCTCAGGTCGGATACCCTGGCTCGGTTGATATTGAACGCATCGTCCAGGATGTGGATGGAGGTGGCGCCCAAATCGATGAGGGCGTTGAATTCCTCGATGCACTTGCCCACGGATTTGAAATTGAATTGTTTTTGCTGCACGTCGCAATAGATGCAGGCATAAGGGCAGCCGCGGGACGAGAACATGGGCAAGCGCAAGGAGCCGACATTGAACAGCAAATCGCTGTTTTGCTCGATACGGTAATCTTCGATATTCAGCAGGTGGCGGGCCGGCAGGGGCAGGGCGTCCATGTTTACCTGGCCGCCGAAGAATACGCCGGCGGGGCAGCCGTCTTCCAGCCACTGGGGGAAAATGATTTCCGCGTCGTCGACGAATACCGCATGGGCGCCTTGCCGCAAAATGGCGGCGTGGTTGCGGGTGGCGTGGGGGCCGCCCACCACTTTGATGGGGGCCGACGCCCGTTTCAATATCTCCACCATGGTCCAGGCGCGGTAGGTAACCACGGACAGCCCCAGTATGTCCGGCGCATAGTTTTCGATGGCGTGCAGGGTTTCGTCCAGGCTCAATCCCAGGCTGGCGGCATCCAGTATTTTTACTTCGTAGTGTTCGGGTATGCAGGCGGCGATGCTGAGCACGCCGAGGGGCATGTATTTGACGGCGCTGTTTTTATAAAACTTGGCCGTGACGCGATCCTGCACTTCGCCTTCATAGGGCATGACCGCCAAGAGGATTTTTTTCGGTTTCAGCATGGCTTGGGTTTTTCTGCGTGCGGTCGGTCAGATGAAATTGATGTGGGGCACGTCGCGCCGAATCAGCCGGTCCAGGTAGCGGTTGGCCTCGTCCATGCGGCAGTTCAGGCGGCACTCGTGGATGTCCAGTTCGTGGCGCACGTAGCGGAAGTTGTCGCGGCGCCGCTCGCCTTCCCAGATGTCCTGGAACGAGGCGTGGTTGAGGTTGCCGTAGTCGAAGCGCGGATTGAGCAGGTAGGCGCTGCAACCGTACACGGCGCCGGTCGCCATGACGTAGGCCCAGAGGAACGGCGTGGCGTTGCAGCTGCGGTAGCGGTTGGCCTCGCCTGCGTCGTGCTTCTTCATGGTGTTGTCGCGGAATATCACCTGGAAGCTGTTTGTGTTCAGCGCCCGCAGGCTGTCGCCCAGGCGCAGGGTGGCCTGGTAGTCGATGCCTTCGTAAGCCTTGGTGAGGCTGAAACGGTGCTGGGAGTGGGGCTTGACCACCAGATAGTCGAGCCCGATGTCGTCGCGGCACAGGCGCGCCAGGGGTTCCACCTCGTGGGCGTTTTCCGGCAGCAGCAGGATCTGTGCGCCGAGGGTGCAGGCGTAGCCGTGCCGGCGGCGGGCGTCGGCCAGGGTTTTCAGGTTGTCCAGCACACGCTGGAAATCGTCGGCCTTGGTGCGGTGGATGCGGGCGTAGCTGTCCGCCGTGCCGGCGTTGACCGAGGCCTTGATCCACGACATATGCGGCAGGGCTTGCTCGACGAAGGCTGGCGTCAACACCGAGGCGTTGGTGGTCATGGCCGTGTCGATGCCGGCCTCGGCGGCGGCGGCCACCATGCGGTGGATGTCCTTGTGCAGCATGGGTTCGCCTTCGCCGGCGAACATGACGCTGCGTATGCCCAGCCGTCCCATGTCGGCCAGGGCGCGTTCGGCGGTTTCCAGCGGCAGGCGGGTCGGCTGGTAGCCGATATAGTCCATCGCGCAGAAAGTGCAGCGATGGTTGCAGGCGCCCACCGGCGACATTTCCACGTACAGGGGGTAGACGGCCTTGGCCTTGTTCCAGTCGTCGCCGGCATCCAGCAGTTGCGCGATGCGCTGGGGATGGTACATGAGCTTGTGGCTGTCGATGGCGTAGCGGTCGGACATGGGGGGCGCTCTTAGAAGGGGCCGCGAAAGTCGCGCTGCGGCACATCGTGCGGGGTGGTTCGCGCCAGCCGGCCGGCCAGTTCCGCGTCGGGAATGGCGGCGTCCAAGTGCGCGGCGACGGCGCGGGCGATAGACAGGGCGTCGGGATAATGGCCCTCGGCCAGGTGGGGCGAAGTCGGCACGGGATAATCCGGCAGGGCGATGCGCAGGGGCGGACGCCGGAGGGCGGAAAACGCCGTTTCGGCCACAGCGGCAATCACCTCGCCGGCGATGCCGCCGGTTTTCCAGGCGGTGTCGGCGACGATCAGGCTGCCGGTGCGGCGCACCGACGCCACGACGGTGGCGAGGTCCAGCGGCCGCACGCAGCGGGCGTCGATGACTTCCAGCTCGATGCCGTAATCCGCCAGGGCTTCGGCGGCCAGGCGCGCCTCGACGGTCATGTAGGAGAAGGCCAGCAGCGTGGCGTGCCGGCCGGGGTGGCAGATCAGCGCCTGGTCGAGGGGAACCACATAAGGCTCTTCCGGCACGATGTCGCGGAGGGTTTGCAGCCAGCGGTGCTCGATGAAAATGACCGGGTTGTCGTCGCGGATGGCCGCCAGCAACATGCCTTTGCTGTCGTAGCCGCTGCTGGGCATGACCACCTTGAGGCCGGGAATGTGGGCGAACAGCGCTTGCAGGCTTTGGGCGTGCTGCGGCCCCTGGCCCCAGCCGCGGCCGACGATGACGCGGATGACCAGCGGGATATTGACTTGGCCGGCGAACATGTAACGCCACTTGGCGGCATTGTTGACGATCTGGTCCATGGCCAGCAGGGCGAAGTCGATGCGCTGGTGCACCATGACCGGGCGCAGGCCGGACATGGCGGCGCCGATGCAGATGCCGGTCATGCCGTTTTCGGCGATGGGGCTGTCGAACACCCGCTGCTTGCCGAAGCGTTCCTGCAGGCCGGCGGTGGTGCCGAACACGCCTTTGGGGTCGGGCACGCCTTCGCCGACCAGGATGACGCGTTCGTCCTCGGCCATGGCCTGTTCCAGCGCTTCGCGGATGGCTTCGATTTGGGTGAGTTGGCGGCCGGCTTCAGGCATACAGATACCCCGGCAAGTCGGCAGGGCGCGGCGGCGGGCTGGCCAGCGCCGCCGCGAAGGCGGATTCGATTTCGGCGGCGACCTCGCTTTCCAATCGGTCCAGGTCCGTGCCGCCGGCGCTAAGGCGTGGAGCCAGGCGCCGGAGCGGGCAGTGGGCTTCCCAATCCTGCCGTTCCCCGGCCGGGCGATAACCCAGGTGGTCGTCCAGTTCGGGGCCGCAGTGCTCGCGCCAGCGGTAGGTGGCGCACTCCAGGAAATAGGGCTTGCTGCCGCTGCGCAATTGGCCGACGGCGGTGCGGGCCGCCTGGTGGACCGCCTCCACGTCGTTGCCGTCGGCGGTGAGGGTGATGCAGCCGTGGGCGGCGGCGACGCCGTGGATGGGCCGTGGCGGCTGGCGGTCGGGGAGGCGGGTGTAGCAGGCGTACAGGTTGTTTTCGCAAACGAACAGCACCGGCAGGCTGTGCAGCACGGCGAAGTTGACGGATTCGTGCACCACGCCTTCTTCGAAGGTGCCGTCGCCGAAAAACACCGCGACCACCTTGTCCTCGCCGCGCAGCCGCGCCGCCCAGGCCGCCCCCACCGCCAGGGGGAGGGTGGCGCCGACGATGGGCACGGCGCCGAGAAAGCCGGCTCGCAGGTCGATCATGTGCATGGAGCCGCCCACGCCGTGGCAGCAGCCGGCGTCGAGGCCGTAGATTTCCGCCAGCATGGCGGTGAGGTCGCCGCCCTTGGCCAGGTAATGGGCGTGGGCGCGGTGGCCGCTGAAGACGCCGTCGCGTTGTTCCAGCGCGGCGCACACGCCCACGGCGACGGCTTCCTGGCCGATGGACAGGTGCACCGGGCAGCGCATTTCCTGGGCCGGGTAGCGGTCGGCGATGGCTTCTTCGATGCGGCGTATGCGCAGCATTTGGCGGTAAAGATCGAATGGGTTCATGTCAGGCCTGGCGGGACAATTGGGCGCGGACGGCAGCGCCGACCATCTGCACCGGAATGTGTTGCATGCAGGGTGTGGCTTGGCTGCACGAGGATTCGACGCAGGGAATGCAGTCCCAGG
The DNA here is from genome assembly GCF_019669985.1 of Methylogaea oryzae. NCBI lineage: Bacteria > Pseudomonadati > Pseudomonadota > Gammaproteobacteria > Methylococcales > Methylococcaceae > Methylogaea > Methylogaea oryzae. Next base: position 1,345,611 of record NZ_AP019782.1, read on the forward strand.
GCAGCGGCGGCGTGATGCGGGTCAGGTTGGGGCCGTCGATTTCGCCGGCGACGGTGGGGCCGAACAGGGCGATCACCGGTTTGCCCAGGCCGAGGGCGATGTGCAGGCCCAGGGAGTCGTTGGTGACCAGCAGGCGGCAACCGGCGATCCACTCGATGTAATCCTCGATGTCGTTGGCGCCCTGTTGCCAGTCGACGGAATAGCTGGTGGCCAGCTCGTCGTGCAATGCCTGCCAATAGGGCTCCGGCCAGCGCTTGAGGGGAAACTTGTGGCCGATCAGATGATTCAGGCCGACATCGTGGCTGATGGCCGAGCGCGGCTGGTAGCCCAGCACATAGGATTGCCCGGCGTAGCGGTGGCCCAGCATTTCGTAAAGAATTTCCGACCAGGATTTGGCCTTGCGGCGCTTGGCCTCGGCATCGGTGGTGAAGCTTAGGGCTTCGTCGGCGTGGTCGTAGCACACCGCCGTGTGGGTCTGCGCGTCCAGCCGGAAACCGTAGCGCCGCCAGGCCGGAATGCGGTCGGATACGGCGCAGATGCCGGGTTCCCTCTCGAAATTGACGACGATGTCGAACCACTCCGACAGCAGCAGATGGGGCGTGAAGGGGTTGATGACCAGCAGCCGGTCGATGAAGGGATTGCCCTTGAGCAGGGCGACGCCTTTCTGGTCCACCACCCAGGTGACGTGGTAGTCCTGCGGCGGAAACAGGTGCAGGATCACCGTGGTGCGCAGGATGTCGCCCAGGCTGACCATGCCGCTGTTGTCCGGGTCCAGCGTTTCGCCGTAACCCGGTTTGATGATGAGGACGCGCTTGCGGGCGGCGGCCGCTGGCAGGGCGTTATTCATGGGCGTTGCCTTCCTTTGCCGTTGCGCTGAAGAACCGCCGTGTTTGTTCCAGGTTATCGATTTGGCCAAGCAGGTCGGCGGGCATGTGGATGTTCCTGATTTGGACCGAGGTGTGGGGAATGCCCCGGTCGTAGTAGCTCTGGAAGCGGTCGTTTTTTATCTTGGTATCGCAGCCTATGCAACGGCCGTATTGCTTGCAAGGGCGGAAAACCTCCAGCTCGGCCATGGCGAAGTCGGGATCGAGTAGGTGCCCCACCGGCGCCATGGCGCGGCCGGCGAAAATCCGTGCGCCGTGCCGGGCGTAGCGAAAGCCTTCCTGTTCCAGCGCGGCGAATTCCCGCAGCGGGCCGCCGTGGCTCCAGCCTTCGTACAGGTAATAGTGGCAGCCCCAGACGAAGCCCATCGGGTCGATCAGCAGTTCCGTGGTGCGGCATTCGCATTGCAAGGTCGTGGGATAAATGCCGCGGGCGATGAGATCGGTGGAGAACGGATACAGGTAACGCCCGTAGAGCTTGCCGTCGTGGACGCCGAGAAATTCCTTGGTTTCGAACGGCACGCGGCCTTCGTAGGCCGCTTTCATTTCCGCCGTGACGCGGTTCTGCGGGTGCTCGACCATGTAGATGCCGACATCGCTGTCGGCCTTGCGCGGGGAGATGCGAAAGCCGTAATCCCGCAGCGCTTCGCAGCGCGCCACCAGCGCTTCGAAGCCGCGTCCGTTCCAGGCTCGGTTCATTTCGTCGGCATGATAGCTGACGCGGATGGACGGGTAGGGCGCATCCCGTTGCAGTTTGGCCTGTTGGCCGTTGAGGTAGCGGGCGAATACCTCCGGCTTGAGGGCGAAGTTGGTGAGCAGGTCGAAGTAATGGGGCACTTGGGACAGTATCAGGCCCAGCCCTTGGCCGCCCCAGTACAGCATGGGCTCCCCTCCTTGCAGGGTGATGGGCAGGCCGGGGCGGAAAGGGAGCCTTCGCAGGGCGGCGACCCATTGCTCGGGCGTCAGTCCTTTGCGGGCGGATTTGCCGTCCATCGGGAACAGGGCGTTGCGCCGGCCGAGCTGCTGCGGATCGTTGATGCAATAGCTGCAATTCAGGTTGCATTCGAGCGTGAGGAACAGCCCGATGTAGTTCAGGCTGTCCGGCAGGGGGATGGGGGATAACGCCACTGGGCTCGCTGTGGGTTGGCCGGTGACCGAGGGTGTAGGGGCACGCAGCGGTGCCGTGCTGGGTTGGGCCGCCATGGTGTCGGTGGTGGGGCACCTGGAGGAAATAGTCATTATCCGCTACGTTGCCGTCGAAAATCGCTGTGACTTTGCTGCTATCGGCTTGCCGGTAGGAATCATTAGAGCGTTTTCTCCCGTCGGTAGACTATCGGAGCTTGGCTGCCGCCGGCTTGGGGTTCGCTGGGCGCGGCTGCGGCTATGCCCCGCGGCGGCGGTATGGAATAATGATCGAAATTTCAACACACCACCGAAGTGGCATTGATGGACGAAAACAAACGTAAGGCGCTGGGCGCGGCGCTGCTGCAGATCGAAAAGCAGTTCGGCAAGGGCTCGGTCATGCGCATGGGCGACGTGGCGGCGGTGCGCGATTTGGAAGTGATTCCCACCGGCTCCCTCGCCTTGGATATCGCCCTCGGCGTGGGCGGTTTGCCGCGCGGCCGCATCGTGGAAATCTACGGCCCGGAATCCTCGGGCAAAACCACCCTGACTCTGGAAGTGATCGCCCAGGCGCAGAAGTTGGGCGGTACGGCGGCTTTCGTCGATGCCGAGCACGCCTTGGATCCGTCGTACGCGGAAAAAATCGGCGTCAACCTGGACGACCTGTTGGTGTCCCAGCCCGACACCGGCGAGCAGGCGCTGGAAATCGCCGACATGCTGGTGCGCTCCGGCTCCATCGACGTGGTGGTGATCGACTCGGTGGCCGCACTGACGCCCAAGGCGGAAATCGAAGGCGAGATGGGCGATTCCCACGTGGGCCTGCAGGCTCGCCTTATGTCCCAGGCGCTGCGCAAGCTCACCGCCAACATCAAGCGTTCCAACACCCTGGTGATCTTCATCAACCAGATCCGCATGAAGATCGGCGTCATGTTCGGCAGCCCGGAAACCACCACCGGCGGCAACGCGCTGAAGTTCTATGCTTCCGTGCGCTTGGACATCCGCCGCACCGGCGCCATCAAGGACGGCGACGAGGTAGTGGGCAACGAAACCCGCGTCAAGGTCGTCAAGAACAAGGTCGCCCCGCCTTTCAAACAGGCCGAGTTCGAGATTTTCTACGGCGAAGGCGTGTCCCGCGAGGGCGAGCTGATCGAGTTGGGCGTGCAGCACGAACTGATACAGAAATCCGGCGCTTGGTACAGCTACGGCAGCGACCGCATCGGCCAAGGCAAGGACAACGTGCGCAAATACCTCAAGGAGCATCCCGAAATGACGCGGGAGGTCGAGGCCAAGATTCGCGAAAAAGTCTTCGCCGGCGTGATCGCGGCGCCCGGCCCCAAGGCCGAGGCCGCGGAGATCGAAGACTGACCGACGACGAGGCCAAGGAGGCGCGGCAGTATTGCTTGCGCCTGCTGGCGCGGCGCGAATACAGCGCCGCCGAGTTGCGGGCCAAGCTGGCCGGCCGGGGTTGCGGGCAGGAAGCGGCCGAGGCCGCTTTGGAAGCCTTGCGCCGGGACGGCTGGCAGAGCGACAGCCGTTATGCGGAGAGCATGACGCGGGGGAGGGCGCTGCGGGGCTACGGCCCGCTCAGCGTTCGCCAGCGCTTGCGCCAGGCCGGCATAGACGATGCCGCCGCCCTGACGGAAGCGGACATCGATTGGCGAGCCGCCCTGGCGGCAGCCTATAAAAAGAAATACGGCGACACCACTCCCGACAGCCGCGAGGAATACGCGCGGCGCGGACGCTTTTTGCAGGGCCGTGGGTTTGCCGTGGAGCAAATCCGGGATTTTCTCGACCGATTGAAGAAGCACAAGAACGAAGGCTAGCACAGCGATATGGCGACCATGAGCAGCGCGGAATTGCGCAACCTATTTTTGGAGTATTTCCGCGAGCGCGGCCACGAACTGGTGGCGTCCAGCCAGCTCGTGCCGGGCAACGATCCGACGTTGCTGTTCACCAACGCCGGCATGGTGCAGTTCAAGGACGTGTTCCTCGGCCGCGAGCAGCGCAGTTATAGCCGCGCGGCCACCGCCCAGCGCTGCGTGCGCGCCGGCGGCAAGCACAACGACCTGGAAAATGTCGGCTACACCGCGCGCCATCACACCTTCTTCGAAATGCTGGGCAACTTCAGCTTCGGCGATTACTTCAAGCGCGACGCCATTCACTTCGCTTGGGAGTTCCTCACGGTGGTGCTCAAGCTGCCGCCCGAACGCCTGTGGGTGACCGTGTTCGACCAGGACAAGGAGGCCGAAGCGATCTGGCTGGAAAGCGTCAAGGTCGATCCGAACCGTTTCTCCCGCATCGGCGCCAAGGACAACTTCTGGTCCATGGGCGACGTCGGCCCCTGCGGCCCCTGCACGGAAATCTTCTACGATCACGGCGCCCACATTCCCGGCGGCCCGCCCGGATCGCCGGACGAGGACGGCGACCGCTACATCGAGATCTGGAACCTGGTGTTCATGCAGTACGACCGCGCCCAGGACGGCACGCTGACGCCGCTGCCCAAGCCGTCGGTGGATACCGGCATGGGCCTGGAACGCCTGGCGGCGGTGATGCAGGGCGTGCACAGCAACTACGAAATCGACCTGTTCCAGAGCCTGCTGAAGGCGGCGGCGGAATTGGCCGAGCTCAGCGACACCAACCACGCGTCGTTGCGCGTCATCGCCGACCACATCCGCTCCTGCGCCTTCCTGGTGGCGGACGGCGTGGTGCCCTCCAACGAAGGGCGCGGCTACGTGCTGCGCCGCATCATGCGCCGCGCCATCCGCCACGGCTACAAGCTGGGCATTCGCGAGGTGTTTTTCCACAAGCTGGTGGCGCCGTTGTGCAACGAAATGGGAGGCGCCTATCCCGAGCTGATGCAGGCCCGCGCCCAGGTGGAAAAGGTGCTGCAAAGGGAAGAGGAGCGTTTCGCCGAAACCCTGGAGCAGGGCATGGGCATTCTGCAAGCCTGCGTGGAAGGCATGCAGGGCAAGCAGATACCCGGCGAAACGGCGTTCCTGCTGTACGACACCTACGGCTTCCCGGTGGACCTGACGGCCGATTTTGCCCGCGAAAACGGCCTGACCGTGGACACGGAAGGCTTCGAGCGCTGCATGGATCAACAGCGCGAGCGCGCGCGCGCCGCCAACCAGTTCGGCGCCGACTACGCCAAGGACGTGCAGGTGGATTGCCGCACCGAATTCACCGGCTACCAGCATTTGCAGGAAGAGACCCGCATAGCGGCGCTGTTCCGCGATGGCCAGCCGGTGGCGGAATTGAACGCCGGCGAGGCCGGCCTGGTGGTGCTGGAACGCACACCGTTCTACGGCGAGTCCGGCGGCCAAGCCGGCGACGTGGGCAAGGTCATCGCCGGCGACGCGGTGTTCGACGTGGCGGATACCAAGAAGCAGGGCAACGACGTGTTCCTGCACCACGGCAAGGTGCTCAACGGTAGCCTGAAAACGGGTTCCGCTTGCCAAGCGGTGGTGGACGGCGCGGTACGCCAAGCCGTGGCCCTCAACCACTCCGCCACCCACTTGCTGCACGCCGCCCTGCGCAAGATTCTCGGCGGCCACGTTACGCAAAAGGGCTCCCTGGTGGATGCCCAGCGCCTGCGCTTCGACTTCGTCCACGACGCGCCCATGACCGCCGGCGAGATCGCCGAGGTGGAACGTTTGGTCAACGAACAAATCCGCCGCAACCAGGAGGCCGGCGTCGCCGTGATGGGCAAGGACGAGGCCATGGCGGCCGGCGCCATGGCGCTGTTCGGCGAGAAATACGGCGACCAGGTGCGGGTGGTGAAAATCGGCGATTTTTCCACCGAACTGTGCGGCGGCACCCACGTCGGCCGCGCCGGCGATATCGGCCTGTTCAAAATCGTCACGGAAACCGGCGTGGCCGCCGGCATCCGCCGCGTGGAAGCGGTCACCGGCGAGAACGCCGTGTCGTGGCTGGAGCAAACCGACCATCTATTGCAAAGCCTGTGCGCCAAGGTCAAGGTGGGCCGCGACGGGCTGGACGACAAAATTCAGCAGTTGCTGGAGCGCGGCAAGTCTCTGGAAAAGGAGATCGAGCGCCTCAAAGGCAAGCTCGCCAGCAGCGCCGGCGGCGATTTGGCCGGCCAAGCGGTGGAAGTGGCCGGCATCAAAGTGCTGGCGGCCCGCCTGCAGGACGGCGACCCCAAGGCGCTGCGCGATTTGGCCGACCAGCTCAAAAATAAGTTGGGCAGCGCCGCCATCGTGCTGGCGCTGGCCAAGGACGGCAAGGTCAGCCTGGTGGCCGGCGTCACCCAGGACCAGACTTCGCGCTTGAGCGCGGTGGACTTGGTCAACCTGGTGGCGGCCAGCGCCGGCGGCAAGGGCGGCGGCCGGCCCGACATGGCCCAGGCCGGCGGCACCGACTCGCCGGAACTGGACAAGGCTCTGGCCGGCGTGGCCGCTTGGGTCGGCCAGCGCCTGCAATAATTCCGTTTTCACAAACCTTATCGTCGCAAGAATCCCATGGCGCTATACGTTCATAAATACGGCGGTACCTCGGTCGGTAGCACCGAACGCATCAAACACGTGGCCGAGCGGGTCATCAAGGCCCGGCAAAAAGGCGACGACATCGTGGTGGTGGTTTCCGCCATGAGCGGTGAAACCAACCGCCTGCTGGCCCTGGCCCACGAGGTGCAGGAGCGGCCCAATCCGCGAGAGGTGGACGTGCTGTTGTCCACCGGCGAGCAGGTCACGATAGCCTTGTTGGCCATGGCTTTGGAGGCCAAAGGCTGCCCGGCCCGTTCCTACACCGGCGCCCAGGTGAAAATCATCACCGACGAGGCCCACACCAAGGCCCGCGTGGAGCGCATCGACAACGAGGCGATCCGTGCCGATCTGGCCGCCGGCCGCGTGGTCATCGTCGCCGGTTTCCAGGGCGTCACGGAAGCCGGCGATCTCACCACCCTGGGGCGGGGCGGCTCCGACACCACGGCGGTGGCCCTGGCCGCGGCCCTCAAGGCCGACGAATGCTTGATTTTCACCGACGTGGATGGGGTCTACACCACCGATCCCCGCGTCGAGCCGCGCGCCCGCCGTTTGGAGCGCATCACGTTCGAGGAAATGCTGGAAATGGCCAGCCTGGGCTCTAAAGTGCTGCAAATCCGTTCGGTGGAGTTCGCCGGCAAGTACAACGTACCCCTGCGCGTGCTTTCCAGCTTCCAGGAAGGGGAAGGCACGCTGATTACCTACGAGGAATCGGAGATGGAAAAAGCAGTGATTTCTGGCATCGCCTTCAACCGCGACGAAGCCAAATTGACTTTGGAAGGCGTGCCGGACAAGCCGGGCATCGCCCATAAGATCCTCGGCCCCATCGCCGCCGCCAACATCGAAGTGGACATGATCGTGCAGAACGTGGCCGGCGACGCCACCACCGATTTTACCTTCACGGTGCATCGCAACGAGTTCGCAAAAGCCATGGAAATTCTGCAAAAGCTTTGCGGCGAATTGGGCGCCAAGGCCGTGACGGGGGACGACAAAATCGTCAAAGTCTCCGTGGTCGGGGTAGGGATGCGCTCCCACGCCGGCATCGCCAGCACCATGTTCGAAACCCTGGCGAAGGAAGGCATCAATATCCGCATGATCTCCACTTCGGAAATCAAGATTTCCGTCGTGATGGACGAGAAATACCTGGAATTGGCGGTGCGCAGCCTGCACGAGGCGTTTGGGCTGGACAAGGAGCCGGCGGCCTGAGCTCTCCCATTGTCGACTACCTGTCTAGGGAATTAACTGCTAAAATGGGACTTGGTTAGTAGTTTTCATCAGTTGGTTGGCTGTTGCGGTTTGGCGATTGCGGCAGTCGCATTCAGGACAAAAGGACTAAAAGCTATGCTTATACTGACGCGGAGAGTGGGTGAAACGCTGATGGTCGGCGATGAAGTGACGGTCACGGTGCTCGGTGTGAAAGGTAATCAGGTAAGAATCGGTGTCAACGCGCCCAAAGATGTGGCCGTGCACCGCGAAGAGATCTACGAGAGAATTAAAAAGGAACAAGCGGCTACTACGGAACAGTAAAAGCCGTTATAATAGCGATTCAAGTTCGGAGAGATGGCCGAGAGGCCGAAGGCGCTCCCCTGCTAAGGGAGTATGGGTCAAAAGCTCATCGAGGGTTCGAATCCCTCTCTCTCCGCCATTATGTAAACCCTGGTCTGGTTCATCCCAGTCAGGCGTTGCCGGTCCGGACAGGAGTCCAAAATGGTGAAAAAAAGGGTTGACCCGGCGGCGTAAAAATTGCATAATTTCTGTCTTCGCGGGCCTGTAGCTCAGTTGGATAGAGTACCTGGCTACGAACTAGGTGGTCGGGAGTTCGAATCTCTCCAGGCCCGCCATTATTTTAAGTATGTTCCCCTGTAGCTCAGTCGGTAGAGCAAGTGACTGTTAATCACTGGGTCGGCGGTTCGAGCCCGTCCGGGGGAGCCAAAAAAATCAAGGGCTTGACGATAATCGTCGAGCCCTTTTTTTTGTCGGCGTTTTAGGCGCCGTCCAGATTGAACCGAGGTGAATGCTGGTATGGAACTGAATCCTTTATATACCGCCATCAAAGATCTCCGGAGCCGCGGTGAGGCTCTTCGGGGGTATCTTTGACTACGATGGCAAGCGCGAACGCCTAGCCGAAGTCCGGCTGGAGCTGGAAAATCCGAAAGTCTGGGACAACCCGGAGCAGGCGCAAACCCTGGGCCGCGAACGTGCCCAGCTGGAAGGCGTGATCGACTTGTTGGACGGCTTGGAGCAAGGCCTTACCGACGCCGCCGACTTGCTGGAAATGGCCGAAGCGGAAAACGACGAAGGCACGGTGGCCGGCGTTGAAGCCGACTTGCAGCGTTTCGAGTCGCAATTGTCGGGGTTGGAATTCCGCCGCATGTTCTCCGGCGAAATGGACGCGAACAACGCCTTTATGGACATCCAGGCCGGCTCCGGCGGCACCGAGGCGCAAGACTGGGCGGAAATGCTGCTGCGCATGTATTTGCGCTGGGGCGAGCAGCACGGCTTCAAGACCGAGCTGGAAGAAGCGTCCGCCGGCGACGTGGCCGGCATCAAGAGCGCCACCATCCGCTTCGAGGGCGAATACGCCTACGGCTGGCTGCGCACGGAAACCGGCGTGCACCGCCTGGTGCGCAAGTCGCCGTTCGATTCCGGCAACCGTCGCCACACCTCGTTCAGTGCCGTGTTCGTCTCGCCGGAAGTGGACGACGACATCGCCATCGACATCAATCCCGCCGACTTGCGCACCGACGTGTACCGCGCTTCCGGCGCCGGCGGCCAGCACGTCAACCGGACCGAGTCCGCCGTGCGTATCACCCATATTCCTACGAATACCGTGGTGGCCTGCCAGTCGCAGCGCTCCCAGCACGCCAACCGCGACTTTGCCATGAAGCAGCTGAAAGCCAAGCTGTACGAGCTGGAGCTGCAAAAGCGCAATGCCGAAAAACAGAAGCTGGAAGACTCCAAGTCCGACATCGGCTGGGGCAGCCAGATCCGTTCCTACGTGTTGGACGACTCCCGCATCAAGGACCTGCGCACCGGCGTGGAAACCCGCAACACCCAGGCGGTGCTGGACGGGGCCTTGGATCAGTTCATCGAAGCCAGTTTGAAACAAGGGCTATAAATCATGACCGATTTGGACGAAAACAAACTCATCGCCCTGCGCCGGGAAAAATTGGGCGAGCTGCGCGAAGCCGGTATCGCTTTCCCCAACGACTTCCGCCGCGATTCCCTTGCCGCCAGGCTGCACGAGCAATACGGCGAGCTGGACGGCGACGCGTTGGAAGCCAAGGCGGCCACGGTCAAACTGGCCGGCCGTTTGATGACCAAGCGCGTCATGGGCAAAGCCAGTTTCGTGCACTTGCAGGACATGTCCGGCCAGATGCAGCTGTTCTTGCAGCGGGACAACGTCGGCGAGGACGTTTACCAGGCTTTCAAAGGCTGGGACATGGGCGACATCATCGGCGCCGTCGGCGTAGTGTTCCGCACCAAAACCGGCGAGCTTTCCGTGCGGGTCAGCGAAATACGGCTGTTGGCCAAATCCCTACAGCCCTTGCCGGAAAAGTACCACGGCCTGACCGACACCGAGCAGCGCTATCGCCAGCGTTACGTCGACCTCATCATGAACGAGGACGCCCGCCGCATTTTCCACGTGCGCTCCCAAGTGGTTCGCTACATCCGCGACTTCCTCGGCGCCCGCGATTTCCTGGAAGTGGAAACGCCCATGATGCAGGCGATCCCCGGCGGCGCTCGTGCCAAGCCGTTCGTTACCCACCACAACGCCCTGGATATGCAGCTATTCCTGCGCATCGCGCCGGAGTTGTACCTCAAGCGCTTGGTGGTGGGCGGTTTCGAGCGGGTGTTCGAAATCAACCGCTCTTTCCGTAACGAAGGCCTGTCCACTCGGCACAACCCCGAGTTCACCATGCTGGAGTTCTACCAGGCCTACGCCGACTACCGCGACCTGATGGACCTGACTGAGGAAATGTTGCGCGGGCTTGCGCAAACCGTGCTGGGCACCCAGCAGGTGGAACACCAGGGCAAGACCTATGACTTGTCCCAGCCGTTCCGTCGCATGACCATGCTGGAATCCATCCTGCACTACAACCCGGATATCAAGGCTGAGCATTTGGAAACCCGCGAGCGGGCGGCCCACGTGGCTTCGCGTCTGGAGATCCTGGTTTCCCCCGGCGACGGCTTGGGCAAGATCCAGACGGAAATCTTCGAGAAGACGGTGGAACACCGCCTGGACGAGCCGACTTTCATCACCGCTTACCCGGCGGAAGTGTCGCCCCTGGCGCGGCGCAACGACGAAAACCCCTTCATCACCGACCGCTTCGAGTTCTTCGTCTGCGGCCGCGAACTGGCCAACGGCTTTTCCGAGCTCAACGACCCGGAAGACCAGGCCGAGCGTTTCCGCAAGCAGGTGGAAGACCACGACGCCGGCGACGAAGAGGCCATGCACTACGACGCGGACTACATCCGCGCCCTGGAATACGGCCTGCCGCCCACGGCGGGAGAGGGGATCGGCATCGACCGTCTGGTGATGTTCCTCACCGACTCTCCCTCCATCCGCGACGTCATCCTGTTCCCGCACATGCGCCCGGTGCACTGAGCCGACGTGCGGCGAGGCGCTGGATCGCCAGCGCCTCGCAGGGCAGGGGGCGTCGGTCCCCTGCCTGGGCGGGCCGCTTTCCGCCTAATCCTTCAACGGCGGATGCCGTTGTCTGCATCCGCTTTCTTAAATGGCGCGTATTCCGCGCAGCGTTCGGCCTTGGATTTTATCGGGTCGGTCCCGGCACGGTTCTGGCCGCCGGCGCCGTCATGTAGCGCTCGGCGGCAAGATCGTCGGCGGTCTTGCCGGCGAATCCCGGCGCCCCGCTACCCCGAAAAGAAACATCCGCCCCGGCCTTCGTCAGCAGCGCCGCGATGTCTTCATGCCCGGCGACGACGGCCAGCATCAAGGCGCTCAGGCCGAATTTCGCCGTGCGGTCGAGGTCTGCGCCATGGGCGATCAGCGCTTCGACCACCGAGCCATGGCCGGCGTGAGCGGCCAGCATGAGGGCCGTCTGGCCGTAATGGTCGCGGGCGTCCACATCGGCGCCTTGCCGAAGCAGATCGAGGATCGTCTGGGCATCGCCCTGTTTGGCCGCTTTTTCCCATTCGGAATTCATCGATGCAAGCCTCTCGATTTTAAATCGTCGCCTGTCGGGCGAGTTGGCGTCCTCGCCTAACCCCGGCCGAGCCGCTAAATCAGCATCCCCTGAAATAACCATGGCGCCCCCAGCCCCTAGCGGTTACAATGTCCCCAGCTGAACACCAAACACCCATCCGGTCGGTGCGTTCCAGCTCTCGCGGTCAGTTTCCCCTCCGTGGCATTCCCACTGCGTACCCCTCCCATTCGCCTTGATCGGTCCGGCTCGCGTCGGCAGGCGTTGCTTTTATTTTCGTAAGGAAAATTATGCCTTTTACCCAGCTCGGCCTGTCGGCCGAACTACTCCGTGCCGTGTCCGAAGAGGGCTATACCAAGCCCACCCCGATTCAACAGCAAGCCATCCCCGTCGTTCTGGAAGGGCGCGACATTCTCGCCGGCGCACAAACCGGCACCGGTAAAACCGCCAGTTTCACTTTGCCGCTGTTGCAGCGTTTGATGGAAACGCCGCTCAACGGCCGCCAGCGCGTCGTGCGCGCTTTGATACTCACCCCGACCCGCGAATTGGCCGCCCAGGTGCAGGACAGCGTGCGCGCCTACGGCAAGCATTTGCCGTTGCGTTCCACCGTGATTTTCGGCGGCGTCAGCATGGTGCCGCAGATGCGCGCCCTGCGTAACGGCGTGGACATCGTGGTGGCGACGCCCGGCCGTTTGTTGGACCACGTGCGCCAGCGTACCCTGGACCTGTCCCAGGTGGAAATGTTCGTGCTGGACGAAGCCGACCGCATGTTGGACATGGGCTTCATCCGCGACATTCGCCAGGTGATCGCGGTGCTGCCGAAAGCTCGGCAGAACCTGCTGTTCTCCGCCACCTTCTCCGAAGAGATCAAGGCGTTGTCGGCCCAGTTGCTGCACAATCCCGCCATGGTGGAAGTGGCGCGGCAGAATTCCGCCGCCGAGAGCGTGGCGCAGCGCGTCTATGCCGTCGAGAAGGAACGCAAGCGTGAGCTGCTGTCCCATTTGGTCGGCACCGGCAACTGGAAACAAGTATTGGTTTTCGTGCGCACCAAGCACGGCGCGGACCGGCTGGCCGCCCAGTTGCAGCGCGACGGCATCGATTCGGCTTCCCTGCACGGCGACAAGAGCCAAGGCGCCCGCACCCGCGCCCTGGCCGACTTCAAGTCCGGCAAAGTGGCGGTGCTGGTGGCTACCGACATCGCGGCGCGCGGCCTGGACATCGACCAGCTGCCCCACGTGGTGAATTTCGAGTTGCCCAATGTGCCGGAAGACTACGTGCACCGCATCGGCCGCACCGGCCGCGCCGGCGCGACGGGTGAGGCACTGTCCCTGGTATCCCAGGACGAAGCCAAGCTGTTGGGGGCCATCGAGCGCTTGCTGAAACGGGAAGTCCCCCGCGCCACCGAACAGGGCTTCGAGCCCGGCTTCGTGTTGCGCGCCCAGCCCGGCCACCAGCCGCCGCGCCGCGGCGATGGCGGCGGCCACTCCCGTCCGGCCAACGCCGGCCGCCACTCCCGCAGCCGTTCGCCCAACGACCGGCGCAGCAGCGCGCCCCGGGCGGGGCGTCCGCAGTAAGGTGAAGCGGGGACGGGAGGCGCGGCGCGGCCGGTCGCTTCCCATCCCGACGGTGCCAGGACTAACGATACGGCCGCGCGGCGCAAGCCCCGCGGCCGTATCGTTTTCAGCTAGCGGGCGCGGGCGGCGCTTGCTCGGCTGCGGTTCCGCCCGGCCCGCCTACAAGGCTTCGCACTCGGCCGGCCAAGGCTGAGGCGGGGCGGCGGGCTTGCGTTCCGGTTTGCGCGGCTGGAACCACCAATCCAATTCCGCGCCGCAACCGTCGCCGGCCGGCAGCGGGGCTTGCGGTTGGCAGGACGGGCTATCGGCGGGGCAGGCCAGGCGGACGTGGAAGTGGTCGTCGTGGCCGTGCCAGGGGCGAAGCTTGCGCAGCCAGGCCCCGGGCGCGCTGCGACACAATTCGCGCTTGATGACCGGGTTGACGAAAATGCGGTCCGCGGATTCGGCGTTGGCCGCCAGGCGCAGCAGGGCGGTTTGGCTGCCGTTCCACAGCGCGGGAGACAAGTCTTTGCGGCTGGGGTTGAGCAGCGAGGGTTGGACGCCGGGGTCGCGCAACGCGTCCAGCGGCGAGAACGGCGGACGGGGCGCAACCTGAAACCAAACGTCCACGTCCAGGCCGTGCTGGTGGCTGCTGTGGCCGTAGGGCATGGGGCCGCCGCGCGCTTGGGACATGTCTCCCACCAGCAGCGTGCCCAAGCCGGTTTCTGCCGCGCGGATGCCTAGGTTTTTCACGTAGTCCAGCAATTGCCCGTGGCCGTAATAGCGTTCGCGGGGCGTTCGCACCACGCTGTAGCCCGGTCCGTCGAAGGGCAGGGCCAACGCGCCGGCGAGGCAGCCGTTGGCCGGGGAGCCGATGCTGCGGGGCGGGCCGGCGCTGGGCTCCAGCGCGGCGGTGCCGGCGGGCAGCAGTATCAGCCAGGCGAGGCAGGCGAGTTTCGTGCGGCGGTTCATTGGGCTTGATGCGCTCTATAGTCGGGGAAAACGGCCAGGGCTTTGGGGGCTATCAGCACCCCAGCCCCAATGTCGTTAAGTTAAGGCCACGGATTCAGTCCCCTCTCCCTCCGGGAGAGGGTTAGGGTGAGGGGAAGAAAAAGATCGCGACTTTTTACCCCCTCATCCCAGTCTTCTCGGGAAGCCTTAGCATTTCCGCTGCGCGGCGGCCCCTGGGGCAGAGCGCAGCGAGGGTTTAGGCGCTTAGCTTAACGACATTGACTCTAGCCCCTCGGGGAGAGGGGCCGGAAGGCTTCGGTGACGTTTAGGCTTGCTTCGCCATTTCGGCCAGGTCGAACAGCAGATCCAACGCTTGGCGGGGGCTGAGTTCATCCGGTTTGGCTTGTTGCAGCAGCAGCAAGGCGGGATGGGGGGCGGCGGCGAACAAATCCACTTGTTTGGGGCCGGATTTGGCCGGCTTGGCCTGGTGGCTGGCGGCGGCCTGGCTTTCCAGCGACAGCAGCTTTTCGCGGGCGCGGGCGATGACCGCGCGCGGCACGCCGGCCAGGGCTGCCACCTGCAGGCCGTAGCTCTGGCTGGCCGGGCCGTCTTTCACCGCATGGAGGAAGACGATGCCGTCGTTGTGCTCCACGGCGTCCAGATGCACGTTGCGCACCGAGGGATAGTCGTCGGCCAGCGTGGTCAGCTCGAAATAATGGGTGGCGAACAGGGTATAGCCCTGGGTATGCCGCGCCAGGTGTTCGGCGCAGGCCCAGGCCAGGGACAAGCCGTCGAAGGTGCTGGTGCCGCGGCCGATCTCGTCCATGATGACCAGGCTGTTTTCCGTGGCGTTGTGCAGGATGTTGGCGGTTTCGGTCATTTCCACCATGAAGGTGGAGCGGCCGGACGCCAGGTCGTCGGAAGCGCCGATGCGGGTGAAAATGCGGTCGATAGGACCAATCTCGGCGGCCCGCGCCGGCACGAAGCTGCCCACGTGCGCCAGCAGCACGATGAGCGCCGCCTGGCGCATATAGGTGGATTTACCGCCCATATTGGGGCCGGTGATGACCAGCAGGCGGTTGTCCGGCGACAGTTCCAAGTCGTTGGGCACGAAGGGTGTGCTGGACACCTGTTCCACCACCGGGTGGCGGCCCGCCGTCACGGCGATGCCGGCGTGGTCGGCCAAGGTCGGGCGGGTCCAGTCGAGTTCGTCGGCCCGCTCGGCCAGGTTGGCCAGGGCGTCCAGTTCCGCCACGGCGGCGGCGGCGTCCTGCAGGGCCGGCAAGTGGCCGGCGAGCAGGTTCAACAGCTCTTCGTACAAGGCTTTTTCGCAGGCCAGGGAGCGTTCCCTGGCGCTCAGCACCTTGTCCTCGAAAGCCTTCAGTTCCGGCGTGATGTAGCGCTCGGCGTTCTTCAAGGTCTGCCGCCGCACGTAGTCCACCGGCACCTTGTCCGCCTGGGCGCGGCTGATTTCGATGGCGTAGCCTTGCACCCGGTTGTAGGTGATTTTCAGGTTGGCGATGCCGCTGCGGGCGCGCTCGCGCTGCTCCAGGTCGACTAAGTATTGGTCGGCGTTCTGGCTGAGGTTGCGCAGCTCGTCCAGTTCGGCGTTGTAGCCGGGGGCGATGACGCCGCCGTCGCGGATCAGCATGGGCGGATTGTCGATGACGGCGCGGCGCAGCAAGTCGCCGACTTCCGGCGGCAGGTCCAGGCGTTGGGAGAGGCCGGCCAGCAAGGGCGCGTCGCTTTCACGCAGGTTTGACTGCAATCCCGGCACCAATCCCAACGAATCCCGCAGCACCGCCAAATCCCTGGGGCGCGCCGAGCGCAGGGCGATGCGCGCGGCGATGCGCTCCAGGTCGCCGATGCCGCGCAGCACGTCGCGCAGGTTGTCGTGCGACCGGCTTTGCAGCAGGGATTCCACCGCGTCGAAGCGGGCGTTCAGCACCAGCCGGTCGCGCAAGGGGCGATGCAGCCAGCGGCGCAGCAAGCGGCTGCCCATGGCGGTGGCGGTACGGTCCAGCACGCCGAACAGGGTCAGGTCGTGGCGGCCGGACGGGTGGAAGTCCAGCTCCAGGTTGCGCCGGCTGGCGGCGTCCAGCAGGATGGTGTCCTCGCCCGTTTCCACGCGGATGCCCTGCAAGTGCCCCAGGGCGCTTTGCTGGGTGTCGCGCACGTATTGGATCAAGCAGCCGGCGGCGGCGACGGCGGCGGCCAGCTCCTCGCAGCCGAAGCCGGCCAAGTCCTTCACCTGGAACTGGCGCAACAGCAACTGCCGCGCGCTTTCCGGCTCGAAATGCCAGGGCGGGCGCTTGGTCAAGCCCTTGCGGGAGGCCAGGGCCGCCGGCAGCGGCTGGTCTTCGCTGACGAGGATTTCGGCCGGCGACAGGCGTTCCAGTTCGCCCAGCAGCCGTTCCACGGTCTTGATTTCCTGCACGTGGAAGCGCCCGCCGGCCAAATCCAGGCATGCCAGGCCGTAGGCATCGCCGTGCCAGTGCAGCGCTACCAGGTAGTTGTCGCGGCGCTCTTCCAGCAGGGCTTCGTCGGTCACCGTACCCGGCGTGACGATGCGCACCACTTTGCGTTCCATGGGGCCCTTGGTTTTGGCCGGATCGCCGAACTGCTCGGCGATGGCGACGGACTCGCCCAGTTTTATCAACCGCGCCAGGTAGTTTTCCGCCGCGTGGTAGGGGATGCCCGCCATGGAAATGCGCGCGCCGGCCGATTCGCCCCGGTGGGTGAGGGTGATGTCGAGCAACTGCGCCGCTTTTTTGGCGTCGTCGTAGAACAGCTCGTAGAAATCGCCCATGCGGTAGAACAGCAACCGGTCCGGGTGCTGCGCCTTCAGCGCCAGGTATTGCTGCATCATGGGAGTGTGGTTGGACAGGTCGCTGCTCATGGCTGGTCGGGACATGCGGAGTGCTGGAATGGCCGCCATTTTAGCGGAAAGCGGCCGGCGCCCGCTGGCGGGGCGACGCGGCGGGGCTAAACTTGCCGTGGCAGTGTTAAAAACGCGAAGCGGCCCTATGTCATACATCAGCTTTTTCATCGCCGGCGCGGCGGCCTATTTCGCCCACCGTTACGCCGTGCGGCGCTGGTTGCGGACGGGCAAGACGGTGGAGTATTGCCTGAAAGCCGGTTCCGCCGTGCTGCTGTCGACCTTCGCGGCGCTGTTCCTGGCCTTGCCGACCGAGTGGCCCATGCCGCAATCGGAACAGGGCCGCATTTTTTCCGACTCGCTGAAAAAGGCGGAGCAGGGCGATGCCAAGGCCGAATATTTTGTCGGGCTGTCCTATGCCCAGGGCGAGACGGTGGCGGCGGACAAGGCCAAGGCGGTGCTATGGATGCGGAAATCGGCCGAGCAAGGCTATTCCGATGCCCAGGTGGCCTTGGGCAATATGTATCTCAACGGCCGCTACGCGAAGGAAGGCGTGCCCAAGGACTACGCCCAGGGCAAGGAGTTGCTGCGGAAAGCCGCCGACCAGGGCCACGTGTGGGCGAAGATGCTGCTGTACAACATGGAGTACGAGGAAAAAAGGCAGAACCTGGAGGGGAAGTAGGGCCGACCGGCTTCAGCCTTTGACGCACACCACCTGCTTGAGGGTGTGCACCACCTCCACCAGGTCCGACTGGGCCTTCATGACCGCGTCGATGTCTTTGTAGGCCATGGGGATTTCGTCGATCACATGGGCGTCCTTGCGGCACTCGACGCCGGCCGTGGCCTGGATTTGATCGGCCACGCTGTAGCGCCGCTTGGCTTCGTTGCGCGACATGAGCCGGCCGGCGCCGTGGCTGCACGAGCAGAAGGACTCCGGGTTGCCCTTGCCGCGCACGATGTAGGATCGCGCGCCCATGGAACCGGGGATGATGCCCAACTGGCCCTTTTGCGCCGACACCGCGCCCTTGCGGGTGACGAGCACGTCCTGGCCGAAATGGCGCTCCCGTTGCACGTAGTTGTGGTGGCAGTTGACCGCTTCCAGGTCGGCCTTGAACGGTTTGCCGACGATGCTGCGCAAGGCGGCGAGGGTGTTGGCCATCATGATGTCGCGGTTGGTCTGGGCGAATTCCTGCGCCCAGTGCACCGCCTGCAGGTAATCGTCGTAGTGCCGCGTGCCTTCGGACAAATAGGCCAGATCCTCGTCCGGCAGGTTGGCGAGATGGGCGCGCATATCCTCTTTCGCCAATTCGATGAAGGCGGTGCCGATGGCGTTGCCCACGCCGCGCGAGCCGGAATGCAGCATCAGCCAGACGTGTCCCGCTTCGTCCAGGCTCACTTCGACGAAGTGGTTGCCGGTGCCCAAGGTGCCCAGGTGATGGTGGTTGTTGGTTTTCGCCAGCTTGGGATATTTCTCGACGATGCGGCGGAATTCCGGCAGCAAGCGCGCCCAGGCCTGGTTGACGATGTCCGGCGGGTTGCTCCAGGCGCCCGGGTCGCGGCGGCCCGGTGCGCGACCATGGGGCACGGCCCGCTCGATGGCCAGGCGCAGCCCGGCCAGGTTGTCCGGCAGGTCGGCGGCGTCCAGGCTGGTTTTCACGGCGATCATGCCGCAGCCGATATCCACCCCCACCGCCGCCGGGATCACTGCGCGCAGGGTCGGGATGACGCTGCCGATGGTGGAGCCCTTGCCCAGGTGCACGTCCGGCATCACCGCCAAGTGGCGGAAGATGAACGGCATCATGGCGGTGCGTTTCAACTGTTCCATGGCGTCCGCTTCCACCGGCACGCCGCGCGTCCACAGCTTGATGGGGTGGCCGCCGGGGACGTCAACGGTGTCGTAGTTGGGGGTGGGCATGGCGGGCCTGGCGCTGAGGGGGATTCACAGTGTAGGCCGAATGGGGCCCTCCGTTAAGCCGGCCGCGCCCGTTGATGGGTAGGCTCTGCCCGCGACGATCAGGGCACAGCGCCATTGTTACTGCCCGGCGCCGTTTCGCGGGAAGGACTCGCTCCTACCGTTGCTTCAGCAAACCACCGGCTTCAAACTCGTAACCCGTATTCGAGTGTAGGATTGCCCGCAGCGGTGCTCCGCGTATTGCGCCGTAGGGAGCGTAATGCATCCGGCGGAATAGGCGATGGCGTCGAACGGTTCGAGTGTTCCCATTCCGACCAAACAGGTGAAAACAAGCCATGCAACGCCAACTGGAACCCGAACTGATGGACGACGCCGAGCAGGCGGCAGCCTATGCGGCGGCGGATTTCGCCGAGGCCAACGGCCGCTTCGTGCGGTTGTTCGGCGAGCTGTGCGGCGGGTTCGCCGGCACCGCGCTGGACTTGGGCTGCGGGCCGGGCGATATCTGCCTGCGTTTGGCGCGGGCTTATCCCGCCTGTACGGTGCACGGCCTGGACGGCGCCGCCGCCATGCTGGATTACGCCGAGGCCGGCCTGGCGCGGCAGCCGGAACTGGCCGGGCGGGTGCGGTTCCTCCAGGGCCGCTTGCCGCTGGCGCACGGGCTGGCGGACGGCTACGACGCGCTGTTGAGCAACAGCTTGCTGCACCACCTGCCCGATCCCGCCGTGCTGTGGCAGGCCGTACGCCGTTACGGCAGGCCGGGCAGCCTGGTGTTGGTGATGGACTTGTTTCGTCCGCCGGACGATGCCGCGGCGCAAGCCCTGGTCCGGCGCTACGCCGCCGACGCGCCGCCGGTGTTGCAGCGGGATTTCCATAACTCCCTGTGCGCCGCCTTCACCCCGGACGAAATCGCCGGCCAATTGGCGGCGACAGGCTTGGACCATCTACGGGTGTGGGTGGTCAGCGATAGGCATGTGGCGGTGGATGGAGTGTTGTAAGGCGTATGGCTCACGACATACGCGGTAGGGCTGGCTAGCGTCCTCGCGTAACCCGCCGAATCCGCGGGATACATACCCAGGCCGACGAAGCGGTGAAAGCTGGAATTCCCACGTTGCAATGTCGGAACGATAAAGCCTAGTCCATTCCCCTCTCCCTCCGGGAGAGGGTTAGGGTGAGGGGATTAGATTGGAAGTGCCGCTACGCGGCGGTTTATTTGAATGTGGGTTAGCCGCACCCACGGGCGGGTTACTTTCTTTTGCTTGGCCAAAAGAAAGTAACCAAAGAAAAGGCCACCCGATTGCCGCGCCGCTAACGCGGTCCCCTGCGCTCCTCGCTTGAGCCGGGAGTCGGCCGACAGGCCATCCATGGCCTGACGCCCGACCCGCCGCATCCTGCGGCGGCCCTTCGGGTTATTCCCGGCTCAAGCTGCGGTGCTCGGCGCGGCAAACGGGATTCAATTAGGACGAGTCAGGCGCAATGGTAACGCGCCCGTGATTCATTACATTGTTCCCACGTTGCAACGTGGGAACGATAAAAGTCGCGGATGGCGTGTTCCCAAAAGCGGCGTTGCCACAATCCCCGTTCCTTTTTCAGCAAGCGTCGATCGGACAAACGTTCGCCGGGGGCAATGGCCCGCGAAAAGGCGGATTTGATCAGGCGCCAGCGGGTGGAGTAATCGGTATCGCCGGGCGGCAAGGTCCACAGGCAATGGAGATGGTCGGGCAGCACCACGATGGCGTCGATACGGAACGGCCGTTGCGCCCGCACCGCGCGGAACGCGGCGCGCAAAGCGTCGATATTTTCCGTCAGCAAACCCCGGCGGCGTTCCAATAGCCCGACGGTGAAGAAATAGCAGCCGCCGGGAACGTAGGCACGGATGTAATGTGGCATGGAATCAGTATGTCACGCCGTGAATAGTCGGCAATGGTATTGCCGCCAAGTTTGAAAAAAACCACGAAGTAGGGCGGGTTAGGCGGTAGCCGTAACCCGCCGAATCCCGCGAAAGGCGGGTTACGCGAGGACGCTAACCCGCCCTACGTGCTGGGCAACCTTTCCGGGAGAAAGGCTGCCCGGTCTCGCGGCCGGTGGCGTTTGTTCTGGCCAACAGTGTGAATTACATCGTTCCCACGTTGCAACGTGGGAACGATAAAAAGTACCCGCGTCGTCGGGCAGGGCGGGTTAGTCGCAGCCGTAACCGCCCTTGTGCCAATTCCGTTAAGTGAAGCCGTCATGCCGGCAAGGATTGCCGGCATACATTGTTATTTGTTCGACTTCAGTTCTCGATACAAATTTCTCAGAAGGCGTTTTTCCTCTTCGCTATCAGACAACGTGCCTCGCAAAGCAACATAGGCAAGCTCCTTCACAGCCAATGTGCTTTTTTCCTTAGCTTGAATCACTTCACCGAATTTGTGCCATCGAACGCCTTTTTCCTTCAACGCAAGCTGGAAGGAATGAGATGGCTCCTCACCGTATATGCGAATTTGGTGATGTTTGTACGTTGAAGAAATATATCTTTTTTCTTTCTTGGAAATGCCGCCTTCCCAGGCTGATGAGTGAACAAAGTTACTGACGTTATTGTACAGATGAATGACGCTGCCACTCAGAAGGCGATCTTCCTGTGTCAGATGCTCGATACAGGTACTTCCAACGATCATATAACCCCATTTAGGGTGGTATGTAGTATGTGCATACCGAATTTCCGCGCCACAACCTTTTCTTTCACAGATGCCATCGAGTCCGCCCAAGTCATCTATGGCGAGTAGCGTCCACCCCCTATCTGGCTCAATCAATCCATGCTCTTTGGCGTGACATCCTTTGCACAAGGTACGACAGTCACTAAGGGCATACTCCCATGGAGCTTTCCCTGTCACGTAGATTTGATGATGAACTTGCAGCGTTACGTATAGTGCGCCCCTATCGCATTGTAAACACTTGTAGCCATCTCTTCTCTTAACCTTCTCAGAGAAGGCCAGCCATTTCTCATTTACGTATATAGTCCTGGAGTGGCTCATTGCGATTCAGTGCGATGGTCCTTTTTACATATAACGTGAAGCAAATGACATTTCTGCCGTGTAATAAAGTTTATGCAAAGCGCCGTGTTTGTCATGTCCGTATGTTATGGCAGGAACCGCCGCAATCCCGCCTGAATTGCTTGCGCCGCCTCCTGCGCTTTGCCCGGCGCAACCCTGCCCACTAATCTGCCCAATAGCGCCCGGACCAACGATTCCAGTTCCTGCATCTCCTGCCCCAGCACAGGCATCCGCCCCAAGGCCGGCAGCACCGCCATGGCTTCATGGGCGGCTTTTTGGAAGTCGGTGAGGGGAGCTGCTCTGGCGGCGGCCAATTCTTCTTCCAGCACTTCACATACCGGTATCGGGATGCTGTCCGGGCCGTGGTTGGTCGGGTTGTCCAGGTTGAGCACGGCGTCCAAGGTTGGCGCCACTTCGTCGCGGCGGGTGAGGGGGCGGGTGATGCCGTAACGCTTGCGCAGGGTGGCGATGACGGAGGTGTGGTCGTAGGGGTAGGGTGGGCCTTGGTGGGGGAGGCCGTCGGGGGCGTTGCGCAGGATGGTGCCGGGCTGGATGTAGGGCGATACCAGCACGGCGGGGACGCGCATGCCGTAGCGGTCGAAGGCGAAGGGGCCGGTTTGTTTGTCGTCGGGGCGCACGGCCAGGGGCGGCGGGGCGTGGTCGTAGCAGCCGCCGTGTTCGTCGTAGAGGATGACCAGCAGGGATTTTTCCCAGCAGGGCGAGGCGCGCAGGTGGTTGTAGACGTCGGCGATCAGTTGTTCGCCGAAGGTGACGTCGTGGGGCGGGTGCTGGTCGTTGGGGAATTCCAGATCGGGGAAGTAGCGCGGTTCGATGAAGGTATAGGCCGGCAGCTTGCCGTGCTTGGCGTCTTCGCGGAATTCCTCGTAGAAGCGGAAGCGCTCCACGTGCGGCCACAGTTTGGACAGAGTGAGGCTTTGCGGGAAGTCGTTGAAGTAGATTTTCCATTCCACCCCGGCATGGCCCAGTTCGTTGAACAGCGTGTTCATGCGGTAGGGGAAGTGGGTGGGCGAGTTGTTGGGGTAGCCGTTGGCGGTGCCGGTGTGCAGGAAGAAGCGGTTGGGCCAGGTCTGGCAGGGGGCGGAGGCGTGCCACTGGTCGCACACGGCGAAGCTGCGCGCCAACAGGCTCAGCACCGGCACTTGCTCGGGCGGGAAGCAGTGCATGATGTCCCGCGGCTTGCCGCCGTTTTTGGCGTAGTTGTCGGCAAAGCCTTGCATGCCCGGCACTTGCTCGCCGGGCGTAGCGCTGCCGAAGATTTGCTGGGCCATGTCCACATATAGCTCGGCCGGGTCCGGGGTGGGGATGCGCAGGGTGCGCCTGTCGGCTTGCGCATTGCTCCAAACGGCCAGGGTTTGCGGCGGGCCGTCGGGCGGGGTGTAGGGGTTGCTTTCCCGGCCGGTGAGGCCGTTGAAGCCGGGGCCGGCGGGATAGAGCTGCCCCAGCAGGTTGTCAAACGAGCGGTTTTCCAGCATGAGCACGACGAAGTGCTCGATTTTGTTCAGTGCGGACATGCCTTACCCTCCTTATTTCCGTGGCGAGGTTCGGCGCGGTTTCTGCCAAGCGAGGTCTTCCGTTGCGGCAGCCGTCGAACCGCCTTCGATAGTAGCAGGAAAGGCGGCGGCGCTGCGGCTTGCCGCTGTGTCGGCTTGTGCTTCGCCGGGGTTACAATGGCTTATTCGTTTTAGGAGTCGGTTATGGCCGCGCCCATTTATCAGTTCGCTTTCAAAACCCTGGACGGCCGCGAGGTGTCGCTGGCCGACTATGCCGGCAAGGTGCTGCTGCTGGTGAACACGGCCAGCCGCTGCGGCTTCACGCCGCAGTACGCGGGGCTGGAGGCGTTGCAGCAGGAGTTCGGGTCGCAAGGGTTGGCGGTGATCGGCTTTCCCTGCAACCAGTTCGGCAAGCAGGAGCCGGGCAGCCATGGGGAGATCGGCGCGTTTTGCCAAAAGCATTACGGCGTGACCTTCACCCTGTCGGAGAAGGTCGAGGTGAACGGCGCCGCCGCCCATCCCTTGTTTCGGTATTTGAAAAAGGCCGCTCCCGGCGTGTTGGGCAGCGAGGCCATCAAGTGGAATTTCACCAAATTCCTGGTGGGCCGCGACGGGACGGTGGTGCGGCGCTACGGTTCCATGACGCCGCCGTCGGCGTTGGCGGACGATATTCGGAAGTTGTGTTCGTAGTTTTGGCTTTGTTTTAAGCGATATTGAGGAGCATCCATGCGATTACTTGTGGCGTTGTGCGTTTGGGCGGCGGCTGCGACGGCCGTGGCGGCGGAGGACGATTGGCAGGAGACGGTGTTGCAGACGTCGACCTTGGAAAAGGTTTACAAGGCGTCTGGGGTTTACCAGTTGTGCATCGGCGAACAGTTGCGCGGTCAGGCGAACAACAAGCAGGACCCCCGCGCGGTGACCGACAATATTTTGAAAGCCTGCGAGGAGAAGCTGCAGCCCATGCGCGACGCCTTTACGGCGGAGAAAGTGCCGGAGCAGATCGCCGACCGCTATTTGCGCAAGACCCGCACCCAAGCGGCGCGGGGCCTGATCCGCGAGGTGATGGGCATGCAGGCCATGCGCCAGGCGGCGCCGAACTGAGGGGATTAGTCGACTTCCACCACGCCGGGCGCGACGGCCGTGCCTTCGATGATGCGCGAGGAGCTTTCGTTTCTTACGCGGACGCGCTGGCCGGGCTCGCCGTCGGTGAGGGCCGTGCCGTCCATTTGCACGCCGAGAGTGCCGTTGTGCAGGCGAATGGAAACCTTTTGGCCGCGCTTGATTATTTTCGGCGTTTCCAGCACATTGCCCGTCAATACGGTGCCGGCGGCCAATGTGCGGATGGCGCGCCGGCCCAGCGCTTGTTCCGGCTCGGTGAAATAGCCGCCGCGCAGCTCGCCGACGTCCCGTTGCGCGAAGTCCAGGTGGGCGGAAGTCACGAAGGCGTCCTTGGGCAGGGATTCGCGCAATACCAGCACCGTTTGCAGGATGCTGACCTTGGCGCGGATGTAAACGGTCCAGGGGTTGCTGCCCAGGCAACGGACGCCGACGGTCATGCGGCCCCAGGCCCGCTTGTCGCTCAGGTTGAAGGCTTCCAGCGATCCGTCGCAGGGAGTTAGCTGCAAGCGGCTTTCGATGGGACTGAGGTCGATGCGGTAGTCGCTGCCGGCGGGCACGACCTGGTTTTCCAGGTAATTGCGCGCCGTATCCAGGATGGCTGCGTGGGATTGGCTTTCGCCGCTCCAGGCCCAATTGGCCCAAAGGAGGAGCAGGAGAACGGGGGGTAGTCGGCGCATTCTGTGATGGGCGTCAAATCGCGGCGCGGGGGGCGTCGCGCGTTATAATAACTTGAAAAACATTCGCGGGAGCGAGGCATGGCTGGAATTCTGGATGGCGTAGACAGACGTACCCAATTGGCCGGGCACAACCGTTTGGAGTTGCTGCTGTTCAAATTGGGCACTCGGCAGCGGTACGGCATCAACGTATTCAAGGTGCAGGAAGTCATCCAGTGCCCTAATTTGACGCAGATTCCCCGATCCAATTCGGTGATTTGCGGTATCGCCCATTTGCGCGGCAAAACCATTCCGGTGATGGATTTGTCCATGGCCATCGGCGCCAGGCCGATGACGCGGGGCGGCGTCGACGCGGGCTACGTCATCATCACCGAATACAACCGCTCGGTGCAGGGATTCCTGGTTTCCGCCGTGGACCGTATCGTCAATATGGACTGGGGGCAGATGAAGCCGCCGCCCAAGGGGACCGACAAAGAGAGTTATTTGACGGCGGTGACCCAGCTCGACAACGAGCTGGTGGAAATCATCGACGTGGAAAAGGTGATGAAGGAAGTCATCGGCGCCAGCGAGCAGATTTCCGACGGCGTCATCGACGACACCTCCGCCAACGCCGGCCAGCACGTGCTGGTGGTGGACGATTCCAGCGTGGCGCGCAATCAGGTCAAGCGGGTGCTGGATGCGCTCAAGGTCGAATGCACCCTGGCCAAAGACGGCCAGGACGCGCTGGAAACGCTGGAGCGGTGGATCGCGGAAGGGAAATCCCTGCCCGAGTTTTTGTCCATGGTGATTTCCGACGTGGAAATGCCCCGCATGGACGGCTACACCCTCACCACCAATATCCGCAAGGATCCCCGCATGAAGGATCTCCATGTGATTCTGCACACGTCCCTCAGCGGCGTATTCAACCAGGCCATGGTGGAAAAAGTCGGCGCCAACAAATTCCTGGCCAAATACATGCCGGACGAATTGGCCGCCCTGGTGCAGCATCGGCTGATAGAGCATCGCCAATTGTTGCGGATTACCGCAGAGTGACGGACCCTACCTTCTAGGCCTGACGTTTAACCCCACCGCCGTGTTGCCGAACAGGCTGGAAATCACCCCGGACGAATTCAAGGTGTTGCAGAAATTTCTCTGCGACGCCTGCGGCATCGTATTGAACGAGGGTAAGGAATACCTCGTCAAAAGCCGTTTGGCTGGCGTGCTGCGCGATACGGATTACGCCTCCGTGAGCGATTTGGTCAAATCCTTGCGTGCCGGCACCGCCAGTTTGGCGATCCAGGCCCGCGTGGTGGACGCCATGACCACCAACGAAACGTTTTGGTTCCGCGATCCCAATCAGTTCGTGGAGTTCAGCCGCGTGATCCTCCCCGAACTGGTGAAAAGCCGCGCCAGCACCCTGCGCATTTGGTCGGCCGCCAGCTCCAGCGGGCAAGAGCCTTACTCCATCAGCATGTGCGTGGAGGATTTCTGGCGTAACCCGGTGGCCGGCATCGGACCGAAAAAAATCGTGCAAATTCTCGGCACGGACATTTCCACCACGGTGTTGACCGAGGCCCGGCAGGGGGTTTACAGCGAGTTGGCCTTGTCGCGGGGGCTAAGCCCGGAATATCGGAGCCGCTATTTTCAGCAGGTCCACGGCGGCTGGAAACTTAGCGACGCGGTGACGTCGCGGGTGCGTTTCCAGCAATTCAATTTGCTTAAGCCTTATACCGCCCTGGGCAAGTTCGACGTGATTTTTTGCCGCAACGTGCTCATCTACTTCTCCGAGGACGTGAAGCGCGACATGATCTCCCGCATGGCTCGCTGCCTCAATCCGGGCGGTTATTTCCTGCTCAGCAGCACCGAGGCGCTGCCTCGCGGCTTGGATTGCCTTGAACCGGTCGGCACCGCGTCGGTACGTTACTACCGCCTGAAATCCTGATCCCCCGCCGCTTCGCGGCCGTTCATTGCCGCTAGGCCGGCAACTTTTGCCGCCGATGGGCCGGCCGCTCCGGCAAAAATGCCCTTCGTTCCGCGCCAGCCGCCCGCTCAGCCATTGGCACACACCGTGCATCTTTAATGGCAAACCATTCAAGAGACCGTGTGCGATGGCAATTAATTTCGATAAAGCCTTTGGCGTGCATCCGCTGGCCTTGTCCTTGCGGGAACAGCGGACGTCGCTGCTGGCGGCCAATTTGGCCAACGCCGACACCCCCGGTTATAAGGCCCGCGACATTGATTTCGAGTCCGTGTTGCGCCAGAAGTTAGGGACGTCGGAGGGTGTGTCCTTGCAAGCGACCAATGCGCGTCATTTGGGCGATGCGGCGGCGCGCGGCGTTGCGGAACCGCTGTACCGCGTCCCGTCGGAACCGTCCCTGGACGGCAACACGGTGGAAGGCGAAGACGAGCAGGTGGCTTTTGCCGACAATGCCGTGGCCTATCAAGCGAGTTTGCGCTTTATCAACGGCAAAATCGGCGGATTGCTGACCGCCATCAAAGGACAGTAACCATGTCTACCTTCAAGGTTTTCGATATCGCCGGTTCCGGCATGGCGGCGCAGAATACCCGCCTGAATCTGGTGGCCAGCAACTTGGCCAATGCCGAAACGGTGAGCAGCAGCATCAACCAGACCTACCGCTCGCGCCAACCGGTATTTTCCGCCCAATTGGCCGACGCCATGGACCAGGCGGGCAAGGGGGGCGTGCAAGGCGCCAGCGGCGTGGAGGTCTTGGGTGTGGTGGAAAGCCAGGCGCCGTTGCGCATGGAGTACCGGCCCGATCATCCTTTGGCCAACGCCGACGGTTATATTTTCCGCCCCAACGTCAATACCGTGGAGGAAATGGCGAACATGCTTTCCGCTTCCCAGTCCTACCAAGACAATGTCAATGTTTTCGACACCGCCAAAAAACTCATTATGCAAACTTTGCAAATGGGCCAATAACTTAGGAGCATGCAGTTATGAGTTTTGATATCAGCACAGCTAAACAAGCCGGACTCGCCACGGAGGCCGCGACTGCTGCGAAAAAGAAAAGCGGACAGTTGGACCAGGCGGATTTCATGAAGCTGCTGACGACGCAGTTGCAGCACCAGGATCCCCTGAGCCCCCAGGACAGCAGCAAGCTCTTGGAGCAAATGTCCATGATGGGCCAGATTCAGGGCATGAAGGATATGTCGAGCGGCATTCAGACCATGGTGGACGCCATGAGCGCCGGCCGCGTCTTCCAGGCCTCTTCGATGATCGGACGCTCCGTGTTGGTGGCCGGCGATAACGCCGATTTGGCCGCCGGCGGCCAGGTCAAAGGCCAGGTCGAGCTGCCCAGCACCACGGAAAATTGGAAAGTCACGGTGACGGATTCCCACGGCGATGTGGTTCGCGTCATGGATATGGGGGCTCACGACAGCGGCAAGGCGAACTTCACTTGGGACGGACGTAAGGACGACGGCACCCAGGCGGCGGCCGGCAGCTACACCTTCAAAGCGGAGGCCTCCGTCGACGGCAAGCTGGAAGAGGAGAAGATGTATTTGCAAGCCCAGGTCGCCAGCGTCAATCTCAATGGCTCGGGGGCATTTAATTTGCAAGATGGTCGTCAGGTTGGTTTAAACGACGTAAGCGAAATTTTCTAGGAGACGTGTCATGACCTTTACTACTGGACTTAGCGGCCTTAGCGCAGCGCAAAACATGTTGTCGGTAACCAGCAACAACCTGGCTAACGCTCAAACGGCGGGTTTCAAGCAGTCCCGTTCCGAGTTTCAGGACGTGTATTCCACGACCGTGGCGGGTGTTGCCAAAACCACTCCGGGTGCGGGCGGCAAGGTAGGCAACGTGGCCCAGCAGTTCACTCAGGGCAACTTGAACTTTACCGAAAATAGCTTGGACTTGGCCGTATCCGGCGAGGGTTTCTTCGTGCTGGGGTTGAACGTCAACAGCCCCAATGCGCGCAGCTTTACTCGCGACGGCCAGTTCCACGTCGACGACAACGGTTATGTGGTCAACAACACCGGCAACGTGCTGATGGCTTATAAACCCAACGATACGACCAACGCGGCGGCGGGCTTCAGCACGGGCTTGATGAATCCCCTGCGCATTACCACGGGCCAGTCGCAGCCCAAGGCGACTTCCAGCGCGACCACTGCGCTGAACCTCAACTCGTCGCTGGTCGCCAACGGCGTCGCCGGTTCGACGGCGCCGGTCTGGAATGCCGCGAGCCCGACGACGACGGCGGACTATCAGACTTCCGTGACCGTTTACGACTCCCAGGGCGGCAGCCACACGCTCAGCAGCTACTACAAGAAGCAAGCGGCTCCGGGCAACACCTGGAACGTGTATTACGCCTTCGACGGCGCCACGCCGGCCAACAATATGGGACAGTTGACGTTCAACTCATCCGGTGCGCTGACCACCGTGACGTCCACCAACGCCAACGTCACCGCGACCACCACGGGGTTGACCATTACCGCGGCCGGCATCCCGGCTTTCACCGGCGGCGCGACGTTGGGCAGCGCTACGAACGCCAACTCGCTGGCGATCGATTTTGCCGGTTCCACCCAATACGGCACGGCGTCCAGCTTGAACACCTTGTCCCAGGACGGTTATGCCAGCGGCAACTTGATCGGCGTTTCCACCGACGAACACGGCGTCGTTTCCGCCAAGTACAGCAACGGCGCTTCCACGATCCTCGGCGAGGTGGCTCTGGCCCGCTTCCAGAACAACCAGGGGTTGACCAAGCTGGGCGACTCCCGCTGGGCGGAAAACACCTCGTCCGGCTCGGCCGTGTACGGTGAAGCAGGCGTGGGCGATTTCGGCGTCATACACGCGGGCGCCTTGGAAGCGTCCAACGTGGATATGGCGACCCAGTTGGTGCAGCTGATCGTTGCCCAGCAGATGTACCAGGCCAACACGCAGAGCATCCAGACGCAGAACCAGATCATGCAGTCGGTGCTGAACGTCCGGTAAATTCTGGATATAGAGAGTAGGGGGATAGGTCATGGATCGCGGCTTGTACATCGCCATGAGCGGCGCCAAGGAGATTTTCCTGGCGCAGGGAATCAACGCCAACAATTTGGCGAACGTCAACAGCGACGGCTTCCGCGCGGATTTCGAGCAAGCGCGCAGCATGCCGGTATTCGGGGCGGGTCTTCCGTCCCGGGTGTACTCCATGACCGAACGTCCCGGCACCAGCCTCAAGCCGGGCGGCATCCACACCACCGGGCGGGACATGGACGTGGCGGTGCAACAGCCCAGCGGCTGGATCGCCGTGCAGGCCAAGGACGGCAGCGAGGCTTATACCCGTGCCGGAGACCTGCAAATTACGCCCGACGGCATGCTGGTAACCGGCAACGGTTTGCCGGTTTTGTCCAATGCCGGCCCGATTACGCTGCCTCCGTACCAGAGTATCAGCATCGGCAACGATGGCACGATTACTGTAATACCTGTTGGCGACAACCCGGATGCTGCCGCGGCGATCACTCAGATCAAACTGGTGGAGCCGTCCCAGGATCAATTGGAAAAAGGCTTGGACGGCCTGATGCGCATGAAAGGCGGCGGAGCCGCTCCGGTCAGCGCCAACGTGACGTTGATCTCCGGCGCCCTGGAAGGCAGCAACGTAAATCCGGTGGAGTCCATGGTGAAAATGATCGATTTGCAGCGCCAGTTCGAGATGAACATCAAGATGATGAAAACTTTTGAGGACACCGAAAATGCGGCGTCTCAAATCATGAAACTGAGCTAGGCGTTATTAATAGAAGAATTATCGGAGCAGTATCATGACCGCACCCGCTCTATGGATTGCCAAAACCGGCCTCGACGCGCAGCAGACGCGTTTGTCGCTGATCTCGCAAAACCTTGCCAACGTCAACACCACCGGCTACAAGAAAGAACGCGGCTTGTTCGCCGACTTGATGTATCAGAACATTCGTCAAGTGGGCGCACAGGAAACCCAGACGACCACGTTGCCGTCGGGGCTGCAAATGGGCACCGGCGTGCGCACGGTGGCTACGGAAAAAATCCACACCCAGGGCAATATCGTCCAAACCGGCAACAGCCTGGATCTTGCCATCAACGGCAAGGGGTTTTTCCAGGTACTGATGCCGGACGGGCAGATCACCTACACCCGCGACGGCACCTTCAAGCTGACCGCCGACGGCCAAGTGGTCACCAACGACGGCAATCCGCTGGAGCCGGCTTTTGTCGTGCCGCAGAACGCCGTATCCATCAGCGTGGGCAGCGACGGGACTTTTTCGGTGACGGACGATACCGGCGCCGTGAATAACCTGGGCCAGATCAACCTGGCTTATTTCATCAATCCCACCGGCCTGGAGCCCATCGGCAACAACCTGTTTCGGCAAACCGCCGCCAGCGGCGCGCCCAACTTGGGCATTCCCGGCCAGGATTCCATCGGCACCATCAGCGAAGGCGCGCTGGAAACGTCCAATGTGAACGCGGTGGAGGAGCTGGTGAGCATGATCGAGACCCAGCGTTCCTACGAAATGAATTCCAAGGCGATCTCCACCAGCAACGAAATGCTGGCCTTCGTCAACAACCACTTATAAGGTTCTGGAGGCGCGCCATGAAACGCTGGTTTCCCTACGCGGCATTGCTGCTTTTGCCCGGTTGCTCCACGATCGCCACGCCCGGTTTGGCGCGGGATCCCGCTTACGCACCGGCCCGCCCGCCCCAGGTGGCCGCGCCGGTCTACAGCACCGGTTCCATCTTTCAGGCCGGCACCGACATGCGGTTATTCGAAAACCAGGTGGCGCGCCGCGTCGGCGACATCTTGACGGTGAAGCTGGTGGAGAACAACAACGCCAAGAAGAAGGCCGACCAGCAGGTCAAGAAGGAGGATACCCTCGCCGCCAGCGCGCCGGTGTTGTTCGGGCAAAATCCCCATAAGCTGCTGGGCATCGCCGATCGGATTTTCAATCGGGATTACAACACGGCCCACGAAGTGTTCGACTCGGAATTCAGCAACAAAAAGAATTTCAAAGGCTCGGGCGACAGCAATCAGAGCAATATCCTCACCGGCAGCATCAGCGTGACGGTGGTGGAAGTGCTGTCCAACGGCAATTTGCGCGTACAAGGCGAAAAACGCATGACCATCAACACCGGCGACGAATACGTTCGCTTGGCCGGTTTCGTGCGGCCCCAGGATATCGACGCCACCAACAGCATCCTATCCACGCAAATCGCCGATGCCACCATCGTTTATACCGGCGAAGGCGCTTTGGCCGACGGCAGCCGCATGGGCTGGCTGTCGCGTTTCTTCAACAGCGTCTTTTTCCCCTTCTAGGAGTTAGACCATGCAAAGGCGCAGCGTGAAAACGGCGATCCTGATTTCCCTGGCCGGCTTGTGGCTGGCTCAACCGGCCCAGGCCGAGCGCATCAAAGACGTGGCTACCCTGGCCGGCGTGCGTAACAACCAATTGGTGGGATACGGCTTGGTGGTGGGTTTGCCGAAAACCGGCGACAAGACCAAATTTACCGGCCAGACGTTACGCAACCTGATGATGCAGTTGGGCATCACCATCCCGGCGGGCGTTAACCCCAACGCGAAAAACATCGCTGCCGTATCGGTGACGGCCGAGTTGCCGCCTTTCGCCAAACCGGGTCAGCCCATCGACGTCACCGTGTCGTCCGTGGGCGACGCGACCAGTTTGCGCGGCGGCTCGCTGGTGATGACGCCGCTGAAAGGCGCCGACGGGCAGATTTACGCCATCGCCCAGGGCAACCTGGTGGTCGGCGGCTTGAGCGCCGGCGGCCAGGACGGCTCCAAAATCACTGTCAACAATCCCGGCGTCGGCCGCATTCCCGGCGGCGCCACGGTGGAACGTATGGTGCAGACGCCGTTCAACGAAACGGACGACATCGTCCTGAATTTGCACAACGCCGATTTCACCACCGCCAAGCGGGTGGTCGCCGCCATCAACGGCGCTTTCGGCGCAGGCAGCGCCCGCGCCATCGACGGCATTTCCATCCAGGTGGCTTCACCGCGCGATCCTTCGCAAAAGGTGGACTTCACTTCCATGGTGGAGAATTTGGACATCAGTCCGGCCGATTCCGCCGCCAAGATCATCGTTAATTCCCGCACCGGCACGGTGGTGATCAACAGCAGCGTGCGAGTGCAGCCGGCGGCGGTGTCCCACGGCAACCTCTCGGTCACCATCAGTGAAAATCCCAAAGTCAGCCAGCCCAACCCGTTGGCGGGCGGCAATACGGCGGTGACGCCGCAATCCCAGGTGTCGGTGAAGGAAGAGGCCAATCGCGCTTTCGTCTTCAAGCCCGGCGTCACCTTGGATGAAATCGTGCAGGCGGTCAACAAGGTGGGCGCCGCGCCCAGCGACTTGGTGGCCATTTTGGAGGCGCTGCGCAGCGCCGGCGCCTTGCGCGCGGAACTCATCGTAATCTAAGGGAGGCGATGCCATGATGCCCGCCGGTCCCAGAGGCGCCGACGTTTACACGGACCTG
This sequence comes from Methylogaea oryzae, assembly GCF_019669985.1. Taxonomy (NCBI): domain Bacteria; kingdom Pseudomonadati; phylum Pseudomonadota; class Gammaproteobacteria; order Methylococcales; family Methylococcaceae; genus Methylogaea; species Methylogaea oryzae. The sequence continues at coordinate 1,379,342 of NZ_AP019782.1, forward strand.
AACGGTTTGGCTCAATTGAAAAGCCAAGCCCGCGCCCAGTCTCCGGAAGCGCTCAAGCAAACCGCCCAGCAGTTCGAGGCGCTGTTCCTGCAATCCACGCTGAAAAACATGCGCCAGGCCGGCGAGCCGTTCGAGTCCAAGCTGGTGGACAATAGCGGCATCCGGGCGTTCCGCGACATGCACGACCAGCAAATGGCGCTGCAGCTGTCTAAAAACTCCAACTTCGGCTTCGCCGACATGCTGGTGAAACAATTGGGCCCCAAATCCCCCAACGGCGCGGATAAGCCGCCCCAGGGCATGACCCTGGACGACTATCGCCACGGCCCGGTTCGCATGATGCCGGTGCACAAGCCCGCGGATAAATTCCTGCCGCTCGGCGAACGATCCGCCAAGCCGGCGTTTATGCCGTTGCACGGGCAAGGATCGGCTTCCATACAGGTGGCCGCCGCGAAGCGCACCGCTCCCGTCGTCGACAAGGAGCAGTTTTTGCGCGACCTGTTGCCCGAAGCCGAGGCGGCCGCCAAGGAGCTGGGCGTCGACCCCAAAATGCTGCTGTCCCAAGCGGCCCTGGAAACCGGCTGGGGCCGGCATACGGTGCGCGGGGCCGACGGGAGCGACAGCCACAACTTGTTCGGCATCAAGGCCGGCAAGGATTGGGAAGGGCAGCGCGTCGCGACCACGACTTTGGAGTATGTGCAGGGCGTGCCGGTGCGCAAAACCGATTATTTCCGCGCCTACGATAGCTACAAGGATTGCTTTCACGATTATGTGGCGTTTTTGCGGGACAATCCCCGCTACGCCCAGGCGATCGAACAGGGGGACGATCCGCACGCGTTCTTTGCTGGCTTGCAGCGCGCCGGTTATGCCACGGATCCTCGCTACGCCAATAAGGTGCTGGCCATTTACCGCCAGCTGGAAGATTACGATGTCGGCGCAACCAACGTAGCGGCGGCAACGGCCCCGGCAACGACAACGACAACGGAAGCGCCTGTCGTCGCGGCGGCGGCGCCGGCCGAGCCGGATCCGGCGCAACAAGCGCCGGTGGCCGATTCCTCAACAGCCGAGCCGGCCCCGTCGGAGAGCGGCGAGGAAAACGCATAGCCGTTGGCGGCGGAATTTTTCCGCCGACCAGGGCAGGGCGCTTAATGCGCCGTAATGTTTGGCTTTGACGGCATAGGCGACGGCCTGGTGGCGCCGGCTGGCGCCGTCCAACACCGTCACGATCGCCTTGCCGTAGCAGTCGTCGTCTTCGAACGCGTCCAACCGCCGCCAAGCCCGGCGATCCAATCCCCAGTAAAGCAGCCCCGTGGTAACGGCTCCCGGCGACGGCCTGATTCCGGGATAGGGCCGCTTGCGCAGCAGGCGACAGGCATATCCCTCCAGCCGTGCCGGTTGCCCGACGGGTTGCCGGCCGGTGACGGCGCGCATCACTTCCGGCAGCAGCAAGGTACCGTAGGCGAACAGGGGGACGGACGATTTTCGCTGGGGTCGGCGCATTTCGCGGGCGGAAGCGTGTTTGGGCGACATTTTAACGGTCGCCGCTCGATGCCGCGCCGGTCGCCGGCGATGGAAAATCGGCTACAAGCGGGGCCTGTCGCGTAAAATGGCCGGCCGACGTCGGGCGAGACTCGGCAGGTAAGATTTTTAAGGTGGGTATGAGTTTATTGCTGTTGATCGTGGTCTTCACGCTGGTGGGCGGCGTGTTAAGCATTCTGGCGGCGTCTTTGCTGCTGTTGCTGCCGGAGCGGCAGCGTTCGGTGGCTTTGCCGCACGGGGTGAGTTTCGCCATCGGCGCGTTGCTGTGCGTGGCGTTTTGGGGGTTGTTGCCCCACGCGGTGGAACAGGCGGGGTTGGAGCACGCCCATGGCTTGTTCATGACCGTGCTGGTGGGCATTCTGAGCTTTTTCCTGTTGGAGAAGCTGTTGCTGTGGCGCCACTGCCATTCCCACGATTGCGAAGCCCACACCCACATGGAAGAGCATTTGCACCTGCACCAGCCGGCCGGCACCCTCATCGTGCTGGGCGACGCCATCCACAACTTCGTCGACGGCGTGTTGATCGCGGCGGCTTTTCTCATCGACCCGGAACTGGGCATCGTCACCAGTTTGGCTGTGGCGGCCCACGAAATTCCCCAGGAAGTGGGCGATTTCGCCATCCTGCTGCAAAGCGGCTACGGCCGGCGCAAAGCGTTCATTTACAACCTGATGTCCAGCCTGTCCACGGTGGTGGGCGGCTTGGCGGGCTATATGAGCCTCGGCGAAGTGCGCGGCCTGCTGCCGTATTTTCTGGCGGTGGCCGCGTCGAGTTTCATTTATATCGCTGTGGCGGATCTGATTCCCACCTTGCACAAGCGCACCCACGCCAAGGCGACCGTGGAGCAAATGGTCATGATCGTCGCCGGCGTGCTGTTGATCTATTGGGTGCACGGTTTCGCCCATCGCTTCGAAGGCGGCGGCTGATGCGCTTAGCCGATCCTTGCGATGAATGCAAGGACTTGGCGGACGGCTTTCCAGCGCTTACTCTAGGAGTACGCTGATCGCTGGGCCTTCCTTAGAAGCGGGCTGCCGTTGTCACGAAACCGCAATCCAGCGAGGCTAGCCTTCCGAGGCTTCCTGTTTTACATCCCTCGGTTACCGATGCTATGACACTGCACGAAATCATCTCCCAATACGGCTATATCGCCCTGTTCATCGGGACTTTCCTGGAAGGGGAGACCATTTTGCTGGTTGCGGGTTATTTGGCCCACGAGGGACATTTGGGTCTGACTTTGGCGATACTCTCGGCTTTTTTGGGGACGTTCGCCGGCGACCAGACGTTTTTCTTCCTTGGCCGCGCCAAGGGCATCAAGTTTTTGGAAAAGCGTGAAGCGTGGCGGCTCAAGTCGCAAAAAGCTTTCGACCTGCTGCACCGCCACCAGGTGCCGGTGATTCTGGGCTTCCGTTTTCTCTACGGCATCCGCAACGTGACGCCTTTCGTCATCGGCGCCAGCGGGCTCAAGCCCATCCGGTTTTTCGTTTTGAACTTCCTCGGCGCCGCCACCTGGGCGGTAACGTTCGGCCTGCTGGGTTACTATTTCGGCCAGGCCGTGGAGCTGGCGCTGAACAACGCCAAACAATACGAGTATTGGGTGTTGGGCCTCATTTGCGCGGTCGCCCTGGCCGGATTCATCCACTCCAACATCTCCGCCCGCCGAGCCAAGCGCAACGGCGAGAGCGCGTGAGTTTCGGCCTCAGGCCTCGGCGGCCTGGGGCTCCTCGGTTCCCCTCTCCCCGCGCGTCCGGCAGTCCGCGTGGACGTTTGGCCGTGGGCTTTTGAAATGACGCACTATCTCCCTCGCTGAATCATGCAACCCCGTTTCGTCCATCTGCGCCTGCATACCGAGTACTCGTTGTCCGACGGCTTGGTGCGCATCAAGCCGCTGGTGAAGCGCGCCGCCGCGTTGAAGATGCCCGCCATCGCGGTGACCGACCAAGGCAACCTGTTCGCTTTGGTGAAATTCTACAAAGCCGCCCTGGGCGCGGGGCTCAAGCCCATCGCCGGGGCCGATTTGTGGCTGGTCAATGAGTCCGACATCGCCGCGCCTTATCGCTTGACCCTGTTGGTGCGGGACGCCGCTGGCTACGGCAATCTCACCGAGTTGCTGTCCCTGGGCTACATGGAGGGGCAGCATCAGGGCGTGCCCATGATCCGCGCCGAGTGGCTGGAAAAGCACAATCGCGGCTTGATCGTCCTGTCCGGCGGCCGGGAAGGGCAGGTGGGCCAAGCGTTGCTCGCCGGCCGCGAGCAGGAGGCCGAGGCGCTGTTGCGCCATTACTGGGCGCTGTTTCCCGACGCCTTTTATCTGGAGCTGCAGCGCACCGGCCGACCGCAGGAAGAAGCGTACATAGACGCGGCGGTGGAGCTGGCGGCCCGTTGCGACGTGCCGGTGGTGGCCACCAACGACGTGCGCTTTCTTCAGTCCGACGAGTTCGAGGCCCACGAGGCGCGGGTTTGCATCCACCAGGGCAGGGTGCTGGAAGACCCGCGCAGGCCCAAATCCTACAGCGATCAGCAGTACCTGCGTTCGGAGGAGGAAATGCTGGCGCTGTTCGCCGACATCCCTTCCGCCCTGGAAAACACCGTCGAGATCGCCAAGCGCTGCAATCTGGTGCTGACTCTGGGCAAGCCGGTGCTGCCCGACTTCCCGGTGCCGGAGGGCATGACGCCGGAGCAGTTTTTCGACCAGCAGGCCAGACAGGGCCTGGAGGAACGCCTCCGGCAGCACCCGCCCAAGAAGCCGGTGGAGGAATACTGGCAGCGGTTGGACATCGAGCTGTCGGTGATCCTGCAGATGGGCTTCCCCGGCTACTTCCTCATCGTCGCCGACTTCATCCAGTGGGGCAAAGCCAACGGCATCCCGGTGGGGCCGGGCCGCGGTTCCGGCGCCGGCTCGCTGGTGGCCTACGCGCTGAAGATCACCGACCTGGACCCGCTGGAATTCGACCTGCTGTTCGAACGCTTCCTCAATCCGGAACGCGTCTCCATGCCCGACTTCGACATCGACTTCTGCATGGAGCGGCGCGACGAGGTGATCGACTACGTGGCCCGCAAATACGGCCGCGAGCGGGTGTCGCAGATCATCACCTACGGCAGCATGGCGGCCAAGGCTGTGGTGCGCGACGTGGGCCGCGTGCTGGGCCACCCCTACGGTTTCGTCGATAGGCTGGCCAAGCTGATTCCCTTCGAGCTGGGCATCACCCTGGAAAAGGCCCTCAAGGACAGCGAGGATCTGCGCAAGCTGTACGAGGAAGACGAGGAGGTGCATACCCTCATCGACCTGGCCATGCAGCTGGAAGGCGTTTCCCGCAACGCCGGCAAACACGCCGGCGGCGTGGTGATCGCGCCCTCGCGCCTGGTGGACTTTTCGCCGCTCTACTGCGAACCGGGCGGCGCCAACCTGGTGACTCAGTTCGACAAGGACGACGTGGAAGCCGTGGGCCTCGTGAAGTTCGACTTCCTCGGCCTGCGCACCCTCACCATCATCGACTGGGCGGTGCAGACCATCAACCGCCGTAGAGCCGAGGCGGGCGAGGAACTGCTGGACATCAGCCAGATCCCTCGCGACGATCCGGCCAGTTACGCCCTGCTCAAGCGCCATGCCACCACCGCAGTGTTCCAGCTGGAATCGCGCGGCATGAAGGACTTGATCCGCCGATTGCAGCCGGACTGCTTCGAAGACATCATCGCCCTGGTGGCGCTGTTCCGCCCCGGCCCGTTGCAGTCGGGCATGGTGGACGATTTCGTCGCCCGTAAGCACGGCAAGGCCAAGGTGGACTACCCCCACCCCAGCCTGGAGGAAATCCTCAAGCCCACTTACGGCGTCATCGTCTACCAGGAACAGGTGATGCAGATCGCCCAGGTGCTGGCCGGCTATACCCTGGGCGGCGCCGACATGCTGCGCCGCGCCATGGGCAAGAAAAAGCCGGAGGAGATGGCCAAGCAGCGCGACATCTTCGTCACCGGCGCCACCGGCCTGGGGGTGCAGGAGGCCACCGCCGCCTACATTTTCGACTTGATGGAGAAGTTCGCCGAATACGGCTTCAACAAGTCCCACTCCGCCGCCTATGCCCTGGTGGCCTACCAGACCGCCTGGCTCAAGGCCCATTATCCGGCCGAATTCATGGCGGCGGTGATGTCCGCCGATATGGACAACACCGACAAGGTGGTGGTGCTCATCGAAGAGTGCCGCGACATGGAACTGAAGGTCGCGCCGCCGGACATCAACCGCTCCGAATTCCATTTCACGGCGCTCGCCGACGGCCAAATCCTTTACGGCCTGGGCGCGGTCAAGGGGGTGGGCGAATCGGCCATAAACGATATTCTCGAGGAGCGCAAGCAAGGCGGCCCGTTCCAGAGCCTCACCGACCTGTGCTGCCGGGTGGACGGCCGCAAGGCCAACCGCCGCGTGCTGGAAGCGCTCATCAAGTCCGGCACGTTCGACAGCGTCGACCCTAACCGCGCCCGCCACATGGCGGAGCTGCCCACGGCGCTGAAAGTGGCCGAGCAGCACGGCCGTATGGATCTGAGCGGCCAGAACGATTTGTTCGGGCTGGAGCCGGCCGCCGCCGTGGCGGCCGAGCCTTCCGCCGGCGAGGCGGTGGAGCCCTGGCCGGAAGAGCTGCGCCTGGCGGAGGAAAAGGCCACCCTGGGGCTGTACCTCACCGGCCACCCCATCGCCCGCTACGAGCAGGAGCTGGCCAATTTCGTCACCGCCCGCTTGGGCAAGATCGCCGAACTGGCCGAATCCAAGTCCGGCGGCGGCGGAGGAGGGGGCGGTTACGGCCGCAACCGCGCCAACGAAACGCCGGCGACGGTGGCCGGCCTGGTGGTGGATTTGCGCAGCCGCCAGAACAAGCAGGGCAAGCGCATGGCCTTCGCCACCCTGGACGACCGCACCGGCCGGGTGGAGGTGGCGGTGTTCGCCGAGGTCTACGACAAATACCACAGTTTCCTCGGTCGCGACTGCCTGGTGGTGGCGGAAGGGAGTTTGGGCTTGGACGACTTCACCAACCAGCCGCGCTTGTCGGCCGAGCGGGTTTACAGCATCGACGAAGCCCGCGAGCGCCACGCCAAGCAATTGCTGATCCGCTGGCCGCAGGGCGAGGAAGGCCTGGGCCTGGTGCGCGAGCTGCAAGACCTGGTGTTCCCTTATCAAGGCGGTCGTTGCCCCCTGTGGGTGGAATACCAAGCCGCCGGCGCCAAGGCCATGCTGCGCTTGGGCGAGCAATGGCGCGTACGGCCGGTGGACGAGCTGCTGAATCGCTTGGTAAAACGCTTCGGCGAAGAGCGGGTGAGCTTGAATTATTGAGGTGAGGCATGAAAATCCTGTATCTGCACGGCTGGAACTCCGTCCCCGGCGGCGTAAAACCCACTTATCTGGCCCAGCACGGCCATCAGCTGGTCGAACCGGCCTTGCCCCACGACGATTTCCCGGAAGCGGTGCGCATCGCCCAGGCAGCATTCGATAGCCAGCCTTTCGACGTGGTGGTGGGGTCCAGCCGGGGCGGCTCGGTCGCCGTGAATATGCGATCCGGCGAGACGCCGCTAGTGTTGCTGGCGCCGGCTTGGAAGCGCTGGGGCACGGCCAACGCCGTTAAGCCCGGCGCGCTCATCCTGCACACGCCGGCGGACGACGTGATTCCGTTCGACGATACCCGGGAGCTGCTGCGCAACAGCGGCTTGCCCGAATCGTCCCTGATCGTTACCGGCCACGAGCACCGCCTGGCCGATGCGGACTCCTTGAGCGCATTGCTGGCGGCGGTGGAGCGGCAGGGCAAAAAAACCTAACGGGGTTGCGGCGCTTTTCGGATAATCCCGGGGCGCGAGGCCCCGACTGGTGTTGCGATTAGGAGGATTGGTGACGATGAAAGCCCCCCGGAAAGCCCTGGTTCCCGATTATTACGCGGAATTCCATTGCATCGGTTCGGAGTGCGAGGATTCCTGCTGCGCCGGCTGGACCGTGCCGATCAACCGCGACACCTACAATCGCTATAAGCAGCACCGCAACCCGGTGCTGGCGCCGTTGTTCCGCGAGTACGTGCGGAAGAACAAGAACACGGCGACGCAAACGGAGGCCTATTACGGCTTTATGGAGTTGAAGCCGGACGGCTCCTGCGGTTTTTTGCGGGACGACAAGCTTTGCGCCATCCAAAAGGAGTTGGGCGCCCAGGCATTGTGCAACACCTGCGCTTTATATCCTCGCCAAGTGAACCGTTTCGGCGGCCAGCCGGAGCAGTCCTTGAACATTTCCTGTCCGGAGGCGGCCCGGCTGGTGCTGTTGCGGCCGCAGCCCATCGCGTTTGCGTCGATCGACGGCGCGGCGCGCTTCCAGGATGCGCAAGCGCTGATGCGCCGCTTCCCGGAGGGCCATGACGGCGTGCCGGAGGAAATGGCCATTTTCCGCGAACTGCGCAGCTTGTGCCTCGCCATCGTTCAACTGCGGCCGCTGGCCCTCGACGCCAGGTTGATGCTGCTGGGCATGGTGATGGAAAACGCCGATCGGATCATCATCGCCGACACCTATACGAATGCCGGCGACTTGGAGCCGGTGATCGTGCTCGGCCAGCAGATGTTGCAGCACGCAGAAATGCTCAATGCGGAGTTCGCGAAGCTGGCCGCCAACCAGCCGTTCAAGCTGAAAACCCTGGGCAATCTGTTGCGGAACACGCTGGCCGACCAGGAGAACGCGCGGTTTTCCGAATGCCTTGCCGATGCCGTGGCGGCGCTGTTCGGCCAAGCCGACGCGGGCGGCGCGGAAGGCGGCGATATTTTGGGCCGCTACGAGGCGGCTTATGCCGACTACTATCGGCCGTATTTCCAGGGGCGGGAATACATTTTCGAAAACTACCTGGCCAACGAGATTTTCCGCCAGATATTCCCCCTCATGAACGAGAGCCCCTTCCGCCTCTACCAAGAGCTGGTGTGCAATTACGCCATCGTCAAGCTGCTGCTGGTGGGAATGGCCGGGCGGCATCGGGGCTTGAACGACGCTCTGGTGGTCAAGCTGTTCCAGTCGTTTTCCCGTAAGGCGTCCCACGACAGCGTTTATTTACGGTGCTTGCTGGATTCGCTGCGCGAGCAGCGCAGCGAGAGCCTGGTGCACATGATGTGGCTGTTGCGGGAGCCAGATCGGTAGTCGGTCGGCCGCGCCGTTGGGGGGCTGTCCCCCGCCTAAAGGCTTTGGTGCGGCGCGCGTTTGTGCCAAAATGGCGTACTTTATTTCCACGCATTGTAGGGTTCGCTATGTTTAGCAAGGGTATGGAGATTGCCGGGTTCGACGACGATCTGTGGGCTGCGATTCAGAGTGAGGAAAAGCGCCAGGAAGACCACGTCGAGCTGATCGCCTCCGAAAACTACGCCTCGCCGAGGGTGTTGCAGGCGCAGGGCACCGTGCTCACCAACAAATACGCGGAAGGTTATCCGGGCAAGCGCTACTACGGCGGCTGCGAGCACGTGGACGTGGTGGAGCAACTGGCCATCGACCGCGCCAAGCAGCTGTTCGGCGCCGATTACGCCAACGTCCAGCCCCATTCCGGTTCCCAGGCCAACGCGGCGGTGTACATGGCCCTGCTCAATCCGGGCGATACCGTGCTGGGCATGAGCCTGGCCCACGGCGGCCACCTGACCCACGGCGCCAAAGTGAACTTCTCCGGCAAAATCTACAACGCCGTGCAGTACGGCCTGAACCCGGCCAGCGGCGAAATCGACTACGAGCAGGTCGAAGCCCTGGCTCGCGAGCACAAGCCGAAAATGATCGTGGCCGGCTTCTCCGCCTATTCCCGCGTGGTGGATTGGCAACGTTTCCGCGCCATCGCCGACGAGGTGGGCGCCTACCTGATGGTGGACATGGCCCACGTAGCCGGCTTGGTCGCCGCCGGCCTGTATCCCAATCCGGTGCAGATCGCCGACGTGACCACCACCACCACCCACAAGACCCTGCGCGGCCCCCGCGGCGGCCTGATCCTGGCGAAGAAAAACGAGGAGCTGGAAAAGAAGTTCAACTCCCTGGTGTTCCCCGGCATCCAGGGCGGCCCGCTGATGCACGTCATCGCCGCCAAGGCGGTGGCCCTGCTGGAAGCCCTGCAGCCGGATTTCAAGCAGTACCAACAGCAGGTGAAGGACAACGCCCAGGCCATGGCGGCGCGCTTCATCGCGCGCGGCTACAACATCGTGTCCGGCGGCACCGACAACCACCTGTTCCTGGTGGACCTGATCGCCAAGGGCATCACCGGCAAGCTGGCCGACGAGAAGCTGGGCTTGGCCCACATCACCGTCAACAAAAACGCCGTGCCCAACGATCCGCAGTCGCCCTTCGTGACCAGCGGCATCCGCATCGGCACGCCGGCGGTGACCACGCGCGGCTTTGGCAAGGCCGAGTGCGAGGCGCTGACCGACTGGATCTGCGACATCCTGGACGATCCGCACAACGAGGCCACCCTCAATCGGGTGAAGGAAGAAGTGACGGCGTTGTGCCGGAAGTTCCCGGTCTACGGCTAAGGAACTTCGATGAGGGAGAACGGGCTTGAGGGATTAGGCGTGGACATCGGGGCGGGGGCCGGCTGATGCGCTGCCCTTTCTGCGGCGCGGCCGACACGCGGGTGGTGGATTCCCGCTTGTCCCATGACGGCGACCAAGTGCGCCGCCGGCGCGAGTGCGTCGAATGCAAGGAACGCTTCACCTCTTTCGAGGTGGCGGAATTGACGCTGCCGCGCATGATCAAGAGCAACGGCAGCCGCGAGCCGTTCCGCGAGGACAAGCTGCGCGCCGGCATGCTGCGGGCGCTGGAAAAGCGGCCGGTGGACGCCAATCGCATCGAAGCCTCCATCAACCGCATCAAGAAAGCCCTCATGACCCGAGGCGACCGCGAAGTGAGCAGCCGCGACGTGGGCGAATTGGTGATGCAGGAATTGAGTTTGCTGGATCATGTGGCCTATGTGCGTTTCGCCTCCGTTTACCGTAGTTTCCAGGACGTCAAGGAGTTCCGCGACGTTATCGACCGTTTGGAAAACCAGCGCGAGACCGAGACCTAAGCCGGCCTCGGCGTTCGACGCCGCCTCTTAAGATGCACGATTGCAATAGCGCGGGTTTCACCGCCGAAGACAGCGAATATATGGCGCGCGCCCTGCGCTTGGCTGAACAGGGCTTGTATACCACCGACCCCAATCCCCGCGTGGGCTGCGTCCTCGTCAAAGACGGGCGGGTGGTGGGGGAGGGCTGGCACCGGCGCGCCGGCGGGCCTCACGCCGAGGCGGCGGCCTTGGCCCAGGCCGGCGAGGCGGCGCGGGGCTGCACCGCTTACGTGACCCTGGAGCCGTGCAGCCACCATGGCCGCACGCCGCCATGCGCCGATGCCTTGACGGCGGCGGGCGTGGGCAGGGTGGTCGCCGCCATGCAGGATCCCAATCCCAGGGTGGCGGGCGGCGGCCTCGCCCGCTTGCGCGAGGCGGGCATAGCCGTGGCCTGCGGCTTGCTGGAAGAGCAAGCCGAACGGCTGAATCGCGGCTTCGTCCGACGCATGCGAACCGGCCGGCCCTATGTCACCGGCAAGCTGGCCATGAGTTTGGACGGCCGCACCGCCCTGGCCAACGGCGACAGCCGCTGGATCACCGGCGAGGACGCCCGCCGCGACGCGCACCGCCTGCGGGCGCGCAGCTCCGCTATCCTTACCGGCATCGGCACGGTGCTGGCCGACGATCCTGCCATGACGGCGCGGCTGGAAGGGGAAGACATTTTGCAGCCCTTGAGGGTGGTGCTGGACTCGCGTTTGCGCACGCCGCCTGCCGCCAAGCTGGCCCGGCAGGAGGGGCGGACGCTTATTGCCACGGCCTGCGACGATGCGGCGCGGCGCGCGGCGCTGGAACAAGCCGGTTTCGAAGTGATGCGATTGGCGGTCGACGGCGAAGGCCGCATGGATTTGGCGGCGCTGCTGGACGAGCTGGGCCGGCGCGAGATCAACGAATTGATGGTGGAGGCCGGCCCGACCTTGAACGGCGCTTGGCTGCGATCGGGCCTGGTGGACGAATGGGTGGCGTATATGGCGCCCTGTTTGATGGGGGACGGCGCGCGCGGCTTGTTCTCCATACCGGCTTTGGGCAACATGGACGAGCGTTACGCCTTGCGGTGGCTGGACGTGCGGCGGGTCGGGGCGGATTTGCGCTTGTGTTTCGCTACGGACGCGATTCGGCCATAGGTCGGGCCGGGCGTCTCCGTGCGGCTTTTCTAACGAATTGCGAGATTTAACGCCATGTTCACCGGCATCATCCTGGCCGTAGGCCGGGTAAAAAGCATAGAGTCCAAAGGCGGCGACGTGCGCCTGACCGTGGAAACCGGCAAGCTGCCCTTGGCCGATGCGCAACTGGGCGACAGCATCGCCGTCAACGGCGTGTGCTTGACGGCGGTGGAGTTGGGCCCCGATTTTTTTTGCGCCGACGTGTCGCGGGAAACCCTGTCCCGCACCACGTTGGGCTTGGCCAAGGCGGGCACGGCGGTCAATCTGGAGCCGGCGTTGACGCCGACCACCCGCTTGGGCGGCCATATCGTCAGCGGCCACGTGGACGGCGTCGGCACGGTGGTCGCCCGCCGCGGGGACGGCCGTTCCGAGCGTTTCGAATTGGAGGCGCCGGGCGGCCTCGCCAAATACATCGCCGAGAAGGGCTCGATTTGCGTCGACGGCATCAGCCTGACCGTGAACAGCGTGGACGGCGCCCGCTTCGGCTTGAATATCGTGCCCCATACGCTGGCGGAGACCACGCTGGGCGATATTCGGCCGGGGCACAAAGTGAATCTGGAGGTGGACATCATCGCCCGCTACCTGGAACGCCTGCTGTTGGGCGACAAGGCCGCCGCAAGCGGCGGCGTGACGCTGGATTTGCTCAAGCAGAGCGGCTTCGTCGGCGCTTGATTCGCCATTTGGGCGGGCGCAAGCCCGGCCCGACCCGCATTTTTCACGAGACAGCATGAATACCATCGACGAAATCATCGAAGACATCCGCCAGGGCAAAATGGTGGTGATCATGGACGACGAGGACAGGGAGAACGAGGGCGACCTGGTGATGGCCGCGAGCCACACCCGTCCCGAGGACATCAACTTCATGGCCCGCTACGGTCGCGGCCTGATCTGCCTGACCTTGACCCGCGAGCGCTGCCAGCAGTTGCGCCTGCCGCTCATGGTCAACGACAACCGCACCCCCCATTCCACTAATTTCACCGTTTCCATCGAAGCGGCGACGGGCGTCACCACCGGCATTTCGGCGGCGGATCGGGCGCGCACCATCCAGTGCGCCGTGGCGAGCGGCGCCAAGCCGGAAGATTTGGTGCAGCCCGGCCATATCTTTCCCCTCATGGCCCAGCCGGGCGGGGTGCTGACCCGCGCCGGCCACACGGAAGCGGGCTGCGACCTGGCGCGGCTGGCCGGCTTGGAGCCGGCCTCGGTGATCGTGGAAATCCTCAACGAGGACGGCAATATGGCGCGCCGTCCCGATCTGGAACGCTTCGCCCAGGAGCACAACCTCAAAATCGGCACCATCGCCGATTTGATCCACTACCGCATCCAGAACGAGAAAACCCTGGAGCGCATCAGCACCTGCGACTTTCCCACCGAATACGGCCACTTCCGCCTGCACGCCTACCAGGACGGCATCGACAACAAGCTGCACCTGGCCTTGACCATGGGCGAGGTGGGCGACGGCGAGCCGGTGCTGGTGCGGGTGCACGGCCGCATTTTGCTGTGCGACCTGTTCGGCGCCCGCCGTCACGGCGCCGGGTTGCCGCTGCGCACGGCCATGCAGTGCATCGCCAAGGAGGGACGCGGCGTGCTGGTGGTGATCCGCAACGAGGAGGACACCAAATCCTTGGTGGAGCGCATCCATCAATACGAAATGGAAGACCATGGCGTGGGCATCGCCCGCGAGGAGCCCAGCAACGATTGGCGCACCACCGGCGCCGGCGCGCAGATTCTCGCCGATCTGGGCGTACGCAAGCTGCGGGTGCTGGGAGCGCCGAAAAAATATCCCGGCCTTTCCGGTTTCGACCTGGAAGTGGTGGAATACGTCAACTGCAACTACGATAACGACACGAGTCTATGCCCATGCTGAACATCACAACCATCGAAGGCAACCTGAACGCCGCCGGCGGCCGTTACTTGATCGTTGCTTCCCGTTTCAACAGCTTCATCGTCGAGCAATTGGTCGGCGGCGCTGTGGACACCCTGGTACGCCACGGCGCCAAGCCGGAGGACATCGCCATTGCCAAGACCCCCGGCGCTTACGAGCTGCCCTTGGCGGTGCAGAAGGCCGCCGCTTCGAAAAAATACGACGCCATCATCGCCGTGGGCGCGGTGATTCGCGGCGCCACGCCCCACTTCGACTACGTTGCCGGCGAGTGCGTCAAGGGGCTGGCGACGGTGTCCCTGCAGCACGATATTCCCGTGGCGTTCGGCGTGTTGACGGTGGACACCATCGAGCAAGCCATCGAGCGCGCCGGCACCAAGGCCGGCAACGCCGGCGCGTCGGCTGCCATGAGCGCCATGGAAATGGTGAACTTGCTGCGGGCCCTGGCATAAGCGATGAGCGTATCCCGTACTTTTGCCCGCAGCAGCGCTGTCCAGGCCCTGTACCAAATGCAGGTGGGCGGCCAGGGGCCGCTGGAAATCGAGCGCCAATTCGTGCAGGAGCACGGATTGGGGCGGGCCGATCCCGAGTATTTCAAAGAGCTGTTGCACGGCGTGGTCGCCAATTTGGCGTCCATTGACCAAGCCATCGCCGAATTCACGTCCCGCCCCTTGGACGAGTTGGACCCGGTGGAGCGGGCGGTGTTGCGCCTCGGCACTTTCGAATTGCTGTTTCGCCAGGAAACGCCCTACCGGGTAGTGATCAACGAATGCATCAACCTGGCCAAGCGTTTCGGCGCCACCGACGGCCACAAGTACGTCAACGGCATCCTGGATAAGGTCGCCCGCAAGCGGCGCGCCGTGGAAGTGGGCGCGGCGGGCCGCTGAGCCCGACGAGTGCGACGATGGCGGTTGCCGAATTCGATTTGATCCGCCGTTATTTCGCCGAGCGCACGCCGCGCAACGAAGCGGTGCGCTTGGGGATCGGCGACGACTGCGCCTTGCTGGCCGGCGGGGCGGGCGATGAATGGGCCGTCACCGTGGACGCCATGGTGGAAGGGGTGCATTTCCTGGCCGACGGCGATCCGGCCGATCTGGGCCACAAATGCTTGGCGGTCAACCTCAGCGACCTGGCCGCCATGGGCGCTCGGCCGGCGGCGGTGACGTTGGCGTTGACCATGCCCCGCTCCGACGAGCGCTGGCTGGAAGCGTTCGCCGGCGGTTTTTTCGCTTTGGCCGAGCGTTACGGCGTGGAGTTGGCCGGCGGCGACACCACTCGGGGGGCGGCTGTCGTAATCAGCGTGCAGGCCATGGGGCGCTTGCCGGCCGGGCAAGCGCTGCGCCGCGACGGCGCGAAGCCGGGCGACGGCATATACCTGACCGGCCGCTTGGGCGACGCGGGCCTGGGGTTGAAAATCGCCACCGGCGCCTGGCCCGCTGTCAGCGAAGAGGCGGTGCGGCGCTTGCATCGGCCGGAGCCGCGGGTCGCCATGGGGTTGGCGTTGCCCGGTCTGGCCCACGCCTGCATCGACGTATCCGACGGCCTGGCGGCCGACTTAGGGCATATCCTGTCCGCCAGCGGCGTGGGCGCGACGCTGGATTGGGAGCGCCTGCCTTTAAGCGCCGCCGTGGAGGGCTATGTCGCCGCCACCGGCGATTGGCGCTTTCCGTTGGGCTGCGGCGACGATTACGAATTGTGTTTCACTGCGCCGGGCGATTCAGCCGACGTGCTGGCGCGAGTCGCCGATGCCGGTTGCTCCTGCGTTTGCATCGGCCGGGTCGAGGCCGCGCCGGGCCTGCGGTTGCGGCGGCAGGCTGGCGTGGAAATGCTCGGCGAGTCCGGCTACCGTCATTTTTAACGGCGCATCATGGCAAAAAAATCTTCCCCCTCCATACCCTGGCGTTTGCTCAAAGAGCCGGCGGTGTTTTTGGCGCTCGGCTTCGGCAGCGGCATGGCCCCCAAGGCGCCGGGCACTTTCGGCACGCTGGCGGCGATACCGGTCTATGGCTTGTTCATGGGCTTGCCGTCGTTGAGTTATGCCGCAGTGGTGTTGGCTCTGGCGGCCCTGGGCGTGCAGTGGTGCGGCGCGGCGGCTGAACGCCTGGGCGTGCACGACCATCCCGCCATCGTTTGGGACGAGGTGGTCGGCTTTTTGATCGCCATGGCCTTGGTCCCCCCGTCCTGGCCGGCCGTGACCGCGGGTTTTGTCTTGTTCCGCCTGTTCGATATCCTCAAACCCTGGCCGATCCGTTGGCTGGATAAGCATATCCACGGCGGCCTGGGGATCATGTTGGACGACGTGGCCGCCGGTGTATTGGCGGCTGTTTGCCTGCGTCTGTTGCAGGATGCGGGATGGCTTTCGCCGTCTCTGTGATATTTTTCTTACAAAGCAATTGCTTATTTAAGCGATCCCGCTTATACTTAATGCTCAATCGCGGGGTGGAGCAGTCTGGTAGCTCGTCGGGCTCATAACCCGAAGGTCGTAGGTTCAAATCCTGCCCCCGCTACCAAATCCCAAAAGACGGGGCTAATCCCCCGGATAACAAGAATGGGCCTTCGGCCCATTTTTTGTGGGCGCAATTTACGATAAGCGGATGAAGCAAGCATCTGAACGGCTGAGTAATTTGATCGAACCCATCGTGATCGGCATGGGGTACGAGTGCGTGGGGATCGAGTTCGATCAACACCGCAGGATTTTGCGTGTCTATATCGACAAGCCCGAAGGGGTTACGGCGGACGACTGTTCGGCGGTGAGTTACCAGGTCGGCGGCGTGCTGGATGTGGAGGACGCCGTCACCGGGCAATACAGTTTGGAGGTGTCCTCGCCCGGCCTGGATCGGCCCTTGTTCAAGCTTGAGCACTTCGTCCGGTTCGTCGGCAGCGACGTGCGCCTGCATTTGCGGCGCGCCTTGAATGGGCGGCGCAACTTCAAGGGGCCGCTGCGGGGCGTGGACGGCGACCAGATAACGGTAGAGGTGGATGGCGAATCCTTCGTGATTCCTTACGATTCCATAGAGACTGCGCGGCTAGTGCCGGATTTTTCAGCGGCTGCGAAAGGAAAGCGACATGGCGAATAAAGAAATTTTGCTGGTGGTTGACGTGGTGTCCAATGAAAAGGACATCGAGAAAGAAGTGATTTTCGAGGCTATCGAAGTGGCGTTGGCCACCGCGACGGCGAAGCGCTATGAAGACAAAATGGACGTGCGGGTCGCTATCGATCGGAAAAACGGCGATTACGAAACCTTCCGCCGCTGGATCGTCGTGGCGCCGGACGAGGATTTCCCGGTCGGCGTCGAATTCCCCGATACGCAGATTTCCCTGGAAGACGCCCGCAAGCGCGATCCCAAGATCGAAGTGGGCGACTATATCGAAGAGCCCATCGAGTCCATCGAATTCGGCCGCATTGCCGCCCAGACCGCCAAACAGGTCATCGTGCAAAAAGTGCGCGAGGCGGAGCGCAAGAAGGTGGCCGACGCCTATCAGGATCGCGTGGGCGAACTGGTGACCGGCATCATCAAGCGCATCGAGCGTGGCAATGTGTTCCTGGATTTGGGCGGCAACGTCGAGGCCTTTATTCCCCGCGAGGAAATGATTCCCAAGGAGCCGGTGCGCGCCGGCGACCGCCTGCGCGGCTATCTCAAGTCGGTGGATCCGGAAGTCCGCGGCCCGCAATTGCGGGTCAGCCGCACCGCGCCGGAACTGCTCATCGCCCTGTTCCGCCTGGAAGTGCCGGAAGTGGGCGAGGGCGTCATCGAGATCAAGGGCGCCGCCCGCGACCCGGGCTCGCGCGCTAAGATCGCCGTGAAGAGCAACGACCCGCGCTTGGATCCCATCGGCGCCTGCGTCGGTATGCGCGGTTCCCGCGTGCAAGCCGTCTCCAACGAATTGGCCGGCGAGCGCGTCGACATCATCCTGTGGAACGAGAACGACGCCCAGTTCGTCATCAACGCCATGGCCCCGGCGGAAATCGTCTCCATCGTGGTGGACGAGGACGCCCACAGCATGGACGTGGCGGTGGCGGACGAAAACCTGTCCCAGGCCATCGGCCGCGGCGGCCAGAACGTGCGCCTGGCGTCGGAACTGACCGGCTGGGAGCTGAACGTGGTCGGCGCGGCTCAGGCCGAGGAAAAGAGCGAGCGGGAAAGCGAGGCGCTCAAGCAATCCTTCATGGACGAACTGAGCGTCGACGAAGACGTGGCTGAGATCCTGGTGCGCGAAGGTTTCTCCTCGGTGGAGGAGTTGGCTTACGTGCCGGTGAAGGAAATGCTGGAAATCGAGGAATTCGACGAGGAATTGGTCGAGGAAGTGCGCAATCGCGCCCGTGACGCCTTGTTGATCAAGGCCATCGCCAGCGAGGAAAAGCTGGAATACCAGCCGCCGGCGGAAGACTTGTTGGCCATGGAAGAGGTGGACGACGAGCTGGCGCAGGCGTTGGCGCGTCGCGGCATCACCACCATGGACGACCTGGCGGAGCAGGCGGTGGACGATTTGATGGAGATAGACGGCATGGACGAGGAAAGGGCCGCCAAATTGATCATGGCGGCGCGCGCCCCGTGGTTTAACGCTGAGGCGTAAGAGTATTGGAGAGGAGGCGTAGTCGATGAGTAACTTAACAGTGCGGCAATTGGCCGAAGTAGTCGGTATACCCGTGGACCGTCTGCTCACGCAGCTGGAAGAGGCTGGGTTGCCAAAATCCGGCGCCGACGATGAGTTGGCCGATGCGGAGAAGATGCAGCTGCTGAGTTACTTGCGGCAGAGCCATGGAAAAGGACAGGCCGTGGTCGCCGAGCCGAAAAAGGTGACGCTGAAACGGCGTACCGTCAGCGAATTGAAGCAGGGCGGAGCGCCTGGACAGGGCGCCAAGGTCGTCAGCGTCGAAGTGCGTAAGCAGCGTACTTACGTCAAGCGCAGCGAATTGCCCGAGTCCGGCGATAAATTGGCCGAGATCGAAAAGGCCCAGCAAGAATTGGAAGAAAAACAGCGCGCGCTGGAAGCGGAAGCCCAGGAAGCCCAGCGTCGCCGCGAGCAGGAAGCGGCGGCCGCCGCCGCCAAGAAGGCGGAAGAGGCTGCTGCTCAGTCCGAGGCTGCCAGCAAGGCCGAAGAAGTCGCGCCGCCGGTGGTGGAGACGCCGCCGGTCGAACCGGTGGCTCCGCCTCCCCCTGCCGCCGCGCCGCCCAAGGTAAGCCAGCCGGCGCCGGCTCCCGCCGCTCCGAAAGAAGCGGATCCGCGTAAGAGTGAGCCCGCCAGGCCCGGCAAGAAAAAGCCGGCGGAATACGGCAAATCCCGGGTGGAATTGCGCGAGTCGGAATCGGCCTTGCTTGCCAGCAAGCGCGCCGGCCTCAAGAAAAAGAAAGGCCGGGGATCCGACGCCGGCTTGCCCGAGCAGCGGCATGGTTTCGAAAGGCCCACCGCGCCCATGGTGCACGAGGTCAACGTTCCCGAGGCCATTACCGTGGCGGACTTGGCGCAGCGCATGTCGGTGAAGGGCGTGGAAGTGGTGAAGGCGCTGCTGAAAATGGGCGTGATGGCCACCATCAACCAAACCATTGACCAGGATACCGCCGCTATCGTCGTGACCGAAATGGGCCACGTGCCCAAGCTGCAAAGCGAGGACGATCTGGAGGCGGAAATCTTCGCCGGCGTCGAAGAGGCCGACGCCGAACAATTGCCGCGCGCTCCGGTGGTCACCATCATGGGGCACGTCGACCACGGCAAGACCTCCCTGCTGGACTACATCCGCAAGAGCCGCGTGGCGGCGGGCGAGGCCGGCGGCATCACCCAGCACATCGGCGCCTATCAGGTGAAAACCGATCACGGCGCGGTGACCTTCCTGGATACGCCGGGCCATGCCGCATTCACCGCCATGCGCGCCCGCGGCGCCAAAATCACCGACATCGTGGTGTTGGTGGTGGCGGCCGACGACGGCGTGATGCCGCAAACCAAGGAAGCGGTGGAACACGCCCGCGCCGCCGGCGTGCCGCTGGTGGTGGCGCTCAACAAGATGGATAAGCAAGGCGCCGATCCGGATCGGGTCAAGCAGGAACTGGTTGCCCTGGAAGTGGTGCCGGAAGAGTGGGGCGGCGATACCCAGTTCGTGCCGGTGTCGGCCAAAACCGGCTCGGGCGTTCCCGATCTGATCGAGGCGATTCTCATCCAGTCCGAAGTATTGGAACTGAAAGCCCCGGTCAGCGTCGCGGCCGGCGGCGTGGTGCTGGAATCCAAGCTGGAGAAAGGCCGCGGCCCGGTGGCCGACGTGCTGGTGCAGCGCGGCCTGCTGAAAAAAGGCGATTTCGTGTTGTGCGGCAAGGAGTTCGGCCGCGTGCGCGCCATGTTCGACGAAAACGGCAAGCCGGCCAAAGACGCCGGACCTTGCGTGCCGGTGGAAATCCTCGGCTTGTCGGGCGCCCCCAATGCCGGCGACGAATTCGTCGTCGTGGCCGATGAGCGCAAGGCGCGCGAAATCGCCACCCAGCGCGAAGAACGCAGCCGTGCCAGCGCCCTGGCGGCGCAGCAGGCGGCCAAGTTGGGCGACGTTTTCGAGCGCCTGGAAGCCTCCGCGGGTTCGGTCGATTTGAATCTGATCGTCAAGGCCGACGTGCAGGGCAGTTTGGAGGCCTTGCGCGGCGCGTTGAGCGAATTGAGCGGCGCCAAAGTGCGGGTGCGCGTGATCTCCGGCGGCGTGGGCGGCATCACCGAATCGGACGCCAACCTGGCGCTGGCGTCCAACGCCATCGTCATCGGCTTCAACGTGCGCGCCGACGCCGGCGCCCGCAAGCTGATCGAGGAAAAGGGCATCGATCTGCACTATTACAGTGTGATCTACCATGCCATCGACGAGATCAAGAAAGCCATCACCGGCCTGATGGCGCCGGAATACAAGGAGCAAATCGTCGGTATCGCCGAGGTGCGCGAGGTATTCCGCCATCCCAAGTTCGGCGACATCGCCGGCTGCTTGGTGCTGGAAGGCTACGTCAAGCGCAGTTTGCCGATCCGCGTGCTGCGCAACAACGTGGTGATCTTCGAAGGCCAGCTGGAGTCCCTCCGCCGCTTCAAGGACGACGTCAACGAGGTCAAGTCGGGCATGGAGTGCGGTATCGGCGTGAAGGATTACAACAACGTCAAGGCGGGCGACCAGATCGAAGTGTTCGAGCGCATTGAGGTCACTCCGACCCAATAGTCGGCTGTGCGATCATGGCGTCCCGCCGGTCGATGGCGGGACGCCACGATCGTCCCCTCGGCCTAGCCTTGTCCCGAAACCGAGGGGCAAGGCGGCCGCGATTTTCACATTAGAGATTTATGCCTAGAGAATTTACCCGCAGCGACCGCGTCGGCTCCCAGATGCATCGGGAGTTGGCCGAGTTGCTGCGCACCGAGGTCAAAGACCCGCGCGTCGGCATGGTGAGCATCCACGAGGTGGAAGTGACGCGCGACCTGTCCGTGGCCAAGGTCTACGTCGGCCTGATGTTGGGCGGCGCCGAAGAGGCGCGCGCCAGCGTGGCGGCCCTCAACAGGGCCGCGTCGTTTTTGCGCAAAGAGCTGGGACGCCGCATGCTGCTGCGCAGCGTGCCGGAAATCCGCTTCATCTACGACGATTCCGTGGAGCGCGGAGCGCGCATCAGCCAACTGCTGGGCGGCTTTGCCGCCAAGCCGGACGAATCCGCGGACGCGGAGGAGTAAGCCATGGCGCAGCGCAGACGCAACAAAGGCCGCGAGGTCAACGGGATTCTTTTGTTGGACAAGACGCCAGCCGTCACGTCCAACACCACCCTGCAAGACGTGAAGCGCTTGTTCCAGGCGAAAAAGGCCGGCCATACCGGTAGCTTGGATCCGTTAGCCAGCGGCCTGCTGCCGATTTGCTTCGGCGAGGCGACCAAACTGTCCGGTTTCCTCTTGAATCAGGACAAGCGCTACGAAGTGCTGATACGTTTGGGCGTGACCACCAGCACCGCGGATGCCGAGGGCGAGGTGCTGGAGCGCAAGCCCGTGCCGGCGCTGGACGAGGGGTTGGTGGAAAGCGCGCTGGCGCGCTTTCGCGGCGATATCGAGCAAGTCCCCCCCATGTATTCGGCCCTCAAGCACCAGGGGCAGCGCCTTTACGAATTGGCCCGCCAGGGGGTCGAGGTGGAGCGGGCGGCGCGGCCGGTCACCATCCACGCTTTGCGCTTGCTGGCGATGACTGGCGATACGCTGAGTCTGGAAGTGCACTGCAGCAAAGGCACCTACGTGCGCACCTTGGCGGAGGACATCGGCGCGGCTTTGGGCTGCGGCGCGCATGTGGCCGCCTTGCGCCGCACCGCGGTGGGTGGCAGTTACTCGGTCGCCGAGGCGGTGACGGTGACTCAATTGCAATCCATGTCCGACGAGGAGCGTTTGGCGTGTCTGCTGCCGGTGGACCATGCTTTGCAGGATATGCCGTCGGTCACGTTGAGCGAGGAGTTGTGTTTTTTCATACGCCAAGGACAATCGGTGTTCGTGCCGAAGGTGCCGCCGGCTGCCAGTTGGCTGCGTTTGTACGACAAGCTAGGCGTGTTGGTGGGCGTGGGCGAAGTGGCCGATGACGGCAAGGTGGCGCCGCGACGCCTCCTGAGGGTTTAGCCTCTTTCGCCTTGTGGGCGGACGGGGGTAAAGGTACAATTTTATTTTTTATAAACGGTTTAATTTTGGGAGCCCCTATGGCATTTACCGCAGAAGAAAAAGGTACTGTAGTTAAGGAATATCAGCGTCAAGCCAACGACACCGGTTCTCCGGAAGTGCAGGTCGCGTTGTTGACCGCCCGCATCGTTCAGCTGACGCCGCACTTCAGCGAACACAAGAAAGACCACCACTCCCGTCAGGGTTTGCTGCGCATGGTCAACAAGCGCCGCAAGCTGCTGGACTACCTGAAGCGCACCGATGCGCCGAAATATCGCCAACTGATCGAGCGTTTGGGTCTGAGAAAGTAAGCGGGCGTCGCGGCGGCAAACTAGTAAGGAATATCGTTGTGAATCCGATTCGGAAAACTTTTCAGTACGGCGATCACCTGGTCGCCATGGAAACCGGCGAAATAGCTCGACAGGCTGACGGCGCCGTCATGATCGACATGGCGGGCACTGTGGTGCTGGTTACCGTGGTGGGCAAGAAGCAAGCCAGCCCCGGCGTGGATTTCTTCCCGCTGACGGTGAATTACCAGGAAAAAGCCTATGCGGCAGGCCGCATTCCGGGCGGATTCTTCAAGCGCGAAGGGCGGCCGACAGAAAAGGAAACCCTGACGGCGCGCTTGATCGACAGGCCGATCCGTCCGCTGTTTCCGGAAGGATTCCACAACGATGTTCAGGTGGTCGCCACCGTGATGTCGCTCAACCCCGAGGTCGATCCGGATATTCCTTCGCTGATCGGCGCTTCGGCGGCCTTGGCCGTCTCCGGCATCCCCTTCGATGGCCCGGTTGGCGCCGCCAAGGTGGGGTACAAGGACGGCCGTTATCTCCTCAACCCCACCAACGCGGCTCTGAAAGAGTCGGCGTTGGATTTGGTGGTGGCGGGTACCGACAAAGCCGTTTTGATGGTGGAGTCGGAAGCCAAGGAGCTGCCGGAAGACGTCATGTTGGGCGCTGTGTTGTTCGGCCACGAGCAAATGCAGGTGGTGATTCGCGCCATCCGCGAGCTGGCCGAGGCCGTGGGCGTGACCCGCTGGCACTGGACGGCGGCGGCTGAGGACACGGCGCTGAAGCAGGCCGTGGCGGATTTGGCTCGCGCGGCCATTTCCTCTGCCTACGAGATCGCGGAAAAATTGCCGCGTCAGGAACAGTTGAAGGTCGTTCGCAGCAACGTGGTCGAGAAGCTGCTGCAGGAAGGGTTGTTCACCGAGGGCGCTATTCGCGGACAGTTAGAGAAACTGGAAGAGGAAATCGTGCGCGGCAACATCCTCAACCATAGCCGCCGTATCGACGGCCGCGAGTTGGCGTCGATCCGCCCAATCACCATTCGCACCGGCGTCCTGCCCCGTACCCACGGTTCGGCGCTGTTCACCCGGGGCGAAACCCAGGCACTGGTGGTCGCGACGCTGGGGACTTCCCGCGACGCGCAGATCATCGATGCGTTGGACGGCGAGTACAAAGAGCCGTTCATGCTGCACTACAACTTCCCGCCGTACAGCGTAGGCGAAACCGGCATGATCGGTTCCCCCAAGCGCCGCGAGATCGGCCACGGCCGTTTGGCGAAACGCGGCATCCAGGCCGTGATGCCCGGCGAGGAGTTCCCCTACGTGATTCGCGTGGTGTCGGAAATCACCGAGTCCAACGGTTCCAGCTCCATGGCTTCCGTGTGCGGCAGCAGCTTGGCGCTGATGGACGCCGGGGTTCCCATCAAGGCACCGGTGGCGGGTATCGCCATGGGCTTGATCAAAGAAGGCGATAGTTTCGCCGTGTTGTCCGACATCATGGGCGACGAGGATCATCTCGGCGATATGGACTTCAAGGTGGCCGGCACCGCCAACGGCGTCACCGCGCTGCAGATGGACATCAAAATCCAAGGCATTACTTCCGAGATCATGGGCCACGCCCTGGAGCAGGCCAAGGCCGGTCGTCTCCACATCCTCGGCAAGATGAATGAAGCGTTGTCGGCCACCCGCGAGGAAATGTCCGATTACGCACCGCGCATCATGACGTTCAACATCGACCCGTCGAAGATTCGCGACGTGATCGGCAAGGGCGGCGTGACCATTCGCGGCATCACCGAAGAGACCGGTGCCAGCATCGACATCAGCGACGACGGCGTCATCAAGATCGCGTCGGTCGACCGGCAGGCCGGTGAGGAAGCGCGCCGCCGCATCGAACTGATCACCGCCGATGTGGTGGTGGGCGAGATCTACGAAGGCCGCGTCGCGCGCCTGATGGATTTCGGCGCGTTCGTAACGATTCTCCCCGGCAAGGACGGACTGGTGCATATTTCGCAGATTTCCGACGAGCACGTGGAAAAGGTCAGCGACAAGTTGTCCGAGGGCGACACGGTCAAGGTCAAGGTGTTGGAAATCGATCGGCAGGGCCGCATTCGCTTGAGTATGAAAGGCATCGAAGCCTAACAAGCGGATGTCATCGCAAAAAAAGGGCTCTCGAGCCCTTTTTTTGTGCCTGCTTTTTATAGATTGTGACTTTTGATTGATTAACGGTCTAACGCAGCATGACGATGGAGAGCGGTTCGACATTCGATATTCCGGCGTTCCTGGCGACGCTCACCCAGCGGCCGGGCGTTTACAAAATGCTCGACGCGCAGGGCGCAGTGATCTACGTCGGCAAGGCGAAGAATCTGAAAAAGCGCGTATCCAGCTATTTCAGCAAGAGTTCGGCGACGCCCAAGCAAATCGCCATGGTGGCGCGCATCCACGCCATCGAAGTGACGGTGACGCGCACGGAGGGCGAGGCGTTGCTGCTGGAAAACCAGTTTATCAAGCGCTACAAGCCGCGCTACAACATTTGCCTGCGTGACGACAAGAGCTATCCCCATATCTATGTTTCCATCCACCAGGAGTTTCCCCAGCTGACTTTCCATCGCGGCGCGCGCAAGCGTCCCGGCAAGTATTTCGGCCCCTATCCCAGCGCAGGCGCCGTGCGGGAAAGTTTGAAACTGTTGCAGAAAGCTTTTCGGGTGCGCCAATGCGAGGACTCCTATTTCAGCAACCGCTCGCGGCCCTGTCTGCAACATCAAATAGACCGCTGCACAGCGCCCTGCGTGAATTTGATTACCGCCGAGGCCTACCGGCGCGACGTGGAGCATACGCTGCTGTTGCTGGAAGGCGAGGGCGGGCGCGTTATCGAGGAGCTGGGCGCAACCATGGACGCGGCGGCGCAGCAATTGGATTTCGAGAAGGCCGCTCGGTACCGCGACCGTATCGCGACGCTGCGCGGAATTTTGCAGAAACAGTTCGTGGCCGGGGAGAAGGGCGACCTGGACATGATCGCTTGCGCTTCGCAAGGCGGCGTGGCCTGCGTTCAGGTCTTTTTCATCCGCAAAGGGCAGCAATTGGGGGATCGCACCTTCTTTCCGAAAATGGAGGAGGCGTACGATCCCGGCAACGTCCTGGCGGCCTTTATCGGCCAGTATTATCTGGACAAGCCGGTGCCCACGGAAATATTGGCCAGCCACGAGCCCACGGATTGCGCGTTGTTGACGGAAGTCTTGGCGCAGCAGGCCAAACACGGCGTTCAAATTACCTGGCGGGTGCGGGGCGAGCGAGCTCGTTGGCTGCAAATGGCGCAAAGCAACGCCGAAAACGCGCTGCGCAGCCAGTTGGCGGCGCGCATGAACATGGCGGCGCGTTACGCCAGTTTGAAGGAAGAGCTGGCCTTGCCCGCGATACCGGAGCGGCTGGAGTGCTTCGATATCAGCCACACGCAAGGGGGGCAGACCGTGGCGTCTTGCGTGGTGTTCGACGGCAGCGGGCCGCTGAAGTCGGCTTATCGTCGTTTCAATATCGAGGGGGAGACAGCCGGCGACGACTATGCCGCCTTGGCGCAGGCGGTGGGGCGGCGCTTCGCGCGCATGAAGAAAGGCGAGCATCCCGCTCCCGATGTTTTGTTCATCGACGGCGGGAAGGGACAGGTCGGGGCTGTGACGCAGGCCCTGAGCGAGATGGGACTGGGCGATGTTATGATAGTGGGCGTCGCCAAGGGGCGGGAACGCAGGCCGGGCATGGAGACGTTATTCGTGCCGCCGGATTGCCGACCGTTGAAATTGCCGCCGGGTTCGGCCGCTCTGCTGCTGATTCAGCAAATCAGGGATGAAGCGCACCGTTTCGCCATCACCGGCCACCGCCAACGGCGCGGCAAAGCAGCCCAGCGCTCGCGTTTGGATGACATTCCGGGGCTAGGCCCAAAACGACGCCAGCAATTGCTCAAGCAGTTCGGCGGGCTGGGAGAAATCGCCAAGGCCGGGGTGGAGGATTTGGCCGCCCTGGAGGGCATCAGCCGGCAGTTGGCGGAACGTATCCACGACGCGTTACACGATAGGGACGGATAAATGCGGTTTAATTTGGCAACGACGCTCACGCTGGTACGGATCGGGCTGATCCCCGTGCTGGCCGTGTGTTTTTATCTGCCCTTCGCCGGCGCTCGCAGCCTATGCGCGTTCATATTCGCCGTGGCGGCGTTTACCGACTGGTTGGACGGTTACTTGGCCCGCAAGCTGGAACAGACCACTGCCTTCGGCGCGTTTCTGGATCCGGTGGCGGACAAGCTCATGGTGGCGATCACCTTGGTGCTGATCGTCCAAGCGCAGCCCAGCCCTTGGTTGGCTTTGGCGGCGGCGGTCATTATCGGCCGCGAAATCACCATCGCTTCCTTACGCGAATGGATGGCTGAAATCGGGCAACGGAAGCAAGTCGAGGTCAGCTGGTTGGGCAAAATCAAAACCTCGGCGCAAATGGCCGCCATCGTGGTGCTGCTGTTGGCGTTCGATGTGACGGCGACCTGGGTGGGGGCGTCGGGGTATGTTCTGTTGTACATCTCCGCGGCGTTGACGCTGTGGTCCATGATCAACTATCTGCGCGTGGCACTTCCTATGCTAATAAGCAGCAAGAAGTGTTGACAGGCGGAATAAATCGCGTAGAATAGTCCGGGTAGTCAGGCGGGAATAGCTCAGTTGGTAGAGCACAACCTTGCCAAGGTTGGGGTCGCGAGTTCGAGTCTCGTTTCCCGCTCCAAATTTTAAAAGCCGCGCCCTGATCGCGGCTTTTTATTTTTAAATTTTAGGCTGAGTGGCAGAGTGGTCATGCAGCGGCCTGCAAAGCCGTGTACGCCGGTTCGATTCCGACCTCAGCCTCCAATGTTATGCTCCTGTTGGAGTGGCGTTTCTTCATGGCGAGCCCATGTATCTGAAGACCGCTCTGGCGGTTAAGTTGTACTGTTCTAGTGTGCGCCTATCCCGAATAAGCAGACCAAGGAGTAATCCAGCAAGATGAACATCAACGTTTTTCTCATTCGTTTAATGCAGTTTATCACTTTCGCCCTGTTCATCTTCGCGGCATTGGTATATGCAGGCGTGTTCTTGCTGGTGCCTTTGGATATTCTGTTCCAGGGAACTCGCGTGTTACACGGCATGGGATTCCCGGTGGTGTTGGCGTTTCTGGGTGCTGGCGCGGCGCTGGGTTGGCTGGGCAAGAAAGTATGGGAAATGCCGGCGCTGTGGCAGTTGGTTCTGGATATCGGCATGCAGCTGGTTGCGCACGGCCGCGAACAAATCAAGCGTTATGACGACGTGCTGGCGTCGTATCAGACGAGCTCTCCCCAGTCCAAATAAAAGGACTGCCGCCCACGTGCGTTCGGCTGCTCTTCAGGCCTGCGCACGTGGGTTTTTTGTTTTCAGGCTAGGCTGACCCCGCCGCGCCGCCCCATGACTCAAGATCGTAAGCTGGTCGTTGCTATTTCCTCCCGGGCGCTGTTCGACCTGGACGAATCCCACCGCATTTTTGAGACCGAAGGCAAAGACGCCTACTGCCGCTACCAAATGGAGCGGGAGGAAGAGCCTTTACCCCCCGGCGTCGCCTTTTCCCTGGTACGCAAACTGTTGTCCATCAATGCGACCTTGGCTGGTCCGCCATTGGTCGAAGTGATTTTGCTGTCCCGCAATAGCGCCGATACCGGGCTGCGCATTTTTAATTCCATCCAGCACCACAAGCTGGATATTACCCGTGCCGCCTTCACCAGCGGCGATTCTCCCTTCGCGTACATCTCGGCTTTCGGTGCCCATTTGTTTTTATCCGCCAATGCGGAGGACGTGGTGCAGGCGCTGGATGCGGGGATCGCCGCCGCCACCATCATATCGTCCGGCTCGGCGTCCTCCGCCTCGGAACAACAGCTGCGCATCGCTTTCGACGGCGATGCGGTGCTGTTTTCCGACGAATCGGAAAGGATTTATAAAACGCGCGGCTTGGCGGCATTTACCGAAAATGAGAAGGCCGCGGCAAAAACGCCCATGTCCGGCGGCCCTTTCAAGGCTTTTCTCGCGGCTCTGCACTATATTCAAACCCAGCTTGGGCCCGAGCGTTCGCCGATTCGCACCGCTTTGGTCACGGCGCGGGCGGCTCCCGCCCATGAACGCGTGGTGCGAACGTTGCGGGCGTGGAATATCCGTATCGATGAAGCGCTATTTCTCGGCGGCATGGATAAAGGCGATTTCCTCCGGGCTTTTGGCGCCGATATTTTTTTCGACGACCAAAAAGGTCACTGCGAGTCGGCCAGCCGACACGTCGCTACCGGCCATGTGCCCCATGGCGTAGCCAACGAAACGGGCTAAACCATCCGCCGTCGTCGCGTATGCGCCTGACGCGGGATGTTGGATCGCATAGCGTTTTTTCCCAGGACTTTTGACATGGTGTCGATGAAATCCGAAGGATCTTCTGCCGGTCAGGCACCCGTCAAAGGGGACGTGCTGGTCGTCGACGACAATCCCGATAATTTGCGTGTGCTCGAAGGCGTGGTCAAACACGCCCAATGCCGTGTGCGTCTGGCTTTGAGCGGCGAAATGGCGTTGCGCGCCATCGCTTTGCAAAAGCCCGACATCATCCTGCTCGACGTGCGCATGCCGGATTTGGACGGTTACGAAGTGTGCCGCCGGCTCAAGGCAGATCCCGATACGTGCGACATTCCCGTGATCTTCATCAGCGCTTTGCAGGAGGTTGAGGATAAGGTCAACGGCTTCCGGGCCGGCGGCGTCGACTATGTGGTCAAGCCTTTCCAAGCCGAAGAGGTGATTTCCCGAATCCGTATCCACTTGGAACTGGCGACCGCGCGCCGAGCGTTGCGGGAGATGAACACCGATTTGGAATACCGCGTCCAGGAGCGGACCCGAGAGCTGCAAGCGGCCAATGCCAACTTGACGCTGCGCGCCATGCAGGAGCGGGCATTAAGCGAAATTATGGCGTTGTCTCTGGCCAAAACCGAGATGCGCGAATATTTGAACCACGCCATCGCGTTGCTGAACAAGCGCCTGGATTGGAGCGGCGCGCCCAGCCGCAATCTGGTCTTTCTGGCGGATGCGCACGATCCGAACGCGCAAATGCTGCTGGTGGCGGGAACGGGCCTCACGCCG
Source organism: Methylogaea oryzae (assembly GCF_019669985.1). Taxonomy (NCBI): domain Bacteria; kingdom Pseudomonadati; phylum Pseudomonadota; class Gammaproteobacteria; order Methylococcales; family Methylococcaceae; genus Methylogaea; species Methylogaea oryzae. The sequence continues at coordinate 1,409,047 of NZ_AP019782.1, forward strand.
GAGGATCGGCATCGCTGCCGGCATATCCAGCTTGGCCAATGCCGTTGTCTGCGAGCCATTTTTTCCGGGCAACCGGCTTTTCACGATTGCAGCGTTCGGGATTGCGACACGCTCGGACAGCTTAGCGTTCACGAGCACGGCCGTTATTGGATTCCCTTGCTGGATCAAGAGCGGGTGCTTGGCGCCATGGTGCATTATTTGTCGGACGGCAACGCGGAGGAGGAGCTGGATAAAAGCTTTCTCCAACGCCTGGGCGACATGCTGGCGCTGGGGGTGGCGCGCCGTTTAGCCGACGAGCGGGTGGTGTATCTGGCTTTCCACGATGAATTGACCGGCTTGCCCAATCGCCGCCTGTTCGAAAATCGCCTGGAGATGGAGCTGAACCGCTCTCAGCGGCAAGGCGGGGGCGGCGCCATCCTGTTTCTCGATCTGGACCATTTCAAAAACGTCAACGACGTTTTGGGACACGCCGTGGGCGACGATTTGCTGCAACAGGTTGCCGCGCGGTTGAGCGAGGATGTGCGCAAGGAGGACACGCTGGCCCGTTGGGGCGGCGACGAATTTTTGCTGCTGCTGTCCGACGTCGGCGCCAATGTGCTGGATATCACACAAAACGTCGTGCGGGTGGCGAATAAACTGCGCCAGTCGCTGGAGCAGCCTTTTATCGTCGGAGACCACGAAATTCGGGCCGGCGCCAGCATCGGCGTGGCGTTATTCCCGGCCGAAGGGGTTTCCGCCCAGGACTTGATCAAGCGCGCCGATACCGCCATGTATCAGGCCAAACAAAGCGGGCGGAACAACACGCATTTCTTCGAGCACTCCATGCAGCACCAGGCGCTGCGCGTGTTGGACATGGAGCGCGATCTGCGCCGCGCCGTCGCCAACGGCGAGTTCATTTTGCATTTTCAGCCGCAGACCGATTTCCAGGGCCGCTTGGTTGGCATGGAAGCGCTGATACGCTGGCCCAAACCCGAAGGCGGCTTGGTGTGCCCAGCGGATTTCATTCCCATAGCCGAGGACACCGGCTTGATTTTGCCGATCGGCGAATGGGCGTTGCGTGATGCGACGACGCGCTTCGCGGCGCTGCTGCGGCGTCACGCGCTGCCGGGCGAAATTAGCCTGGCAGTCAATATCAGCCCGCGCCAATTCCGTGATCCCGCGTTTTTGGCGATTATCGAGAGCGTGCTGCGGGACAGCGGTCTGCCGCCGGAGCGGCTCAAGCTCGAGGTGACGGAAGGTTTGCTCATGGGCAACGTCGACCAAACGGTGGAAATGATGCAGCACTTGAGCGTGCAGCGTATTCGTTTTTCCATAGACGATTTCGGCACCGGCTATTCCTCGCTGGCTTATTTGAAGCGTCTGCCGATCCAACAACTGAAGATCGATCAGTCGTTCGTTCGCGACGTCCACAACGATCCGCTGGACGCCGCCATCATCGCCGCCATCTTGAGCTTGGCCCACAACCTGGAAATCGAAACGATCGCCGAGGGGGTGGAGACCATGGAGGAGCTGGCTTTTCTGCACGGCGCCGGCTGCCGCTATTTCCAAGGGTATTATTTTTCCCGCCCCTTGCCTTGGGACGATATGGTGCAGATGCTGATGCGCGGCGGCATCGGGCCGGCGCACTGATGGACCAGCCTGCGGCGCCGAGGGTGCTGCTGCGGCAAGGACTCCACCAACGAATTGTGCCGGCCCACGCCGGGCAAACCTTAAAAGACGCCCTGAATGCCGGCGATGTCGAGCTGGCGCCCAATTGCGGCGGCGGCGGTGCTTGCGGCGAATGCGCTTTACGGGTTTTGAGCGGCGCGGTGACGCCGACCACCGACGCGGAGCGGCTGCGATTGTCCGAGGAGCGGCGGGCGCTTGGTTGGCGCTTGGCTTGCCAGGCGCGGCTGCTGGGCGACGTGGACATCTTGTTATCGGATCGGCGACCGGCCGCCGGCTGGGACGACATCCCGGCCGCCGAGCTGGAGGCCGCTCCGTCCTTTGACGCGCCGGGGCCGTTGCATCCCGATGCCGTGGCCGTGGATTTGGGGTCCACCCATATCCGCCTGTCCGTGTGGCGCCGGGGAACGCGACAGCGGTTGGCGGCGTGTTGCGGCCGCAATCCGCAGACGGCCATCGGTACGGACGTGCTGTCCCGCCTGGCCGCCGCCGCTGCGGACCCGGCGTCCGCCCACCGATTGGCGGCCATGGCGGTGGACGCCATCGGCGACGCCCTGCGGCAATTGGCGTGCGAGCATTTCGCGGGAGAGCCGATCGCCGCCGATCGCCTGGTTATCGTCGGCAATACCGCCATGCTGGCTTTGCTCACGGAAGGCGAGGCCGGGAAATTATTGGATCCCTTGGAATGGCAGCATCGTCTGCAATGTCGAGCCACGGATTTGCCGGCTTGGCGGCGCGTTTGGCGGCTGCCCGAAACGGCGGAAATTCAGGTGGTCCAACCCCTGGGCGGTTTCGTCGGTTCCGATTTGTTGGCCGACGTGGCAGCGACGGGATTGGCCGGGGGAGGCGAGGCCGCCTTGCTGGTCGACGTGGGCACCAACACCGAGCTCGCCCTGTGGGACGGGAGTCGTTTGTGGGTGACCGCCACGCCGGGTGGCCCGGCTTTCGAGGGCGTGGGCATCAGCTGCGGCATGTCGGCGGAGGCCGGCGCTTTGTATCGCTTGCGGCGGGACGGCGAAGACGGGGCGCTGCGGGGCGAAGTATTGGGCGGCGGTCCGGCGTTGGGTTTGTGCGGATCGGGATTGGTGGACGCCGTGGCGGTGTTGCGGCAAGGGGGCGTTTTGCATCCCTCGGGCCGATTTATCGGCGACGCGGGCGATGGCGGCTATCCTTTGGCGGATGGTATCGCTTTGCAAAAGCGCGATGTGGACGCCTTGCAGCGTGCCAAAGCGGCCGTGGCCGCCGCCGCCGAATGCCTGTTGTTGCGCGCCGGGCTGAAGTGGCGCGACGTGCGGCGGCTATGCCTGTGCGGCGCTTTCGGCCGCCATTTGCACGTGCCCCACGCCCAGGCCATCGGTTTGCTGCCGGGCATAGCCGCCGAACGCATCGAGTTGCACGCCAATGCGGCGCTGACGGGGTGCGAGCTGGCGTTGCTGGCGCCGCAAGGCCCGGCGCTGCTGGAGCACCTGCGCGAGCGGTCGGTGTTGCTGAATTTGTCCCTGGTGCCGGAATTCGAAGACCGCTTCATCGAAAACCTGCGTTTGCGACCCCTAGCCCTGGATGCCTGACGAGGTGGCCCATGCTGAAACAGATCGTCGCCGACTATAACGAGGCGATATTCGACACCGACAAGGAGCGTGCCTTGCAAGTGGTGGAAGACGCCGTCGCCGCCGGCGTGACGCCGGAGGACATCGTTTTCAAGGTGGTGATTCCCGCCATCGAGGACATGATGCAAACCATCAACCGCGATCCCGACGCCAACCTGGCCCAGCACTTCATGACCGGCCAGATCGCCGCGGAAGTCACGGAACGCATGATCGTCCGCTTCAAGCAGCCGCCGGCCAGCGCCGGGCGGGTGGTGATCGGCAGCTCCCACGGCGATTTGCATTCCCTCGGCAAACGCATCGTCAGCGGTTGCCTCAAATCGTTGATGGTGGAAGTCGTCGACCTGGGCGTCAACGTGGCGCCGGAGCGCTTTGTCGACGAGGCCGTGGCCCACGAGGCCCAGGTGATCGCCATCTCCTCCATGATGGTGCATACCGCCAAGGGCGAAAACGGCTGCTTGAAAGTGCGGCAACTGCTGCGCGAGCGCGGGCTGGAGGGCCGTATCAAGATCGCCGTTGGCGGCGCGCCGTACCGTTTCGACCCGGAGTTGTACAAAACCGTGCAGGCCGACGCTTGGGCGGAGGACGGAATCACCGCCGGGAGGGCCATCCTAGACCTTATCAAAGAGGTGAAAGCGTCATGACGCCGTTGCAACGCCTGACCGCCACCCTGAACGGCGAACCCACCGACCGCATTCCGGTGTTCTGCAACCTGCTGGACCAGGGCGCCCAAGAACTGGGCATGTCCCTGGAACAGTACTATGCCAAAGGCGCCAACGTGGCCGAAGGCCAGTTGCGCATGCAGCGCAAATACGGCTACGACAATGTTTGGAGCTTGTTTTACGTGGGCAAGGAAGCGGAGCTGCTGGGCTGTCGAAAAATCCTTTTCGCCGAGGACGGACCGCCCAACGTCGAACACTTCGTTATTCAGGACTATGGCGACATCGAGCGGCTGGAAGTGCCCGACGACATCGCCGCCCTCCCGGCGTTCGCCGAAACCGCCGAATGCCTGCGCATCCTGCGGGCCGAAGTGGGCGGAAAAGTGCCCATATGCGCCTATTTGACCGCTTCCATGACCCTGCCGGCCCTGCTGATGGGCATGGACAAGTGGATGGAGCTGCTGCTCACGGGGCCGGTGGAGCTGCGCGATTTGCTGCTGGAGAAGTGCTCGCTGTTTTTCCGCCGCCAGGCCGCCGCCTATCGCGCCGCCGGCGCCGACGTGTTGCTCTACTCCAATCCCTTCGGCTCCACCTATTTCGTCGGCATGAAGCGCTTCCAGGCCTTGTCCTTGCCGTGGATGGAAAAGGATTTGTTGCCGGACGGCGTGGACGATGTGGTGTATTACTGCGGCAGCGCGCCGTTCAACAACGTCATCGAACAAGTGCGCGAGCGCTTGGGTATCCGGGTTTATTATCTGGGTCCCGAGGACGACGTGGCGGAAGGCAAGCGGCTGGTCGGCGGGCAGGGCATGGCCTGCGGCGTCATCAACGATATCAAGTTGCTGCGCTGGTCCACGGACGAAATCTGCGCCGAGGTGCGGCGCATCGTCGAAGCCGGCAAGCCGGGCGGACGCTTTTTGTTCGGCACGGTGGTGATGCCGTACGCTATTCCTGAAGGAAAAATCCGCGCCATGCTGGGCGCGGCGTTCGAATACGGCAAGTTCTGACGGCCATGGCGGACAGCGGGCGGCTATCGTTGGTGGGGTGCGGCGTTCTTCGTAAGGAAATCGCCCGCTTGATCGAGCAAAACCATTGGTTGTTGGACACCGACTTCCTCGAAGCCTCCTTGCACGTGAACCTCAAGCGCTTGTCCGATCAATTGGGCGCCTGCCTGGAGCGGCACCGGGACGAGCGTCCCATTGTCTTTTACGGCTGCTGCCATCCCCGCATGGACGCGATGCTGGAATCCGTTGGCGCCTTTCGCACCGATGGGCAGAATTGCGTGGAAATGTTGCTGGGGCGGGAGCGTTTCATGGCGGAGCTGGAAGCCGGCGCCTATTTTCTTTTGGAGGATTGGGCAATCCATTGGGAGTCCGTCGTTGCCGACACGTTCGGCGGCAATTGGGCTGTGGCGCGCGACATTTTCCACGAGAGCCGTCGTTATCTGTTGGCCATCCGCACGCCTTGTTCCGGCGACTTCAGCGCCGCCGCGGAGCGCGCCGCGCAGTCCATAGACCTGCCGCTGCGTTGGATGGATGTCGGCTTGGAATCGCTGCAAGCGGTGCTGGCGGCGGCGATGGCTCGCAAGCAAGCGGCTTGCCGATGAGTCAAGCGCCGCCCCTGGACGAAAGCGAACGGGCCAAGCTGGAAGGGCGCGCGCGCAAGCTCGCCCAGGAAAAAGCCTATCTGCAGTTGGTCAACCAGCTCATGGCTCGCATCAGCGCCCTGCCGGGCCTGGAAAATCTGCTGGACAACATGCTGCAAAGCATCGTCGATATCATCGGCGGCACCAATGTGATGTTGTACTACTGGGTCGACGGGCAGCTGCACTACGCCGATGTCTACGGCGAGCGCCGCCAGCCGGAGGCGATCGACGATGCTTACGTTCGGCAAGTCCTCGACACGGGGACGCCGCTGGAATTGGAGCACGACGTGGCCGATAGCCAGATTCTCAACCCCGCGTTGGCGAGCGCCTGGACTTGGATTTACCCCTTGCGGGTGGGCGATGAGCCGGTCGGGGTGCTGAAGATCGACAATCTTCACGTCGGCACCCGGGAAATGCGGCAGTTCCTGCCGAATTTCTTCAACTACGCGGCGGCGGTGCTGAAGAACGACATCTTCGGCCATACCCAGTTGAAACGGGCCTACGACGAACTCAAGCGCCTCAACGCCAGCCTGGCGGTTGCGCGCGATGCGGCGGAGGCCGCCAGCCGCGCCAAAAGCGCGTTTCTCGCCAACATGAGCCACGAGCTGCGCACTCCGCTCAACGCCATTCTCGGCTTCGCCCAGCTGATGGTGCGGGAGAACCCGCTGGACCAGGACGGCTGCCGCCGTTTGCACGCCATTGAGCACAGCGGCCAACATTTGATGGAGCTGATCAACGACATATTGGAATTGAGCCGGGTGGAAGCCGGTCATTTGACTTTGCGCGTGGAACCCTTCGACTTGCGTGCCCTGGCGGCGACCGTGGCCGAAATGGTGCAGTTGCGGGCCCAAGCCAAGGGGCTGGCGGTGGAGTGCGTATGCGCCGCCGATATTCCGCCGCGAGTGGAGGGGGACAGCCATCACTTGCGTCAGGTTTTGATCAATCTGTTGAACAACGCCGTTAAATACACCGATCGAGGCGATGTTCGCTTAAGCATCGGCTGGGACGGCCGGCAGGCCTTGTTCGAGGTGACCGATACCGGTCAGGGCATCTCCCCCGACGATTTGGACAAAATCTTCGATCCTTTCTATCAAACGGCCACCGGCGCCGCCAAAGGCGAAGGCTCCGGCTTGGGTTTGGCCATCAGCCGCGATTACGTCCGGCTCATGGGAGGGGAGTTGGCGGTGGAGAGCCGCGTGGGGCAGGGCAGCCGTTTTCACTTTGGTTTGCCGCTGCGCACGGTCGAGCCCGCTGGCGAGGACACGGCGATATCCCAAAAGGTATTGGGTCTGGCGCTGGATCAGCCCGTGTGGCGCGTTCTGGTGGCCGACGACGACGAAAGCAGCCGCTTATGTCTGGTGCAATTGCTGGAGCAGGCGGGGTTCGAGGCGCAGCAGGCGGCCAATGGCGAGGAAGCGGTGGATTTATTCCGGATATGGCATCCCCATTTCATCTGGCTCGATCGGCATATGCCGGTGATGGACGGGCTGGAGGCGCTAGGACGCATTCGCGCTTTGCCCGGCGGCCAAAAGACGCCCATCGTGCTGTTGACCGCCACTTTGTTCGAGGACAGCCCCGAGGCGGTCGCCGTTCCGGGCAGCGACGGCTTGTTGCGCAAACCGTTTCAGGCCGAGCAGGTGTTCGAAACGATGCGTCAGCGCTTGGGATTACGCTACCGCTATGCGGAGGAGCCGCCCGCCGTCGCCGCTGCGACGGAACTGGGGCCCGATCCGGCGGGGGTGGCGCGGTTGGATGGCGGTTTGCGTTTGGCATTGCGGCGCGCGGCGGATGTGCTGGATGTGGAGGCGGCGCGCCGCATTGTCGAGGACATCGCATTGCAGGACCCCGCTTTGGCGCGCGGGTTGGGCCAATTGCTGGACAACTACCGTTTCGATCAAATCGCGGCGCTGCTCGACGACGGGCGCCCCGCTTCCGGCTAGTCCGCCGCGACGGTTCGGTATTGGCAAAAATCGTCGGTGGCCTCCACCAGGCGCGCCAAACGCTGATTGGTCCACAGACCGTTCTGTTCCAGCGTGATCCAGGTGCCGTTGGGAAAGACTGTCGGTAGCAGCATCACCGAGGCCGAGTCCTGGCGGGCGGGATCTTCGACTATCAGCAGCGCCGGCAAACGACGGCGGTGTTCGCCTTCGATGTGGGCGCGGGCGGCGCTCACCAAGCCGGGAACCAGTTCCACATTGGCCCAAACCCTGGTCGTATCGGAAGCCGCGGCGACGTTGCGGATGATTCCCGCCAGCGGCTTCATGTTTTCCGCCGCAACGACAACCAGTTGCCCGATGCGCAATTGCCGGCGGTCGCCGCAGAGCGACAGCCGGCCTTGCTCGGGGTGATAGCGCAGCAAACCTTCGCTGCTGTGTGCGGCGGCTAAGGCGTCCGGGTCGGTTCGACCCCAAATCTCATCACGCGAAACGTGGGGCGGATTCTGCCGGGATTCGCCGAAGCGCTGGGCTACTCTGGCCGACAGCGGCGACCGCGCCGGCGCGTGGCCGGGATGCAACTCCAGATTGGCGCGCTCGGGTGTTTTGAGGCGCTGTTTTACCTTGGCCAATTCCGCTTCCAGCAGGGCCGCGCCGCCTTCGGCGCCGGTGGCGAACAGTGCGGTGCGGCATTGCGCTTCTTCCCCTTCGTCGTCCAACGGCGCGAAACGCTGGGCCAAGTCGGTTCCGAAAGTCGAGCAGGCCGCGCCCGTTCGCAGCTGTACCAGCAGCGAGGGTTCGAGAAACAGGTAGCGAATGTCGGCATGCGGGGTCACTAGCGCGCCGATAGGCTGCGGGTTGCCGTCCTTGGCGAGATCGACAAAGAATTGCGCTTCTTGCAGGTTGAAGGCCCGCTCTTTTTGCAAACGGACCAGAGGGATGTTTGCGTCGATCCAGTCGTAGAGTTCCGCTATTTCGCTTTGCCGCAAGCGGGTCGGCAGGGCCAGCTGGAACAGGACGATTTTTCTCAAGCACTCGTCGGCGCTAGCGCTGGAGGCGTAGGGGCCGTCCGGGTCCACGACTGCTCGGTGGGCTACCCCCAAGCTTTCCGCGCAGCGGTAGGCTTGATGAATTTTTCCCCACAGGCCCGCGGCGGGGGGCAGATAACTTTGGGCGCTGCGCAGCAGATAAAGGCCGTAGGCGCTCAACGCCCGATGCGCGGTCGTGGCTTGCTGGTCGGGGCCGAACGTCGTGGCGCACTGAGACGATTCAAGCACGCGCTGGTAGCCGAGGGCCAACTCCGCCTGGAACTGGATGGCAAGCCGCACGGCCCTCGCGATCTTGTCCGGGAGGGGAAAGGTCTGTGCCGAGAAGCAGTGGTCGAAACGGCTGCTCCGGTTGAGTATTTGCGGGCGCAGGGTCTCCAGCAACTGGAGCCGCTGATGGGCCGCTAAATCCAAGCGGTTGACGGCTCGCAAGGCATGGTAAAGGTGGCGGCAGGAATCGCTGAAGCTGAGCGTCGAAAGGCTCAGCAACCATGCTTCCGCGGCGGGCGCGGTCGCTTCGAAAGGGAGCCGGAGTTCGGCCGTTGATGCTGTCCGGGAGACTTCGGGTGCGATGGTTGCGTTGCTCATGATGTCGTCTCCTAAGAAAGTTGCAAGCGGCCCCGCCGTCCGATGCTGGCCGTTTAACTAAGCTTAGATCGGCTGCGGGGCCTCCTGTGCCGACTGGCTCACAATTTTTTCGGGGCGAAAAAGGGGCGCGGCAAACTGTGAAGCAGTTTTGGCGCGGGGTCTCAGTTTGAGTCGGCGGCGAGAAATTCGGCCGGTGTTTTGGCGGCTTGCCCGGCCTGTTCACGCACCAGGCGCGGCACCAGATAGCCGGGTAGGGTATCGCGCAGTTCCCGGTGCAAAGCCAGCGCCTGCGCCAGCGGCAGATCGAAGTGGGAGGTGCCGGCGGCTTTGTCCAACAGATGCAGGTAATAGGGCAGGACGCCTTGAAGGAACAGGGTTTCGCTGAGTTCGGCCAACGCTTGGACGCTGTCGTTCACGCCGCGCAGCAACACCGCCTGATTGAGCAGCGTGACGCCCTCGCCGCGCAGCCGGGACAGGGCTGCGTCGACCGTGGAGTCCAGTTCCTGGGCGTGGTTGGCGTGGATCACCAGCACCGCCTGCAAGCGCGTGCCGCTCAATACGGAGGGCAAGCCCGCGCCGATGCGGCTAGGCAACACCAGCGGCACGCGGCTGTGAATGCGGATGCGCTTGAGGTGGGGTATCTCCGCCAGCCGGCACAGTAGTGCCGTCAGCCTTTCGTCCGATAGTAAAAGCGGATCGCCGCCGCTCAAAATCACCTCGCCGATGGAGGCGTCGGCAGCGAGATAGTCCAAGGCGGCGTCTTCCCGGCTTTTGTGCAGCTGGGCGTCGGCATAGGGAAATGCCCGGCGGAAGCAGTAACGGCAGTGGATGGCGCAGGCGCCGGTGGTGATCAGCAGCGCCCGCCCGCGGTATTTGTGCAACACGCCGGGGGCTGCCAAGGCCGCCCCGTCGCCGACCGGATCGTCGCCGTAACCGGGGACAGCCAGCATTTCCTCAGCCGCCGGCAGCACTTGGCGCAGTAGCGGATCGGCCGGATCGCCCTTAGCCATCCGGTCGGCATAGGCGCGGGTGACGAGAAAGGGAAAATCCTTGGCGGCGCCGTCGCAAGCCGGGTGCGGGGAGTTTTCCAGCCCCAAATAGGCCAGCAGTTCGGACGGCGATCTAAAGGCCGAGGCCAGCTCGGCTTGCCAGGGCAAAGGGGAATTGGACAAGGGAAGGAATGACGGCGCTTATGGGAGGGAGCGGTTTATTTTATAATGTACCGGATTTATTCGCCTAACGGCCGTGGCGAGTTGCGCCACGGCCGTTTTCCGTACCGCTTGCAAACACCCAGAGGACTGCATGGCAACTTATAGCACCAACGAATTCAAGGGCGGCCTGAAAATCATGATGGATGGCGACCCTTGGACCATCCTTGAAAACGAGTTCGTCAAGCCCGGCAAGGGCCAGGCGTTCAACCGCGTGAAGGTCCGCAACCTGAAGACCGGCCGCGTCATCGAACGCACTTTCAAGTCCGGCGACACGGTGGAAGGCGCCGACGTCATGGACCGCGACATGCAGTACCTCTACAACGACGGCGAAATCTGGCACTTCATGGTGCCCGACACCTTCGAACAGTACGGCGCCGACGCCAACGCCGTGTCCGAGGCCAAGAAGTGGCTGAAGGAGCAGGACATGTGCATCGTTACCCTGTACAACGACGTGCCTCTGTCCGTCACCCCGCCCAACTTCGTGGTGCTGGCCATCACCGAAACCGATCCGGGCCTGCGCGGCGACACCTCCGGCGGCGGCGGCAAGCCGGCCACCCTGGAAACCGGCGCCGTGGTGCGCGTACCGCTGTTCCTGCAGACCGGCGAGTTGATCAAAGTGGACACGCGCACCGGCGAATACGTGTCCCGTGTCAAGGAGTAATCCCGCCGAGGATTGGCGGCCGGCGTGTTCCCTGGACACGCTGCGCCGGCGGGCAAGGATGCTCGCCGCCATCCGGGCTTATTTCGCCGCTCAGGATGTGCTGGAGGTGGAAACTCCCTTGCTGTGCCAGGGTATCGGCACCGACCCCCACCTGGAATTCCTGCCGGTTCCCCAAGCCTCGGGCGAACCGCGCTACCTGCAAACCTCTCCCGAATTCGCCATGAAGCGGCTGTTGGCCGCCGGCAGCGGTTCCATCTACCAAATCTGCAAAGCCTTCCGCGGCCACGAGTCCGGCCGGCTGCACAACCCTGAGTTCACCATTCTGGAGTGGTACCGGGTCGGCTGCGATTTGGACGGCCTGATGGACGACATGGAAGCGCTGCTTGGCCGAATTGCCGAAGGCCGGCTGAACGCCGCCACCACCCGTCGCGTCGCTTACCGCGAAGTGTTTCTGGAATATGCGGGAGTCGAGCCCCTCGACGGCACGTTCGAGGAATTGGCTGCCTGCGCCGTCCGTCACGGCGTGCCCGAAGCGGCGGAGTTGTGTGGCGAGGACCGCTCCCTGTGGCTGGATTTGCTGTTCAGCGTCGCCGTCCAGCCCCAGTTAGGCCGCGACGGCCTGTGTTTCGTCTACGACTACCCTGCCTGTCAGCCCTCCCTGGCGCGGGCCAAACCGGGCGACGGCCGCTGGGTGGAAAGGGTGGAACTGTTCTGGCGCGGCGTGGAACTGGCCAACGGCTTCCATGAACTGGCGGACGCTGCCGAACAAGCCGCCCGTTTCGAAGCGGAACGGCAGGCACGGCGGGAGCAGCGATTACCGGTTCCCGAGGCCGACGGCCGCCTGCTGGCGGCATTAACGCATGGCTTGCCCGACTGCTCCGGTGTGGCTATCGGCCTGGACCGCTTGTTGATGTTGCTGGCCGATGCCGGGCATATCGACGAGGTGTTGGCGTTCCCCCATACCCGCGCCTGATATCGCTTGCACAGCAGCGGGACAGGCCGCGGCCTGTCCCGTTTTATTCCCGCAACACGCCCATGACCGCCAGGAACAACTCCGGATCGCGGATGGCGATCTGGTAGCTCTTTTCCCTGTCGTGGAATACTTCCAGCGAGGTAGCGATCACTTCGGTGGAACCGTAAGGGTAGTATTTGGCGTTGTAGCGGAAATAGCCGCCCATGACCCCGCTGGCCGGCATGGGTGCGTCGTAACGCATCTCGTCCCGCGAAACGACATAGGGCAGGGTGATGGGGAAGATGCGCGCCAGCTCACCACCCCGTGAGCGTTCGCGCAGCAATTGCTGAATCTTGATCCAGCGCGGCACCTGGGTGTTGTCTTCCAGGTGATGGCCGAACTCGTGCATGACGGTGCCGACGCTGCAACGCATCCAGCCCACGTGTATCAAGGCGTTGTTGTAAAACGGCCGGGCCAGCGCGCCGTCCACCCTAATTCGGCAGCGCCCGGCGTGGTTCAGCACGGCCGGGCTGACGACATTGCGGATATTGTTCCACGCCGTTCGCACGTTGGGGCGAACCCAGGTGTCGTTCTGCTCCAGGGCCCTGCCGTCGCTGTAGGTGATGCCGTCGTTGAGACTGTGGTCGTTCCATATGTCGTCATCGTCCATTTGCTGCGCCAAAGGCAGGCGGTTGATGAAATCGATCAATTTCGGCTTGAGATAGCTCTGCAGCACCGCCGAAGCCGTTTTCAGGCTGTCGTTGCCGGACTCCCGTATGCCTTGTATGGCTTTGGCGATATGGAAGAAGATAGCCACTTGGTCGTCGTGGGCGAAGGCTTCCCGCAGCACCCGGTTGGCGATATCCACCCCGATGTCGAGCGACAATTGGTCGGGGCCGAACAAGCCCGCTCGGCCGGCCCGGTATTGGGGCGCTTCGTCTTCATTCAGGCCGAAGTTGAAATTCCGCGCCTGTTCCTGGTAATTGGCGACATAAAGCTCCGCGCTGCCTTGGTTTGCGGCTTTTCTTTGGTAGTGCCGCAAGATTGCACTGATGTTGTCGTTACTCCGGGTATTGAATTCAACACTATCTTCAAAGCTTTGCGCCTGCTCCGCCTCTGTGTCTGCCTGGCCGGCAGCTCTTACGATGATTTGCAGCAACTCCAACGCGTTGGGCACATCTGCCCTGTATCGATCCTGCAAGTCGGCAGCCCGGATGTTCCAGTTGTGATCCCGCGCCAGCCGGTAAACTCTCAGCCGTAATGCGTCGGCGGGCACGGCGCCAACCACTTCCCCGCGAGCCCTGTCCGAGTATCCAATGCGCGTGGCCAGTGTGTCGGACAGCGAACGCGCACGGACTCTTTGCGCCGGTGCGTTGTGCGTAGTCGGATTGATCGGCTGCCGGTTATGCTGAACGGCAGCGTCTAGCCCAGGATTGCTGGTTTCTCTGCCTCGCTCCAGCACCCGCTTTCCCATCGCGTCTGCTTCCCGCTCCAGTCCTTGGTCGTCGTTGATCGGTACGCCAAGCTTCATCTGCATCGTCGGCTTTACCCGCCCCTGCGCCTGCTGCACCACGTGCCAGGCTTCGTGGGCCAGATGCCGTTCCTGGCCTGGCGCTACGTGTATGTCGCTGCCCTGGGTGTAGGCCAAGGCCTGTAATTGTGCAGGTTTGGACGAGTTGTAATGGACCTGCACATTGGCCATGGACAGGCCGGACAGCGCTTCGACGCCGCTCTTGAGTTCATCCGGCAGGCCGGTATGGTAGGTGGTTTGTTCCGTTTGGCGGTCGAGAAAATCGATGCCATAACGGGGAGGGCTGGCGGCAGCACCGTTATTTTGTGCGTTGGCGTGGCTCGATGCCGGGGCTTTGGTTTGGAGGGTCGTCGCTTTCACCGGAAAACCTTTGTTGTCCCATGGATCAACCGTGTTGACCGCCGTTGTAAATAAGCCCGGAAACCCAAGTTCCTAGGCAGCCGAAGCAAAGCGGCATTCTTCTAAAGGCCCAACGCTGCGGCGGTCGCGGGGCCGACTACGCCATCGGTGCTCAGGCCGTGCTTATGTTGAAAGGCGACGACGGCATTCTCCGTTCCCCGGCCGAAAATGCCGTCTGTTGCCAATGCGGCGCCGTTGGCGTTCAACGCTTCCTGCAAGTGCCGCACCTCGGGGCCCCGGTCGCCCATGCGCAGGGTGGCCGCGGGCGTTGGGCCTCCCCGTGCGGGCACCGTGCCGTCGGCGTGCCATTGCCGCAGCCGGTCGTCGCCCACTTCAAAATGCATGCCGTCTTCGGTACCAAAGCCGGCGCCCCAGAACCAGCCGTGGCGATTGAAGTAGGGTGCCAACCGAACCAAGCCTGCCAACACCAGGCCGTCACCGCGAGGGTCCAGGATGCCGTTTATCTTTATGTCGATAGCCGTTCCCCAGGCGTGATTGCTGATGGCGCCGGTTGTGGTGCCACGCACCAGTCGGGCGCACAGCATCCCGGCCGTACCCAGGGCGGCATAAAGCGCGGTATCGGCCGCTTTTACCTCGGCGAATATTTGGATGAGGTCTTCTGTGGCGGATTTCAGTCCGGTCACCCGGAACGGCCCGATGTCCGTAGTAACTATCATCTTTTGCAACGACTGGTTGCTAACCGGCTGGCAGTCGCTGTTATAGGTGTCGCGGGGGTTGCCGAAAATATCCAGCATGGTTTGCTGTTTGGCGTTTTTTACGCCGCTGTTGATGCCGGTCGGGACTTTGACTCGTTCGGTAAGGCTCATGGCTGCTCTCCTGCGTGTTAATTCCTTTGGTTTGAGTTGGACGGTCTTTTTCTTCTTTTGGGCTATTGAGATTTTCCCAGCCTGTTTGGCGTGTTATACCAGAGAGTATCCATATTTTCCGATGATTTTGTCGTAATCGTTCCTGGCTTTTTTCAGATACTGGGGGATATGCTTCTTGGTGCCGTAGTTGTTTAGCAGTGTCGCAAGCTTTTTCCAATCGTAATTTTTCGAGTCGACCACGCGTAGGGCGATATCCCCGGTTTTTAAGCCGTTGGCGATGGTGGCAACCGGGCTGGAAAGTTCCGGTATGTTGGGGTACGCGAGCATGATGGTATAGGCATGCTGGATGATTTGCGCCGCAAGCTCCTCCTCCGAGGTTTGGCTTTGCGGGTCGAAGTGGAAAAGGTTCCAGACGTGGGGGAATACATCGATGTCCGGTTTGTATGCAAACGCTTTATTGCCGTTTCTCAATTCCAGTTCTATTTTGTCGAGAATTCCCGCTTCGTTGCCTTCATTGACTCCGCTATGGGTCGGATTTTTGTTTTTGTAGGATGATCGATCCAGGGAGTTGCGATAGGCAATGGTTTCGTTGGCATATTTAAGTAGATCGTTAACGTCGCCATTGCCGCCTTTTAGTGCACGGATTTCCCCGGCCACACGGGCAATGGCCGTGTTCGGGTCTTCTTTCCATGTGGTGGTTTGGTAGGTCGGCAGAAACATATTCTGCTCCACCAGAACCGCCAGGGTTTCGAAAGCGTCGTCGAGTTTCTTCCCTAGGATATTGTTGCGCACCATGGATTCCATGAGGGTATAGGATGTGGTGTGCTGGTCGCCGGTATGCACGCCTACGCGGGAATTGTCCAGGACGACGTTGCTGACGATGTTGGAGGTGTTGATCGTTACGCTTTTCACGCTGCGCTGTACGACAGCCGATGAGGCGGGCGTGCTATGGGGCTGCGCCGGAGATGGTTGGTTAGCCACGGCCGCTGCGTCGGTTGTCTGTAGCCGTGCGCCCATCTCGTCGGCTTCTCGCTCCAAGCGGGGGTCGTCATTGAGTGGAATCTTTCCTTTCATTTGCCGCGTCGCCTGCACCCGTCCTTCCGCCTGCTGCACCACGTGCCAGGCTTCGTGGGCAACTTGCCGTTCCTGACCAGGGCCGATGTAGATGTCGGTTCCTTGGGTGTAAGCCAGGGCTTGCAACTGGGCGGGCTTGGCCGAGTTGTAATGGACGCGGACGTTGTCTAGGGGCACGCCGGACAAATTTTCTACCGCGGCTTTGAGTTGGTGGGGCAAGCCGGTACGGTTCGGTTGCTGTCGTGAATTGTCGAGGAAGTCGATGCCATACGCCGGAGGTGCCGCCGAGGCGCTTGCGGTATTGGCACCGTTGGCGGGCGAGTTGGCTGTACCGTCGGCGCGGCGGATTTTGGCTTGGGTTATGCGAGCCGTCATGCTGTGTCCTTAATCAAAAGCCTGGCGGGAACCTTAGCCGCCTTTTCTATCTTTCGCATATTCCCGGCGGATACCTTGCTGCACGTCCTCCAGGCCGATAGCCGCCTCACCCCGCTCCAGCGCCTGCAACGAGGCGTAGCGGATGGCGTTGAGGATGGCGCTGCCGGAGAATTCGTGTTCGCGGGCGATTTTGTCCAGGTCGATGGCGTCGTCCAGCCGGGCCTTGCTGGGAAAGCCTTGGCGCCACAGCAACAGCCTTTCCTCCGGCCGTGGCAGCGGGAAGTAGATGATGGCTTCGAAGCGGCGGGCAAAGGCGTCGTCCAGGTTGTCGCGCAAGTTGGAGGCGAGGATGGCGATGCCGTCGAAACTTTCCAGGCGCTGCAGCAGGAAGGCGGTTTCCTGGTTGGCGTAGCGGTCGTGGGCGTCGCGCACTTCGCTGCGCTTGCCGAACAGGGCGTCGGCTTCGTCGAAAAACAAGATCCAGTTGCGGTGCTCCGCTTGGTCGAACACTTTGGCCAGGTTCTTTTCCGTTTCGCCGATGTACTTGGATACCACCAGGGACAGGTCCACCTTGTACACCTCGCGGCCGGTGGCTTTGCCCAGCAGGCAGGCGGTCATGGTTTTGCCGGTGCCGGGCGGGCCGTAGAACAGGGCGCGGTAGCCGGGGCGCAGTTTGGCGCCCATGCCCCAATCCTCCAGCAGGGTTTGGCCGTGGCGTATCCAGGTTTCGATTTCGCCCACCTGTTTGCGGGTGCCGGGATGCAGCACCAGGTCGTCCCAGTTGAGCCGCGTTTCGATCAACTGGGCGGGGAACTGGGCGCCGAATTCCGGGCGGTGGGGGTTGCCGCTGGTGAACAGCGCCAGGTGTTCCTCGCTCAAGCGCAGCGGCGCTTGCAGCAGCGGCTCGTTGTTTTGCGGCTGCAGGCGCAGGATGTGCTGGCGGGCAAAGACATGGCCGGCCTCGAACAGGGCGTGCAAGGCGAAACGCCGCGCCAAATCGTCCGCCGCCAGCAGGAACAGCAGCGTTTCGCCGGTGGGGGTGAAGCCGGTTTCCTGGCCGCTATGGATGCCGCCGAATTCGCTGAAGCGGCGGTCGAACATCTGGTTTTTCAAAAAGAACACATCCAGCAATTGCGGACGGATGTGGGACGCCAGGACCAGGGCCAGGGCGCCGCGTTCGGCGAATCCCAGTCCGTGTTGGCGGATACATTGGGCGTAGGGCGAATCGGAACCGGCCAGGTCCGGTGGTGCCACGGCTTGGATGTCGCCAAACGGGCAGTCCTGGCCGAAGTACAGCTTGAAGCGGGTGTCGATCAACTGGGCCAGCCAGGCCAGTTCCAGCTCCAGGTCGCGGGCGTTGGCGGCGGCGTGGTCCATCACCACTCCACTCGCAGCGGCGCTTCCATCCACGGCAGCTTTATCCAGTCGAAGCTCCAGGGAAAGCGTTCCAGCACGATGTCGTAGGTTTCCCGCTCCACCTGCAACAGCCAGCCGCCGTCCCGGACGCTGAGGATACCGCGCCGCAGCAGGAAACTGCCGCGGAAGCCGGCGATGGACATTTGCTTGAGGATCGGTGCGTTTGCGATGGCGGCGCCGAGCAGCGCTTGGCACTCGGCCATTTCCACAGCCGTGGGCGGCGAGTCCGGCGCGAACAGCTGCGCCGGCCGCAGACCGCACAGCACTTTGTTGAGTGGCAGCAGGTATTCCGCCGGCTCCGGCTCGCCGTCGATCAGGTATTGCAGCAGGCCGACAGCGCGCTGGGCGGCGGCGGGGCTGCGGAACCGGCCTTCCTCGGCCAAGCCGAGCTGGCGGAAAAAATGGCCGAGGAACGGCCACAGGATGGGCAGACCGGCGTTGCCCACGTAGAACTCGTCGTTGGCGTCCAGCGGCGCGTCGGGCCCGATTACGGCAGGCGCCATGCCGCGGCGGTGCGCTCTTGGCGCAGCGGCCGGGGCGTCGGCCGCTGCGGGGCGGTTGGCTGGCGCCGCAGCGGCTTGAAGCGGTTCGTCAACCGCCGCTGCGGTTGCGGTTTCCTGGCCGGCGCCGCCGATGCCGGCGAGCGTGTCCGGCCGTGGCGATTGCCGGAGCGGGGATAGGGCATGGGCATCCGGCCGTTGCGCTGCGGGTATTGCGTCGCTTGGTGTGCCACCGGACGAGCGGGTTACGGGTGGCGTCTGCTGCACGGTGGTGAAAGAGGGTTCCATTGCTGCCTGCGACGCCGTTTCGTCGCCTTGTGCGATGGCTTCGGCCGGCTGCTCCGCAGGCGAGGCCGCGCTTGATTCGTGCGTCTCGCCGCCAGATGGGGCGGCAGGCGGAGTCAGTTCGCTTCGTGCCGCCGTTGCTCGATGGGGCGGGAGGTCTGCCGCCGCCGACCGCTGTGCGATGGGGTTCAGCTCTTGCCGCAGGGCCTGGGGTGACAGATTGTGCCGCGCGGCGAAGCGGCGCGCGGCCGTTTCCAGCAGCTCCGCCGCGGGCGGTTCGACGGTGAAGGCGGTGTCCAGAATGGCCTGCCAGACCTCGCGGCGCAGCGCGGTTGGCGCGGTGTGGCGCAATTGCGGCAGGCCGGCGGCGGCGTTCCGCAATGCGTGATAGAGCGGTGCGAGCGTGCCGCCCGGCAAGCCGGCCGGCAGGGTGGCAACCGCGGCCAGTTGGCGGTCGTCGAAGCGATGGATCAGGCGCTGGACGGCGTTGTCGTGCTCCAGCAGCGCCGGTAACCGGCGGCGCAGCAGATCGGGCGCGTCCTGCAGCAAGGCGTCCAGGGCCTGTTGCGGCAGATCGTTCCGGCTGGTGTCCGCCCACCAGGGCAGGGCGCCCTCGCGTAAAAACCGGCTGAGCAGCTCCCATTGCGAGGCTTGGAACGGCGCAGGTTCCTGCGTCGCGGCGGCGGAATCGAGGTGGCCGATTTCCTCCGCCAGGGCGCGGCGCAGGGCGGTGTCGATGCGCTCCAGCAACTGGGTTTCCAACTGCTCAGGGTCGATGCGGCCGAGATCCAGTTCCAGTCGCTCGATGCGGTGCAGGCGGTCGGCCGAGCTGGCTTCGGAGCAGCGCCGGTCCAGCAGGGGCGCCAGGCGCTGGCGCAGGATGCGGCTGCAAGCCTGCTGCAGCGGCCAGGCATCTTCGCGGCGGCCGACTGTGAGTTCCACCGTCTGCCGCTTGATGACGTGTCTTTGTGCCGCCATCGCCGCGTCAGCCCGAGGCCGTCAGCTCGGCCAGGGTGCGTTCGAAACCGGCATCGAGGCCGGTTTGCGCCTTCACGGCGTGGATCCACAGCTTGCCGTCGGTTTTCAGGCCGCTCGCATCCAGCTGCGGCGCTTCCGGCGGCAGGCGCGACAGGTCCGGCTGCGCTTGCTGCCGCGCCGCTTGCAGCGGCGGCGTCACTACCAGGTCCACGCCCACTTGCAGCTGGCCGATACCCTTGTTTTGCGCCGGGTCGAGGCGGTCGTGCTGATGGAAATAGACCGGCGCCGCCAGCGGCTTGCCGTCGGCGGAGGCGGCGAAGTAGTAGAACACGCCCGGTTGGCCGCCCGATACTTCGATGGGTTGCGCCAGCACGCCGTCGGCGGCTTGGGCGTGCAGCCGCAACGCCACCGCCGGATCGGGGCGCACCAGGGCGGCGGCTGCCTGGTTCAGCGTAACGGTGGATGTTACCGGCGGCTTGTCGGCCACTGCGTGGGATTTTTGCGCCTGCACCACCAGCAGCGTGTCGGCCGTCAGTCCGTCGCAAGCGAGTGTCAGTTTGCCGCCGTTGCCGGGCTGCGCCGTGCCCACCACGGCAAAACCGTCCGACGTCGCCGGGCTGCGCACCAGCACGTCCGCCTGGCCGGCAACGGCAACCTTGATCGCCTTGGGGTCCGTGCCGCCATGGATGAATTCCGCGTCGGCGATAGCGCGTTGCAGCAACTGGTAGTTGGCCGAGGCTTGCGATTTGTCGATGGCGACGCTGGCGCTGCCGCCGTAGACCAGAATGGGTGCCGCCACCGTCACGGCCGCTGCCGGATTGGCCCGCACTTTCAACGGCAGCACCGCATCCAGCAGGCTGGTCTGGGTGGGCTTGTGCTCGGACGGGTCGAAGGTTTTGGTGGCGCGCACGCGGATGTCGAAATCCTCCGTGACGCCGTCGGCTTGCAGCAGGATCGCGCCCAGGTTGCCGCGTGCGCTGGCGGACAGTACGGTTTCTTTCTTGCCGTCCACTCGAACCAATTGGTAATCCACGCCTTCCTGGGTGAGCTCGATTTCCACCTGCACGCCGGCGCCGTAGTCGACGATGCGGGCATCGGCCGGCGCAGGTGTATCGCTGGGCGAAAGCAGGGCGGCGCCGACGATTTGCGCCGTCAGGGTCGTGTCCAGGCCCACTTTCACGGCCGCCAACTGGCGCAGGAAGACCGCCGGCGTCTTGCCGTGCAGCTTGGTGGCCTCGATGGTGAAGGTTCGGTCTTCCTTGATGGGCGGCGTGGTGAGGGTCAGTGGGCCGCCGTTGCCCAGCGCTTTGACTTCCGGGCTGAGGGACTTGTGCTCCTTGTCGCACAAGCGGTAGCTGACGCCGATCTGGCTGTATTCCACCACGATTTGCGCGGTGACGTTGTAGGCCACCGTCGTCAGTTCGGGAATGGGCAGATCCCGCAAGGGGTAGGTGTAGCCGATAGCCAGCAGGTCGATGAGGCGGTCGCGGGCGTCGCGCAGGCCGATGGCCGCCGCCTGGTCCGTGCTGCCGGACTGGCGCAACGCCAACTGCCGCAGCGTCCAGTCGCGGTACGCGCTTTCGAATGTGCGCATGTCGGCGTCTTCCAGCCAAAGAATCTGTGGCCGCAGATGGGCCGGGGTTTCCTCCAGCACGGTTTGCGCGACGAACTGGCGGAATTCCGGCGTTTGGCAACGGGCGGGCGCGGCGGTGAATACCCAGCTGACCTGCAGGGAGTAGGGATCGGGCGCCGCGGCTTCGGCGAGCAGCGGGCCTTGCTGCTGGCGGTCGGCCTCGATGGGGCGCAACAAGAGGTGTTCGAGCAAGTAGAAGCGCTCGGTTTCGGCGCGGCTGTCGTCCATGGACCAGGCCGGGATGGCCAGTTTGAAGCGCAACCGCAGTTCCAGGCCGGCAACATTGTCCTCGTTCCATTCCAGGAGGGCGTTGAAGCCGCTCCCGCGCCGGCTGCTGGCCTCGGGGTAGTGGCGCAGGAACACCTGCTTGGCTTGCGCCATGCTTTGATCCGCGGTGATGGGCGCGGCGTTGTCCTGCCCGTCTTCCGCCTGTCCATAGGCGTTGCCGGGCAATTGCTCGGCAACGCGCGCCAGCAGGTGATCGAGGAAGCGGTTCTTGCGCTCCCAATCGACGGGGGCGGCATCCGCGGGCGATTCGAGCAAGCGCTGCAACCGGCTTTGGCGGGCTTGCGCGTCAGGCTGCGTCCAGAGACTGTCCAGGTTCAGGTCGGCGGCGTCGATGGCGCCGGCGAAATAGGTTTGCGGCAGCCGGTCGTCGAAACCGAACAAGTCCCGCACGTGGGACAGTTGCGCAAAGCCGTTTGCCAGCAGCTGGTCGAAGAACAGCAGATAGGCTTGCAGTTGTTTGACTTGCGCTTGCCGCTCGGCGCCGGCCGTCCCGGGCAAGCCGGCCGGCCCGATGCCGTAGGTCGCCGGAAACTGGTGCAGCAGCGAGTAGTGGCGGGCGACGTTGCGGTCGCGGCCCGGGGCCGGCCGTGGCCCTGGCTGGCCGTTTGGCCGGCCAGTGGCGGACGAGCGGCGCACATTGTCCAGATGCTGTTGCAGCAAGGCGGGCTCGTCCAGCACCACCGGCAGTTGTTTGCGCCGTAACTGCAGGGTGGTGTTGCGCGCATCCAGCTTGGGGGTTTTGTCCGCTTCCAGGTCCAGCGACCAATTCTTCAAGCCGGCGGGCGTCTTGAACGCCAGGTGTTCCACCATGCGCACGCCGGCCACGTCCATGATCTCCCGCAGCAGTTCGGACGTTTGCAGGGCGGTCCTGCGCTGCATGCCCCGCAGCGCGCCGTCGTCGATGAAACCGTGCCGCAGCAGCGGCCCGTCGAAAATCTCGTCGATGGACTTGCCTTGCTCCAGGCACTGCGACAGGCTGTGGAACGGCACGGTGGGCGATATATAGTCCGTCATGCGCTGCAGCACGCCTACATACACCGCTTCCGCATCGGCGTCCGGGGCGATTTCGATGCTGGCGTGCAGCTGGATGTCCTGGGTGTCCAGCACCTGGATGGATTCGAAATCCATGCTCAAGCCCCGCTGCGCGTGCAGCCGGTTGGTCACGTCTGCGACGATGGCGTTGCCGTCCTTGTCCAGCGCCTCGGATTTTTCCAGCAGCACCCGGCATAAGCCTTTCAGTCCGACCGCTCGCGCGCCGTTGCTGTCGTCCAAGCCGATGAGCCGGTTGCCTTGCAGGGCGTCCTGCTCCCGGTAATACAGCAGCGGCTGCGGCTGGGCCAGCGTCTCCACCCAGGCGTTCTTGACGCCGTCCACGTCGATGGCCAGCTTGCGCAGGTCCAGCAAGGTGACCGGGCGGCTGGTCAGGATAAGGTCGGCGCTGAACAGACTGGCATAGGTGTCCTCGCCGTCGCGGCTGAGCAGGTCGGGCAGGTCGTAATCGATGCGGTAGGCCCAGTCCGACAGGGCATAGCACAGCTGCTCCAGGATGGTGATGCCTGGGTCGTGGGCGTTGAAGTCGGTCCAGTCCGAGTTAGCCGCCAAGCGCTCCAGCCAGCGCATGCCTTGCTGGCGCAGGAACGCATAGTCCAGGCTGGCGGCTGTCGCGGGGAGCGTCGCGGTCTGGCCGGCGGCCATATCGTCCGATGCCATAGGATTTGCCCTGTGCTTACAGTTTCATGATGAAGGCGAGCGCATAGAACGGCGGCATGTTCTCGTGTGCGGCGCCGCCGCCGGCCGCGTTGATGGAGATGCCGGTGGCTCTGCTATCGGTATTTTTGCTGACCGTATCCGCGCGGCCTGCATCGCCCTTGGAGAATTCCTGGGTATTGTTGTGGTCGTCGGTTCCGGCTTCTTGCCGGGAGCCTGTCCAGTTGTGGTAGTGGCCGGGGTCGCTGACGCCGTGGGTGTGGCTGGGCATTTCGTTCTGGCTCAGCAGGTGTTTTTCCTCGCCGCCCACGTCGCCGCGCTTGCGCGCCGTCAAGCCGCTGGCCGCGCCGGCAGCCAGGACGAAGCGGCCGCGCAGGTCCGGCGTGCCGTTTTGGCCGTCGCACAGGGCCCAGCCTGCCGGTGCGGTATCGCCCGACCACATGATGATGGCCCCTTTCGGCAGGCCGTTGCCCACGGCAGCAGCATAGCTGTTGTCTTTGCCGATGGACGTGCCGGTGCCCAGCTTGATGCTGTTGTCGTCGCCGTTGACCACCGCCACCAGGATCCAGTTGCTGGGGGCGTGGAACACGCCGGAGTTGTAGACGACGATCTGGAAGGTCACTTTGCTGTTGTCGCCGCCGACTTCATGCACCGCGTAGAGGGCCTCCCAATGATTCAACTGGATGCCCAGGGTGGCGTCCACCCGTTGCGAGCCGTCGAAGGCCGTGACCAAGGCCGGGTTGGTGGGGCAGACGATGTCCACATAGCCGCTGGCGAAGGTTTTGGTTCGTTCCATGGAAATGCCGATGAAACGCGCCGTCCATTTCAAGCGCCCGCCGGGGCCGCCCCAGGTGACCAGTCCGCCGCCGCTCAGGCTGAACTGGGCCTTCTGATAGTCGTTGGCCGCGCCGCTCATGACGCCGCTGCCGGTGTCCAGCGCCGTGCGCGGTTCCGTCGTACCGATGCCGACTTTGCCGTTGGATAGAATTCGCAGCCTTTCCCGTAGCGGCTTGTTGGCGGCCCCGTTTTCCTTGCTCAGGAATAAGAGGTGACCGGAGTAGTTGCCGTCGTCTTGGGTCTGTATCCTGACGCTGGGCGGGTTGTTGCCGACGTCGTAGGTGTTGAAATCGACGGCGGTGCCGGCCCCGGCGGAGCCGGCATTGTTGGACAAGGTGAGCACCGGCCCCAGGGCGCCGCTGGCGTCTTTGCGAATTTCCAGGGACGACTTCGGCACTTGGGTGCCGACGCCCAGGTTGCCGGTTATGGTCGTGGTATCCGCGCGCAGGCTGAGTTTGGGGACGTTTTCGGCGGCTCTGCCGGTCAACAGGAATTCCGAGGCGTGGCCGGTGCCGTCCTTGCTGAATGCCTCCATGTAAACGCAGTTGTCGTCCCGGTTGTTGGCCAGGATCAGTTGGCCGCCGCCGTTGCCTTCCAGGCCCAGTTTGATGGCGTTGGCTTTGACGTCGAACGATCGGCTGGGGGTAATGGTGCCGATACCGACATTCCCGGTGTTCTGGTCGATAAACAGCCGCGCTTGCCCCTGGCCGTTGCTCAGGCAGAACCCCGGTTTGGCGGTGGCGGGATTGCCGGCATCGCTGCGCGGGTTGAGCTGGAAGGTCCAGGCCGGGTTGGCGTCCTGGAAGCTGGCGTAGAAATTGACCAGCTTCTGCAGGCCGCTGGCATCGCCGGCCGCTTCGATACTGAGCGGGTCGCCGGCGGGTTTGGCGATGCCGTCTTCCTTCTGGTTGAGACCTGCGTCGATGAGATCGGAGAAGTTGCTCTCGGTGGGAATGCTGTTCTTGACGAAATAGGATTTGAGTTCCGAGCGGTTTCTTTTTTTGATGTCCATGCTGATGTCTCCGGCCGTGATTGAGCGGGGTTGCGATGTAATGGCTGGGCGGTTGTTGCTTTGGGGTTAGCCGACGATAAAGTCCAGTTCCACTTTCATGTAGTCGATGCCGGTGAACTCCTGGTCGACGAAGCGGTTTTCCGTGATCAAATCGATTTCGTGCTGGCGGGCGGCGACCAGCACGCTGTCGGGCCGCTCGGCCTGCACCGCGTAGCCCTCGTAGGAATCCTCCGGCGGCGGTACGATCCAGCTGAAGTTCTCGCCTTTTTCGTCGCCGAGGAACAGCTTGAACTGCGCCACGTAGTCCACGTAGCCGCAGCGTTCGATGAAATCGATGATGGCGTTGGCGTAGATTTTTCCGCCGATGACCACGTCCTCGCCCTTGTCGTAGGCCCAGGGCGACAGATAATGGTTGAGCTCTTCGTTGAGCCGCTGTTTATAGAAGCCCGGATCGCAGCCTTCGCTGAAGCGCACGGCGAAACGCAGTTTGACCGGCAGGTAGTGGGCGTTGGCGACGCGCAAATCGGCGAACGGCGGCGCCTGTTGCGCCAGGAAGTCCTGGATTTCCGCCAGCAGCCTGGCCGGCGCTTTCGGTTCGAACGGGTCGAACGGCAGGTGATGGCGGATGTCCGGAATCACCACCACGTCCAGCCGTCCCAGGTTGTCCGCCAGGGAAGTGGGCTCCCCCCGCAAACACTTGGCCTTGTAGATTTGCGGGAAGCGTTCCAGCACCAGGCGTTCATAGTCCCAGGGGCTCAGCGCCCGGTTCTTGTGGCGCAGGTGTTCGCTCACCCGGGTGTTGAACCTGGCGTCCTCTTCCGCCGGCCGGCCGCCGAAGGAGGTATAGGGTTGGGAGATGGCGGCGATATCCGCCATGGGTTCCAACGGTTTGCGGATGGTTCGCGCCGGCAAGGGCTGGCACAAGTGATCGGGTGCGTTGCCCTGGTCGACGAAGGTCGCCCGCACCGCCTGGGGGTGGAAGTCGACGGCGTCGCACACGCTGTCGCAGCCTTGCTGCACCGTCAGCCGCAGCCAGTAAAGCTGGCCCGGCAGCAGTGTGTTGGGCGCGGCCGCAGCGACCGTTTGCAATTCCACGATGCCCGAGCCTTGCAGGCCGCGCGTGGCATCGCTGCGCAGATGCCCGTCGTGCAGGCTGCGCCACTGATTGCCGCTCAGGTAGCTCCATTGCACCGGCGCCGGTTGCAGATCCGGATCGGCGCTGCCTTCCGCCATTTGCAGCAACAGGGAGAGAATTTGCCCCTGTTCCACGCCGCTCAAGCCGACGTAGAGTTCCCCTTCGTTGTCGTAGCCGGGCAGCAGCGGGTAGCGTCCGCTGGCCGGATCGGACTGCACTTCCGCGTAGCCGAAGGGATGCAGGTGGAACAATTGGTCGGCGCCGCCGCTCGGATGGCGGTTCATGGCGATTTCCACCGCGGCCGTGTAGTCCAGGCTCAGGCTTTTCAGTTTCGGCGTATAGGGTGGATTCACCTGATAAGCGGCCGCTTGCAGGTCTTTGCTGCCGGCGGCGATGGCCGCCGCCAGTGCGATGGATTTGGCGCCGGCAACGGTGGGGTAGGTGTGGTGCTGGAAGTCCGGCCCTTGCAGTTCCCACAGCAAATAACGGTTCCAGCTTTTGATGTCGCTTTCCGTTGCGGGCGACAGGTCGGCCCGGTAGACATAGCCGGGCCGGCTGCCCTGGATGCTGGCCGGGACATCGGCGATGGCGACGGCGTGGGGGAGGCCGGCGTCGGTGGCTTCGAACAGCTTGGCCGCGGCGTCCAGCTCCAGCTCCAGTCGGCGGTCCACCAGGCAGACCTTGACGTTGAACGACGTGTTGTCCTTGATGCCGGCGTCGTAAGCCTGGTAATGGCTGCCGAGGTCGCTGCTGGGCAAGCCCATCCATTGCAGGTGGGCCGTCAGGCTGCTCAAGGGCTTGGCGGACAGTTCCGGGTGGCCGAAATAAAAGCGGGAGCCGGCCGCCGGCTGGTTGCCGAAAGGGGCGAAGGGCTTGGCCGCATTCAGCGCCGCTTCGTCGTTTTGCATGGGCAGTTGGGTCATGCCGACCACGTCCACTTGCAGCAGGACCTGCTCTACCGCCAGCGGTTGGAATAGCGGATAGTCGGTGACGTAGCGGCTGCCGCCGTTGGCTGCTTCCAGCCGCGGCTGCAGCATCAGCCGCAGGGTCGGCCAGTGGTTGCCGCCGATACCGGTGTCGGCGTAGGCCTCCAGCGGTGGAGCGCTTTCATCGAATTCCAGACGCCATTGCAAGGCTTTAAGGGGCGCCGGGAGTTTCGGCTGGCTGGGCGAGTCGGGATAATCGACCAGCTGGGCGGTCGCCTTGCCGGGTGTCAGCCAGCCTTTGGCCGAACTGACTTGGACCAGAAACGCCTGGGTCAGCACGGCGGCGATCTTTTTTGCATCGTACTGTTCGGCGCTGAATCCCAGCGTCAGGGTGACGGTGCGTTGGCCCTGGCTCAGGCACAGCAGCGGCGAACTGACGGCCCAGCCCAAGGTCGGCGCCGGAGCGGGAGCGGATGCGTCGCTGTTCTGGCCTTGGCCGAAGGTGCGCCAGCGCGGCGAATCGCCCTCTCTGGCGACAGACACGCTGGTGGCGTCGGCCTGGGCATAGAGATTGAGCCATTCCACTTTCTGCGCCACCGGCTCGCTGCCCAACCGGTTGCGCCAGGCCAGCTCCAGCAATGCGTAGACCTTGTCCCAGTCGTCGGCTGACAGGGGGACGCCATCGGCGGCCTGTTGCAGCAGGGCCATGTCCTGGTCCGGGGGCAGGTAATCGGCCAGACGGTTGAACAGCAGGGCGCCGTCCTCCGTCGGCGGGGCGGCCAGGACCAGCCGCAGCATGTTCTCGAAAGCCGCTTTTTGCTGGTCCGGCGTGGGATTGTCCGGCAGCAGCGCCCGCAGCGCCTGGCGACGGGCGGCGTAGACTTTTTGCTGATAGGCGCCGGCCAGGTTGGCATAGACCTCGTCCCAGTCCTGGGGCGGGGCCGCTTCCTGGCCGGCGGTGTCCATCATGTCCGCAAACTGTTCGCCGGGCATGAAGAAATAGCCTTCCAGTTCCAGCAAAGTGGCATACAGCTCGTCCAGATCGCTGATGGGGCGGATGGTCTGGAACGGGGTATAGTCCGGCGTACCCAGGGCGGCGGTGAAGTTGGCGGAGAATGCCGGCGAGGCTGGGTCCGTCAGCCCCAGGCTGTATTTCGGGTCGTTGCGTTTTCTTTGGCCGGCCCGCTCCAGCAGCGTGTTGATTTCGCGCCATTCGTTGTCGATGCGGACTTTGATCTGCATCATGCGCACGAATTGGTCGTAAGACATGTACAAATTGTCGGCGATGAACTGCTGGGCATCCTGGCGGGTGCGCTGGTCGTACAGTTCGTAGACGTTCTTGATTTCCGGCAGGCCTTTGAAGTCCAGCACGCCCACCGCCTTGGTCAGGTTGGCGTCGAAGTCGCGCGGGTCGGCCGGGGCCAGCGTGAAGCCGGCGCCGCTGCGTTGCTTGCCGGCCGCGTCCAGGATGTCGTTGATTTCTTGCCATTCGCCGTCCGCCTGCTCGCGCCGCTGTTTGAGCTGCACCAGGCTGCGGAACTCCTCCAGCGACAGGAACAAGCCGCTGTCGATGAAGGCCAGCATGGACTGCAAGAGTTGCAGGAAGGGGAAGTCCACCGCCTGGTTCAGCGGCGGATAGGCTGGCATGTCGTCGCCCGGTGCGGGTACGCCGAAGGGGATTTTCAGCATCTCCACGACCGCTTCGTTTTTCGGTCCGGCGTATTGCTCGCGGGCTTCGCGGATGCCGGTGATCTGGCGGTGCAGGTACACCGAGCTGAGCCGCTCGATGCGGGCGTGATTGGCGACCAAATCGCCGTCGGTGCGGTAGACCAGGGCGTTTCCCTGGCTGTCCTTGCCGGCATCCACGGCGGTGCCGGCCGGCAGCAGGACCTGCGCCACCCGGCTGGAGGGCTCGATCAAGAGGTGCACGCTATCGGGCTCGGCCGGCTTTCGCTGTAGCTGCAAGTAGCGCCGGTAGTAGAAGTCCAGGTGCCGGCGGGTGATGTCGTTGAGGCGCCCTTGCACTTGCCGCAGCAATTGCAGGAACACCAGAAACAGGATCAAGTGGGGCCGTTGCAGATTGTCGTCGCCGGCATCGGCGTAGGCTTCCGGCCGGTCGGCGAAGTCCGCCATTTGTTGCAGCCAGGCGGCCAAGTCGGACTCGTCCAGTTCGTCCGGATTGAGGAAGCCTTGCCAGTCGCCTGCCGCCGTGTCGTCCGGGCCGTAGTACTTGAGTTCCTTGGCATAGGCTTGGGCGAAGCGCAGCCAGTCCTGCAGCGTGTGCTCGTCCATGGCGACGTAGCCCGGCTGCAGGGCCTGCTGTTGGCGTCCGGACTGGCTGGTTCCGTCGCGGTCGGCGGTGGTGATGGTGGATTTTGCCATGGCGCGGCTTTAGGTTCCCTGGAACAGCGTGTTGGTGGTCGTGAACATCCCGAATCCCGAGTACTGCGGCGTCGGGTCAGGAATGGGCGAGCCGGGGCCCGGCGGCGGCTGTTGTGCGGGGCTTTGCACTTCGAATTTGGCGGTGAACGTAGCCGCGCCTTTGAGCAATACGGCCTTGCCGCCGCTGTTGGTTTTTGTCGCCTTCTGGTCTACGGCCAGGCTGGCGATTTTCAACGTGCCGGTGCCCGGGATGGAGTATTGCGGCGTCAGGTAGCTGCATCCCGGGACGGACACCTGGGTTTCGTCGCCGTCCACGCAGACTTTTTTCCCGTTCAGGGTCGCCGGGCCGCTGGCTTTCAAATCCCCAGGCTGCACGGTGACCACGGCGGCGCCGAAGGTGGGCAGGAAGGTGGCTTTGTCGCCGTCGATGAGGATGAAGTCGGCCATGGCGTTTAGGTTCCGGGATTAACCGCTTCGTTGAGATAGAACGGGTAGACCATGTTGTAGCGGGAGTTGGTGCTTCGGATGGTGTAATCGATGCTGATGAGCAGCAGCCCCTGCATCGCCTCGCTTTCATCGATGTTGACCTGGTTCAGGGCGATGCGCGGTTCGTAGTAGAGGATGGCGTCGCTGATCATGCCCGTCAGGCTGTTGACCAGGCTCTGGCTGATTTCCTCGAACAAAAAACGCTGCAAATCGCAGCCGAAGTCCTCCCGCATCAAGCGCTCGCCCTGGGCGGTAGACAGCAGGATTTGCAGGCTCTGCTGGATGTCCTCCTCGTCCTTCACCTGATGCACGTCGCGCCCGCCCTGGCTGAAACTGGGCGGGAAGCTCCAGCCTTGGCCGAGGAAGGAGTTGTTCGGGTTGCCGGCCATGGTTTTAAGCCACCGCTCCGTGAATGCTGCCGTTAAATCGAGGCGCCCACCGGCCCCGGCGTGTGCCGATGAGGTTGCCAAGCCCGATCAAAGCCAACGGGCTCAGGCTTTTCGGCACCGGATCGATTTCTTCGGGGCGCATCGTCAGGGGGATCGCCTGCTGATTCATTGGGTTTGTCTCGTTAGCGTTGATGGGGATTACTGGACGTCCACCTTGGCGCCGCTGATGGTGACGTTGCCGCTGGCTTCCAGCTTCAAGTCTTTGGCGCTTTTCAGGCTGATGCCGTTTTGGTCCAGGGTGACGGTATTGCCGTGCTGGTCGGCCAGCACGATGCTTTTCGCGTCGTCGTCCAGGGTGATTTTGTTGCCGGCCGGCGTTTCCAGATAGATCCTGACTTTTTCGTCGTCGAAGCCGAACAACGAGCCTTTTTTGCTGGCGATCCCCCGGCCGGTGTTGGCGTCCTTCGGTTCGCCGAAGCGCTGCGGCGGCTTGTTGACCGAGCCGAACAGGGCGCCTAGGACGATGGGCTGGCGGGGGTCCTGGTTGATGAAGCCGATGACCACCTCGTCGCCCACTTCCGGCCGGAAGCAATAGCCGCGGTCCTTGCCCGCATCGGGCGACACCATGCGCGCCCACAGGGTATTTTGCTGATCCCCGAGGGTGGGGATTTGCACCTGGACGCGGAACTCGTTGTCCGGGTCGCTTTCGATGGTGGTGACCAGGCCGATGTGCAAGCCGCCGATGGCCGGCAGCAGGCCGCCCGCCGGCAGGGCGTTGGCGGCGGCGCCGGGGCGGGACAGCAGCCATTCGGGCGACAGGCCGAATTGCACGTCGGTGATCCAGCCTTCGTCGGTGACGCGATGGCGCAGTCCGCTCACCAGCGCCGTGCCGTTGAAGCGCTTGCCGACACCCTTGATTTCAATGCCGTCGAGCAATTCCACGTCGGTGCTGCCGGGGGCTGCGATACGGCCGCGCAGCATTCCTAGCCGGCTGCGCGCCAGGGTGGCGTCGGCCCAGGCTTGCAGTTCTTCCGGCAGCATCTGGGTGGAGTTGACCAACTGGCAGGTTTCTCCGCCCATGGCGGAGGCGAGCTTGCTCGCGGCCAAGTCGCCGGGGTTCGGCTGGACATCTTTGGCTTGCTTGGCCTGGGTCATTTTCTGGGTTTTGCTGTCCCAGGCGACGCTGCTGACGGCGGCATACTGGCCGTCCGCTTCGGCTTCCATTTCGAAGCTGTACAGCTCGTCGATGCCGTATTCGAAACTGCGCTTGGCGGCGCCGCCGCTTTCTATCTTGGCCAGGGAAATGGTGCCGTCCACCACCTTGACTACCAGGCCGTTGCTTTCCGCCCGGGCCAGCAGGAAATCCCAGTCGCTGCAGCCGTATTGCACCAGTTCGGCGTGCTTGACCGGGGTGGCGGCGATGTTGCCGGCTGTCAATCCGCGGTTCTGAATGAGCTGCTTGACCACTTGGTCGTCGCTTTGGTCCAGGAACAGTTGATTGTTGCGCACCTGGGTCAGCGTTACGGCGGCGTCCTTCATGCGCACGCTCAGGGTGGAGGTGTCGCCTTCCGCTTCGACGCTGTGGGTCACCACCAGGCCTTTGAAAACGGTTTTGTCGGTGCTGGGCGTGCCTTCGTA
This sequence comes from Methylogaea oryzae, assembly GCF_019669985.1. NCBI lineage: Bacteria > Pseudomonadati > Pseudomonadota > Gammaproteobacteria > Methylococcales > Methylococcaceae > Methylogaea > Methylogaea oryzae. The sequence continues at coordinate 1,440,830 of NZ_AP019782.1, forward strand.
GCGCAGTTTGATTTCGATTTTCTTGCCCGGATCGAAAAAGCCGCTGTCGCTCAGGGCGAACGTCCGCTGCGCCGCGTCGCCGTCGATGAGGGTGAGGCTGGCGTAGGGAATGCGGTTGAGCTCCCGGACCACATCCACCGACAGCAATTCGTAGCCCGGGTCCAGGGTTTGCCCTTCGCTGAGGATGGTGACGGTGACGACGCTCATGCCCGGCGCGCTACTGGACCGTTGTTTCGTCGCCGGGCAGCGGCGGGAAAAAAATCCGCTGGCCGGGCGTCAGATTCCTGAAATCGTCCAGGCCGTTGCTGCGCGCCACCCACAGGTAGTGCTCGGACGAACCGTAGATTTCCTTGCTCAACAGCGGCAGCGTATCGCCGTTGCGGACGATGCGGGCGTGGGTCAGGTCGGGGGAGCTTTTGTTCTCCACCGCCATGCGCTTTTTGACCTCCATGTCGGACACCAGCACCATGTCCAACTCGGCCCGCAGCGGCTTGCCGTTGCGGTCGAAAGTGGTGTAGTTGATGTCGACACTGCCCAGCCGGCAGGAAAAAATCAGGTCGCCCCATTCCGCCACGAGAAAGTTCGGCTCGTGGATGGCGCCGTTCATGCGGAAAGTCAGGTCGAGAAACTCCTGCACCCGCGCCGATACGGTTTTGTTGCCGAGAAGATTCTGCACGCCCATCTGCTGGACGCCGGTGCCGTCGAACAGCAGTTTCAGCTTGAGTTCCGCCGGTTTGCTGCGGGCGTAGTCCACCTTCTTGTTGGAGGCGTTCATGCCCTGGTTTTTGCCGTAGACGATGGCGTACTGCTGGCTGAACGATTCCGGGTTGAACATGGTCTCGAAGGTGCCGATCAAATCGCCCAGGGCGCGGCGGCGATTGCTGTAGGCGCGGATTTTCAGCTTCTCCAGCTTGAACGAGATCAGCGCCATATCACCGCTCCCTGTCGCGCCGCAGTATTTTCAACACTTGCTTGACGCACTCCTGCACGACGGCGCTCTGGTCCAGCGCCGGTTCCGGCTCCCGTTCCGAAGGGGAGGGTGGCGAGCCTTCCGACGGCTCCGCCACCACGGCGCGGATGACCAATTCTCGAATTTCCACGGGCATGGCGTCAGATCCGGATCGACTGCATGCGTTGATAGGACAGTTCCATGGTTTCGATCACCACCTGATTGCTGTCGGCATCCAAGGGCGAGACGCTCCATTTGACCGGATAGGCGGTCATGAACAGCCAGCTGCTGAGGGGGATGCCGGATTCGTCCAGCAAGGACACCAGGACATTGGACGGATTGAACTTGAACAAAGACATGGTGGCGTTGAATTCGGTCACCAGCAGCGACCCTACCGCCAAGCCCCGCTCCAGTACCAGGTTGTCGTACTGGATGCCGGTCGGCAGGCGGTGGGCGTATAGGTTTTGCCCGCCTTCCTGCAAGGTCTGCGTGTTCACCGTGGAGGTGAGCCCGGAAACTTTGCTGAAGCGGATGTCCAGCGGATTGGGAATCACCCCGCCGAAAAAAAAGAACACGCCGAAGCGAAAGCCCAGGGGAGGGCCGGCGCCGAAGGTTCCCAATAGATCGCTAGGATAGGACATGGGGATGCGTTGCTCCGGGTCAGGTGGGCTGGAAGTCCACGGTCAGGTCCGCGGCGATCAGTTCCAGGCTGGCGATGGCCACATCGTTGCTGTTGGCGGCCAACGTCGGCGCTTCCAGTTTCACCGGCAGCGCTTGTTTCACGTTCCAGCGGATGGCCGGCAAGCCGCTTTCGTCGCACAGGTCGATGACGATGTCGCGCTTGCTGGAGGATGCGGCAGGCGAGGAGTGACTCCGGTCCAGCCACTCCTGCAGGTAACTGCCGTTGCGTATCAGTCCCTTTTTCAGGGTCAGGCGGATGGGTTGCCGCATGCCCGGAATGATGTTGATGCCCATGGCAAAGCTGAACCCATGGCGATACACCACCGGCTGATCCTCCACGGTCAAGCCGGAGACTTCGCTGAAGGCGATGACGCTGGGTTCGCCGTCGTCCAGCACCGTTACCCGATAGTTGTAGACGGGCAACGGGTAGCTGGATTTGATGGCTTCTTTGCTTAGCGGCATAAGGCCTTAGGTTTCCTCGATGACGATGGCATCGCCCATCAGCTCCATGCTCTCGATGGCGGCGTCGTTGGACTTGGCGTCGAAAGTGGGCGCGTCCAGCTTGGTGGGAAAAGCGTTGATGACTTTCCAGCTGATGACCGCGTCGCCTTTTTCGTCGCACAGCCGCACGTAGACGTCGCGCTTTTCCACCTGGTTGATCTGGATCGAGTTGATCCAGCTGAAAAACGCCTTCACGCTGGTGCCGCGCACGACACCTTTTTTCAGCGTCACCACGGCGTCCTTCGGCTGGGCCGGCATGCGCATGACGCGTGGGCCGGCCGAGCCGCTGGCCACGGGGCTTTCTTTGTAAACGGTGGTTTCGTAGCCGATGCTCAGGCCGGAAACTTCGGAAAAGGCGATCGCTTCGCCGCCGATTTCCACCCGGTAGTTGTAGACGGGCAGGGGATAGGCGGTCTTGATGTCGTCTGCGCTCAATGCCATGACTGTTGCTCCAAAGATTGATTAATTGCGGCGGGACTGTGCCCGCCGGTTGAGATCGATCAGGCTTCCTGCATCTTGTGGGAGAAACGCAAGACGATGAATTCCGCCGGCCGCACGGCGGCCACGCCGATTTCCACGATCATCCGTCCTTCGAGGATGTCCTGGGACGTCATGGTTTTGCCCAGGCCCACGTTGACGAAATAGGCCGACTCCGGCTTGGAGCCGCCCAAGGCGCCTTGTTGCCACAGGCCGTAGAGGTAGCTTTCGATCATCGCTTTCACCTTCAGCCAGGTGGTGGCGTCGTTGGGCTCGAACACGGCGAAAGCGGTGGCTTTGCGGGTGGATTCCTCGATGGTGATGAACAAGCGCCGCACCGACACGTAGCGCCATTCGTTGTCGTTGCCGGCCAGGGTGCGGGCGCCCCACACCAGGGTGCCTTTGCCGGTGAAGTCGCGGATGGCGTTGATGGATTTGCCGGCGGTGGCGTCGATGTTGAGGCGATCCTGTTCCGCGTCGGAGATTTTGGCGGTGGGGCCGATGATGGATTTGACGGCCACGTTGGCGGGGGCTTTCCACACGCCTCGGTCGCGGTCCACGCTGGCGTAGATGCCGGCAATCGCGGGGCTGGGCGGCAGTTGCACCCGCTGGTCGTTGAGGGCGGTTTTGATCTGGTTGTAGAGCGAGGTGTTGGTGGTGCGCAACGATGCCAGCGACTGGCTGGCGGCCGCACCGCCGCTCTTGGCGGTCAAAACCGTGGGGTCCGTGGCGGCGAGCTTGGCCGTGCCGGCCCCGTTCTTCTGGATGTCGAAGCCGCCGGTGGCGCCGGGGTTGGCGGTCTTCCAGGTGCTCCACGCGCCGGCCACATCCGCGCCGCTGGGCGCCGTCTTGGACGATATGGTGATGACCAGCGTTGCCACCGTATCGGTATTGAAGACGGCTTTCCCTGTGATCGGCTGATCGGCGGTGTCTAGGACGATGCTGACGGTCGGCGTGGTGCTGTCGCCGGAATAGCTCACCGTGAGGCCTTTATCGTCCGACGACCATTGGTACAAGGTAGGGGCGACGGCGCCGCTGTCGGTGACGCTGATGTTGTCCTCGACGTATTGGTAGGTGAGCGTGCTTTGCAGATAGGGGTGGTAGGCAGCGCCGTAGCACAGGTCGTTGCCGACGATCTTGCTGCGGAAAGTGTCGGTGTTGCCGTCGGGAATGTCGGCGATGAGGAAACGGTCGCCCAGCTTACGGCATTGCGCCAAGGCCTTTACGCAGAGATCGTAGTAGTCGGTGGTCGGCAGGGACACCGCATCCAGCAGCACGATCAGCGTCGGTTCGTCTTCCTTCTCCAGCAGCGTGAGGCCGGCCTCCAGATCGGTTTTGGAAGGCTGTCCGCTGTAATTGCCCACCGAAACGATGTAGCAGCTGCCGCCGCCGTTGCGGAAATACAGGCTCAAGCCGTAGTGCATGAGGAATTTATTGGTGCCGCTGTCCGTGCGCGTGACGGTGTTGATGCTGCTGATTTTGGTATTGGCGTCGGTGGTCGTTGCGACGGTAAAGGCGCTGGGATTGGCTTTGCCGAAAAGGCTTTCGTAATCCAGCAGCGTATCGATTCTGGTCGGCGTCAGCTTGGGGCCTTGCTGGGTATAACCGATAAACACCGGTATGGCCGTCGCCACCTGGGCGACAGACGGGGCCAGCGTCGGTATTTCTTCGACATATACGCCTGGAGTATTGTAAATCGCCATGGTGTTTACCCTTTCATCAATGTGCTATTGGTAATGTAATTAACGATTTGAAAAATCGCATCCGCTGCTTTTGGTCCCGTCTCCGGATCCAGTTGAAGAAAGTTTCGATAGGATGGGTTTGGCAGGCTTTCGATAATCTGGTTTTTGCCCAGCCATAGTTGGATTTTGTCCGTGCCGATTTCCCGGCAAGGGATCGCCTCGTTGGAGATGAAACGCAGCACCGTGGCGTTGGGGTATTGGCCGGCCAGCGTCGCCGCAACACGGTCTTCGGATTGGGGCTGGCTTTGCTGGAATGCTGTTTTTCCTAAGCCGTCGATAATCGCGAAGTCCTTGCCATGGGTTTGGTCGGCGACCAGGTAATAGGCCCAACGTAGCTGCTGGGCGTTGAACGATATTTTGATGTCCGCTGGCGGCGAGGCCGGAGGATTGAAATCGTTTGGAATATCGATGGTCGCGAATGGGGCGCTGGGGGCCGATTCTTCGGCGTTCAGGCGGAAGCCGTAGTTATTCGGCAAGTCCGTGTAATCGGTGTAAAGAGGGAATTCGGTGTTGCACAAGCGGAGATTGAAAGAAAAAACGCGATTGTCCGCAAAGGCGATGAAAGGCTTGGCGCTGGTATCGGACTCGACCGGCACATAAACGGCAAGGCCGTCCGCTCGGGGGCGCAGCACGCAGCGGTGGTTTCGGAATAGTTTTGCCGTCGCGGCGTCGGGGGTGACGACAAAGTCGGGGCAGCGTCCGTCGCTGTAATAGCCGTGGGTCAAGTTCACCGTCAATAAAGGCAGGTATCTCATGAGAGGCCTCGACGGATTTGCTCGGAAACCGCCGTTGTCGGCGCGCCGCCTTCCTGGCGGAAGATCACGGTGCGTACTTTATACGTTAAGGAGGGCAGGTATCCGGCCCGCAGCAATCCCCACAATTCGTTTTGTTGCGAAATCGAAAGACTGGTGAATTCGACGACGAGATGGTCGATGCTTTTATCCAGCTCCGGCGCGTTTTGTCGGTCGAGCCGTTTATTGGCTTGGAAATACTGGATAATCGACGAGAGATAGTGCAAGCCTTGTTCGTAATCCTTGAACTTGGCGACGAACAATAGGCAAAGGTTCAGGCAAATATCCGGCTGAACTTTCGTTGCGACGCCTTCGGCGGAGACGCGCACATAGGGATCTGCCGGACGCAGCAGGTTTTCCTGCTCGATGTGGAATAACACCAGGGAAACGGCGCCGAGCTTGAAAGCGATCGAATCGGGTTTTTGGTCGCCGTCGATGAAGACCACCTTGTCTTCCCAGGCGTCGTTCAGGCTGCCGCCGGCCAAGGTCCGGAAGTGGTTGTTCAGGCGATTTTTTAGGAAAACCAGCGTGTTGCCGATCATGGCAGCGTTGCTCCGGCGCGGAGCGAGGCGGAGCGGCGCGTTGCGGCGTTGGCGCGGCTGGCTGGAGATCGGGCGGGGCGGTGGGTGGATATCCGTTCCAATTGCTACTTCCCTGTAACCTGTAAAACGATGCGCGCATCCAGACGGCATGCGCCCGGCGGCCGGTGTCGCGCAGCAGCGCCGGCCGGCCGTCGGACATCATTAAAATCCATAGATTTTCTTTATGCAAGATGCTCGCGCATTTTTTGGCCGGGCTTCTTTTTCGCGGGGCTTCGGATCAATGCGGGAGGCCGCGGGGAACGGTGTTCTCCGGCGGTTAGACGGCTTGCCGGGCTTGCATCCCGCTTGTCGCCGCCGGTGTGGGGCGATCCGTTGCGCCCGCGCGCCGGGTGTTTTGGCGTTAGCGATGCCGCCAAGGCGATTTGGTGTATAAGAAAACCGCAATGAATAGGCGGCCTGCAGTGCGGGATCGCCCTTGGGTCTAGAGCCGTGGCCGTTTCGCGGTTCCGCCGGCCTGTCGCGGCGGCGTTTGGGGCGCGGCGTGCCGCTTCCGCCCAGATGCGGCGTTCCCTGTCGGTATCGAGTGTTATTATTTTTCCTCAGGCTGGAAGGATTTCCGGACTACTCCATTTGACCGGATTCGCGCACGACCCATGAAGACAAAAAACGGGCATCACTTTAGCCGCCTCGGCCTGCGCCGGGTCGATATCGACACCTACAAGGAAAACGTCGCCTATCTCAGCCGCGATTGTTCGGTTTACCGGGCCGAGGGATTCCAGGCGCTGGCAAAGGTGGAGGTGAGCTGCAACGGCCGCCACATTCAAGCGGTGCTCAACGTGGTCGACGACGACCGCATCGTCGGCTGCGAGGAGCTCGGCCTGTCGGAGCAAGCTTTCGCCCAATTGGGCGCGGACGAGGGCGCCGAAGTCCGGGTGGCACAGGCCGAGCCGCCCGCTTCCATGGATGCTGTTAGGCGCAAAATCAGCGGCGAGCGCCTGGGCCTGGCCGACTATCGCAACATTACCCAGGACATCGCTCAAAGCCATTATTCGAAGATGGAGATGGCCGCTTTCCTGGTCGCCACCGGCCAAAACGGCCTGGATCGGGACGAAGTGCTGTCCCTGACCCGCGCCATGATCGAAACCGGCGTACGGCTCAACTGGCGGGAGCCGTTGGTGGCGGATAAGCACTGCATCGGCGGCATTCCCGGCAACCGCACTTCCATGCTCATCGTGCCCATCGTCGCCGCCCACGGCATGTTGATCCCCAAGACTTCCAGCCGCGCCATTACCTCGCCGGCGGGCACCGCCGACACCATGGAAGTGTTGTCCCACATTTCCCTGTCGCCCGACGCCCTCAACAAGCTGGTGCGTTTGGAGCGCGGCTGCCTGGCCTGGGGCGGCACCACCAAGCTGGCGCCGGTGGACGACGTGCTGATTTCGGTGGAACGGCCGCTGGGCATCGACTCCCAAGGGCAGATGGTGGCTTCCATCCTGTCGAAGAAGGTCGCGGCCGGCGCCACCCATTTGCTGCTGGATATTCCCGTCGGCCCCACCGCCAAGGTGCGCCGCATGCGCGAGGCCATGGCGCTACGCAAGTTGTTCGAATTCGTCGGCGACCGCTTGAACTTGCGCATGGAAGTGGTCATCACCGACGGCCGCCAGCCCATCGGCCGGGGAATCGGGCCGGTGTTGGAGGCGCGCGACGTGATGCAAGTGCTGCAAAACGATCCCGAAGCGCCGCTGGATTTGCGCGAGAAGGCCCTGCGCATGGCGGGCCGTATTATCGAATTCGACCCGGACGTGCGTGGCGGGCAGGGTTACGCCATCGCCCGCGAAATTCTCGAATCGGGCCGCGCCCTGGCCAAGATGAACCGCATCATCCAGGCCCAGGGCGTGCAGGAGCAAGCGATGGCGCCGGGGCAGCTGACCTTCGAGGTCAACGCCGAGCGCGACGGCGTCGTGACCGGCGTGGACAACTATTTGCTCGCCAATACCGCCCGCCTGGCCGGAGCGCCCATGGCGAAGGGGGCCGGCGTGGACATGTTCGTGAAATTGGGCCAGCCGGTGAAGAAAGGCGAGCCGCTGTACCGCGTGCACGCGGAATTCCAGTCCAACTTCGATTTCGCCCGCGATTTCACCGCGGCGCACAGCGGCTACACCATCGGCGAGGCCACGGAGATGCCCTCCAACTTTACGGAGTTCGAGCCGTGATCCTGGGGTTTTCCGAATCCGCGTTACAGGCGCAAGCCCTGGCCGCTGCGCTGGACCTGCCGTACGCCCAGGTCGCGGTGCACCGCTTCCCCGACGGCGAAAGCCGGGTATGCGTACCGCAGCCCGCCGCCGGCCATGTGTTGCTGTTTCGCAGCCTGGACCATCCCAACGACAAACTGGTCGAATTGCTGCTGGCGGCGCAAACGCTGCGCCAGGGGGGCGCCCGGCGGCTGACGCTGGTGGCTCCCTACCTGTGTTATATGCGCCAGGACATCGCTTTCCATCCCGGTGAAGCCGTGAGCCAGCGCATCGTCGGCGGTTTTTTGGCCGGATTGTTCGACGACGTCGTCACCGTCGATCCCCACTTGCACCGCGTCAGCCGGCTGGAGGAGGCCGTCCCCGCCGGCAACGCCGTGTGCCTCACCGCCGCGCCCTTGTTCGGTGACTATTTGGCCGCGGAGCGCGACGCCTTGCTGATCGGCCCGGACGAAGAGTCGGCCCAGTGGGTGGGCGCCATGGCGGCGGCCAGCGGTTTGGAACACGTCATCGCCAGCAAGCAGCGCAACGGCGACAGGGACGTGGTCATACAGTTGCCGGAGGCGGCGTTGGCCGGCCGTAAGGTGGTGTTGGCGGACGACATGGCCAGCACCGGCCACACCCTGGCCGCCATCGCCCGGCAATTGATCGCCGCCGGCGTCAGCGAGGTGGATGCTCTGATAACCCATGCCTTGTTCGTCGGCGACGCCCTCGAAGTGTTGAGATCGGCCGGCGTGAGCCGCATCGGCAGCAGCGACAGCATTCCCCACCCCAGCAACGTGGTGCAACTGGCGCCGTTGCTGGCCGACGCCGTGCGGCGCTTGCCGTAACCCGCGCCGGCGCATGGCGGGGCAGGGCCGCGCTTGCTATGCTCGGCAACCGAACGCCAATCGTCCGAGGCATCGCCATGAACCAACCCGCCCAGCGTCTTGCCGGCTACCAGGATTTGTTCGATCTACCCGACAACCTGATCGGCGAAATCATCCATGGCCAGCTAATCACCCAGCCGCGCCCGGCGCCCAGGCATGCCCTGGCGGCGTCGGCGTTGGGTGGGGTTTTTTTCAATCCCTACCAGCACGGCCGCGGCGGCCCCGGCGGCTGGTGGATACTGGACGAACCGGAACTGCATTTGGACCACCATATCCTGGTGTCGGACCTGGCCGGCTGGCGCCGGGAGCGGATGCCCAGCCTGCCCAACGACGCCTATTTCTCCTTGGCGCCCGACTGGGTGTGCGAGGTGCTGTCGCCCGCCACCGCCCGTACCGACCGCGTGCTGAAAATGCCCATTTACGCCGCCCAGGGCGTGCCCTGGCTGTGGCTGGCCGACCCGAACGTGCGCACCCTGGAAGTGTTCCGTCTGCACGAAGGCCAATGGCTGCTGCAAGGCGCCTGGCAGGAAAACGACGAAATCGCTGCGCCGCCGTTCGAGGCGGTGAGGTTTTCGTTGGGGGATTTGTGGGAGTCAACGCCTGAGTAACGGGCTGTGGGTAGAGCTAAATCCCGTTTTTTTCGCGCCGTCATTCCGGCATGGATTGCCGGAATCCAGGGACAGGGATGTTACCGGCCTCAGTTGTGCACCATCCATGGCCATGGACCCCGGCATTCCCTGCCGGGGTGACGGTTCTGTCCGGCTAGGTCGGTGGAATTGAGGGTTTATATCGTGTCGAGGTGGGTGGTTGCTTAAGGAGCGCCTGCGGCGAGTGGTTTGAATGTGGGTTAGCCGCACCCACGGGCGGGTTACTTTTCTTTGCTTGTCCAAAGAAAAGTAACCAAAAGAAAGGACACCCGATTGCCGCGCCGCTAACGCGGTGCCCTGCGCTCCTCCCTTGTGCCGGGAGTTGGCCGACAGGCCATCCCTGGCCTGACGCCCAACCCGCCGCTTCCGTGCGGCGGCCCTGCGGGTTATTCCCGGCTCAAGCTGCGGTGCTCGGCGCGGCAAACGGGGATTAAACCCTGCACGACGAATGAGCGGTAGAATGATCTGGCGTATCCTCCCGCCAAAAATCGCCGATTGGCTCGGAGGGGTGGCGTACCAAATGTAAGTGCTTCGCGTGAAGTTTGTTTGTCATTGCCGCTAGGCAGATCAACGGGTTACGTTGCGCTAGCGATGCAATTTAACTTCCTGTTGAACGCTTAAACGGTATGGCTGTGTTCTCGATAGTTCTGTTTCAATTACCGTTTTACGGAAAAAAATGCCCAGCGCAACGATAAAAATTTTTCTTTCTCACGGCGACCCAAAGCGGCTCCGTACCGCGGAACTTTCTAATTGGACTGGCAAGGCCGTCGCTGGTCCTCGTAGTGAGTTTGATAGCATTATTGCCAGGGACGAGGCGCTAAATGCTGGGGTTTATTTCCTGACAGGCAGTGACCCGGAAACAGGAAAGACGGCATTGTACATAGGAGAAGCCGAGTCAATAAGAGATCGGCTCAAAGTTCATCTCGAAAAAGATTTTTGGAATCAAGTGGTATTTTTTATTAGCAAGGACGAGAATTTAACGAAGGCCCATATCAGGTACCTCGAAGGGCGACTGATCGAAGGGGCAAAAAGCTCGGGGAGAGCGCTACTCAAGAATAGCCAGTCAAGTGGCGCGAAGCTTCCGGAGTCCGATAGGGAAGATATGGAGGTCTTTTTGGAAAAAATGCAGCAGCTTCTTCCTGCTCTTGGTGTTGAAGCCTTGGTACCCATGGCGGCGCTGCAAAAAGATGAAATTGAAAAAGACCTATTGGTCTGCGAAATTAAGGGATTGAAATCCATCGGTTATTTGACGCCGAATGGTATGGTTGTATTGTCTGGATCACAGGCGGTTCTAACCGAGCGAGAGTCTGCGCAAAAATATCCGTGGGTAATTACCCTTCGGCAAAAGCTTAAAGACGATAGTTCGCTTATTCAAAATAACGATTATCTCGAGTTCGTCAAGGATGTTGAGTTCTCGAGTCCGAGCGCGGCCGCAGCGGTAATTCATGGGGGCACCGCAAACGGTTTAACCGCTTGGAAAAATACGTTCGGAAAATCCCTTAAAGAGATGGAATCTGTGTAATATTTTCGCTTGAACGACTCATCAATAAGTGTGCATTTTCTGTCTCCTTGGCTCGTAGCTGATTGAGCGGTCCACTTGTCTGGCCCTCGGCGTAATCCGCAAAGGGCGCTTCATCAGTGCCGGGTTGCGGGACGACGCAATGGCATTTTGTTTTCACCCTATGTCGAATCGCCGCTCCAGGCGATAATTAGTCATCCTTATTTTCATTGCCGGTGACGCCATGACCCCCACCCTAGACCCCACCAAATTGAACAACCCCGTCCACGCCGCCCGCTGCCTCTGGCAGGGGTTGGCCTTGCTGGCCCGGCCGGAGTTGCGGCATTTCGTGTGGATGCCGCTGTTGCTGAATCTGTGCCTGTATGCCCTGGGGCTGTGGGCCATACGGCATTATTTCGACGCGGCCATGGCGTATTTGCTGCCCGCCTGGCTGGACTGGGTGCGCTGGCTGTTGTGGCCGTTGGTGGCGGGGAGCTTTATCGCGTTGATGTTCTTCAGCTTTACCCTGTTGGCCAACCTGCTGGGGGCGCCGTTTTACGGCATTTTGGCGGAAAAAACGGCAGTGTTGCTGGGCCTGCCGGCGGCGGCCGAGGCGCAGCAGTCTTGGACGCGGGCGGCTTGGCTCAGCCTGGCGGCGGAGTCGGCCCGTTTGCGTTATTACCTGGTGCGGGCGGTGCCGGCTTTGCTGCTGTTCGTGATTCCCGGCGTCAACGTGTTGGCTCCGCTGGTTTGGCTGGTGTTCAACGGCTGGTTCCTGATGCTGGAATACACTTCCTATCCGCTGGAGCGTTACGGCTGCGGTTTCCCCGAGCAGCGCCGGTTGCTGGGCAAGGCGCGCATCGGGGCGACCGGTTACGGCGTGCTGGTCGCCTTGGGTTTGGCCGTGCCGCTGCTCAACGTGCTGATGCCGCCGGCGGCGGTGGCGGGGGCGGTGGCTTATATTGCGGGGGCTAGGCGGGAGGCTTAACATAGCTTGGCGTTAAAACGGATTTATACAAGGAGAACGCCATGTCCGGAGGATACACCCACATCACCTTGGCGCAATTCGCCATTGAAGAGGCAATGCAGCGCCGGCCGGGATTGTTGCACGAGGATGCGCGCTTGGCTTTGGGGTATTTCAAGAAGTTTTGCATCGTCGGGTCGCTCGCACCCGACTATCCCTACCTCGATGTCACCGACAGCGTTTCGGCCGCTTGGGCCGACGACGTGCACAAGGGGCGCGCCGTGGAGTTCCTGCGCGGCGGCGTGGCGCAGGTGGGCGCCATTGCGGACGACAACGTCCGCCGCCGTTGCATGGCGTGGTTGTTCGGCTTCGCTTCCCACGTCGCCACGGACGGCACCATCCATCCGGTGGTCAACCTCAAGGTTGGACCCTACGAGCAAAACAAAACCCATCACCGGCGCTGCGAGATGAGCCAGGATGTGCACAGCCACGCGCGTCTCAACCTGGGCGCGCTGGATTTCAATCGGCAGATTTCCTCCAACGTGGACGGTGCGTCGGATGTGGCGGACTCCGATCGTTTCGATCCCAGCGTGGCGAAGCTGTGGAGCGATCTCCTGCTGGCGGTGTATCCGGGCAGGCCGGAACCGGACATTCACGGCTGGCATCGCGCCATGCGTCGCATGATGCGGTTGGCGGAAAGCGGCCACGTGTTGTTCGCGTTCGCCCGCCACGTGGCGGCCAATCAAGGGCTGGTTTATCCGGCCGCGCCTGAGGACGAGTACATCCATGGCCTGGAGGTGCCGGGCGGGCGCATGGATTTCGACGAGTTGTTCGCCAAGGCCAAGAATAACGTGCTGGAGCTGTGGGGCGCTTTGGCGCTGTCCCTGCAGGGGCGGCCTTCGCCTTTGGACGACTTGAAAAGCTGGAGCCTGGATACCGGTATCGACGAAGCCGGCCGCATGACTTACTGGAGCTAAAGCCATGAAACAACGTGCAATGATTGCCTTATGGTCGGCGCTGGCATTTTCCGTTTGCGAGGGCGTCGAGGCCGACCCGTTGGCGGCGGCGGAGCGGGGGAAACTCGGTACGAATTTGGTCAACTTGAGCGCGGCGGTGGATATCTATTTTTCCACCTTGCCCGCCGCGCCGACGGACGACGACGCGACCATCCTCAAAAACGCCACGTCTCCCGATCCCACGCTGCTGGCGCCGGTATTCAAGCGCTACCTGCTGAAGACGCAGTATCAACAGCCCTATGCGGTATTGCTGGTGTGCAGCAAAGACGGCAAGCGGGCGTTGATGGAAGACGCCGGCTGCTCGGCGCGGTTGGATAGGCAGGTGAGGTCGCCGGCGCCGTGCGAGTTCACCTTGCGGGTCGAGAACGGTTGCCGGGTGACGGGGGGCGATCCGGAGTAGGGCGCCGCTGGTCGCTCGGGCATAAAAAAAGCGCCGATCGATTCGGCGCTTTTTTTGTTCGGCGGCGGTTAGTAGAGCGGTTCTTTGTAGAACAGCAGACACAAGCCGATGGCCACCATGCATAGCATGGATAGGGCTCCCACCAGGTTGGAGGCGGGCGGCTTGAGGTGCAGTTCCAGCCAGCGGCCGGTGGCCATCAGCACGGCGAACAAGCCCATGGTGGTGTGGGTTACCTGGATCAGGTATTCGGTCTTCAGCTCGAATTCCGAATGGGCGTGGGTCAGCAGCAGGATGCCGCCGAAGGCGCACAGCATGGGGAACAGGTAGGGCAGGCGCGGGTGGCGGTCCTCGTGCACCCGCGCCTTCATTTCCATCATGCCCAGGCCCAGCACCAGGAAGGTCGCCATGCGGTGCTGCAATACCTCGCCGTTGCCGAAAGTGCTTTCCCAGAAGCCGATGGGGCCCAGCGGCCAGGTTTCCGCGTCGCTGCGGAAGAATAGGAAAATCCCTAAGCCGACAAAGCCCAGCGGCCAATAACGTCCCCAGCGCCCCAGTCCGGCGTAGGAGGTGAGCGCCATCAGGCCCATAACGGTGAGGAACAAGCCTGCGCTGTTGTGGTTGAAGTCCGACCACTCGGCGCCGGCCACCGACGGCACTTTGTCGACGATGGCGATGCGCCCCACTTCGCCGGCCATGAGTTCGGCGTGGCTGGGAGAGTGGAAGCTGGGGATCTTCGGCGCGAGCATGTGCGCCACTTCCGACACGGTGGCGGTAAGGTTGCTGATGTCCGCGGCCGGCGGCTGGGAGGACAGGGTGGCGGCGATGAACAGGATGCTAATCAGTACGAAGGCTTCCGATTCGACGACGTGGGGTGTGATGGCGGTGATGGACACCTTGTCCTGGCCGCTGAACCAATTTTCGCCGGAACGCTTGTTGTACCACGCCATGACCAGCACCACGGCCAGCAGGCTCAGCTTGGTGATGACCAGGCTGCCGTAGCCGGTGCCGGCCAAGCCGTCCCAGCTGCCGACGTATTCCCAGGTGAGGATGCCGCCGGAGACCACCAGCACCGCTACGGTGGCGATGCCCAGTGCGGAGAAGCGCCGGATCGCTTGCGGCCACAACGTTTCCAGCAAGGGGTCCTGGCTGCGCATGCGCCACAACGCCACCAGCTGGGCCACGCCGGCGAACCACACGGCGGCGGCCAATTGGTGCAGCACGGTGAGCAGCATCAAGGCTTCGCGGTTTTCGAAGCGGCCCACGGCGTGGACCAGCCAGGCGCCGCCGATGATCAAGGGAACGGTCAGGGCGTATACCGGCAGCCAGCGTCCGCCGTCGAGCGGGTTTTGCTGCAAGCGTCCGGCGAACCAGCCCAAAGCCGCGGCCAGCACGATGCGCACCGCGCCGGCGATGAATTGCACGGTGCCGGCGTAGGCGGCGAAGTCGAATTCGCCCAAGGTCGTGGCGATGACGACGCCTTTCATGGCGATTTCGATGAGCTGCGTGACAGCCAGGCTGTAGGCGCCGATTTTCATCAGGCGCACGGCGATGGCGGCAGCGGCGACCGGGGTGTCTTGCCCGCGCGGGATGCGCAGCACCACCAGCGCCCACAACATCGTGCCCACGGCCATGGCGTAGGCGATCAGCTGCAGGCCGCCCATGAAGTCGTCGAGAAAATTGGCTATGCCTTGGATATCTTGCATGTCGAAAACCTTCGAAACCCCCGCTCCCTGTTAGGGAGAGGGGTGGGGTGAGGGTGAAGCGCTTGGATGGTTAGGGCGCTACGCGGAAGCGCAATTGGTCGTCGGTGAGGTGGCCGTCGGCGGCGAACACCTTGTATTTGATGACGTATTCGCCTTCTTCCAGGCCGGGCAGGTCGATGAGCAGTTCGCCCCGTTTCTTGCCGGGCTTGATGTTGAGCGGGCTGTGCACGTCGCCCTTGCTCACCAGCTGTACCTTGGACAATTTGAACTCGATGTTGCTGTTGAAGAACAGCGCCACGTGGGCAGGCGATTTCGGCTTGACCGGCTGCTCTTGCAAGGAGGTGGCGGTGATGACGGCGTGAGCCAGCGCGGCGGGCGCGGCGGCGGCGAGCGCCAGGGCCAGCCATGGCGCGAGTAGGGGGCGAAGCTTCATAGGGAGTCCTTGGGAGAAGTTAACGGTTAATCGCCGGCCTTGCTTTTCATGGCATGGCTGGCCAGATTCTTGGCGAGATCCAGGATGGCGGCGGGCTTGTGGCAGTCGGCGATCACGGCGTCCATGGCCTGGACGATCCAATCCTTGTCTTGGTCGGTGATGACCAGCGGCGGAAGGAACTTGACCACGTTCATCCCATGGCCGGCCACCTGGCTGAGAATGCGATGGTTTTTGAACAGCGGAATGGTGACGGTCTGGCTGAACAGCCCTTTGTTGGCGGTTTCCAGCAAGCCCCAGGAAGCCTTGAGGCCTAGGCTTTTCGGCGCGCCGAATTCCATGGCGATCATCATGCCCTTGCCGCGCACTTCGTGCAGCAGTTCGTACTTGGGCTGCAGGGCGCGCAGTTCGGCGATCAAGGCTTCGCCGACGCGGGCGGCGTTTTCCACCACTTTTTCCTCGATGAGCACGTTCATGGAGGCAAGGCCCGCCGCCATGGCCATGTTGTTCTTGGAGAAGGTGGAGCCGTGCACCACGGCGCGGTCCATGCGGTTGAACACCGCGTCCATGATGTTCTGCTTCATGGCCACCGCGCCCACCGGCACGAAGCCGCCGGACAGGGCCTTGGCCATGAGGATCATGTCCGGTTCCAGGCCCCAGTGGTCGCCGGCCCACATCTTGCCGGTGCGGCCCAGGCCGGCCTGGATTTCGTCGGCGACGAACAGCGTGCCGTACTTTTTGCACAGCCGCGCCGCTTCCGGCAGGTAGTCGTCGCTGGGGATGTTGACGCCCTTGCCCTGGATCGGCTCGACGAAGAACGCCGCCACGTCCTTGCCGGCCAAGGCTTTTTCCAGGGCGGCCAAGTCGTTGAAGGGCACCGCCGCGCAGCCGGGCAGCAAGGGGCCGAAGCCTTCCTTGAACACTTCCTCGCCGTTGAGCGACAGGGCGCCCAGGGTCAGACCGTGGAAAGCGTGCTCGCAGTGGAGAATCTTCTGGCGCTTGGTGGTGTAGCGGGCGAACTTGATGGCGCCTTCCACCGCTTCCGCGCCGGAGTTGCAGAAGAACACTCGGTTGAGGTCGCCGGGGCAGACGGAGAGGATTTTTTCCGCCAGCAGGCCCGACAGCAAGGAGACGTCCATTTGCACCAAGTCGGGCATTTCGCCGGTCAGCACTTCCTGCAGCGCGGCCACCACCGTGGGGTGGTTACGGCCCAGGGCGAACACGCCGAAGCCGCTCAACAGGTCTAGGTATTGGTTGTCGTCCTTGTCGTACAGGTAGGGGCCCTTGGCCTTGGTGTAGACGCGGTCGTAGCCGATGGTCTTAAGCACCCGCACCATCTGGCCGTTGAGGTGCTTGTCGTGCAGTTCGAAATTTTCGCCGGCCCGTTCCGCGAGCAGAGTTGCGAGGGTCTTTGCCATTTAACCTAACCTGATAGTCGTAAGTGTCTGTGGGAAATAGTTTAACGGGCCTTGCGGGCGCCCAACACGCTGAACGCCGGCAGCATCACCAGGGAGCAGATCAGCGTGAATAGCAGCCCGATGGCGAGCAGTTCACCCATGCTGGCGGTGCCGGCGTGGGGGGTGAAAGCCAAGCTGCTGAAGCTGAACACGGTGGTGAGGGTGCCGTAGAACACGCCCTTGGCTTCGCTGGTGGTCAGCAGGTTTTCCTCGCCTTCTTCGGCGTGCAGGTAGTGCAGGCGGTGCGCCATGTGCACGCCGCTGTCCACGCCCAGGCCGAACAGCAAGGGCAGGGCGATGATGTTGGCGAAGTTGAAGGGCACGTGCAGGACGACCGTCGCGGCGGCGGTGTAGAGTCCCGCCAGCAGCAGCGGCAGCAACACCAGCAGGGTGTCGCGGACGTTGCGCAGCACCAGCAGCAGCAGCACGGTGATGGTGATGAGGGCGATGCTGAAGGCCTGGACGAAAGCCCGCACCACTTCGTTCATGGACTCCAGGTAAGTGACCGGCAGGTCGGTGACGTTGGCGTCCACCGTTTGCGCGTCGGCGATGAACTCGCGCAGGTTGTCCAGGTCGTTGCCGTCTTTTTTCGGGAATATCTGCAAGCGATACCAGCCGTCCGGGCTGAGCCAGCGCTCCCGGATGTCGGCAGGCAGGTTGGCGACGGTGATTTCCTCCGCATTCAGGTTGTTGCGCAGCAAGCCGATGGTTTGCGGCAGGGCGCCCAGCAGGCTGTTTTGCAGTTGCAGCAGCAGGGCTTGCTGGGCTGCGGGGTCCAGGCTCGCCAAGCGTTCGTCCACGCGCTTGATCCGGTCGCGGAAGGCCGTCAGGGTTTCCCGGTCGGCGTCGGGACGGTCTTTCGTTACGCCTTCCTCGGCGGCGGCCAGCAGGCTCTTGATGCCGGCGAGCGTCGGCGTGCCGTCGATACGCGCGGGGAAGTGGTCCAGCTGGCCGCCCAGGATCGGCCCCAGGTCTTCGATGAGGGACAGTTTCTGGGCTTGATCGGCCGGCACGAAATCCAGCAAGGTGACGACTTTCTTGACGGTGGACAGATGCTCGAAGGCCTGCCGTTTGGCTTGGACTTCTTCCTCGCTGCGGGCGAGGGACGCCAACGTCATCGGCGAGGTATCCTCCGATTGCAGCAGGTATTTGAAGGTTTTGACCGACTCGCTGTTGGGGTCGCGCAGGTTGATGGGGCTGAAATCCACCTCCAGCCATTGCAGCATGACCACGGCGACCGCGGCGGTGACGTAGGTGATCCAGCGAACCTTGCGCGCGTGGGTGATGGGCCAATTGCCGAGGATTTTTGACAGGAACTTGGTTTCATGGCGCCGCACGGGCTGGCGCAGCGGCATGACCTTCAACAGCGCCGGCAGCACGGTGAAGGTGGTGCCCAGGGCGATGAACATGCTGACGCCAGCGATGATGCCCAGTTCCGATACGCCCACGTAATTGGTGGGCAGGAAGGCGAACAAGCCCATGGAGGCGGTGAAGGTGCACAGGATCAACGCCGAGCCGGTGGAGCTGAGGGTTTCCAGCAGCGATTCGCGCATGGTCATGCCGCGTTCCATCAGTTCGCGGTAGCGCAGGCAGAAATGGGAGGAGTAGGCGTCGCCCATGCCGATGAACAGCACGGCGAAGCCGATGGAAATCAAGTTGAGATGGCCGATGGCGACGGTGGCGAAATACAGGGAAAACACCAGGCCGATGGACAGGGTCACCACGGTGGCAATCACCAGTTTCGGCGAGCGGTAGCCGATCAGCAGGGTAAGGAATACCAGCACCATGGAAGCGATACTGGCTACCGCCGTGCCCTGGGTGATGCTGTCCAATTCCTCGTGTTCCAGCACCACCTCGCCGGTCATGCGGGTATGGATGCGGCCGAAGCGCCCGTCCTCGGCCATGGCGGCGACGCGTTTGACGGCGTTGATGGGCTGCTCCGCCGGCAGCAGGGCGGTAAAGTCCAGTTTGGGCGTGACGATGACGAAACGCTCGGTGGTGCCGAAACCGGGTTTCTGATTCATCATCAGCTGTTGCCAGGACAGCAGCGCGGGTTCGCCGGCCAGGGTCTTGTCCAGGCTGGCGCCGATTTTGTTCAACAGCGGCGCCAGGTCCAGGGGGAGGTCGTTGCCGGACATTTTCAGCGCATCGCCCAGGACGCCGAAGAAGCCGTCCAGGTTGGGCTTTTGCGCGATACGGCCGATGAAGGGCTGGGCGTTGGCCAATTGGGAGCTGACGTCTTCCAATTCCGGCAAATCCAGGAACAGCAAGCCGTGTTTAGAGAAGAAGTTGCCGCTGCCCGGTACGTAGACGGATTTCACGTACTGCTGCTCCTGGCGCAGCTGTTCGCCGAGGAAATCCACCGCCTGGGTGGTTTGTTCCGGGGTGTCGCCTTCCACCACCAGCAGAATGGTGCTGACGTCCTGGGGGAAGGCCCTTTCCAGGCGCAAGCGATTTTGCTGGAACGGCAATTCGATGGAGATCATGTCCGCCGTGTCGGTGTCGACCGTCAGGTGGTCCATGGTGTAGAGGGTGCAATAGACGGTGGCGACGGCCGTGAGCGCCAGCAACCACCAGGGACGATTGACGATTTCGGCTTCCCACCAGGCCATGCAGCGCAGAAAAAGATTGCCGTGTGGAGTGGTCATGGGTGGTTCCGCTTCGCTGCTCTTCGAGTCAGTGTTTAAGGTTTAAGTAGGAAATCCGGGCCGGCCAGTTTGGCCGTGTGGCGCAGGCTGGCCATGGCGGCGGAAAAATGGCGCCCCAAGCTCAGCAGGGCCGGGAGTTCGGTGGGGCGGCGAGCCAGGGACAACAACAAGCCGCCGATTCGGGTGTCGCCGTCCTCGTCGGTATTTTCCAATACGGCATGGGGCAGCGCCATCCCCAGGGGATCCGCCACCGCGCGGATGGCGACGAAGGGAATCCGTCGGTGGTGGGCGACGTGAGCCACCGCCGCGCTTTCCATGTCGACGCCGATCGCGCCGCTGGCCTGGGCCAAGGCGGCTTTGTCCGCAGGGGTCGCCACGATGTCGGCGCTTTGCGTCAACGCGCCGCCGCGCACGGTTAAGTGGGGAGACAGGGCGGCGTGCAGCCTCTCGCGCCATGCTTGGTCGCTGTGAATGCGCCGTTCCCGGTCAAGCAAGGCTTCAGGCAGCAGCAGCGCGCCGGGAGAGAGTTGCGGCGCCAAGGCGGCGCAGCAGCCCCAGCTCAACAAGGCCGAAGCGCCGCGTTCCGCCAGCGCTTCGGCGGCGCGGGCGGCGTTGCGCGGCCCGGCGCCGGACAGCATTACCCGGACCTCGGAGGAGTGGTGGGCGGCGTCGCCCTTTCCGGTTAAGCGCACTCCCAAGCTACGGCATTCCGCCGGCAGGGCGACGACGATGCCGATGGTGAACGGTGCCGACGATGTCACCGGGCCGCGGCCAGAGCGTTACGGTATTTCGCCAGGGCCCACAGCGGGAAGAACTTGTCGTAGCCGTGGTACTTCAAATAGAACACCTTGGGGAAGCCCGGCGCGGTGAAGCAGGGGTCGTTCCATACGCCGTCGGCTTCCTGCTTGCTCAACAGGAATTCCACGCCGCGCCGCACTGCCGGCGAGTCGCCTTCGCCGGCCGCCAGCAGGGCGATGAGGGCGAACGCCGTTTGGAACGCGGTGCTGTAGCCGAATTGGCCGCGGGTGGAGGCGTCGTGATAGCTCCAGTTGTCCTCGCCCCAGCCGCCGTCTTCGCGCTGCACGCTGTGCAGCCAAGCCACCGCCTTGCGTACTCGCGGATCGTCTTTCGGCACGCCGGCGTATTCGAATGCCAGCAGCACCGACCAGGTGCCGTAAATGTAGTTGGTGCCCCAGCGGCCGAACCAGGCGCCGTCGGCTTCCTGCTCGTTGCCCAAATAGTCCAGCACGCGATCCAGCGCCGGCTTCAGCTCAGGCTGTTGGTCCACCAGCATGGCCAAGTACATGGCGCAACGGCCGGATACGTCGGCAGTGGGCGGATCCAGCAACGCACCGTGGTCGGCGAAGGGGATGTGGTTGAGGTAGTAGTGGTCGTTGTCCACGTCGAAAGCGCCGAAGCCGCCGTTGGAGGACTGCATGGCGGCGATCCAACTGCCGGCGCGCTCCAGGTTGTCGGCGAATTGCGGGTCTTGCGCCTGTTTCATGGCGACGGCCACCACGGCGGTGTCGTCCACGTCCGGGTAATAGTCGTTGCCGTATTGGAAAGCCCAGCCGCCGCAGACTTGGCCTTCCTCGCAATTGATGCGCCAGTCGCCCGGTGCGTCCGCGGCGATTTGCTTGCTGGCGAGCCAGCGCAGGCTATGGCTGACGGCTTCTTTGGTGCGGGCGTCGTCGTCGGCCTTCAGCACTTCCTGCAGGGCCAGGGCGGTGAGGCCGGTGTCCCAAATGGGGGATACGCAGGGCTGGCAATAGACCTTGTCGCCTTGGAATACCAGCAGTTTTTCGATGGCCTTCTTGGCGGTCACGCGGCGCGGATCGTTTTCGGGAATGCCGATGGCGTCCATGGCTTCATAGGCGTTGACCATGGCGGGGAAAATGGCGCCCAGGCCGTCTTCGCCGTTGAGGCGCGGCTCGAACCAGGCGAAGGCCTTTTCGATGGCGGATTTGCGCAGGGTGGCGGCGAACAGCGGTTCGAACAAACGGAAGAAGCGCTCGACGGCCAGAATGGCCTTGCCCAACGGTGTCTTGACGTGGTCGAAATAGCCGCGCTCCAGCTCCGGTTTGGTGATGAACAGCTCGCGGATATGCACTTCGTGCGGGTTGCGGGCCTTGACCTTGAGGCTGCACAGGATGAACAGCGGCACCATCACGGTGCGCGACCAATAGGAGACCTTGTCCAGGTGGAAGGGGAACCACTTGGGCAGGTGCATGATTTCCACCGGGATGAACGGCGTGGCGCGCCAGGGCACCTGCTCGAACATCGCCAGGGCGATGCGGGTGAACACGTTGGACTTGGCTGCGCCGCCTTGGTCGTGAATCCAGTGGCGGGCTTTGACCATGTGCGGCGCGTCGATGTTGTCGCCGGCCATTTTCAGGGCGTAGTAGGCTTTCACCGAGCAGCTGATGTCGCCGGGCGCGCCGGTGAACAGCGGCCAGCTGCCGTCGGCGTTCTGGCGGGAGCGCACGAAGTTGGCGATCTTGGCTTGCAGCTCCAGATCGATCTCGTCCATGAAGTGCATCATCATGATGTACTCGGACGGGATGGTGCAGTCGGCTTCCAGCTCGAATACCCAGTGGCCGTCCGCGTGTTGCAGGGACAGCAGATGGTTGGTGGCGCTGCCGATGGCGGCGTCCAGCCGCGATTCGGGCGCGGCGGCGTGAGCGGGCAGCTTGGCGTCCAGGGGGACGGATTGCAAGTCCAGGTTGTCCATGCGGATCGAAGCGGCGTTGGCGTTCAGCATATTCGGATATCCCCTTGTCTATGCGTCCAGTTGATTGTCGGTGCGATTGGGCGCCGCAAGCAGCGGGGCTTTGGGCGCGGGTAGGCCGATGCCGGCCAGGTTGAACAGGAGCTTGAGCAGAAAGTTGCAGCGCCGCGCTAAGCGGGAGGCCGCGATGGTGGCCTTCACGCTGCGGCGGGTGATCTTGGCCTGGCTGGATTGGGTGAATGCCAGGTTGCCGTTGATTTTGCGCAGGGTGAGCACGGCCATCCCTAGCGCCCACAGGCAGAATTCGCGCATGCCTGTTTCATGGCTGGGAATCAGCATGGTGTACTCCAGCGCGTTGCGCAGGTGGCCGTGGGCGACGCCGACCACCTCGCCGTAGGCGGCGCGGAAAGCGGCGTTGTTGTTCTGCGGCGAGAGCTGCGCCAGGTCGTAGCCGTAGGCGGCGAAAATGTCTCTGGGCAGCCAAGAAACGCCGCGCTGGTGGTCGTCCCACACGTCCTTGAGGATATTGGTCATCTGCAGGCCTTGGCCGAAGGAAACCGCCAGCTTCATCATGGTGTCGCGGTTCTTGGCGATTTCCGGCGAGTAGTGGCAGAACAACTTGGTGAGCATCTCCCCCACCACGCCGGCCACGTAGTAGCAATAACGGTCCATTTCGTCGAGATTCGCCAGGCCCGCGCTGAGGTCTTTGTCCTGAAAATCCGCCATGCCCTTGGCCATGATTTCCACGCACTCGGCCAAGGCGTCGATCTGCGGCTGGTCCAGGCTGTGGGTGATGGCGATGACGCGGGGGACGCAGCGGATCAGTTCGTGTTCGGCCGGTATGGTTTGCTGCGACAGCAGCGGCGCCAGGCGGCGGCTGAAGGAGGCGGCGTCGGCGCGGCCTTTGACCACGGCTTCGAAGTCGCGGCAGAAGGCCCGCTTTTGTTCGGAGGTGAGTGCCACCTCGTCTTCGATGGTGTCGACGATGCGGCACAGCAGGTAGGCATTGGCCACCGCCTTGTACAGGGCTTGGGGCAGCTGCGGGATGGTCAGGGCGAAAGTGCGAGAAACCCCTTCCAGCAGCTGGGCTTGCAGCTGGTCGTCGCTCAGTTGGCCGATGGCGTCGGCTACTGTTGCATGAGTTCCATTCATGATCTGAAGTCTCTCCGGTGTGGGGCCGGGTAGTGCCGACATGTCGTGGCTGCCGGCGGCTGTTTGTCGTGTTGTTGTAAAATGGTCACAAAACGGGGTTGCCTGTCTAACTTGCGGCAATTCTAGCAATTCCGTCAGGTCCGTCAATGGCTTATTTATTCTGGCTTGGGGCGGGGCGGCGGAGTTCGTGCGAGCGGTGTTGCATTTTTGCAAAAAAATTTGGCGCTTCAGGCAATCCTGATTAGAATGCTCAACATACTTCCCCAGCGGGGGCGGGTTTGCATCCTTGGATTTAGGAGTTAAGTCGATGGGCGTTCCATTACGTCAGCAGTTCAGTATCGCCAGCTATCTGGTCAAGCAAAAGCTCAAAGGCCGGGAGAAATATCCGCTGGTGTTGATGCTGGAGCCGTTGTTTCGCTGCAATCTGGCCTGCGCCGGTTGCGGCAAGATCGACTATCCGGACGAGATCCTCAACAAGCGCTTGAGCGTGGAAGATTGTTTGGCGGCCGTGGACGAATGCGGCGCGCCGGTCATTTCCATCGCCGGCGGCGAGCCCCTGTTGCACAAAGAGCTGCCCCAGGTAGTGGACGGCATCATCGCTCGCAAGAAATACGTGTATCTGTGCACCAACGCCTTGTTGCTGCGCAAGAAGATGGACGACTACAAGCCCTCTCCTTATCTGACCTTCTCCGTGCATTTGGACGGCGAAAGGGAGCGTCACGATACCTCGGTGTGCCAAGAGGGCGTGTTCGAGAAGGCGGTGGAAGCCATCAAGCTGGCTTTGGACAAAGGCTTTCGCGTCACCATCAACTGCACCTTGTTCCAGGGTGAGACGGCGCCGGAAGTGGCCAAGTTCCTGGATTACGTGCGCGACCTGGGCGTGGAGGGCATCACCATCTCCCCCGGCTTCAGCTACGAAAGGGCGCCGCAGCAGGGCATCTTCATCAAGTCGGTGGAAACCAAAGAACTGTTCCGCGACATTTTCCGCCTGGGCAAGGGCCGCAAGTGGCGCCTGAACCATTCCAGCCTGTTCCTGGATTTCCTCGCCGGCAACCAAGGTTACAACTGCACGCCGTGGGGCAACCCGACGCGCAACGTGTTCGGCTGGCAGAAGCCTTGCTACTTGTTGTCCGACGAAGGTTACGCCTCCAGCTTCAAGGGCTTGATGGAAGAAACCCCCTGGCAAAAATACGGCACGGTGCGCAATCCCAAGTGCGTCAATTGCATGGCCCACTGCGGTTATGAAGCCACCGCCGTGGCTGACGCCATGAGCAATCCGCTCAAGGCCCTGCTGGTTTCTATGCGCGGTCCCCGCACCGAAGGCGCCATGGTGGAGCAGGCCGTGCCGCAATACGAGGTTCCAGTCGAGGGAGCCGCCATCGATTCGGGACGGGTTGAGACGCCGCCCCATAGCTGCTGAGGAGAAGGGCGCTCGCCATGACGGAAGGGTTGTCGATGCTGGCCGCGTTGGCGGCCCTTTTTTGGTTGGCCATCGTCGTGCTGCCTTGGCAGCCCTGGCGCAACCGGGAAGTGCTGGAGGCGGAGGCAGGGGAGGGCGACGCCGACCTCTCCGACATCACCGTGGTGATTCCCGCCCGCAACGAGGCGGAGGTGATTGCCACCACTTTGGGGGCTTTGGCGGCGCAAGGCCGCCGACTCAAGGTGGTGGTGGTGGACGACGCCTCCAGCGACGATACCGCGGCGGTCGCGCGGCAAGTCCAGGGGCTCGATCTGCGCGTGATGCAAAGCCAGCCCCTGCCGCCCGGCTGGAGCGGCAAGCTGTGGGCTTTGGAGCAAGCCTGCGGTTCGGTGGCCACGCCGTTGACGTTGCTGTTGGATGCCGATATCCGCCTGGAGCCCGGCATGTTGCCGACACTGCGGCGCAAAATGCGCAGCGAAGGCGTGCATTTTGTTTCGCTCATGGCCACCTTGCGCATGGACGGCGTGTGGGAAAAGCTCCTGATGCCCGCTTTCGTCTATTTCTTCAAATTCCTCTATCCGTTCGCCTTGTCCAATTCGCGCTTCAAGGGCGTGGCGGCGGCAGCGGGCGGCTGCATCATGCTGGAAACCCGCTTGCTCAAGGATATCGGCGGCTTCGGCGTCATCCGCGAGGCGCTGATCGACGATTGCTCCTTGGCCCGCACCGTCAAAGGGGCCGGCAACCGCACTTGGATCGGTTTGTCCCGCTCGGTGGTTAGCCTGCGCAGTTACGATCGTTTAAGCGAAATCTGGGACATGGTGGCGCGGACCGCTTATACGCAGTTGCGCTATTCGGTGGTGCTGTTGTTGCTCTGTACCGCTTTTATGTTCGTCCTGTTCTGGCTGCCGCCTTTGGGCTTGCTGGCCGGTGGCGCGACCGCTAAGGTCTCGTTTCTGGCTTACGGGCTGATGGCGTTGCTCTATTGGCCGACGCTGGCGTTTTATGGGCGCAGCCCCTGGTGGGCGTGGGCCATGCCGTTCATCGCCGCTCTCTATATGGCCATGACCTGGACTTCCGCCATCCGCTATTGGCGCGGCGTGCGCAGCCGCTGGAAAGGCCGGGTTTACGAATGACCGTGGCGCGGGCGCCCGGCCGTCCGCGTCTTTTTGCTCACCCCTCGTCGATCAATGCCAGCAAGCTGGCGTGCAGCGCCTGCCGCGCCGCTTCCGTGGCCAGCGGCTTTCCGTCCCGGTCGGTAATATGGAAAACGTCTTCGGCGCGGCTGCCGATGGTGCTCACTTTGGCGTTGAGCACGCGGATGCCGTGGCGGGTGAACGCCTGCCCGACTTTGGACAGCAAGCCCGGTTGGTCGGTGGCCAACAGCTCCATGACGGTGTGGCGGGCTTGGGCGTCGTCGTGAAAGTAAACCTGGGTGCGGACGGCGAAGTGCTTGACCTGCGACGGCTGCCGGCGGGCTACCCGCATGGCTTGGTCGGTGGGATGCAGCAGGCTGGCGCGTAGCCGGTCGGCGATTTCCGTTTGCCGCAGCGGGTTTTCGATGGGAGCGTTGTTTTGCTCCAGTACTTGATAGCTGATCAGCACGTAGCCATGGCTGGTGGTGATGAGCCTGGCATCGAGAATGGTCAGGTTGAGCTGGTCCAGTACCGCCGTGCTGCAGGCGAAAATATAGTCCCGGTCGGCCATGTAAACGAAGGCCTCCGCACTGCCCCAGCGGCTTTCCGGGCGCAGCAGGACCAGCGGCAAGTCGGCGTCGCGACACCCCGCCAGGGCGATGGTATGCCAGGCGATTTCCTCGGGGGCGAAGCGCAGGAAATACTCGTCGCCGAGATTGGCCCAGACGATTTCCGTGGTCGCGGCCGGAAGGCCCAGGCGCTCCGTGATGCGTTGGGCGTCATGGCGCCGCGCCGCGCAAATCTCTCCCTGGGCGATGGGGTTGTGCAGGCCCCGTCGCAAGGCGCGTCGCGCGACGGCGTAAAGCTCCTTGAACAAGGCGTCCTTCCAGGAGTTCCACAGGTTGGGGTTGGTGGCGCGGATGTCCGCCAGGGTCAGCAGGTAGATGTGGTTGAGGTAGGCTTCGCTGCCCACGGCGGAGGCGAATTCGTGCACCACGTCGGGATCGGCGATGTCCTTGCGCTGGGCGGTGAGGGACATGAGTAGGTGATTCCGCACCAGCCAAGTGACCAGTTTGGTGTCGTCGTCGCCGAGGCCGTGGCGGCGGCAGAATTCTCCGGCGATGCGCTCGCCCATTTCGGAGTGGTCGCCGCCGCTGCCTTTGGCGATGTCGTGCAGAAGCCCGGCGATATACAGTAGTTCCGGTTTGGCGATCTGCCGCGACAGGTCGTAGGCGAACGGCAGCTCCTCCCGGTGCTTTTCCAGGGTGAAGCGGCGCAGGTTGCGCACGACGAACAGCGAATGCTCGTCCACGGTGTAGACGTGGAATAAATCGAACTGCATGCGTCCCACTACCTTGGCGAATTCCGGCAGGTAGGCCGCCAGCACGCCGTGGCGGTTCATGCGCCGCAGTTGGTGGACGATGCCCTGGGGTTCGCGCAGGATTTGCATGAACAGGCGGCAGGCGGCCGGGTCGCGGCGGAAGTCGTCGTCGATGATGTCCAGGCTGCCCCGAATCAGGCGGATGGTGGAGGCCCGGATCCCCAGCAGGCTCGGGTTTTTTTGCAGGGCAAGGAAAATTTCCAGCAAGGCCAGGGGGCGCTGCCGGAACAGCTCTTCGTTGACCGCCTCCAGGTAGCCGCCGACGCTGTGAAAGTATTCGTCCACGCGGACGGGGGGCGTGCTCGCCTGGCGGCTGGGCATGGCTTCCTGGAACAGCTGCAGCAGCATTTCGTTGAGTCTTTCGACACCTTTGATGGTGCGGAAATATTGCTGCATGAATTCCTCGACGGCTTGGTTGCCGTCCGTGGCCAGGTAGCCGAACCGGTCCGCCAGTTGTTTCTGGTACTCGAACAGCAAGCGGTCCTCGCAGCGCCCGGCCAGGCTGTGCAGGGCGAAACGGATGGTCCACAAGAAATCGCGGGCGCGATTCAGTTCCAGGTATTCGTTGTGGCTGAGGATGCCGCGGCTGACCAGTTGGATCAGGTCGGCGGCGCCGTAGAGCCGCCGGGTGACCCAGCCGATGATTTGGATGTCGCGTAAGCCGCCTGGGCCGTCCTTGACGTTGGGCTCTAGGTTGTAGGCGGTGTCGTGGTATTTGTGATAGCGCGCTTCCTGCTCTTGCAGCTTGGCGGTGAAGAACGCCTGCGCCGGCCACAAGCGCTCGGGAGCGAGGCGGGCTTCCAGTTGCTGGAACAGGGCGATGTCGCCGCAGAGGTGGCGGCATTCGATGAGGTTGGTGATGACGGTTTGGTCGCGTTCGGCTTCCTGTTCGCATTCCTCCACGGTGCGTACGCTTTGGCCGGGCTTCAGGCCGATGTCCCATAAAAAGCGGAACAGGGCCGCGACGGGGTCGGCGCAGGACTTGTTGTCCGCCAGGGGTTGCGCCGTGAGCAGCAGCAGGTCGACATCCGAGTGGGGGTGCAGTTCCCGCCGGCCGTAGCCGCCCACCGCAACCAGGCAAAGGCCGTCGGCCCGGTCTCCGAGAAAGTGTTTCCAGCAAGCGATCAACAGCCGGTCGACCACCGCCGCTTTGGCGTGCAGCAAATCCGCGACGGGGACGCCCGTGTCGAAGCCGCGAATCAAGTCGGCGGCGACCGCCGCCAGGTGGTCCTTATAGGATTGGAGGGGGGCGGCCTCGTCCAGCAGCGCTTCAAAAGGCGGCGGGGTCGATATGGTCACGGCTTACCCGTTCGTCATTGCGCAGGGTGAGAATTTCAAAGCCGTTGTCGGTTACCAGAATGGTGTGTTCCCATTGGGCCGAAAGGCTGTGGTCGCGCGTCACCGCGGTCCAGCCGTCGGGCAGCACTTTGACGTCGGCTTTGCCGGCGTTGATCATGGGCTCGATGGTGAAAGTCATGCCGGCTTCCAGCAGCTCCCCCGTGCCGGGTTTGCCATAGTGCAGCACCTGGGGCTCTTCGTGAAACGCACGGCCGATGCCGTGTCCGCAAAACTCGCGGACCACTGTAAAGCCGTGGCTTTCGGCGTGTTTTTGGATGACGTGGCCGATATCCCCCAGGCGCGCGCCGGGGCGCACCTGTTGTATGCCCAGGTAGAGCGCTTCCAAGGTGATTTGCGTAAGCCTTTTGGCGCGTATGGATGGCTCGCCGATGTGGAACATGGCGCTGGTGTCGCCGTGGAAGCCGTCCTTGATGACGGTGATGTCGACGTTGACGATATCGCCGTCCTTGAGCTTTTTCGGCCCCGGAATGCCGTGGCAGACCTGATGGTTCACCGAGGTGCAGATGGACTTGGGAAACCCGCGGTAATTGAGCGGCGCGGGGATCGCGTTTTGCACATTGACCATGTAGTCGTGGCAAATGTTGTCCAACTGTTCGGTGGTGACACCGGCCCGCACGTGGGGCGCGATCATCTCGAGCACTTCCGCGGCTAGGCGTCCGGCCACGCGCATTTTTTCGATTTCGTCACTGGACTTGATGGAGATGCTCATTGGGGTGTTGGGCGACCGTTGGACTGTGCGGGAATCGGCAAGGCCCCGCGCGGCTTTTTGCTCGCACGGATTGTTGAGGAAAGCCGGGTATGGTATAAATCACCGCCGTTTTTGGCAAGATGGCAAGATGGCAAGTCGGCGGGATGGCCGATTTGTTTTTACCCGTACCAGGGGAAGTGCAGGGATGCGTTAAGCAACAACACACACACGTCGGCACATCCGGTTGGGTGCCGGACTCTACCATTGAATCCTAGAGTTTGGTTATCGGATGGGGCGTGTGGAGGCAAAACCCTTAGCCGGTTCGCTATGGCCGGCCTATGCAATTGGAGTAATGATGGCAAACGTAACGATGCGTCAGATGTTGGAAGCTGGCGTACACTTCGGGCACCAGACCCGCTATTGGAATCCGAAAATGGCGCCCTACATCTTCGGCGCGCGCAGTCAGATTCACATCATCAATCTGGAAAAAACCCTGCCGTTGTTCAACGACGCCATGCAGTACATGGAGCAGTTGGCGGCCAATCGGGGCAACATCCTGTTCGTCGGCACCAAAAAAGCCATCCGTAAGACGGTAGAAGAAGAGGCTGCGCGTTGCGGCATGCCCTTCGTCAATTACCGCTGGTTGGGCGGCATGTTGACCAACTTCAACACCATTAAGAAATCCGTTTCCCGCCTCAAGCAGCTGGAAACCATGCGCGACGACGGCAGCTTGAGCCGTTTCCATAAAAAGGAAGCCCTGGGCATGATGCGCGAGCTGGAAAAGCTGGAGCGCAGCATGGGCGGCATCAAGAACATGGACCGCCTGCCGGACGCGTTGTTCGTGCTGGACGTGGGCCACGAGAAGAACGCTGTGGCGGAAGCCGTCAAGCTGGGCATCCCGGTCATCGCCGTGGTGGACAGCAACAACAGCCCCAATGGCGTGGACTACATCATCCCGGGCAACGACGACTCCATTCGCGCCGTGCAGCTCTACACCCAGAGCGCAGCCGCTTCGATCCTCAGCGGCAAGGCCGCCGATTTGGGCGCGGCTGGCGGCAAGGGCGACGATTTCGTCGAAATGGAAGCGGAAGCCGCTTCCAGCGCAGAAGCCGCGGAATAATCCGTCCGCCGCACATGGGGCAGCCCAACGCCGCACGACGGCGTTGGGCTGCCCCGTTGTTGAGGCGTAAAGGCTGCAACACGCCGGCGCGGAACCGAAAGAGTCCGCCTCGGCGATGCGCGTAATGCACTCTAGGAAAAAGTTAATTGAGGTTTTGATTAGATGAATATCACTGCGGCAATGGTGAAGGAGCTACGCGAACGTACCGGCTCCGGCATGATGGAATGCAAGAAGGCTTTGACCGAAGCCAACGGCGACATGGAAGCGGCCATCGAATGGATGCGTAAGACCGGCTTGACCAAAGCTGACAAGAAAGCCGGCCGCACCGCCGCCGAAGGTTACGTTTGCGTGAAGATGAGCGCCGACGGCAAGGTTGCCGCCCTGGTCGAAATCAACAGCGAAACCGACTTCGTCGCCAAGGCGGACGATTTCGTCAAGTTCGCCAACGACGTGGCCGACCTGGTTGCCGCCAACGATGTCTCCAGCCTGGAGCAAGTGTCGGCACTGTCCTTGAACGGTTCCACCGTAGACGAGACTCGCCGCGCCCTGGTTGCCAAGCTGGGCGAGAACATCAATCTGCGCCGCTTCGAGCGCTACACCAGCGCCGACGGCGTGCTGGCCGGCTACAGCCATGGCAGCCGCATCGGCGTGCTGGTCGAGCTGAAGGGCGGCAATGCCGAGCTGGGCCGCGACATCGCCATGCACGTGGCCGCCAGCAAGCCCGTTTGCTTGGACGAGTCCGGCGTTCCGGCCGAGCTGATCGCCAAGGAGAAAGAAATTTTCTCCGCCCAGGCGCTGGAAAGCGGCAAGCCGGCCGAAATCGTGGAAAAGATGGTGCAGGGCCGCATCAACAAATTCCTGGGTGAAATCACCCTGGTCGGCCAACCGTTCGTGAAGAACCCGGACGTGACCGTGGCCGGTTTGCTCAAGGAGAAGAGCGCGTCCGTGGCGCGTTTCGTGCGCTATGAAGTAGGCGAAGGCATCGAGAAGGAAGAAAGCAATTTCGCCGAGGAAGTAATGGCTCAGGTTCGCGGAGCCTAATCCTCACCGGGGCTTTGTGGCATCGGCTTGGGCTGATGCCGCAAAGCCCTTTTGCATAGATGGGGGCTCCGATTCGTTCGGAGCGGTTTACTACCGGCTTGCTACGGATTTATCCATGTCGGAACTGAAATACCGCAGAATTTTGCTCAAGCTGAGCGGCGAAGCCCTGTTGGGCGACGGCCGTTGCGGCATCGACGCGGCGATACTTCAACGCCTTGCGGCGGAAATTTGCGACCTGTGCCGGGCAGGTGTGCAAACGGCGGTGGTGATCGGCGGCGGCAACATCATCCGCGGCGCGGAAAAAGCGGCGGAGGGCCTGGATCGCGTTACCAGCGATCATATGGGCATGTTGGGCACGGTGATCAACGCCTTGGCCATGCAGGATGCTATCGAGAATTTGGGTCTGCCGGTGCGTGTGATGTCCGCGCTGAAGATCAACCAAGTATGTGAAGACTATATCCGCCGCCGCGCGGTGCGTCATTTGGAAAAAGGCCGGGTGGTGATTTTCGCCGCCGGCACGGGCAATCCGTTTTTCACGACGGATTCGGCGGCCAGCCTGCGCGCGGTGGAAATCAACGCCGATATCCTTATCAAGGCTACCAAGGTGGACGGCGTTTATTCCGCCGACCCCAAAAAAGATGCCAACGCCACGTTTTACAGCCGCCTGACTTTCGATCAGGCTTTGGATCAGCGGCTCAACGTGATGGACGCCACCGCTCTGGTGTTGTGCCGCGACCATCGCATCCCGTTGCGGGTGATGAACGTGTTTGAAGATGGTGCCGTCATGCGTTTGGTGCACGGCGAAGAGATCGGTTCACTGATTGAAGCAGGATAAACCCATGATCGACGATATTATGCAAAGCGCCACCGCGCGCATGGCGAAAAGCGTGGAGTCGCTCAAGCACGAACTGGCGAAAATCCGCACCGGCCGGGCCCATCCCAGTTTGTTGGAGCACATCACCGTCAACTACTACGGCCAGGAAAGCTCCTTGCCCAAAGTGGCCAACGTCAACGTCGAAGACTCCCGCACCCTGATGATTACGCCCTGGGATAAGGGCATGGTTCCGGCCATCGAGAAGGCCATCATGACATCGGACTTGGGGCTCAACCCGGTGACTTCCGGGACGGTGATTCGCGTGCCCATGCCGGCTTTGACGGAAGATCGCCGCCGCGATTTGGTCAAGGTGGTGCGTCACGAGGGCGAAAACGGCCGCGTGGCGGTGCGCAATATTCGCCGCGATGCGTTGTCGGAATTGAAGGAAGCGCTCAAGGAAAAGCTGATTTCCGAGGATGAGGAACGGCGCGCCCAGGAGCAAATTCAAAAAGTCACGGACAAGCACGTCAAAGACATCGACAAGCTGTTGGACGAAAAAGAAGCCGACTTGCTGGCTGTCTAAAGCGTTGGATTAGACGCGTTTCCATGGCTGACATCGCCCCTTCCGCCGGATTGCCCCGCCACGTTGCCATCATCATGGACGGCAACGGGCGCTGGGCCAAGCAGCGCCTATTGCCGCGCACGGCGGGCCACGCGGCGGGCATCAATGTGGTGCGTAGAGTCGTTCGCTACTGCGCCGATAAAGGCGTTGAAGTGTTGACCTTGTTCGCCTTCAGCAGCGAAAACTGGCGGCGTCCGGCCGACGAGGTTTCCGTGCTGATGGACCTGTTCGTGGAGGCGCTGGCGAGGGAAACGCGCCAAATGCACGAGCAGGGCATACGTTTGCGCATCATCGGCGACACCGAGGCATTCGACGGCCGTTTGCGGCGGCGCATCGCCGAGTCCGAAGCGCTCACCGCGGGCAACACGGGCATGACGCTGATGGTGGCTGGCAATTACGGCGGCCGCCGCGACGTGGTGCGGGCGGCGCAGCGGGTGGCCGAAGCCGTGCAGCGGGGCGAGTTGGCGCCGGCCGATATCGACGAGCGGCTGATCGAAGCCAACCTCTCGACGGCCAATATGCCGGAGCCGGACCTGTTCATCCGCACGGGCGGCGAGCGGCGCATCAGCAACTTCCTGCTTTGGCAGCTGGCTTATACCGAGCTGTATTTCACCGAAACTTTGTGGCCGGATTTCGACGAGTCCCAGTTGGAGCTGGCTTTTCAGGATTTCGCCTCCCGGGAGCGCCGCTTCGGTTGTACCGGTGAGCAAATCCAGGCCGGAAGCGCCGTCGGGCGTTGATTCCTCACCCTGGCCGTCTTCGCATTCCTATCCTTTCAAAAACGGCAAACACCCATGCAAGTATCGAAAAATCAAAACAATAAAAGCATGCCTTCAGCGGAAGCCACGCCGGCGACGAAACTGCGGATCATTACAGGCCTGGCCGTCGCCGCGGTGATCGTCCCGGCGGTTTTGTTCCTGCCGACCTTGGGTTTCGTCATCGCGTTCGGTTTGATCGCCGTGCTGGCCGGTTGGGAATGGTCGAATTTGGCCGGCGTGGAAAATCGTTCCGGGCGGCTGGCGTTCTGTGGGAGCCTGCTGTTGACCATGGCCAGCTACCATTATTGGCTGGGTTATTTGTTCGACTGGTTCATGTGGCCGGTGTTGGCATGGTGGGTGGCCTTGGCTATCGCTTTGCGCCAAATGCCGGGCAAGCTGTTGCAATGGAAGTATCCCGTCGCGGTTAAATTGGCCGTGGGGTATTTCGTTTTGTTGTCGGCCTGGATCATGTTCGTCTGGCTGCACGTGAATTTCGGCTCCTACCAGGTGCTGTATTTGCTGGTGCTGATCGCCGTGGCCGATATGGGCGCTTATTTCGTCGGCAAAAATTACGGCTTCAGCAAGTTGATGCCGGAAATCAGCCCGGGCAAGACGGTGGAAGGGCTGTACGGCGCTTTGGGCGCGGCCGCATTGCTGGCGTTGCTGGTCGGCGGGTATTTCTACCTCATCGCCGAAAAGTGGTCGGGCATGGTGTTTGCCGACTTCTTGTTATTGTCCGTCATGACGGTGCTGGCTTCGATTTGCGGCGACTTGTTCGAAAGCCTGGTGAAACGCCTGCGCGGCGTCAAGGACAGCGGCTCCTGGCTGCCCGGCCACGGCGGCGTGCTGGACCGTATCGATAGTTTATTGGCCGCCGTGCCGATGTTTTATGCCGGCTGTTACCTGCGGGAGATCTTTTTCCAATGAAGGGCATTTGCATACTCGGCTCCACCGGCTCCATCGGTGTCAGCACCCTGGACGTGGTGGGTCGCCACCCCGGCCTGTATCGCGTGGTGGCGCTAACCGCCAATAAAAACGGCGATCTGCTGTTCGAGCAGTGCCAGCGCCATCATCCGGAATACGCGGTGTTGCTGGATCCCGCCCAGGCGGAGAATTTCGCCGAGCGCTTGCGAGCGGCCGGCGTGACCGGCACGAAGGTGCTGACTGGCACCGACGCGCTGCAAGAAGTGGCGTCCTTGCCGCAGGTGGATAGTGTCATGGCCGCCATCGTCGGCGCCGCGGGCTTGCTTCCTACGCTGGCGGCGGCCAAGGCCGGCAAGCATGTGTTGCTCGCCAATAAAGAGGCCTTGGTCATGTCCGGCCCGTTGTTCATGCAGGAAGTGACCCGTTCCAACGCCGTGTTGTTGCCCATCGACAGCGAGCACAACGCCATTTTTCAGTGCATGCCGGCCAATTACCGGGCCGGCGTGCGCGCCAAGTCGGCGCGGCGCATTTTGCTCACCGCCTCCGGCGGCCCGTTCCTCAAAACGCCCCTGGACGCGTTGCACGACGTGACGCCGGATCAGGCCTGCGCTCATCCCAAGTGGGAGATGGGGCGCAAGATTTCGGTGGATTCCGCCACCATGATGAACAAGGGCCTGGAGTTGATCGAGGCTTGCTTGCTGTTCGATATGGAGCCGGACGACGTGCAGGTGGTGATCCACCCGCAAAGCATCATCCACTCCCTGGTGGATTATGTGGACGGTACGGTGCTGGCGCAGATGGGCAACCCCGATATGCGCGTCCCCATCGCCCACGCCATGGCGTGGCCGGATCGTTTCGAGTCCGGCGTGGAACCGTTGGACTTGTTCGCCGTCAAACAGTTGAATTTCGAAGCGCCCGATTTCGTGCGTTTCCCCTGCTTGCGACTGGCCTACGACGCCGCCCGCGCCGGCGGCATCATGCCGGCGGTGCTCAACGCCGCCAACGAGATTGCGGTGGAATGGTTCCTCGACGGCCGTTTGCGCTTTACCCAAATCCCGGCGGTGATCGAGCACACTATGGGGTTGTTCAGCGCGGATGCCGCGGATTCCATCGACACGGTGCTGCAGGCGGACGCGGCCGCCAGAGCCAAGGCGCGGGAGTACATCGGGCAGTTGCCGTCATAAGTCCAAGTTCCTGGGGCCTAACCCTATGCATACCGTATTTTTCTTCCTGCTCGCTTTGGCGATATTGGTCGCCTTCCATGAGTTCGGCCATTATTGGGTGGCGCGGCGGCTAGGGGTAAAGGTACTGCGCTTTTCGCTGGGGTTCGGCAAGGTTTTATGGCGGTACCGGAAGTCGCCGGAGGATACGGAATTCACCTTGTCGGCGATTCCGTTGGGCGGCTACGTGAAAATGGTGGATGAGCGCGAAGGGCCGGTGGCGGAGGCCGATCTGCCGTTCGCCTTCAACCGTCAGGCGCTGTGGGTTCGCTCGTCCATCGTGGCCGCCGGTCCGCTGTTCAATTTCGGATTGGCGGTGTTGCTTTATTGGCTGGTGTTCGTGGCCGGCGAAACCGGCATGCGGCCTGTGCTGGGGCCGGTGGCGCCGGCCAGCCTCGCGGCGCAGGCGGGTTTTGTCGAAGGCGACGAGATCGTGTCGGTGGAAAGTCGCGCGACGCCCACCTGGAGCCAGGTATGGGGCAGTTTGCAATCGTTAGCCACCGATAGCGGCAGCTATCGCATTCAAGTAACCACCGGCGATGGCGATACGGCCGAGCGGGTGCTGGTTGTTCCTCCTGAACTGGCCGGGCATCCTGAGCAACTGGGCCGGGAGCTGGGCTTCAGGCCTTGGGAGCCCAAATTGGCCCCGGTACTGGACAAAGTCCTGCCGGGCGGCGCGGCGGCGCAAGCCGGCCTGCAGCCGGGGGATCTGGTGGTGGAAGCCGACGGACAGCCGGTGGAAAGCTGGCGCCAGTGGGTGGAGTACGTGCGGCAACGGCCGGAACAGGCCATCGCGTTGACGGTGGACCGGGAAGGCTTGCAGTTGTCCTTGACCGTGCGCCCCTTCGCTACCGTCAGCGAAGGCGAGAAGGTCGGTAAAATCGGCGCGACGGTGCGTATTCCTCCGGGGCTGAGCGAGCAAATGCAGGTGGAATACCGTTTGAACCCGGTTTCCGCCTTGGGCGAGGCGATAGCGCGTACGGCGGAATATTCCTGGCTGACGGTGAAAATGGTGAGCCGGATGTTTGTGGGGCAAGCGGCTTTGGACAATCTCAGCGGCCCGATCAGCATCGCGCAATATGCCGGCCAATCCGCCAGCATGGGTTGGTTGCAGTTCGTCAAATTTCTCGCCGTGGTGAGCATCAGTTTGGGGGTGCTCAATTTATTGCCGGTGCCTGTGCTGGACGGCGGCCATCTGTTTTTCTTCCTGATCGAAGGCGTCAAGGGCAGCCCGTTGTCCGAGCAAGCCATGGCTGTCAGCCAGCGCATCGGCATGGCGTTTTTGATTTTTCTCATGGGCCTGGCCTTGATGCTGGACTTGCAACGATTGTTAGCGTGATGGATTGTTAATGCCGATGAAAACTTTCAGTAGATTGATGCTCGCCGCTTTGTTGGCTGTGGCTGTCGCGCCGTTGCGGGCCGACGACAAAGCCATCGCCGACGCCCTGGAAAAGGTGTTCCCCGGCACGAAGCCGGAGTCCATCACCCCGTCCGAAATACCCGGTCTGTACGAAGTGGTGGTCGGGCCGACGGTGTTCTACATGTCCGGAGACGGGCGTTACCTCATTCAGGGCAAGATGATCGACGTGGAAGGCCACGCCGACGTCAGCGAGCCGAAGCAAGCGGCGGCGCGGGTGGCCGCGCTGGCGAAAATCGGCGAAAGCAACATGATCGTGTTTGCCGCCAAGCAGCCGAAATACGTTGTCTCCATCTTCACCGACATCGACTGCGGTTATTGCCGCAAGCTGCATTCGGAAATCGAGCAATATTTGGCGGAAGGCATCACCGTTCGCTATCTGTTCTTCCCGCGCGCGGGCCGCGATTCCGATTCGTATCGCAAAGCCGTCTCCGTATGGTGCGCCAAAGACCGTAACGCGGCCTTGACCCGTGCCAAGCGCGACGAAAAAGTCGAGAGCAAGGAATGCGACAACCCGGTGGACGAGCACATGTCCCTGGGCATCGCCATGGGCGCTAACGGTACGCCGATGATCGTCACCGAAGGCGGCGAAATCATCCCCGGCTACGTCAACGCCAAGCAACTGGCCAAGATGCTGGCTTACGAAAAATCCAACCGCAAGCCGGACGCCAAAGACAAGCGCTCGTAAACGCTTCCGCGACGTTCAACCCGATTCGCCCCCGCTGAGGGGGCGAGTCTCCTCATCCGTCCCTTTCTCTTTTTCCCCGCTGCTCGGCCGCCTACGGCAAGGCCGACGGGTTTTTTCGCGCAAATCCACCGCGGTAACGAGGGGCGGCATCGCCGTGCCCCCGAAGGCGGGGCGCGCTCAGCAGTTTTCTAGGCGATAGCCTTCGGGCGTCCAGCACGACACGGATCCTTGGTCGTCCCATTCGGCCAATACAAAACGCTGGACCGGGGCTCCATCCAGCTGGAAGTCGTGCACCGCCGGGCGGTGGGTGTGGCCGTGGATGAGGCGGGTGGCGCCGTGCCGTTGCATGGTTTCCCGCACTGTGTCCTGGTTGACGTCCATGATTTCCCCGCTTTTTTTGGATTTGTGCCAGTAGCTGCGCAGGCGATACCAGCGGGCGCCCAGCAGGCGCAGCAGAAGCGGCTTTCCCAGGATGTTGTCGCGCCACTCCGCCGTGCGGCTTAGGGCGCGGAAGGCCAGGTAGGGCAGGTCGTCGCTGCACAATAGGTCGCCGTGCATGAGTAGGGTGGGGGTGCCGTACAGGTCTATGACGGCATGGTCGGGCAGGGGGCGGCAGCCGGTTTCCCGCAGGAAGCGCTCGCCGATGAGGAAGTCGCGGTTGCCGTGCTGGTAATAGATTTCCGTGCCGGAATCGCTCAAGGCGCGTAGAGCGCGCTTGACGGCGCGGTTGGGCGGGGTGTTGTCGTCGTCGCCGACCCAGGCGTCGAACAGGTCGCCGAGGATGTACAGGCGTTCAGCCTGCGGGGCGCGGTGTCGCAGGAACTGCAGAAAGCGCCGGACCGTGGCACGGCGGCCGGCGCTTAAATGCAGGTCTGAAATGAAAAGGCTTTCTTTCCGTTTCGGCAAGGAAAGCTTACTCGCTGACCACGCTGGCTTTTTCGATCTGCACCATGGTCTTGGGCACGTCGGTGGGGAACGGGCCGCCGCGGCCGGTGGGGATTTTCGCCATGGCGTCTACCACGTCCATGCCTTCCACCACTTCGCCGAATACGGCATAACCCCAGCCTTGCGGCGTCGGGCTTTTGTGGTCCAGGAAGCCGTTATCGACCAGGTTGATGAAGAACTGGGCGGTGGCCGAGTGGGGGTCGGAGGTGCGGGCCATGGCGATGGTGCCGCGCTTGTTTTTCAAGCCGTTGTCGGCTTCGTTCTTGATGGGGGCGTGGGTTTTTTTCTGTTCGAAATCGCTGTCGAAGCCGCCGCCCTGGGCCATGAAGCCGGAAATGATGCGGTGGAAGATGGTGCCGTCGTAAAAACCTTCCTTCACGTAAGCCAGGAAATTTTCGGTGGACGCCGGCGCGTGCTGGCTATCGAGCCGAATGACGATATCGCCTTGGGTGGTTTGCAGTTTGACGGTAGGTGCGGTGTTTGACATGGATGAACCCGATGGAGCCGCGTTGACGCAAAGCCTTGCGCCGAGCAGCGTGATGAAAAGAACGGTACGAAGGACTTGCATAGTGGTGTGCGCCTGTTCGACCTGGACAGTGGAGTCCACCCACCTCGGGCGGACGTTGCCCCCATTTTAATGCATCGCTGCTTAGGGGGCGAATCGGCCGGCGGTTTTGTCGTCAAAAGTCGTATTGATATAAGGGGTCGAGGTCGGCATCGGCGTCCAGCGTCGCCAATTCTTTGATGATCCCGTCGTTGAGCCCGTAGACCCAACCGTGCAAACGCGGTCCGTTGCGGGTTTTCCAGGCTTTTTGAACGATCGAGGTGTGGGCCAGGTTTTGCACTTGCTCGATCACGTTCAACTCCACTAAGCGGTTCACGCGTTCTTCCTGGGTGGGAAGCTGGGCGATTTCGATGCGGTGCAGGCGATAGGTGTCCTTGATGTGCTTGAGCCACTTATTGGCGATCATGATATCCGGCTGCTGTTTGTTCAGGGCGGCGGTGATGCCGCCGCAGCCGTAATGGCCGCAGACGATGACGTGTTTGACCTGGAGTACGTCGACGGCGTATTGCAGCACGCTGAGCATGTTGATGTCGCTGGTGACGACCAGGTTGGCGATGTTGCGGTGGACGAAGAGGGTGCCCGGGTCGCTGGCGGTGATCCGGTCAGCGGCGACGCGGCTGTCCGAGCAGCCGATCCATAGGAATTCGGGAGTTTGGACGCGGCTGAGCCGTTGGAAAAAGGCGGGGTCTTGTTGCAGTTTTTCCTGGGCCCAGGCTTTGTTTTCCAGCAACAGGCGTTCGATATTGGTCATGGCGGCGTTTCCTCAATGGGCTGAGTGGATGGCGGACGTGTCGTGGGTGAGATGGAAACCTTCCAGTTCCACGGTGGTATTGGTTTCGGTGGCGGCGAGCATGAAGTCGGTGATGGTTTCCCTTATGTCCTGGTCGATGAACAGGGCGCGGGTGCCGTCGATCACCACGTGGCTGTCGGGCGGGATACTGGCGAGATAGCCGCGCAGCACGGCCTTGTTGAGGAAGGACACGTCTTTGTGCAAGCGCAGCAAATAATGCTTGTCGTGCTGCGTCAGTGAAATCGCGCGATGGAAGTTGGTGCGGATGACGAAATACAAACCGACCGCCATGCCGATCGCCATGCCTTTCAGCAAGTCCGTCAGCAGGATGGCGACGACGGTGATGGCGAACGGTGCGAGTTGGTTGAAGCCTTTGCGGTACATCTCGATAAACAGCGCGGGCTTGGCCAGCTTGTAGCCGGTCAGCAGCAATATCGCCGCCAGGGACGCCAGCGGGATCAAGTTGAGGTATCGCGCGAGGAAGACCACGCTGAACAACAGCAATATCCCGTGGATGAAGCAGGACATTTTGCTGTGCCCGCCGGCATTGACATTGGCGGCGCTACGCACGATGACGGCCGTGATGGGAAGTCCGCCCAACAGGCCGCTGACGATGTTGGCGATGCCTTGCGCTTTTAGTTCGCGGTTGGTGGGCGCGACCCGTTTCAGCGGATCGAGTTTGTCCACGGCTT
The DNA here is from genome assembly GCF_019669985.1 of Methylogaea oryzae. NCBI lineage: Bacteria > Pseudomonadati > Pseudomonadota > Gammaproteobacteria > Methylococcales > Methylococcaceae > Methylogaea > Methylogaea oryzae. The sequence continues at coordinate 1,481,851 of NZ_AP019782.1, forward strand.
CCAGGCTCAGCAGCGTCTCCAGGCTGGCGACGATGGCCAAGGTGGCGGCCACGACGTATACGTCCGGATTCAGGAATCGGCTGAAGTCCGGCAGGATGAACTGGCTGGGCAGCTCGCTCGGTCCGGCCAGCAGGGGGAGGTTGACCAAGTGCTCAGGTGCGATGGCCAGATTGGGCCAAAACTGTTGGCTCAACAGGTGATACGCAATGCCCCAGGCGACCGCCACCAGGGGGCCGGGAAGCGTGCCGAGCAGGCGGGTGCGCTTGATGAGCGCGGTATCCCACAACAGCATGATGACGATGGCGGTAACGCTGACGATGACCGCGCCGGGGGAGACGGCTTGCAGCGAGTAAGCGATCTCGGAAAAAGTGGTGTGGGTATCCGCTTGCAGGTAGGTTTCGTCGCCTTCGAAATCGGCGTCGTAACCGACGGCATGGGGAATCTGCTTCATGATGAGGATCAGGCCGATGGCGGCGAGCATGCCTTTGATGACCGCCGCGGGGAAATACGCGCCGATGATGCCCGCTTTTAGGAAGCCCAGAGCCAGCTGGAAGACGCCGGCCACCGTCACGCTGAGCAAGAAGGTTTCGAAGTTGCCCAGTTTGTCGAGGGCGGTGACCACGATGGCGGTGAGGCCCGCCGCGGGGCCGCTGACGCTCAATTGCGAGCCGCTTAGCCATGCTACCAGCAAGCCTCCGACCATGCCGGCAATGAGGCCGGAGAACAATGGAGCGCCCGAGGCCAGCGCAATCCCCAGGCACAGGGGCAACGCGACCAGGAAAACGACGATGCCCGCCGGCACGTCTTCGCGTAAATGGGTGAGGTAGTATCGAAAGGAGTTGTCGTTCATGGCTTTGGCCTTGTGGAGGTTTTGCGTGTGAAACGCCGCTCGGGCTTGGGTGTCTGGCTAACGGTATCGTGTCGATATTATAGTGCTGCTGGGTACAATGTTAAGTAAATCTTAAGTTATGGCAAGCCCGAAATCAGTCCGGCGTCGGCAAGAGCGGCGGACAACGTGCTGCAGGCCACGGTTGGCGCGGGCTTGCGTCGACAGGTTGAGACGAGGGGGCGCCTTCCCCTATACTGGCCGCGCCCAGCCAATCAGTTAAGCCTCCCTACATGCTTCGTACCTACGCTCGTTGCGCGCTCATCGCCGGTTTTTGTTCCGCTGCCGTGCAAGCGGCCGAGCCGTTCGTGGTGCAGGACATCCGCGTGGACGGCTTGCAGCGCATTTCCGCCGGTACCGTTTTCAGCTATTTGCCGATCAAAGTGGGCGATACGGTGGATGAGCACCGGGTCGCCGAGGCGATCCGCGCCCTGTTCAAGACCGGTTTTTTCAAGGACGTGCGTTTGGAGCGGGAAGGCGGCGTGTTGGTGGTCGTGGTGGATGAGCGTCAGGCCATATCCAGCATCAAAATCGAGGGTAATTCGGATATCAAGTCGGAAGATTTGACCAAGGCGCTGAAAAATATCGGCTTGGCAGAGGGGCGGGTGTTCAATCGCCAGATACTCGATAAGGTCGAGCAGGAATTGCGCCGCCAATATTACAGCCGGGGTAAGTATGCGCTGAAAATCGATTCAGAAGTCACCCCGCTGTCCCGCAACCGTGTCGCGGTGACGGTGAAAATTTCCGAGGGCCGCGCGGCGAAGATTCGCCAGATCAATATCGTCGGCAACACCGCGTTCAAAGATAAAGATTTGCTCGATGTTTTCGAGCTAAGCACGCCGAATCTGCTCTCCTTTTATACAAAGAACGATCAGTATTCCAAGCAAAAATTATCGGCCGACTTGGAACGGCTGCGTTCCTATTACATGGACCGCGGCTATATAAAATTTGAAATCGAATCGACGCAAGTTTCCATCACGCCGGATAAAAAGGATATTTACGTTACCATCAACGTCAAGGAAGGCGACGTTTATACGCTGGATGAAGTGAAGCTCGAAGGCAACCTCTTGGTGAGCCCGGACGAGTTGTTGCCGCTGGTGGCCGTCGGCCCCGGCGAGGTTTTTTCGCGCAAAGCCGCCACGGAAACGTCGAAAGCCATCTCCGACCGCCTCGGCGACGACGGTTACATATTTGCCAACGTGAATATGGTGCCGGATATCGACGATGCCAAGAAAACCGTAAAGATCAGTTTTTACGTCGACCCGGGCAAGCAGGTCTACGCGCGACGCATCAATTTCAAAGGCAACACTCGCACCCGTGACGAGGTGTTGCGGCGTGAAATGCGCCAGATGGAGGCGGCGCTGGCGTCGTCGCAGAAAATCGAGCGATCGAAGACCCGTCTGGAGCGTCTCGGTTATTTCCAGGACGTGAACGTAGAAACGCCGGCGGTGCCGGGCACGACGGACCAGGTCGATGTGAACTACTCGGTTACGGAAAAGCCTTCGGGCAACCTGATGGCCGGTATCGGGTTTTCCCAGACGCAAGGGTTCATTTTTAACGCCAGCGTTACGCAGGACAATATTTTCGGCAGCGGCAAGCGGGTCAGCGCCGCTTTCAATAATAGCCAGATTTCCACGATTTATTCATTCGGCTATTTGAATCCGTATTTCACCATGGATGGCGTTAGCTTGGGTTACGACGCCAGCTATCGGGAAACCAACGCCTATCGCGCCAACGTATCGCGTTATAGCACCAATGCCGGCTCGGTATCGGCCAATCTCGGCATCCCGCTGAACGAATACGACCGGTTGCGGCTGAATGTCGAAGGGGAAAGCATCAAGATCAATACGTCGCAGTATACCTCGCAGACGATTATTGACTATTTGGCTACGAACGGAGACAACTTCGTCTTGTTCCCCGTGTCGCTAGGCTGGTCTCACGATACCCTGAACAAGGCCTTGTTGCCCACCAGCGGCGGTTCCCATGCTTTGTCGGCGTTGGCAACCGTGCCGGGCAGCGATTTGGATTACTATAAGCTCAGCTACAAGCTTCAATACTATATCCCGCTGTCCAAGTCGTTCACCCTGGGTTTCCAGGGCGAAGCGGATTACGGCGGTGGCTACGGCAAGACCGGCGAGTTGCCGTTTTTCGAACATTATTACGCCGGTGGTGTACTTAACGGCGTGCGCGGTTATCAAGATAATACCTTGGGCCCGAAAGATACTCCGGTGGCGGGCTCGGGGAATCGCCCCTTGCCGTTCGGCGGCGCCAGCAAGTTGGTCGGTACGGCGGAATTGTATTTCCCCGTACCCTTCGTGGAGGACAGCAAGAACCTCCGGCTCGGCGTATTCATGGATGCGGGCAACGTCTTCAAGGATATGCCCCAGTTGGGCGAGCTGCGCTACTCGGCGGGTTTGACCGGCAAATGGTTGTCGCCTTTCGGGGCGATCAAGGTCAGCATCGGCCAGCCGTTGAACGCGGCTTCCGGCGACAAGACGCAGGCGTTCCAGTTCCAGTTCGGATCGGGCTTCTGACGCAAAACCGGCCGTTTATTTTTAGCGGCCATTCTAGGTACAATTAACCCCCTGTGTTGCGTCCGTGATTTCGGTGCTCGACCGCAGCGGCATACACGGGGAATTGGATCATCAACGCTTCAACGAGAACTATTTTTATGACGACGAAACGGGCGGCGCTTTTGTTCATGGGCCTATTCATGGCGACAACGGCCATGGCGGGCGATTTGAAAATCGGGTTTGTGAACGTGCCGAAGCTGCTGGAGAAGGCGCCCCAGGCGGAAAAGGCCAAGAAAGAGTTGGAGCGTGAGTTTTCTCCCCGGGACAAGCGCCTGGTTTCCGAACAAAAGGAAATTAAGCAGCTGGAAGAAAAGCTGTCCAAGGACGGCGCGGTGATGAGCGACGGCGAACGTCAGAAGCTGGAAAAGGAAGTCATGAACCGCAAGCGCGAAGGTAAGCGTCTGCAGGACGAATTCCGCGAGGACTTCAATATTCGCCGCAACGAAGAGCTGGGCAAATTGCAGCGTGAAGTGTTCGAGGCGATTCAGGCGTTGGCCAAGGAAGAGTCTTTCGATTTGTTGCTGACCGACGGTGTGGTGTTCGCCAGCGAGCAAATCGACGTGACCGAGAAGGTTTCCAAGAAACTGCTGTCCGGTACGCCGGCCAAGTAAGCGGCATCGGCCGGGAGCGTCTTGCGTCAAGCGACGCCCGGCATTCGCAGATCAACGGGTACGGTAATCCTTCCCCGCAGGGGAAGGAGCCGACCCGTTTTCGTCAAGTTCTCATCGTAGATCAAGGAATTCGCCTTGGAAGTCACCGAAATCATGCGTTATTTGCCCCATCGCTACCCGTTTTTGCTGGTCGACCGCGTGGTCGATTGCGAGCCGGGCAAGTGGTTGCGGGCCATCAAGAATGTCACCTATAACGAGCCGCAGTTCACCGGCCATTTTCCGCACCAGCCGATTTTGCCCGGCGTGTTGATTATCGAGGCCATGGCCCAGTCCACCGGTTTGCTGGCCGCCAAAACCGCTCCGGAAGTGCTCGGCGAGGGCAAAGTGTATTACCTGGTCGGCGTCGACAAAGTTCGCTTCAAGCGTCCGGTGGTGCCGGGAGATCAGCTCACCCTGATCACCGAATACGTGCGCCACAAGCGGAATATTTGGAGCTTTTCCTGCAAAGCCGAAGTGGACGGCGACTTTGTAGCCAGCGCGGAAATTATGTGCGCTGCAGCGGAGCCGGACGCTTGATTCATCCCAGCGCCCTCATCGATGCCGATGCGGTACTGGCCGACGACGTCAGCGTCGGGCCTTTTACCATTATCGGACCGGGCGTGGAGGTAGGTGCCGGTACCGTCATCGGTCCGCATGTGGTGCTCAAGGGGCCGACCCGCATCGGCCGGAACAATCGAATTTATCAATTTTCGTCGGTGGGCGAGGATTGCCAGGACAAGAAGTACGCCGGTGAGCCGACCCGATTGGAGATCGGCGACCGTAACGTCATCCGCGAATTCGTCACCATCCATCGCGGCACGATTCAGGACAAGGGCGTCACGTCCATCGGCAACGACAATCTGCTGATGGCCTACACCCACGTTGCGCACGACTGCGTGGTGGGCAATGGCTGCATCATGGCCAACGCCGCGTCCTTGGCGGGGCACGTGCACGTCAACGATCACGCCATCCTGGGCGGCTTTACCTTGGTCCACCAGTTCTGCAAGATCGGCAAATACAGCTTCTCGGCCATGGGCAGCGTTGTATCCCGCGATATCCCGCCTTATGTGATCGTCGGGGGATCGCCCACGGAGCCTCATGGCGTCAATACCGTCGGCTTGGAACGGCGCGGCTTCAGCAGCGACGCCATCCGCGAAATCCGCCGCGCCTACAAGATCATCTACAAGAGCAACCACAAGCTCGACGAAGCCATCGCCTTGCTGGCCGACATGGCGACCCGTACTCCGGAGCTGGCCTGTATGGTTGAATTCCTGCGCAACACCGGCCGCAGTATCGTTCGTTGAGCGGTACTGCCGCCATGCGGGTGGTGGGCATCGACGAAGTGGGGCGCGGCTGTATCGCCGGTCCGGTGATCGCGGCGGCGGTGATCCTCGATCCGCGCCGTCCCATTCCCGGTTTGGACGATTCGAAAAAACTGACGCCTGCGCGCCGCGAATCGCTGGCCGAGCAAATCCGCCAACACGCCGTTGCTTGGTCCATCGGCCGGGCGGAAGCGATGGAAATCGACCGGTTAAACATCCACCACGCCACGTTGCTGGCCATGGCCCGCGCTTACCGTAGCCTGGGCGTGGCGGCGGATTTGGCGCGGGTGGACGGAAAGTTCGTGCCGGCCATCCCTTGCGCGCGGGAAGCCGTGGTCGGCGGCGATGGTCTGTACGCCGAAATTTCCGCGGCCTCTATTCTTGCCAAGGTTTGGCGCGACTGGGAAATGGGGCTGCTGGATGCGATTTGGCCCGGTTACGGATTGGCGGGCCACAAAGGCTACCCCACGGCTATCCATATTTCCGCTCTGGCTCGGCTGGGGGCATCCCCCATCCATCGCCGCTCCTACGCCCCGGTGGCCAAGGTGCTGCGGCAAGCGCCGTTGGAGTTTCCCGACGGGGCAAGCGGTCTTCCATAGTAGAATGCCGCCATAGCTTAGGCCTCGCCATCGGCGTTGCCGGGTTGAACCCGACGGAGTAAGCCATGGCCGATCGCCTCGACGAATTGCTGGCGCGCATGCACCAGCTGCAAGACGAGCTGCTGGAAGAGCTGCAACGCCAGCAAAAGCGTTTTTCCTATCGTGTGCTGCGCAGACGGGTTTACTTCACTCGCCGGGGCATCGCCGAGCAACGGCAGCATTTATTGTCCTTGGGTCGCTACCTGGCCAGGGCCAATCCTTTGCACGTTCTTACGGCGCCCCTGGTGTGGTCCTGCGCCGTCCCCGCCGTGCTGCTGGATGCGACGGCCAGTCTCTACCAATGGGTATGCTTTCCCATTTACGGCATTCCTCGGGTGCGCCGGCTCGATTACATCGTTTTCGACCACCAGTTCCTAAAATACCTCAACGCCGTGGAAAAGCTCAATTGCCTGTATTGCAGCTATTTCAACGGCTTGATCGCTTATGTTCAGGAAATCGGCGCGCGCACCGAGCAGTTCTGGTGCCCGATCAAACACGCCAAGCGCGTCAAAACCCTCCACAGCCGCTACAAGCTGTTTTTCGATTACGGCGACGGCGAGCGTTACCGCAGCGAACTGCCCAAGGTGCGGCGGGATTTCGGCGACGTGGAGGAATAGGGCGGGGACGGCTTATGCTCGCCTTGTCTCGCAGCGCCATGCGGGAGATGGCGTCATGGGAATGCTCAAGGATTATCCCGCCCGGCAAGCGGAACAGCGCGAATTCGTCCGGGGCGAAACAACGGGCGGCGCCTTGGCGCCGGGTTAATCGCCCCGCAGCCGCCGTTGCGAATAGCGATAGCTCACGTAGATAACGAACTGCATGCCGAAGATCAGGGACGCCAGCTCCAGGTGCAGGGGCTGGGCCAGCAACGGCATATTCAACCGATCCATGCTCACCCCGGCCAGGATCGCGCCGACGATCAAGCCCATCAAAATGCCGCCGCAGCGCCGCAGCCAGTTGCCGGCAGGCAGCGCTTTCCAAAGCCGCCAAACCAGGTAGGCGTTGGTGAACAGCACAATGGAGGAGAACGAGCGGTGCACCAGGAAGATCAGCGGGAATTCGCCGCGCCACAGCTCACGGCCGGTGTATTGGTGCAGCGCCATGATCAGGTCCACGCCTTCCCGGACTTGTATCCCCAGCGTCATTTGCAGCAGCGTCAACAGCATGGCGATGGACAGCCAGAGGCCGAACTTTTCCGGCAGGCCGGCGGTGTCCAGCTTGGCGATGCTCTCCTTCTGCGAGCGCATGATGGCGTACAGCAAAGACGCCACGATGGCCTGTGCCAGCACCATATGCGTCGTGATCAGCCAAGGCTTGAGGTGACTGGTGACCACCATCTTGCCCAGCCAGCCTTGGAAGGCCACCGCGAAGAACACGCCCAAGCACAGATGGAAAATGGTTTTGTCGAGGTGACGCAACGCCCAGGAGCGGATCACCGTGGTCAGGATCAGCAAGCCGATGCTCACGCCTACCAGCCGGTTGACGTATTCCGTCCAGGTCTTCAGCGCGTTGAAGCTGGTATCGCTGTAGCCCACCGCGTAGATTTCATGATAGTTGGCCGGCAACTGCGATTCGTCGGTGGGCGGAATCCACTGGCCGAAGCAGGTCGGCCAGTCCGGGCATCCCATGCCGGCCCCGCTGGCGCGCACGACGGCGCCGACCAGGATGAGGAAATACACGGCGAAAATGGTGACTGCGCCGATACGGCGGAAACGGGCAAGGGCAAGAGACTCGTTCATGGTCCTCAGAAGAGCGGTGCGCGGCGGTTGCAAAAGGGGCTATAGGATACACCACGGGCGCCTTGCCCTGCTGCCGCGCCCGCGCCGGTTACTGGTTTGAGTAGGCCGGCTCAGCCGGTTGTTACGCTTAGGTAATATCGAAATATTAGCGTGGTGACCGTAAAAACGGTCGACACAAACAGGATCGTATAGATCGGTGTCGCCGTGAATCGAAACTGTTTGGCGTTTAGTTTTTTGTTGAGCGCCGCAAAGCTCAAAATAATGGCGATGGGGGTGAAATACCTCCCCTGGGGGCCCTGGATTATCGTCGCCGGGTGTTCTGTCCAGGTAAATAGCATCATGATGAAAATCAGCGCCGCCGAGGCTAGTCCCAGCGTGGTAAGGACGATGACGTTGGCGTTTGGCGCGCGGAAGACGTTCGCGTTGAAAGTAATGACCGCGAGCCAGACCAACAGGCCGGCAATAATCAGGTAGCCCTCGATAGGCAAGGGCGCGTCGAGCCAGCCAAGGACCCCTACAAAGCCTTCCGCGTAAACCCCCAGCATGTGATAGTTGGTCAGCGTGGCGGCTATGATATGAAAAAACTGGGACGGGTGGTCGGCGTAGAATTGGATGATTTCGAATGTGGTCAGTTGCCTGGCGGGCATGCCATGAACGGTTTTCAGGTTATATAGCACCCAGGTCACGGATAGGACTACTAATAATAGCGTGGATACGACGTGCAGTTTGTCGCGTCGTTTCCAGTAGACAGCCAGCGGCAGTAAGGTTAAGGGGAGTAAGTTTATTCGGGTTGTCACCAGGGCGAATAATGCGATTGTTAGCGCCAGGTGCATCTTTCGAGTGTAGGTTTCGGACGTGTCCGTGCCTCTTACGTACAGGGCGGCGATAAACGCCGTTAACGCGAAGGAAACCGCGTCAAGGCTGGCCGAGGCCAGTTGGAACAACGTCATGGGGATGGCGAATAACGCCAACACCATCGGCGGGGCCGGGGCGGCCAGAAAAGCCAGTCCAAGCAGCCCGAGCGTTGCGGCTAGGGAAAAAAATCTGGCGAGTTTATAGGATGTGCTGATGCGCAGATCCAGCGCTTCCCCAATCGCGAGAGCCAGTGCCTGAGGGGTATACGAGAGGGGGAAATAGTAAGCGGTGTTGGGAAGCTCGCTGAACTCCCGCTGTCCCGTCCATTTTTCCTCGTTGGATAGCTTGACGGTTTCGGCCGATACTTTGGTTTTCGCATGAAAACGTAAGTCGCTGAAAGCGTCCATGTAGCGAAGAAGGCCGGTGTCGATAGCACCGCCCGTAATGTCGTTCTGCGACCGCAATAATATCTCCCCTTTATATAGAAGATATGCGCGTTTCAAATGATTGGGTTCGTCGGGAGATTGAAACGGGGGCGTGAGCTGAGAGATGATTTGCACGATAACGAATAACGCCGCCAGGTAGACGAGATAGTATTTCCTTTCCGGATATGTCTGCAGCATCTTTTTTAGCGTGCACGCGGGCGTTGTGTGGAGCGGGATGGACTCTAGGTTTTCCTGGCGGGCGGATGTCATACGCTTGGGATCCTTGTTGAGTGTATGCCGAAATTTCGACGGGGTATCGTGTGCGGCTTTTAGGGCGGTCCGGCGACGGGGATGAATGCAGAGGCGGCTGGGTCGGTATTCTTCCCATGGACGCGGCTGGCTTGCTCCTTCGGTTCGGCGGCGCGGGGGAGGGGCCAGGTCAAAAATCGACCAGGACCGCGCCGCTCCCGCGAAAAGCGCTTTTGACCCGCGTCACAATAATATACGGATAAGCGTTGAGCCGGAACCAAGGATCGAACCCGCACGTGCCCGTTTGCTTTGCGCGGAGACGGGGCGGTCGTTTTGTCCGCGAGGCGCTGTGGCCCATGGCGCGATCGTCGTGCGATGCCTCTCGTGCATGCGGGCCGCCGGACGGAACCGGCGCTACGGCGCATGGAAAGGGTTTCCCGCCGCGCTTTCGCCCGGCCGGCTCCCTCGGCTGCACCGGCAAATCCGCGTGCATTCGGCGCGGATGCAAGCCTAAAGCGGCGTTTCTTGGGATAATTACCGCTTTCCCGACCTCGGCGGCGCTTGTATGCGCCGGGGCGGTTTTCTTGGATCATAAACAAGCGATAGGCCATGCAACAAGACAACTTCCGCATCGAAAAAGACAGCATGGGCGCGCTGCAAGTGCCTGCCGATGCCCTTTATGCCGCCCAGACCCAGCGCGCCGTGGATAACTTTCCGGTCAGCGGCCTGACGCTGCCGCCGGCCTTTATCCAGGCGGTGGCCCTGGTGAAGAAGACTGCCGCCCGCGTCAACCGCGATCTGGGCGTGCTGGATGCCGACATGGCCGAGGCCATCGCCGCCGCCGCCGACGAGGTGCTGGCGGGACAGCACGCCGGCCAGTTTCCCCTGGACGTGTTCCAGACCGGTTCCGCCACCAGCACCAATATGAACGTCAACGAGGTGCTGGCGACCTTGGCCTCGCGCCGTCTGGGCCGGCCGGTGAGCGCCAACGACCACGTCAACATGGGGCAGAGCAGCAACGACACCATTCCCTCCGCCATCCACGTCAGCGCGGCGCTGGAAGCGCATCGGCAGCTGCTGCCGGCCTTGGAATATCTGGCTGAGACCCTGGAGCACAAGGCGGAATCGCTGAAGGGGGTGGTGAAAACCGGCCGCACCCATTTGATGGACGCCATGCCCATCACCCTGGGCCAGGAGTTGAACGCCTGGGCCCTGCAAATCCGCAACGGCGGCGAAAGGGTGCAGGACGCCCTGATGCGCGTCTACCGGCTGGCCCAGGGCGGCACCGCGGTGGGCAGCGGCATCAACGCCCATCCGGAATTCGCCGTGCGCTTCGCCCAGACCCTGGCGGAGAACACCGGCCTGCCGTTCGTGCCCAATACGTCTTTTTTCGAGAGCCTGAGCTGCCAGGACGCGGCGGTGGAGCTGTCCGGCCAGCTCAAGGTGGTGGCCGTCGGCCTGATGAAAATCGCCAACGATCTGCGCTGGATGAATTCCGGCCCCCTGGCCGGTCTGGGGGAAATCGAATTGCCGGCGTTGCAGCCGGGTTCCAGCATCATGCCCGGCAAAGTCAACCCGGTGATTCCGGAGGCCGCCGCCATGGTGGCGGCGCAGGTGATCGGCAACGACGCGACCATCACCGTGGCCGGCCAGTCCGGTTCTTTCCAGTTGAACGTGATGCTGCCGTTGGTGGCCTACAACCTGTTGCAAAGCATCCAGTTGCTGGCCAATGTGTCGCGCCTGCTGGCCGACAAGGCCATCGCCGGTTTTACCGTGCGGGAAGACAATTTGCAGGCGGCCCTGGCGCGCAATCCCATTCTCATCACCGCCCTGAATCCCATCATCGGTTACGCCAAGGCGGCGGAGATCGCCAAGGCGGCGTATAAAGCCGGCCGCCCCATCGTCGATGTGGCGGCGGAAATGACCGACTTGCCACGCGCCGAGCTGGAACGCTTGCTCGATCCGGCCAAGCTGACCGAAGGCGGGATTCAGGAATAGGCGTTGGCGGGGGCAGCTTAGAAGGAGCGCCCCATGAACAGGATGACGGCGCCGGGGAACAGCATGGCCGGGCCCCACCAGGCGCCGGCTAGGGCGGCCACCAGGCCGAGTGCCACGATCACGGCGCCGGCGGCGCGGAATTTGCCGTCGATGCGGCGGATGGGAAGGGTTTTTACAGCTTCGCTGCTTTGTGCGTTAGCCATGGGTTTCTCCAGAGTCAGCAAGAAATGGCGGTTCAGGCGCTTTGAGCGCCCTGAGGTTTGAGCGGCTAAATCCCGGCAAGTTCCTTCAATCGGCTCGTTGTCATGGCGGCAGAAAATCCGTGCCGCCGCCCGTCATATCGTGCAATCCCAGGGTTTCGCCGCGTCGGGCGCGCTCGGCCCGTTTCAGGATGGGCAGGAAGCCGTCGGCGATGGCGTAGCCGTGCAGTTCATCCATGGCGACCCAGCGCGCTTCGGACACGTCGTCGGCCGCTTGCGGCCGGGCGTCGGGGTCCAGCGCGGTGGCGAGGAAGTCGAGGATGACGTAGTGGAAGCCTTCCATGCGCCGCTCCACCACCGCCAATAAAGGGCCGATCGTCACTTCCAGTCCGGTTTCCTCCCGCACTTCGCGGCGGCAGGCCTCCACCAGGCTTTCGCCCGCTTCCAGCTTGCCGCCGGGCGGATGCCAGAAACCGGCGGCCGGCGGCTGGGCGCGGCGGATCAGCAGCACGCGGCCCTGGCCGTCGAACACCACGGCGGCCACGCCGATGCCGGGCTTGGGCGCCGTCTCAGTCATCCGTCAGGCTCGCCAGCAACAGCTCGCCGTTTTCCAGCCGCTCGATTTTCGCCGAGCGAACCGTGGCGCTGAGATCGGCGTGTTCGGCGGGCAGGTCCACCGCCACCCGCAGATAGTTGGGCGTGTAGCCGTACTGGCGGATAGAACCGTCCGGCTGCTCGTCGCGCTGGCCTTCCCACAGGATGGGGTAGGTGTTGCCGACCCGCGTTTGCAGGGCTTGCCGCTTCATGTCTTGCGCCAAGGCTTGCAACTCGCGGCAGCGGGTTTTTTTCACCGCGTCGCCGACGTGGTCGGGCAGGGCGGCGGCCTTGGTGCCCTGGCGCGGCGAGTAGCTGAAGATGTGGATGTGGCCGAAGCCGATGCGGCGGACGAATGCCAGCGTCTCCGCCCATTCTTCCTCGGTTTCGCCGGGAAAGCCGACGATGATGTCGGTGCTGATGTTGATGTCCGGCACCCGGGCGCGGGCCTGCTCCACCAGGGCGGCGAATTCGTCGGTTTTGCAGCGCCGCGCCATGCGCCGCAGCACCGCGTCGCTGCCGCTTTGCAGGGGCAGGTGTAGGTGGGGCATGAGGCGCGGGGCGTCGAACAGATCGAAAAATCCTTCCGGCAAGTCCCAGGGTTCCAGGGAGCCCAGCCGCAGGCGCGGGATGTCCGTTTGAGCCAGCACGGCGCGGATCAGCTCGTCCAGCCCCAGCCCCAAATCGCCGCCGTAGCCGCCCAGGTGCACGCCGGTGAGTACCGCTTCTGGGATGCCTTGGCGGTGCAGGGCGTTGATCTCTTCCACCACCTCCGCCACCGAACGGCTCTTTTCCTCGCCGCGCGCCACGGTGACGATGCAAAAGGTGCAGCGGTAGCGGCAGCCGTCCTGCACCTTGACGAAAGCGCGCTGGCGGCCCAGGCGGAACAGCACGCTTTCGCCCGGTTCCGTGGCGAAGGCGGGTGCGGAATCCTGGTTGAGCTGGCGCTGGGTCAGTTCCACCAGGCGGTCCTTGTCGGCATTGGGCACCAGCAAATCCACCCCCAGGGCTTGGCCAGCCTGTTCCGGATGGAGGGTGGCGTAGCAGCCGCTCACCACCAGCTTGGCTTCGGGATTTTCCCGGTGCAGCCGGCGCAAGGTTTGGCGCGACTTGCGCACGGCGTCCTCCGTGACGGCGCAGGAATTGAGCACGATGACGTCGGCATCGCCGCTATCGGCCACCACGGCATGGCCGGCCTGCTGGAACTGGCGCGCCCAGCTTTCCAGCTCCGCTTCGTTGAGGCGGCAGCCCAGGGTTTTGAGGTTGACTCGCATGGCTCAGGTTCGCACGCTTTCGATCAGTTTGCCGATGAATTCCAACCGCGCCGGCCCGTCCGGTAGCGGGGCGAAGAAGCGCAATTTTTCCGGCCCGTCCAGCTTGTAGCTTTTCGGCTGGGACTGGATGAGCTGGATGATTTTCAGCGGGTCGACGTTGGGCTGTTGGTTGAACAGGATGCGGCCGCCGTTGGGGCCGGCTTCGATTTTCTTCACGCCCAGTTTTTCCGCGTCCAGCTTCAGTTCGGTGATGGCGAACAGGTTTTTCGCCGGCTCCGGCAGCAGGCCGAAGCGGTCGATCATTTCCACTTGCAATTCCCTTAAGGCTTCCGCGTCGTCGGCGCCGGCGATGCGCTTGTACAACACCAGGCGCACGTGCACGTCGGGCAGGTAGTCGTCGGGGATCAGCGCCGGGCATTGCAGGTCGATTTCCGGGCCGGACTCCAGGGGCGCTTCCAGCTCCGGCTGCTTGCCGGATTTGATGGCGTTGACCGCCCGTTCCAGCAGCTCCGTGTACAGGCTGAAGCCGATTTCCTCCATGTTGCCGCTCTGGCCTTCGCCCAGCAGTTCGCCGGCGCCGCGGATTTCCAGGTCGTGGGAGGACAGCATGAAGCCGGCGCCCAGTTCGCCTGATTTCTCGATGGCTTCCAGGCGCTTGACGGCGTCGGCGGTGATCAGGGTTTTCGGCGGTGTCAGCAAATAGGCGTAAGCGCGGTGGTGGGAGCGTCCCACCCGGCCGCGCAGCTGGTGCAGCTGGGCCAGCCCCAGGGTGTCGGCCCGGTCGATGAGGATGGTGTTGGCGGAGGGCACGTCGATGCCCGATTCGACGATGGTGGTGCACAGCAGCAGGTTGAAGCGCTGGTGGTAGAAGTCCAGCATGATCTGCTCCAGGTCCCGCTCCGGCATCTGGCCGTGGCCGATGCGGATGCGCGCTTCCGGCACCAGTTTGGCCAGGCGCTCGGCGGTGCGTTCCATGGTCTCGATCTTGTTGTGCAGGAAATAAATCTGCCCGCCGCGGCGGATTTCGCGCAGGCACGCCTCCTGCACCAGGGCGTCGCTCCATTCGCTGACGAAGGTCTTGATGGGGTGGCGGTTGGCCGGCGGGCTGGCGATGATGGAAATGTCGCGCAGGCCGGACAGCGCCATGTTCAAGGTGCGCGGGATCGGCGTGGCGGTGAGGGTGAGCAGGTCCAGCTCGCTGCGCAGCTTCTTGAAGTGCTCTTTCTGCCTGACGCCGAAGCGGTGTTCCTCGTCAATGATGACCAGTCCCAGGTTTTTGTAATCGATGCCTTTTTGCAACAGCGCATGGGTGCCGATGACGATGTCCACCTTGCCTTCGGCCAGCTGCTCCTGGATTTGGCTTTGCTGCTTGGGGGTGACGAAGCGGGAGATGGTTTCGATGCGGATCGGCCAGTCGGCGAAGCGGTCGCGGAAGTTCTGGTAGTGCTGCTGGGCCAGCAGGGTGGTGGGCACCAGCACCGCCACCTGCTTGCCGCTTTGCGCTGCGACAAATGCCGCGCGCATCGCCACCTCGGTCTTGCCGAAGCCCACGTCGCCGCACACCACCCGGTCCATGGGACGGGGCGAGGTCAGGTCGCCCAGCACGTCTTGGATGGCGTTTTCCTGGTCCGGGGTTTCCTCGAAGGGGAAGGTGGCGGCGAACGCGGCGTATTCCTCGCCCACCGTGGCGTAGGTGGGGCGAGCGCGGGCGGCGCGCTTGGCCTGGATGTCCAGCAGTTCCGCCGCCACGTCGCGGATTTTCTCCAGGGCTTTCTTGCGGGCCTTTTCCCACTGGTCCGAGCCCAGCTTGTGCAGCGGCGCGGTTTCCGGGCTGGCGCCGCTGTAGCGGCCGATCAGGTGCAGGGAGGATACCGGCACGTAGATTTTGTCCTGGTTGGCGTATTCCAGGGTCAGGTATTCGCCGGGATTGCCGCCGATTTCCAGCACTTGCAGGCCCAGGTAGCGGCCGACGCCGTGGTCGCGGTGGACGACGGGGGAGCCGATTTCCAGCTCTTCCAGGTTGCGGAAGATATTTTCCAGCTCCCGCTCGGCGGAGCGGCGCCGGCGGCGGCGCTGGCGCACTTTGTCGCCGGACAGCTGGGTTTCCGTGACGATGGCGATGGCCGGATCGTCCAGCAGCACGCCCTGGTCCATGGGCGCCACCACCACGCAGGGCGTGTGCTCTAGGGCGCGGAACTGTTGCCAGGACTCCACCACCTTGGGTTTGAGGCCGTGCTTGGCCAGGCTGTCCAGCAGGGCTTCCCGGTGGCCGGCGGTTTCCGCTACGAACAGCACGCGGCCGGCGTAGCCGTCGAGGAAGCGCTGCAAGGCTTCCGCCGGCTGCTTGTTGGCCGGTTGCAGGGCCAGGTCGGGCAGGGGGCGGCAGGCGAAGGTGATGCACTGCGGTTCCCTCTCCCCCAGGGAGAGGGGATTTGAAATAGTTGCGGCGGCCATTTTTGAACTCCCCTCACCCCAACCTTCTCCCTGGGGGAGAGGGGGCTGGGCTAGCTGCATGGCGGGGTGCGCGGCAACGCGTTGATACAACTCCTGGGGAGTCAGGTACAGCGCTTCCGGCGGCAGGGCCGGCCGGTGCATGTCCTGGCGACGCGCGGCGTAGCGCTCGCCCACGTCGTGGTGGAATGTTTCGGCGGCGGTGGCCACGCCTTCATAGAGCACGAAAGCGGTTTGCGGCGGCAGGTAGTCGAACAGGGTTTCCGTGTGGTCGACGAACAGCGGCAAATAATATTCGACGCCGCCGGGCGGGATGGCCTTGCTGACGTCCTGGTACACCGTGCTGAGTTTCTCCATGTCGGGAAACTGGGCGCGGAATTCCTTGCGGAAATGCTTGATGGATTCGTCGGTGAAGGGGAATTCCCGGGCGGGGAACAGGTTGATTGCTTGGACTTTTTCCAAGGAGCGCTGGTTTTCCGCGTCGAAGGTGCGGATGGACTCCACTTCGTCGTCGAACAGCTCGATGCGGTACGGCAGCTTGCTGCCCATGGGGAAGATGTCCAGGATCGAGCCGCGCACCGCGTATTCGCCGTGCTGCATCACCTGGGACACGCACTGGTAGCCCACCGCCTCCAGGCGCAAGCGGGTGGCGTCGATGTCCAGCGTGTCGCCCAATTTGAGGGCGAAGGTATTGCCGGCGATGTGGCTGCGCGGCCCCAGGCGCTGCATCAGGCTGGCGGCGGCCAGCACCAGCACGCCGCGCCGGCACTGGGGCAGGCGGGCAAGGATTTCCAGCCGTTGCGAGACGATTTCCGGCAGGGGCGAGAACACGTCGTAGGGCAGGGTTTCCCAATCCGGGAAGTGCAGCACCGGCGCTTGATCGCCGAGGAAAAACGCCAGCTCCTGTTCCAGCCGCAGGGCGGCGTTCTGGTCGGCGGTGACGATCACCAGCAGGCCGTCCGACCGGGTCGCGGCAGCGGCCAGGGCCAGGGAGTCGGCGCAGCCGCTCAAGTTTTTCCAGGTGGCAAGCCCGCCCGGCGCAGCGGCCAAGGGCGGTGATAAGACGGAGATCGGCGTGGAGGGCATGGTCGCGGCTGTGCAGTAACGGACGGCCATTTTATTCGGTCGGCGGGGTTCCCGCCTATGGGCTTTGTGGGCCGCGGTCGGCGCGTGTGGTTATAATGAAGCGGTGGTCCTGTTGGTATCGACCTTGCGGCGGCGGGTGGCGTTAAAGTTCATGCGGCTGCTGCCGATACGCATATCAAACGATTTTCAGTAGGTATGCGACGATGGACATTGATATTCGAAAATTGAGCGGGTCGCGGCCCGCCATCCAAAGTCAAAATTCCGCGGCGAGCGGCGCAGGGGCTGCCAATAGCCAGGCGGTCGAGCAGGACGCGAAGGATAGCGTCGGCGTTTCCGTCAAGCTGACGGGAGCGGCGTCTTTGATACAGACGGCAGTGGAAACCTCTCGGCAAGGCTCGTCGGTGGACCCGGCTAAGGTGGCGGTTTTGAAGGAAGCTATCGCCAGCGGACGTTATCATGTGGACTCCAAGCGCGTGGCGGAAAAATTCCTGCGTTTGGAACCCGATATCTAAATACAGCAATGGCTGAAGCTCCATGGCGGAACATGCAATCGGTGAAACCTTCCGGCAAATGTTGCAAGGACTCGGCGCTCTGGAACAGGCTTTGACGGCCGAGTCCGAGGCGCTGGCCGCCGCCTTGAGCGATCCCGAAGCCATCGCGCTGGCTACCCAGCGCAAGCAGGCTTTGGTGATGGAAATCAACGGCCTGGTCCAAAGCGTGGACCGGCAGCTGGCGGAGCAGGGGTTGGCGACCGGCCGCGCCGGCGTGGAAAGCTGGCTGGCCGGTTTACCCGCCGATCACGACTTGCGGAATCTTTGGCAAGCCATTTTGGATTTGGGGCATCGCTGCAAGCAGATGAACGAGGCCAACGGCTTGCAGATCGGCCTCTTGAGCCGGCGCACCAAGGACGCGCTGAAAATCCTGCTCGGCGGCGATAGTATCAGCGATACCTACGGCCCGGACGGCGGCGGCCGCATCGCTTCCTCCTCCCGCACCTTCTATACCGCTTGATCCTCTCCTAATCGGCGGCCTTTCGGGGGCGCGCTGCGGTATAATCCGCGGCGCTATCAACGCTTCCTTTCCTTTACCCAATTCCTTGCCACGTCAAGGCGCCGCTTTGATCTTCAGTTCCTCCCAGTTTTCTCGGTCTTCGTGCGGTCCGGCCAGCGCCAGCCTGCGGGACGCATCGCAATGAAAGACGCCGTGGTTCGGGCCGATGGGCTTAGCAAACGCTACGGCGGCCATCGCGTGGTGGACGGGATTTCTTTCTCCATTCCGCGCGGCGAGTTTTGCGGCATCCTCGGCCCCAATGGCGCCGGCAAAACGACCACCCTGCGCATGTTGGCCGGCCATGCTCCGCCCGACGGCGGCGAGTTGACGGTGCTGGGGTTCCCTGTGCCGAAGCGCGCCAAGGACATGCGCGCCTTGGTCGGCATCGTGCCGCAGCAGGACAATCTGGATTTGGAATTGACGGTGCGGGAAAACCTCGAGGTGTACGGCCGCTATTTCGGCTTGAGCTCGGCGGAGGTGCGCGACCGTATTCCGCAGCTGCTGCAATATGCCGCCTTGCCGGATAAAGCGGATCAGCGCATCGGCAATTTGTCCGGCGGCATGAAGCGGCGCTTGTCCATTGCCCGCGCCCTGATCAACCGGCCGCGGCTGCTCATTCTGGACGAGCCCACCACCGGCCTGGACCCCCACATCCGCCACAATATCTGGCAATTGCTGCGCCAATTGCAGCAGGACGGCCTGACGGTGATCCTCACCACCCACTACATGGACGAAGCCGAGCGCTTGTGCGATCGCATTATTCTCATGGATCACGGCCGCATCCTGGCCGACGGCGCCCCCCGCGACTTGATCGCCGGCCACATCGAGTCCCACGTGCTGGAAGTGCACGGCCAGGACGTGGCGCGGTGGCGGGAAACGTTCGTCTGCGACGAGCCGGTGCGGCGGGAGCGCGTGGGGGACAGCCTGTATTTATACGGCGAGCAGCTGCAGCCTTGGGTGGCGTCGCTGGACGCTTGGCCCAGGCTGCGCTATTCCTACCGGCCCGCCAATTTGGAGGACGTGTTCTTGCGCCTCACCGGCAGGGATCTGCGCGATGTTTAAAGTCGCTCCCCCCCGTTGCGTGGCGGTATGGCGGCGCAACGCCACCGTTTGGCGCAAGGGTTCGTTGCGTTCCTTGCTGGGCAGCTTCATGGAGCCGCTGACCACGTTGTTCGGCCTAGGCTTGGGGCTGGGCGCCATGGTCGGCGAGGTGGACCATCAGTCCTATTTGGCTTTCCTCAGCGGCGGTATCCTGGTGATGAACGCCATGAACACCTCCACGTTCGAAGGCTTGTATTTGGCTTACACACGCATGCACGTGCAGCGGATCTGGGATGGCATGCTGGCGGCTCCATTGGGGTTGGAGGATGTCGTTCTGGGCGAGATCCTGTGGATGGGCAGCAAAAGCGTCATCAGCAACGGCGCGATTTTGCTGGTTGCCGCCGCATTCGGCCTGGTGCACGGTTGGCAGGCGTTGTGGATACTGCCGGTGGCGTTTCTGGCGGGGATTTGCTTCGGCAGCATGGCGCTCGTGGTGACGTCCTATTCCCGCAGCTACGACTTTTTCGTGTATTACGCGACTTTGTTGACGACGCCCATGGTTATGCTCAGCGGCGTGTTTTTTCCCCGGTCCGCTTTGCCGGAAGCGGTGCAGCAGGCGATGGCCTGGCTGCCGTTGTCCCATATCGTGGACGTGGTGCGGCCGCTGATGGCCGGCCAGTTGGAATGCTCGGCGGCGCTGTTCGGCCATTTGGCGGTGCCGGCGGCTTACGGCGCGGCGGCGGCGGCGATCGCCGTTGCCCGCCTGCGCCGCAGATTGCTGCGCTGATCGGCGGTTACCAGGCGTCGTTCGATTCGAACGACGCGAACACCCGCTCGATGCGGGACGTTTCGTTCGCCATGGCGGCTTTTGCGTCGAGCGGCAGGCTTAACGAGAAAACGCCGGCGGCGCCATCGTCGCGGAAGCTCAGCGTGCCGCCCAGATGGCGGGTGAGCAGAAAGGCGGCAAGGGTGCGGGCCTCGGGGGCGCGTGCCCCTGCGGCGCTCTCGGCCGCCGGTTCGCGGTTTCGCCGGGCGGGGCGGGTGATCGTGAGCGCCAGCGCCGATGCGTCGCCGGTCGCGGCGAGCTCGACCGGCCGGTCGTCGGCCTTCTCCAGCAGCAATTCCAGCAGGCATGCCGTGGCGGCGCGGGACAGGTGGACGGCGGGCAGCCGGGCGAGCGCGCACGAGCCTTCGATTTTCGCGCCGCTGCGCGATACGGTGGTCGTCAGCAATTCCGCCAGGGCCGCCGGCGTGTCGTCGCCTTCGGTCGCGCGCTTCAGCATCGTCCGCAGTTCTCGCGCAATGGCGATGGAGCGCAGGGCTTCCTCTTGCATCGAATGATGCCGTCCGAGCGATGACGGGCCGCCCGACGGATTGCCGGCGCTTGTTTGCGCCAGGAAGTCGCCGACGGCCGCCGCCGTGTCGCGCAAGCCGAGCGCGGCACAGAGCACCAGCAGGTCGCGCGCCCGCCCGGCTTCCACCAAACGTTGCCGTGTGGACAGTTTTTCCTCGATGAGCCGCTCCCGTTCCTGCCGCAGCACGAACAACTCCATGGCGTGTTCCAGTTCCATGCGCAGGGTGCGAATGTCCCATGGCTTATGGATGTAACGCAGGATCTCGCCGCGATTGACGGCGGCGATGGCGTCGTCGTAATCGGTATAGGCGGTGGTGAGCAAGCGGACGATGGACGGCCAGCGCTCCCGCACCAGTTTGAGCAAGTCCACCCCGCTGCGGCCCGGCATGCGCTGGTCGGTGAGCAGGACGCCGATGTCGTGGCCTTGGCGCTCCAGTACGGCCAACGCCTTGTCGACGCTATCGGCGGTAATCACCCGCAGCCGTCCCGCGAGGGCGTCGCATAACACGTCGCACGACGGGCCTTCGTCGTCGACGAAAAGCACGGCGAATTCTTGGGCGTCGCTGTTTGGCTCCATCGCGGCGTCAGTGGGTGTTGGGCGGGAGCGTTACGACGAATTCGGCGAATTCGCCTTCGACGGAGCGGCAGGCGATGGACCCGCCCATGGTTTCCGCCACGAGCCTGCAAAACCCCAGGCCCAGGCCGTGGCCTTCCGTGTCGGCGCGAGTGGTCACCGCTTCTTCGAACAGGCGCGGCAGGATCTCGGGCGCGATGCCGGTGCCTCCGTCCCAGACGCACAGGCGGTTGCCGGCGGCGCGGGTTTCCAGGCGGATTTCGATGCGCCCTTTTTTCGCGGTTTCCACGGCATGGAGGGCGTTGCTCAGCAGGTTGAAAATCAAGCGCGTCATGAGCGGCATCGCGCCGGAAAATTGGAAGTCGTCCAGCAACTCGGTCCGGACCAAGGCCCGTTGGCCGGGAGCGAAGGGGAAGCGCTCCAGCGCCTGTTCGACGGCCTCGGCCATGGAGTGCGCGGCGCTGGCCGCTTTGGCGCCGCGCCGTTGCGCCAGCATCAGCTCCATTAGTTGGCTGACATCGCGCGTCTGGTGTTCCAGTTTGTCCAGGATCGTGTCCAGGGCGTCGCGTCGGCTCGCCCGCGCAACCGAAGGGTTTTCCCGGCCGTCGGCGGCGTCGTCATAGGCCTCCAGCAGCGGCGGCAAGTGGCGCCGCAGTCCGTCTACGCCCCACGTCATGGCGATCAGGGTGTCGCGAAGCTTGTGGGCGACCGGCGCCGCGACCTGCAGCGCGGCGTCTTGCTCGTCGCCGGGCTGGTCCCCTTCTGCGCGACGACGCGCGAGGAAATGCTCCATCGCCGCCGCCAGCTCACGCCGCAAGGCCGCCACGTCCCAGGGCTTGGGAATGCAGCGGAAAATTTCGGCTTCGTTCAGTGCGGCGACGGTGGCGTCGAAATCGGCGTAAGCCGTGGTGAGCATGCGGGTGATGTGCGGGTGGCGCCGGCGCGTTTCCTTGAGCAGGTCGACACCGGTCGTCTGCGGCATGCGCTGGTCGGAGATCAGAACGGCGATGTCGTTGCTTCGGCTCTCCAGGATTCTTGCCGCTTCTACGGCATTGGAGGCGGTCAGCACAGGGAAGCTGTCGCCGCAGGCCATGTCGAACGCTTCCAGGGCCATGGCCTCGTCATCCACGAACAGCACCGCGTAGCGGTCGCCGCCTTGCCTATCCATGTTTTCCGAAAACCGCATCGCTATCCTCCTTTTCCTGTCGAGCCCGCCGGCGCGCGTTTCACGCCGCCGCCAAGTCGAATGCAAATTCCGTCCATTCGCCTTCCTCGCTGGCCACCCGCAGGTTTCCGCCATGGTTGGCGGCGATAGTATGGCAGATACTCAGCCCCAGTCCCATCCCGTGGCCCACGTCGGCAGTGGTGTAGAAGGGGTCGAAAACTTTCGCCAAAGCGTCCGGGGCGATGCCTTTGCCGTTGTCTCGCACCCGTATCACGATCCGGCCGCCGTCGCGCTCCGCCGTGACGCGAATGACGCCGGCCTCCCGTTGCGCCACCGCCTTGGCCGCGTTGCTCAGCAGATTGATGAGTATCTGTTCGATCTGGTCATGGGCGCCCAGGGCGTGGCAATCCGCCGGGATGTCGGTGCGGCATTCGATGCCTTTCATCTCGTGGGCGGTGAGGGTGAGGGCGGTGTCCAGCGCTGCGGCCAGGCTGAAGCGGGTGGCCTTGTCGGCGGGCGAGGGACGGGCGAAGGTGCGCAAATTGGCGACGATGTCCCGGATGCGGTTCATGCCGTGGCGTATGCGCTCCAAAGCGCGGGCCAGCCGTTCGTCGCCCTGGATCGACGGGTCTTCCTGCAGGATTTGCAAAGTGGTGTGAGCGTAATTGAGCGGATTGTTCACTTCGTGCAGCAGGCCGGCGGTGAGCATGCCGATGGCATTGAGTTTTTCGCTTTGGATCAATTGATCGTGGGCGCGGCGGAGATCGGCCATGGCGGCTTCCAGTTCTCGGTTGCGCTGGCGCACGTCTCGCTGCAAAGCGGCCGAGCGCGCCAAGTTGCGCAGCCGTGTGCAAACTTCGACACGGCTGAACGGTTTGGTGAGGAAGTCGTCCGCCCCGCAGTCCAACGCGGCCAGCTTGGCTTGTTCGTCCACGCGGGCGGTGAGTAGGATCACCTTGATATCGGCCAGGGCGGCGTCGCCGCGAATTGCGCGGCAAACGGCCAGCCCATCCATTTTCGGCATCATCAGGTCCAGCAACACCAAATCGGGGCGCCGCGCCTTTATCAGGGCTAGTCCCGCCGCGCCGTCGTCGGCTTGCCATACGGTGAATTCGTCGGTCAGCACGTCGCGCAAGTAGCCGCGCATGTCGGGTTCGTCGTCGACTATCAGCAACGTGGCCTTGGCGCCGGCATCCGGGGAGGACTGGGCCGCGGGGCTGGCGGCCCCCCGTTCGCGGGCGGAATGAGGCGAGGGCTCCGTTTCGACGCGGCCGCCGTGCCGGGGGGCGGCGACTTCGATTTCCGGACCTAGATAAAAATCGGCCGACCGAAAAAATCGCGCGAAAAGGTCGGTGTCCCGGACCGGCGTAGGGTCCGGCTCGACGGCTTCGGTGGCGGCCAGGGGCAGTTGCACCGTCATGGTCGTGCCGGCGCCGGGGCGGCTTTCGGCGCGAATGCTGCCGCCTTGTTTTTCCACCAATTCCTTCGCCAACGCCAATCCCAGCCCAGTGCCTTGATAACGGCGGGTGGAGGAGCCGTCGGCTTGGCGGAAGCGGTCGAATATGTAGGGCAGATCGCCGCTACCGATGCCTATGCCGTCGTCGCGCACGATGATGCGTGCCGACGCGCCGCTGCTCTCGGTGCTCAACTGCACGGTGCCGCCCGTTTCGGTGAATTTGACGGCGTTGCCCAGCAGGTTGAGCACGATTTTTTCCAGGGCATGGGGGTCGCCGTGCACGATCAACGGGGTGGGCGCCAATGCTTGGCGGAAAGCCAAGCCGCGGCTTTCCGCCAAATGGCGCATGGAATCGCCCAGTCCGCTTGCCAACCGGTTGATGTCCACAGGCCGGCTTTCCAGATTGCTTTCGCCTTCCTCCAGCCGGTTCAGGTCCAGCAAATCGTTGACCAAACGGAGCAAACGCAGAGCGTTATTGCGTATGGTTGCGAGTATGGGAAGCGCGTTGCTCGGAAGCTGTTCCGGTTTATTGAGCAAGTCCTCCGTGGGCGCCAGAATCAGTGTCAGCGGGGTGCGCAGTTCGTGGGAAACGTTGGCGAAAAATTGCGATTTGAGACGGTCTAGTTCGGAAAGTTGTTTGTTTTTTCCGTCAAGCTCATAGCTGATTCTGAATTCACTGAATCGACGTCTGGTATTGAAGTAGACGGATGTGATGGCGATGATACTGGTTAGTATTATAAAGTATTGATGTTTGTAGAATTCGAGGGGATCGAATTCCTGGGTGTCTCTGATGAGGCAGGCGGCAGAGTATAATATAACCGTTAACACGCAAAAAATTATTGCTTCGCTGATTGATGTTGGAAGCAGTAGGCCTACGGCTATTATGGCAAGGTTTAGTCCTGAGTGATAGGATGAATAGACCCCGTCGGTAAGGTAGATCATGCCGCAAATCATGATCTGAATGGCCGTAAGCCACGCTAGGGTTAATCCTCGGATGATTTGTGCGCCAAAAGCGGTGAAGTGAATTAAATAGATTGCCGCTATTATGATGTCGCAAATAACTCTCATGGCGAAAAATAAGTAAAATTTCTCATGATAAGTTATGTAGTCCAGGGTAACGCCGGCCGGGACAAGAAAAAGTGCCACTATGCAACCAACTCGTGATTCTGCGACTCGATACGCCGTGTCTGTGTCTCTGTAAGCTTGCTGGATTGCGCTGACACTATCCATTGTTTGTCGTCCGTTGGAGTAAGCCCGTAAAGCGAGTTGTTTTCTGTCTGTTATAGTGGTTTATTCGTCGCGCTTGATAATCTCAAGAAAAATGTTTTGGTTGCTGGCGTCGTTGAAGGTTCTTGAAGGCGTTTCGGGTGGTGATATTTTTATCATGTCGTCACTGTCGCGGTAAATTAAATACCATTCCAGTATGTGTTCCATCCATTGGAGCGACGTATTATTCTTGTGGACATTTGTGACCAGTACTGAGCCGCCGGGTTTTACCCATGTATGAAACATTGTGAGTAGGCGGGAGCATAGCTTATCTGAAAGGTAGTCGAACAAGCCTGCGCAATATACTAGGTCGAATGATGATGTTGGTAGTTCTTTTATGTTTTTTGCGGTTTTTTTTGCTAGGGTGTTTACGGATAGGTTAAGAAAGTTGATGGATGTTGACCGATTGTATTCCGTGCGGATTTTGTCTAGGTGGTTTTTTGTGTGGTGTATGGTTTGCTCGTTGAAATCCAGTAGCGTAAAGTCGCATTCGTTGGATAAGGGGCTGTCTCGGATAAAGCGTTGGATCTCAATGGCTGGGCCGCAGCCTATGTTTAATATTTTTGATCCTTGATGTTTTATGGCGTTTTCAAATGTTACCCGAGAGAGGTAGCTGCATAGGATGTCTATCCGGTTTCTGTGTGCTAAAACTGGACCGGTTTTTAGGTTGATGGCGTTTACTGTTTTAGCGAATACGCTTGCCCCTTCTTTCGGATCCCGTAGCATCATGTTTACCATTTCATAATCGCCGGCATACCCTAGTGGTTTGCTATATGCTCTATGCACGAAGGGTGCGCACATGATTAGAGGGTGTAGTTCGCGTTGCGCATGAAACTTATGTGCATCAACCTGGTCTCTGTGCAAGGAGTTAGCCTCTGATTCGAACGTGCTGAGTAATTCAAGCGCTTCGGGGCCGATGGCGGAAACAACCTCCTGCGTAAAGTCGTCAATGACGCTGAGTTCAGTATTTTGATCTTGCGAGCAAATTTGTATTTGCGCTTGCTCCAGCCATCGCTGGGTGTCCGCAAGAAAACATCGTATTCGACCTATGGCAACCCGGTAACTTGGTTGTAGGTTGTTGGTTTCCTTCCATGCATGAAGAAACTTATACGGATTTGGCTTTTCAGGTGATAGGTTGTTTACGTCTGTTGTTAGGGGCAGCCAATCATCGATTAATGTTATCGATACAATGAGCATGAGGCCGGTATTGACGAGGTTGCTGACAATGGCTCTTCCTCGGTATACGACAGTCTCATATTGTCTTAGCGTCAAATCGTGCAATACTTCGCTTAATTGTACGATAGAGTAAGGGTTGTAAACTTCGAGAACGACCGTCGATCGTGTGAGTTTTAGTAGCGTGCCGCGAGCCTTCTCGCCCTGGCTGTTGCGAAAAGTCACCAGGCTATAGGCATTCATGCCGTTGTGAGTCACGGAAGCGAGCCTCGGCTGTCTGAGTGGCGATATGGGGGGTGAAGTTGCTGGTCCGCGGGGAGTAGATCGCCGCTGAATCGCCGGTCGGGGCGATTCAGGATAAAGAGGCGGTTGCTCGGGCAACGCCTCGATGGTTTCTACAGGTGAATCGAATTGTCTGGGCTTACGCAATGGTTCCGTTTTGCCGTTGGATCAATCCGTGTTCGATATATGCCCCGATAGTATTTGGCGTAGGAAAGCCAGCGGTTTTCACCCGGATGCTTTAAACGAATGTTATCATAACAGGCGCCGATGTTTCGTCGGTGAGCTCCCTTTCTCGCCGTGCGCAACGCGAGTCCCAATATCGTCGTTGCCCTCCCGGTCCGTGGTTTTTACGTCTAGGTTCCATGTCCTCCGCTCAACGTCCCGCTTCCTCTCCTTTGTCGTCCCAACAATTCGCCTTGCTTCGCCAGTTGGAGTCGCAGCTCAAGGAATGCATGCGCCGCGATCAGCAGGGCTTGCGGCGTCAGTTGCAGCGCTTGCGCCAGCAGGGCGGGGCGGACGTCGAGGCGGTGTTGGCCCGGCTGGCGGAGAAAGTCGCTGTGTCCCAACGGGGGTTGCAGGCGCGTAAATCCGCTGTGCCGCGCGTGCGTTACCCGGAGGAGCTGCCGGTTTCGGGCAAGAAGGACGAAATCGTCGCTGCGATCAAGGCCCACCAGGTGGTGATCGTCTGCGGCGAAACCGGTTCGGGCAAGACTACCCAGTTGCCGAAAATCTGCTTGGAGGCGGGCAGGGGGCTGACCGGCTACATCGGCCATACCCAGCCGCGCCGCATCGCCGCCCGTAGCGTCGCCGCGCGCATCGCCGAGGAGCTGGGCCAGCCTTTGGGCAAGGCGGTGGGTTACAAGATCCGCTTCCAGGACACTACCTCGCCGGAGGCCTACGTCAAGCTGATGACCGACGGCATCCTGCTGGCGGAAACCCAGCAGGACCGCTTTCTCGATCACTACGACACGCTGATCGTCGACGAGGCCCACGAACGCAGCCTCAACATCGATTTCCTGCTGGGGTATCTGCGCTGGGTGTTGCCCAAACGGCCGGATTTGAAAGTGATCATCACCTCCGCCACCATCGACCCGGAGCGTTTTTCCCGCCACTTCGGCGGCGCGCCCATCATCAACGTGTCGGGGCGGACTTATCCGGTGGAGATGCGTTATCGGCCTATCGCTGGCGCCGAGTTGGAAATAAGAAACCCTCTCCCCCAGGGAGAGGGTAGGGTGAGGGGATTAAAAGGCCGTGGCTCTTTGTCTTCCCTCACCCCAACCCTCTCCCAGAGGGAGAGGGGGCCGGAAGGAGAGGCGAGGGATCAGGATGGTGGGAGCGGGGAGCTTACCGCCACCGGCAAAGTGCTGGTGCCGCGCTTGCCGGACGACGGCAAGAAGAAACGCTCGGTGGACGAGTCGGATGAGACCGAGCGCGATTTGCAGCAGGCCATCCTGGACGCGGCGGACGAACTGCACCGGGAGCGGGCCGGCGACATCCTGGTGTTTCTGTCCGGCGAGCGGGAAATTCGCGAGACGGCGGAATCCCTGCGCAAGCACCATCCGCCCCACGTGGAAGTGCTGCCGCTGTATTCCAAGCTGGCGGTGGCCGACCAGGAAAAAATCTTCAAGCCCCATGGCCGCGACCGCATCGTGCTGGCCACCAACGTGGCGGAAACCTCGCTGACGGTGCCGGGCATCCGCTGCGTCATCGACGCCGGCCACGCCCGCATCAGCCGCTATAGCCACCGCAGCAAGCTGCAACGGCTGCCCATCGAGAAAGTCTCCCAGGCTTCCGCCAATCAGCGCGCCGGCCGTTGCGGCCGTATCGGGCCGGGCATCTGTATTCGCCTGTACTCGGAAGAGGACTACCGGGCGCGGCCGGAATTCACCGAGCCGGAAATCCTCCGCACCAACCTGGCGGCGGTGATATTGCAGATGCGCTCCCTGGGGCTGGGCGACATAGCTGCCTTCCCCTTCATCGAGCCGCCCGACGAGCGTCTGATCCGCGACGGCGTCAAGACCCTGCAAGAGCTGGGCGCGCTGGACGAGCAGCAGAACCTCACCGCCGTCGGCCGCCAACTGGCCAAGCTGCCGCTGGACCCGCGTTTGGGCCGGATGCTGGTGGCCGCCGCCAAGTACAACTGCCTGACGGAGGTGGCGGCCATCGCCGCCGCCCTCAGCCTGCAGGACCCGCGCGAGCGGCCCATGGACAAGACCCAGGCGGCGGACCAGGCCCATGCCAAGTTCAAGCACGAGCAGTCGGATTTCCTGGGCCTGTACAACCTGTGGGTGGCCTACCACGAGCAGAAGCCGCACCTATCCAACAGCAAGCTGCGCGGCTGGTGCCGGGAGAATTTCCTCAGCTACATCCGCATGCGCGAATGGGAGGATATCCACCACCAGATCAACCAGCTGGTGAAAGGCGAACTGAACTGGCGGCCCAACCAAGTGCCGGCCGGCTATGCCGAAATCCACAAGGCGCTGCTGACCGGCCTGTTGGGCAACGTCGGCCTGAAGGGCGAGCAGTCGGAATACTCCGGCGCCCGCGGCCTGAAGTTTCAGATTTTTCCCGGCTCCTTCCTGTTCAAGAGCCGGCCGCAGTGGATCGTCTGCGCCGAGCAGGTGGAAACCGCCAAGGTTTATGCCCGCACCGTCGCCAAGATCGAGCCGGACTGGATCGAGGAAGTGGGCGGCCACCTCGTCAAGCGCACCCATTACGATCCGCACTGGGAACGCAAGCCGGCCCGCGTCGCGGTGCACGAGCGCAGCGCCTTGTACGGCCTCATCGTCCAGGCCGGCCGTAAAGTGCCTTACGAAAACATCAATCCGGCCGGAGCGCGGGAAATCTTCATCCGCGAAGCCCTGGTGCAGCAGGAGTACGACTGCCGCGCCGAGTTCTTCCGCCACAACCAGTCCCTGCTGCAATCGGCCGACTACCTGCAGCAGAAAGGCCGGCGGGTGGACTTGGTGGTGGACGAGGAATGGCTCTACCGTTTCTACGACGAGCGCCTGCCGCCCCATGTGTGCAGCGGCGCCAGCTTCGACCGCTGGCGGCGCGAGGTAGAAAAGACCGATCCCAAGCTGTTGTTGCTGACCAAGGACGACGTCACTCGTCGGGAAGACGAGAGCCTGGATACGGTCAACTACCCGGATCACCTAGACGTGGGCGACGGCAGCGTGCGGCTGGAATACCGCTTCGCGCCGGGCGACCCGGAAGACGGCGTCACCGCCATCGTGCCCTTGCACCAGCTCAACCAGCTCAGCAAGGAACCCTTCGACTGGCTGGTGCCCGGATTGCTGCGGGAAAAGCTCATCGCCCTGCTCAAATCCCTGCCCAAGGACCTGCGCCGCAAGCTGGTGCCGGTGCCCGACACGGTGGATCGCCTGCTGCCCAAGCTGGCGGTGGGTGAGGGCGTACTGACCCAGTCGGTGGGAGCGTTGCTGAAATTCACTTACGGTTTGACGGTTCCGGACGGGGCTTGGGACGAAGCCTCCCTCACCGAGCATTTGCGCATGAACTACCGGGTGATGGACGAGAAGGGCAAAGTGCTGGTCACTTCCCGCGACCTGGGCGATCTGCAGCGCCGTTACGGCGCGCAGGCCGGGCAAACTTTCCAGAGCTTGGCGGCCAAGTCGCTGTCCATCAGCGGTTGCACCGATTGGCAGTTCGGCGACATTCCCATCCGCAGCGACACGAAAACGGGCAAGACCACCGTCCCCGGCTACGCGGCGCTGGTGGACGAAGGCGACGCCGTGGGATTGAAGAGTTTCGACACGGAGGCGGAAGCCCGCTGGCGCCATCGTTGCGGCTTGAGTCGCTTGATCCAGTTGGCGTTGGCTAAAGACATCAAATATCTGCGTAAAAATCTGGCGGTGAAGCCGCCCCACGAACTGGCTTACGCCAAACTGGCCGGCCTGCCGTTTCGCCAAACCGCCGACAATGCCGCATTGCGCGACGATTTGCTGGGATTGGTGGTGCAGTCGCTATATCTGGACGACCAGCCGGATATTCGCAGCGAAAAGGTTTTTCGCGATCGCTTGGAACGGCATCGCGGCCAATTGATCGAGCAGGCCAATACCGCATCGGTCCTGTCGGCCGGAATCCTGGACGGCGCGGCGACGCTGGAAAAAACGCTGGCGGCTTGGCCCGCCAACGATCCCTGCGCCCAGGATATGCGCGAGCAGTTGCGTTGCCTGGTCTACGCCGGTTTTGTTCGGACGACCTCCCTGGCGCGATTGAAGGAATATCCTCGTTACCTCAAGGCGTTGCAGCATCGCCTAGATAAGCTGCGCCAAGATCCCGGCCGGGATCGCCGCCAGTTGGATCTGCTCAAGCCGTATTGGGCTCGTTATTGGGACTACGCCAAGCAGCCTTTGGCCGCGGCGCCGGAAGACGACGCCTTCCGTTGGCTGCTGGAGGAGTTTCGGGTTTCCTTATTCGCCCAACACCTGAAAACCCCGGTGCCGGTATCGGCCAAACGCTTGGACGAGATGTGGGGTGGGCGGCAAAAATAAGGGGCGCGCCGTCTCGAGGGGCGCGTATCGTTGGTTGGGCGCTACGATACAAGACAAATAGGCGAATCTTGATACCCTGCAATCAGGAGGGACATCCTTCGGCGACAACCCTCCCTAGGGGAGCGACACCATGGTGACTTCATTAGGCGGCATTGGCGGGGCTACTCAATATCTCCGTTATCCGGCGGCGAGGGAGGGCGCGGCTCAGCAGCAGGCCAATCCTGCGCCGAACGCCGCGCATCCCGCCCTCGCCAACGTCGTGGGCGAGCTCAATGCCGTGACCGGTCCGGCGCAAGACATGCATGTGGAACTGGATCTTGGCGGGGGGAAGCAGGGCGCCCGCATCGTCAGCGATTCCGGTACGGAGCGCCCGATCCCGTTGGAGTACGTCGCGCAGTTGGCCGCGTTGCTGCGGCAATCCGGGGCTGTGCCTGCCGCTGCCGGCGGCCGGGTGGACGAAATCGCTTAGGGCGGTTCGTCCGCGGGAAGCCCGGTTCGTTTTCGCCCTCTTCCCCTTTCCTCCGTAACCTGCCCGCCTAATTATCCCCGGTTTTCGCCGGGTGATTATTCAACGAACCGCGATTTGCGCCGATGGCCGGTATCGGTTGGGCGTGTCTCGCGGATTTGACCGGCGTCACAAACAGGGGGAAAAAGCTTGCTAATATTGAAAATGTGAGGCGAATCACGGGTCGATAGGCGGGCGTTGCTTCCATCGGTCCGTAGCGAGTTTTTCGATAGCAGCAAGGTTCCTCATAAGGAGGGTAATTCCATGGCTACTTCTTCCTTAAACGGCGTCAACACCCCCTTGGCGGCCATGCGGTATTCCGCGGAGCGGAATATCGCCAAAGAGAAGGCCGCTGCTCAGGATGCCGCCACTGCGACCCCCGGTCTTGCCAACGTCGTACAGGGGCTGGATACCATCGCCCCAAGCTTGGCCCACAATATGCGCATCGAGTTGGATATGGGGGAAGGCAAGTTAGGCGCCCGCGTGATCAACAATACGGGGGTGATCCATCCGGTGCCCTTGCAGTACGTGGCGTCATTGTCCGGTTTGGTGCGGGAGTCCGGCATCGAGCCGCGGGGCGTCGGCAGCCAAGTGGACGAGATGGTGTAGCGCTCCGGGCGATTCCCGGATTTCCGCGAGTTTTTCTTGCCGGCCGCCACGGCGCAGCCGGCATTTTTCGTTGTGGCCTGCCGTGGCGTTAAGTCCGCCCTTGCAGCAGGCGGTTCAACAGCACCCCATCCAGCGGCTGGGCTGAGGTTTCGGCGGCGCGGCAGCGCTGCGCCAAGTCTTGGCCTGCCGTCACAAAAGCCTGCCGTTGGCGTTGGCTTTCGTCGATAAGGCCGGCGATTTGGCTGGCGGCGGCGGCCAGGCCGCCGACGATGCCTTGGCGCAATCCCTTGAGAGCGGCTTTTTCCGCCGAAGGAGCCAATTGGCGGTGCAAGAACCACGGCAACAGCCAAGCGATGGCGACCAGCAGTACGCTGTGGATGGCGAAGTCGGCGCCGAGGTAGTGATCGTGGGTGGCTGCGCTGGCTTGGTAGGCGGTGAGGGCTTGATAGCCGACCCAGCTCAAGGCGGTTACCGGCAGCACGGCGGTGCAAAGGGCGGCGAAGCGTAAGGCGTAGCGTTGCAGGCTGTTGCCCGGATTGGCCAGGGCCAACCGCAGCGTCTGTTGGGCTTGCGCCATTACCAGCGTCGGCAGTTGCGGTTTGATCTGGCCGGTGCGGGCTTTGAGGTCGGCGTGCGACAGGCCGGCTTGGGCGGCTTCCAGCACCAAGCGGTCGATAGCGTCCTCGGCCAGGGTTTGCGCCCAGTCGTCCCATAGGGCATAACGGCCGGCCGGCGCGGCTCCGTCGCCGGCTTCCGGCGGTTGCGCTAGCTTAACCTGGGGACGCAAGGGGTTGCCGTCCCGCGCCACGAAAGCTTGGGCGTATTGCTGCATGGGCCATTGCAGGCCTTGCAGCAGGTTGTCCTCGGTTTCCTCCCACAGGGTCTCCCAGCGCCGTTGCAGCTGGGCCGGGTCGTCGCCGCTTTGCAGTCGGTCCAGGCAACGCTCCAGGCCTGATGCCAATTGTTCCTGCCTTACTTGCCGGGCGCGGTGCTCCAGCTGGCTGACGGTGTGCCCGTCGCACAGCGATTGGATGATTTCCGCCAGGCGCGGAAAGTCGTCGGCTTGCCGGTCGCCGGCGGGTTCGCGGCTGTCGGTTTTGAGCACGACCGGGTCGGCGAAACCGGCTAAGGCCAACTGCCGGCCGAAATCCTCCAACTGTATCGCCTGGGCGCGGTCCCACTGGTTCAGGATGAACAGCCAGGCATGCTCCTGTCCATGGGAAAGCAGCAGCCTCCAGGCTTTTTCGTCGCGGTAGCGCTCCGGGCTGACCACGTAAATCAGCACGTCGATATGGGGCAGCCAAGCCAGCACCAGGTCGCGGTTGGCTTGTTCGGTGCTGTCCATGTCGGGCATGTCGATCCACAAAATGTGGCGTTGGCTGGCGTCCTGGTGGCGGGCGATTTTCACCTTCTCCAGGGGGAAGTCGCCGGGCAGGCGCTGTAACTGCACCGATTCGTGCACGAATACCGAGACTTCCCGGGAGGTCGGCCGCTCCACCCCGGTACGGGCGATGGGCTGGCCGGCCAGCCGGTTGAGCAGGCTGCTTTTGCCGACGCCGGTGCCGCCGAAAAACGCCACCACCAGCGGGCGCGAGCCGTCGTGTTCGAACAAGGTGTCCGGCGTATGGTTTTCGAAATGGCGAAAGCTTTCGGCGTCCTCGCCCGACAGCCAGCCGGCGGCGACGCCTTGCTCGGCCCATTGCCGGGCCTGCTGGGCCAAGGTCTGCAAGTCAGTGGTCATGGCCTAGCGCTAGTTCCGCGGTGGCGACGGTTTGCGTGGGGATGTTGAATTTGTCGGCGCCGTCCAATTGCTCCGGCAGGCGCAGCAACAATTGCTCGGCCTGTGTTCGCAACAGTTTTTCGACGCTTTGGCGCTGGCGCTGCTTCAGGTCCGCCTCCACTTTGTGCAGGTAGCGGCCCAAGGCGCTTTCCGTCAGCAGCGTGGTGATGGAAAGCACCGCCGGCGCCAGCACGAAATCGTGCAGGCCGATGCCGCCGGTGTGCAACGCCAAGCCCAAGGCCGCGGCGTCCGCCGTGGCGCGGGTGGCGCGCAGGCTGTTGAGTACGCCGGGATGTTCTTGCAGTCGTTCCAGCAGGCTGCGCGCCGCGCTTTCGATTTCCGTCTGGAATTCCCACTGGTAACGTTGGACGGCGGTGTCGAAGGATTGTTGCTGGGCTTCGCGGCCGCTTTGCAGCAGGCGGCTCATTTCGCTCCACCAGCCGTGCAATCGGCCGTCCTGTTCCCGTTGCTGCATAACGTCTTCCGCCAGCCGCAACAGCAGATGGTCCACGATTTTGCCCAGGATCAGCTGCTCGCTGCCCGGCTGCGCTTTGCCGCCCCCGGCCAGCTTGCCCAGTTTGGCCATTTGCCGCCACGGCCAGGTTACCGCTTGGCGGGCGTAATGCATGGGTTTGGCCAGGCCGGGGATTTCCAGCATGGCAAGCAATTCGCCCAGGGCGCGCTGGAAGGTTTCGTAGTGCTGAGGGTGGTTGAGGTAGTCGCGCTGGTACAGCGCCGCCGCCTCGTCGATCGCCTGTTCCACGTGCCTGTTCCAATCCGCCAAGGCGTTTTGTTCGCCCTGCACCGGCTCCAGCCACGTGTGCCAATGGGTCGCCAAAAGACGTTTCGTTTGCCGGCTGTGTTGCGCTCGTTGCGCGCTCGCCGCGGCTTGCCGCAACTGGTCGATGAGCGCCTTGCCCGTTTCGGGCCATAAGGCGGGGCCCCAATCCTGGCGATAGGGCAGGGAAACGACGGGAGGCGGCGCGTCGCCGCGCAATTCTTTCCAGCGTTGGCGCAGCGAGCCTTCCACCACTTGCCGCGAGTCCTCGGTGGTTTTGTTGAGGCACAACACCGTGGGCTGGTTGAGGGGGGCCAGCAGCTGCAGCATGTCCCACACCGATTGGTCGGCGTATTTGTCCTTGCTCACCACCAGCAGCAGCACGTCGGCCAGGGCGGCGGTGCGT
The DNA here is from genome assembly GCF_019669985.1 of Methylogaea oryzae. Lineage (NCBI taxonomy): Bacteria > Pseudomonadati > Pseudomonadota > Gammaproteobacteria > Methylococcales > Methylococcaceae > Methylogaea > Methylogaea oryzae. The sequence goes on from NZ_AP019782.1 coordinate 1,516,744, forward strand.
AGCACGCCTTCCCGGTAGCCTTCTGCGTCGATGGAGTCGAAGTCAGGGGTGTCCCATATCACGGCCGGTGCCAGCGGATGCTCGGGGGCCGCGGTCAAGGCCGTGAGGGAGTAACAATCGTAGCGGTCATGGGGCAGTTGCTCGGGGGGCAGCCGCTGGAAGCCGGCGTAATAGTCGCCCAGCCAATCCAGGCCCGTATGTCCGCCTAGGCTGAACCCTTGCGGGTGCACGGTGTAACCGGCCAAGGGGCTGACTTGGGCCGCCGCTTGCCGGCAGAGGCAATTGACCACGGAGCTTTTGCCCGCCTGGGTGGGGCCGACGACGGCGATATGCAAAGGGCCGGCGTTGCGCAAGGGCATGGCGCCGAGGCGCAGGAACGCCTCCGCCAAGGCCAGTGCGGGCAATTGCTTGCGCAGGAACGGCGAGCGGGGCGCGTCCGCCGGCGTATGGGCGAGCACCGCCTGGTAGCGCTGCCGCAGCAGGCGCACGAAGTGCAGCAAGGTTTCGTCGGGGCTCAAAGCGCTGGTATCCAGGGAGAAATTGGCCGGTGCCAGCGGATTGTACCGTATCCCGTGGGGAGGGTGGCCGGGTAGGGGTAAGGGGGTGGGCACGGGGCGTTTAAGAAGCGAATAAGCCGAGAAAATTCAAGGGATTCTACTATCAAAAGTTAATGGATAGTAACCGGTAAAAAGTTGTCAAACTAGGCGCCGTATGGTCTTATATTCGGCTATAGAGCACGCCAGGCAAGGCATTCCCACGGCTAGCCAATCCGCACGCCGAGGACGTTCAGGGACTCACGCTTTAACCCCAATTATTCTACCGAATCCCCGCATTCACGAGGTGGTGATGACCGACTCCACGACTGACAGTCAACAGAACGTTGTGCGCGACATAACCTCCCGCATGGCCAACCAGCCGGGGGCGTTGCTGCCTATCTTGCACGGTATCCAGGATGAGCTGGGTTACGTGCCGCCGGACGCGGTGCCGACCATTGCCGACGCGTTGAATCTGTCCCGCGCCGACGTTCATGGCGTCATCAGCTTTTACCACTATTTCCGCACCACGCCGCCGGGCAAGCACACGGTTTACCTGTGCCGGGCGGAGTCCTGCCAATCCATGGGCGGCGTTGCTTTGGAGGCCCACGTGAAGCAGCGTTTAGGCATCGACTACCACGAAACCACCAGCGACGGCGTCGTCAGCCTGGAGCCCATGTATTGCTTGGGCAACTGCGCTTGCTCGCCCGCGCTGATGGTCGATAAGGAAGTGCTCGGCCGGGTAACGGCGGAGGGTTTTGACACATTGCTGAAGACCCTGAAGGAGGGCGCGTGATGGCTACCGTCTACGTACCTCGTGATTCCAGCGCCGTATCCCTGGGCGCCGAACGGGTGGCCGAGGCCATCCGCCGCGAAGCCGCCCAGCGCGGCGTCGAACTGAAACTGGTGCGCAACGGCTCGCGCGGCCTGTATTGGGCCGAGCCCATGGTGGAGGTCTCCACCGTCGCCGGCCGCGTGGCTTACGGCCCGGTGCAGCCCCAGGACGTGCCCGGCCTGTTCGACGCCGGTTTCCTCGAAGGCAAGAGCCACGCGTTGAGCTTGGGCGCCACCGAGGAAATTCTGTATTTGAAAAACCAGGAGCGTTTGACCAACGCCCGCGTCGGCATCACCGACCCGGTCAGCCTGGAAGATTATTTGTCCCACGACGGCTACCGGGGCTTGAAGAACGCGCTGGCCATGCAGCCGGCCGACATCGTCAAGGAAGTCACCGACTCCGGCCTGCGCGGCCGCGGCGGCGCGGCTTTCCCCACCGGCATCAAGTGGAACACGGTGCTGAACGCGCCCAGCGATCAGAAATACATCGTCTGCAACGCCGACGAAGGCGATTCCGGCACTTTCTCCGACCGCATGATCATGGAAGGCGATCCCTTCGTGCTGATCGAAGGCATGACCATCGCCGGCCTGGCGGTGGGCGCCACTCAGGGCTATATCTATCTGCGCGTGGAATACCCCAATGCCCTGACCATCTTGAACGAGGCCATCGCCGCCGCTTATCGGGCCGGCTACCTGGGCCAGAGCCTCTGCGGCAGCGGCAAGTCCTTCGACCTCGAGGTGCGCGTGGGCGCCGGCGCTTATGTGTGCGGCGAGGAGACGGCGCTTTTGGAAAGCCTGGAAGGCAAGCGCGGCTTGGTGCGCTTCAAGCCGCCGCTGCCGGCCATTGTCGGCCTGTTCGGCAAGCCCACCATCGTCAACAACGTCATTTCCCTGGCGTCCGTGCCCATCATCTTGGACAAGGGCGGCACCCATTACCGCGATTTCGGCATGGGCCGTTCCCGCGGCACCTTGCCGATCCAGTTGGCCGGCAACATCAAGCGGCCGGGCCTGATCGAGAAAGCTTTCGGCGTGACGCTGCGGGAGATTCTCTACGACTACGGCGGCGGTTCCGCGTCCGGCCGGCCGATTCGCGCCGTGCAGGTGGGCGGTCCCTTGGGCGCTTTCCTTCCCGAATCCCAGTTCGACACGCCGCTGGACTACGAGGCTTTCGCCGCCCTGTGGGCGGTGCTGGGCCACGGCGGCATCGTCGCTTTCGACGATACGGTGGACATGGCCCGTATGGCCCGCTACGCCATGGAGTTCTGCGCGGCGGAATCCTGCGGCAAGTGCACTCCCTGCCGCATCGGCTCCACCCGCGGCGTGGAAGTGATGGATCGCATCATCGCCAATCGTGAACACGACAAGAACCTGCTGCTGTTGCGCGATTTGTGCGACACCATGCTGGGTGGTTCCTTGTGCGCCCTGGGCGGCATGACGCCGTACCCGGTGTTGAGCGCTTTGAACCATTTCCCCGAGGATTTCGGCGCCGCCAAGCCCGAAGCGGCATAAACCCCCTGTAGCCGATAGGGTTGGACTACGAAATCCCGAGAGCTATACTCGGGATTGTGCCGACGGCCTCTTGCAAAGAGGCATCGGCGTGGTCCAATCCCACTGGCGACTCTATCCGGTAGAGGTGAACACCATGTCCCTACGCGAAAAAGATTACGGTACTCCCGCCAGCACGTCGGCCAAACCGGTTACCCTGGAAATCGACGGCTTCAGCGTTACCGTGCCGGAAGGCACCTCCATCATGCGCGCCGCTGCCAGCATCGGCATCGAAATTCCCAAGCTGTGCGCCACCGACAGTTTGGAGCCGTTCGGTTCCTGTCGCCTGTGCGTGGTGCAGATCGAAGGCGGCCGCGGTCTGCCGGCCTCCTGTACCACGCCGGTGGGCGAGGGCATGAAGGTCGTGACCCAAAACGAGCGTTTGGGCGGACTGCGCCGCAACATCATGGAGCTGTACATCTCCGATCATCCGCTGGACTGCCTCACCTGTTCCGCCAACGGCAACTGCGAATTGCAGGACATGGCCGGCAAGGTCGGCCTGCGCGAAGTGCGTTACGGCTACGAGGGCGAGAACCACCTCCAGTCCGAGAAGGACACCAGCAACCCGTATTTCACTTTCGAACCCAGCAAGTGCATCGTCTGTTCCCGTTGCGTGCGGGCCTGCTCGGAAGTGCAGGGCACGTTCGCCTTGACCATCGAAGGCCGCGGCTTCGATTCCAAAGTCTCCCCGAGCCAGAACCAGCCGTTCCTGGACTCCGAATGCGTGTCCTGCGGTGCCTGCGTGCAAGCTTGCCCCACCGCCACCCTGATGGAAAAGTCCGTCATCGAGCAGGGCCAGCCGGAACACGGCATCGTCACCACCTGCGCCTATTGCGGCGTGGGCTGCGCTTTCGTGGCGGAAATGAAGGGCAGCGAAGTGGTGCGCATGACCCCGTACAAGGACGGCGGCGCCAACCACGGCCATTCCTGCGTGAAAGGCCGCTTCGCTTTCGGCTATGCCACCCATAAGGACCGCATCACCAAACCCATGATCCGCGAGAAGATCACGGACGCGTGGCGCGAAGTGAGCTGGGAAGAGGCCATCGGCTATGCCGCCAGCCGCTTCAAAGCGATCCAGGAAAAATACGGCCGCCAGTCCGTGGGCGGTATCACCTCCAGCCGTTGCACCAACGAAGAAACCTATTTGGTGCAGAAGCTGGTGCGCGCCGGTTTCGGCAACAACAACGTGGATACTTGCGCCCGCGTCTGCCATTCGCCCACCGGCTACGGCCTGAAGCGCACCTTGGGCGAATCCTCCGGCACGCAGAACTTCGATTCGGTGATGAAAAGCGACGTGATCCTGGTGATCGGCGCCAATCCCACCGACGGCCATCCGGTGTTCGGTTCCCTGATGAAGAAGCGCTTGCGCCAGGGCGCCAAGCTGATCGTGGCCGATCCGCGCAACATCGACCTGGTGAAGTCGCCCCACGTGCAGGCCGAGTACCACTTGAAGCTCAAGCCCGGCACCAACGTCGCCCTGGTGAACTCCCTCGCCCACGTCATCGTCACCGAAGGCCTGCTGAACGAAGCCTACGTGGCCGAGCGTTGCGATATGGAATCCTACGCCAAGTGGAAGTCTTTCGTGGCGGAGGAACGCAATTCGCCGGAAGCCATGGAAGCCGTCACCGGCGTGGCGGCTGACGCCGTGCGCGGAGCGGCGCGCTTGTACGCCACCGGCGGCAACGGCGCCATCTACTACGGCTTGGGCGTGACCGAGCACAGCCAGGGTTCCACCACCGTCATCGGCATCGCCAACCTGGCCATGGCCACCGGCAACGTCGGCCGCGAAGGCGTGGGCGTCAATCCGTTGCGCGGCCAGAACAACGTGCAGGGTTCCTGCGACATGGGGTCCTTCCCCCACGAACTGCCCGGGTACCGCCACGTGTCCGAACCGGCCACCCGCGGCTTGTTCGAGAAGGAATGGGGCGTGACGCTGGAAAGCGAGCCCGGCCTGCGTATCCCCAACATGTTCTCCGCCGCCCTGGACGGCACGTTCCTGGGGCTGTACGTGGAAGGCGAGGATATCGCCCAGTCCGATCCGGACACCCAGCACGTATTGTCCGCCCTGAGCGCCATGGAATGCGTCGTGGTGCAGGACCTGTTCCTCAACGAAACCGCCAAGTTCGCCCACGTGTTCCTGCCGGGCTCCTCCTTCCTGGAAAAGGACGGCACGTTCACCAATGCCGAACGCCGCATTTCCCGCGTGCGCAAAGTGATGGCGCCGCTGGGCGGCAAGGCGGATTGGGAAGTGACCCAGGCGTTGTCCAACGCGTTGGGTTATCCCATGAACTACAAAGATCCGTCGGAAATCATGGACGAAATCGCCCGTTTGACGCCGCAGTTCCACGGCGTCAGCTACGCCAAGCTGGAAGAGAAGGGCAGCATCCAGTGGCCGTGCAACGACGAAGCCCCGGAGGGCACGCCGCTCATGCACGTGGACCACTTCGTTCGCGGCAAGGGCTTGTTCCAGGTGACCGAATACGTGCCGACGGAGGAGCGCACCAGCAGCAAATACCCGCTGATCCTCACCACCGGCCGCATCCTGTCGCAGTACAACGTGGGCGCCCAGACCCGGCGCACCGCCAACACCGCCTGGCACCCGGAAGACCGGCTGGAAATCCATCCCCACGACGCGGAGGATCGCGGCATCAAGGACGGCGCTTGGGTTGGCATCAAGAGCCGCTCCGGCGAAACCGTGCTGCGCGCCCTGGTGTCGGAGCGCATGCAGCCGGGCGTGGTGTACACCACCTTCCACCACCCGTTCTCCGGCGCCAACGTCATCACCACCGACAATTCCGACTGGGCCACCAACTGCCCGGAATACAAAGTGACGGCGGTGCAGGTGTTGCCCGTGACCCAGCCGTCCGAATGGCAGCAGCAGTATCAGGAGTTCAGCGAGCAGCAACAGTCGCTGTTGGAGCAGCGCGCCCCCGTGGGAGCCGCCTGACCGTGACGGAAGTCTTGCCGATGGGGGAGGCGGGCAACTATAGCGAAAGCGCCGTGCAGCGTTTTCGCAACGGCCTGCTGACCCAGACGCGGGACTACGTGGCGGAGGAGGTTCCCGTGGCGCTGATTTACAACGGCGTGCCTTACACCGTCATGTTGGCGACGCCGGACGATCTGGAGGACTTCGCCGTGGGCTTCAGCCTCAGCGAGGGCATCGTCGCCGACGCCGGCCAGATCAGTCTGCGGGAAATCCGCCGGCAGGAAAAAGGCGTGGAAGTGTGGCTGAAAATTCCCGGCGATAATTTTCGCGCCTTGTCCCAGCGGGGCCGCAGCATGGCCGGCCGCACCGGCTGCGGCCTGTGCGGCACCAACAGCCTGGACGAAGCGGTGCGCACGCCGTCGCCGGTGGGCGACGGCGTGCGGGTTGCCACCGAATCGGTGGCCCGCGCCCTGGAAAGCCTGAAGGAGGGGCAGACCCTCAACGGCGTTACCGGGGCCGTGCACGGCGCGGCTTGGGCCAATCTCGACGGCGAAATCCAGTTCATTCGGGAGGACGTCGGCCGCCACAATGCCTTGGACAAGCTGATCGGCGCCCTTGTTAAGCACGCGGTCGATTTGAAAAACGGCTTCGTGGTCGTCACCAGCCGCGCCAGTTACGAAATGGTGCAGAAAACCGCTACCGCCGGCATCGCGCTGTTGGCGGCGGTTTCCGCTCCCACCGGTTTGGCCATCCGGTTGGCCGAGGCATGCGGTCTGACCCTGGTGGGGTTCGCCAGGGGTCGGGACCACAACGTCTATTCCCATCCCCAACGTTTGTTTTATCACTGACACTCAAAGCCATGCACATCGAACAGCTGGTCAAAATGGCCAATGACATCGGTACTTTCTTTTCCGCGGAAACCGACAGCGAAACGGCTATCGCCGGCGTTGCCGACCATCTGAAAAAATTCTGGGATCCGCGCATGCGCCGCCAGATCGTCGAATTCCAGCAGTCCGGCGGCGCGGGGCTGAAGGATATCGTGCAGCAGGCCGTGCAGCGGCTGGGGTAGTCCCCATCTTTCCGGCTCCCACGGAACTCGCGCGGGAGCCTTCGCGGCTTTCTCAGCCCTTCAAGCTCGCCATATCGATCACGAAGCGATAGCGCACGTCGCTCTTCAGCATGCGCTCGTAGGCGTCGTTGATGTCCTGCATGGCTATCAATTCCACGTCCGCCGCCACGCCGTGTTCGGCGCAGAAATCCAGCATCTCCTGCGTTTCGCGGATGCCGCCGATCAACGACCCGGACAAACGGCGCCGGCCCATGATCAACGCGCCGGCGGACAGCGCCGTCGGCTCCGGCATGCCCACCAGCACCATGGTGCCGTCGCGGCGCAAAAGGCCCAGATAAGCGTTGTAATCGTGGCCGGCCGACACCGTGTCCAGGATAAAGTCGAAGCGCCCGGCATGGTCGGCGAAGGCCACCGCATCGCGGGTGGCGACGAAATCGTCCGCGCCCAGCCGCAGCGCGTCGTCGCGCTTGCTCGGCGAGTGGCTGAGCACGGTCACTTTGGCGCCCATGGCCTTGGCCAGTTTCACCCCCATGTGGCCCAGTCCCCCCAGTCCCACGACGGCCACTTGCTGGCCGGCTTGCACGCCGAAGCGGCGCAGCGGCGAGTAAGTGGTGATGCCGGCGCAGAGCAGCGGCGCCGCCCGGTCCAGCGGAATGCCGGCGGGAATGCGCAGCACATAGCCTTCGTCCACCGTGATGCGGCTGGAGTAGCCGCCGTAAGTGGGCGTTTTGCCGTCCTTCTCGCGGCTGTTGTAGGTGAAATTGGCGCCGTTCTCGCAGTATTGCTCCTCGCCGTCCCGGCAGGCTTCGCAAACGCGGCAGGAGTCGACGAAGCAGCCGACGCCCACCGTATCGCCCGCTCGCCATTGTTCGACCCGGTTGCCGACTTGGGCGATACGGCCGACGATTTCGTGGCCGGGCACCATGGGGAAGATGGAGCCGCCCCATTCGTCGCGGGCCTGGTGGATGTCGGAATGGCAAACGCCGCAGTAGAGAATGTCGATCAGCACGTCGTGCGGCCCCGGCTGGCGGCGCTCGATGGCGTAGGGCGCCAGCGGCGCGTTGGCGGAAGGGGCGGCGTAGGCGGGGGTTTTGAGCATGGTTGCAACCTCGCTGGATGGGATGTTAAGCAAAGGGGCGCATCGCCCGGGTAGGGAAGCGCCCGGTCATTCTTCCGCCAGTATATCGTTGGCCCAGCTCAAAGCGGCACTGACCGTGGGAAAACCGATGGTGCTGGTCAACAAGATGATGGCGTGGTTGATTTCGTCGGCGCTGGCGCCGGCCGCCAAAGCGCGCCTGACGTGGCTGTGCACCGATCCTTCGGAATGGATTGCGACGGCCGCCGCCATTTGAATCAGGTGGGCGGTTTTTTCGTCGATGGGGCCTTGCTCGCGGACGGTCTTGCCCAGGGCCTCGACCGCCGCCATAAACCCTTGATGTTCCTTCTTTTGCAGCACGTAGTTTCTGGGAACGGTATCATTGTTCATGAGTCGCCTCGCGGAATTCTGTTGCGGCAGGGAGTATCGGCCTGGTCAGCCAAGGCCATACAGCACAAAAGTAGCAGGTTGCCGGCGGAGAAGGGCGCTACCCGCCGCAATTGAGCCGATCGCTTGCGCCCGTTGTCGCGTCTTTTTTTGTTTCGTCACGATTTTGACCGGGGCGTACCGTTTGTCACGAAATTTATGATGCGCCGGTTGTTGCTTCCCAAAGGCGCGGACGGGCATGTGTTGCCGCTCCTCGTGGGGCGCGCTTTGCGGGCCTTCGCCGACGGCTACGTGGCGGTGCTGCTGCCGGTCTACTTGCTGGCGCTGGGTTTCGATACTTGGCAGGTAGGCTTCCTCTCCAGCGCCACTTTGCTGGGCACCGCCGCGACCACCCTGGCGGTGGGCGCCTGGGGCCATCGTTTTCAGCATCGGCGTTTGCTCCTCGCGGCGGCCTTGCTCATGGCCCTCACCGGCTTCGCCTTCGCCGCCCAATCGGCCTTTTGGCCGCTGCTGCTGATCGCTTTCTTCGGCACTCTCAATCCCAGTTCCGGCGACGTCAGCCTGTTCGTGCCGTTGGAACACGCCCGCCTGGCGGAGGCCGCCCACGGCGAAGCGCGCACGGCGCTGTTCGCCCGTTACAGCCTGCTCGGGTCCTTGTTCGCCGCCCTCGGCGCCTTGGCCGTCGCATGGCCCGATCGTCTCGTTCTCATGGCGGGCTTGGACCGGCTCGATGCGCTCCGGGCGATGTTCGCGCTTTACGGTTTGCAAGGCGGCTTGGTGTGGCTGTTATACCGGCGCTTGCCGGCGCTGCATGGAGACAAGTCGCCGCCGCCGCAGCCGCTGGGACCGTCCCGTGCCGTGGTGCTGAAGCTGGCGGCGCTGTTTTCGGTGGATTCTTTCGCCGGCGGTTTGGCGGTCAATTCGCTGCTGGCGTTGTGGCTGTTTAAGCGTTTCGACCTGTCCCTGGCGGCCGCCGGGAGTTTTTTCTTCTGGGCCGGCTTGCTCACCGCCACTTCCCAACTGGCCGCGCCCCGCTTGGCCCGGCGCATCGGCTTGCTCAACACCATGGTCTTCACTCACATTCCCGCCAACCTTTGCCTGATCGGCGCGGCGCTTTCGCCCGGTTTGGAAACGGCCATCGGTTTGCTGCTGCTGCGATCCCTGCTGTCGCAAATGGACGTGCCGGCCCGAGGGGCCTTTGTCATGAGCGTGGTCACGCCGCAGGAGCGGGCCGCCGCGGCCAGCTTTACCGCGGTGCCGCGCAGCCTGGCGTCGGCGGTCAGCCCGACCTTGGGGGGTGTCCTGATCGCCGCCGGCTGGCTCGACGTGCCGTTGGTGGCTTGCGGGGCTTTGAAGATCGCTTACGACTTGACGCTGTGGGTGGCGTTTCGCCGATTCAGCGCAAGGTTCTGATTCGCCGCGAGACGCCTGGCCCGTCGGCGCGCCGGGATCATGTCCCCGGCAGCAACAGCAGATTAACTCCGAGCCGCTGGTAGGATTCCTCGGCCATCAGCAAGTCCAGCGCCAAGGTGGCGATGTCGTCGGCGAAGGGATCGACTTGCGTGTCTTTTTCCCGGTCCATGATTTTCAGGTAGGCGCGGCAGCCACCGCAGGCCTCGGCTTTGACGGCGTCGGCCGCGCCTTCGATGCCGTAATAAGCCATTTTCTCGTTCGAACCGCAGTGGGCGCAGTGGATGCGAGGCCGGTTCCATTGGGTGGCGCATAGCGAGCAGCACAGGTAGCGCAGGCCGTGCAGGTCGCCGCCGCTGTGCAGCAGGCTGGCGACCGGGGGGGAGCCGCAGGCGGGGCAGAGGTTCGGCTGTTGCGGCGCAGTCAGCTGTGTGCTGTTAAGGCCGGCGGCCTGGCTTGTCCAAAAGGCCTGCAGCGCCGCGGCGACGAAAGGTGCCAGGGCGGTGTCGATACGGTCGAATGTGCCTAGCAGCAATGCCTCCGCCCAGCCAGCCATTTCGGCGTCGTTGGCGCGGCCGATGCGCACCAGGGCGGTGCCCACGGCGCTTGGCTTCTCTTCCATGCGCATGGCGATATGGCGCAACGCTTCCCGCCAAGCGGGGGCGCTGTTTGCTGCAACGATGTCCAGTGGCAGGCCCGTGTTTTTGGCCGGCGGCGGCAGCTCGGTAAAGCGCTCAGCTAGGCAGTGCTGGATTTCCGCCAGTTCGGCTAGCAGCGACAAGTATCCGGCCATGCTCTGCTGTTTGCAGGCCAACTGGCGGAAGCGGGCTGCGCGGTGATGGAACAGGGTTGTTGCGTCGGGTAACCTTATCAGGTTATTCGTTTGCTCCCGAGCCGTTTCCTGGGAGCCCGAAAGAGGATCACCCATTGATTAACACCTCGACATAACGAACTTTGCTTCTGTATAAAATGGTTGTTCCTTCCTCTCGAATATCGAAAGCTTCCGAGGTAACCAACACCTCTCTGAGGGAGGCGAGTCCGTAGATTTTCGGGGTGATGGCTGGGTTTTGATTTTTAATGAATTTTCCTGCTTGTCCTAAATGCGTCCAGCCTTCAGTGTCTTTCATTTCACGTTCGGCGAGCTTGAGTAGCTTGATAATGTCGGTATCTGCCCAGTCAGGGGGGCAGTGTGGACATTTATCGTGGTGTACGATGCTATATGTCTCGCCAGCAAGTCGTGCAACTGACGCAGGTCCTCATTTTGAGCGTTACTGCTTTCCAGTAGCGCCTTCGTTAGGAAACAAAGGCTCGGGGCTATGTCGCGATAAAAGGATTGCGCTTGACGGTATTGGTCGTCCAGGAATCGCAGTGCATTTTGCATTTCTTCCTTCGTTAGCGTTGAGATGCCGGGTTGCCGGAAAAAACCATGAACCAGGGTATTTCGTGAGTCGAGGAGTTTTTTTAGTTGTCGCTCAAAAGTGTCTTGGCATTCGTTATCGGTTAGTCCTTCGCCAGTTATATCGACGGATTGTTTGTATGCCCCGATCAACTGGCCCAAGGTTTGGCCCTTTAGTGCACCTCTAAAACTACGCAAGGAATCGACGCCGCTTTTCTTGCTTCCATCGGGATGAATGTATGGCAACAGCATTTTTAATGCGCCCTCGATTGCTTGGAACAGCATCAGGTTGCGCCCCATGCGTTGCTGGAGTTCGACGTGTAGCTGTTGCCATTCGCTCGTTCCCATAAACGAGTTGTCCGCTTGGCTCACGTTGCGGTTCTCAATGCTCCTCGCCTCTCATCACCCGCTTATACCACCCCGGATGATGCTTGGCCGCCCAGGCGCGGGTGACGGTGCCGCGGACCATGGCGCCGACGGTGCCGCGTATCCAGATGGCGGCGTAGATGTGGACGATGATGCCGGCGATCATGACGAAGGCCGCCAGGGCGTGGATCAGCACCGCCCAGCGCAGGGTGTCGATGGCGAAATTGCCGGCGAACCAGGGGCGCCAGATGACGACGCCGGTGATCAGCAACGTGGGTATGGCGAGCGTCATGGTCCAGAACAGCAGCTTCTGGCCGGCGTTGTAGCGATCCACTTCCGGCAGGCCTTCTTCCCGGTTGTGCATCACGTCGTTGATGCGGCGCAGCCAAGCGACGTCGTTGCGGGTGATGAGGTTGTGGTGCCAGAACTTCAGCGCCAGGCCGGAAAAGGACAGGAACATCGCTACGCCGATGTAAGGGTGCAGGATGCGCGTCCAAGTGCCGCCGCCGAACAACTGGCTGAACCAGAACATGGACGGGTGGAACAGGGCCAGGCCGGAGAAGGCCAGCAGCAGGAAGGTGACGGCGGTGAGCCAGTGATTGAGGCGCTCGGCCGCGCTGTAGCGGTTGATCGGTTTCATGGCGTTTTCTCCTTGTCCTCTTCTTCCGCTTCGTTGGGGCCGACGGTGACGTAGTGGAAAAAGCCGGCCAGGCCGGTGAGCAGCAGAGCCGCCGTGGCGAAGGGCTTGAACAGACCTTTCCAGAAGCCCACCACGGCGCTGATGTGGGGATTCTTCGGCAATCCGTTGTACAGTTCCGGCTTGTCGGCGTGGTGCAGCACGTACATGACGTGGGTGCCGCCCACCCCTTCCGGGTTGTACAGGCCGGCGTTGTCGAAACCCCGTTCCTTCAAGTCGGCGATGCGCTCGTTGGCGTGCTCGATCATGTCCTCCTTGCTGCCGAACACCAGGGCCTGGGTCGGGCAGGACTTGATGCAGGCCGGTTCCAGGCCGACCGAGACCCGATCCGAGCAGAGGGTGCACTTGTAGGCCTTGCTGTCCTTCTGCGAGATGCGCGGCACGTTGAACGGGCAGCCGGCGACGCAGTAGCCGCAGCCGATGCAGGCTTCCTCGTGGAAATCGACGATGCCGTTGCTGTATTGGATGATGGCGCCGGGCGAGGGGCAGGCCTTGAGGCAGCCGGGATCGGCGCAGTGCATGCAGCCGTCCTTGCGGATCAGCCATTCCAGGTGGCCGTTGGCTTCGGTTTCGGCGAAGCGCATCAGGGTCCAGCTGTTGGCGGTGAGGTCGTGGGGATTCTGGTAGGAGCCCACGTTGACGCCCACCTCCTCGCGCAGATCGTTCCACTCCTGGCAAGCCGATTGGCAAGCCTTGCAGCCGATGCACTTGCTGACGTCGATGAGCTTGGCCACTTCCGTCATCTGCCGCTGGCTGGGCGACGGCGTGGTGGTGGCGGAGCGGCGCAGGATGTCTAGGGATTGCAATGCCATGCTTATACCTCCGTAGTGCCTTTGAGCAACCGCATCAGCAGCGACGTCTTCTGCGTCGCGCGGCTATCCTCGTCCTCGCCGTGGCGGTGCTGGTGCTCGTGTTCTTCGCCGGGCTTGTGGGTGTGGGGCATGAGTTCGCTCAGGTCTTTCTCCACGTTGACTAAAAACGCTTTGAACTCCGGCGTCTGGGTGTTGGCGTCGCCCAAATACGGCGTCAGGTTGTTGGCGAAAAAGCCCTTGCGGGTCTGGCCCTGGAAACCCCAGTGCACCGGCACGCCGATCTGGTGCACGGTCTGGCCGGCCACGGACAGCGGCTTGATGCGCTTGGTGACCATGGCCACGGCCTTGATGAAGCCGCGCTTGGAGCGCACGGTGACGATCTCGCCGTTGGCGATGCTCAGCTCCCGCGCCAGCTCCTGGCCGATTTCCACGAACTGTTCCGGTTGCAGCGAGGCGTTGATGCGCACATGGCTGGTCCAGCAGTTGAAATGCTCGGTCAGGCGGTAGGTGGTGGCGACATAGGGGAAATCCTCCTTGCCGCCCAGCATGGCCTTGTCGCCGGGGAACACGCGCGCCGCCGGGTTGCTGACCACTTTGGGGTGCAGCGGATTGGTGCCCAGCGGGGTTTCGTAGGGCTCGTAGTGCTCGGGGAACGGGCCGTCGGCCAGCCGGTCGGCGGCGAATAAGCGGCCGACGCCTTCCGGATTCATGATGAAGGGCGCCATGTCGTTGCCGGGCGCGACGTCCGCTTTGTAATCGGGCACGTCCAGGCCGCTCCACTTGTTGCCGTCCCACTGGATGATGCGGCGCTTTTCGTTCCAGGGCTTGCCGGCCGGGTCGCAGGAAGCGCGGTTGTAGAGGATGCGCCGGTTGGCCGGCCAGGCCCAGGCCCAGTTGGGAGCGATACCCAAACCGGTGGGGTCGGACGTATCGCGGCGCGCCATCTGGTTGCCGGCTTCGGTCCAGGAGCCGCTGAACACCCAGTTGCCGCAGGCGGTGCTGCCGTCGTCCTGCAACTGGGCAAAACCGGCCAGCTGCTGGCCGGCCTTGACCAGGATTTTGCCCGGGTCTTTGGGATCGGCGATGTCGGCTAGGGCGTAGCCGCTGTATTCCTTGGCCAGTTCTTCCGGCGAGGGTTCCTCGGCTTTCTGATAGGGCCAGTGCAGGTTGAGGATGGGCTCGGGGAAAGCGCCGCCGTCCTTGCGGTAAGCGTCGCGCAGCCGCAGGTACAAATCGGACATGATCTCCACGTCGTTGCGCGCCTCGCCCGGCGGCTCCGCGCCTTTCCAGTGCCATTGCAGCCAGCGCGAGCTGTTGACCAGGGAGCCGTCCTCCTCGGCGAAGCAGGTGGTGGGCAGGCGCAGCACTTCGGTCTGGATATCGGCCGGATTCACCGGGTTGTGCTCGCCGTGGTTCTGCCAGAATTCGGAGGTGTCCGTCGCCAGGGGGTCCATCACCACCAGGAACTTGAGCTTGGCCAGGGCGGCGGCGACCTTGGCCTTGTTGGGGTAGGAAGCCAGCGGGTTGAAGCCTTGGCAGATAAAGCCGTTGACCTTGCCCTGCGCCATCAGGTCGAACATGCGCAGGCTGTCGTAGGGCTTGTCCAGCTTGGGCAGCCAGTCGTAGCACCAATCGTTGTCCTTGGTCGCCGCCTTGCCGTACCAGGCCTTCATCAAACTGGTGTGGAACTTGGGCAGGTTGGACCAGTAGCTGAGCTGGCCCGGCCGCAGCGGCTTGAAGGCGCGCTTTTCCAAATAGCCGGCGCGGCCGGTTTCGCTGTCCTTGGGCAAGGTGATGTAGCCGGGCAACATGTCGGTGAGCAGGCCCAGATCGCTCAGCCCCTGGATGTTGGAGTGGCCGCGCAGGGCGTTGACGCCGCCGCCGGAGACGCCCATGTTGCCCAGCAACAGCTGGATCATGGCCATGGCGCGGATGTTCTGCACGCCTACGGTGTGGTGGGTCCAGCCCAGGGCGTACAAACTCGTCAGGGTGCGGCTGGGCACGGCGGTGGATGCGATCAGCTCGCAGATTTTCAGGAAGGCGTCTTTCGGCGTGCCGGTCAGCTCCGTCACCTTGTCCGGCGTGTAGCGCTCCACGTGCGCCTTGAGCAATTGGAACACGCAGCGCGGGTGCTGCAAGGTGGTGTCCACCTTGGCGTAGCCTTGGTCGTCCAGCTCGTAGTTCCAGCTGCTACGGTCGTACTGCTGCTCGCTCTTGCCGGCGTCGTAGCCGCTGAACAAACCGTCCTCGAAGCGGAAGTCCTCGCGCACGATGAAGGCGGCGTTGCTGTAAGCCGTCACGTACTCGCGGTTGATGGCTTCGTTTTCCAACAGATAACGCATGACGCCGTTGAGGAAGGCGATGTCGCTGCCGGCGCGGATCGGCGCGTAGAAATCGGCCACCGCCGCCGTGCGGTTGAAGCGCGGGTCTACCACGATCAGCTTGGCCTTGTTCTTGGCCTTGGCTTCCACCGCCCACTTGAAGCCCACCGGATGGGCCTCGGCTGGATTGCCGCCCATCACCAGGATCACGTCGGCGTTCTTGATGTCCATCCAGGTGTTGGTCATGGCGCCGCGGCCGAAGCTGGAAGCCAGGGCCGCCACGGACGGGGCGTGGCAAATGCGCGCCTGGCTGTCGAGCATGACGATGCCCAGCGCGCGGGCGATCTTGTTGGTGAGGTAGCCGGTTTCGTTGGAGGCGGCGGAAGCGGCCAAAAAGCCCAGGGAGGTCCAGCGGTTGACGGTCTGGCCCTGGTCGTTCTTGGCGATGAAGTTCTGGTCGCGGTCTTCCTTCAGCAACTGGGCGACGCGCTGCATGGCCCACTCCCAGGACACCCGCTTCCATTCCTTGCTGCCGGGGGCGCGGTATTCCGGGTATTTGAGGCGCGTCGGACTGCGGACGAAATCCAGCAGGCCCGCCCCCTTGGGACACAGGCTGCCGCGGCTCACCGGATGGTCCGGGTCGCCTTCGATGTGGATGATTTCCGCCTTGGCGTTCTTCGCCTTGTCGCCCAGGCTGTACATGATGAGGCCGCAGGCCACCGAGCAATAGGGGCAGGTGTTGCGGGTTTCGGTGGTGCGCGCCAGCTTGAAAGTGCGCACTTCGGCCAGGGCCTCGCTGGGCGAAAAGCCCAGAGCCGCTAGGGAGGAGCCGCCCAGGGTGGTCGCGCTCAGCTTGAAAAACTGGCGTCGTGTGACTTGCATGGTGTCCTCCTGGGCTGGGAAGTTGCGCTAGGCTTGGGTGTGTGGTTGGAAAACGATGTTAACTTGGGCATCCTGGCGCCGGGGGAGTTCCGCAAAACGCTTTCCGGGCGTTGTGGTCTCCTGTGCAACGCGGCGCAATCCGCTTATTTTATTATTGTCGCCATTTTCGAGCGCTTAAGCGACGGGCAAAAACGGGCCGCATCCCCGCGCCCTTATGGGGGGCGGCTAAAACACAAAAATGCATCACTGAGGAGAGCAGGGCATGAGCACATTCGATCCCAGCCGTTTCGGTTACACGGTCCCCTTGAAAAAGCGCTACGACAACTTCATCGGCGGACGCTGGGTGCCGCCGGTCCAGGGCCGATACTTCGAAAATATCACCCCAATCACCGGTCAGGTGTACTGCGAAGCGGCAAGGTCCAGCAGCGACGACATCGAACTGGCGTTGGACGCGGCCCATGCCGCCCGCGACGCCTGGGGCCGCACGCCGGTCGCCGAGCGGGCCAATCTGCTGCTGAAGATCGCCGACCGCATGGAGGCGAACCTTGCGACCCTGGCCGCGGCGGAAACCCTGGACAACGGCAAGCCCATCCGCGAAACCCTGGCGGCCGACATCCCGCTGGCTATCGACCACTTCCGCTATTTCGCCGGCTGCGTCCGCGCCCAGGAAGGCAGCCTGTCGGAAATCGACGACGATACGGTGGCCTACCATTTCCACGAGCCGCTGGGCGTGGTGGGGCAGATCATCCCGTGGAATTTCCCCATCCTCATGGCCGTTTGGAAGCTGGCGCCGGCCTTGGCCGCCGGCAACTGCGTGGTGTTGAAGCCCGCCGAGCAGACGCCCACCTCCATCCTGGTGCTGATCGAGCTGATCGCCGATCTGCTGCCGGCGGGCGTGGTCAACGTGGTCAACGGTTTCGGCCTGGAGGCAGGCAAGCCCTTGGCTACCAGCAGCCGCATCGCCAAGATCGCCTTCACCGGCGAAACCACCACCGGCCGGCTCATCATGCAGTACGCTTCGCAGAACCTGATTCCGGTGACGCTGGAGTTGGGCGGCAAGTCGCCCAACATCTTCTTCGAGGACGTGTGCGCCCAGGACGACGCTTTTTTCGACAAGGCGGTGGAAGGCTTCGTCATGTTCGCCCTCAACCAGGGCGAGGTGTGCACCTGCCCGTCCCGCGCCCTGATCCAGGAGTCCATCTACGAGCGCTTCATGGAGAAGGCGCTCAAGCGGGTGGCGGCCATCAAGCAAGGCCATCCTTTCGAGCCGGACACCATGATCGCCGCGCAGACCTCCAGCGAGCAGCTGGAGAAAATCCTCTCCTACATCGACATCGGCAAGCAGGAAGGCGCCCAGTGCCTGATCGGCGGCGAGCGCAACGTAATGGCGGGGGAGTTGCAGGACGGCTATTACATCAAGCCCACGGTGTTTCGCGGCCACAATAAAATGCGCATCTTCCAGGAGGAGATCTTCGGCCCGGTGGTGTCGGTCGCCACCTTCAAGGACAAGGACGAAGCCCTGGTCATGGCCAACGACACGCTGTACGGCCTGGGGGCCGGCGTTTGGAGCCGGGACGGCACCTTGGCTTATCGCATGGGCCGCGAGATCAAGGCGGGCCGCGTATGGACCAACTGCTACCACGCCTATCCGGCCCACGCGGCGTTCGGCGGCTACAAGCAATCGGGCATCGGCCGGGAAACCCACAAGATGATGCTGGATCACTACCAGCAGACCAAGAACCTGCTGGTCAGCTACAGCCCGAAAGCCCTGGGCTTTTTCTGAGCCGGCCGGTGGACACCCGCAAGGTCGTCGCCACCGAGGCCGCCCTGGCCTTGGTGGAAACCCTCAAGGCCAAGCACGGCCCGTTGATGTTTCACCAATCGGGCGGCTGCTGCGACGGCAGCGCGCCCATGTGCTACCCGCAAGGGGAGCTGCTGGTGGGCGATAACGACGTGCTGCTGGGCGACATCGGCGGCAGCCCGTTCTATATCAGCGCTTCCCAGTACGAGTATTGGAAACACACCCAGCTCATCATCGACGTGGTGCCGGGCCGGGGTGGGCAGTTTTCCCTGGAAAGCGCCGAAGGCGTGCGATTCCTCACCCGTTCCCGCTTGTTCAGCGACGAGGAAGCGGCGGCGTTGGGGGAGGGCGCCAGGGTCGGTGTTTAGGCAAGCCGGTCAGGGCGCTTTTTTATCTCCCTCACCCTGACCCCAATGCCGTTAAGTTAAGCTCCTAACCCCTCGCTGCGCTCCCCCCCCTCACCCTAACCCTCTCCCGGAGGGAGAGGGGACTGGATCGGCGGCCTTCATCTCACCGTTTCGCCCCAAGCCTAGCTCCGGCACGATGTTTGTATCCCCAAAACCCAACCAAACCGTTTTCAGGCGGCGTGCCGGGCAATTTCGTAATATATGGCTCTAAATAACGATGGTGGGGCGTTGAAAATGGCGGTTTTCGAGGTCCGTCGCGGTGCGGCGGCACCGGCTCGGTGCGCGGGCTGGAGGCCGGCATGCTGACGCCGGAAGAGCAGTCCGCGTTGCTGCTGTCGGTAAAGGTCAGCGTTTGCTCGGTCGCCGCCACGTTGCCGTTGGCGGTGGCGTTGGCGTGGCTGTTGGCGCGCCGCGCTTTTCCCGGCAAGGCCTTGCTGGAGGCCTTGCTGCACCTGCCGCTGGTGCTGCCACCGGTGGTGGTGGGCTACGTGCTGTTGTTGACCTTCGGCCGCAACGGCTGGCTGGGCGTCCGCTTGTTCGACTGGTTCGGCGTGACCGTCGCTTTCACCTGGAAAGGCGCGGCCATCGCCGCCGGGGTGATGGGGTTCCCGTTGATGGTGCAGGCGATCCGCCTGTCCATGGCCGCCATTGAGCCGCGTTTGGAGCAGGCCGCCAGTACCTTGGGCTCGGGCCCTTGGCGGGTGTTTTTCACCGTTACCTTGCCTTTGTCGCTGCCGGGCATCATCGCCGGCACGGTGCTGGGTTTCGCCCGGGGGCTGGGCGAATTCGGCGCCACCATTACCTTCGTCGGCAATATCCTCGGGGAAACCCGCACGTTGCCCCTGGCGTTTTTCACCTTGACGCAAACCCCCGGGGGCGACGACGCCGCCTACCGGCTGGTGTGGTTGTCCATGGCGGTGGCGTTCGGCGCGCTGATGGCCAGCGATCTGCTGGGCAGGCGCAGCAAGCGTCTGTTGGGAGAGTAGGCGTCGTGTTGCGATTGGACGTGGTGCTGAGCCGGGGGCGATTCACCCTGGCGGCGCAATTGGAGGCGGACGCACCGGTCACCGGTTTGTTCGGCCGCTCCGGTTCCGGCAAGAGCACTTTGCTCGCTGTCGCGGCCGGCCTGGCGCGGCCGCAGCGCGGCCGGGTGGAGCTGGACGGCGAGGTGCTGTTCGACAGCGAGCGGGGCATTTGCCTGCCCGCCCATCGCCGCCGGGTGGGGCTGGTGTTCCAGGACAGCCAGCTGTTTCCCCATTATTCGGTGCGCGGCAACCTGCTGTACGGCTGTCGCCGGCCGGGCGGCAACGGCGTGTTCCGTTTCGACGACATTGTCGATTTGCTGGAACTGGCGCCGTTGCTGCAAGCCCGGCCGCGCCAGCTGTCCGGTGGCGAGCGCCAGCGGGTGGCGTTGGGGCGGTCGCTTTTGGCCGCGCCGCGCCTGTTGTTGCTGGACGAGCCCCTGGCTTCCCTGGACCAGGGACTGAAGGCGCAGATATTGCCGTTCCTCAAGCGCATCAAGGACGAGCTGGGCCTGCCCATGGTGTACGTATCCCACAGCCTGGCGGAAATTCTTCATCTCACCGACCGCCTGGCCTTGGTGGCCGAAGGCCGGGTGGTCGCTGCCGGCGTTTTGCAACGGCTGGTGGCGGAAGGACGGCTGGCCGAAGCCAAAGTGGCGGTGCCGGAGAATATCCTGGCGGCGTCGGTGGTCGGCCACGATCCGGAAGGCGGATGCACCGAGATGGCGGTGGGTGGGCAGGTGTTGCGCGTGCCCATGCAGGCGCAGCGGCGGGCAGGCGAGACGGCTTATCTGGCCTTGGCCGCTGGCGACGTTGCCCTGGCGCGCCACGCCGTGGCGGGCACTTCCATCCAGAACCAAATCGGCGGCCGCGTCGTCGGCGTGCGCGAATTCAACGGCGCCATGCGCATCGCCATCGACGCCGGCGCGCCCTTGCTGGCCGAGGTGTCGCGCCACGCTTGCGCCGAGCTGGATCTGCGGGAGGGCGCGCAAGTCTATTGCCTGATCAAAGCGCGCTCGTTCCATTATCTGACCGACGGCTGGGATGGCGGCGATGGATCTTCCGGCGCGCCATCCAGCCAGGAGAACGATGCATGAGCGAACCGAAACAGCCCCCGGCGCCGCCCGGCTTGGTGGAGGGCGAGTTGCGCCTGGCGGGCGGCCTCAACGAAAAGCTGTTCCGTCTGCTGGCCGCGATCGACGCCAGCGGCTCCATCAACCAGGCCGCCAAGGCCGTCGGCCTCAGTTACAAAGGCGCTTGGGAAATGGTGGAGCGGGCCAACAACCTGTCGCCGCGGGTGCTGGTGTCCACCGCCGTGGGTGGCCGCCACGGCGGCGGCACGGCGCTCACCGCGGCGGGGCAAAGCCTGCTGGGGTTATACCGGCGTTTGCAGGAAGAACATCGCCAATTCCTGCGCGGACTCAACGACGATTTGGCGGCCGATCCGGAATTTTTGTTTTTAGCCAGGAGAATGCTGATGAAAGCCAGTGCGCGTAACCAGTTTTTCGGAAAAGTGGCGGAAGTCAGGCCGGGCGCGGTCAATGCCGAAGTCGTGGTGAGCCTCAAGGGCGGCGATACGCTGGTGGCCGCCGTTACCATGGAGTCTTTGCAAACCCTGGGGATCGCGGCGGACGTGGATGTGGTGGCGCTGGTGAAAGCGCCCCAGGTGGTCATCGTCACCGACATGGGGCCGTATCGCTTGAGCGCCCGCAACCAGCTGACGGGCAGTGTCGTTCGCGTGCAGAAAGGCGCGGTGAACGCGGAAGTGGTGATTCAACTGCCGGGCGGCGATACGGTTTACGCCACCGTCACCAACGACGCGGTGGAGGACCTGGGCTTGAAGGAAGGCAGCGCCGCCACCGCGGTGTTCAAGGCCGGGGCGGTGATTCTCGGCGTGGCCGCCTAGTCGTCATAAGGTCGGGCGCGGCGGCCGATGACGCCGCGCCTATGGGGCGCCGTTACTTTCCGCCCAACAGTGTGAAGCCGTATTTACGGAACACCGCTGCCGCGGCATCCCCTCGCAGATAGTCGTAAAACGCCTTGCTGGCCGGAGTCTGGTTGAGCAGCGCCGCCGGGTAAACGATGGGGGCGTGGCTGTCGGCGGGGAATTCGGCGACGGTTTCCACTTTGCCGCTGGCGGCCGCGTCGGTGGCGTAGACGATGGCGGCGGCGCATTCGGCCCGTTCGACGAAGGCCAGCGCGGCCCGGACGTCCTCGGTGCCCACCAGGCGCGACTGGATGCCGTCCCATAGTCCTAAGTTCTGCAAAGCTTCCTTGGCGTAAATGCCCACCGGCACCGAGGCGGTTTCGCCGGTGCACAATTTGCCGTCGAAGGCGGCGGCCAGGTTGGCGCCTTTTTCCAGTTTCACCGGGAAGCCGCGGCCTTTGGGGGCAACCAATACCAGGCTATTGCCGAGCAGGTTGACGCGGGAGCTGCTGTCGATTTTGGCTTTGCCGTCCAGGTAGTCCATCCATTTCAGGTCGGCGGAAATGAACAGGCCGGCGGGGGCGCCGTTTTCGATTTGCTTCGCCAGGGCGGAGGAGGCGGCGAAGGAGGTTTTCACCGTGTCGCCGCTGCCGCTTTCGTAAGCTTTGGCGATTTCGGTCAAGGCGTTGGTGAGGCTGGCGGCGGCGAAAACGGTGGTTTCCGCGGCCTGGACGGCGGCTTGGGGCGCCAGGCCGACGACCAGGGCGAACAGGGCGAGTTGTAAGTGTTTCATGGATGGACTCCTGCGGTGAATGTGTCGAGGTCAATGGGCCGGCGCACGGCGGTTATGCCGTTGGGTATCGCTATAACGTACACTATATTGCGCTAGCGTCGTAGTCGCAGCATGATTCAGGCCAGCGGCGATGCGTTGGCCCGAATGTTGTATTCAAGCCGTTGTGGTGCTCTACGTTATAACGCCATAGTGATAGCGAAGGGCGTTCAAGGGCACTTTTCTTTGTGCGCTGTACGACATTGTCGGGCGGCTGTTGCTAACACGACGACGCGTCGGCAGCGCCTAAGCTTAGCGGAGCGGTTCGATTGGAAATCCTGTGTGGGGGGAAACGATGACAACGAGACTACCTAGCCAGTTGGTTTTGAATGGGTGCAAAGATGGGGCGGGCGGGTTCGCTCCGGCCGGGCTGACCGGAATTTCGGCGTTGCTGTTGCTGCTGAGCGGCGGCCCGCTTGCGGCGGCCGAGGCCGACAAGCCCAAGCCTTCCGTCCGGCCGGCTTTCGGCGCGTCAGCGGCCGTGCAGGACGATTGGATCGGCAAGCGCAACCCCTATGCGCCGGAATACAACCTCCACGACGCCTTGGGGCTACCCGATTGGGTGTCTTTCTCCGTGGAAAACCGGCTGCGCTACGAGAGCATGGACGGCCAGTTCCGCGCCAACGGCGTCGGCGGCGACCAAGCCCTGCCCATGCAGACCGACGCGTGGCTGGAGCTGCGCCACAACGGCTTCCGCGCCGGCGTGGAATTTCTCGACGCCCGCCAGTTCCTGTCCGACAGCGGCTCCGAGATCGGCTTCAGTGGGGGCAGGGCGGTCAACTTGAACAACACCGAGGTGAACGAAGCGGACTTCCTGCAAATCTACGGCGCCTGGTCCGGCGAAAACGTCGCCGAATCCGGCGTGGACATGGAGGTGAAACTGGGCCGCCAGACCTTGGATATGGGCAGCCGCCGCTTGATCGGCCGCAACGTGTTCCGCAACGCCGTCAACAGCTTCACCGGCGCGCTGTTCCGTTTCCGCGACAACAAGGATAAGTGGCAGCTGCGCTTGTTCGGCGTGCAGCCGGTGGAACGTTTCCCCACCGCCAGCGCCGATCTGATGAACGGCCGCCACCGCTTCGACGAAGAGGCCTACCGCGCCTATTTGGGCGGCGGCATGGCGGAATGGTTCGACGTGGCCTACAAAGTGAACGCGGAAGCCTACCTGTATTACCTCAACGAGGCGGACCGTCCCGGCGTGCTGACCGCCGACCGCGAGCTGTTCACCCCCGGCGTGCGCTTCTACCGCAAGCCGGCCAAGGATCAGTTCGACTTCGAGGCGGAAACCATCGCCCAGGTCGGTAACTCCCACGCCACCACCGCGGCCACCGACCGCAAGACGCTAAGCAACCAGGCTTGGTTCCAGCACGTCGAGGCCGGCTACACCTTCGATTTGCCCTGGTCGCCCCGCTTCATGGCCATGTACGACTATGCCAGCGGCGACCACAGCAGCCGGGACGGCGTCAACGGCCGTTTCGACACCCTCTACGGCGTGCGCCGGGCGGATTTCAACCCCACCGGCATTTTCGGCGCCGTGGCGCGGGGCAACGTCAATTCGCCTGGCTACCGCGTGTTCTTGGCGCCCCGCGACGACGTGACGGCTTTCGTCGGCCATCGCCTGGTGTGGCTGGCGGACCGCAAGGACGAGTGGGTGGGGACCGGCTTGCGCGACGCCACCGGTAAATCCGGCGATTTCGTCGGCCATTTGATCGAGGCGTCCACCCGCTGGGACGTCAGTTCCAATCTGGCGCTGGAAACCGGCTGGACGCACTTGATCAAGGGCGAGTTCGCGCGCAACGCCGTCACCTCTCCGGCCACCCGCACGGCCGCCGCCGTGGCCGCGCCGCGGGATAAGCAGGATGTGGATTATTTCTACGTGCAGTCCTTGGTGAGATTTTAGGCCCGTCGTTGCCCCCGCGCCGCTCCTGACCTATCGCCGTATCGCTGCGCTTGGCACCGACCTTGCTCCGAATGGGCGAGCGACGCAAAAACGTCGCGGACCTATCCAATGGCTGCCATTGCGGGGTAACGGTCATGAAAACGCGCATGGGGTTTATGGTTTTCGCCTTGGTCGGTTTGGCGCTGTTCGCCGCCCCGGGGGAGTGCCGGAAATTTGGCGGGCGTCAAAAATTATCGCTGGCCGAGCGCACCGGTTGGGATTATCAAGCGGAAATGGATCGGCGGATGTCGTCTCTACAGGCGTTCGGGGCGCTGGCGCCGGAACGGGCCAAGGACGATGCGCCGCGGGTCGAACCGAGCAAGCCGGGGCAGCGCGCCTTCGATTTGTGCCTAAGCCGCTGCGCGGCGCCAGTGGAAGAGCCCGGCCAGCGCCGCGCCGGGGCGGCGCTGGTGGGGGACCTGAACGACGCGGCGCTGATGCAGCGGCTGCGCAAAGTCGGCATGGGCTTGAGTTGGCGAGCCGCGCCCAACGTGGGGTTCAGCGCCGATTACGAAAAAGTGATGGACGCCGCGGACGTGGGCCGCGTTGCCCCCGATACCGTAAGAGCCAGGATGCAGTGGGATTTTTAGGTTCGACGGCGCGGGTTGCGGTGTTTTCCGGACGTTTCCCGGTTGCCTTGTTTTGCCGTGGCGGGGTAGAGTGGCCGTTTGCCGCGCCTTATGGCGCGGCCGGCGATTTCAACAAACGGGGTTAAGGCATGGCTGTGCGGGGTGGCGGTGCGGTTTGGGTTCGGCGAGCGGCTGTCGTTGGGTTGCTCGCAGCGCTGTTGGCGGGGTGCACCAGCACGGCGCCGGTGCCGCCGGCCCAGCCCGCGCCGGAGGTGAAGCCGCCCAAACCCCCGGCCGGGGCATCCAAAGCGCCGCCGGTGCGGCCTGCGCAAAAACCCGCGGCGGCGCCTTCGTCGGCGGTGGTGGCGCTCATGGACGAAGCCCAGACGGCACGGGAGGCGGGCAATCTGGAAGGGGCCGCGGCCACCTTGGAACGCGCCGTGCGCATGCAGCCGCGCAATGCGACTTTGTGGTACCGCCTGGCCGAACTGCGCTTGCAGCAGGAGAAGCCGCAGATGGCCGTTGACCTGGCGCTCAAATCCAAGCTGCTGGCCGGTTCCGACCAAGAGCTGGTGCAGAAGAACTGGGCCTTGATCGCCCAAGCCAAGCGCCGCTTGGGCGACGAGGCGGGCGCAACGGCGGCGGAGCGTCGGGCGGCCGGCCAACCTTGAGTTCCCTGGAAGATATTTTTTCCGACGGCGGAGCCTTGTCCGCCGCGCTGGATGGCTATGCGCCCCGTTCCCAGCAGCTGGAACTGGCTCAGGCGGTGGAGGCGGCTATCCAAAGTCGCCGGACGCTGGTGGCGGAGGCCGGCACCGGCACGGGCAAGACCTTGGCCTATCTGGTTCCCGCCGTACTGTCCGGCCAGCGGGTGGTGGTGTCCACCGGCACTAAAAACTTGCAGGACCAGCTGTTCCACAAAGACATTCCCTTGTTGCGCAAGGCGCTACACAAGCCGTTCAAGGCGGCTTTGCTGAAAGGCCGCGCCAATTACCTGTGTCCGCACCGGCTGGCCGTTTCCCAAGGCTATGAGCTGCACGCCCACCGTTCCGATTTGGCCGACTACGAGACCGTGCGCGCCTGGGCGGGCCGCACCCGCAGCGGCGACATCGCCGAAGTGACCGGCGTGGCGGAAAACGCCCTGGTGTGGCTGAGCGTCACTTCCACCGCCGACAACTGCCTGGGGCAGGATTGTCCCGAGCTGGACAAATGCTTCTTGCTCAAGGCTCGCCGCCAGGCCCAGGAGGCGCAGGTGGTGGTCATCAACCATCATTTGTTGTGCGCGGAGTGGCGCTTGCGCCAGACCGGCTTCGGCGAGTTGCTGTCCGGCGCCGACGCGGTGATCGTGGACGAGGCGCACCAATTGGCGGAAACCGCCACGCAATTCCTCGGCATCAGCGTCAGCGGCCGGCGCTTGGTGGAATTGGCCCGCGACGTGCTGCTGGAACAGCGCAACAACGCCGGCGACATGGGCGAGCTGCAACGGGAGGCGGAGCAACTGGAGCAGTGGGTGCGCGACCTGCGTCCGTCGTTCGGGCCGGCGTTGCGGCGCGGGCCGTGGTCGGAGCTGGAGGCCAACGAGGTCGTCATGAACGGCCTGGCCGGTTTGCAGGAACGCTTGGAAGGGCTGGGCCTGGTGCTGCACGAAGCGGCCGAGCGCAGCAAGGGACTGGAGTCCTGCTGGAGTCGCTGCGAAGAGCTGATGGAGCATTTGCAAACCCTGCTGCACGACGAGGACAGCGAGTGGGTGCGCTGGTTCGAGACCTATCCGAAAAGCTTCGCTTTGCACCGCACGCCGTTGGAGATCGCCAGCCAGTTCCGCCAGTTCATGGCGGGTTTCGGCGGGGCTTGGGTGTTCACTTCGGCCACCCTGGCGGTGGCCAAACGCTTCGAGCATTTCCAGCACAGCCTAGGACTGGGGGAGGCCGAAGCCCACAGTTGGGACAGCCCGTTCGATTATCAGCGCCAAGCCTTGCTGTACCAGCCGGCCGGCATGCCGGACACCTCCGACCCTAATTACACCCAGGCCGTGGTGCGGGCCGCTTTGCCGGTGCTGCAAGCCAGCCGGGGCCGGGCGTTTTTGCTGTTCACCAGCTACCAGGCCATGAACGAGGCGGCCGAATTGCTGGAGGGGCAGCTGCCTTATCCCGTGTACGTGCAGGGCACGCAGCCGAAAGGGGCGTTGCTGGAGCGCTTCAAGCGCGACGGCAACGCCGTGCTGCTGGCCACCGCCAGCTTCTGGGAAGGGGTGGACGTGCGCGGCGAGGCGCTGTCCTGCGTCATCATCGACAAGCTGCCGTTCGCTTCCCCGGGCGACCCGGTGCTGAAGGCGCGCATCGACGCCCTCAAGCGGCGCGGCGTGGAGCCCTTCGTCGCCTTGCAACTGCCCCAGGCGGTGATCGCCTTGAAGCAAGGAGCCGGACGGCTGATTCGCGATGTCGGCGATCGCGGCGTGCTGATGCTGTGCGACCCGCGCCTGCGCACCAAATCCTACGGCCGGGTGTTTCTCAACAGCCTGCCGCCCATGCCCGTGACCCGGCGCTTGGAGGACGTGCAGCGATTCTTCTAGGCCGTAGCGAGATTCCGCGCCGTTCCCGGCGTGCCAGCGGGGCGCGCCTTTTTTGCTTAGAATACCCGCTTCCCCATGGCGTTGTTCCGGAACCCCCTTTTGTCATCGCCCACCGCGACCCCGTCGGCTTCCGCACCCAGCTTGCGTTGGGGCATGGCTTTGCCTTGCCTGGTGTTGTGCGCCGGCTTGGGCATCACGTGGATGCTGTGGCAAGGGGCGCAAAAGGCTGAAATTCAGCGGGCGCAGGCGGTGTTCGATTTCCGCGTGCGCGATCTGGCCGCCCGCCTCGTGCATCGCATGCAGACTTACGAGCAAGTGTTGCGCGGCACCAACGGCTTGTTCAGCGCCTCGCGGACGGTGGAGCGGGTGGAGTTTCGCCGCTATATCGACGCGCTGAAGCTGGCCGAGCGTTATCCGGGTATCCAGGGCGTGGGGTTCGCCGCTTTGGTCAGGCCGCAGGACAAAGCTGCCCACATCGCCTCCGTTCGGCGGGAGGGATATCCGGACTACGCCATCCGTCCGGACGGCGAACGCGATCTTTATACCTCCATCGTCTATCTGGAGCCGTTCGAGCACCTCAATTTGCGCGCCTTCGGCTACGACATGTACAGCGAGCCGACGAGGCGGGCCGCCATGGAGCGGGCGCGGGATTTCGGCGTGGCCGCCATGTCCGGCAAAGTGCGGCTGGTGCAGGAAACGGAGCAAACGGGGCAGGCGGGTGTTTTGCTCTATTTGCCGGTTTATCGCCACGGCCCGCTTCTCGACGGCGTCGAGGCTCGCCGCGAAAATCTGCTCGGCTGGGTCTATGCGCCGTTTCGCATGAACGACTTGATGGCCGGTATTTTGGGCGAGCAGCCGGAGGACTTGTCTATCGCGGTTTACGACGCCGGCGCAACGGACCCGCAAAATCTCATGTTCAGCAGCGCTGGTTCGCCGGAGCAAGAGGAGCATAAGCCGGGGGGCAAGTTCGCCGGGAGTTTGTCGATCGAGTTCGCCGGGCGTGCCTGGACGCTCACGGTGCGTTCCAAGCCGGGCTTTGAGGCGAGCCAGCGGGATCAAAGAGCGGTCTTGATCGGCAATGGCGGGATCGGCATCAGCGTCTTGCTGTTCTTGATCACTTGGTCGCTCACTTCGCTGCGGGGGAGGGCCGAACGGTTGGCGAGCCGGATGACCGTGACCCTGCGGGAAAAGGAGCAATTCCTGCGCTTGGTGTTGGAGCACTTGCCGGTGGCGCTGTTTTGCAAGGACGCCGACGACGGTTTCCGCTTCACTTTGTGGAATGCCCGCAGCGAGAAGATCTTCGGCTTGCCCGCCGCAAAGGTGATCGGGGGCGGCGACTACGATTTTTTCCCGGCCGAGCAGGCGGGCCGGTTTCGCGCGGCGGACGAGGCCGTCATTCAGGCCGGCGGGTATGTGGAGATTGCCGAGGAGCCGCTGGATTCCCCCGCCCATGGGCCGCTGGTGCTGCACACCATCAAAGCCGCCGTGCCCGATGCCGGCGGCCGGCCGCGTTTCTTGCTGGGAATTTCCGAAGACATCACCGCGCGCAAGCGGGCCGAAATCGAATTAATGGCGGCCAAGGAAGAGGCCGAGCGGGCCAACCGGGCCAAGTCGGAATTCCTCTCCAGCATGAGCCATGAATTGCGCACGCCCTTGAACGCCATCATCGGCTTTTCGCAGTTGTTGGAATACGACGCCAGCTTGAGCGACGAACAGCGCGAGTACATCGGCACCATCGGCAAGGCCGGGGAGCATTTGCTGCGGCTGATAAACGAAGTGCTGGATTTCGCCAAGATCGAAGCCGGCCGCGTGGACATGGATTTAGAAAACCTGGACATGCAGGCCATACTGGATATTTGCCGCGACTTGTCCCTGCCGCTGGCGAACCGGCACGGCGTGGGGCTGCATTTCGTGTCTTTGGAGCCGGGGACGGTGTTCGTGCGCGCGGACCGCATGCGGCTGAAGCAAGTGCTGCTCAACCTGGTCTCCAACGCCATCAAATACAACCACTCCGGCGGCAGCGTCACCGTCGCTTGCCGTCCCGGCGCGGGGCGGATGTTGCGTTTGAGCGTGACGGACACGGGGCCGGGCATACCGCCGGAACGCAAAGGCCAGCTGTTCGAGCCGTTCAACCGCCTGGGCGCGCAAGGCAGCGCCATCGAGGGCACCGGCATCGGCTTGACCATTACCAAGCGCCTGGTGGATTTGATGGGCGGCGAAATCGGCGTGGAGAGCGAGCTTGGACGCGGCAGCACGTTTTGGGTGGATATCCCGTGCGGGCGGGCGCCGTCGCCGAGCGGCGGCGTTAATCCCGGCGACGATTCCGGCGCGGCTGTCGGCGGGCATGCGCGGCGCACGCTGCTTTATATCGAGGACAACGACATCAATGTGGCCTTGGTCAAGCACATCGTCGCCAAGCGCCGCCCCAGCTACCGTTTGCTGACGGCCGGCGAAGCCGAGTCGGGTCTGGTGCTGGCGCGTCGGCACAGGCCGGACTTGATTCTGCTGGACATTTCGTTGCCCGGCATGGACGGTTACCAAATCCTCGAGGTCCTCGCCGCTTCGCCGGAAACCGCCGGCATTCCGGTCATCGCCGTCAGCGCCAATGCCATGCAGCGGGACATCGAACGGGCCAAGGCCGCCGGGTTTCGCGATTACCTGGAAAAACCCATACACGTCGGCAGTTTTCTGACTGCGATCGACCGATTTTTGGCCTGAATCACCCCCGCCGCGGCGCCCCGTCGCGCCGCGCCATTGCTTGCAAAAGGAGCATTTTCCCCGCCTGTTGCGACGGAAACGCATCGAATTGGGCCGTTGTTGCAGTATAATTAGGGACTTTGCCGTGAATAGGCCGCCCGGGCGCTGTCAGCAGCGCCGGGGCGGCGTGCGTTCACGTGGGGAGCAGAAAGCCGGTCACGGCGCTGCTGCAATGACAACCATAGAGGCAGACAATGGCCGTAAAAGACCGATTACATCGTAGCGAACTCGCCGTACCCGGCAGCAATGCCCGCATGCTGGAAAAAGCGCCGGACGCCGGCGCCGACCTCGTTTTCCTGGATTTGGAAGACGCCGTCGCCCCGGACGACAAGGAAAAGGCGCGTGAAAACATCATCTACGCGCTGAAAAACTACGATTGGTCCAAATGCGCCGTGTCCATCCGCATGAACGGCCTGGACACCCATTACGCCTACCGCGACCTGGTGGACGTGGTCGAAGCTTGCGGCGACAAGCTGGACACCATCCTCATCCCGAAAGTGGGCAGCGCCGCCGACGTGTACTTCGTCGCCACCATGCTGTCGCAGATCGAGGCCTACAAGGGCTACAAGCAAATTAACATCCACGTCTTGATCGAAACCGCCATGGGCGGCGCCAACGTGGAAGAAATCGCCCGCGCCTGCCCGGAACGCATGGAAGCCATGGTGTTCGGCGTGGCCGACTACGCCGCATCAGTCCGTGCCCGCACCACCAACATTGGCGGCGCCAATCCGGAATACGTCATGCTGAGCGACCCGGACGAATCGGGCAAGCGCGAATACCACTGGAACGACCAGTGGCATTTCATCATCTCCCGCATGGTGGCGGCTTGCCGCGCCTACGGCCTGCGCCCCATCGACGGCCCTTACGGTGATTTCAACGACCCGGAAGGCTACATGGCCGCCGCCCGCCGCGCCGCCGCCCTGGGCTGCGAAGGCAAGTGGGCCATCCATCCGTCCCAGGTGGCCCTGGCCAACGAGGTGTTCACTCCCACGGAAAAAGAAGTGACCCGCGCCCAGCGCATTCTGGAGGAAATGGAAAAGGCCGCGAAGGAAGGCAAGGGCGCCGTGTCTTTGGACGGCCGCCTGATCGACGCCGCTTCCATCCGCATGGCGGAGAACGTGGTGCGGCAGATGAAGCAAATCGAGTCGCGCCGGGCGGGCTGACAGCCCACGCGTAGGGCGGGTTAGGCCGCAGGCCGTAACCCGCCGGCCTAGGCATTCGGTGGGTTACGGCGCGCGGCAACGCTTTTGCAACCGCAAGGTTAGAGAAGGCGCGCCTAACCCACCCTACAGTGAAAAACGAGGAGAGAATCCGTGAATATTCATGAATATCAAGCCAAGGAATTGCTGAAGTCCTTCGGCGTGCCGGTGCCGGCCGGCAAAGTGGCCTTTTCCGAAGCGGAAGCCGGCGCGGCCGCGCAAGAAGTCGGCGGTTCCAAATGGGTGGTGAAAGCCCAGATTCACGCCGGTGGCCGCGGCAAGGCCGGCGGCGTCAAGGTGGTCGATACCCTGTCCGACGTGAAGAAAACCGCCGATGCCATGCTGGGCACCCACCTAGTCACCCATCAAACCGGCCCGGAAGGCCAGATCATCCAGCGCGTTTGGGTGGAGCAGGCCAGCAATATCGTCAAGGAATACTACCTGGGCATGGTGATCGACCGCGCCACGCAGCGCGTCACCATCATGGCTTCCAGCGAAGGCGGCATGGATATCGAGGAGGTGGCCAAGGCCACGCCGGAAAAAATCATCAAGGAAACCATCGACCCGGCCGTGGGCCTGATGCCGTTCCAATGCCGCAAGGTGGCGGTGGCCATCGGCTTGAAAGGCAAGCTGGTCAGCCAGTCAGTCAAGCTGCTGCAAGGCGCCTACAACTGCATGGTGGCCCACGACGCCCTGCAAGTGGAAATCAACCCCATGGCGGTGGTCAACAACGGCGGGGAAGACCAACTCATCGCCCTGGACGCCAAGCTCAACTTCGACGATAACGGTCTGTACCGCCAAAAAGCCATCGTCGACCTGCGCGACCTGGCGGAAGAAGACCCCAAGGAAGTGGAAGCCACCAGCCACGGCCTCAACTACATCGCCTTGTCCGGCAATATCGGCTGCATCGTCAACGGCGCGGGCCTGGCCATGGCTTCCATGGACGCCATCACCCTGCACGGCGGCGAGCCGGCCAACTTCCTCGACGTGGGCGGCGGGGCTTCGCCGCAGAAAGTCACCAACGCCTGCCGCATCGTGCTGGAAGATCCCAACGTCAAGTGCATCCTGGTGAACATTTTCGCCGGCATCAACCGCTGCGACTGGATCGCCGAAGGCCTGATCCAGGCGTGCAACAACCTGAACATCCAGGTGCCGCTGATCGTGCGCCTGGCCGGCACCAACGTGGAGGAAGGCAAAAAGATCCTCAACGAATCCGGCCTCAAGTTCATCACCGCCGAAAACCTGGACGACGCGGCCGCCAAGGCCGTGGCAACGGCAAAAGGGTAAGCATCCATGAGCGTATTCGTTAACAAAAACTCCAAGGTCATTTTCCAGGGCTTCACCGGCGAGCACGCCACTTTCCACGCCCAGGACGCCATGAAAAACGGCACCACCGTGGTCGGCGGCGTTACGCCGGGCAAGGGCGGCACCACCCACCTGGGGCTGCCGGTGTTCGACACCGTGGCCGAAGCCGTGGCCGCCACCGGCGCCGACGTATCCGGCGTGTTCGTGCCGCCGCCCTTCACCGCCGACGCCTTGATGGAAGCCATCGACGCCGGCATCAAAGTGGCCGTCACCATCGCCGACGGCGTTCCCGTGCACGACATGGTCAAGCTGCAACGCTACCGCGTCGGCAAGGACGCGCTGATCATCGGCCCCAACACGCCGGGCATCATCACGCCGGGCGAGTGCAAGGTCGGCATCATGCCGTCGCAGATCTATAAGAAAGGCCGCGTCGGCATGGTGTCGCGCTCCGGCACCCTCAACTACGAGGCCACCGAGCAGTTGTCGGCCCTGGGGCTGGGCGTGACCACCGCCGTCGGTATCGGCGGCGATCCGGTCAACGGCATGGACTTCGTTTCCGTGTTGCAGGCCTTTGAAAACGATCCGGAAACCGACGTGGTGGTAATGATCGGCGAGATCGGCGGCCCGCAGGAAGTGGCCGCGGCCCGCTGGGCCAAGGAGAACATGAAGAAGCCGGTGATCGGCTTCGTCGCCGGCATCGCGTCGCCGCCGGGCCGCCGCATGGGCCACGCCGGCGCCATCATTTCCGGCGAGGCGGATACCGCCAGCGCCAAAATGGACGCCATGGAGGCCCTGGGACTGTATGTGGCGCGCAATCCGGCCCACATCGGCCAGGTGATCCAGAAAGCCATGAAGGACAACGGCTTGTAAGCCGCCGCTTCAGTCCTATGGGCAAACAACGGCACGCTTCGGCGTGCCGTTTTGTTTAGGAAGCTCGGATTAAATCGGCGCTTCCTGCGATACAGGGATGTGTCGCCCCGATCTCTGGCAAGTTCAGGAAGGACTTGTTCAGGGTTTCCTCAAGGGACGCCGGTTCATTCATCCACAAAAACCGTGGATGAAGCTGTGGATAAAACTGTGGGTTCGGCAGCAAGGCCAAGGCTGGCGCGGCCTTGGAGGGATTGATCGGAAAGTTGCCAGGACGAAGGTTTTTTTAAAACAGCTTTTTTCAACTTGTTGAATCAGCGCAAAAAAGCGTGCGAACGAGGGATCCTCCCCGTCGCGGCCCGTTAGCTTTTTGGCAATTTTTGCTAATGTGATGCTTGTCAAGTTCATCGGTGGATAAATCGGTTTAAGGGGGAGGGACGGCGCTATCTCCGCGACGCTGAGACCATAGCGCCAGGCGCCATCGAAACGACGCTCATCCACAAAAATCGTGGAAGAGTCTGTGGATAACGTTGTGGGTTTTGGCTCGAGGCCAGACGGGGCGCGGCCTCCGGCGGATTGGCCGGAAATTTGCCGATTGGCAGCGAGGGCCTTGCATGGTCGTCGCATGGGCCTGATAGCCGCCGCAGGCCTCATCGCGCGTTATGGTTTGAGGCCGCCGCGACGGGGAGCGTCGTGCGTTGCTCGGCGCGTTTGTCGCTGGGAGTTATTCATCCACAAAAACAGTGGAAGAACCTGTGGATAAGGTTGTGGGTTCCGCCGCGGGATGGCGTGGTGGCGCGGCTTCCATTGGATTGAGCAGAAACTTGCCAGACATCGGACGGTTTGTAGAAAGATTTTCTAAGGTGTTGAAAAACCATGGTAAACATGTCGCGCGCGCGGATTGGCGAATGGATTTCTCCGGTGGCATGGGCGAAATTCAGCGCCTTGCGGCTTGTCAAGGGTATCAGTGGATAAGTTCGTTCTTATTTTATTCAATGGTTTCGTCCCCAGCGGCGTGTGCGACGAGTTGGCCGGACGGAGCCTAGGCGTCCGCTTAATCGGCCGCGGGTGAGGGGATAGTCCGATGGAATTGGCAAACGACGACAATTTCGCCTGGGTCCACGCCTATTTCCGGCGGTTGTTGCTGGAGCCGGATCGGCACGGGCAGGCCTTAGTTGCTCAGGATCGGCTGGCGGCGGCGAGCACGGCTTTGCAGGACGCCGCGGACGCGACGGCGCTCAACGCTTGGCTGGACGAATACGCTTCCCAGGACGCCCAGCTGCGCTGCCGTAACGCGCTCTATCAACGCAAGTGTTCCCAAGGTTTGCAGCGGCTTAGCCTTAAGAAAGCGCTATACGGCGACTTGATGGCGTTGGCGGCGGACAAGGGTTACACCCTCAATCAGGCGGTGGAGTATTTGTTGGATTTGCATCGCAACGGCGGGCGTTCGGACGCGCCGCCGTCCGCCGATGACGCCTTAGTGACTAATTCGAGGTCTGGTGACGGCAAAATCGCCGAGTCGCCGTTGAGCGATGTGGACGAGGAGTACCGCGAACGGATGATTTTGTGGGCCATGAGCCGTTCCACCGGTTACAAGGACGACGATTAGGCATAGGGCGGAATATCTTAGTGGCTAATACGCGCTGGCCGGCGGGTTGTACAGGCAAAATTATTAGTTCCTAAGGCGGGTTTCAGGCCGAAGACGGCGGTATTAGTGCCTAATATTATGGCCGTGCGCACCGGTGGCTTAGTTCCTAAGATATCCTCGGCTTATTGGTAACGTAAGGCTTCGATCGGGCGCAAATAGGCCGCTTTGCGCGCGGGATAGTAGCCGAAAAAGACGCCCACCGTCGCGGCCACGCCGAAGGCCAGCAAAATGGACCACAGGGTCACCACCACCGTCGTATCCGCCGTGCGGCTGACGAGCCAAGCGCCGGCCACCCCCAGCCCCGCGCCGATCAGGCTGCCGGCCAGGGAGATGAGCAGGGCTTCCAGCAGGAATTGCAGCAGGATGTCGTTGCGGCGCGCGCCGATGGCCATGCGGATGCCGATTTCCCGGGTGCGCTCCGTCACCGACACCAGCATGATGTTCATGATGCCGATGCCGCCCACCAGCAAGGACACCGAAGCGATGGCGCCGAGCATGAGGGACATGGCCTTGGTGGTGCTGGCGGCGGCCTGGGCCTGGGCGGTGAGGTTGCGGATGGTGAAGTCGCCTTCCTGTCCTTGGCGGATGCGGTGGCGGATGCGCAGCAGTTCCGTCATGGCTTTCTCCAGCCGTGGCATGGCTTCGGGCGATGCGGCCTTGACCATGATATGCCGCACCATGCCGGGGAATTGGTTGCCGAACAATTGCCGTTGGGCGGTGGTCACGGGCACCAGAACCGTGTCGTCCTGGTCGCGGCCGTCCAGGCTTTGGCCTTTGGCGGACAACACGCCCAACACTTGGAACGGACTGTTCTTGATGCGCAGGGTCTTGCCCACCGGATTTTCCGCGCCGAACAGGTTTTTCGCCACGCTCTGGCCGAGCAAAGCGACGCGCGTGGAGGAGCGCACGTCGGCGTCGCTGAAGGCTTCGCCTTGCTCCAGCGGCCAATCGCGCACCGCCATGTAGCTGGGCGTGGTGCCCGCCACCACGCTGGTCCAGTTGTTGGAGCCGTACACCAGCTGGGTGGTGTTGGATAGGTTGGGCGCCACGCCGGCCGCGTCGGGGAGCTCGGCGATGGCCTGGGCGTCGTTGAGGGTGAGGGTGGGGGTGGTGCCGGAACCCATGCGCACGCCGCCGGAGGAGGTGGACGACCCCGACAGCACGATGAACAGGTTGCTGCCCATGCTGGCGATGGATTCGCTGACCATGGCCTGCGCGCCCTGGCCCACCGCCAGCATCAGCACCACCGCGCCGACGCCGATGATCATGCCCAGCATGGTCAGGCCGGTGCGCAGGCGGTTGGCGCCCATGGCCTGCAGGGCTTCGCTCAATACGCTGCTCAGGTTCATGGCTGCGGCGCTCCCAGGATGCTCGCCACCGGCCCGTCGGCGTCGATGACGCCGTCGACCACGTGGATCAGGCGCTGGGCGTGGTGGGCGATGTCCGGCTCGTGGGTCACCAGCACCACGGTGATGCCTTGGGCGCGGTTGAGGTCGCAAAACAACGCCATGATTTCCTCCCCGGTGTGGGTGTCCAGATTGCCGGTGGGTTCGTCCGCCAGCACCAGCTTGGGCCGGTTGACCAAGGCGCGGGCGATGGCTACGCGCTGCTGCTGACCGCCGGACAGCTGGTTGGGACGGTGGTGGGCGCGGTTGGCCAGGCCCACCTGCTCCAGCAGCGCCAAGGCCCGCTCGTGCCGTTCGGCCCGGCCGACGCCGGCGTACAGCAAGGGCAGGGCGACATTGTCGAGGATGTTCTTGCGCGGCAGCAGATTGAATCCCTGGAAAACGAAGCCGATGAGCCGGTTGCGCAATTGCGCCAGCTGGTCGGGGCCGAGCCGTCCGGTATCGGCGCCGTTCAGGTAATAGCCGCCTGCGGCCGCCACGTCCAGGCAGCCGAGAATGTTCATCAGCGTCGACTTGCCCGAGCCGGACGGCCCCATGACGGCGACGAATTCGCCGGCGTCGATGGTGAAGTTGAGGCCGCGCAGCACCGGCACCGCCTGACCGTCGCCCAGCACGTAGTGCTTGCTGAGGTCGGCGACCTGGATGAGGTGGCGGGACACGGTTAGAACATCCTCATGCGGAACGCGCCGCCGGCTCCGCCCGGCTGCCCTCCGGCGGCGGGAGCGTCGCCTGGCTTGCGTGGCTGCAGTTCCTCGGCGACCAGGTTGTCGCCTTCCTGCAACGATCCTTCCGTAAGCTCGACGAATTTGCCGTCGCCGATGCCGAGGCGCACGGGCACCGCCGTCGGCTGTCCGTCTTGCAGGCGATAGACGGTTTTTTCGCCGCCCTGAGGCTTCTTCCCGCCGCCTTCCTTGCGGCCGCCCGCGGGCGCTTCGCCGGCCGGCTTGTAGCGCAGGGCCGCCTGGGGCAGGCGCAGCACGTTGCGTTTTTCCGCCACCACGATGTTGACGAAGGCGGTCATGCCCGGCAGCAGCGCTTCGTCCTGGTTGTCCACGTCGATCACCACGTCGTAGGTCACCACGTTTTGCTGCACTTGCGAATTGAGGCGGATCTGCCGCACCACGCCGCGGAAATTGCGTTCGGGGAAAGCGTCCACGCTGAAGCTCACCGCCTGGTTCACCCGCACCCCGCCCACGTCGGCTTCCGCCACGGCGGTGTCGATCTGCATGCGCTTCAGGTCCTGGGCGATGGTGAACAGGGTCGGCGTCTGGAAACTGGCGGCGACGGTCTGGCCGATGTCCACGTTGCGGGACACCACTACGCCGGATACCGGCGAGACGATGACGCTGTAGCGCATATTGGTCTGGTCGCGGCGGGTCTGCGCCTCGGCCAGCGCCACCTGCGCCCGGGCGGCGTCCAGTGCCTGGGTGGCCTGGTCCAGGTCGGCGCGGGCGACATAATCCTGCTGGAACAGGGCGCGGATGCGTTTTTCGTTGGCTTGCGCCAGCCGCAGCAACGCCTGGGCGTTGGCGACGTTGGCCTGGCTTTGGGCCAGGGCGGCCTGGAACAGCGGCGGATCCAGTTCGGCCAAAACCTGGCCGGCCTCCACCCGATCGTTGAAGTCGGCTTTCAGCACCTTGACCGTGCCGGACACCTGGGTGCCGACGTTGACAAGCACCACCGGGTTCAACGTGCCGTTGGCCGACACGGTCTGTTTGATGTCGCCCCGTTCGACCCGAACCAGGCGGTAGCGCGAATCCGCCGAAGGCGGCTGCCGGTAGAACCACAAGGCCAGGGCGGCCGGAACGAGCAGCAGGACGGCGAGGATGACGAGTTTGGATCGCGACATGGAAAACCTTGCTATTGAAACCGTGGGCTAGCTTAATTGACGGTGGGGGGCGCGGCGGTTTCCGCTTCCGCCTGGTCCAGGTGGCCTAGGGCTTGAGCCAGTTTGGCCTTGCCGATGTGCCAGTTGTAGCGGGCCTGGATGTGCTGGAAGCGGGCGGACGCCAAGCTGGCCTGGGCGCTGAGCAAATCCAGGAAATTGCCGGCCCCGGCCTTGTAACGGCCCATGGCGACTTTTTCCGATTGGGTGGCGCTGGCCAGCAGGTCGGCGCTGCTGCGGAAGGTTTCCCGCGCCGTGTTGAGATCGTGGTAGGCGC
Source organism: Methylogaea oryzae (assembly GCF_019669985.1). NCBI lineage: Bacteria > Pseudomonadati > Pseudomonadota > Gammaproteobacteria > Methylococcales > Methylococcaceae > Methylogaea > Methylogaea oryzae. Next base: position 1,555,425 of record NZ_AP019782.1, read on the forward strand.
GCCACACGTCCAACGCCACCGACTGCAGGATCTTGTCCCGGTTGGCTTCCTGCGCCGCCACCTGCTGCTCCGCGTTGTGGATCTGATAAGTATTGGCGAAACCGGTGAACAGCGGCACGCTCAGCTGCACGCCCACCGCCCAGGTCTGCATGCCCTGATAGGCGCTGGATTCGGTATAGCCGTAGTTGCCCACCAAGGACACGCTGGGCATGGCGCCGGCCTTGGCGCTGGCGACGCCGGCTTCGGCCGCTTTCACCTGGGCTTCCGCCGCCGCCAGTTCCGGCCGGGCGGCCTTGGCTTCCTCGATCAAGGCGTGCACGTTGCGCTGCCAGCCGTCGTCCGGCTGCGCTTGGGCGGGCGGCTCGACGCGGATGGGCGTATCGGCGTCCAGCCCCAGCGTATTGGCCAGGACGCCCAGGGCGTTTTGCGCGTCGCCGAAGGCTTTTTGCCGGTTGAACTTGGTTTGCGCATAGGCGGTTTGCGCTTGCAGCTGGTCCGCCAGGGCCGCCGCCCCCACTTCGTGGCGGAACTTGGCCGCTTCGAACGCCGCGGCGGCGGATTTTTCCGCCGTTTCCGCCGACGCCAGCGCTTCCTGGGTGGCGAATACCTGGTAATACGCCTGGATGGCGGTGAACAGCACCGTTTGCAGCGTCGCCGCGTGGCTCCAGTTGGCCGCTTCCAACGCTTGGCGGGCGTTTTCCGCCTTGGCGTCGCGCCCGCCGAAGTCGAACAGCAGGTAGTTGACGCTGAGCATGGGCGTGGCGCGGGTCTGCGTCGTCTGCGATCCGCCCGCGCTGCTGGTGCTGCTGCTGCTGCTGAAACCGAAGCTTGAGCTTTGGCCGGACAGCAGCGAATTTTGCGAATTGCCGCCGATATTGCCCTTGCCGTGGGAGACGCTGCCGGATGCCGTCACCGTCGGCGAGTATGCGGCCAGGGCCGTGCCCAGCAACGCCGCTTGGGCGCGGGCGTTGGCCCAGGCTTGGCGGGTTTGCGGGTTGTGGCACAGGGCTTGGTTGACCACGTCGAGCAAACTCCAGGCCTGGCCGCCGGCGGTCGGCGCGGACAGGCAGGTTTCGTTGCCGCCGGCGCCGGCCCGCGCCGGCGTGGCGGATACGGTTGCGCCGGCGTCGAGCGGGTCGGCCGGCCAAAAGGATTCGTCCGCCCAGGCGGCATTGCCCAGCAAAGCCAGCCCGGCGGCCAAGCCCAAGGGGCGCAAGCGGTTTTTCGGCAGAGGAGGCGTCATTCGGTCAGCGTACGGAAGCGTCATTCGGGGCTGCGCGGGTTGGGATGGGGCGGGCGTTTCCGCTGTCGGCATGCGGGGCGTGTTCGGACAAGCGCTTTCTGCCGTCGGCCGACAGCTTGCCGGCCGTGTCCAGCAACAGGGATTGCAAGGCCTGCTGGAAGTCCGACATGGCGCGTCGGCTGTCGGCGAAAGCGGTTTCCAGGCGCGTGGGGTCGAAAGGTTCGGCTTGCATCGTCTGGCGCACCGCGGCGCGGGTCTCGCGGCTGGCGTCGATACGGGCGGCCAGTTCGGCTTTGTGCGCTTCCAAGGCGCGGCGGAAGACGGCTGCGTCGTTATCGCTCAAGCGGGCGGCGTAGCGCTCCTCGATGGATTCCAGCGATAGCCACGGCGCGTGCGGGCGTTTCTGCAACAGGCCGACGCCCACCCAGGTGAGCAAAAACAGGTTGAGCGTCAACGACGCGAACAATATGGCCGTGGCGGCGCGGGGCGTCAGGGTGATGTTTTTCATAGGTCGCCGAAATCCTCTTGTAGTGCGGCTGCTTCGGCCATGTTCAAGGCATCGTCGTTGGCGAATTCCAGGCCGTGGGAAGCCGCCATGTATCCCAGCAGCACTGCCAGGGCGAACGCCGCGGCCCCCGGCCACAGCAGCGGGGAGGGCCACAGCGGGATGCCGCGCGCTTCCCTCGGGACAATCGGCGCCGGCGGTCGGGGCAATTGCGGCAGGGAAGCGGTTTCGGCGAGGATGCGGCTCGCCAGTTCGGGGCCGGGGGATTCCACTTGCCACAGCGCCAACGCCCGATCCAACGCCCGTTGGTCGAGAGGAGGGCGGTGGAAAAAACAACGTCTAAACAAGGTCGCCAACATAAACAACGCTCCTAAAGTCGATTCAACGATTGCAGCCGCTGCGCCAAAGTGCGCCGGGCTCTGACCAGCAGCGCTTCCACGGCGCCGACGCTGACGCCCAGAATGTCCGCCGCGTCGGCGTTGCTCACCCCGCCGTAGTGGCACAAGCTCAGCGCCATCCTTTGCCGGTCCGGCAGGCGCGCCACCTCGGCCGCCACCTGTTGCGCCAGCTGGCGGCGGTGCAAATCGCTTTCCAGGTCCACGGACGGATCGGCGACGGCTTCGGCCGCTTCCTCCCACGCCACGGCCGCATGCTCGCTGCGGCGCATGCGGTCGATGCACAAATTGGTGACGATGCGCGACAGCCATGCGCTGAAGCGGCCCTTGTCCTCCGACCATTGCGTCGCGTGCGTCCACACCCGCAAAAACGCCTCCTGCGCGACTTCTTCCGCCTCCGCTGGCCGGCTGCCGATACGCCGCGCCAGGGCGTAAGCACGGTTCACGTGCCGGCTCACCAGTTGGGCGTAGGCGGCGCGGTCGCCTTGCGCGACTTGCCCCATGAGTTTTTCGTCCGTGGCGGTGGCTTCGGCGGGTTGTGCATGGAGCATGGCGCTGGGGTTTTTGGATTCGCTTGGCAAAACATGAATAGGGATCGCCCAAGGCCGCAGGGGGATTCGTCCCGGCGACCGGCCGGCGTTGTTTCGCCGCGGCGCTGGTTACTTGCTGATCTTATACGTGGCCGTTTCGGTAAACCCTACGCCGATCGGCGAATTTTTTTGCGGCGGGTTTTCTCGGGCCCGCGTCAGCGGCCTTGCCGCGAAGCCCCCCGGCCTTTTAGACGCGCGCGGCGCCGTGGCGCCGGCGTGATCCTGCGCTTACATCCTGTAATCCCTGGATTCCTTAAGCGCCAGCCGCCGCTTACGGAAAGATCATCCTAAGACTGCATAAACGCCGATCGCGCTGTGACAACCTAAAAAAAGGCGATGGGGCCGGACGGTGGTCCGCCCAGCGGCAATCCATAACGAGAGCAGGAGCATCCCGATGGCGGAACGACACGAGAATTTTGTCGATACTCTGGCGGCCGATCCGGACAACATTCCGGAGATGGTGTCGCTGAGCGGATTCGTGGGCAAATCATCGCTGGCGGATCACACGCGTTTGTATTTGAACGTCGTTTTGAGCGAATACTACGAGATTCCCACCGACGCCATCTTGCATTCCATAAGACTTCCCGCATCCGTAAGCCCGTTCGGCGTCAGCTGCCTTTGGATCAAAGGAGACGCCGAGTTGATCCGCAGAGGCAAAACCACCACGGAAACCAAGGCGAGATTTTTCTCGGGCGATATTCAAAAAAACTACGCTGCAGCCGCCGCGGCGGCGGGCCCCACCGGCGTAAAGGATTGTACCCAAGCGCCGCCGGTCTGCGGCGACACGGCCTGGAAAGGTTGTCCTCACTGACGCGGAGCGCCGGAAAAACCAGGAACTTACCTCCAGGTGATCATCCGCCAGGGACGGCTTTTCCCATTCTCCGCCAGGACGAAAAGCTCATGACGCCGGAATGACGGCGGGTGAGGCATGGATCGCCGCTTTCCGACGTCATGTTTTTCGACGCGGGCCTAAGGCGGCCATGTTCGGGTTCGTTTTACGAAACGTTTAACCTCTCAAGGAGAGATATATGACCACGCAAATACCCTATTGTCCGGGGCAGACGCACGTGGCGGCGACCAACTGCCCGCCCGCCACGGTCTGTCCGCAGCCCACCACCTTATGCGCGCCGCCGGCACAGCAAAACGCCGGTACGGTGTATTCGGCCTATACCCAGTGTCCGACCGTGCCGCCCGTGTGTGCGCAAACCCATTGGCAGTGCCCCACGATTCCGCCGGCATGCCACGTCGTCGGCCCCACCGGCGTGCAGCACTGCACGCAATATCCGGCTGCTTGCGGCAATACCGCGTGGCCGGGTTGCCAGATCGGCTATACGGGCTGGCTGGGTTGCACCGTGGTCGGCCCGACCGGATGGCAAGGCTGCCAGCCGGCGACCAGCATGCCTGGTTGTCCGAGCACGTCCACTTGCCCGCCGGCCAATGCCGCAGCGGCGGCGCCGGCGGGCGGCACCATGGCGACCGTATGCACCCAGTTCCCACCCTGTGCCGGTCCCACCGGCGTGCAGCACTGCACGCAGGCGCCCGACGTTTGCGGCCATACCGCATGGCACGGCTGCCCCGGCACCGCCGCCACGGTGTGCACCCAGTATCCGCCATGCCAGGGCCCGGCCGCGTTTGCCGCCGCGCCGGCGCAAGTCGGCCCGACAGGCACGCTGGGCTGCACCGTTCCGCCCCAATGCGTCGGTCCCACGGGGACGCAAGGCTGCACGGCCATGCCCGGTTGCCCCAGCACGTCCACCTGCCCGCCGGCGCAAGCCGCCGCGCCCATCGGGCATACGGCTTGGCTGGGCTGCACCGTCGTCGGACCAACGGGCTGGCAGGGCTGCGTGCCGCCGACCCATCTGCTGGGTTGCACGTGTTTGCCGATGACGGTGGGACCGGTGATTCCGACCCACAACATGCCGATCTGTCCGCCCATAAACACGTGCTTGCCCTGGACGGTGGGGCCGGTGGTGACGGTGGCGGGAGCCGGCTGCTAAGGAAGGTCATGGACGCTTGGGCGCCGGTTAAGCCTGGACGGCTTTCCGGCGCCTAGGGCAGGATGCCCTTCATAGCCCGGAGCGGATGCGAGTCCGTTCCGGGTTTTGTTATGCCGTATTGGAGAAGTCCGCATGTTTTTAACCGCATCAAACCTAGCCCATTACCTGGCGGCGCGCGGCACCTTGGCGGCTGGGGCGATCGTCGACGGCGATTTCATGGTGGTCGAAGCCGGCCGGCGCAACCGCAATTTCAAAGTCATCCGCAAAACCGGCGCCGGCCTGTTCGTTAAGCAAATCAAGCAATTCGACGCCATGGCGATTTCCACCCTGCAGCGCGAGGCGGCCTGCTACCGCCTGGCTCGGCAACACGGCGATTACGCCAATCTGGCGGCCATCATGCCGTCTTTCATCGATCACGACGCTAACCGGCACTGCCTGATCGTCGAGTTGCTGCCTTCCAGCGAAAATTTGTCCGAATACCACATGCGCCGCAAAACCTTTCCCGCGGAAATCGGCACGATGCTGGGGGAGGCGCTGGGCGGCTATCACAAAATCTTGCGCGGCAAGCCGTTGAGCCAGGAAGACTTGGCCAACTTTCCCCGCCAGCCGCCGTGGATATTGTCTTTCCATCAGCACAGCGGCAACGTCGCGCCCGGCAGCGTCAGCGGCGGGGCCATGCAAGTGGGCGAAATCGTGCGCCGCTATCCGGACTTGCAATACAACCTGGAACGTTTGCGCGGGCATTGGCAATACAACAGCATCATCCACGGCGACATGAAATGGGATAACTGCATCGTTTATCCCGGCGCCGACGATGCGCTGCGATTCAAGATCATCGACTGGGAACTGGTGGACTACGGCGATGCCTGCTGGGACATCGGCGGCATCCTGCAGTCCTGCTTGAGCCATTGGATACTTTCCATGCCGCTGGAGCGGGAAACCTCCCCCGACCGTTGGGTGGAGCAGGCCGCCTACCGGTTGGAAAGCTTGCATCCGGCCATTCGCGCCTTTTGGCAAAGCTACCGGGAAACCAGCGGCATCGACGCCCGCCACGCCTATCCCTATTTGCTGCGCAGCATCGAATACGGCGCGGCGCGCATGGTGCAAACGGCTTTCGAGAGCCTGTATTACGCGAAGGAGATGACCCGCCTGGGCGCCACCCTGCTGCAAGTCAGCCAGAATATTTTGCGCGACCCCAAGGAAGCCGCTTCGGCGCTGTATGGCTTCGGCCGGGAGGCCGCGTAATGGCCGCGCAAGACCTGCATCAAGAATTGGCGGAAATTTTCGCCGCCTTGCACGTGCATTCCCTGGAGGCTTTCGAGTTCCGCGGCAACGCCCACGTCGCCGCGATGCCGGCCACCCCGGCGCGGCCGAACGGCGACGCCTACGCGCCGTTGCGGGACACCCTGCGCAACGTGCTGTACGGCGGCTGTTACACCCGTAGCACGGCGCCGGATTTCCCTCCGGCGACGACTCCGCAGGCCTGGCTGGCGCAGTTGATGTCGGCCAACTCGACCCAGGATCGCTGGGATCCGGCTTGGTCCATTTACCAGCAGGGCGGCGACGGCCGGCTCCTGGTGCAAAAAGGCGAACGCAGCCGCGCCGCCGTGATCGGCGAATACGCCACCAACAAGCCGCCGGGGGTTCCGCCGCAAGTGGGCGACCAGGTCAGCCTGCGGGTATGCCCCGGATCCAGCGACATGCAGCAGGGATTTTATTTCGCGTTCGGCGCGACCTTGTCGGATCAGTTCGACGATTACTCCCTGCTGCGTTTTTATTTCAATCTCCAGGCGGAAGGGGCGGCGGAGTGGCTGCGCGCGGTGTCTTCCCGCTTCAACCACTATGCCGTCCCGTTCCGCTACAAAACCCTTGCCGACCCTTGCGCTTACACGCGGGCCGACGCCGCCGTGCTGTATGTGGCCAAGCGCTACTACGCCATCGCCGCGGCCCTGGTGGCGGCCATCGCCGAACCGTTGCAAGCCTGTTTAAGGCCGGAAACGCCGATGTTCTGCCATGCCTTGCGGCCCGGCATCGGCTTGGCGGAAGAGCCGGGTACCGGGGAAAGCTTCGGCATGCACCGGTGCCGTTTGGTGGCCGAAGGCGTCATAGACGCCTGGCTGGCCGGATCGCAAGCCGTCGACGCGCGCCTGGAAGCGGTGCGGCAACGCTTCGCCGCCAACGGCATCAGGCTGGATGCGCCTTATTTGAACGCCCAGTCCATGGATCTGTTTCGAAACGAGATTTTCGCCGGAGGCATTACCCTATGAGTCAACAAGCCACGCCGTTTCTGGAAACCGCCGACCGCATCGGCCGCGTCCTGTGCCGCGACGCTGTGTGGGATGGCCGGCGCTGCGCTTGGCTGGGATGGTCCATGGAGGCGGTCGGCCATGCTTGGGCGCCGGCCTACCGGTCTTTTGCCGGCGAGCTTTATAGCGGCGGCAGCGGCATCGCGCTTTTTTTGGCGGAGCTGTACCGCTTCACCGGCGATGCCCAGCAACGGCGCGCGCTGGAAGGCGGCGTCAACCAAGTCCTTTCCCTGATGGACGGCTTGCAGGGAGCGGCGCGCCTCGGGTTTTATTCGGGGGTGGCCGGCATGGCTTTCGCCCTCCATCGCATCGGCACGATCCTCGGCCACGAAGCGCTGGTCGCCAGAAGCCTGGAGGAAATGGCGGGCCTGTCCGCTATCGCGCCGGATGAACGGCTGATCGACATCATCAACGGCAGCGCCGGCCTCGTCCCGGCTTTGTTGGCGCTGGGGCAGGCCCATGGGCGCGGCGACTTTACCGAGATCGCGGCGCGGCACGGCGACCATCTGCTGGCCAACGCCATCAAAGGCGAGCAGGGCTGGTGCTGGGACACCATGCATATCCCCGGCCAAAAACCGCTCACCGGCCATTCCCATGGCGCGGCGGGCGTGGCGACGGCGTTGCTGGAACTGCACCGAGCCACCGGCGAAAAGCGTTTTCTCGACGGCGCGTTGCAAGGCCTGCGTTACGAGCGCGGCTTGTTTTGCCCGCAGCAGGGCAATTGGCCGGATTTGCGCATCATGAATCCCGGCGCCGCGGAGCAGCCGCCCGTCTACAACATGGCTTGGTGCCATGGCGCGCCGGGCATCGGCTTGTCGCGGCTGCGCAATTACGAGTTGTTGAACGGCGACAGCGAGGTGTTGCGCGAATTGGAAACGGCCATACAGACCACGGCGGCGGCGTTGTCGCCGCCGTGGATGCCGGGCATGGGCAATTATTCCCTTTGCCACGGCGCCGGCGGCAACGCCGAACTGCTCATCGTGGCGGCCCAAAAACTGGGTCGCCCGGACCTAATGCGCATCGCTGAAAAAGTCGGCTGGGAGGGCTGCCAATATTATTCCCAGCCGGAAATTCCCTGGCCCTGCGGCATCGCCGGCGGCGGGGAAACGCCCAATCTGATGCTGGGCACGGCCGGCATCGGCCATTTCTACTTGCGGTTGCACGACCCGGTCTCGGTTCCCTCCATCCTGCTGGTCGCGCCGGCGAACGACGCGGCATAGCTCCCGCGTTTCGCCCGGCGTATCGAAGGCGGCGGGAAACGCCGTCGACCCACGTTTCCCGCTCCCTCCGCTTGCTCCTTGCTCCCCGCGCGGCACGGACAGGGCCATTTGCGTGATATGCCATGAAACGCGCCCAAACTGCGGCATATGCCGCAGTGCCGAAGCCGCAAAATCGGTCCAGGCGCGCTGAATGGCGCGGAAATCAAGGCTTGGCACAGCCGCTGCATGACTGGCCGGGCCGCCCCTCGGCGGCGCCAACAAGAAGAATAAAGCTTACCTTTGAGTGCGCCCATGAACGCAATTCTCGATTGGAACCACGATTTCAGGCGTTCGCCGTTGTTCGCCGACGTTTCCGGCCTGCCCGAATGGCAGTCGGCCTTCGCCGGAGAAGCTCGGCGCATGTTGGGCGACTTTCAAGGCAAAGGCGAGGGGAGGCGGCGCTTCGGGCCGGTCGTCGCGGTGTCGGTGCTGCTGCATTGCACGGTGTGGCTGTTTTGGCAGTCGCCCCCCATTGCGCCGGTCACCGAGCCGCGCATCATGCACTCGGTAGAAGTGGCCTTGGTGGCGCCCGCGCCGGTGGTGCAGCCGGCGCCGTCTCCGCCGCCGCCCGAGGTGAAACCCAAGCCGAAACCGGTGGTCAAGCACAACACCGCGGTCAAGCGCCCGGTGCCGCGGATGGACCCCGCGCCGCAGGAAACCGCCAGCGCGCCAGAGCCGGTTTCGCAGCCGGCGCCGGTGGCGGCCGCCCCCGTCGCGCCATTCGTCGAGGCCAGCTACCGCGCTTCCTATTTGAACAATCCCGCGCCCAAATACCCCATGCTCGCCAAGGAGCGCCACTGGGAGGGGTTGGTCGTGTTGAAAGTGCAAGTTTTGGCCGACGGCAGCAGCGGCGGCGTCAGCGTGGAGCAGAGCAGCGGCCACGACGTGCTCGACGAAGCCGCCGCCGAGGCCGCCCGCCACTGGCGTTTCGTGCCGGCCAAGCGGGGCGAGGACAACGTTACCAGCGTCGTGCTGGTTCCCATCGAATTTAAACTAAGGAGCTGAAACCGCCGTGAATTGGCTATTGTCCTGCGATATCGTCCAAGCGACCTTGGGCTTGCTGATTACTTTTTCCGTGCTCACCTGGAGCGTGATTTTCCTCAAGGCTTGGGAGCAGTGGCGGCTTAACCGGGCCAACCGCCATTACCAGCAGTCCTTTTGGAGCTCTCCCGATTTCGACACGGCTTCCGGCGTGGATCGCGACGGCAGCGCCTTGGGCCGGGTGGCGGAGTCCGGTTTCAACCTGCTGCAGGACATGCGCCAGGCCACCCATCTGCGCCTCCATCTGAGCGGCAATATCCAGGAGGTGCTGGAGCGCTGCCTGCGCCAGCAGATCCAAAAAGAGCGCAAAGCCCTGGAGCAAGGGCTGTCCTTGCTGGCGAGCATCGGCAGCACCGCGCCCTTCGTCGGCCTGTTCGGCACGGTGTGGGGCATCATGCACGCCCTGCAGGATATCAGCCGCAGCGGTTCCGCCAGCCTGGACGTGGTGGCCGGTCCCATCGGCGAGGCGTTGATCGCCACCGCTATCGGTATCGCGGCCGCCATACCCGCCGTTCTGGCTTACAACTTCTTTTTGCGCCAGGTGAAGCTGAAGGAAGCTGAGCTGGAGTATTTCGCCACCGACTTCCTGCATTTGGCCATCAAGACCGGTCTCGGCGGCGAGACCGCCTAAGACGGCCGGGTGCGGCATATCACGCAGGCAGTGCGGCATATGCCGCAGTTTTACCCTTGGGCTGAACGTTTCCAGCCGGCGCGGGCCGGCTGGGCAGGGTATGGCACGCATCGTGCCTGGTGGTGCGGTTACTTGGCGTCGCCGGCTTGCCGCGCGACCGGCCAAATCGATTGATAAAACAAAAAAGAGACGGGAGTGACGAGTTTGACTAACAACACGCTGAAGCGCGCCGTATGCCATTGCCTGCTGGCCATGGGCGGCAGCACCCTGGCGGCTGGTACGGCCCTGGCCGAGCACACGCCGGAACATCTGGAAAAAATCCAGGTGACCGATTCCCTGCAGGACTTTTCCTTCACCAATCCCAGCGCGGAGCAGGCCAAGGAAAAACTGAGCAAGGTTCCCGGTGCGACGACCTTGATCAAGGCGGAAGATTTCAACAACCGCGCCAATACCGGCGGCATGGCCGACATCCTGGCCCGCACGCCCGGCGTATTCTCCGAAAGCCGCTACGGCAACCAGGAATCGCGCATTTCCATCCGCGGTTCGGGCGTCACCATGACGTTCGGCAGCGCCGGCATTCGTTACCTGCGCGACGGCCTGCCACTGATCAACGCCGACGGCTACGGCAGCCCGGAATTGATCGAGCCCATGACCGCCCAGTATATGGAAGTCTACCGCGGCGCCAACGCCCTGCAGTACGGCTCCGCCACCTTGGGCGGCGCGGTCAACTTCGTGTCCAAGACCGGCCGCAATTACAACGGCTACGGCGTGAACATGGTGTTCGGCTCCCACGATTACTACCGTCCGCAAGTGCAGGCGGGTGGCCTGATCAACGAGAACCTGGACTACTACGCCACCTACACCGGTTCTTTCACCGACGGATTCCGCGAGCACAGCCAGGAAGACATCCATCGCTTCTTCGGCAACATGGGGTATCGCTGGGACGACCGCAACGAAACCCGCGTGTACTTCACCGCCGCGCAAAACCGCATGCAGTTGCCCGGCACGATGCGCATGACGGACCAATTCGATACGTACAACGTCAACGGCGTCAACCGGCGGGTGTTCCAGCACGGCTGGCAAACCAAACCGTCCCAGGCGTTCGATTCCTATAAGGCCTACGGCGACGACCGCAACCGCAACTTCGACCTGCTGCGCACGGACGTCAAGCACACCATGCTGTTGGGCGACGACGACCGTTTGGACTTCGGCGCTTGGTACGAAAACAAGCGGTTCGACCACCACACGCCGCAGAACATCAACTCGCAGTACAACAACAGCGGCGCCACTTTCCGCTATTTGCAGAACGACGTGGTGTTCGGCCACGCCAACCACCTGACTATCGGCGGTTACTTCGCCTGGGGCGACAACGACGGCGAAGTGCATTGCCCCAACACCAACTACAACTGCAACACGGTGGCGGCGGCCCGGGCGGCCGGCGTGTCCCGCCACATTATGCAGGACCGCACCTTCGCCGAGTCCATGACCGTCGAAGGTTACATGGAAGACCGCTTCGAGCTGAACGACATGTTCGACGTGGTGGCCGGCGCCCAGGGCGTGTTCGCCAAGCGCAGAAGGTACGACGACTATCTCACCGCGCCGGCGCACGACGAGAGCGCGCAGAAGGACTACGGCGGCTGGAGCCCCAAAGTGGGGTTGATCTGGAAAGCCGTGGAAAAGGTCGAAGTGTACGGCAACGCCAGCCGCAGCTACGAGCCGCCCAATTCCAGCCAGTTCTCGCCGCGTACCGCCAATCCGGTGGGCGGCAAGTACTACACCACGGTGGACGGCCAGGAAGCCACTACGGTGGAACTGGGTGTCCGCGGCGAGAAGGGCATCTTCAGCTGGGACGTGGCGGCCTATCATTCCTGGCTGCGCGACGAGCTGCTGACTGCGCCGGACTTCACCGACAGCACCAAGAACCTCACCATCAACGCCAAGGACACCACCCACAGCGGTATCGAGGCGGGCGCCCAGGCGTTGATTCCCTTGGGGGTTTTGGCCAGCGACGACAAGCTGCGGGCCAGCGTGACGTATAACTACACGCGTTTCCTGTTCAAGAACGACAAAACCTACGGCGACAACTACATTCCGAGTATTCCCAACCACTTCGGTATGGGCGAGTTGTTGTACGAACACCCCACGGGTTTCTACGTCGGTCCCAACGTGAAAATGGCCAACAGCTATTACGCCGACTATTCCAATACCAAGCAGTGGAAGGCGCCGGCGTTCTCCCTCATCGGCGCCCGCGCCGGCTACAAGGACAAAGCCGGTTGGTCGGTATTCATCGAAGGCAAGAACCTGACCAACGAGAACTGGGTGTCCAACGTGGCTCCCACCGCGCTGGCTTCCAGCAGCAACCAGCAGTTGTACAATCCGGGGTATGATCGTCAGATCTTCGGTGGCTTCTCCATCGATTTCCACTAAGGGTGCAACATGCTGAAGCGTAAACTCCAGCTGGGCCTGCTGGCGGCGACTTTCGCCGCCGCCGGTTCGGCGGTCCAGGCCGGTCCCTCCGAGGGGGCCGGCAAACCCGGCGGGTCTTCGCACCCGCCCGTGTCGGAGCGGTGCAAGGAGGCGAAAACGCCGCTGATCGAGTGTTCTCACACGGTGAGCGCGGTCTTCGACGGCAAAGGCGTCGCTTGGGCGGCTTGGGCCGACCAAGCCCACGTCTACGTGCAGCAATCCGCCGACAAGGGCCGGTCCTGGTTCGCGCCGGTGGCGGTGAACAAAGAGGACGAAACGGTGCTGGCCCACGGCGAAAGCCGCCCCAAGGTGGCGGTGGGGCCGGAAGGGAACGTTTATGTCACCTGGGCGCGGGGCTTGGGCCAGCGCTTCACCAGCCACATCCTGTTCAGCCGTTCCATCGACGGCGGCAAGACGTACTCCAAGCCGCGCATCGTCAACGACGATAAGCAGGTGATCGGCCATTCCTTCGACAGCCTCATGGTGGGCGAGGGCGGCAAGCTGCTCATCGCTTGGCTGGACGGCCGCGACGCGGCCAAGGCCAAGCAGGAGGGCAAGACCTTCAACGGTTCCACCCTCTATTACACCTGGTCGGATAACGGCGGGCGCAGTTTCCGCAAGGACCGGCCTATCGCCGCCGGCACCTGCCAGTGCTGCCGTTTGCAGACGGTGGCGGACAAGGACGGCCTGCCCGTCGTCATGTGGCGCCACATCCTGGAAGGCGGTATCCGCGACCACGTGCTGGTGAAGTTCCAGGACTGGGACAAGCCGGGCGATTGGGTGCGCACCAGCTTCGAGGATTGGAAAATCGACGCTTGCCCGCACCACGGACCGGGCCTGGCGGTGGATTCCTGGGGCCGCTACCACGCGGTGTGGTTCAGCGGCGAACCCCAGCGGGGCGGCCTGTTCTACGCTTATTCCGAAGACCACGGCCGGACTTTCTCCCCGCCGCAGCGCTTCGGCGGCCAGGGCGCCAGCCATCCCCACGTGGCCGTCTCGGGCGACAAGGTGGTGGTGGCTTGGCAGGAGTTCGACGGGCAGCGCAATGTCGTGAAAACCCAAACTTCCACCAACCGGGGCGCCTATTTCGGCGAACCGGAAGTGGCGGCACAAACGGAAGGCGCGGCCGACGCGCCCTTCGTTCTCAACGACGGCCAGGCGTTTTATTTGTCCTGGCAAACCCAGAAAGACGGCTATCGCTTGCTTCCCTTGCCTTAGCCGGCTTTCATCTAGGCATCTCTCCTTCATGTTTGACGGGCGGTTTTCACCGCCCGTTTTTTTGCCGGTTGCGTGGGGACATCGGCGGTTATCGCCGCTCGGCCGCTGATCCGGCCGGGGGCGATCTGGTAATATGAAGCACCCGCGTCCATCCCTAAATCCTTCATGCGAAAAATCCTTTGGCTGGCCGCCGCGGCGGCATTGAGCATCGGCGGTTATGCCTATTGGCGCGTGGGCCAGAGTGTTGCGATGCCGGCCGGCATCGCCGCCGTCAACGGCAGGTTGGAGGCGATCGAAATCGATTTGGCGGCCAAGTATGGCGGCAGAGTGGTGGAGGTGGCGGTGCGCGAGGGCGAGACGGTGAAAGCCGGCCAAGTGTTGGTGCGCCTGGACGCCGCCGAGCTGGAGGCGGAATTGCGTGCCGCCGAGGCGGATTTGCGCCGTGCCGAACAGGGGCGGCGCTATGCGGAGGAGCAGGTGGCGGTGGCGTTGAGCGAGCTGGGGTACTCCCAGCGCGCGGCGGCGCGCTCCCAGGGATTGGCGGAGCAGAATCACGCTTCCCGGGAGAAGCTGGACGCCGACGTGACCCGCCGGCAAAAAGCCCAGGCCAGCCTCCAGGCGCTCCAGGCCAGCGTTGGCGAAAGCGCGGCGGAGGTGGCGGCGGGCCAGGCGCGTATCGAGCAGCTGCGCGCGCGCATCGCCGAGTGCACCCTGGCGGCGCCGAAAGACGGCCGGGTGTTGTACCGGCTGGTGGAGCCGGGCGAGGTGTTGGCGGCGGGCGGCAAGGCGCTGACCTTGCTGGACATGGGCGACGTCTACATGACCCTGTTCCTGCCGGAAGCCGAGGCGGGCAAAATCGCCATGAACGCCGAGGCGCACATCGTGCTGGACGCCATGCCCGACCGGCCGGTGCCGGCGCGGGTGACCTTCGTTTCGCCCCAGGCGCAATTCACCCCCAAACAGGTGGAAACGTTCCGCGAGCGGCAGAAATTGGTGTTTCGCGTCAAAGCCCAGGTGGACGCCGCGTTCCTCGCCGCCCACGCCGATTTGGCCAAGCCGGGCCTGCCCGGCATGGGGTACGTCCGCCTGGAGCCGTCCGCTCCCTGGCCCGCGCCGGCCCGTTGATATTCAACCCGAGTTAATCCGCCATGACCGAATCCCGCTTAGTGGACATCGAAACCAAACTCGCCTACCAGGAGGACTCCGTCTACGAGCTGACCCTCGCCTTGCGCAGCCAGGAAAAGCGCATCGAACAGCTGGAGGCCACCTGCAAGCTGCTCATCGAACGCATCAGCGACATGGCCTCCGGCGCGGAGGCCGGCGCGCCGGCCGACGAAAGGCCGCCCCATTACTGAGGTGTGGCTACCATGACGACCGAATCCGCCCCAGCGCCGTTCTGGCGGACAAAATCCCTGGCCGAAATGACCGAGACGGAGTGGGAGTCCCTCTGCGACGGCTGCGGCAAAT
This sequence comes from Methylogaea oryzae, assembly GCF_019669985.1. NCBI lineage: Bacteria > Pseudomonadati > Pseudomonadota > Gammaproteobacteria > Methylococcales > Methylococcaceae > Methylogaea > Methylogaea oryzae. The sequence continues at coordinate 1,570,543 of NZ_AP019782.1, forward strand.
GCTGTTTGCACAAGATCGAGGACGAGGACACCGAGGAAATCCTCTTCACCGACGTGGCGTGCCGGCTGCTGGACATCGGCCGCTGCCGCTGCAGCCGTTATGCGGAGCGCGCCGTGCTGATCCCCGAGTGCCTGGACTTGCGCCACGGCTTCGACCAGTGGCAGTGGCTGCCGGTTACCTGCGCCTATCGGCTGCTGGCGCAAGGCGGCGAACTGCCCAGTTGGCATCCGTTGGTGTGCGGCAACGCCGAGCTGGTGCACGTGGTCGGCGCCTCGGTGCGGGATTTCGCCGTGCCCGAGTCGGAGGCCGTGCTGTTGGAAGACCATGTGATCGAGTGGCTGGAGTAGGGGGCGGGCCGCCGCTTCGATTTTGAACACGACGAGGGTATCGCAATGCAAATGCACGCAGCCGTGGAGGAATACCGGCGCAAGCTGGAAGCCCTGCTGGCCGAGGATTTTTACGCGGAAGGCGGCGACTTGGCGGCCAAATGCGCCAGCGTCGCGCCGATGTTGCCGGAGGAACTGGCGGCGTTCCTAGGCGCTTTGGTGGCGCAGGGACAATCGCTGGAGGGGGATGCGCCCGATAGCGCCGCGCTGGAATTCGTTTTCCGCTGCGGCCAAGCGGTGGAGCGGCTGGCGGCCTTCAAGCATCGGCGGGTGGACGAATCCCTGGTCGAGATGGGGGCCGACGGGCTGCCGCTGGAGCCGCTCGCCGAAGCGGAGCTGGATACCATGGCCCGGCTGTTGGCAGCGCGCGATCGGGCGGTGAAAGCGGTGGCTGACTTTACCCTCAAAGCCCTGTTGTTCTGCCTGGGGCTGCTGGTGTTGTGGGTGTTGGTTAACCTGCTTTAGGCCGGGTTCGCCCCATCCGCGCTAGGCGATCCGATGCCGTTGCCCGCTCATTTCGATTCGACCGCGGCCGTGGTGCGGGTCGAGGGTTGCAGCCATTCCTATGGCGCGGTCGCGGCGTTATCGGGCATCGACCTGACCTTGCCGGCGGGCGGAATGATCGGCTTGGTGGGGCCGGACGGGGTGGGCAAGAGCACCCTGCTGGCGTTGATCGCCGGCGTGCGGCGGCTGCAGCGGGGCAGGGTGGAGGTGTTCGGCGGCAGCATGGCGGATGCGGGCCACCGTCGCCTCATGTATTGCCGGGTGGCCTATATGCCGCAGGGTCTGGGGCAAAACCTGTACCCGTCCCTCAGCGTTTACGAGAACGTCGATTTCTTCGCGCGCTTGTTCGGCTTGCCGCCCGCCCAGCGCCGCGACCGCATCCAAGAGCTGCTGGCCGCCACCGGCTTGTCGGCTTTCGCCGAGCGACAGGCGGGCAAGCTGTCCGGCGGCATGAAGCAAAAACTGGCCCTGTGCTGCGCCCTGGTCCACGACCCCGATTTGCTGATTCTGGACGAGCCCACCACCGGCGTGGATCCTTTGTCGCGCCGCCAGTTCTGGGAGCTGATCGAGCGGATTCGCCGGCGCCGCGCCGGCATGACGGTGCTGGCGGCCACCGCCTACATGGAGGAAGCGGAGCGTTTCGACTGGCTGGTGGCGATGGACGCCGGCCGGCTGCTGGCCTGCGAGCCCAGCGCCGATCTCAAGGCCCGCACCGGCGCGGCCAGCATGGAGGAGGCGTTCGTCGCCCTGTTGCCGGAGGAGAAACGCGCCGGCCACAGCCGTTTGTCGATTCCGCCGCTGCCGGCGGAAATCCGCGATACGGCCATCGAGGCGCGGGGGCTGACCAAGCGTTTCGGCCGGTTCGTGGCGGTGGACAACGTGGATTTCGCCATCCGCCGCGGCGAGATTTTCGGCTTCCTCGGCTCCAACGGCTGCGGCAAGACCACCACCATGAAAATGCTGACCGGCCTGCTGCCCATCACCTCCGGCGAGGCGCGGCTGTTCGGCAAGCCGGTGAACGCCAAGGACATCGCCAGCCGCAAGCGGGTGGGCTTCATGTCGCAGAGCTTTTCCCTTTATGCCGAGCTGACGGTGCGGCAGAACCTGGAGCTGCACGCCCACCTCTATCATTTGCCGGAGGAACGCCGCCAGCCGCGCATCGCCGAACTGGTGGCGCGCATGGGCTTGGAAGAGGCGATGGATCAGCGGGCCGAAGGATTGCCGCTGGGATTGCGCCAGCGATTGTCCCTGGCGGTGGCGGTGATTCACGAGCCGGAACTGCTGATCCTGGACGAGCCCACGTCCGGCGTGGACCCGGTGGCGCGCGACCGTTTCTGGGAGTTGCTGCTGGGCTTGTCGCGCCGGCAAGGCGTGACGATTTTCTTGTCCACCCATTTCATGAACGAAGCCGCCCGCTGCGACCGGGTGTCGCTGATGGAGGCGGGCAAGGTGCTGGCCGAGGGCGCTCCGGCGGACTTGGTGCGGCGTTATGGCCTGAACGGCCTGGAGGACGTGTTCGTGCGCTGCTTGGAGGATGCGCGGGGCGCCGCTCTCCCGGCTCAGGCGCCCGGCGCGCCGCCGCCGGCCGCCGCCGAGATGGAACCGTCGCGCCAAGCTAGGGCCGCCTCGGCCCCGTTCAGCCTGGGGCGGTTAATCGCCTATTTGCGGCGCGAGACCCTGGAGCTGTGGTTCGATCCCATCCGTTTGGCGTTCGCCCTGTTCGGGCCGCTGTTGCTGATGGGCGTGCTGGGTTACGGCTTTACCCTGGACGTGGAAAACGTCGCCTTCGCCGTGTTGGACGGCGACCGCTCGCCGGAGAGCCGCGCCTACATCGACCAGTTCGCCAACTCCCGTTATTTCAAGCAGCGCGGCGTCGCCGCGTCCCAGGCGGAATTGGAGCAATGGCTGCGCGGCGGTTTTGTGCGCCTGGGCTTGGAGATCCCTCCCGAATTCGGCAAGGACCTCAAGCGGGGCCGGCCGCCGGAGGTGGGGGCTTGGGTGGACGGCAGCCTGCCGTTCCGCGCGGAGAACATCCGCGCTTACGTGCAGCGCTTGCATCGTGCTTATTTGGACCAGTCGGCCCGTGCCGGCGAAGTGCCGCCTCTCCCGGCGGACCCGATCACGGTCGAAGCCCGCTACCGCTACAACCAGGATTTCAAGAGCGTATACGCCCTGGTGCCGGGCGTGGTGGCGATGATGATGATGGTGATCCCCGCCATACTCACCGCCGTGGGCGTGGTGCGGGAGAAGGAACTGGGCTCCATCGTCAATCTCTACGCCACGCCGGTGTCCCGCCTGGAATTCCTGTTGGGCAAGCAGGCGCCTTACCTGCTGGTGGGCATCGCCAGCGCTTTCTCCCTGATGGCCATGGCGATTTTCCTGTTCGGCGTGCCGCTTAAAGGCAGCCTCGCCGCCTTCGTGATCGGCGCGGTATTGGACGTGGCGGCCGCCACCGGTTTCGGTCTGCTGATTTCCAGCTTCACCCGGACGCAGATCGCCGCCCTGTTCGGCGCCTTTCTGCTGACCGTCATGCCGGCCATCGACTTCTCCGGCCTGCTGGCGCCGGTCGCTTCCCTGAGCGGCGGGGCGGCCGTCATGGCGCGCACTTTGCCGGGCGCCTATTTCAACAATGTCTGCGTGGGCGTTTTCACCAAAGCGCTGGATATCGGCGACCTGTGGCCGAATTACGCCGCGCTCGCCGGTTTCGTGCTGGGGTTTCTCGGCCTCAGCCTGTGGCGGCTGAAGACCCAGGGGGAATAATGCGCCGCTTGAAAAACATCTACCACCTGGGCATCAAGGAGCTGATTTCGGCGCGCTACGACAAGGCGCTGATGTTGCTGGTGGTCTACGGCTTGACGGTGCTGGTGTACGTGCCCGCGGCCAATGGCTTGATGGAGCTGCGCAACGCTTCGGTGGCCATCGTCGACGAAGACCGCTCGCCGTTGTCCCGCCGCATCGCCGATGCCTTGCGGCCGCCGCTGTTCCTGCCGCCGCGTTTCATCGCACCGGCGGCCATGGACCAAGGCTTGGACAGCGCGTCGTATACCTTCGTCATCGACATCCCGCCCAATTTCGAGCGCGACGCCCAGCGTGGGCGGGCCCCGGCCTTGCAGCTGACCATCGACGCCACCGCCATGAGCCACGCCGGTATCGGCGCCGGTTTCATCGAACGCATCGTGCAGGACGAGGTGGCCGTCTTCCTTTACGGCCATCGGGTGGAACCGCCGGAAGCGGCCAAGCTGGTGGTGCGGGCCAAGTTCAATCCGAACTTGCACGACAGCTGGTATTTGGGCGTGATGATGGTGCTCAACGTCATCAATATGCTGTCAGTGGTCACCACCGGCGCGGCGCTGATCCGCGAGCGGGAGCGGGGCACCTTGGACCATTTGCTGGTGATGCCCTTGTCGGCCTTCGAGATCATGGTGGCCAAACTGTGGGCCAATGCCGCCGTGGTGGCGACGGCGGTGTTTTTTTCCTTGTTGCTGGTGGTGCACGGCGTGTTGGGCGTGCCGCTGCAAGGTTCCATGGCCTTGTTCATGGCCGCCACGGTGCTGTATTTGTTCTCCGCCAATTCCATCGGCATTTTCCTCGCCACCGTGGCGCGCTCCATGCCGCAGATGGGTTTGCTGACCATATTGGTGATATTTCCCATGAGCACGCTGTCGGGCAATACCACGCCCTTCGAAAGCATGCCCGAGACGGTGCAGCAAATTATGCGTTTTTCCCCGTCCACCCATTATGTCGGCATCGCCCAGGCGGTGCTGTATCGGGGCGCCGGCCTGGAATTCGTCTGGCGCGACCTGGCGGCGGTGGCCGGTATCGGCCTGGTGTTCTTCCTGGGGGCGCTGATGCGCTTCCGCCGCGCGGTGGCGTTGGCGCAGGGGTGAAAGACGGAGGCCGGGGGCGTTGTGCGGAGATATTTGGGCGCTGTACATGGAAGCGCGGTGTGATAAAACAGCAGGAAAGCCGTTTTACTCGTCCCATCCCTGGGACTCGCCCTGACGGGCCGTGCTGCGCACGTTCAAATTCGTTCCCGACGAATTTGTGCGCGGCTTTAGCCGCCCGCAGGGCGCCATACAGGGATGTATGGCGCGACAATTTGCCACATTCCCACACAATTCATATCCCGTTAATCTATTTCCCAGCTGAACAGGATTTAGTCCTTTTGGCGACCAGATGCACGACAGTCGTGCTCTACTTCCTCCTCATACTCGACGTGCAGGGCGCTTTCCGGCTCCCTGCATTTTTTTTGTGCGGCGGCCGCCAATCGCCGCCGCCGTGGGCAGCGACCGCATAAACCGATGACGGGCCAAGGCCGGATACATTACAATGGCGGCATTAAATCGTTCCGGTTTGCGCGCGCCGTTTATGCGGCGGCTTAAGGCCAGACTCTTTCGATCATTCCATGACCAAATACATATTCATCACCGGCGGTGTCGTATCCTCGTTGGGTAAAGGCATCGCCGCATCGTCCCTGGCGGCGATCCTGGAAGCTCGCGGCCTCAAGGTCACGCTCACCAAGCTGGATCCCTATATCAACGTCGATCCGGGCACCATGAGCCCGTTCCAGCACGGCGAGGTGTTCGTCACCGAGGACGGCGCGGAAACCGACTTGGACCTGGGGCACTACGAGCGTTTCGTGCGCACCACCATGCGCAAGACCAACAACTTCACCACCGGCCAGGTGTACGAGAACGTCATCCGCAAGGAACGGCGCGGCGAATACCTGGGCGCCACGGTGCAGGTGATTCCCCATATCACCGACGAAATCCAGCGGCTGATCCGCCTCAGCGCCGACGGCTGCGACGTGGCCCTGGTGGAAGTCGGCGGCACGGTGGGCGATATCGAGTCCCTGCCGTTCCTGGAAGCCATCCGCCAGATGCGGGTGGAGCTGGGCGACGACAAGAGCCTGTTCATCCATTTGACCCTGGTGCCGTACATCGCCACCGCCGGCGAGTTGAAAACCAAGCCGACCCAGCATTCGGTGAAGGAACTGCGCACCATCGGCGTCCAGCCCGACGTGCTGATCTGCCGCACCGACCGGCCGTTGCCGCAGAGCGAGCGCCAAAAAATCGCCCTGTTCACCAACGTCAAGGTTGAGGCGGTGATTTCCGCCGCCGACGCGGACACCATTTACCGCATCCCCATGATGCTGCACGAGCAGGGATTGGACGAAATCGTCGTCAAAAAACTGCGGTTGGACGTGCCGCCGGCGGATTTGAGCGAATGGCGCAAGGTTCTCGACGCCCTGGAACATCCCACCCAGGAAGCCACCATCGCCATGGTGGGCAAATACGTCAACCATTCCGACGCCTACAAGTCCATCGCCGAGGCCTTGATTCACGCCGGCATCCATACCGGCACCAAGGTGCGCATCCTCTACATCGACTCGGAGGAAATCGAGGATAAAGGCACCGGTCCGTTGCAGAACGTGGACGCCATCCTGGTGCCCGGCGGGTTCGGCGAGCGCGGCGTGGAAGGCAAAATCGCCACGGTGAAATACGCCCGCGAGCACAAAATTCCCTACCTGGGCATTTGCCTGGGCATGCAAGTGGCGGTGATCGAGTTCGCCCGCAACGTGGCCGGCTTGGAAGGCGCGCACAGCACCGAATTCCTGCAAGCCACGCCGCATCCGGTGATCGCCTTGATTACCGAATGGCAGAGCGAAGACGGCCAGGTGGAAACCCGCAGCCACGACTCCGATCTGGGCGGCACTATGCGCCTGGGCGGCCAGAAATGCCGCTTGATCGAGAACTCCCGGGCGCGCGAACTGTACGGCAAGGACGTGATCACCGAACGCCACCGCCATCGCTACGAGTTCAACAACCGCTATTTGAAAGCCCTGGAAGACGCCGGCATGCGCATTTCCGGCAAATCCCTGGACGGTCGCTTGGTGGAAGTGGTGGAAATTCCTGATCACCCCTGGTTCATCGCCTGCCAATTCCATCCCGAGTTCACTTCCACGCCGCGCGGCGGCCATGCCCTGTTCACCGGTTTCGTCAACGGCGCGGTGGCCCATCGCAACGCCACGGCCGGTTCGGAGAAAGATTGATATGAATCTATGCGGTTTTCCCGTCGGCTTGGACCAGCGGCTGTTTCTCATCGCCGGACCTTGCGTGGTAGAAAGCGAGGCGCTGTGCCTGGAAGTCGCCGGCACCATGAAGGAAGTCGCCCAGGAACTGGGCATCCACTACATCTTCAAGGCGTCGTTCGACAAGGCCAACCGTTCTTCCCAATCCAGCTTCCGCGGCCTGGGACTGGAAACCGGGCTGAAAATCCTGGAGACGGTGCGCCAGACCGTCGGCGTGCCGGTGCTCACCGACGTGCATGAGGACACTCCGTTCGACGAGGTGGCCGCCGTGGTGGACGTGCTGCAAACCCCCGCTTTCCTGTGCCGCCAGACCAATTTCATCCAGGCCGTGGCCGCCACCGGCAAGCCGGTCAACATCAAGAAGGGCCAGTTCCTGGCGCCCTGGGACATGAAGAACGTGGTGGACAAGGCCCGCGCCACCGGCAACCAGCAGATCATGGTGTGCGAGCGCGGCGTCAGCTTTGGCTACAACAACCTGGTGTCCGATATGCGCTCCCTGGCGGTGATGCGCGACACCGGCTGCCCGGTGGTGTTCGACGCCACCCATTCCGTGCAGTTGCCGGGCGGGCAGGGCTCCTGCTCTGGCGGCCAGCGCGAACACGTGCCGGTGCTGGCGCGGGCGGCGGTGGCGGCGGGCATCGCCGGCCTCTTCATGGAAACCCACCCCAATCCGGAAAAGGCCTTGAGCGACGGTCCCAATTCCTGGCCACTGCAGCGCATGAAAGCCTTGCTGGAGACGCTGGTCGCTATCGACCAGGCGGTCAAGTCCAGCCCGTTCATTGAAACCACCCTTTAATCCCTCCATCAAACACCAAACACAGGAGTTATGAGCATGGCGAAAATTGCCGACATTCAAGCGCGCGAAGTACTGGATTCCCGTGGCAACCCCACGGTGGCCGCGGAAGTGATCCTGGATTCCGGCATCGTCGGTTCCGCCATGGTGCCGTCCGGCGCCTCCACCGGTTCCCGCGAAGCCATCGAGCTGCGCGACGGCGACAAGGCCCGTTACCTGGGCAAGGGCGTGCTGAAGGCCGTCAACAACGTGGTGACGGACATCAAGTCCGCTGTGGTGGGCATGGATTCCGCCGACCAGACCGCCCTGGACCGCAAGATGCTGGAACTGGACGGCACCCACAACAAGGCCCGCTTGGGCGCCAACGCCCTGTTGGCCGTGTCCCTGGCCAACGCCCACGCCGCTGCGCAGGCTGCTGGCAAGCCGCTGTACGCCAACATCCACCAGGGCGGTGACCTGATCCTGCCGGTGCCGATGATGAACATCATCAACGGCGGCGCCCACGCCGACAACAGCGTCGATATGCAGGAATTCATGATCCTGCCGGTGGGCGCTCCCACTTTCGCCGAAGCCATCCGCTACGGCACGGAAGTGTTCCACAGCCTGAAGAAAGTGCTGTCCGACAAGGGCCTGGCCACCACCGTGGGCGACGAAGGCGGCTTCGCGCCGAACCTGTCCTCCAACGAGGAAGCCATCAGCGTCATCCTGACCGCCATCGAAAAAGCCGGCTACAAGCCGGGCGTGGACATCTTCCTGGGCCTGGACGTGGCCAGCTCCGAGTTCTACCAGGACGGCGTGTACCACCTGGAGTCGGAAAACCGCAAGTTCAGCTCCGCTGAATTCATCGACTACCTGAGCGCCTGGGTGGACAAGTACCCCATCATCACCATCGAAGACGGCCTGGCCGAAAACGACTGGGACGGCTGGAAGCTGAAGACCGAAAAGCTGGGCAACCGCGTGCAGCTGGTGGGCGACGATCTGTTCGTCACCAACCCGGCCATCCTCAAGGAAGGCATCGACAAGGGCATCGCCAACTCCATCCTCATCAAGGTGAACCAGATCGGCACCCTGACGGAAACCCTGGAAGCCATCCGCATGGCTCAGGCCGCCGGCTACACCACGGTGATGTCGCACCGCTCCGGCGAAACGGAAGACACCACCATCGCTGACTTGGCGGTAGGCGCTTCCACCGGCCAGATCAAGACCGGTTCCCTGAGCCGTTCCGACCGCGTCGCCAAGTACAACCGCTTGCTGAAGATCGAAGCGGAACTGGGCGGCAAGGCCCGTTACGCCGGCAAGTCGGTGTTCGGCCGCTACATCAAGTAACAGCGGCTAAGCCGTCGCCAAGCCGGGCTTTCCTGGGTTTCCTGAAGAGGACGAAGGGTGAAAGCGATCAACGCGATACTGCTGGTGCTGTTGGCGCTGTTGCAGTATCGGCTGTGGCTGGGCGACGGCAATATTCCCGAGGTGCGGCGGCTGAAGCTGCGTCGCGACGACATGATGGCCGAGGCGGCCAAGCTGCGTGAGCGCAACCAGGAACTGGACGCCGACGTGGTGGACCTGAAGGAAGGTCTGGACGCCGTGGAAGAACGCGCCCGCCAGGATTTGGGCATGATCAAAACGGACGAGATCTTCATCCAGGTCATCGACGCCAAAGCCAAGCAACGGCCGCCGCCTCCCCCGACACGCGAGGATCGCATGGAGCGCGAACTCAAACCGCCGACGAACAAGCTGGATTTGCCGTCGGAAGATTGATTGGTGGGGACCAGGGAAAGACAACACTCGGTGCCTGGTCCTAACCCCTGCCTCATGGCCCCTATATGGCAACACACACGTTCTGGGGTATCGTCCCCGCCGCCGGTGTCGGCAAGCGCATGGCGGCGGATCGCCCCAAACAGTACCTCCCCCTGGCCGGCAAGACGGTCATCGAACACACCCTCGAACACCTGCTGGCCGCCGAAATATGGGCCGGCGTCGCCGTGGCCATCAGCCCGGAAGATCCTTATTGGCCGGAACTCGCCATCTCCCGCCATCCCTTGGTTCATACCGCTCCCGGCGGCAAGGAACGCGCCGATTCGGTGCTAAATGCGTTGGATTACCTGCAGGATCGGGCCGGCGAGGAGGACTGGGTGCTGGTGCACGACGCGGCGCGGCCGTGCATCGCCGCGGCCGACGTGCACAAGCTCATCGATGCGCTGAAGGACGACGCCGTGGGCGGTATCCTGGCCTTGCCGGTGGCCGACACGCTGAAGCGGGTAAGCGACGGCAGCATCAGCGAAACCGTCGACCGCAGCGCCATCTGGCGCGCGCTGACGCCGCAGATGTTCCGTTACGGCGCCCTGCGCGACGCGTTGCGCGATGCGGCGGCCAAGGGCTCGGTGGTGACCGACGAAGCCAGCGCTCTGGAACTGCAAGGCCGGCGGCCGAAAATCGTCGAAGGCCGTCCCGACAACCTGAAAATCACCCGCCCGGAGGATTTGCCGTTGGCGGAGTTTTACCTGAAACAACTGTCGTAGGGCGGGTTAGCATTTGCGTAACCCGCCTTTGCGCGAATTTCGGCGGGTTACGGCTGACGCCTAACCCGTCCTACCTGCTTTTATCTGGAGCAAGCAGCGCTATGAACATTCGAGTCGGCCAAGGCTATGACGCCCACCGCTTCACCGACGGCGACGCCATCATCATCGGCGGCGTCAAGATTCCCTACAGCAAATCCCTGGCCGCCCACTCCGACGGCGACGTGGCGCTGCACGCCCTGTGCGACGCACTGCTGGGCGCCGCCACCCTGGGCGACATCGGCAAGCACTTCCCCGACACCGACGCCCAGTACAAGGGCGTGGACAGCCGCATCCTGCTGCGCCATGTGTATGGCAAGGTACAGGAAAAAGGCTACAAGGCGGTCAACGTGGACGTGACCATCATTGCCCAGGCGCCGAAAATGGCGCCGCACATTCCGCAGATGCGCGAATACATCGCCGCCGACCTGGGGTTGGACGTGGACGCCGTCAACGTCAAAGCCACCACCACCGAAGGCATGGGCTTCGAGGGGCGCGGCGAGGGCATTTCCTCCATGGCCGTGGCCCTGCTGGCGCGGCCGTGACCTCGTTGCCATATGCCCACGGCGGCCCGGCCGGCCATGGCGTCATTCGCGCCGTGCCGGAAGAGTTCCAGGTGGAGGAAGTGCTCGGTTTCGAGCCGGAGGGGCAGGGCGAGCACGTCATGCTGTGGGTGGAAAAGCGCGGCGAGAACACCGAGTGGGTGGCTAAGCAACTGGCCCGCTTTGCCAACGTGCCGCCACGTTCCGTCGGCTACGCCGGCCTGAAGGATCGCCACGCCGTCACCCGTCAATGGTTCACCGTGCAGTTGCCGGGCAAGGCCGATCCCGACTGGCAGGCTTTCAACAGCGACTCGGTGCGGGTGCTGCGGGCGGAGCGCCATCGCCGCAAGCTGCCCAAGGGCGCCTTGACCGGCAACCGCTTCCGGCTCGGCGTGCGCTTGGGAGAAGTGGACGAAGACGTTTTGCTGGAGCGCCTCAAGCAGGTGGCCAGCCAGGGCGTACCCAATTATTTCGGCGAGCAGCGCTTCGGCCGCGACGGCGACAACGTCGAGGCGGCGCGCCGCTGGTTCGCCGGCGACGGCCCCAGGCCGGAGCGCCATCTTACCGGCCTGTATTTGTCCGCGGTGCGCTCTTTCCTGTTCAACGAAATCCTGGCCCGGCGCGTCGCGGACGGCACCTGGAATCAGGGCCTGCCCGGCGACGTGTTCATGTTCGGCCGCGGCCACAGTTTTTTTGCCGCGCCGGAACTGACTCCCGATATCGTCGAACGTCTGGCGTCCGGTGAAATCCATCCCTCCGGTCCGTTGTGGGGCAAGGGCGAGTCGCCGGCGGCCGGCGCCGCGTTGGCGCTGGAGCAGACGATCGCCGCGCAACACGCCGACCTGTGCGACGGCCTGTTGACCCATGACGTGGAAATGGGGCGGCGGCCTTATCGCCTGATGGCGGAGCGCTTGGGCTGGGAACGCGAGGGCGATACCTTGTGGCTGGAGTTTTTCCTGCCGGCGGGCGCATACGCTACCACCGTCGTGCGGGAGATCTTGGCCTGCGAATGACGACGGCGGGTTGAGGCCGCCGTATGTCTTGCCGTCGTCAGCCGCCGCGCAACAGCACGTAAACCGCCCCGGTGCCGCCGTCCTTCGGCAGGGCCGAGCAATAGGCCAGCACCTGCGGGCATTGGGGCAGCCAGTTGTTGAGCAGGCTTTTCAGTACCGGGCGTTGATCCGGCGAGCGGTAGCCTTTGCCGTGCACGATGCAGACGCAGCGCAGGCCGGCGGCTTGCGCTTGGGCAAGGAATTGCGGCAACCGCATTCGTGCCTGCTCGGCGGTTTGGCCGTGCAGATCCAGTTCTCCCTCCACCGCCAGGCGCCCTTGGCGTAGCCGCAGCATAAGGCGGTGCTGCACGCCGGGACGTTGGAATTCCAGCAGATCCCCCAACGCCAGCGGTTCGCCGCCGTCGCTCAATTGATCCTGCAATTCGGTGTGAATGGCGTCGTGCTCGCGCGGCACCGGCTTGGGGCGCTTGGCGGGAGCGGCGGCCCGGTCGTGGGTCAGCCGTTTGACCGGGCCGACGGTGCGGCGGAAGAGTTGTGTATCGTCGTCGTCGATCATGGTCGAAGCCGGCTCAACGCCGGCTGTGTCGGTGGAAAGGGGGAGCGCGTCCCGCAGCTGGACGGCGCTGTCTCTAACGCGAGGGCCGCTTGGCGTCGCGGAACCAGGGCCGGTATTGCTCCATGCGCGCTTTTTGCGCGGCCGGGGCATGGCGGCGGCAGGTGGAGTATTCCGGCGTGCCCGGCTGAGCGCCCCAGCGTAGTTCGGCGCAGTCGTTGGGGTTGTAGGACATTTCGAACGCCGCTTTGCGCGCGAACACCTCCGCCACGCTCAACGGCCAAGGGCTGCCGTCGCTGCGGGTGTAGGTGAATTCGCGTTCCTGGATGCGCTGGGCATGCAGTTGGGTCATTTCGTTTTTCATTTCCTGCGGCGACCGTCCGTTCAGCACGAACAGGTCGGGGTGCCGCACGATTTGCTCCGGCAAGGCTTCGAGGACGTTCATGGCGATGATCAGCCGCATGTCGCGGGACGGCGTGGAGTAATCCTCCCACGGGCCGATGGTTTCGAAGATGGCCGCGCCCTGGGGCATTTCGGCCACGGTGCCGGGATGGCTTTGCATATAACGCTCGCCGGTTTCGACGGAGACGACGCGCGTGTTCAACTGTTCGACCAGGGCGTCCAGCATCGCGCTGTAGGCTTGGCGGGGATCCAGGCCGTTCGGGTTGATGAGCTTGCCCATGCGGGCGTAAAACTCCTCTCGGCTGATTTCACCCTGCTCATCGGAATAAGGGCGCAGCGGCAAGTCCGCCAAATCGGCGTTGCGGGCGGTGGGCGCGGGGCGGAACGCCTTGAAGCCGGGGCCGGCGCCGGCCACGTCGTCGGCGAACAGGAACGTGCCTTCCCAGAAGCGCTTGCGCGCCACGGAGTTGTCGGGTTGGGCGTCCACCGCCAGAAGCAGGCCGCTTTGGCCGGCGATCTGCGGAACCCATCGGGCGATCATCAAGGTATGGCCGTAGGGATCGGCATAGACCGTGCCGGGCCACAGGGCGTCCCGTTTCAGGGGCAGGGGGTACAGATCCGTGGCATCGTCCTTCAGGCCGGTGCGGGCGCTGCCGGAATGCACGCCGTTGTTGACTTGAACCAGGGCCGCTTTAAACGCGCCCAAGGGCGCCGGACCATGCAGGAAGGCGTCGATTTTGCTGGGCGCTTCGCAGCGGGGCGGACTGTTGGCCGAGCCGCGGCTGCATCGACGGAAGCTTACCGGCAGGCCGATTTTCCAAGCGAAATAGGTGCGCAGGAAATAGGGCAGGTCGGCGCAATCCGGCGTGGCGGGGAACTTGCCGTCCTCCCCGGCGGCGAGGTGATCGTGCAGGAAGTTACGTTCGGGGTTGCGCAATACCGGTTCCAGGGAGGGGAAACTCATGTTTTCCTCCAGGGGCGCGTCGAACAACTGCTCGATCCAGGCGGAGTAAAACGCTTCGGCGTCGCGATTCCAGCCGTCGACGGGGCGGGCTTGCGCGGCACCGCCCACCTGCACCGTGCGGCAGGACACGCCGGCGCCGTTCCGCACCGCTTCCAGCCGATAGCCGCCGTTGCGGCCGGGTTCGACCACGGCGCTCACGCTCCAGGGCGGCCCGCCCCGACTGACGGCGCTGACCGGTATGGCGGCGCCGTCAGGGCCTTTTACCGACAAGCCTTGCAAGGGCGCATCGGTAGACACCACCATGATTTTCACCGGCTGGTCGACCGCCGGGACGCGCGGCGAAACCCAAATGGCCGCGGTCGGGGATTCCACGCAGGGCGCCGCGTCGCTGAACGCAAGCGGCGAGAAGCCGGCGAGGCATAACAAGGCCAGCAGCCCCGCTCCGCGCCGCGATGCGCCGCTGGAGGCCGGGACGGTTAAGCCGTCGGTGCTGGGGGCCGGCGGCGTCGCCGCGGAGATTCGAATCGCGTTCAAATGGATGGCTCCTGAGTGTGGCTAGCGGCACGATACTGGTACTGGAGCGGTTTGACAATTGCCGCAGCCTGGACTAGATACTGCTTACACCGTGCCGCGCCATTTTAAGCCGGACGGTGTGGTGGATGCCGGGTTCTGCTCGGTGCTGTCGCATTCCAAATTCATTGTCACAAAACTCCAAAGGAGGAGTTATGCCGTTGAAAAAATATTCCAGGTACGTCGCGCTGTTCGCCGTGGCGGGCACGGCCGTGATGGGAACCGCTCAAGCGGTTCAGCCGGCCGCCCCTGCCGTTACGCCGCCCGCCGCACCGGCTGCTCCTTCCGCTCCCGCCCCTGCGGTTGTGCCGCCGCCGGCACAACAGGCGGCCGCACCGGCACCGGCCCCCGCACCAGCACCCGCCAAAGCTGCGGCTCCCGCAGCGGCTCCGGCCAAGCCGGCCGCCCCGTCGTCGACTTTTGTGACCACGGAAAGCATCGGCCTCAGCGGAACGCTTGCGGCGGGCGACTTCAAGTTATTGGCGGACATCACGCCGTTCAGCAGCGTGCGCGGCCATGTGGCGTTGAAGGCGCCCTGCGGCAAAAAACTGGAAATGCCGCTGGTGTTGTTGGCGGGCGTCGCTCCGGCCGTGGCGCCGGTTAATCTGGAGTACGTGGAGGCCCTGTCCAATCCGGGCCAATGGTGCTTGTACCATGGCGACCTGGGAGCCGGTATCACGGACATTGCTTTGAAGAACGGCGGGACGCAGCCGGTGGCCTTCAAGGACAACGCCGGCTACTCCGTGACCGTGACGCTGGAGGCCAGCGCGTCCGCATCCCATGTCCACGCCGAGCCGGAGGCCGCCAAGGCTCCTGAACCGGCAGAAGCGCCGGTAGCGCCTCCGGCCGCCGCCGCGCCTGCAGCCGCAACCCCGGCGGCCCAGCCCGCAGCGGCCGCACCGGCAGTTCCGGCTCCTGCGGCTCCTGCGGCCAAACCGGCGGTCGGCGCGGCCCCGGCTCCGTCGGCTCCCGCTGCCGTTCCCCCGGCTCCGGCTAAGCCGGTTGCCGCCGGTACTGGAAACTAGGCTTTCCGCCCGATCCGGGGACTTCCGGCGAAGGAGTCTCCCGACGGGGATCGACGAGCTGCGTTGCAGTGCAACGCAGCTCCCTACGCCGTTCATGCGCGCCCGGGGGCTTTCACATGGCACTCGCTTGCGCGCTACCCCCTCGGGATCCGCGTCCGATTGCCGGCGCGGCGACGGGGAAGGTTATCCTATGGCGGTTTCGCCAATTCAATCCGAAGGAAAAACCCAATGACCGTTCAACTGAACGAGCAACAGATCAATGCGTTCAACAACCGGCTGAAACAGCGTTACTTGGAGCTGCGCCGGGAGATCAGCGCGGACCTGCTTCGCGCGGACCAAGAGCAGTACAGCGACTTGGCCGGCCGCGTGCACGACACCGGCGATGAAGCCTTGGCCGATTTGCTGGTGGATATCGAGCTTGCCTCGATCACCCGCCAGGTCCAGGAAATCCGCGATATCGACGCGGCGTTGCTGCGCATCGCCGAAGGCGGATACGGCGAATGCAGCGATTGCGCCGAACCCATCGCCCTGGCGCGTTTGGAGGCTTATCCCACCGCCCGCCGTTGCATCGTCTGCCAAGAAGCCCACGACCGCACCCATATGCACGACAAGCGTTCGACGATGTAAGCGGTGCCCTCGGTCTAGGCACCGAACACCGGACGGCTACGCTGGACGTCCTAAGCGGGGGGCTGGGCGGTAGCCAGCCACGCCGGCAGTTGCTGGATTTTTCCGAACCAGCCGGCCAAATGGGGATATCCCTCCATGGGATAGGCGGCGGCCTCGGCATACATCAGTATCGGTGCGACGGAGAGATCCGCCAGGGTTAGTCCGTCGCCCACCAGCCAAGCATGGGTCGACAAATGATCGTCCAGCATTTTGGCGAGAGGGCGGAATTTTTCTTCGCCTCTTTTCAGTTTCCCCGGATCGATTTCGCCCTGGCCCATTTTCGGCTTGAGCAAACGCTCGTAGACGAAAACCATGCAGGCCGGCGCCCAACTGGAAGACTCCCAAAATTGCCAACGCAGGATGTCGGCGCGGCTGCGAGCATCGTTCGGCAATAACGACGAGGCCGGCGCCTTTTCCGCCAGATATTGCACAATGGCGTTGGATTCCCACAGGGAAAAATCGCCGTCGACCAACGTCGGAACCTTGCCCTGCGGGTTCAGCCGCAAAAAGTCGGGCGTTTGTCCCCCGCCGGCCAAAAGATCCACCATTTGGGTTTCTAGCTTGACGCCGAGCTGCTCCGCGACGATGAATACCTTGCGGGCGAAGGGGGATAAAGGATGGTAATACAGTTTCATGATGCGCTCCCGATGGCGTTTGATTAAAGGCGCGACGATATATCGTCGACTACCGCTTTGGCGATTTCAGTCGCAATGATTTCGTTGCCGAGATCGCCGAAATGATAGGAGTCCAGAAATATCTCATCGTTGGCGTGGTCGAGAAAGGCATCTTTTAGGTCGATGAATTTAACTTTTTTCACGGCGGCGAGCGTTTCGGCGATTTTTTTGTAACAGGTTTTAAAGTAGTTTTGTTTCGCCGCGTCCGCCCGTTTCGTTAATATCTTGAGCTCTCTCGCCGTCAACGGTTTCGACGTGGCGGCCAATGTCGGTTGAAGCACGTATACATACGGTGTTTCGCCTAGGCTGAACTTGCTCAGCTCGACGTTTCTCAGCGTTCGCGCGACGACAATGTTCGGATCGATCGGGCCGGACGGTTCGGGTAAGTTGTCCTTTAACGCTTCCCCCGTGGTTTGCTCCACCAGGTGTTGGTAGAAATGGAATTGATTGGCCTCCTGCGGCGCGCGGTACCACAAAATATTTGCGCCTTCGAAGGACCAGTGCACGTCGTTGTTGCCGGTCAGCGAAATCACTAAGTCGGGTTCGAGGTCCGACAGCAGATTCGTGATGGCGGTGCGTTCATGGGTCGAAGACCAGGCGGGGTTGGCCACGGTGAAAACCTCGACCGTTTTTCCGTTTTGCCCCAGCTTTTCGTTTAGCTTCCGTTCGAGATAAGCGCCTATCGTTCGGTCTTCGCTGGGCGCTCCGCTGCTGTAAGCGGTTGAGCCACCGGTGAGAAATATGCGGTAGACCCCGCTGGGCTTGGGCGTAACGACTTCTTTTTTACTGCGGAATTGCAGCTTGTTGATCGCGGCGTTGTCTTGTTCGCCCGGCACGGGCGCGCTGCCGACAAAGGGCGTAGGCATGTTGGGCGGCGACCATGAATAGCTGTTGATGGCTTCCGCGTCGCGGCTCTCCGGATAGTAGGCCGGAAGAACCTCGGCGATTTGTTCGTCGCCGTTTTTTTTGTTTTTCAGCTGATGGCCTAATGTGTAGGCGCTGGTGATGGATTTGATTTGTTTTTTATAATAGGCCAGCGCCGTGTATCGGCCGACGAAGAATCCGGCAAATAAAATACCGGCCGCCAGGGCGTAAATTAAAATGGCTAATCTGGCTTCAGAAATGGCGATCGGGTTTTTTTTGGTCATCGACAGTTTTCCTCCCTGTTATGCATGGCCGGTCGGATGTTGGGAACCCGTACGGCATGTCGCTGCGCGTCCTGTCGGCGGGTCGGACGCCGCATGGGCGACGACCGGCGCCATGCTAAAGGACAAGCCTTAGAACGCGGTTACGGTATGGCGATCTCGCCGTGGCCGGCCACGCTCCTGCGCCGGCTGACAGTCGACCATCGGCTGACGAATTTCCGCATCTTCCCTTCTGTTGTCAAGCGTCCTTCGCCAGGATGCGAACGCGGCCTGGAATTTTACAACGAGCCATTCGATGCCGGACCAAAGCGCGTATTCCTGCGGCGCCGTCGTTTGCCGGTAGCCGTCGCCCCTCGCGGCTTACGGATACGGAGGCATGGGGTTCGGTGCAGGTTCGCACAATGTCCTCGCGGCGAATCGCCGACTGTTGCTCCATGGCTTTGGCCAGAGGTCCCGCGCGCGGCTTCGCTAGAACTGGCCAACTACGTTACGCTATATCTTCCAATCCACGGACTCGCGTTGTTACCGGAGAAGTCGCTTGCGTTTTTTTGTCATCGACGATAGCAAAACCACCACCGCCATCACCACCACCGTGCTTCAGGCCGCCGGACACGAGGTGCAATCGGCTTTGACTCCCCAGGGCGCGGAAGAGGCGGTGCTCGCGTTTCAGCCGGACGCCGTCTTGCTGGACCTCATGATGCCGCACATCGACGGTTTTGAACTGTGCGTGCGGTTCCGCAAGCATCCGCAGTTGGATCGAACGAAGATTATCGTTCTGTCGGCCAAGTCTTACGATTTCGACAAACGAAGAGCGAAGTCGGTAGGGGCGGACGGTTTTCTGGTCAAGCAAGAATTACTGTCCGATCCGGAAAGATTCCTGCAGGAAGTCATGTCTCTGGTCTCCAAAAAGGCCGAACTGGCCTACTGGGGCGTGCGCGGAACGTTGCCCGTGCCCAGCGAAAAAATGCTGGGTTACGGCGGTAATACACCGTGCGTTTCGCTGGCGGTGGACAACGAGCCTTTGCTCATTTTCGACGCGGGCACGGGTATCACCATGCTGGCCAATCATCTGATGGCCCAATCCAAGTCGAGAGTTACCGCCAAGCTGCTGATTTCCCATCCCCATTGGGACCACATCAACGCCATTCCGTTTTTCACCCCCTTGTACGTCAAGGGTAACGAGATCGAAATCATTGGACCGGCCCACGGTCACACGAGTTTCGGCGAAATCGTTTCGGCCCAGATGGACGACGTTTATTTTCCGGTAACGGTGCGCGAATTCGCCGCACGGGTTTACTTCCGGGATATACGCGAGGAAACGATCAATATAGGCGCTTTCGAGGTCAAAAGCATATTGCTGAACCATCCGGGGGCGTGTTTGGGGTATCGCGTCAACTATAATGGCTATTCCGTTTGTTATGTAACCGACAACGAACTGTATCCGGCGGATAACGCCTATTACAACGCCGAATATAACGAGGGGTTGGTCGAATTCATACGCGATGCCGATATATTGATTACCGATTGCACCTATTTGGATGAAGAATATCCCGACAAGATGGGCTGGGGACACTCCTGCACTCGCGAAGTGGCGCACCTGGCTCACGCCGCCAACGTGCGCGCGCTCCACTTGTTCCATCACGATCCCGCCCAGGACGACGCGGCGATTGACCGTAAGCTGGCTCAAGCCGAGTGGCATTTGGCAAACTTGAAGAGCAGCGTCGTCTGCATTTGCCCGCGAGAAGGCAGCCGTTATGTCCTCGGCGCTTAAGGCGCGGATCATTGCGAGTGCGTTCCACGGCTTGAGCCCTTCGTTTCACGTCGCGCCCTGCCAGGCCTATCGGCGGCGCAAAAACTACGCTTTAGGCTGAGGAGGGGCATCATGTCGCGGTGGGTTTTATTTGCGTTGTCGCTGGCGTCGGCCGTGCCGGCGGGCGCCGATTCGTCTTTAAGCGGTAAAGCGATCAAGATTCTCGATGGCGATACGCTGATTATCGTTACCGCCCAAGGCGACCGCCAAGCGAGAGTCAGGCTGGCGCAAATCGACGCGCCGGAAACGTCCCAAGCGTTCGGTCAACGCTCCAAGCAATCGTTGTCCGACCTCGTCTATGGAAAAGGCGTGCAAGTGGCGGTCGAGAAGACGGACCAGTACGGGCGCTTGATCGGCGTGGTCCACGTCGACAACCTCGATGCCAACCTGGAACAGGTAAAGCGCGGCATGGCTTGGGTCTATCCCCAGTACGCCAAGGATCCCTCCTACTTCGCCGCCGAGCGGACCGCCAGGGACGCCAAGACCGGCCTGTGGGCGCAATCGGATCCCACCTCGCCGTGGAAGTTCAGGCATAGCGCAAAACCGTCGAGCGTCATTATCAAGCCCGGGGCGGAATATGAGGACGAGTTGGGCGGCAACTAGGTGTGGCCGCGGCGGCGCTGGGCTTCGCCTTGCGATCCGCCTCGGTTGTTCCCGTGCCGGCACGCATTAATGCGGGAAGGCCGGTGACCGATGCTTTCCGATCTTTTCCCGGGGGACGTCGGTCGGCGTCGCGTTAAACGGGCAAGCCGAAAGGGAGTTCCAGCCAGAACAGCGAGCCGCCGTCGGCCCGTGCTTGGTAGCCGAGATCGCCGTGGAGCAGGGAGGCGAGCCGGTGGGCAATGGCTAAACCCAAGCCGGTTCCGCCATGGCGACGGGTTAAGGAGCTGTCCGCCTGGGTGAACGGCAGGAACAGCCGCGCCGCTTGCTCCGGCGTCACGCCGATGCCGGTGTCCGCGATGGCGAATCGCAGCCGGACCGCGTTGTCCCCGCTTTCCGCCAGGGACACGCGCACCGCGACTTCGCCCTCGGGGGTGAATTTGATGGCGTTGTCGATCAGCTTGATCAAAATTTGCCGTAGCCGGGCCGCATCGCCTTGCAACGTCGTCGGGACTTGCGGTTCGACTTCCCAGCGGAAAGCTAAACGTTTTTCCGCGACCTGGGGCGCGAACAAATCTTTCAGTTCGCTCAATAGAGGGGCGAGAGGGAACGTCACCTGCGAGACGCGCAACGTGCCCGTGTCGGCTGCGGCGAAGTCCAGCATATCGTTTAGGACCGCGTCCAAGGCTCGGGCGCTGCTTTGCAGGACGCCGACCAAATGCCGCTGCTCCTGGTCCAGCTCGGTGTCCAGCAGAAGCTCCGCCAGGCCGATGATGCCGTTCATCGGCGTATGCAGTTCGTGACTCATGTTGGTGAGGAACTCGCTTTTGGCGGTGCTGGCCTTTTCGGCCAGCAACTTAGCCGATTCGAGCGCCTGGGTGCGCTCCGCCACGCGCAGCTCCAGCTCGCGGTTGTTTTGCTGCAAGGCCTGGTGGGAGCGTCTCAATGCGATTTGGGTCCGAACGCGGGCCAAAAGAATCGCCGGGTTGATCGGTTTGGAAATGTAATCCACTGCTCCCAAGTTCAGCCCGAGTTCTTCGTTTTTTCCGTCCTCGAGGGCCGTGACGAAAATTACCGGCGTGTCTCGGGTTGCGGGGTCCTTTCGCAATTGCTTCATCACGGCGTAGCCATTCAGGTCCGGCATTAACACGTCGAGCAAAATCAGGTCGGGCTTGGGGTCGGCCGCCGCGATCTCCAGGGCGCGCCGTCCCGATGCGGCGACCCGCACTCGATAGAGCGGCTGAAGAATATCGGCGATGATTTCCAGGTTTTCCGGTTCGTCGTCGACGATCAACAGGGTCGCCGCCGGGGGCAGGGCTGGGTCGGCTGAGGTATTGGACATGTTGTTTAAACCTGCGTGACGTATTTTTCTACGGTCGGGGCGGACTAAGCGTCCGCGTCGGTTTTTCCAGCGGTTGCCCGCGATGCGCCTTCCGCCGCCACGGCGTGCGCTAACGGCTAACGCCGTGGCGGTCCAAGGAGGCCTTACGTTTCGTCCATGTCCGCGTTATTGCCGAATCCCCGAGGGGCATACCGTTCGTACGGCGCTGCGCGCCCGATGGCGCCGTATTTGCGCACGAAAAAGTCGGGTGGGTCGATGGAGCCGAAGATCATGCCCAGCCGCTGGCTGATTACCGACAATAACGTGGGAATATCCTCAAGATTGAGTTCGTGTTGGGAGTCCGGATAATTTATCGTCATGCCCGTTACCCTCGATTTGTGGTGGCGTCAAATCAAGCGTAGGCGGCGTTGTTGGTTGCGATTGTGAGGCTTGTGCCACTTACCGACCAGGATTGTTTTCCGAAAAGAAAGTCTTCGTTTCTTGCAGGCTGTCGCGCCGGCGAGGGGGCTGAAACGCGCGAGGCGTTGCGGAGCAATCCGGGCGCGCCGGAACCTGGGTAAGGGACGGCCACGAGGAAATTAGACGTCCGGAAACGAAAAACCCCCTGATTCGATCAGGGGGTTCGACGAGATATGCTGGCGCGCCCGAGACGATTCGAACGTCCGACCTTTGCCTTCGGAGGGCAACACTCTATCCAGCTGAGCTACGGGCGCGTATTTGAGCTGTAATTGTAGCTTTTTACGGCGTGTTTAACAAATTACGCATGTGGCTGAAGGCGGCCTTGCCCCGTTCCAGCTTTTCTTCCGGCGGCAGTTCCTTGCGGTCGGCCCATTCCAAGTCTTCCTCCGGCAGCTCGTCCAGGAAGCGGCTGGGCAGGCATTCCAGCATTTCGCCGTAGCGTTTGCGCTGGCTGCAATAGCTGAAAGTGATGGCTTTCTGCGCGCGGGTGATGCCGACGTAGGCCAGGCGGCGTTCTTCCTCCAGCATGTCCTGTTCGATGCTGGTTTCGTGGGGCAGGATGTTTTCCTCCATGCCCACCAGGTACACGTAAGGGAACTCCAGGCCCTTGGCGGCGTGCAGGGTCATGAGGCTGACGCGGTCGCCGGTTTTTTCTTCCTCGTTGCGTTCCAGGATGTCCAGCAGCATGAGCTTGGCGATGACTTCGGCCAGGGTCTTGCCGTCGTCCTCCTGGGCCAGCTTCTCCAGCCAGTCCAACAGTTCGACCACGTTGCGCTGGCGCCGTTCGGCGCTGGACTGGCTGGTGCTGACTTCCTCCAGCCAGGCGTCGTAGCGCAGCTGCTCGACGAAGTTGCGGATGACGGCGAAAGTGTCGCCGCGTTGGGCGCGGTCGGCCACGTCGACGATCCATTCGCAGAAGCGGCGGATGCGCTGCACGGCCTGGGCTTGCAGCTCCTGTTCCAGGCCCAGTTCGAAGCAGGCGGCGAACAGGCTGATGTGGCGGCGGTTGGCGTAGGCGCCCAGCTTTTCCAGGGTGGCGGGGCCGATTTCCCGGCGCGGCACGTTGATGACGCGCAGGAAGGCGGCGTCGTCGTCCGGGTTCACCAACAGGCGCAAATAGCCCATGATGTCCTTTACTTCCGCGTAGCCGAAAAACGACGGGCCGCCGCTGATGAAGTAGGGGATGCCCTGTTCGCGCAGGGCGCGCTCGAACAATCGCGACTGGTGGTTGCCGCGGTAAAGGATGGCGTAGTCGCGGAATTCGCCGCCGTGGCGGAATTTGTGGTGCACCAAGTCGGCGGCCACTTGCTGCGCCTCGGCCAGTTCGTCTTTTTGCTTGAGCACCCGCAACGCGTCCCCCGGGCCGAGTTGGCTCCACAGCTTTTTGTCGAACACGTGGGGGTTGTTGGCGATGAGGCGGTTGGCGGCTTTGAGGATGCGGCCGGTGGAGCGGTAGTTCTGCTCCAGCTTCACCACCTGCAGGCGCGGGAAATCTTTTTGCAACTGCACCAGGTTCTGCGGCTGGGCGCCGCGCCAGGCGTAGATGGACTGGTCGTCGTCGCCCACCACGGTGAATTTGCCCAGGTTGCCGGTGATCAGCTTCACCAGCTGGTACTGGGTTTCGTTGGTGTCCTGGTATTCGTCCACCAGCAGGTAGCGGATGCGGTTGCGCCACTGCTCCAGCACCTCCGGCTGGCTTTGGAACAACAGCACCGGCAGCAGGATCAGGTCGTCGAAATCCACCGCGTTGTAGGCTTTGATCTGGCGCATGAAGTCGCCGTAGAGTTGGGCCGCCGGCAGGGTTTCCGGCGTGGCCGTGTCCATGGCCTTTTCCGGCGTGACGAACAGGTTTTTCCAGGTGCTGATCTGGCGGGAAAAGCTGTCGGCCATGTCCGGGTCGCCGTTGTTGTGCTTGAGCAGCTCTTTCAGCAAGGTGAGGCGGTCGTGTTCGTCGAAGATGGAAATGGCCGCCTTGAAGCCCAGCGCTTTGTGTTCGCGGCGCAGGATGTCCAGGCCCAGGGCATGGAAAGTGGATACGCGCAGGCCCTTCGCCTCGTTGCCGGAGGCGAGCTTGCTCACGCGGGCCTTCATTTCCCGCGCCGCTTTGTTGGTAAAGGTGACGGCGGCGATATTGCGCGCCGGCAGGCCCTGGCGGATCAGGTAGGCGATTTTCTCGGTGATGACGCGGGTCTTGCCGCTGCCGGCGCCGGCGATCACCAGCAACGGACGGTCGATGGCGCGGACGGCGGCTAATTGCTGGGGGTTGAGGGAGGGAGTCATGCTGTAATGTAGGAATCTGCCGCCTATTTTATGCTTCCTGTCCGTATAATTCCGCGACCAATCGTCGCGTCCCTTCGTTTTTCTTTCGTCTTCTTGAGCGATGCAACATCCCATTCGAGTCATGTTGGTGGACGACCACGCCGTGGTGCGCGCCGGCTATCGCGTGCTGCTGTCCCAGGCCGATCACCTGGAGGTGGCGGTGGAGGCGGAAAGCGGCGAGCAGGCGTGCCAGTTCTACGTCGAGCACCAACCGGACGTGGTGGTGATGGATTTGTCCTTGCCCGGCATCGGCGGCTTGGCCGCCATCCGCCGTATCCGCGCCAGGGACGAGGGCGCGCGTATTCTGGTTTTCAGCATCCACGACGAATTGGCTTACGTCAGCCGCGCCTTGGAGGCGGGCGCCAAGGGCTATATCAGCAAGGCGAGCGCGCCGGACATCTTGTTGGAGGCGGTGCTGAAAATCGCCGAGGGCGGCATCTACGTGGAGCCCGAGCTGGCGCGCCGGTTGGAAGGGCAATCCGCTCCCGGCGAGCCCCAGGCGGAGAGTTTCGGCAATCTGTCGGCGCGGGAATTCGATGTGTTTTGCTTGTTGGCTCAAGGGCACACCACGCGCCAGGTCGCCGACGAATTGTGCATGGGCTACAAAACCGCCGCGAATTACGCCACGGCGATACGCGGCAAGCTGGGCGTCAGCACCACCGCGGAAATGGCTCGGCTGGCCTACCAGAACGGCTTGCTGAAAAGTTGATGCCCGATCCAGTCAAGGGGCGCGCGGTGTTTTGGCTATCATTTTCAAATCGAGTATCGTGTTTCCTATGTCTACCAATCCTAACGATGTAAATAGCGCGGCGGCCCCGTTTTTTTGGACGGAGCAAGGCCTGCGGGTTTTGGATCAGCGCTTGTTGCCGGGCCAAGTCGCCTACGAGGTTTTCGATAGCGCCGCCGGCGTGGCGGAAGCCATCGCCACCATGCGCGTGCGCGGCGCGCCGGCCATCGGCATCGCCGCCGCTTTCGGCGTCGTGTTGGGGGCGAGGGTGCGTTATCGGGAGAATCCCGCCGATTGGCGCGCGGCCCTGGAGCAGGACATGAAAATCCTGGCCGCCTCCCGTCCCACCGCCGTCAATCTGTTCTGGGCGTTGGAGCGCATGGGCGCGGCGCTGGACGATATCCAAGGCGACCCGTATCCGCCGCTGCTGGCCCTGGCGCAGCAAATTCACGACGATGATTTGGCCGCCAACCACCGCATGGGGGAGTTGGGCGCGGACTTGGTGCAAGGCTCCAGCGGCTTGTTGACCCATTGCAACACCGGCTCCCTCGCCACCGGCGGTTACGGCACGGCGCTGGGTGTGGTGCGCAGCGCATACCGGCGCGGCGTCAAGAACATCTACGCCGGCGAAACGCGTCCCTGGTTGCAAGGGGCGCGGCTGACGGTGTGGGAGCTGAACCAGGACCGCATTCCCGCCACCCTCATCGCCGATTCCGCCGCCGCCTGGCTGATGAAGAGCGGCGCCGTGCAATGGGTCATCGTCGGCGCCGACCGCATCGCCGCTAACGGCGACGCCGCCAATAAAATCGGCACCTACTCTTTGGCCGTCTTGGCCCGCCAGCACGGCGTGCGCTTCATGGTGGTGGCGCCCACGTCCACGGTGGACTGGAACACGGCCAACGGGGAAGCCATCGAAATCGAACAGCGCGATCCGCGCGAACTGCTGCCGGAATGTTATTTGGCGCAGGACAGCGTCATCAAGGGGTGGAACCCGGTGTTCGACGTGACGCCGGCCCACCTGATCGACGCCATCGTCACCGAGCGGGGCGTGGTGCTGAATCCGTCCGTGGACGCCATGCGGGCGATCAGGGGCTAGCGACCATGCATCCGGCTTTGGCGGTGGCCGTGGGCGGTGCGGTGGGCTCGGTGGCCCGCTACTGGACTTCGCTCGCCGTCTACCAATGGCTGGGCCGCGATTTTCCCTACGGCACCCTGGCGGTGAACGTGGCCGGCGGCCTGCTCATGGGGTTTTTGACCGAGCTGCTGGTGGCCCGCTATGCCGTCGCGGTGGAATGGCGCTTGCTGGTGTTGGTGGGCTTCCTGGGCGGCTTCACCACGTTCTCCACCTTTTCCATGGATACCTGGATTTTGCTGCAGGAGGGCGAGTTCGCCAAGGCCGGTCTCAACGCCCTGGCCAGCGTGTTGCTGTGTCTGGTGGCCGTTTGGATAGGCCTGCATTTGGCGCGGTGGGGCTTTGAGGAGGAATGGCGCCGCTGGGCGACCATGGAGTCTTACGGCGCGCGGCTGGTGGTGCTGGCCGGCTTGGCTTATGGGCTGGGGCTGGCGACGGCCGGCGTGGCGACGCACATGGGATGGGGCGGCGATAAGCAGGCCTGGCTGGTGTTGGGGGGGCTTGCCTTGCTGGCGCCGGGAGGCGCTTGGTATCTGGCGAGCGCCGCCGGCGCCGCCGAGGCGAGCGCTTTGTTGTTGACCTTCCTATACAGTGCGGCGCTGGCGAGCGGCGGCTTGTGGTTCGGCTTGGTGTCCGGCCAGCGGCTGTGAGCGGATTCGGGGCCGGCGGCGTCCGCGCTTCCGCTTTAAACCGGCCCGAGGGCCGGTTTTTTTGTAGAATTAACGCCTTTCGCGCACATTCAGGACGACTCCATTCATGCTAGACCCCCGTCTTTTCCGTACCGACTTGGACAATGTGGCCGCTCAACTGGCGCGGCGCGGCTTGCAACTGGATAAAGACGCTTTCCAGCAATTGGAAAGCCGGCGCAAGGAGGTGCAGACCCGCACGCAGACGTTGCAGAACGAACGCAACACCCGCTCCAAGGCCATCGGCCAAGCCAAGGCCAAAGGCGAAGACATCGCGCCCTTGCTGGCCGAAGTGGCCCATCTGGGGGACGATCTGGCCGCGGCGGAGGCGGAGCTGAACGTGCTGCAGCAAACCCTGGAAGATTGGCTGCTGGGCATTCCCAACATCCTCGACGAGTCCGTGCCGGACGGCCGCAGCGAAGACGACAACGTGGAGATCAAGCGTTGGGGCGAACCGACGTCATTCGATTTCGAGCCCAAGGACCACGTGGCGCTGGGCGAGGGCTTGGGCTTGATGGATTTCGAGGCGGCGGCCAAGCTCACCGGCTCGCGTTTCGTCACCCTGCAAGGCCCGCTGGCGCGCCTGCAGCGGGCGTTGACCCAGTTCATGTTGGATTTGCACACGGGCGAGCACGGCTACAGCGAAATGTACGTGCCGTTCATGGTCAACGCCGACAGCCTGCGCGGCACCGGCCAGTTGCCCAAGTTCGAGGAGGACCTGTTCAAGGTCGCCCACGATCCGGATTTCTATTTGATTCCCACGGCGGAAGTGCCGGTGACCAACCTCGTGCGCGACGACATCGTCGACCCGGCCCGTTTGCCGCTCAAATTCGCCTGCCACACGCCTTGCTTCCGCGCCGAAGCGGGCGCTTACGGCAAGGACACGCGCGGCATGATCCGCCAGCACCAATTCGAGAAAGTGGAGATCGTGTGGGTGTCCCGTCCGGACGAATCCATCGAGGCCCACGAGACGCTGACCCGCCACGCCGAAACCGTGCTGGAACTGCTGGGCTTGCCTTACCGGCGCATGCTGCTGTGCGCCGGCGACACCGGTTTTTCCTCCAGCAAAACTTACGACTTGGAAGTGTGGCTGCCGGGGCAGGGCAAGTATCGGGAAATTTCGTCGTGCAGCAATTTCCGCGATTTCCAAGCCCGTCGCCTGATGGCCCGTTGGCGCAACCCGGAGACGGGCAAGCCCGAGCTGGTGCACACCTTGAACGGCTCCGGCCTGGCGGTGGGTCGCACCCTGGTGGCGGTTATGGAAAACTACCAGGACGCCGAAGGCCGTATTCGCGTGCCAGACGCCTTGCAGCCCTATATGGGCGGCATCGACTTTATCGGTTGATCGCGCGCCGGTGCGTCGTCCCGGTTATCGGGGCGGCGTGCCGGGAATTCCCTGGGTCGCCGGCAGGCGGCCGGCATCCCAAGCGTCCACGGCCCAGGCCAGCAATACGGCCGGCTCGGCCTTGCGCAATTCCGCCGGAGGCGCGTGTCCCAGCATGCCCAGCAAGCTGAACAGCGTTGCGGAAGGGTCGAGGCGATCCACCGGCTCGGCCCCGGTTTGTTTGCTGAGCTTTTGGCCGTCGGCGGCAAGGATGACGGGCAGATGCAGGTATTGCGGCGTGGTGTAGCCCAGCAGCCGTTGCAGGTGGATGTGGCGCGGGGTGGAGTCCAGCAGATCGACGCCGCGGACGATGTGGTTGATTTGTTGGTCGTGGTCGTCGACCACCACCGCCAAGTGATAGGCGTAGGCTTGGTCGCGGCGGTAGAGGATGAAGTCGCCGCCTTCCCGTTGCAGGTTCAGGCTGTACTCGCCTTGCAGGCGGTCGCGGAAGGCGATGGGACGGTCTTCTGTGATCAGGCGCAGGCTGTGGGGTTGGCTGCGGGGACGTTCGAGGTGCCGGCAGAGGTTGGGGTAGCGCTCGCCGCCGTAGCCCAGTTCGGCCAGTTGCTTGCGGGAACAGGTGCAGGCGTAAACCCAACCTTGCCGGTCCAATTGTTCCAGCACTTCGCGGTAGCGTTCCAGCCGCGCGCTTTGGCGGATGACGGCTTCGTCCCACTGCAAGCCGAAGCGCTCCAGCGTGCGCGGAATGGCGTCGGCGGCCTGGGGATCTGAACGGTAGGGATCGATGTCTTCGATGCGGAGCAGCCAAACGCCCCGATGGGCTTTGGCGTCCAAGTAGCTGGCCAGGGCGCTCAGCAGCGAACCCAGGTGCAGCGGGCCGGTAGGCGAGGGGGCGAACCGGCCCCGGTAGACGGTTGCCGTGGCGAAGGCTTAGCCCATCTGCCGTTCGCGGATCTCGTCCAGCGTTTTGCAGTCGATGCACTGGGTCGCCGTGGGACGAGCTTCCAGGCGGCGGATGCCGATTTCGATGCCGCAGGTTTCGCAGTAGCCGTAGTCCCCCGACTCGATGTGTTCCAAGGCTTCTTCGATTTTCTTGATCAGCTTGCGTTCCCGGTCGCGGGTACGCAATTCCAGGCTGAACTCCGACTCCTGGGTGGCGCGGTCGTTGGGGTCCGGGAAGTTGGCCGCTTCGTCCTGCATATGGTGCACGGTGCGGTCGACCTCCTGCATCAACTCGGCTTTCCAGTTGTTGAGTATCTTTCTGAAATGCTCCAGATGCGCGTCGTTCATGTACTCTTCGCCGGCCTTTTCGACATACGGCTGGTAGCTGAACGGCGTTGCGACGGTCTGGCTTGCTTGGCTGTTGGTCATCCTTCACTCCTGACCCGGATTTTGGAAGCGGCACATTTCAACACAAAGGAAAAAAATTGCAACATCAATGCCGAATAGCGAAGAATAGCCCGCTATTCTTCGATTTTCGTACGCAAGTCCCTTGCCATTCCCCATGCAGCCGGCCGACAACGCTTCCCTCATCACGCCCTTTTATGTCATGGAATTGCTGGCCCGCGCCAAGGCGCTGGAAAACCAGGGCCGCGACATCGTTCATATGGAAATCGGCGAGCCGGATTTCTCCGCGCCGGAGGCGGTGGTGGAGGCCGGCGTCCGCGCCATGCGGGCCGGGCAGGTCAAGTATACGGCGGCGGCCGGCTTGCCCGAGCTGCGCAGCGCCTTGGCGCGTTATTACGGCGAGCATTACGGCGTAGACCTGCCGGAGCGGCGGATCTTCATCGCGCCGGGGGCTTCCGGCGCTTTGCTGCTGGCGCTGGCGGCCAGCCTCAACGCCGGCGACGAAGTGCTGTTGGCCGATCCCGGTTATCCCTGCTATCGCAACTTCGTGCGGTTGTTCGGCGCCGAGCCCGTGTCGGTCGCCACGCGGGCGTCGGACGGCCACCGCCTCGGCTGGCCGCAGCTGCGGGCTGCCTGGAGCGGCCGCACGGCCGGCGCCATCGTCGCGTCGCCGGCCAATCCCACCGGCGTCGTGTTGGACGAGCCGACCCTGGGCGAGTTGTGCGAAGGCGTGGCCGGGCAGGGCGGCTTCCTGGTGTCGGACGAGATTTACCACGGCCTGGAATACGGCCCGCGTTGTCCCACCGCCTTGCAGTTCGGCAGCCAAGCTTTTGTCATCAACAGCTTCTCCAAGTATTTCTGCATGACCGGTTGGCGGCTGGGTTGGCTGGTGGCGCCCGACAGCCACGTGGAAACGGTGGAGCGGCTGGCGCAGAATTTGTTCATTTCCGCGCCCACCCATTCCCAGTATGCGGCCGTGGCGGCGCTCGCCGATCCGCAGGCCCGAGCGGAGCTGGAGCAGCGGCGTTTGGAGTTCCAGCGGCGGCGGGATTATCTGCAGCAAGCGCTGGCTCGCCTGGGGTTCGGCCTGTCGGCGCCGCCCGAAGGGGCGTTTTACGTTTACGCCGATTGCAGCCGTTTCACCCAGGACAGCGACGCCTTCGCCCGCGACCTGTTGGAGCAGGCCGGCGTGGCGATTACGCCGGGGCGGGATTTCGGCGAGACGGCCGCGTCTCGCCATGTGCGTTTCGCCTATACGACATCGCTCGAGCGCTTGGAGGAAGGCGTAAAACGCATGGAGCGCTATCTGGCCGGCGTATCCCGGGACTCCGCCGCGCCGGGTTTTTAAGGCGTCCTCGGGGCGAGTCGCCATTTGGTGTAAAATGGCCGCATTTGCCGCGCCGTTCGGCCGGCCCCAGCCTTTCACGGAGTCCTCTGCATGCGAGTCCTAGTCACCGGCAGCGCCGGCTTTATCGGTTCCGCCCTGTCCCACCGCTTGCTGGCGCGGGGCGATCAGGTTATCGGCCTGGACAACGTCAACGACTACTACGAAGTGAGCTTGAAGGAAGCCCGTTTGGCGCCGCTCAAGGCCAATCCGGCTTTCACCGAGGCGCGCATGGGGCTGGAGCAGCGGGACGAGCTGAACCGCTTGTTCGAACAGCACAAGCCGGAGCGGGTGGTGAATCTGGCGGCCCAGGCCGGCGTGCGCTATTCCCTGAAGAATCCCCACGCCTACATGGATTCCAACATCGTCGGCTTCTGCAACATTCTGGAGGCCTGCCGCTACAACGGGGTGGAGCATTTGGTCTACGCCTCCAGCAGTTCGGTGTACGGGGCCAACACCACCATGCCGTTCTCGGTGCACCACAACGTGGACCATCCCTTGAGCCTGTACGCCGCCAGCAAGAAAGCCAACGAGCTGATGGCCCATACTTATAGCCATCTGTACGGCCTGCCCACCACCGGCCTGCGCTTCTTCACCGTTTACGGACCCTGGGGGCGGCCGGACATGAGCCCGTTCCAGTTCGCCCGCGCCATTCTGGAAGACCGTCCCATCGACGTGTTCAACTACGGCAATCACCAGCGCGACTTCACTTATGTGGACGACATCGTCGAAGGCATCGTGCGCGTGTTGGATCGCGTGGCGGTCGGCAACCCCGATTGGGACGGCGCGCACCCCGACCCAGGCACCAGCCGCGCGCCTTATCGGATTTACAACATCGGTTGCCATCAGCCCGTGGAGCTGATGCACTTTATCGAAGTGCTGGAAGACTGCCTGGGCAAGAAAGCCCAGAAGAATTTCCTGCCCATGCAGCAGGGCGACGTGCCCGCCACTTATGCCGACGTGGACGATCTGATGCGCGATACGGGCTACCAGCCGCAAACCCGCATCGAGACCGGCGTCGCCAATTTCGTCGCCTGGTTCAAGGATTACTACGGCTACAAATGAGAAATCCGCGGGGCAGGCGCAGCCGCGTTCTCGCTCGGAGGGCGCGTTGAGGAACGCCCGAGTACCCATCGTCGGTTTCGCCGCCCATAGCGGCACCGGCAAAACCACCTTGCTGCGCAAGCTGATTCCGTTGCTGAAGGCCAGGGGCTTGCGGGTGGGCTTGATCAAGCACAGCCATCACACCGCCGACATCGACCATCCCGGCAAGGACAGCTATGAGCTGCGCCATGCCGGAGCCAGTCCGGTGATGCTGTGTTCGGCGCTGCGCCGGGCGATGATTACCGAGAGGCCGACGCCCAGGGATCCGGTTTTGGACGAGGAGCTGGCCTATTTCGATCAGGATGCGGTGGATTTGATCCTGGTGGAAGGCTTTAAGCACGAGCGTTTTCCCAAAATCGAGTTGTGCCGCCCGGCGCTGGGCAGGCCGCCGCTCTATCCCGGCGACGACACGGTGGTGGCGGTGGCCAGCGACGGCCCTTTGCCGGCGGCGCCGACGGTGCCGCTGTTGGACCTCAACCGGCCGGAAGCCATCGCCGACTTTATTTTGACGAGATTCTGCGCGTTATGAGCCTAGACGCCTGCGTGACGGCGGAAACCGGGCTGTTGTCCCTGCAAGAGGCCCTGGGGCGGATATTGGCGGACATCGATCCGTTGCCGCGCCGGGAAAACCTGCCGCTGAAAGCCGCTTTGGGGCGGGTGCTGGCCGAGGACGTGCCGTCCCCGCTGGATTTGCCGCCTTTCGCCAATTCCGCCATGGACGGCTATGCCCTGCGGGCCGCCGATACGGCCGAGGGCCGGAGCCGTCTGGCCTTGGTCGGCGTCAGTTGGGCGGGCCGGCCGTTTCAAGGCGCGGTGGCGGCGGGCCAGTGCGTGCGCATTTTCACCGGCGCCGCGTTGCCCGAAGGCGCCGACACGGTGGTGATGCAGGAGGACGTGACCGCCGAGGAGGGCGGCGTTTTCCTGCAAGGGCCGCTGAAAGCCGGCAAGAACGTGCGCCGGGCGGGCGAAGAGCTGCGCGCCGGCGACATCGCTCTGGCGGCCGGCAAGCGCCTGGGACCGGCCGATATCGCCTTGCTGGCCTCCCTGGGGCGGCGTGAAGCGGCGGTGCGGGCCAGGCCGCGCGTGGCGTTTTTCTCCACCGGCGACGAGTTGCGCGGCGTCGGCGACCCCTTGGCGCCGGGACAGATATACGACAGCAATCGCTACGCCTTGGACGGCCTGTTGCGCGAGGCCGGGGCCGAGGCGATCGATTTGGGCGTGGCGGCGGACGATCCAGCCGCGTTGAAAGCCTTGCTGCTGCAGGCGTCCGCCCAAGCGGACTTAGTGATCAGCTCCGGCGGCGTTTCCGTCGGCGAGGCGGATTTCGTCACCGGCGCGTTGGCGGAGGTGGGGCGGATCCGCTTGTGGAAAATGGCGGTCAAGCCGGGCAAGCCCATCGCTTTCGGCCGCATCGGCGCCGCTTGGTTTTTCGGCCTGCCGGGCAACCCGGTGGCGGTGATGGTGGGGTTTCGCCAAGTGGTGAGGCCGGCGCTGGCCCGGTTGGCAGGTGCCGAGCCCAAGCCCCCCCTGCGTTTCGGCGCGCGCAGCCGCCAGGCGATGAAAAAATCCGCCGGCCGGCTGGAGTTCCAGCGGGGAGAGCTGGAGCGCGATCAGGACGGCCAGTGGTGGGTCAGCGGCTTGGCGGCCCAAGGCTCGCACATGCTGACCGGCATGAGCCGGGCCGATTGCCTCATCGTGCTGCCGGCCGAATGCGCCGGCGTGGCCGCAGGCGATCTGGTGGAAGTGGAACCTTTGGCGTGGTAGAGATTTTAGGAACATAGACGAAGAGCATGACGGATAACGCGATCCTGGTAACCGGCGGCGCCGGCTATATCGGCAGCCACGTGGTCAAGCTGCTGGGCGAGGCGGGCGAAAACGTGGTGGTGCTGGACGATTTGTCCACTGGCCGGCGCGACGCCGTGTTGTACGGCGAGTTCGTCGAAGGGGACGTGGGCGACAGCCGCCTCGTCGGCGAACTGATAGTCC
This sequence comes from Methylogaea oryzae, assembly GCF_019669985.1. Lineage (NCBI taxonomy): Bacteria > Pseudomonadati > Pseudomonadota > Gammaproteobacteria > Methylococcales > Methylococcaceae > Methylogaea > Methylogaea oryzae. Next base: position 1,604,664 of record NZ_AP019782.1, read on the forward strand.
GTCACCGGGTGGGGGCCGTGCTGCATTTCGCCGACCGCACCATCGTCGCCGAATCGGTGGCCGATCCCCTCAAATACTACGGCAACAACACCTGCAAAACCCGCAACCTGCTGCAATGCTGCGTGGACGCCGGCGTGCCGCACTTTATCTTTTCCTCGTCGGCGTCCGTGTACGGCACGCGCGACGACGGCCGCGCCGCCGAGGACAGCCCCACCCGCCCCATCAATCCCTACGGCACGTCCAAGCTCATCGCCGAGTGGATGCTGCGCGACTGCGCCGCCGCCTACGGCCTGGGTTACGTCGCCCTGCGTTACTTCAACGTGGCCGGTTGCGATCCCGAGGGGCGCTTGGGCAACAACACCCCCAACGCCACGGTGCTCATCAAGGTGGCGGCGGAAGTGGCCGCCGGCAAGCGCGACAAGCTGCGCATCTTCGGCACGGACTATCCCACCGCCGACGGCACCGGCATCCGCGATTACGTGCACGTGTCCGATCTGGCCGACGCTCACATCAAGGCCTTGGCCTATTTGCGCCGGGGCGGCGATTCCACCGTGCTCAACGTCGGCTACGGCAGCGGCTACAGCGTGCGGCAGGTGGTGGACGCCATGGAACGGGCCGCAGGCCTGCCCTTGGCGGTGGAGGAATGCCCGCGCCGTCCCGGCGATCCAGCGGAAGTGGTGGCCGTGGCCGACCGCATTCGCGGCCTGCTAGACTGGACGCCGCGTTACAACGACCTGGACTTTATCGTGCGCACCCAGTTGGCTTGGGAAAAGCGCGGCTAGTGGGCCATCGCGGCATTATCTGTATTTATCACGGCATGGTTGCACAATGATCAGAATCTTATTCCTCAGCCTGGCCTGCCTGGCTTTGGCCGGTTGCATGGCGGCGGCCGTGCCCGCCGCCGATATGGTCATCAGCGCCGTAGGACGCGCCATGGTCAACAAGGCCGCCGGCACGGCGGAATCCAGCGGCACGCAAGCGAAGACGCCCGCGGCCGGCGCCGCGCAGCCGGCGACGGTGCTGGATTTCGACGTGCCTTCCGACGCCTTGAGAAACAAGGACGGGGAGTTGTCGACGCTGCTGCGCAAGGCCGGCGAGTTGGCCTTGAAGTACGACGTGCCGGTGACGCTGGTCAGCAGCAGTGCGGATCGGGATTACCTGATGCAAGAACTCAATCAGGCCGGCGAACCGGTCATCATGTACCGGCTGGGCGAATATCCGCGCATCACCATCAGCCTCAAACAGAACGAGCCGGCGCGGACGGGGGCGGTGCGATGAGCGAGACAAAGCGGATGACGGCCGCCATGGGGGCGCTGTTGCTGGCGCTGGGCGGCGCGGCGCATGCCGATTCCGCCGCGGAGGCGCAGGCCCAGCCGGCGGCGACGCCGGCGCAGGACAAATCCCAGCCGCCGGCGCCGGAAGCGGCGGCACCTCAGCCGGCGGCCGAGTCCGCCGTTGCCGCCGAGACGCCGGCCGCCGCGCCGGCATCTCCGCCGGCCGATACCCAGCCCGCCAAGGAAGTCCCGAGCACGGCCGGCGCCGATGCCAAAGGCGGCGTCAGCGAGGTTTCCCGCCGCAAAATACGCGACACCATACGCAAGTTGGACGATTTGCTGCGGCGTTGATCCGGCGCGGCGCCGGCGCCCCCCACCCAGGCCGTCGGTTAATGCGGCGCCGATGCGTCGGCGGCGTTGCCGACGTATTGGGACAAAACCGCGCGTCGCCGCGGCAAGCCTTCCCAGATGAATTCGACATCCCGCTCCGTCAGCACGCTCACGCACTCCGTGGAGCGCACGAACGCAGCGAGAAACGGCCCCATGGCGCGTTGCTGGGTTTGGTATTGCCCCAACGCCGCCTGTTTGATTTCCACTTCGCGCGGTTGCAGGCTCAGGCAGGGGTGTTGGCGGTTGCGCCTGGGCCAGTCTGCGGGCAGCGGCAATGGCGTTGCGCGCAGGTCCAGGGGTTTGGCGGCGTTGGCGCCCGTCGGCCAATTGCCGGGCCAGTGGACCAGGTAGGTCAACAAACGCGGCCAGCGCGGCGCGTTTGGGGTTTCCTCGCCATGGCCCCGCTCATGCAGCCAGTCGCGCAGCGCCATCAGGGCGAACAGGCCGAGGGCGGAATGGTCGGGATGGCTGTCCAAAGGGTCCGGCAGGGCCACCAGCGTCGGCCGGATTTGCCTGAGCTCGTGCGCCAGTTCGGCAGCCAGTTCGGCGCCGTTGTAGCCTCGGTTGGGGAATTCCGCTTCCCCGTAGGGCACGGCCGAAACGCCCGTGGTGTTGGATCGCTCGGGTCGTTCCCGCTGCCAATGGGCGTGCAGCAGGGGCTGCAGGCCGCCGTCGGGAAACCCCAGTAAGTCCAGCTGCACGCGGCCGTTGCCCAGCATGCGCACGGCGTGGCGGGCTTCGGTGAGGCGCGTGGCGCCGTAGCGCAGGTAGTCGTGGACGCTGGGGCGGGCGTAGCGGGCTTCACGCTGGACGGCTTCCACAAAGCCGTCGCCGGCGGTGGCGATGACGATGCGCACGCTGCCGCCTTGCGCCAGGACGCGTTGCGCGATGCCGCCGGCGCCGAGCACTTCGTCGTCGGGATGGGGCGCGAAGACCAGCAGCCGTTCCGCCGAGCCGATGGACAGCGGCGCAAGCGGTTCCGCCAGGGCGCAAGCGGACCACGCGAAGAGTATGGACAGCAGCCAAGCGGAGCGTTGTAGCATCGGCGATAACTCAGGGGGAGCTTGATGTGAAATCATGCCAGAAAGCGGCCTTGGCTGCGTTACGAAATGCTGATGGACCGGGCGAAACGGCGGTCCAAAACCACGGCGCCCGACGTTTGCCGGTATCATGACGCCGGCAAACAACTCCTGATCCCATGGAAAGTCGTCCCCCGAAAACAGCCGCCCGGCCCGCACCTAGAAAGCCCCCGGCTGACCAACCCCAGGCGAAGCGTCCGGCCAAGCCGAGAACCAAGCGCATCAAGCCCGCCCCGCCGCCCCCGGTGCCGCTGCGGCACCGGGCCTTGGCTTTGGGGGTGGAACTGATCGCCCTGTCGGCGGCGGCGCTGGTGGCGATCATCGCCGTGCTGGGGCGTTCCGCAAACGGTTTCGCCGGCACCGATTTCGGCTCCAGCTTGTTGCCGTTCGCCGGCGCGGTGTTCGCACTGGTGGTGGTCGGCGCCGGCCTGTTGTGGCTATGGCTGCGCTTGCGGCGCTGGCTGACGGCGCGTTTCGTCCCCGGCGCGGCCTTGCTCGCCCTTGGCATCGCGCTGGCGGCCGGGTGGTTCGCTTTGCAGGACGAATACGGCCGCGACCTGGGCAATTTCCGCACCCTGGTCGGCGGCATGCAGGAGGCGGAGCGGGTTACGCTGGCCCACCAGGTCTATGCGTCCTACCGTCGTTCCGATTTGTCCCAGGCGCAGCGCTTGTTGGAGCGGGCGCGGCCCTATTTGCCGCCGGTGCAGGAAGCGGCCGGCGCATACGGCATCGATACGGATGTGCTGATGGGGGTGGGGGCGACGGAGTCGTCGTTTTTGCCGCGCGACAGCAAGGACGGCGGCCGCGGTTTGTTCCAGATCACGGCGCCGCCCAAGGCGGCGGTGGAACTGGCCAAGGAGCGTCTGGGAGTGGAGCAGTTGGATTTGAACGACCCGCGCCACAACGCCCACGTCGCCGCCGCCACCCTGCGCCATTATTTCGCCGAAATGCGCGGCGACCTGTTCCTGGGGTTGCTGGCCTATAACATCGGCCCGAAAAACGGTGGTTTGCTGTCCATTATGAAGCAATACGGCGCCCGCGATTTCGCCACCATCCAGCCTTATTTGCAGAACCTTCCCCGCGACTATCCCATTCGGGTGTTGACGGCGGCCCTGGCGGCCCGCCTGTGGCGCACGGAAGGCGCTTTGCCCCGTTACGAGCAGGGAGACAACGCCCTTCGTATTCAAGGCGTCGGCATTCCCGGCTTGTGAGGTGGAGCGTTGCGGCTATTTATCTTGAAAAGACGCCGTTTGAGGAACAGAATTCAGCCCCGGAATGCGTAGGGTCAATTCGGCCGCCGTTGCTTGAGCGTTTTTTCTCTCCGTGTGCGCCGGATTCCCGCGAATAACAATAACGAAACGGAACGCTGCACATGCCTCTAAAAAAATACGCCTATCCCCTTGGTCTGATCCTGGCCGCGAACTTGGCCGGTTGCACCGGCCAGTCGGCGGAAAACGCCGAAATCGACAAGCGCATAGCGATATGCCAAGACGTGATGAAGCTTTACATCAAGGAAGCCAACACCCACGAGCGCGACCGCAAGCGCCTTATCGGCACCTGCCACATGTCGCAGAAGGAGCGGACCACGGAGCAGTGGCAATGCACCCTGGCGGGCATGCAGGGCGGCGGCAAGTACGCCGAAGTGTCGGATAAATGCACCGGCGGCCTGCGTCGATGAGCGGTCGCCGGACTCGGCGGGCCGGCTCATGAGCCATCCGCAACCGAATAATCCGCTGCACGGCGTCACCTTGGAAAAGATGCTCGTCGAGCTGTCGGAAAGCTACGGCTGGGACGGCTTGGCGCAACATATCGATGTGCGCTGTTTCTCCAACGATCCCAGCATCAAATCCTGCTTGCGCTTTTTCCGACAAACGCCGTGGGCGCGCGCCAAGCTGGAATCGCTGTATTTGCACCATTTGCAGGAAGGCGGTAGCGCGCCGGGTCGGCGGGGCTAGCCGATAGAGGCCGGGATAAGGCTCCCGGCCGTTCCCGGCGGTTGCCGAGACGTTGGGAGCGCTATCAGCTGCGCCAGCGCAGCACGGTTTCCTGCACCGGATTGACGAATTCCCGCTGCTCAGCCAGGTGGGCGGCCCATTCCTTCTTCAGGGCGAAATACCACTTGGCCTGGGTGTCGGCGTCTTGCAGCAGCATGAGGCTGGGGTCGTAGGCCAGGCCTTCCTGCTGTTTCCTCACCGCTTCCAAATCCTGGCGCAGGAACACCTTGCCGAACTGGCGCAGGGCCGGTTTCAGCAGACTGACCCAGGGGATGTTCCAGAAGCCCATCTGGATGATCTGCGTGTGCTTTTCGTCCAGGGGTGCCAGGGCGGTGAGGGAGTAGAAGGACTTCTCGCCGATCTTGATGTGCTCCAGCCGCACGCCGGGCAGGCGGAAGGTGATTTCGGTGGTGGTGGGGCCGCCGAAGATTTTGTAGGCCTTGGAGTTTTTCGACGGCTGGTGGCGCACCATCTGGAAGCCGTGGGTCACCGGCGCGAAGTGCTTGGCCTTCTCCAGCATGGATTTTTCCGAGCGCCAGAACCAGCTCTTGTGCACATAGGGGCCGTGGGCCGGGTCCATCAGGCCGATGACGGCGTGGTCGATGTGGCAGGGGAAGATTTCCGTGAAGGTGAGGTTGGGCTGGGCGTCGGGCGCCAGCTCCGCCAGTACGGGCAGGGACGGCGCTTGGGCTGTGTCGAATTCCTTGTCGCCGATGAACACCCAGATGGCGCCGTTGCGCTCCTGCACCGGATAGGTTTTCACCTTGATCTTGGTGCAGTCCAGGTCCTGGTCCGGCAACAGGGAAGGGATTTCCGTGCACACCCCGGCGCAGCTGAATTTCCAGCCGTGGTAGGGGCATTCCACCGTGTCGCCCACCATGCGGCCGTAAGAGAACGGGATGCCGCGGTGCGGGCAGATGTCGCGGATGGCGGCGATTTTGCCCTGGGTGTCGCGCATGAACAGGATGGGCGTGTCGGCGATCTTGTGGCCTTTCATGCCGCCGGTGGGGACCTCGGCGGAGGGCAGGGCCATGTACCAGACGTTTTCGAGGTAGGTGGTGCTCATGGATTTTTCACCTTATGGGTTCCAGTGTTGTGGTATGTCCTAGCTGAGCCGTCGCTCTGCGACAGTTCGATCAGTGGCTCGGATTGGTCGTACAGCGTTTCCGGGGCTATGTCGATTTCACCCGGCCACACCACCGTGCCGTAATCCACCCGAGCTCGGCGAAATTCCCCCAGGCTTTGGATGCGGCTCCAGGGTTTGAGCGAAAGCCATGGCGTCATATCGAAGCGGCGCCATTCGCCGTTTTCGAATTGCAGGCGCAGGGAGAAGTCATTGCAGGCTTCTACGTGTATAACGTCGAGCAACATGGCTTTACTGCAAAGGGGCGATTTTGTAGGGGTCTTCGCCATTGACGGCGAGTTCCCAATCGGCCAGTAACTCGTCTCGATGGATGTCCATCCACACTTGTACCATGCGCAACTGGCGGGCGGGAAATTCACCTTCAAGCACCGCGCCGTCTTCGATTGCCAATGCCACCTTTTGGCCTTGATAGCGGGCGTGGATATGCGGCAGATGGTGTCGGCCCATATCGCGAAAATACATTTGGATCAGGATTCCGTAGAACATGCTGATAGTGGGCATGGTTTTCCGCCTAGGGTGGCTGTGTCGCTAATTGTATCCGGCAAATCTGGTGCTCGTCGTCGACGAACAGCACCACGTCGGCCCGGTCCGGCATTTCGGCCAACATGTGCCGAGTGACGCGCTCGTAGTGCTGGACGAAGCGGCGGATGGCGGCGGCGTCCATGATGCGGCTGGCGGCTTGCGGATTGCCGGCCAGGGAGGCGGCCAGCTTCTCTTCTTGCAGGCTGCGCCAGTCGAACACGCGTTCCATGCTGGGGACTTTCAGCATGACCAGGGCGTCCAGCCGGCCGAACAGCTCGGTGTACGCGCCTTGCAGCTGCTGGTTGACGTAGCGGCGCCAGCGGCCGTCGGCGTCTTCCTCGGCTTCCAGGCGGTTGACGGGCTGGGCCAATTCGATTTCATCCTGGGGTTTGGCGGCCACGCACCAGCCTTCGAAGACGACGACGTCGGCCTTGCCGCGGAAGCGCGGCCATTCGTCCAGCTGCCGGCGGTCGTCGCGGGCCTTGTCGAAAGAAGGAATGGCGACGCTGTCGCCGGCTTCGGCTTGCTTCAAGGCGTCGATAACGCCCAGTCCCAGCTCCACGTCGTGGGTTCCGGGGACGCCGCGCGTCAGCAGCAGGGGGTGGACGGTTTTCGCCAGCTGTTCCCGTTCGGCGCGGGTCTTGTAGATGTCGTCGATGGACAGGCCCGCTACGCGCAGGCCGAAGCCTTGTTCCAGGATCAGCCGCAGGAATTCGCACAGGGTGGACTTGCCGGAGCCTTGGCCGCCGTTGATGCCCAGCACCAGCGGCTCGTCGCCTTTGCGTTGCGCTACCCACGCCGCCAGGGGCAGGTAGACGCGCTGCAGGGCGGGCGTGAGCAAGTCGGCGGCGATATGCAGCGCTTGCAGCTTGTGCTGGAACGCCGGCTGCAGCTTTTTCGCCAGCGCGGCTTGTTCGGCTGCGCCGAGCGGCGCCGGTTCCGGCCAAAGGCTAGGGGCGTGCGGCATGGCGCAGGGTCAGCACACCTTGTCGCGCGGCGTTTGGCCGGCGAAAAAAGCGTCCAGGTTTTCCAGCACGCGCTGCCCCATGGCGATGCGGGTGTCGCTGGTGGCGCTGCCCAGGTGCGGCAGCAGCACGGCGTTTTCCAGCTCCAAGAAGCCGGGATGCAGGTTCGGCTCGCCCTCGTACACGTCCAGGCCGGCGCCCATGATGGTTCCCGCCTTGAGGGCGGCGATCAGCGCCTCGCTGTCCACCACGTTGCCGCGCGCCGTGTTGATCAGATACGCCGTGGGTTTCATCAAGGCCAGACGCTCGGCATTGATGAGGTGGGTGTTCTCCTGGCTGCCGGGGCAGTGCAGGGCGACGAAGTCGGCTTCCCGCAGCACGTCCTCGATGCTGGCGCACTGGCGCGCCTTGACGTAGTCGATCTTGTCCCGGGGCGGCTGCGAGCGGTTGTAGAAAATGATGTCCATGTCGAAGCCGTGGTGGGCTTTGTGGGCCATGGCCTGGGCGATGCGGCCGAAGCCGATCAGGCCCAGCGTCTTGCCGGTGACTTTGCTGCCCAGCATGTGGGTGGGCCGCCAGCCGGTCCACTGGCCGCTGCGCAGATGGCGCTCGCCTTCGCCGCCGCGCCGGGCGATTTCCAGCATCAACAGCATGGCGATGTCGGCGGTGCAGTCGGTGAGTACGTCCGGCGTGTTGGTGACGGTGATGCCGGCGGCCTTGGCGGCGGCGATGTCGATGTGGTTGTAGCCGACGCCGAAATTGCCGAGGATTTTACAGCGGGGGTTGGCCACACCGATGACTTCGGCGTTGACGCTGTCGGTGACGGTGGGCAGCACGGCGTCGTAGTCGCGCATGGCGGCTTGGAGTTCCGCTACCGTCATAGGGTGGTCGTCGCGGTTGAAATGGGCGTCGTAGCGTTGGCTCAGTTCCGCCTCGACGGCGTCGGGCCAGCGGCGGGTGACGAGGATTTTCGGTTTGCTCATGTTTCCTCCGGGTAGGTCACCACGGCACAAGTTTTCTGCAGCCGTTACAAAAACCCCCCGGACGCCGTGAAACGCCGGGGGGTGTTTACCGCAGCTGCGGGGCTATCAGCCGCGCGGCGCCAAGGGCTTGGCGGTTTCGCGCCAGTAGCTGCTGGCGGCGGCGATGCCGCTGCCCGGCGTTACCGGGATGCCCACGTCCAGCATGGCCATTTCCGCGCCGACGATGGCGCTGGACAGGCTCAGCTCGTTCAGGTCGCCCAGGTGGCCGATGCGGAACACCTTGCCGGCCAGTTCCGACAGGCCGGCGCCCAGGGACAGGTTGTAACGGTGGAAGGCGTAGTGCATCACGTCGCGGGCGTCGAAGCCCTGCGGCACGACGATGGCCGACACGGTGTTGGAATACTTCTGCGGGTCGCGGCAGCACAGCTCCAGGCCCCACGCCTTGACGGCGCGGCGGGTGCCTTCCGCCAAGCGGGCATGGCGGGCGTAGACGTTTTCCATGCCTTCTTCCAGCAAGAGGTCCAGCGCCTTGCGCAAGCCGTACAGCAGGGAGATGGCCGGCGTGTAGGGGGTGTAGCCGTCTTTGTTGGCGTTGATGTGGTCGGCGATGTCCAGGAAGCAGCGCGGGCACTTGGCGGTTTCGCGCGCCTTCAGGGCTTTCTGGCTGAAGCACAGCATGGCCAGGCCCGCCGGCAGCATGAAGCCTTTTTGCGAACCGGCCAGGGCCACGTCCACGCCCCAGTCGTCCATGCGGAATTCCAGGCTGGCGACGGAGCTGACGCCGTCGGTGAAGAACAGCGCCGGGTGGCCGGCGGCGTCGATGGCCTTGCGGATGGCGGCCAGGTCGTTGGTGACGCCGGTGGCGGTTTCGTTGTGGCAGATCAGGACGGCCTTGATTTCGTGGCCCGCATCGGCCTTCAGCAGTTCTTCCACGCGGTTCGGGTCGATGCCCTGGCCCCAGGGGATTTCATCGTACTGCACGTTGAAGCCCAGGCGCTTGGCCATGTCGATCCACAAGTGGCTGAACTGGCCGAAGCGGAACGCTAGTACCTTGTCGCCGGGGGACAGGGTGTTGGCCAGGGAGATTTCCCAGCCGGCGGTGCCGGTGGCGGGCAGGATGAAGCACTGGCCTTGTTCGGTGCGGAAGACCTTTTTCAAATCCTGCAGCAGCGGCGTCACCAGCTGGGGAAACACCGGGCTGCGGTGGTCCACCATCTGCGCGTGCATGGCGCTGAGGACGGAATCGGGCACGGTGGTCGGACCGGGAACGAACAAATGATTGCGACCAGGCATTTCGGTTTCCTTGTGGGTTGATGGGGTTGTGAACGGAATCTCGGGTCGTCGGCTGGGGTTGGAAAGCCGGACAGAATCGCGGCCCGAAACGGGCGAGAATGGCTTAAATCATGCCACAGCGCCCGTTTTGCTTCAAGGTTGCCGCCGCTGCGGCGGCCCGGATTCAGCCGGCGAGGAGCTTTCGGGCGAATTCGTCCGCCGGCAGCGGGCGGCTGAATAAATAGCCCTGGAAGGCGTGGCAGCCCTGCTTTTCGAGAAATTCGACCTGCGCGTCGTTTTCCACCCCTTCGGCAATCACGTGCAAGCCCAGGTTGCAACCCATGCCGATGATGGTTTGCACGATCACCTTGTCGCCGGGATCCGTGTCGATGTCGCGGACGAAGGATTGATCGATTTTCAGCTGGTCCAGGGGCAGGCGCTTGAGATAGGACAGGGAGGAATAGCCGGTGCCGAAATCGTCCATGGAGAAGCCGATGCCCAAGCTACGCAGGGCGGACATTTTGCGAATGGCGTCGTCGATGTCGTCCAGGATCACGCTTTCGGTCAATTCCAGCTTCAGCCGTTCGGCGGCGACGCCGCTGCGTTGCAGCAGCTCGCGCACCTGGCTGACGAAGTCCGGATGGCGGAACTGGCGGGCGCTGACGTTGATCGCCAGCACGAAGCGCTCGTTCGGCCAGGCTTGGGACCAGGCGTTGATTTGGGCGCAGGCGGTTTCCAGCACCCACAGGCCGATGGGCACGATCAGGCCGGTTTCCTCCGCCAACGGAATGAAACTGGCGGGCATGACCAAGCCTCGTTGGGGGTGTTGCCAGCGCAGCAGCGCTTCGGCGCCGACGACGCGGCGGGCGCTGTCCACCTGCGGTTGGTAATAAAGCACCAGTTGGCCGTCCGTTAGGGCGCGGCGCAAATCGGTTTCCATGGCGATGCGGGTTTCCAGGGCTGCCTGCATCGCCGGGTCGAAGAAGCGCAAGGTGTTGCGGCCGGCGTCCTTGGCTTCGTACATGGCGGTGTCCGCGTGTTTCAGCAGTTCGTCCACGCTGGCGTCGTCGCCCTTGAACAAGGTGATGCCGATGCTGGAACTGCCGTGATGCTCGTAGCCGTTCAGGGAGTAGGGCCGGCTGAGGGCGTCGAGTATTTTTTCTCCCACCGTGCGGGCCTGGGTCATAGCCTGTTCCGATTCCTCGCCCAGCGACTCCAGCATGACCACGAATTCGTCGCCCCCCAGTCGCGCCACGGTATCGCTTTCGCGCACGCAATCGCGCAGGCGCTGGGCGGTTTCCACCAGCATCAGGTCGCCGACGTCGTGGCCTTGGCTGTCGTTGAGGGTCTTGAAACGATCCAGGTCGATGAACAGGATGGCCCCATGACTGTGGATGCGGTGGCCGACGACGCGTGCCTGCTCGAGGCGATCCAGCAGCAGCCGGCGGTTGGGCAGCGCGGTCAGGGGATCGTAAAACGCCAACTGGAAAATCCGCTTTTCCGCCGCCTTGCGCAACGTGATGTCGGTGAAAGTGCCGACGTAATGGGTGACGGCGCCTTCGGCTTCGGTGACGGCGGTGATGGTGAGCCATTCCGGGTAGACGTCGCCGTTTTTGCGTCGGTTCCAGATTTCGCCCTGCCAATGGCGTTTATGCAGCAGGTCTTCCCAGAGATTGCGGTAGAACGCCGCGTCGTGCTGGCCGGACTTGAGCATGGACGGGGGGCGGCCGATGGCTTCTTCGGCGCTGTAGCCGGTAAGTTCGGTGAAGGCGCGATTGACGCGCAAAATGACCGCGGTGGCGTCGGTGACGACGATGCCCACTTGCGCGTCGAAAGCGGTGGCGGCGATGCGAAGCGCGGCGTTGGCTTCGCTCAGCTCCTGCCGCTGGCGATACAGGCGGAGGAATACCTGGACTTTGGCCCTAAGGATGTGGTCGCTGACCGGCTTGGCGAGGTAATCGGTGGCGCCGGCCACATAACCGCGGATGTTGTCTTCCAGCGCCTTGTAGGCGGCCGATAGGAAAACCACCGGCGTGGCGCGGGTGCGCGGATCGGCGCGCAGTTGTTCGCACACTTCGAAGCCGTTCATTTCCGGCATGCTGACGTCGAGCAGGATCAGCGCGTAATCGGTTTCCAGCGACAGGGACAGGGCGTCGAAGCCGTTGGCGGCCTCGTGGATTTCGGCGTCGATGTTTTTCAGTACCGTGCGCACCGCCAGGCGGTTGTTGGCGTTGTCGTCGACCACCAGGATCTTGGGGCTGCTGATCATGCCTGCTCCAGCGCTGCGCGCAACAAAGAGGCGATTTCCTCGATATTGGCGACGTAATCCACGTCCACCGCTTCCACCACCGCCGCCGGCAGGGTGTGGATGTCCGTTTGCAAGGGGTCCAATACGATGGTCAGCCCGCCCAGCTCCTTGACCGCCGCCATGCCCTGCACGCCGTCGGAATTGGCGCCGCTCAAGGCCACGGCGATGAGGTCTTTCTCGAACGCCTCGGCGGCGCTTTGGAACAAAACATCGATGCTGGGGCGCACGGATTTCACCGGCGGGTCCACGGACAGGGCCAGGCGGCCGGACTTTTCCACCAGCAGGTGGTAATCGGGCGGCGCGACATACACCATTCCCGGTTCCAGCGGCGATTTATCCTCCGCCATGACCACCCGCAACGCGGTGGAGGACGCCAATACCTCCACCAAATCGCAGTCCTCGCCCGCCGGCAAATGGGCTACCACGGCGATCGGCATGGGGTAGGAGGCGGGGAGGGCGGCGAATATGTGCTGGGCCAGGGGGATGCCGCCGGCGGAGAAACCGATGGTCAGCAGCCTATACATGGTTTTCTCCGAACGCTTTCCGGTATACGCGGCAGTGCTCGTCCAGAGTCAATATGCCGGTCGAACCGATCGGGCTTTCCGCCCGGCCCAGCATCAAATAACCGCCCCTTTGCAGGCTGCGCGAAAATACGCCGAGCACCCGTTCTTGCAACTTCTCGTCGAAATAAATCAGCACGTTGCGGCAAACGATGAACTGAACCTCCAGGAAGTCGTCGTCGGTGACCAGATTGTGTTGGAGAAATTCGATGGACGTTTTGAATTCCTCGCGGATGGCGATTTCGTCGCCGTTGTGTTCGAAATAGTCGTCAAAATTGCCGCTGCCGCCGGCTTTTTCGTAGTTGTGACGCCATTGTTCGAGATTGCGTTGCGGCCATCGGCCTTCACGGGCTTCCGCCAGCAGGTCGGGATTGATGTCGGTGGCGACCAGGCGGGTTTTTTTCGTCAATCCCGCCTCGTGCAACAGGATGGCGAGGGTGTAGGTTTCCTCGCCTCGGCCGCAGCCCGCTTGCCACAGGTTGATGTGGGGAAAACTGTCCAGGCGAGGCAGCACTTCCGCGCGGATGCAGCGCCATACCTGGGGGTCGCGGAAAAACTCCGAGGCCGCCACGACGATGCGGTTGACCACGGTTTGCGCCACCCGTTCGTCGTAAAGCAGGGGCGGCAGCAGCTGCGAGAGGTGCTCCACTTCATAGTACTCGCCTAGCAGTTTGAGGCGCCGCTTCAGCGAGGCGCGGGCGTAGCCGGTGAAGTCGTAGCCGTAGCGATCCTTCAGCGCCGTCAACAGCAGCCCCACTTCCACGTCCTCGACGCGGTGATTGCGCCAGCCGCTTAAAACCATTTGGACAACACCGCGAGGAGATGGCTGGTATCCACCGGCTTAGCCACGTAATCGTTGGCGCCGGCGGCGAGGCAGAGCTCCACGTCGCCGGGCATGGCCTTGGCGGTGATGGCGATGACGGGCAAGTCCCGGTGGCCCAGTTCGCGGATACGGCGGATCAGTGCGTAACCGTCCATGCCGGGCATCATGATGTCCGACAGCACCGCATCGAAATTTTGTTGGGCCAAGGCTTCCAAGGCTTTGGGGCCGTCCGACGCCACTTCCACGGTATAGCCTTTCCCGCGCAGCGCTTTGGCCAAGGCGAACAGGTTGCGCACGTCGTCGTCCACCAGCAACAGGCGTCGGCCCAGTCGGGGAGGTGCGGCGGGTTGCGCCGGCTCGGCGGCGCGGCCGCCGCTGTTCAGGGCGAGCAGCACTTCCTCGCGCAGGCGTTCGTTGGTCTTGCCCTTGGTGACCACCGCGTCGGCGTGTTCTCTCAGTTGGTACAACTCCTCGGAACTGAGCTCCCGAGCCGAATAGACCACGACCGGCGGCAGGGTTAAGGCTTCGCCGGCAGCTCGTCGCAGCCAGTCGAAGCCGGTGGTGTCCGGCAGCATGAGATCGAGAATGACCGCGGCGATTCCGCCTTGCCGCAACTGCTGCAGGGCCGCGTCGCCGGTTTTGGCCGGCACCAATTCCAACGGGTCGTCGCGGAACAGGGTGCGCAGGGCCAGCACGTCGGCGTCGCTGTCTTCCACCAGCAAAACCCGGCGGTGGATTTTGGCGCTTTGCTCGACCATGGCATGGAGGGCTACGGCGATGGCGTCCCGCGTTACCGGTTTTTTCAGGAATCCGAGGGCGCCCAGGGTCTTGGCTTCGCCGGTGTCGACGGCGCCCGACATGATATAGACCGGGATATTCTCGGTGGCGGGCGCGTCTTTCAGCTGGCGCAGCACTTCCATGCCCTGTATGCCGGGCAGGCCCAGGTCCAGCAGTATGCCGATGGGGCGTTCGCGTTCCAGGTGCGCCAAGGCTTGCTCGCCGCTGCTCGCGCTGATGACGGCGAACCCCAGGGTGTCGATGAGGCGTTCCAGTATCGTCACCAGGCGCGCATCGTCTTCCACCACCAGAATGGGGGCGCCCGGGCGCTCGGCGGGCGGCCGTCCCGACGTCGGTGCAGTGGCCGGCGCGGCGGGGACCGGCGCCGGCGCGGCGGCGTTGAAGGGCAGTTTCACCGTGAAGGTGCTGCCGCGCCCCGGCGTGCTGGATACGGTGATTTCGCCGCCCATCAGCGCCGCCAGCCGGCGGCTGATGGTCAGTCCCAGGCCGGAGCCGCCGTATTTGCGGGCGGTGCTGCCGTCCATTTGCTGGAACGCGCCGAAGATCAAATCCAGTTTGTCCGGCGGAATGCCGATGCCGGTGTCCTGTATTTCAAAGCGTAGCGCGTCGCCGTCGGGCAAGGCGGTCAATTTGACCGAACCGGCTTCGGTGAATTTCACGGCATTGGACAGCAGATTGGTCAGCACCTGGATTAGCCGTTGCTGGTCGCCGCGAATATTGCCCGGCAGGGAAGGGGCCGCGTCGATTTCGAAAGCGATGGCCTTTTTCTCCGCCAGGGGCGTGAACACGCGGCGCAGATAGGCGAACACGTCCGCCAGGAGGAAGTCCTCCGATTGCACTTCCAAACGGCCGGCCTCGATTTTGGACAGGTCGAGGATGTCGTTGATTAGCGTCAGCAACTGGTTGCCGCTTTCGTGGATGACCGAGGCCGATTCCACCTGTTCGGTGCTCAAGTTGCCCGCGGCGTTTTCCGCCAGGTCCTTGGCCAGGATCAGCACGCTGTTGAGGGGGGTGCGCAGTTCGTGGGACATATTGGCCAGGAATTCGGATTTGTAGCGATTGGCCCGCTCCAGTTCCGCCGCTTTGCCTTCCGCCTCTTGGCGGGCCTGTTCCAGCTGTTGCCCCTGCAGTTCCAGCGCTTGGTTCTTGTGCGCCATTTCCTCCTGCTGGGCGCGCAACTCTTCTTGATTGGCTCGGAGTTCCTCGTTTTGCGCCTTGAGCTCCTCCGATTGGCTGCGCAACTCTTCGGCCAGGGATTTCAGTTCCTCGCTGCTTTGCCGCAAGGCTTCCTG
Organism: Methylogaea oryzae; assembly: GCF_019669985.1. Lineage (NCBI taxonomy): Bacteria > Pseudomonadati > Pseudomonadota > Gammaproteobacteria > Methylococcales > Methylococcaceae > Methylogaea > Methylogaea oryzae. The sequence continues at coordinate 1,620,068 of NZ_AP019782.1, forward strand.
TTGGCGCTTTTGCTCGGTGACGTCGCGGGCGGCGGCGAACACGCCGGCCACTTTGCCTTCGCGGTCGTTGTAAACGCAGGCGTTGTAGAGCACGTCGGTGATTTTGCCCGAGGCGTGGCGGATCGCCAGCGGATAGTCGGCCACCGATCCCTGGGAAAACACCTGGCGGTAGCCGGCCCGCGCTTGCTCCGGTTCGGTGAAGTAGTCGCAGAAATCGCTGCCGATCAGCTGCTCCCGCGCCACGCCGGTGACGGCTTCGGTGGCGTGGTTGACGTCCATGATCTTGCCGTCGACGCTGATGGTCACCAAGGGGTCCAGGCTGGCCTCGATGAGGCTGCGGGTATAACGCGAGGCTTCTTCCATGGCGATGGCTTGGCGTTTTTGTTCGGTGACGTCGCGGGCGGCGGCGAATACGCCGGCCACTTTGCCTTCGCGGTCGTTGTAAACGCAGGCGTTGTAGAGCACGTCGGTGATTTTGCCCGAGGCGTGGCGGATCGCCAGCGGGTAGTCGGCCACCGATCCCTGGGAAAACACCTGGCGGTAGCCGGCCCGCGCTTGCTCCGGCTCGGTGAAGTAATCGCTGAAATCGCTGCCGATCAGCTGGTCTCGCGCCACGCCGGTGACGGCCTCGGTGGCGCGGTTGACGTCCATGATCTTGCCGTCGACGCTGATGGTCACCAAGGGGTCCAGGCTGGCCTCGATGAGGCTGCGGGTATAACGCGAGGCTTCTTCCATGGCGATGGCCTGGCGTTTTTGTTCGGTGACGTCGCGGGCGGCGGCGAACACGCCGGCCACTTTGCCGTCGCGGCCGTTATAAACGCAGGCGTTGTAGAGCACGTCGGTGATTTTGCCCGAGGCGTGGCGGATCGCCAGCGGGTAGTCGGCCACGGATCCTTGGGAAAATACCTGGCGATAGCCGGCTCGCGCTTGCTCCGGTTCGGTGAAATAGTCGCAGAAATCGCTGCCGATCAACTGGTCCCGCGCTACGCCGGTGACGGATTCGGTGGCGCGGTTGACGTCCATGATCTTGCCGTCGGCGCTGATGGTCACCAAAGGATCCAGGCTGGCTTCCAGCAAGCTGCGGGAATAAAGCGACGCCTCTTCGATTTGGCTGCTGCGTTCCTCCAAGGCCGCCGCCTGGCGGCGGGTTTCCTCTAGCAGCAGCCGGTTGTGTTCCGCCCCTTGCAGGTTGGCCAAGTGCAGTCCCAGGCCGGCGCAGGCGGCCGCCAAGAGCTCGTGCTGGCGCGGCGCGAGCGGTTCCAGCGCGGCCAGCTCCAATACCGCCAGGGGCTGGTCTTTGTGCAGCACCGGATACAACACCAGTTCCCGTGCCGGGAATTCCGCCAGGCCGGCGCTGACGATCGCGGCCCCCGCGGGCACCGGCGACAGCACCACCGGCTGCTTGTCGCGGGCGCACTGGCCGATCAAGCCGGATCCGGCTTCGAAACGGTCGTCGGTCTGGCTGCGCCGGATCAGGCCGTGCGCTCCGGCGCGGACGCACGCCCCGTTTGCGTCCACCAGATACATGGCCGCCACCGGCAATCCCAGCCGTTCGCAGAGATAGCCCAGGATGGCGTCCGGGGCGGCTTGCAGGGACGACTGCGTGGAGACCACCGTCGCCAAACCGGCGACGTGCTCGTTGATCCAGTGGTTATGTTCGATTTGCAGCGCCATTAAGCGGAGGTTCTCCGCGGCTTTAGCCATGGCGCCGATTTCGTCGCGGCGCTCCTGGCCGGGTACGCTGGTGGCGTCGCCTTTTTCCAGCCTTACCAGGGCCGACTGGATAGCCAGCAAAGGCCGCGATATGGCGCGCGCGCCCAATGTTCCGGCAACCGCGGCCGCCAGGCCGATGCCGCCGCCCGTCCACAACAAGGCCCACATGAGGGATTCGAGGCCGGCTAAAGCTTCGGCCTGGTCGATTTTGGCGATGACCCCCCATTGCGCTTTGTCGCCCAATTCTCCGCCGAACGGGACGATGGGCTTGAACGCCACATAGGCAGGGACCCCCCGATAATCCGGGGCGGCGATGACGCCTTCCTGCCCGGCCAAAACCCGCTTGACCGCCTCGGTATGCAGCTGCCGTTGCAAAACCGAACTTTCCTTGTGGAAGCGGGAATCGGTCAACATCCAACCGTCCTTGCCGACCACGAACGTTTCGCCGCTGGCGCCCATGCCGGTTTGTTCCAGCATCAACTGGTTAATGGGTCGGCCGGGCAGTTGGGTTGCGACCACGCCGAGAAAGGCCCGCGTAGCCGGATGGAAGACCGGCAAGGCGAGAAAACCGGCCGGCTGGTTGCCGTTGGGCGGGTAATGGCTGAAGTCGGCGAAACTGGCAACGCCGGGCACGGCGTCGTGCAGCAGCGGCGTCACCGCGCGCGCCAAGCCGCTGTCTTTCCAAGGGCCGGTCAACAGGTTGGTGGCGAAGTCGCCGTTCTTCAATACCGAATAGACGACATTGCCTTTGGCGTCGATCAGCAGGATGTCGTCCCAGTTGAACAGCTTGTAGCGGTTGAGGTAATGGGGGTGAAAACGGGTATGGGCTTGCCCGTAAGCGTCGCGGCCGTCGGGAACCGCCGCGCGTTCGACGGCTTTGCTGCGGTCGCGGTCGGCGATGACGTAAGATTGCTGCAATTGGTACTGAGCCGTGTCTCCCAAGTGGGCGTAGGCCTGGGAGAACTCGGTCAACGACTCCGCGGTGGTCGGCGACAGCGACAGGATGCCCAGCTTCGCCCGGAAATCCCCCAAATACCGCGTCAGGGCGTTATAACGAGCCGCCTGCATGGCGAGGAGCTTCTCTTTCGCTCCATCCTCCAGCGCAACGCGAGCCAGATTGAACGAAACCGCCAAAACGATCGCGACAGCGATGACCGCTGTCGATACCGTCAGCAGCAACAAGCGGCTATGCAGCTTCATCCCGCGAACCCCGGTTGCACTCGTGAAGAGGAAAAAGACGAGGTGGAACGATACCCGATAGCCGGGGCCGATGCCAGGATGGAGAGGGGCACGACGCCTTTCCGTTGTGCCCCCCAACAGCCGCTGGGCCATGATTCGGCGCCCGCCGGAGTGAGGCGACGGCGGAAGCGGTTTCCAGCCGCTCGTTGGCGTAGTAATATACTGGGCCAACCATCGTGCTGGCGTAGCTCAGTTGGTAGAGCAGCTGATTTGTAATCAGCCGGTCGCGGGTTCGAATCCCATCGCCAGCTCCAACCAAATAAATCGAAGGGCTGCAGAGATGCAGCCCTTTGTTGTTTCTTGACTTCTTCACGGCCCCATCTTTTCAGGTGGCGCCTCTGAACCGCCCCGGGTTTTGTGGAGGCTCCAACTCTTGAGAAGATGGAGCCATGAAGAAGAAGCCATTGAAGTTCTCCCCCGAAGTACGCGAACGCGCTGTTCGCATGGTCAACGAATGCCGTGGCGATCATCCGTCGCAATGGGCTGCCATTGAGTCCATTGCGGCCAAGATCGGTTGTATCGCTCAGACGTTGTTAAGCTGGGTTCGCCAGCATGAACGGGATGCTGGGCAGCGCGACGGCCTCACCACAGCGGACATGCAGCGGATCAAGGAGCTGGAACGCGAGGTCAAAGAGTTGCGCCGTGCCAATGAGATTCTGAAGCTGGCCAGCGCGTTTTTCGCCCAGGCGGAGCTCGACCGCCGGCTCAAGTCCTGAGGGATTTCGTCGGCGCTCATCGGGAGACCTTCGGGGGCGAGCCGATTTGCCAGGTGTTGCAGATCGCCCCGTCTGGCTACCGGCGCCACGCGGCACGACAGCGCAACCCCGAGCTGCGCTGTAAGCGCGCCCGGCGTGACGATGCCCTGATCCCGCACATCGAACGTGTCTGGCAAGCTAACCTGCAAGTCTACGGCGCCCACAAGGTCTGGCGGCAGTTGCATCGGGAAGGGGTTGCTGTTGCCCGCTGCACGGTCGAGCGGCTCATGCGCCGTTTGGGTCTGCGTGGCGTGGTACGTGGCAAGGTGGTGCGGACCACAGTCAGCGATGCGAAGGCGCCTTGTCCCCGGGATCGGGTCAATCGGCAGTTCAAGGCCGATCGTCCAAATCAGCTGTGGGTGAGCGACTTCCCTACGTTTCGATCTGGCAGGGCTGGCTGTATGTGGCTTTCGTCATCGACGTGTTTGCCCGGCGCATCGTCGGCTGGCGCGTCAGCCGCTCCATGCACACGGACTTCGTGCGTGCCCTGGAGCAAGCACTGTATGCCCGCCAGCCCGAACGGGACGGTTCCCTGGTCCACCATTCGGACCGGGGCTCGCAGTATGTGAGCATTCGTTACAGCGAGCGCTTGGCCGAAGCCGGCATCGAACCGTCGGTGGGCAGCCGTGGCGACAGTTACGACAACGCACTGGCCGAGACCATCAACGGTTTGTACAAAGCCGAGTTGATCCATCGCCGGGCACCGTGGAAGACCAAGGAAACCGTGGAACTGGCCACCCTCGAATGGGTGGCCTGGTTCAACCACCGCCGCCTGCTCGAACCCATCGGCTATATCCCGCCGGCAGAAGCTGAGGCAAACTACTTCGGCAACTTGCCAATCAGGCCACCACACCGGCCTGACTTAAACCAAACAGCCTCCACGATTCCCGGGGGGGCGGTTCAGTACAGTGCAAACGAAGCGCCATGCGGTGTTGAGCACATGTTTCGAAGGGTATTTTGTTGCCGGGTTAATAATCAGGCAACTTAATAGCGCAAATTGATTTGTCCATAGACACTACGTTGAATTTGCGCCAACGGGGTGGTTAACGCAGAGTCGGAAAATTCAGGATGGCGCCCGTCCAACAGATTACGTCCTACCACCGCAAGCTCTATGTTCTTGCTGGCTTGCCAACTAAAACGTAAATCCATCGTCACATAGCTGCCTATATTGCGGCCCGGCACCTCGTCCACATATCGCAAGATGGCATCGGCGCTCAGATCTTTCGCTAAATTGTGGGAGGACCACAGGCTAAATTGATGGTGGGGCGAGCTGTTCTCTGTAACCTGTTGGTTTAGATTATTGCCACTGAGCTGGATCTGCAAATAAGTATAATTGGCTTGTAGGCGCCATGCGTCGGTAACTTTCCATTGCCCCATCACTTCCGCGCCGTAAGTATTGCCACGCATATTGTTTTCCCAGGTGACGGGCAGCCCGTAGAAAGGCGTTAAATTGGCGTCGGTATATCGGGAGCCAAACCCGATACCGTACAAACGCTGATACTCGTTGTAGAAAGTGGCAATATCCAGTGAAGTTTTATCTGTGGGCTGAATACGGTAACCCAACTCGTAGGCGATCAGCGCTTCCGACTTGAGGGATGGATTACCCTGCGCTATCAAGAAGACGTCAGACGATACTTGGCCCATATATGTGGACCGCATATCGTGGTACGCACGACTTGGAACCCGCACCGCGCGGGAAATCGACGCCCAAACGGTTTGATCACTGCTCGGGGTAAAAACCAAACGGCCGTTGGGCTGTACCTCAAAGCCAGTGTAATCATTGTGCTCCACCCGTGTGCCGAAAATCACCTTCCAACGATCAGGAGCCAGAGTGATTTCATCCTGTAAGAACAGGCTAATCCACTGCAAGTCCCGTGTCGGTTTTCGCATGGAGTAATAATAACCGGCATCGGTTACGGTGCGCTCGTGGATATAGCGGTAACCCAACCCCCAAGTCCAAGCGTGGGTATCATCCCATTTAAGTCGATGTTGCCAATCGGCATCGTAAGTATCTACGCGGGTATCCGCCAGATCGTTGATGGCGCTGAAACGGGTGGCATCCTCGGTATGATCGAAATATAATTTCAATGTCATATCCGAGGCATCTGTAAACCGGTGATCCCAACGCCCTTGCACATTGCCGCCGCTATACCTTTCCGGAATTCCGCTATAAAACTTGTAGGGTGCCAAGGGTGCGAAGAGGTATTGTAAACTGTTGGCGTTACCTTGATAGACATCGCCTTGTAAGGTCAGGGAGTCTTGCTGTGTGGGATCGCCCTCCAGTTTGAAGCCACCTTGGGTGTTTTCCCAGGCATCATTGGCGTTTTTCCCGTTACCGGACAAAGCAAATGTATCCCGGCTGAAATATTTGACGTAGCCCTTGTAATAGGTATGTTCGCCAAGCTGGCCGCCATAACGTACCGCGCTAAAACCGTTTTCCTCGGTTCCGACGCCAGCGGTCGCGTAAACACCTTGGCTATCTTTGGCCTTTTTAGTGATGATGTTGATGACGCCGTTGACGGCATTGGAACCCCACATGGCGGCGCCAGGGCCACGGATGACCTCGATGCGCTCCACGTCCTCCAGCAAGGTATCCTTGGTGCGCCACAGCGTGCCGGAAAATGCCGGGTGATAGAGGGTGCGCCCATCCATCAATACCAGCATTTTGTTGGCGGTTCGATCGTTGAAACCGCGGGAGCTGATGGCCCAAACATTGGAATTAATTTGCGCCACGTCCAAACCAGGCACCAAACGCAGAGCATCGGGAATGGAAGTGGCACCGGAGCGCTTGATGTCTTCCCCGCTCAACACGAACACCGCAGCGGCGGTGCGCGACACTTTTTCCTCGTGGCGCGATGCGGAAAACACGGTGGCTTCGGCCTGCAACCAACTCAACTCTTCTTGTAGAACGCGTTCGGTAATGTCGTAGGTAGTGTCCTCCGCCAACGCTTGCAGCGGCAGCAAGGCGCTACTGCAGACCAAACCGCACAAGGTTTTTTTCATTTTTATTGCACCTATTACCGGCATTGATTCGCCCCCCGAGCATCCGCGTTCAATCCGCTATGCGGGTCGCGTCCTACCACCCGGTTTTTACCGCTTTCTTTTGCGATATAAAGGGACTCATCAGCCCACTTCATTAATTGTTCGCAGCAAATTTCCTGGGACGGTGTGGCCGTCGCCAAGCCGAAACTGGCGGTCAACATCTTCTTTGCCAAACTGGAAGAGGCATGCGGCAACTGGAGTTGTTCGATATTGCTACGCATGGTTTCGGCCATGGCCACGGCCGAAGCGAAGTCTGCACCGGGCAACACGGCGACAAATTCCTCACCGCCATAACGGGCGACGAATTCGGTGGCCCGACGCAGCGATCCGGCCAAGGTGCCCGCCACCGTTCTCAAGCAGTCGTCGCCGGCAGCGTGGCCGTAGTGGTCGTTATAGTTCTTGAAATCGTCGGTGTCTATCAGAATGACCGACAACGGCGAAGCGTTGCGGGTGGCGCGACGCCACTCATTCTCCAGCACTTCATCGAAATGGCGCCGATTGGGAATGTTCGTCAAACCATCGACGAAGGCCATACTGGCCAACAAATCGCTTTGCTGCTTCAGTTTAAAATGGGTGCGCACACGGGCTTTAACCACCGGCATGCGGAACGGCTTGACGATATAATCCACGGCGCCTAATTCCAAACCGAGGGACTCGGTGAAATCGTCATCACGGCCGGTAATGAAAATCACCGGGATATTTTGCGTTGACGCTTCTGCTTTAAGCAGGCGACACACCTCGAAACCGTCCATATCTCCGGGCATCTCGATATCGAGCAAGATGAGGTCGGGTGCGTCGTTGCCAGCAGCGATACGCACCACTTCATCGCCATGGGTAGCAACAGCAATTTCGTAATCTTCCCGCAAGGCTTCGCCGAGAATCTTCAGGTTGCCCGGCTGATCGTCTGCGATGAGCAGCTTTGGCTTGCTCTGCAGCACGGCACACGGCGTGGTTCCCGGAGCCAAGGTTGAATCCATGTCGTGCAATAGGTGCTGCGCCGCCGCAAAATCGAACGCCTCTAGCGCCGCGCCTACCCGCTCCAGCACCTGCAGTACATCGGGAGCTGCGTCATGATTCTCTAGCAACTGACGATAGGCCGCATCCGCATCCAGGCGATTGGCCGCCACTCTGGTATACAATCCCCGCAATTGCTCGTTGAACTTTGTCGGATCGGACGGCGGCTTTTCACCCACCAGAGCCGTGATGCCCGACATAGCCTCCAACTGGCCGACGGAGGCGATCACCTGCTGCAATGCCTCTCCCCACCGGGTACAGGCGCCTTCCACATCGTTATTATGGTGGATAGCCACAATCAAATTGCCGGCACAGGCCTGCAATTCCGCCGCGCCGAGATTGCCGGCCAGCCCCTTGATGGCATGGGATAGATTGGTTGCCGCTGCCGTGTCTGCATCTTGCAGCATGCGCCGTATCTGATCGTATGAGCCTTGGAAGTCGTGTACAAAGCGTCGCAGCAATTGTCGGTACAGAGCACAGTTGCCGCCGACGTTGCGCAAACCTTTGCGAAGGTCCAATCCGGGCAGGCTATCCGGCAAAAGCGGATGGATGACGCTCGGCACATCTCCGTTGCAAATCGCCGCCCCTTTAGGTTTTACCCACTGCACTAGCATGCTGAACAGTTTGTTCAGATCGATGGGTTTGCCGACGTGACCGTTCATTCCCACGTCGATGCACTTGTCTTTTTCATGGGCCATGACATGGGCGCTCATGGCGATGATGGGCAGTTCGTCATAACGCTTTTCCTTACGGATGAGCCGAGCTGCTTCGTAACCATCCATCGCCGGCATCTGCAAATCCATCAATACTGCATCGAACGGCTGCTGCCTGACCATATTGACCGCTTCGGCCCCGTTGTTTGCGATCACCACAATAAAGCCTTCCCGCTGCAACAGCTCAGCCGCCACCAACTGATTCATCGGTTGGTCTTCCACCAGCAACAAACGGGCGCCACGGATGTCCGCCAGTAAGTCTTGGCTTTGCGGCTTGGTCCGCTGCGCCGTTGCCGACGCAAGCGGCGAGCCGAGTTTTTCGACAATCAGGTCATAGAGCTGGGACGAAGTCACCGGTTTGGTCAAGATGCCATCGATGGCGACATCCTGCGCTTCCCGTAACACATCGTCCCGGGAATAAGCTGTCACCATGATGATGGCGGGCGCACGGGGAATTCTGGCGTCGCTTTTGATTTTACGCGCCGTGGCAACACCGCTTAAACCCGGCATGCGCCAGTCGATCAAAGCCAGTTCGACGGGGCGCTCCTGAGGCTGTTGTTCCAAAAGCGTCAACGCTTCCATGCCGGACTTGGCGATCAGCACCTCCAGGGAGAACGATTGCAAATAATCCTGCAGGATTTCTCGTGACGTGGTGCTATCGTCCACCACCAGCACTCTTGCGCCTTGCAATGTCTGCGGAACCAGGTCGAACGACTGCTGCTGGCTTTGCACACCGAATTGCGCCGTGAAAGTAAAACAGCTTCCGACACCCGGTGTGCTGTTGACGCTAATGTCGCCACCCATCATGGTGACCAGTCGTTTACATATCGCCAGCCCTAGCCCCGTACCGCCATAACGTCGGGTGATGGAACTATCGGCCTGGGTGAATGGGCGAAACAGTTTTTCAATTTGCTCCTGGCTCAAACCGATGCCGGTGTCCTGTATCGAAAACTCCAGCTTGACCTTCTTGCCCAAGGATGTTTCGTTTTGAAAAGACCGCACCATACTGATGCTGACTACAATGTCGCCCCTTTCGGTGAATTTCACCGCATTGTTGGTGAGATTGAGCAGTACTTGGTTGAGGCGTAACGGATCGCCTACTAACGGCAATGGAACGTCGTTGGCGATGGAAAAATGCAGCTCAAGCCCTTTTTGTTCGGCGGATGTGCTCACAAAGGAAGACAGGTTGTCCAACAGGTCGATCAAACTGAAATCGACGTATTCCAACTCCAACCGATCGGCTTCGATTTTGGAAAAGTCCAAAATGTCGTTGATGATGCCCAGAAGAGTATGCGAGGCGGACTGCACGCGGGTCAGGTAACTGTGCTGCTTTTCCGTGAGCGTGGTGTGTAATGCCAACTGGGTAAAGCCGATAATGGCATTCATGGGGGTGCGAATTTCGTGGCTCATGATGGAGAGAAATTCGGACTTGCTGTTGTTGGCGGTAATGGCCTGATCGCGTGCTTCGGCCAGTTCTGCTGTGCGTTTGCGAACCTTTTCCTCCAGCGTGCGGCTATAGTCGGATAGCTGTTCGTAGGAAGACTGTAACTCCTTGGACATGGATACGAAGGCATCGGTCAAGATACCGATTTCGTCGTCACCCTCGCCCTTGATGCGGTTGCTGGCGGCGAAATTGCCCTGGGCCAATTCATTGGTCAGGCGGGTCAAGCGGTGTATGGGTTTGGAGAGACGATTGGACACCGCCAGGATGATGAATGTGCCGAGCAGCGATACGCCCAGAGCCATGACCAGCGATTCCACCACGCTGGCATTGATTTGTTCGGCTATTTCACGGCGGGAGCGGACGATTTCCTTGTTGAGCGTCTCCATGCTGAAGCCGAGCCGTAGTACCCCCCACTTTTGTGCTCCCGAGTGAAGCGGCAAAATGAATTCCAGCGCCTGTTGGCCATCGACATTGCGTTCTACTACCGTTTTTGCCGGTTGATCCGAGGCGTAGATGTCTTCGTGGGAGGACAGCGTTTCCAATAGCAGATTCGGTAGCAGTGTATGAACCAGCGCCACGCGGGCGTTGTTCTGCAAGATGGCGTAATACAACTTTTCGTCGGTGGCCGCTCGGCGCAGGGTATCGTCAAGCTGGGACAGGTTGTAGGTGGCAATGTCGTTTTCCGCCTGCTGCACCAGTTGGTCCGTCAAAATCGAAGCCTGGTTAGCCAGGTTTTCTTTCATCAAAACGATGCGCTTGTCCAGTTCTGCAACCAGCAAGCTGTTTTGCGAGGTGATTTGCGCGTAGGTGGATACCAATACCAGCACGGCCAGCAGGCTGAGCATGGTTGCCAGCAGCTTGGTGCGTATACTCCGCTTGTAACGGTGTGGTGTATTCAAAACGCACTCTCCCCGCCGGGTTATGTAGGGGTAACTTTAGCAGCGGTTGCTGGCTCCATGGAGAGCGAACGCAACGAAGGAGAGGCAGCCATATCCGAGAGCTTTACTCGATTACCCTGTTGACTGAACCGAGGGCCTGGCGATTCAATGTGATGGAATAGTGCTGCAAGCGTCCCAAATTCAAAGTGATACTGGAGCCAGCCGGGCTTTCCACCCGTTCGGCAATCGTATTGCTAGCGGATAATACGTCCTCCGCCAGCTTCGCTGCCTGGATTCCCATCGTGGAGCTATCGGCAGTGATGGCAAGCACCGCCCCCAATTTCATGTAAACGTCGTCGTAGGCAAACACCGGTTTGCGTCTGGCATCGCACTGCTTGAATAACTCGGTAGCCGCTTGTTCGTTGTCTAACACGATGGGATCGGAAATCAACCATAGTGCATCGACACGGGGAAGCAGCTTGGACAAAGCATCGCCTATATCCGAGGACGAGTCGATTTTTGCACCGACCAGTTCAATGTGCACATCGGCCGCCGCGGCAGTTGCTTCAGCCACCCATTCCTTATGGAACGTTTCGCTGTAAAGCACCCCGACGGATTTCAGCTCGGGGAATAAATAGCGAAACATTGACAAAGGCATCCCCAAAGGTAGTTCATTGGCGATGCCGTAGGCGTCGTCCCGTAAGCGCTGTCTGCGCCAATTCAGGACGGACGAGAAAACCACCGGCTGTTGCGCGTTCCGGTATGCCCACTGGTACGCGCTAGAACCGATGGCAAAAATCAGGTCCGCACCGGTGCTGTTCAGTCTCTCCTTGAGCGCATCGGGCGGCGTTTGTTCGGTCGCCAAGTCCACGCGCACGATGGGATTGTCGATATTGGCCCTGAACGCCTCTTCGATAACGGCGTACTTTTTGACGGCGCCGTTGGAATTCAATACCACGATCCTGCCGGCCGAATCGGCAAACGCTCCTTCGATGCATCCCGGCGTAAGCCATGCCAGAGCCCTCAGGACAAGCAATCTCACCCAACGTGCTCGCAATACCGTAAAAAACGTTCGGGTTGCAATCATGGTCGTATCCATTCGCTCACTGCTCCAGCACCTGTTGTTCCGCCGCCGTCAGTGTTTTCCAGCCGTCGAGCCCCAACATATGCAGGGGGTCGCCGCTGTCGATTTGTATCTGGTCGACGGCCTCCAGTAGGGTATCCACCGCCGTGGTGCGATGGGAGGGCGCTACAACCAGCGTCATATAGGATTCGCCGCTGGCATCCAGAGGCGTCAGTAGCTCGTATTGCTTACGATTTGTCAATCATCACGGAAATGTTTCCAGTTGAGGGGGCTGGTCGGTGGGCGCGACCGGCCTTTTTGCGTTGCTTGCAGCGATAAGAGTCGTTGCCGGTTTCGAGGATATGGCAGTGGTGGGTAATGCGATCCAGTAGTGCGGTGGTCATCTTGGCATCGCCTCGGACCTGTCGGTCAGCTTGTTCGGCAGCGATGAGCCGACCACCCAGCCAGGTTTCGGGGAGCGCCGGCTGCCGGGCGGCTTCGGCTTGCCATTCCGTCCAGGCGGCGGCCATGCCGTAAAGGTGGAGGGCCTTGAGTTGGTCGCTGCGGTCAATGGACATGGCGCACCTCCCGCAGGCTGTCATAGCGGCCACAGTCGGCCAAGGGTTCGGTTTGAAGGCTGGGTGTCGGTGCACCGTCGAGGGGTGGCTGACGTGGGGGTTCGGATAACCAGCGCATGGCATTGAGTACCAAAGACGCGGTGATGACGCCGGTTTCCAGGGTCAACTCGCAAGGGATCTCTGGCACCTCTAAGCCGACCTCGCGGGCCAGCAGCAACAGATCGACGAAGGCTTGGTCGCCCTCGGATTGTTTGAGGAGACGGTCACGCACCACGCGGATGGCGACGGGCAGTTCCCAGGACTGGAAGGGGGCGCTATGGCGCAAGACACCGGGCTTCTTCTCCAGTATCGGCAGGTAGTGCCAGGGATCGCAGATCAGCCGGTCTCGACCGAGGTGGCGGTTATGCTCGGCGATGATCCGGCCCTCGGCGACCACCGGCAGCCGTTCCGCCTCCAGGCGAACCGAGACCACCTGGCCGGCATGGGCGGCCGGCACGCTGTAGCGGTTACTCCGCCGCGAAGCACTCGGCCACGGTGCGCCCCGTTTCTACCGGATGACGGCGTCCGGCCAACTCCACGCAGCGCCAACCAAGCGTTGAGTTCGGCCAAATCGGCAGAGCGCAGCCGGGGCCTAAACAGTCACTCCCGGAGGGTTTCCCACCTGATTCTCCACCTGCCCCTTCTCGCTGCCTACGCCGGCGTACAGGTCGCCGGCTCGAACAGGTAGTGATTGGCCAGGCTCAGGAAGCGCCGGTTGAACTGCCGTTCCTTGCCGGCAAAGATCGCTTCCACCACTGTCTTGGGATTGTGGCAAACCATCCGCAAGGACACGCCGCTACGAACATCTGCCGGCTATAGGTCAGGCGAAAATGCGCGACCTTGATCCGCTGTACCAGTCCTCCCAGCTCAACTTCCTCATGGCTCCAGTCGAACTGGTAAGCCTCCACAAAACCCGGGGCGGTTCAGGTCCACATCCCGCAATCATTGCGGAGCCTGCGTTATGACCTAGACTTCTTCGGGCTTACCTCAGCTAGAGTTAATCCGAATAACAGTCCAAGGCCATCGTGCGGCCAGTCACAGCAATGCGCAAAGATCAAAAAACTTACATCGTTGGCATTGGCGCTTCCGCCGGTGGCCTGGAAGCCATCACTCAGGTAGTAGGACATCTCAAGCCCGAATTGCCGTTTGCCTATGTGGTGCTGCAACACCTCTCGCCCAGCTATCGCAGCATGATGGTTGAGATTCTCAGCCGGGAAACCTCCCTGATGGTGCAGGAGGCCGGCCAGGGGGATGTTCCCCGACCGGGGGTGATTTATGTCGTGCCGTCAAATTACAACGCCTTGTTCAAAGATGGGCGTTTACAGCTGATTACGGCGCAGCCCGAGGTGGTGCCCAAGCCATCCATCAACCAATTTCTCATTTCACTGGCGGCCGAGGAAGGCGATGCGGCGATCGGCATCATTCTTTCCGGCACCGGTTCCGACGGCGTGGCCGGACTGCGCGCCATCCAGGCGGCTGGGGGATTCACTTTTGTCCAGAAGCCGGAAACCGCCAAATACGACGGCATGCCGCGTTCAGCTATCGATGCCGGGGTGGTCGATCATGTGCTGGCCCCCGAGGAAATCGCGCTTCGTCTGCCCCAGTTTCTCGACCTGCATCTGCATGAGCACGAGGCCGCGCCGGCGGACATGCTCGAGCGTTTGCTGGCACGCCTGCGGGACAATCTGCAATTCGACTTTTCCGGCTACAAGACCGGTACCTTGATGCGCCGTATTCGCCGCCGCGAGATCGCTACCGGCAACGCCGATTTGGCAAGCTATCTGGCGTGGGTCGAAGCCAATCCCCGGGAGCTGGAGCTACTGGCGCGGGACATCTTGATTTCGGTGACGGCCTTTTTCCGCGACCGCGACGCTTTCGAGTCTTTGCGCCGCGGCATTGTGGATATTTGCAACCGTAAGGCGATCGGTAGCGAAATCCGCGTTTGGGTCGCAGGCTGCGCCAGTGGCGAAGAAGCCTATTCCATCGCCATGCTGTTTGCCGACGGACTGGGCGACAAGCTGCCGCAGTATCGGGTGCAGATTTTCGCCACGGACATCGACGAGGAAGCCTTGAACGTCGCCAGGCGGGGCATTTATCCCGCCGCGGCCATGAGCGAAGTGCCCGTTGATCAATTGGAACGCCACTTCCACCCGGTCAATCACGCTTTCGAGCCGGGCAAACATCTGCGCGACATGATCGTGTTCGCCCGCCACAATTTGGTTAGCGACCCGCCATTTCTGCGATTGGACCTGGTTTCCTGCCGTAATGTGCTGATTTATTTTGACGCGCCTTTGCAAGCCAAGGTTTTGCAGACGTTCCATTTCGGCTTGGCCAAAGACGGGATTCTCTTTTTAGGCCGATCGGAGAGCGTAACGCAGGCGGAGCAATTGTTCGTTCCTGTGAATCGACGGGAGCGGCTTTTCCATAAAAGCGGCGAATCCTCGTTATCCCCGCCCGCGGTCCCCCCCACGGTCATGCGCACGCCGGCGCAACGGCGGGAGCGCAAAGCGGATTTAATGCTCGCGGGCCTGGTCAATCGGCTAGGTATTGCCGCAGCTCTGTGCGACAAAGCCGGGGACGTCCAATATTCCGTGGGCAATGTCGAGCGTTATCTCCAATTTCCGGTCGGCACGTCGCGCCTGACTCTCGCCGATACCTGCCTGCCGGCACTGCGGGGCGAGCTGTTGACCTTGTTGCACCGTTGTTCCCAGTCCGGCAAACAGCAACGGGGACGCCGCCGCAAATTGAACAAGGATTGGCTGCGCATCCAAGTGGAGCCGGTGGAGGAAGGCGGCGGCCAACTCCTGTTGGTTTTGTTTGTGCCGGAAAAATCCACCAAACAGGAGCAAACGCAGGAAAACGCACCGTCCTTACCCAATCGCCAGTTGGAAGATGAACTGCTGGCCACCCGGGAGCATCTGCAGACCATGGTGGAAGAAATGGCCACCGCCAACGAGGAAATGCAGGCGCTTAATGAAGAAGCGCAGGCTTCCAACGAGGAATTGCAGGCGACCAATGAAGAACTGGAGGCGGCGAATGAGGAATTGCAGGCGACCAACGAGGAACTGGTCAGCCTGAACGAGGAATTCAACGTCAAAACCCAGGAGCTGTCGCGCCTATCCGAAGAATATGCCCATCTATACGACGCGTTGCAATTTCCTATCCTGGTTTTCGACCGGGCTTGCCAGCTGATCCGTTTTAACGCGCCCGCCGAACGCCGCTTCGACCTGCGGCCCAGCGCCTTGCTGCAGCATGTTTCGCGACTGCGCCTGCCTCTGTTGCTGGATGACTTGGAAACGCGCTTCGGCCGCGTTTTAGCCCACAACGGCGTGGGCGAAGAGGCGTTGATCAAACAGGACGATCGGACGCTGCGGCTAAACGTCACGCCGGGCGTCGGCAAGTCGGGGGAGGTTGTCACCTTGGTGGTAAGCCTCATCGACGTGACCGATCTGGTGGAGGCGCGAAACGCCTTGGCCCAATCGCAGTCGCGTTTGTCATCGTTAATGGAACACACCACGATGATTTTTGCCATGAAGGACATCACCGGCAAATACACCTATGCCAATCGCAGCTTCCTGAATTTTTTCGGCATAGACGATAAAGATTGCGCGAGCAAAAACGATTTCAACTTGCTTCCGCCAACGCTAACCGCGGACTTCTGGGAGCTGGATATGCAGGCGCTGCGAACCCGGAGTCGGGTATATGGCGAACACACCGTCGAGCATAGGAATTCCAAACGCTATCTGCGTAGCGTTCACCAGGTGTTGTTCGATGTCGATGGGCAGCCGAATGCTTTTATTATGGAGGCGGAAGATATAACGATACGGAAGTTGGCCGAGGAGCAGTTGCGTATCGCCGCCAAGGTTTTCGACCAGGCAGGGGACGCGATAATCGTCACCGATGCGCAAACGGTTATACAAACCGTCAACGCTGCCTTTACTCGGATTACCGGCTATTCCGTCGAAGAAGCGTGCGGCCACCGTGTCGGGCAGTTGCTCAAATCGGGCCGGCACAGCGCCGATTTCTACGCAATCATGTGGCGATCCTTGCGCGATACCGGTTTTTGGCAGGGCGAAATCTGGAATAAGCGAAAAAACGGGGAAGTCTATCCTGAATGGCTTTCCATCAATCGGGTGGACGACGAGCACGGCCAGGTCGCGCACTTTGTGGCGGTGTTTTCGGATATATCCAGCATCAAGGACTCGCAGCGCAAAGCGGAATATCTGTCGACCCACGATCCGCTGACAGGTCTGCCCAACCGTGCCCTGTTCCAGGACCGCTTGCGCCATGCCATGGCGCAGGCTCGCCGAAACGGCAAGCGTTTGGCTTTGTTGTTTATCGACTTGGACAATTTCAAGACCATCAACGACACCTTGGGCCACGATGTCGGCGACGAATTGCTGAAACAAGCCGCGCAGCGTTTGCGGGAGGTGGTGCGCGATGTGGACACGGTGGCCCGCTTGGGCGGCGATGAATTTACCGCCATTCTGGTGGACAGCTCGTCCGCGGAAGTGGATCAGGTGTCGCGTCGCATCATCGACGGGCTCGCCGCGTCCTTCGAGATTTCCGAGCGTACGCTGTTCTTGTCCGCCAGTCTGGGCGTGGCCATGTTTCCCGAAGACGGCGGCGACAGCGCCGGTTTGATCAAGGCCGCTGACGTTGCCATGTACCGGGCCAAGGAGTTAGGGCGGAACCGGGTCGAGTTTTTCAAGCCGGACATGCATGTGCACTTGCTCAAGCGCACGGCAATCGAAGGGGCGATGCGTGAGGCGCTGCGCCAGCCGGGGCGCCTGCGGTTGGTATACCAGCCTAAATTCAGCGTGCAAGACAAGTGTCAGTTGGTAGGGGCGGAAGCCCTGTTGCGCTGGCGCGACCCCACGCTGGGAGATATTCCCCCTGGAGAGTTTATTCCCGTGATCGAGGCTGGGGGACTGATTTTGGACTTGGGCAAAGCCGTGATCGATTTGCTGATCACGCAACTGGTCGCGTGGATCGAATTAGGGCTGGAACCGCCCGTGATCGCCTTCAACGTGTCTACCCGCAGCATGCGCGAGCCAGAATTCGCCAACGATCTATTGGCTGAGCTCAAAACTCATGGGATCGACACCCGTTTTATCCAGGTGGAAATCACGGAAGGCGCGCTGTTGGACAACAGCAGCGCGGTGATGCACAACTTGTCCCTATTGAACGCCGCCCGCCTCAAAATTTCTGTGGACGATTTCGGTACCGGCTATTCCTCTTTGGCGTATTTGAAACGTTTGCCTTTGTCCGAATTGAAGCTCGACAAAAGTTTCGTTGACGGGCTAGGCACGGATCACGAGGACGAAGTGATCGCGCGCGCCGTGTTGGGTTTGGCGAAAGCCTTGGATTTGCAAAGCGTGGCAGAGGGCGTGGAGACGGATCAACAGCTGGTGTGGCTGAAGCAGCACGGTTGCGACATCGCGCAGGGCTATCACCTGTCGCACCCGTTGGAGTCTCACGCGTTCGAAGACCTGTTGGTGCAAAGGAGGAGGCAGCGTGCTTAGTCGTTTTCTTGACAGTTGCGAGTCCGAACAGCTGCATCTGTCCGGCGCCATTCAACCGCATGGCACGCTGTTGCTGTTGGATGGGCAAGGCAGGCTGAGTCATGTCGCCGCCAATGTGGAGGCGTTCCTCGGCTATAAGCCGGAGGCTCTCTTGGGTCGTCCATTGCCGGACCAGTTGGCCGCGCTCGCCGTCGAGGTCGGGGACACGCCCGGTAGCCGCCGTTTGAACGAAAGGACGATTGATGGCGTGCACGGACCGCTGGATGTTGTTGTCATCCGCGGCGAGCAGAATCGGATAATCCTGGAATTGACGCAGCACCTGGCCACCGGCGTTTCTCAACCGGCCATATGGTCGATGCCGGAGCCTTTGGCAAACGATATTTTGGTGGCGCAGGAGCATTTGTTGCGGCGTATCGCGGACCTTACCGGTTTCCAGCGCGTAATGTTTTACAGTTTTCACAATGACGGCGATGGCGAGGTGGTGGGCGAAATACGGCAAGGCAATGCCTACGGCAGTTATTTAGGATTACGGTTTCCGGCCAGCGATATACCGCAAATCGCCCGCACGCTTTATTTAAAGAACCCCTGGCGGCTGATTCCCGACGCGACTGCCGACTCCGTACCTGTCTTGGGACGGGAAGCCGTTATTCCAGACTTGACTTGGTCGGATTTACGCAGCGTTTCGCCGATACACCAAGTGTATCTCGCCAACATGGGGGTGCGCGCGTCGCTGTCGTTTCCGGTGATCGTAGGACGCTCCCTGGCGGCATTGATCGCGGCGCATCATTCGGAAGTACGGCATTTGTCGCCGGCATTGTTGGAATATGCTGCCATGTTGGTGCGTAACCACGCTTTTGCCTTGACGGCATGGCATTCGCAGCGGCGTATGCGCCTACTCGACGGCTTGAACCAACACTTCGACCTGATCCAGGGGTTGCTGCATCGCTATGGCAACATCGTCGACGCTTGGCCGGAAAGCGCCGTTACGCTGATGGAAGCGTTTCAAGCGGACGGGGCCATCTTATGCCTGGATGGCATTCAGGCGCATGCAGGGGAGGGGTTTGAACCTCCCGCCCTGGCTGCTTTCGACGATTGGTTCTGCTATCAACAAAGTGACTTTGTCTGGATAGGCGACAGCTTATCCAGGCAAGTTCCGGACTTCCCCCTGTCCAAAATTGCCGGAGTGGCTGCGTTACGGCTCAAGTCTCGGGACGGGAGCTGGTTGCGCATCTACCTGTGCCGCTTGGAGCACGTCTGCGAAGTGACCTGGGGCGGCAATCCGGACAAACCGGTGGAATACCACGACGGCAAGGTAGGCATCGCCCCTCGCCGATCGTTCGAAAAGTGGGTGGAAAAGCGCTTGGGTTATTGCCGCGGCTGGGATAACGAGACGCGGCTGCTGGCGTTGAAACTGCGCGATTTGTTATACCGCGAGTTTCGTCCATGACGGAGAAATCGGCGTCGACACTCCTCGCGCATTTGAGGGAATCAATCCGCAGCACGCACCATCGCTTAAACCGGCATCCGCTGCTGGCGGCCTTGCTGGAAACCGAGCTGAGCGTTTCCGACTATCTCAAGGCATTGGCGGCGCTGCATGGCGCGCAAGCAGCGCTTGAAGGCGCCATAACAGCGGGATTGGCCGAACATGGCACCGCATACGATTTCCGCCCCCGTCTGCCCGACCTGGAGCAGGAACTGGCGTTCTGGCAGCGTTCCCCATTGCCTCTGCGGATTGCTCTAGAGCTACCCGTCGCAAACCATCCCGCCACATTGATAGGCCTGCTGTATGTCGCCGAGGGTTCGCGTTTAGGCGGCGAGCTGATCGCCCAACGCTTGATGAAAAGCCTCCCTAGCAATTTATCTCAAGGTTTCTTCCGCGAAGGCAAGGCGCAGGAGACTTGGGCTAATTACTGTCGCCATGCCGAGACGAATTGCCGAACAACGGACTATCCACGAGCGGCTTCCGCCGCCTTAGCGGCATTTTCCGCCTACCTGAACCATTTGGACGATTGTTTGGCGCAACTCGCCTAGATTTCCGCGCCTTGGCGTTGATTTGCAAGCTTTTTGTCGGCGTTCGCTAGTCACCATCTTGATGAGGTCATCCTCCCGTCAATTGCTCAGGCCTTCCGGGAAAAACCGTTCCGGCTGGCTGGCGATGTCGCGGGCGGCGAGGAATTCGGCGTAATAGTTGCGCGAAGCGAAGCCGAACAGCGGGTGGTCGTATTCTTTGACGATGCGGGGGAAATCGTGGCCGAAAAGGTCTTTTGCCCGCAGCATGCCGCTGATGCCGTGATTGTAGGACGTGACGGCGAGCGGCCAGCTGCCGAGTTTGTCGTAGGCGTGGCTCAGGTACCTCGCTGCGCCGTAAGTCGAGGCGATGGGGTCGAGGCGGGCGGCGGCGCTGGCGTTGCCCATGAACATGCGCGCCGCTCCCGCGGTGAATTGCCAGATTCCCAGGGCGCCTGCCGATGAATGCGCGTTGTGCTGGAACGACGATTCCACATGGGGAAGGTAGGCCAAGTCTTCGGGCAGGCCGGCGTTGCGGAAGATCTCTTTGTATTGGTTGTCGTAACGAGCGCCGATGGCCAGTCCGCTCTTGAAGCGTTCCCGCAGGCCGCGTTGATAGCGGAGGCGCTGGGCGGCGCCGAAGATGGCGCCGTTGTCGCCGCTGATTTGCGCCATGCGTTGCACGAGCGCCTGTTCCTCGCCGCTTAAGGCCGCCCCCGCCGCCAGCTTGCTTTCCAAATCGCCGAGGCGGCGCCTCCAGTCATCGAGACGAGCCTGGACGAATTCCTTCTGGCCGGCGGTGAGGCTGTCGCCGGCTTCGCCCGGGATCTGCACGACTTCGTAAACCACATTCATGTGCCGCTTGTCGTGAATGGCGGCTTGGCCGCGATTCCAGGTGGCGTAGACTTTTTTCCAGAATCGTACCTGGGGCTCGATTTCGCTGGGACGGGGGAACAGCTCCGACGAGCGGTGCACCGGTTCCTGCGCGTCTTCGGGGAAGATCAGGGGCGCGCTGGCCTGCGGCATGGGCGGGCGCGGCAGCGTCGTTTGCGATGTGCCGTTCGCCTTGGGGGCTGCGGGGTTCGTGGAGCAGGCCGCCAGCAAAAGTAGCGGGATCACGGCAAAAAAAACTCGGGCTACTCTGTGAATCATGATGGTGTCTCTGCTTCTATGTCTTTGGCTAAGGCCGGGTGCGGCCATCGATGGCGGGGGAAGCGCCGGCCGGTTATCGGGCTAAATTGTAATCGCTAGAGCCCCTCGCGCGAGGGCTGCGAGGCATTCGGCGCTTTTCGGGGGCGCTTGCCGTTAGGATTCGGCGGTGTCGTCGCCTTCGAAGAATTTGTAGCCGTTGCGTCCGGCCGCTTTGGCCGCATACATGGCTTGGTCCGCCTTTTTCATGAGCTCCCGCACGTCGTCCACCCCATCGATCGGATACACGGCGATGCCGATGCTAGTGGTGACGAGCAGCTCTTGGCCGGCGATGCGATAGGGGGTTCCCAACACTTCGAGGACCTTATCCGCCACGCCGGACGCGTCGGACGGTTGGGCGATTTCGGTCAAGACGACGATGAATTCGTCGCCTCCCTGGCGCGAAATGGTATCGCCGGTTCGAACGCACCCGGTAAGTCGTACGGCGACTTCCTTGAGCAATCCGTCTCCGACTTCATGGCCGAATGTGTCGTTAATCACTTTGAAGCCGTCGAGATCGAGAAACATGAGGGCAAGCGATCGCCGGAAGCGCTTCGCCTGCGAGAGGCCCAGTGTGAGTCGCTCCAGCAAGAGCCGGCGGTTGGCTAAATTGGTCAGCGGATCGTAGTAGGCCAGCTCGCGGACCTGCTGTTCGCTTCTCGCCAATTCGTCCAGGGAGGCGATGCGGCGTAATTCGGCTCGCCATAGCCGCATCAGCAATAACCCGAAGCCGAACAGAATCCCCGCCACGGAAAGGGTGGCGACTATCCCTTGGCGCCGCCAGGCGGCGAGGGCGTCGTGATCCGCGATGGCGACGTTCACGTAGATGGGGTAGTCCTCCAGCACACGATAAGACACCACGCGGGTAATGCCGTCCAGCGGGGAGGCGAATCGTTCCACACCGACTCTTTCGCCGGCGGAAACGCGGCGCGTCAGCGCGATGTCGACGGATTTGTTGTATTCGTCCGGGCGTTCCGGACGCCGGAGGATGAGCTGGTGCGTATCCGATCGGCGTAAGGCGATTACGCCGTGGGCGCCGATGTCCAGGGCGCTGAAGATAGTTTGCCAGTGCTGGAAATCGAGCAGCGCCGATGCGATTCCCAGGAAGCGGCCATCGGGGGCACGAAGGGCGCGGCCGAAGATGGCCGTCGGCCGGTCGTCGATCCGGCTGATAACGACGTCGGATAGGAGCAGACCCACCGTGGCGTCGTCGCGTAATTTCTGAAAGTGACGCCGGTCGGCGATATTGAAGGGTTTTATCGTCCCGTTCGAGGCGAACAGCATCTGGCCGTCGGCATCGAAGACGAAAAAGTCGGTGACTTCGGGAAACTTGGCTTTGAATCGTTCGAGATAGTCGGTCCAGCGGGTGTGCTGCGCGGGCAAGTCGGTTTGCCGCAGGTCGTTGGAGACGGCGGTGCGCGCTATCTCGACGAGGTCGGTGTCGAGGCGGCGCAGCGTGGCGTTAAGGCTGGCTTCGAGCACCCAGGCCAAGTTAGAACTGTCGGCGGCGGCTTTTTCCAAGGCCAGCTCGCGGCTGTGCTCCTCCTGGTAGGAGAGCATGGAAAGCACGCCGAGCGCCACGAAAATAAACGCGCCGATGTACATGCGGCCATTGGCTTTTTCGGCTGGCAGGGCGGTAGCGCAGGCTGAGGGCACGGTGTTTTGCAAAAATGGGCGGATCGTGTCGGGAATTGTAGGCAAATCAGCGGGAGATGGGTGGGAATCCGAACCAGGAAGGCATAATAAATCGCTTGCGAAGGGCTTTCCAGCGGCGTTTGGCCAAACGCTGTGAGCCGATCCGAACCGTTTCGGCGTTTGCGCAGGCGCTAATTGTCTCCACTGTTTAGGACGGCATGTCGCATCGAGGCGAATGCGCGGATGGCGCCGGCCTGTGGGACTCGTGCTAACCTGACGGCAAGGGCGGTTGGCGCAAGGTGTGGCTCGGTCCGTCGGAATTCGGGAAAAGGGCGAAACGTGGAGCTTGGTTTGTATGCATCGTGCTAGCGGCATGCCCTTCCCAGGGCGCAAGGGCGAGTTCGCAATAAAGACGGTCGGCCTGACGCGCAAGTTCGGCCGGTTGATCGCGGTGGATCATCTCAATCTGGCGATTCCGTATGGCCGGATCTTTGGGCTGCTAGGCGCCAACGGTGCGGGCAAGACAACCTTGATCAAGATGCTGACGACCCTGTTGGCGCCGACATCGGGTAATGCGGAGGTTGGCGGTTTCGGCATTATCGAGTTTCCCGCCGAGGTCAGGAGACGTATCGGTTACGTGCCTCAGCTCCTGTCGGCCGACGGCGTCTTGACCGGCTACGAGAACTTGCGGCTATCGGCCAAGCTTTATGGCCTGCCTCGCTCGGAGAGACGCGTACGCATCGGTGAAGCGCTTAATTTCATGGGCCTTACGGAATCGGCGCAGCAGTTGGTAAAAACCTATTCCGGCGGCATGATCCGAAGGCTGGAGTTAGCCCAGGCCATGCTGCACCGTCCGGCGATCCTGTTTTTGGATGAGCCGACGATCGGGCTAGATCCCATGGCGCGCCATGCCGTGTGGGGGCTCTTGCGGGAGCTACGGCGCGATTACGGCATGACGGTTCTGATCACGACGCACGATATGGAGGAGGCTGAAGCGCTGTGCGACGAATTGGCCATTCTGCATACGGGCCGAATTGCCGTGGAGGGAAAGCCGTCGGAACTGCGTTCTCGGCTTGGCGCCGACGCCAGCATGGATGACGTGTTTGCCCATTACGCCGGCGGAGGAATATACGACGGCGGGCGATTCAGCGACATCGCCCAGGCCCGTAGGACCGCCCAGCGTTTGGGATGAGCGGAATGCCATGAAGCGATTTTTGCGAGAGACCTCGGCAGTCGCGGAGGTCGAGCTTATCAAACTCGTCCGCGATCCCACGGAGGTTTTATCGCGCGCTATCCAGCCGTTGCTGTGGTTGGTGGTGTTCGGCCAGGTGTTCGCCCATGCTCGAGGCATCTACACGGGGGAGGTCGGTTATCTTGCATTCATCACGCCAGGGATACTTGCCCAGAGCGTTTTGTTCAGCGCTATTTTTTACGGTATCGCGGTGATTTGGGAGCGCGACCTGGGTGTCGTGCACAAGCTCCTGGTTAGCCCGGCTCGGCGAATTTCGCTGGTTTTCGGCAAGGCGATCGCTTCCGGTTTTCGCGGGTTCGTGCAGGCGGCGGTTATCTATCTCATCGCGCTCGCGTTGCACATAGGGATTCGCCTGGACCCTCTCGCCATTGCCGGCGTGCTGGCCGCTGTGCTGTTGGGGTCGGGGCTGTTTTCCACTTTTTCGCTCATCATCGCCTGCATCGTGAAGACGCGCGAGCGCTTTATGGGGATCGGCCAATTGCTCACGATGCCGATGTTTTTCGCCAGCAACGCGATCTATCCCTTGGATATCATGCCGCCGTGGCTGCGTATCGTCGCCCAACTCAATCCCCTCACTTATCTGGTGGATGTGCTGCGCGGGCTCATGATCGTGGGTGGGGAGAGCGTGCACGGCTATGGCGTGGATTTCGCCGTGTTGCTCGCCGCGCTCGTGGTGTTGCTGATGACCGCCGTGAAGTTGTATCCCACTTTGGCGGAATGAGCGCTTGCGCTGGCTCGGCCTAGGGAGGGCAGGGGGCGCGAATCCCTAAAGCCGCAGCGCCTTGATGCAAACAAAAATGCCCGTCACGGAGGTGACGGGCATTTTCTTGCAGGCCTACAGACTTTAATCACTCGGTCCGGCGAGGCCTGCTTTGGCAGCGGGGCTTACTTGCCCGGCTGTTTCATTTCGCCGAGGGCGCCGTTCAGGTGTTCGGCGGCTTCGGCGGTGTTGCCGGCCTTGGAGCTGGCAACGGCGGCGCGCAGGTGGCTAACCACTTTCTGCACGGAAGGAGAGGTGATCTCCTTCATGGTCGCCTTGGCTTCCTTCAGCGCTTCTTCGGCGGCTGCGGTTTGGGCGGCGTTGTCGTTGCCTGCTGCGATAGCCTGCTTGGTGGCGGCTTCCATCTTGCTGAAATCGACGGACAGCGGACCTTGTGCGGAAGCGAAGCCGGATACCAGGGTCAGGGCGCCGGCCAGGAAGGCGGCGATAACGGTTTTATAAGACATTTAGGCCTCGTTTGCATTTTCGAGAGGGTTCCCGCACTGGTGTGCCGATAAGCCGGCACCGACCGACATCCGGTCGTTCGTGCCACCCTCGGTGCCGCCGAGGCGAACACGGGTCCTTTGGGGTTGTGCCCGTGTGATCCGTTACGAGCCGGCCGCTATGCTAACACAGTTGGTGCGAAACTTAGCCGAAATGGCAGACATAATTCACTAATTCCACGGTTTCTATGTGGAAACTGCTTTTCCCTGGAACTTGAAAGGATTCGCCGCCGCGATAGGTTTTCCACTCGTTTTCCCCGGCCAATTGCACTTTGCACACGCCGTCGACGATTTCCATGATTTCCGGCGCGTCGGTGTTGAAGGTGAGCGTGGAAGGGAAGATCACGCCCACGGATTTGCGGGTGCCGTCGGCGAACAGCACGGTGTGGCTGACGCACTTGCCGTCGAAATAGACGTTGGCTTTTTTCACGACGCTGATGTTGTCGATTTGGGACATGTTTTATTCCTTAATGGCGGGTTGAAATACGGGCTCATTATAGCCGTCCGGCTTATGGGCCCTGATGAGTTTGACCAGGCCGCTGTGGCCCAGGTCTTCCACGCTGTCTATGGCTAGCCCGGACGCGGCGACGTTGCCGACCGTGCGGCGGTTGATATTGGCGCCGACCAGCTTCACCACCAGCGGATTGAGCCAGTTCATGATGCGCGCTCGCAGGGGATCCTCGCTGAGCACGTGTTCCAGCAACAGCACCCGGCCGCCCGGCTTGCACACCCGCAGCACTTCGCGCAGGCCTTTCACCGGCAACGGCACCGAGCAGAAGACGAACGACGCCGCCACGGTGTCGAAACTGTTGTCGGGAAAATCGAGCCGCTCCACGTCCATGGGCAGCAGCTCCACCGCTGCCGGGCTTTGTCCCAGCTTGTTCCGGGCGCGGCTCAGCATGGCCGCGCTGAAGTCGATGGCCGTGATGTCGGCGCCGGGCGGGTGATAGGGAAAGTTCTTGCCGGTGCCCACGCCCACCTCCAGTATGCGGCCGGCGCCCGCTTCGCTCCACAGGCGCTGCCGCCAGGCGCCGAAGGCCAGGCGTTCGAGCACGCCTTCCAGCAGATCGAAAAACGGCGCGAGCCGGTCGTAGCGGCGGCGGATGGCGGAAGTGGATTCCGCCATATCAGCCGGCGCTGCCGACGATGCGGTAGTCCTCCACCGGCTGGCCGCCGATGAGGTGTTCCTGGATGATGCGTTCCAGCACTTCTTCCGTGCAGCTGTGGTACCAGACGCCGTCCGGGTAGACCACGGCGATGGGGCCTTTCATGCACACTTGCAGGCAGTTGGCCTTGGTGCGGGCGATGTCGGTATGGCCTTCCGCCTTCAGTTCCTTGATGCGGCGCTTGAGGTATTCCCAAGCCTGGTTGCTTTCTTCCTTGCCGTAGCAGAGCGGCTTATTTTGGTCGCAGCAGAGGAAGATGTGTTTGCGGATGCGGCCGATGCCGACGTTGTCGGCGCAACGGGCCAGTTCGTTGTCGATTGTCATGGGGTTGTCTCCGGTCGAGGGGGTGAATGGGCGCAAAGGTAACCCTTGCCCTGGCTTAGATCAATGGCGGAGAGGGTTTGGAAAAAAGGCGCTGCCTAGCGGCAGCGCCTTCTCCGTTCGCCGAGCCGGGTGGGGGTTAGGCCACGTGCTGCAGCAGTCCGTTCAAACGCCGCACGAAGGCTGCCGGGTCTTCCAGCTGGCCGCCTTCGGCCAGCACGGCTTGGTCGAACAGCACCTGGGTCAGGTCGCCGAAGCGGGTTTCGTCGGTTTCGCCTTTCAGCTTGGCCAGCAAGGCGTGGCTGGGGTTGACCTCGAAGATGGGCTTGCTGCCGATGCCCATGCCGGATTGGCCGGCTGACTTGAGGATGCGCTCCATGGTGCGGCTCATGCCGTAGGAATCGCTCACCAGGCAGGCCGGCGACTCGGTCAGGCGGTGGGTGACGCGCACTTCGCTGACGCGGCCTTCCAGTGCTTTCTTGATCTTTTCCACCACCTCGGAAAAGTCTTTCTCCACCTGCTCCTGCTCGGCTTTTTCCGCCTCGTCTTCCAGCTTGCCCAGGTCCAGGTCACCGCGCGCCACGGACTCCAGGTGCTTGCCTTCGTATTCCGTCAGGTGGCTCACCAACCATTCGTCGATGCGGTCGGACAGCAGCAGCACTTCGATGCCTTTCTTGCGGAACACTTCCAGGTGCGGGCTGTGCTTGGCGGCGGCGAAGCTTTCGGCGGTGACGTAGTAAATCTTCTCCTGGCCTTCCTTCATGCGGGCGATGTAGTCGTCCAGGGTGATGTCCTGGGTTTCCGAATCGGTGTGGGTGGAGGAGAAGCGCAGCAACTTGGCGATGCGGTCCTTATTCTTGAAGTCCTCGATGGGGCCTTCCTTGAAGGCCTGGCCGAATTCCTTCCAGAAAGTGGTGTATTTTTCCGGCTCGTTCTTGGCCATGTCCTCCAGCAAGCCCAATACCTTTTTCACCGCGCCGCCGCGGATGGTGGACAGCTGCTTGTTCTCCTGGAGGATTTCGCGCGAGACGTTAAGCGGCAGGGAGTCGGAGTCGATGACGCCGCGCACGAAGCGCAGGTAGCGCGGCATGAGCTTTTCCGCGTCCTCCATGATGAACACCTTGCGCACGTAGAGCTTCACGCCGTGCTTGGATTCGCGTTCCCACAGGTCGAAGGGGGCGCGGGCCGGCATATAGAGCAGCAGGGTGTATTCGTTGGTGCCTTCCACCCGGCTGTGGACGTGGGCCAGCGGGGCTTGGAAGTCGTGGGAGACGTGCTTGTAAAACTCTTCGTATTGCTCGGGCGTGATGTCGTCGCGGTTGCGCGTCCACAGGGCCGAGGCCTGGTTGACGGCCTCCTCGCCCACCTCTTTCTCCTCGCCTTCTTCGGCGTGGGATTCCTTGTCCATGACGATGGGCAGGGCGATGTGGTCGGAGTATTTGCGCACGATGGAGCGGATTTTCCAGCCGTCGAGGAATTCGTTCTCGCCTTCACGCAAATGCAGCACGACTTTGGTGCCGTGCTTGGGCAGTTCGGCCGATTCCAGGGTGTATTCGCCTTCGCCGTTGGACTCCCACACCACGCCCTGGTCGGCGGGCGCGCCGGCTTTGCGGGTGTAGAGGGTGACTTTGTCGGCGATGATGAAGGCGGAATAAAAGCCCACCCCGAACTGGCCGATGAGTTGGCTGTCTTTCGCTTCGTCGCCGCTGAGCTTGCTGAAGAACTCCTTGGTGCCGGACTTGGCGATGGTGCCGATGTTGTCCTGCACTTCCTCCCGGGTCATGCCGATGCCGTTGTCGATGATGCTGAGGGTGCGGGCGTTCTTGTCGAATTCGATGCGCACTTTCAGCTCGGCGTCGCCTTCGTACAGCCCGTCGTTGGAGAGGGCGGCGAAGCGCAGTTTGTCGGCGGCGTCGGAAGCGTTGGAAATCAGCTCGCGCAACACGATTTCCTTGTTGCTGTAGAGGGAGTGGATCATCAAGTGCAGCAGCTGCTTCACTTCCGCTTGGAATCCGTGGGTGACTTTATTGGCTTCGGTGGTCATGGGGGAGCTATCTCCTTGGTCGATCGAAAGGGTGGAATTCGTGGCGCTTATGCCGTTCGGACGTGCGGTGCGCCTGTCCGCTAGACGTTGGGTCGCCCGGGGGATTTTTCAAGGCCGGAGGAGTCATGCGACATGGGCGAATTGGGGCGGCGCCGATGAAAGTTCCATAAGAATTTTGCATGCACGTTTTTGTACGGCCGTGTACTAGACTGCCCTTAAACGCATTATTTCAGCCATTCTCATGACGAGGACGCTGCGACATGCCCCGTCCGCTCTGCGTCGGCACAGCCATACGCCTCTGGAGTTTCGTTGAGGGAACCGCTTTGTGAGCCGCCCATGCCGGTGCGCAGGGCGTTGAGTGATTAAACCAAGCGACAGGCGCGAGGCGCTATGCAACTCAAACTGCCATTTGATTCGAAAAAACCCGTTGCCGGAGAAGCCAGCGTCCATATCAACCGGGCGTTGTCGCAGGTATTTCGCTATATCGGCGAGAACTTTTTCGAGAATTATCCGAAATGGGCGGTAGAGGTGCTGCAGTTCACGCCGCTGGACGGACAGCAAGTGTTTGTGGGAGCCAAAGCCAAGCAAGTTCGCCACGACAACGGCGCTACCGTCGAATCGGTTTTCGAGATCACCGAATACCAGCCTTGCGAAAGGCTGGCGTTGCAGGGCGTGGAGGAACCTTACAAGCAATCGTACGTGTTCATGAACGGCGACGGCGACAAGGCGACGCAATTGACGTTCCGATTCGAATTGCTGGAGCTGGAGGTTTTCATGCGTCCTTTCGAGAAGCTGATACGAACCGCGATCGAGGATGGCGCCGAAACCACCGCGGAAAACATCAAAACGTTATTGAACGGTTAGTCGTCGGGTAGGGGGGAGAACGAGCGGCGCGTGCGCGTCGGTTTTCCCCTTGGCTTATTATCGATGCTGCCATGATCGTGCTCTGAATTACCCAAAAATGTCGAGGATATAACATGGCATTCGTTGTAGAAAAAGACAGTGGATTGATACCGCAAGTGCTTGCCGCCATTTTGGACGAATGTGTGAATGGCGTGACGCTGGCCGACCCGGATATCGAAGATGCGCCGATTGTCTACGCGAACAAGGCGTTTGAGCGGCTTACCGGCTATTCTCAAGAGGAAATCATCGGCCACAATTGCCGGTTTTTGCAGGGCGCCGACCGGGAGCAGCCCGGACGCTACCAGATCCGCGAGGCCATGGAAAAACATGAAGCCGTCGAAGTGACGCTGCGCAATTATAAAAAAGACGGATCGTTGTTTTTAAACCGTTTGAAAATCGTTCCCCTGTTCGACCGAAAAAAGCGGGTGATCTATTATCTCGGCGTGCAATACGACATCACCAGCCAGGTTCAGGCCAACGACGAAATCCAGAAGCTGACGGATTTGCTGGGCGCGGCGTCATGATTCGGCTGACCGGACGTTTTGCG
Organism: Methylogaea oryzae; assembly: GCF_019669985.1. Classification (NCBI taxonomy): domain Bacteria; kingdom Pseudomonadati; phylum Pseudomonadota; class Gammaproteobacteria; order Methylococcales; family Methylococcaceae; genus Methylogaea; species Methylogaea oryzae. Next base: position 1,650,397 of record NZ_AP019782.1, read on the forward strand.
ACGACAAGCAATGGAGGATCGAGGCATGAGCAACGATAGCGGGCTGTTGTTTAGCGAGCAATTGTTCGGCTTGGCGTTGATTGCTTTCGCGGCGCTGTTGGTGTTGGAGAAATTTCGGCCTTACCGGGTGTTTCCAACCCATGTGTATAAGGAATCGGTCGTAACCAATACCACCGCGTTCCTGGTGAACAACCTGATACTCACCGTGTTGAGGGCCTCGTCGCTATTCTTCGTCGCGCAGGAATTTTCGTCCCACGGCCTGTTGAGCGGGCTGGACGAAGGTCCGCTGAAGTGGCTCATCACTTTTGTCTTGTTCGATTTCGCCATATACGTGTGGCATGTGGCGGGCCATAAGTACGAGTTCCTCTGGCGCTTCCACAAGGTTCATCACAGCGATAAAACGCTTAATGTTTCCACCGGCTTTCGCTTTCACGTCATCGACTTGCTGCTGGAGATCGTCTACAAATGCCTGTTTGTCGTCATCGTCGGGGCCAGCGCCTACCTGATATTGTGCATCGAAATCATCGAGCTGTTTTTCGTGTTTTTCCACCATGTCAATATTAAGGTTCCCAACGAGGAGATGATATCGAAAGTGATTATTACGCCGTCGCTGCATCGCGCCCACCATTCGACGTTGCGCAAGGAGCACGACAGTAACTACGGCATCGTGCTATCGGCTTGGGACAAGCTATTCGGGACGCAACAAGACGTGGTTCCGGAAAACATCGGATTGGATTTGATCGAAGCGAACAATTTCGTGCAGCTGTTTTCCCTGGCGTTCATCACGGAAAACAAGATCCGCCGATTGTTGAGTTGGATACCTAAGGGTAAGAAATAACAGGCGCGGCTATTGCTATTGGTGTCAGGTAATGATTATTAAAACTGGGCGGGATATAAGCGCCGGTGAGATTACCGACGAAAAGACGTTTCGCGAGCGGCGGAAAATTCTCAAGCTGGTATTGGCATCGGCTGTGGCGCAGTCCGCTGCGGTTTCCGCCGTCGCCAACGCCACGGATGCGTCGCCGCCGCCCGCCGGATCGGCCGTGCCCCGGCAGCCCGATTTGGTGGCGACCCCCAAGGGCCTGGTGGAAACCTACAACAATTATTACGAGTTCTCTTTCGACAAAGGCGAGGTGGCGAAGCTCGCGCAATCGCTGAGTACGCAACCTTGGTCCGTCGAAATCGCCGGCGAAGTGGAAAGACCGGGGGTATTTGGGCTGGAAGACCTTCTTCGCGCACAGGACCTGCGCGAATACGTTTACCGTTTCCGCTGCGTGGAAGCCTGGTCGATGGTGGTGCCGTGGATCGGCTTTCCCTTGGCGGCCTTGATCAAGGCCGCCAAGCCTTTGTCGAGCGCAAAGTTCGTTAAATTCACGGCGCTTTTCGCTCCGGACGTGATGCCCAATCAGCGGAAGGGGGCGATGCTGCAATGGCCTTACGTGGAGGGGCTGCGCATCGACGAAGCGGTCCATCCTTTGACCATACTGGCCACCGGGATGTACGGCGAAGCGTTGCCTAAGCAAAACGGCGCGCCGTTGCGCCTGGTCGTTCCGTGGAAATACGGGTTCAAGAGCATCAAGGGGATCACCAAAATCGAACTGGTGAGCGACATGCCGCTTACTTCCTGGCGTCAGTACGCCCCTCAGGAATACGGGTTTTACGCCAATGTGAATCCCGCCGTGCCTCATCCCCGTTGGAGCCAAAGCAGCGAGCGCAGCTTGGGGAGCGGCTTCTTCACGCCTCGCCGCGCCACGCAACCGTTCAACGGCTACGGCGACCAAGTGGCGTCGCTATACAGCGACATGAACCTGAGGCTGTTTTTCTGATGATGGGGTCTTTCGACCGATTCTGGCTGGTGCTGGCCGCCTGTTTCATACCGGCGATCTGGCTGGTGGCCGATATCGCCGGCGAAAGATTGGGCGCCAATCCCATCCAAGGCCTCCATATCCGTCTCGGCGACCTGTCCTTGCGCTTTCTCCTCGTCACCTTGGCGGTGACGCCGCTGCAAATGCTGACGGGAGTCGGCGGTATGGCCCGCTATCGGCAAATGTTCGGCTTGATGGCTTTTTTTTATGCCACGCTGCACGTCCTAGGCTACCTCGTGGTGGACCATGCCGGCGACTGGCGCTTGATCGCAATGGACATATGGGAAAGCCGGTACATCTGGCTCGGGGTGGCGGCGTATTTGATCCTGTTGATGTTGGCGGTGACTTCGCCAAAAAAGGCGAAAATCCGTTTGGGGAAGTCATGGAAAAAATTGCATCGGCTGATTTATCCCTGCGCGCTGGCGGCCAGTTTCCATTATTTGTGGCAATTCAAGGGAGACATGGCGGAGCCCTTGTTCTATCTGGCGGCCCTGCTGCTGCTGTTGGGGTTCCGTTTGCTGCCTAAAGCGAAGCGGAAGAGCGTCGCCGCGGCGTTTTCGTCCGCCTCGTCGGAGAAGTCCTAACGCACCGAAAGTGAAGGGGTTTTACCGGTAAGGCAGTCGTCTGGATTTTCGAGGGGGGATTCCGGCATGGGTATGAAAGCGATCAAGGCCGCGCCGAGCCTCTCTCCCGCGCTGTTCGCCGCTGCCGCGGCGCTGTTCTTCGCCGGCGCATGTTCCGCCCACGAACGCTGGATTTTGACCCCGGACCAGATCGCCCGGTGGAACGCCTTGCCCAAGCCGTCGCTGTATTCGGAACTCTCGTTCCTCAATGTGTCGATGGTGTTGCTGTTCCTGGTGTTCATCGTGGGCTGGATCCGCCTCGGCTACACCGGCGCCCGGGAGCTGTTTCCCGACCTGCAAGCCCGGCTCGCTTCATACGGCGAGCATGTGCCGCGTATCCTGCGCGTCTGCCTCGCGTGGATGTTGATTTCCTCCGCCTTGGGGATGGAGCCTCGCATCGGTGTGGCGCCGTTCACTTCGCCGACGCTCATCGCCCCCGATTTGCAAGTCGGCGAACTCGGCGCGCGTTGGGGTTGGCTGCCGTGGGCCGAATTGCTGCTGGGGCTGGCCATCCTTTTCGGCGTTTATGTGCGCTTATGCGCCGTGGCGCTGATGCTGCTCGGCCTGTCGGCGGGCGGACTGTTCGGCGTGGATTTCCTCGCCTACGGCGGCGCCTTGTTCGGGGCATCCATTTACCTGCTGCTGCAGGGGCCCGGCAGGCATTATCCGCCGCTCCCGACGCCGGCCTTCCTGCAAGGGGCGCAGGCCTGGCTGGCGGCGCAACCGCGAGCGCGCGCGCAGGCGATCATGCGGATCTTGACCGGCATCACCATGGTGTACCTCGGGATCGCCTATAAGATCCTGCAGCCCAACTTGGCCCTGGCCATCATCACCACTTATCACGTGCCGATCCTCTCCGCCGCGCCGGAAGCCTTTTCGCTTTTGATGGCCTTGGTGGAAGTGTCCGCCGGCGTTTTGCTGATCGCCGGAATCCTGCTGCGGCCGTTGTCGCTTTTCCTGTTGTTCGCCTTCGTGTCTTTCGCCTTGCTGTTGCCGGAAACCTTGACGTCGCACATTCTGTTTTACGGCGTCATGCTCTCGTGCCTGATCAATTCCGCCGGCCATTGGCGCATGCCCAGGCCGCGGGACCAAGAGGCGCAAATTCTGATCGTCGGCGGCGGATTCGCGGCGCTGCATGCGGCTTTAAAAGTCGAGCGCTTGGCCGGCGCCTATAGCAATGTCCGCGTCACCTTGCTGCACGATAATTCCAATTTCCTGCTGACGCCGTTATTGCCCGAAGTGATCGGCGGAAGCGTGCAGCCCAACAATGTGATCAACCCCATCCGGCGTATCGTTGCGCAAACCCAGGTGGTGGTCGGGCGCTTGGAGTGCATCGACGAGTCCAACCGGCAGGTTATCGCGCGACGACCCAGCGGAGAGCGCATCCGCTTGCCGTTCGACCAACTGGTTTTGGCGCAAACGAGCAAGCCGAATGTGACGGCCGTGACCGGCATCGTGTCCCATGGGATTCCGCTGGATTCGGTGGGCGATGCGTTGAATATCAGGAAGCGCTTGCTGGATCTGGTGGAGGAGGCGGACTTTTGCGCGGCGGCCAAGGAGGCCGGCCACGTGCTGGATATCGCCATCATCGGCTCGGGAGAACTGGCGTCCGGCATCGCCGCGGAAGTTTGCCAGATGTTGCGCGCGGCGGAGCCTTCTTACCCGACGCTGACACGCAACGGTTGGGCGGTGCATCTCTACGAGGACGCCGATTATCGCTATAGCGACTTCGAGAACGACATCATGCCGTTGCGCGATCGCTGCCTGGCGAAGGCGGGCGTTACTTTGCATCCGGGCGAGCGGGTCGCCAGCGTCACGCCGCAGGAAATCACGCTGGCCGACGGCGGGTGCCGAAGCTGCGCCATGGTGATCAACGCCAGTTTCAGCCCGCCCACGGTACGCTTCCAAAACGCCGAAAGCTTGACCTGGCCCTTGGCCCTGGACGAAACACTGGCTCTGGAAAGCCATCCCCATCTCTGGGTGGCGGCCCCCAATCATACGGGGGAAGGACAGCCTTACCCGTCGGCGGCTCAGTGGCAAGCCATCGGGGCCGCGGTCGGCTACAACGCTTGGGCGGTGTCGCAAGGCTTCAGTCCGCGCCCTTTCCGCGCCCGCGAGCGATTGATCCGGCCCTACGGCATCGGCTTTTACTCTCTGTGCCGCATCGGCGTTGCGACCTTCAGCGGCGTGGCCGCCTGGCTGGTGTCCAGACTGGACAACCTGTGGGTCGTGCCCGGCCTGGAAAAAAATCTGCGCATCATGATCGACTGGGCGCTGGTGATTCCTTTCCGCAGCGACATCGCGGTGCTCGCGTCGTCGCCGACCGCCCGTTTGCAACGGGTGCGTTTCGAGAAAGGGGAGGAAATCTTCCACCAGGGCGAAGAAGCCGAACTGGCCTATGTGGTCGAGTCAGGCCGCCTGGAAGTCATCAAGGACGGGCAAAAAGTCGGCGAGCTGGGCGTGGGAGACTATTTCGGCGAAATCGCCATGGCGCATCTGAGCCGAAGAGCGGAAACGGTGCGCTGTATCTCGCCCTGCGAACTCACCGTGCTCTCCCAGAGCGACTTCAGAGCGCTCACCAAGGGAACGGGGCTCATGACCAAGGCCATGCAGCGGCTTGCCCATGACCGTTCCGAACTCTCGGACGCCGACAGCGAGGGCGGCATCAAGCGCGTTGTGTACGTCAGCACCATGCATGCGCCTTTCTCCGAAACGGACATTATCGAGCTGGGTAGACAGTCGAGCATGAATAATCAAAAAGTCGGTTTGACCGGTATTTTGATTTCCGTCCACGAATATTTTTTCCAAATATTGGAAGGAAAGGCGGATGCGCTGGACGACTTGCTGGAAAAAATACGCAACGATCCGCGCCATCGGGATTTGACAGTGCTCAGCGTGGAATACGGATTGGAGGAACGCTTGTTTACCGACTGGGGCATGAAAACGATTTGCCTCACCGAGGAAAGCGGTATCCTGATGCAGGCGATACGCATGATGCTGCAAAACATTGCGCAATCCCATCACATCATCGGTTGTTATACGCAACCCGCCGTATTGAAGCTGTTGACCGACGGCATAAATCCGCTGCGTATTCCGGCCCAATCGACGGAGAAAACGGTGGTCGTCGGAACCATGACGGGGCTGGAGCAACTGCAGGAACAATATCCGGCCCAAAGCTTGGCCGAAGTCGTCAACAGCTATCTCGAGGTTTGCTCCACCTGTATCGTCGAGCACGGGGGGCAGGTGGCCAAATACTTGGGCGATGGCTTCATCGCCCACTTTTCCCAATCCGGGGGAGATGCGGCCATTGCCGCTTGTCTCGACGCCTTGCGGGGATTGCAGCAGTTGAGGCGCCGGGATGATCCCCGTTTTCAGCGGATTGACGGCGCTTTTGGTATCGACATAGGGCCGGTGATCGAGGGCAATATCGGTTCGTCGCTGAAAATGGACTATACGATTGCCGGTGCCGCGGTCAAAAGCGCCATGCGTATGGAAGCGTTGGCTCAAGCCGCCGCCAAGCCTTTGGTCGCGAGCAACGCCGTGCGGAAACGGGTGCAAGGGACTTGGCGACTCGAGCGTTTACCGGCGGCAAATCGGAAGGGAGCCCCCCGTCCGCGGGATGCCTATACGATCCCCGATACCCTGATCGAAGATTTACAGCCTCATATAATGAATTAACCGGTTTGTCCGGTTTGCCGGCATAGGCCAATCGGTGCGGCGAAAGCCGGCGTTTATTGCTAATAGGTTCCGTTAATGCACACGGCCATCATTTGGTTTCGCCGAGATTTTCGGCTGGCGGATAACCCCGCCTTGGAACTCGCCTTGGCGAGCGCGGAGCGAATCGTCCCGCTTTATATCCATGCCCCCGAGGAAGAGGCGGACTGGCCTCCAGGCGGCGCCAGCCGCTGGTGGCTGCATCATAGCTTGGCGGCCTTGGACGGCCGCTTGCGCGGCCTGGGCAGCCGGTTGATCCTGCGGCGCGGGCCGGCCCTGTCCGTCTTGCAAAAACTGGCGGCCGAGTGCGGCGCCACGTCGGTGTATTGGAACCGTCGCTACGAGCCGGCCGCCATCGCCCGCGACAGCGTCGTCAAGACCGCTTTGCGCGCCGCCGGCTTTACCGTGCGGAGCGGCAACAGCGCCTTGCTGCGCGAGCCGTGGGAGATTCAGCGCGCCGGCAGGCCTTATCAGGTGTTTACGCCTTATTGGAAGGCGGCGCGGGCGCTGGGCTGGCCCGCCGCCGGCCCGGCCGCGCCGTCGGCCTTGCCGGCGGTGGCGGAGCTGGACTCGGAACCCCTGGCGGCTTTAGCGCTGTTGCCGCGCATCGCCTGGGATCGGGAGTTCTACGATTGCTGGACGCCGGGCGAGCAGGGCGCCATCGCCGCCTTGCGGTGCTTCATCGACACCGCCCTTGCGCATTACGCCGTTGGGCGCGACATGCCGGCACAGCCCGTCACGTCGAGGCTTTCACCCCATTTGCATTTCGGCGAGATCGGTCCGCGACAGATTGTGCACGCCTTGCTGGACGAGGGCGACCGGGCGGGCGCGACGGCGGGCCTGGATAAATTCCTCGACGAATTAGGCTGGCGCGAATTCGCGCACTACCTGCTGTATCACTTCCCCCGCACCGTCACCGAGCCCTTGGACCAGCGCTTCGCCGATATGGCGTGGGAGAGCGACGCCGAGGGATTGCGGGCCTGGCAGCGCGGGCTGACCGGCTTTCCCCTGGTGGATGCCGGCATGCGGCAACTGTGGCGGACCGGTTGGATGCATAACCGCGTGCGCATGATCGCCGCTTCGCTGTTGGCGAAAAACCTGCTCCTGCCCTGGCAGGAAGGCGCGCGCTGGTTCTGGGACACCCTGGTGGACGCCGACTTGGCGAACAACGGCTTGGGTTGGCAGTGGGTGGCCGGCTGCGGGGCGGATGCCGCGCCTTATTTTCGCGTGTTCAATCCGGTGTTGCAGGGGGAGAAATTCGATCCCCAGGGGGATTATGTGCGGCAGTGGGTGCCGGCGCTGGCGCGCATGCCGGCGCGCTGGATTCACCAGCCCTGGCAGGCGCCGGCAAACGTCTTGGCGCAGGCCGGCGTGCGGTTGGGAGAGACCTATCCGCTGCCCATCGTCGACTTGGCCGATAGCCGCCGGCGGGCGTTGCTTGCTTTCGACGCCATCAAGCGGCGCTAATCCTCAATAAATCCGGCTGATGATGGTCGCTTCGCCGAAGTCGTCGGCTTCAATCAGGAACAGGTTGTTTTCCCGGTCTTTCGCCAGGTAGAGGGCTCCGCCCAGGTGCAGGATCACCGGATCGGGCACGATTTGGTGTACCGCGGCATAGGCCCCGTCCGGTTGCTGGCAGCCGGCCAAGAGGAGGCAGGCCACCGCGGCCAAAAGGAATTTCGATTTGTTCATGGTCGTCCCGGCTGTATTTTTCAGTGGGACAGCCGGGCATCCCGCTAGGTTCCCTTGGCGACGCGCCGATCCCGTTGCGGCGCAGCGGGTTTAGGCTTGCGGCAGATCTCCCTGCGGGGGTTGACGCCTTGGCGGCCATCGGCTCGGCGGTATGATGTTGGGCCGCGTATCCTCGTTTCAACCTGCGCATCGCACGCAGCGGCCTTTTCGGCGTTCGATGCCGTCAAGGGAAGGCAACGCCAGCGGCGGTAATGCGTATTTCCTACGCAAATTTAATCCCGGGATGACAGTATTTTAATCTCTGTCTTACAAAGAAATGGGCTGGATGTGCCTATGATTGGGCCGAGCCCGCTGCGTCCACGGCAATGCGCCGGTACGGCCGCGCGGGAAGCACCAAACCGAAATACGCCGTATTTTTTAATGGAATTAAATTATGGGTACCGTTTATATCGATTTCAGGAGTATTTCCTGGGGTGCTCCGGACGAAGACGACAATACCGATGTCTGGAGTGTCGAGAACAGCGCCGACGATCCTAATGAAATCACCTTGGCCGATCTCGGAAGCGTTAGCGATCCGGTAAAGAACTTGCAGGCGCTCAAGACCATCCCGCTTAATGGTAAGAACTACGAATTCGCTTTTTGGAACGCTACCGACGGCGTCGACGCGCTGCCGGGTTATCCGAATTCGGACCCCGCCCGCCTGCTGAACATTCCGTTGCATCCTGCCGCTTCCGTCATCTATGCCACCGCATGGTATGCCACGCCGGGCGACGGCAACGGCAAACCTGGCTTGCGCGCGCGCACGTTCGATATCGATCTGAACGCATTCCGCAAAGAGACGCCGGTTTCTGCGGTAACGCCGGCCAATGCCTGGCCGGGGCCGAACTCGCACTGGGCCTACACCGCCGATTCCGGGGTAACGGTGGTGCCGAAGGACCATTTGCTCTATCCCGAACCCACGCCCAATCAAGTGCCAGGCACGTTGCCGAAGCGCTTCAAGCGTTGGCAAAAGATTTGGGGTACGCCGGTCATCTCCGCGCCGCCAAGCGAGACGATTACCTTGGCGGCGAAAAGAACCGCGCTGGCCCTCGCGTTCTACGGCCATAGCCCGTCGCCTTCCCTGGGGACGACGGTGAACGACCGTACGTTCGATTTCTGGGCCGAGTTTTGGGGCAAACGCGGGGTGGAAGGCGAAGGACCTTGGGGGCCTCGCGGCCCGGCGGGGCCGTGGGGGCCTCGCATCGCGAGAGGGCTGGCGTCTCTGTCGGCGCAGGATCAGGAGGCGTTCAAGAGTCTGGTGGAGAAAATGGCCGGCAAAATAGAGTAGCTGGATAGCGGCCAAGCCTTTCCCGACCGTCCGCCGGGCGGTCGCGGCGATATAGCGCGACCGTTTCCTCCCGGCAAACAGGGCGGTGCGTTTGTAGCCCGGATTTCGCTGCGCTTTATCCGGGCTGCCTCTAACCCAGTTTTATCTCGACCTGGTGTTCGGCCCCGTCGCGGCTCAGCGGAATATGCGCCGCGCCGTCGCTGACCGTTACCGGTTTGCCGTCCAGTGTGGCGGCGCTGGCCGTGCCGCCGGCGTTTTCCACGCGGATGCGGTAGACGGTGTCGCTGTCCGGTAGGCGGTAGTCCAGGCGGAAGCCGGGCCAGGATTTGGGAATGCGCGGCTTGAGGCGGATATGTTCTCCGCCCGCCAGTTCGAAACCCAGCAGGGATTCCAGCACCACCCGGTAATACCAGCCGGCGGAACCGGTGTACCAAGTCCAGCCGCCCCGGCCGACGTGGGGATCGGCGCCGTACACGTCGGCGGCGATGACGTAAGGCTCCACTTGGTAGACGGCGACGTCTTCCGGCGTGGCGGCGTGGCTCATGGGGCTGAGCATCTCCAGCAGTTCGGCGGCGCGTTCGTGGCGGCCGGCTTCGGCCATGGCGCGGGCCACCCAGCAGGCGGCGTGGGTGTATTGGCCGCCGTTTTCCCGCACGCCTTTGACGTAGCCCTTGATGTAGCCGGGATCGTGGGGCGTGTTTTCGAACGGCGGAGTCAGCAGGCGGATGAGCTTGTCCTGGTCGGAGATGAGGTGCTCTTCCAGGGCGTCCATGGCCTGTTTGGCGCGTTCCTTGGACGCGGTGCCGGAAATGACGGCCCATGCTTGCGCCAGGGCGTCGATGCGGCATTCGTCGCTGTCCTTGGAGCCCATGACGGCGCCGTCGTCGTAATAGGCGCGGCGGTACCATTCCCCGTCCCAGCCGGCGTCGTTGAGGGCGTTCGCGAGCTTGGTCCGGTGCGCTTCGTAACGCGCGGCGCGCGCCTTATCGCCGCGATGCTCGCACACCGCGAGGAATTCGCCCAGCACGTTGTGCAGGAAAAAGCCCATCCACACGCTTTCGCCCTTGCCTTCGCGGCCGACGCGGCTCATGCCGTCGTTCCAGTCGCCGGTGCCGAACAGGGGCAGGCCGTGGGCGCCCAGGGTGAGGGAACGGTCCAGGGCGCGGCAGCAATGCTCGTATACGTCGCCCCACTGGCCGGAGCTTTCCGGCTTCAGGTAGGCCTCGTCTTCGCCCGCCTCCAGTTGTCGCGCTTCGAGGTATGCCGCGCGTTCGTCCAACACGCTCCAGTCGCCGGTGGCCTTGACGTAGAACGCCGCGATGTAGGGCAGCCACAGCAGGTCGTCGGCGAAGCGGGTGCGCAGGCCCACCTCGAGGGGGGCTTGATGCCACCAGTGCAGCACGTCGCCTTCGAGGAACTGGTGGCCGGCGTGCAGCACGATCTGGGCTCGGGTGATGTCCGGCCGCAAGTAGATCATGGCGGCGGTGTCCTGCAGCTGGTCGCGGTAGCCGTAGGCGCCGCCGGACTGGTAGAACGCCGAGCGTCCCCAGATGCGGCAGCTCAGGTTCTGGTAGGGCAGCCAGCCGTTGACCATGAGATCCAGCGCCGGCACGGGCGTTTCGATTTGCACGCCGGACAGGGTGCGGCGCCAGAAATCCTGGGCGTGCTGCAGGGCCTCCTCGGCTTGGAGCGGCCAGTGGTAGCGCTTGGCTAGCGCCAGGGTTTGCTCGTGGCCCAGGGCTTCGCCCAGCACGAAAGCGCAATCCAGGGTTTCGTTGGGTTGCAGCTCCACTTCGGCTTGCAGGGCGAAACAGGGCGACAGGCCGGGGCCGGCGCGGCCGTCCAGCCGGCTGTGCCGGGTTAGGGCGGCCGGCATGGCCAGGTTTCCGCCGGCGCCGATAAACGCCGCTCGGTCGGCGCTGTGGTGCAGCTTGTCGGCTCGGCCGGCATAGCTGGCGAAGGCGACTCCGCCGGCGAATTCGTGGCCTTGGAGGTTTTGCGCCAGCAACACGCCCGGATTCTCGTGCCATTCGCTGACGATGTTGTCGCGGGTTTCTTGCGGCAGCACGCCCAGCACCACTTGCTGGTAGGCGAACAGCGACAGGCGGCGGACGCGGCCGCTGCGGTTGGCGATTTTGATGCGGGTGATTTTGACCGGATCCTCGCAGGGCACGAATTGCCAAGCTTGCTGTTCCAGGCCGTGGCTGATGTGGTGATAGTGGCTATAACCGTGGCCGTGGCGGGCCTCGTAGGCGCCGCCCGGCACCGGGCCGGGCAGCGGCGACCAGTAGTTGCCGTCGTCCTCGTCGCGGATGTAGAAGGCTTCGCCGTGGGGGTCCAGCACCGGGTCGTTGGACCAGGGCGTCAAGCGGTGCTGCCGGCTGTTGCGGCTCCAGGTGTAGCCGGCGCCGGTTTCGCTGGCCAGAAAACCGGTGGTGGGATTGGCGACCGCGTTGGTCCAGGGCAGGGGCGGGCCTTGCAGGCGGCCGTTGCCGTCCGGCGCCAGGGGAATGACGTATTCGCGGCCGTCGCGGGTGAAGCCGCCGTAGCCGTTCCAGTGGTGCAGGGTGGCGAGCAAGGCCGGGTCGGTGGCGGCGGCTTCCGTATGGGGGCGGGCGCGCGGTGGCTCGGCGGGGGCAGGCGCTGCATTCCAAGCCGGAATAGCCGGTTGCCAAGGCTGTTGCTGTATTTGGGCGGCGATACGGTCGGCCAGCGCCATGGCTTGGGCTTTGTCGGGCGCGACGCCCAGGTAGAAGGCCAGCTCCAGGGATTCTCCCGGCGCCAGGGTGACGACGCGGCGCAGGCTCAACACCGGGTCCAGCACATTGCCGACGGTGCCGGGCAGGTTTTCCATCTCCACCGCCTGCGGCGCGGTCAGGTCGCGGCTACGGCCGATAAAACGGCGACGGTCGGTTTCGTATTGCAGCGCTCCCGCGCCGACGAGGCCGTGCACCAGCCAGGGAAATACCTCGTTGTGGCCGCGCGGGCGGCGGCTGGCGAGCAGCACTTGCCGCTCCGCGTCGAATGCGGTTTGCAGGAACAGCTTGGCGAAGGCCGGGTGGGCGGCGTCGGCCGGCGTGGGGGCCAGCACCGGTTCCAGGTAGCCGGTGACGGCGATGCGGCGCGGCTGGTCGGAGGCGTTCGACAGTCTCAGCCGGCGCAATTCCGCCGTTTCGTTCGGGCACAGGGAAACCTCCAGCAGCGTTTCCAGTCCCGCTTGGCGCTGTCGGAACGCCACCGTGTCGTCGTCGGCGGCGTGGCCGCGGGCTTCCGCGCTTTGTCCCAGGGGCGCCGGCGTCGGCGACCAGGTGAGGCCGGCGTCCAGGTCGCGCAGGTAGACGAAAAAGCCCAGCGCGTCGAGGACCGGATCGGCGCTGTCGCGGGTCAGTGCGTGGGGGCCTTGGCCGGACCAACCGGTGCCGCTGGCCGAAATGTGCACGCGGTAGCGGTCGTCGCCCAGAACGGACGGTGGAACGGAGGTGGGCGGTTGCTGGTTCATCGGCGGGACTCTTGTGGAAATTTGCGTTAAGGGTAGCCGAGGCCGGGCGTTTGCGGAACTGGGAAATGCCGATGCGTCGACGGGACGCGGGCAAGCGCCGCATTCAGCCATTACAATGCCGGGGCGTATTCCATGGGAGTTGAACCTTGCCCGAGCATACCGGCCTCGTTGCCCTGACTTTCGCCGTTTACTTGATCGCTGTGCTGCTGATCGGCGTCGTCGCCGGCCGGCGCACCGCCAGCCTATCGGACTTCATCCTGGGCGGGCGCTCCCTCGGGCCATGGCTGACGGCGTTCAGCGCCGAAGCGGCGGACATGAGCGGCTGGCTGCTGATGGGGTTGCCGGGGCTGGCGTATGCGGCCGGATTCCAGTCGGTGTGGCTGACTCTGGGGTTGCTGATCGGCACTTACGGCAACTGGCGGCTGGTGGCGGTTCCCTTGCGGCGGGAGACGGAGCGCTTGGGCGACGCCCTGACCTTGCCGGACTATTTCGCCCATCGTTTCGACGACCGCAGCCGGATTTTGCGCACGCCGGCGGCGTTTTTCATCTTGTTGTTCCTCTCCTTTTACGCCGGCTCCGGCTTCGTCGCCGCCGGGCGTTTGCTGCAAACGCTGTTCGGCTGGGATTATCCGCTGGCGTTGGCGCTGGGGGCCGGCGCGGTGGTGTTGTACAGCGTCGGCGGCGGTTTTTTGGCCGCCACCTGGGCCGACCTGCTCAACGGCAGCCTGATGTTCCTGGTGTTGTTGCTGACGGCGGCGGCGGGCGTTTATTTGAACGGCGGCCCCGGCGGTATCCGCGACACCCTGGACGCTTTCAATCCGGCGTTGTTGTCGCCCTGGCTCCAGCCCGACGGCGAATCGCTGGGCTGGATCGGCATCGCTTCGCTGCTGGCTTGGGGATTGGGGTATCCCGGCCAGCCGCAGATCCTGTCGCGTTTCATGGCCATCCGCCGCGCCGAGGAAATTCCCCTGGCGACGCGTGTGGCCATGACGTGGCTGGTGACGGTGCTGGCCGCGGCGGTGCTGGTGGGCTACACAGGTATCGGCGTGCTGCGGCGGCCCCTGCAAGGCGTGGAAACGGAGGAGGTGTTCATCCACATGGCCGTGCAGTTGTTTTCGCCCGGCGTGGCGGCGCTGTGCCTGGCGGGCATATTGGCGGCGGTGCTGGGATCAACCGCTTCCAAGCTGCTGGTGGCGTCTTCCGCCGTGGCCCAGGATTTGTACAAGGACTGGTTGCGGCCGGACTGCCGGGACAGGGAGTTGCTGTGGGTGGGGCGCTGCTCGCTGGTGGGCGTCTCGGTGGCGGCCTACGGCGTGGCACTGGACCCGCATAACACGGTGCTGGCCCTGGTGGGCCATGCCTGGGCCGGTTTCGGCGCGGCGTTCGGGCCGCCCTTGCTGCTGTCGTTGTATTGGCGGGGCATGACGCGCGACGGCGCCCTGGCCGGCATGGCGGTGGGCGGCGCGACGGTGCTGCTGTGGGGGCGCTGGCACGGCGGCTGGTTCGATGTGTACGAGCTGTTGCCCGGTTTTGTTTTTTCCGCGCTGGCGGTGGCTGTGGTCAGCCGTTGGGGGGCGGGCGTTCGCAAGGCTTGGAAAACGCTGCGCCGCATTGGCGGGCGCGGGTTGTTGGGGTTGTCGGCCGGTTTGGCCTGGCAAACGCCCCACGCGGAGGAGCCGCTGGTGGATCTGAGCTCGGCGATTCCCGACGTGCGCCTGGACATTCGTTATGCCACGGACAACAACTTCGCCGGCCGGCGATTGTATCCCGCGGCCCGCTGCCTGCTGCGCCGGCCGGTGGCGGAGCGCTTGGCGGAAGTGCAAAAGGAATTGGCCGGCATGGGCCTGGCTTTGAAAGTGTTCGACGGCTACCGGCCCTGGTCGGTGCAAAAGCTGCTGTGGGAGGTGCTGCCGGATGAGCGCTACGTGGCCGATCCGGCCAAGGGCTCGCGGCACAATCGGGGCGCGGCGGTAGATTTGACGCTGGTGGATGCCGAGGGCAGGGAGTTGGCCATGCCCTCGGCGTTCGACGAGTTTTCCGAAAAGGCCCACCGCGACTTCATGGATTTGCCGGAGGAGGCGTTACGCAACCGCGCCCTGCTGGAGCAGGTGATGGCGCGCCACGGCTTCACCGGTTTGCCCACCGAGTGGTGGCATTTCGACTATGAAGGCTGGGAGCGTTTTCCCATCAGCGATGTGCCTTTGGATTAATGTCCGCCGCCGGCAGCAGCGGATCCGTGCCCGCCCGCCGCCGAAGCCGGGCGGCTGGTGGAACTGGAGTCGGTTTGGGCGATGGCGTGGATGTTCACCGTTTCGCCGTTCACCTTCAGTAAGGTGATGCCGTTGCCGGTTTCGTAATGGCATTCGGCATCTTTCACCGCGCCGCTGGAGCGCCAGGTGAAATTGGCGTAATTCATGTTGTCGCTGGACGTGGCCGCGGGGGTGTATACCCGTTCCTTGGCGTGCGCGTATATGGCGTTGCTGCACTTGTCCAGGGCCAGTTTGCTCATCATGGACGCTTGTTGGGAAGCGGCTTGCATCTTTTCTTCCGGGGTTTCTCGGGATGATCCTACGATGACGAAGCCCACCACCATGACGGCGCCGAACAACAATAAGACCTTGGTGACTTGGGACATGCCTTCGTTTTCCATGGTCGACCTCCTCTGCTTGTGTAGTTGATCAGGCATTAACTATACCAGTTATGGCCCCATTTCCGGCGAGCCTTTTGCCTGTCGCGGTGCTAGGATGGAAGGCGTCGAAACCGCAAGTCCCAAGGTGAAGCCATGCTGCCCCTGCGCGATCTGAATCCGACCATCCATACTCCCGTCGCCACCTGGGGAGTGATAGGGCTCAATGCGCTGGCGTGGGTGTTCATCCAAGGCATGGGCATGGACGCGCCCATGGCCGAGTCCCTCTGCCGCTACGGGCTGATTCCCGCGGACCTGTTCGGCACGGCGCCGTTGGACGCCGCCATTCCGGTGACGGAAAACCTGGCCTGCACCCTGGAAAACTCCCATCCTTTGCCCACCTTGCTGAGCCATATGTTCATGCACGGCGGCTGGTTCCACATCATCACCAACATGTGGTTCCTCTACATTTTCGGCGACAACGTGGAAGACGCCATGGGCCCCGTGCGTTTCATCGTCTTCTATCTGCTGTGCGGCTTGGCGGCGGCGGTGACCCAGCTCATGGCCGATTCCAACGCCTTGATCCCCATGGTGGGGGCTTCCGGCGCCATCGGCGGCGTGCTGGGCGCTTATGCGCGGCTGTATCCCCAGGTGCGGGTGGTGACCCTGGTGCCCATCGGCTTTTATTTCACCCAGTTGGAACTGCCGGCCATCGCCATGCTGGGATATTGGTTTTTTCTGCAATTGGCCGGTGGAATCCCGGCCCTGGCGGGTGCGGGCGGCGGGGTGGCGTTTTGGGCGCACATCGGCGGCTTTTTGGCGGGCCTGGTGTTGGTGGGCTTGCTGCGCCGTCCGGACGAGGCTTGATTGAGAAAGGCAGGAGGGCGTTCATGCAAAGATTGTTGAAGCATCCCCATCGCCGCAAGGCGTCCATCGGCTTGGTGGCGTTGGGCGGCGCTTTGCTGTTTCTGGCGCCGGAAGCGGGCGGCTGGTTCGGCGGCGGCGTTCTGCTGGCCGGCGTGTTGCTGGAGGGCTTGGCGGTGTACCGGGGCAAGGCGGACGGCGATTAAGCCGCCTTCCGGTCGGCCGGCGGCGCCGCGACCGGCGCGCAGGCCAGCTGGACCTGGCCGCCGCTTTGCCGGGCGGCGAGCGCCAGGTCCTGAGCGTTTTCCAGCGCTTGCGTGGCGGCGGTCAAGGCGGCCAGATGGGTCTCGACCGGCTGGGCGTAGGGAACCGCGCCGATGGCGAATTTCAGCGGCTTGGATAGGCCGCAGGCGCCAAGCGCGATTTGCTTGTAGATTTTTTCCGTGGTCGGAACCACGTATTCGGCGGCGACATCCCACAACAGCACGGCGAATCGCGCGCGCCCCAGGCGGGCCGTCCGGTCGGTTTTGCGCACAGCCATTCTGACCGCGCGGGCCACGCCGTAGTCCAGGTCGTCCGCCACGCGCCGGCCGACGGCGGCGTTATCCTCGGGTTCCCATTCGATGCAGAGCACCACCAGGGACCCGTTGGTGCGTCCCAGCTTGCCGATCTCATCGGCGAAGTATTCCTTGAAAGCGTATTCGCTCATCAAGCCGGTGAGCCGGTCGGTGCGTTGCAGCAGGGCGCGGCGCAGCGACGCGGTTTTCCATTTGGCGGTGAGGAATACGACGCCGAGGAAAAATCCCAAGGCCAGGGCTTGATTGGCGGCCAGCAGTGGCAGTTGCCCGCTGGCCTGGGCCGCTGTCAGTCCCGCCAGGGTGCCGCTGATTGCGGACGCCAGGGACAAAACGATGCCCCAGACGGAACCGGCATGCCATGCGGCCAGGACCACCGCGGCGGCATAGACATAGGCGACGTGCAACTGGCCGCCGCCGGCGTCGTCTATCACGCCGGCCAGCGCCAAGGCCAGCGTGGCGCAGAGCAGGGCGAATTCCTTATCGCGCAACGGTCTTATCCGGGGCGCCATCGCTAATAGCGAACCAACGTGCCGTTTTGCACGGAGCTCAAATGCCAGCAACCGTCTTTTTTCAGCTCCAGCACCGCGTCCAGTTCCAGCACCGCGTCGTAGTTTTCCAGCCGGTCGTCGCGGTCACGCTTGCCGTGCCGGCCGGTGGTGAGGTAGCTGATCGAACGGCGGGACAGCAGCTCCAGCACCTTGTCCACATCCTCCTGGCTAAGCGCGTGGCCGATCCTTTCCAGGAAGGCGAATCGGGGCGACGCCAGGAACAAGCGGGCGAAAGCGATTAACTGCTGCTCGCCCAGGGACAGCATGTCGTTCCACTCGTGGGGCGTGTCCAAGTCGCCCGCTCGCGTCAGCACCGCTTCCAGATTCAAGGCGCACAGGTCGGCGATGATGCGTTCGTCGGATATTTCGTGCTCGTGCCCGGTTCTGACCAGCAATTCTCGCAGGGTGACGTGGGGCAGATAGGGCCTTTCCGGCAGGAAATAAATTTCGCCGAACGGCGGGCGTATGATTTTTCCGCTGCCGGCGCTCCAGATGCCGGCCGTGGCGCGGAACAGGGCGACTTTGGCGTCTTCGTTGGAGCCGGAAATGAGCACTCGGGTGCCGAAAGGCACGGAGAAAGTGAGGTCGGTGACGAGCGGACGGCCGTCGTGGGGCGATTGCAGCGATACGCCTTGGAACGCCACCTGATCCCTTTCCTCGCTCACTTCCAGACCGCCCACCATCACCGATTGCCCGGCGGTCGCCGCCGCCGTGGAGGCGGACGTCACGATCGCCGGGATGGGGCAGCTGTCGCCCCGGTCGATGGCTTCTTCCAGCGAGCCCAGACGGGCGATGACCGCGGTGAAAGAGGAGATGGATTGGAAGTTGGTGACGATCAGCGAGAAGGCGCCGAGGAGGTGGGTGAACGCCATGGCCGACTGGGTCACCACGCCGAATTCCACCTTGCCGGAAATGAACATGGGGGCAACGATCAAGGCCGGCACGATCTGCGCGAGGTAGTTGTACCAGGTGGTGAAGTACCCGAGATTGCGGTTGACCTTGATGATGGTGCGGAAGTTGGCCGTCAGCTCGTCCAGGCGATGCAGCAGGCCGACTTTGAGGCGCTCTTCGCGATGCAGCAAGGCGATGGATTCGGCGTGTTCCCGCACGTGGATCAGCTCCGTGCGGAAATTGGCTTCCTTGTCGAATTGGTTGTAGTTCAGCCCCACCAGGGAGCGTCCCAGGTAGTAGCTGGCGTAGGAGCCTATGCCGGCATACAAGACGGCGGCGATGAACAACATGGGGCTGATGGACCACAACACGCCGGAAAAAGCGATGGCGGTGAACGATCCGTTAAGAAACATCAGCGTGAAGGACAGGGTGGTGACGGTGAACGCCTTCACGTCGTCGGTGATGCGCTGGTCCGGGTTGGCGATTTCGCCGCTGGCGTAGAGGCGGTAGTAATTTCTCCGATCCAGATAGCGTTCCAGCAGGCGTTTGGTGAGCCATTCTCGCCACAGTATGCCGAGGGTTTCTTCCACGTAGCGGAATAGGATGGCGACCACGGTGGAGGCGACAAACACCAGAATATACAGGCCGGCTTGCAGCACGAAGCCTTTCAGGTTTTTGTTTTCTATGGCGGTGATGAAGTCGCGGCCGACATAGCTGTTGATGACGTTCAAGCTGTTGATGGCGAACATAAGTCCGATCAACAATGCTCCCAGGGTTTTGGCTTTGGCGCCGACTTCGGAGGTGAGGAACGATTTGATCCCTTTGCCCAGCCGCAGCATGGTCGGCCGGTCGATGAGTACTCGCGTGTTTGGTTGCGAAGTCATGCTTGCATTCTCGTTATTCTTGTTCTTTTCGGCGATTTTATTCGGTGTTGCGCCGCCGTACGCATCAGCCTTTTTAATGCTATATCCGGCCGTCCCCGACCGGCCAAGCGCCCGCGCGGCGGCGGGCGCTTGGCCGGGTTGCCGGCGAGTTCGTCGAGCAAGACCCCATTGTCCGTCCCGTGCGATTTAGATCGGGCGTTCGGGGCGATCCGGCGCGGGCCAGTCCACGTGGAAAAATTTTCCTCTGGGCTGGTCCACTCTTTCGTAGGTGTGGGCGCCGAAGTAATCCCGTTGCGCTTGCAGCAAATTGGCCGGTAGGTTGGCGCTGCGGTAACCGTCGAAGTAGGCCAGGGCGGAGGAGAAGGCCGGCACCGGCAAGCCGTTGCGCACCGCCAGCACCAGGGTTTCCCGCCAATGGCCCTGTCCCTCGTGCAGCGCCTGGGAGAAATAAGGATCGAGCATCAGGTTTTGCAGGCCGGGATTTTGCCGGTAAGCGTCGGTGATTTTCTGCAGGAAGCGGGCGCGGATGATGCAGCCGCCGCGCCAGATCTGCGCGATGGTGCCGAAATCCAGTTGCCAACCGTAGGTTTGCTGCGCCCGTTCCATCAACTGGAAGCCCTGGGCGTAGGCGCAGATTTTGGCGCAGTAGAGCGCGTCGTGGACGGCGTCGATCAAGGCGGTACGATCCGCTTGCGTGCGCAGCGGCGGTCCCTGAAGCACTGTGCTGGCGGCGACGCGCTCCTCTTTCAGGGCGGACAGGGAGCGGGCGAACACCGCCTCGGCGATGGCGTTGGCCGGGGCCGCCTGTTCTAGGGCGCTGGCGGCGGTCCATTCGCCGGTGCCTTTCTGGCCGGCCGTATCCAGCACCTTGTCCACCAGGTAGCCGCCGGCGCGATCTTCCTGTTGCAGGATGTCGGCGGTGATTTCGATGAGGTAGCTGGACAGGGGGCCTTGTTCCCATCGGCGGAAAATGTCGCTGATGGCCTTGGCGTCCAAATCCAGCAGGTTCTTCAGCAGCCAATAGGCTTCGCAAATCAGCTGCATGTCGATGTATTCGATGCCGTTGTGCACCATCTTCACGTAGTGGCCGGCGCCGTTCTCGCCGATGTAGGCGGTGCACGGCACGCCGCCGGAAACCGGCCGGCCCTTGGCCGCGCCTTCCAGGGGCAGGCCGGTTTCCGGGTCGATTTTGGCGGCGATGGCGGTCCAGATGGGTTCCAGTTGCGCCCAGGCCGCGCGGCTGCCGCCGGGCATGAGGGACGGTCCGAAACGGGCGCCGGTTTCGCCGCCGGACACGCCGGAGCCGATGAACTCGAAGCCCTTGGCGGTCAGCTCTTTCTCTCGGCGGATGGTGTCCAGCCAGTAGGCGTTGCCGCCGTCGATGAGGATGTCGCCGGCTTCCAGATGGGGCAACAGGGCGGCGATGGTGCTGTCGGTGGCTTCGCCGGCCTTGATCAGCAGCACGATTTTGCGCGGGCGCTTGATGGACCGGGCGAATTCGGCCAGCTCGGCGCAGCCGAGGACGCGCTCGTGGCTGGGTTCTTTCTCCCGGCAGTGCGCGACGAAGGCGTCGGTGATTTCGTGATGGCGGTTGTAAACGGCGATGGTGTAGCCGTGGTCGGCGATGTTCAATGCGAGGTTTTGTCCCATGACCCCCAAGCCGACCAGGCCGATGTCGGCGTTTGCGTTACTCATTCGGCAGATGCTCCTGTGTCAGGTCCGTCGGCGCACGACTTGATATGGCCTCGCCACATAGGCCACGGGCGCGCTCCAAATATGCACCAGCCTGCTGAAGGGGAAAACCAGGAACAGGGTGGTGCCTAAGAATATGTGCAGCTTGAAGATAAAGCTTACCTCAAGGATGGCATCCGCCGCACCTCCGCGGAAGGTGACGATGCGCTGCGCCCAGTCCGCCAGCAGCAGCATATTGCTGCCGTCCAGGTGAAACAGGGATACGGGCAGGGTCAACAGGCCCAGGGCCAGCTGCGCGGCGATCAGGCCGAGGATGAAAAAATCCATGCGGCTGCTGGTGGCGCGGATGCGCGGATCGGTCCAGCGGCGGCGGATGAGGAGGAACAGCCCCACGGCGCAGATGCCGCCGAAAAGGCCGCCGGCGACGACGGCCAGCACTTGCTTGGCGGAAGTGGAAAGGCCGAGTGCGTGGTACACCGCGGGCGGCGTCAGCAGGCCGACGGTGTGGCCGACGAACAGCATGAGGATGCCCATGTGGAATAGGTTGCTGCCCAACCGCATGTCTTTGCTGCGCAGCATTTGGCTGGAGCCGCTGCGCCAGGAGAATTGGTCCCGCTCGAAACGCGCCAGGCTGCCGAGCAGGAAAACGGTGAGGGCCACGTAGGGGTAGTAGCCGAACAGCAGGGTGTTGAGGTGGTTCATGGGCGGTTCTCCGGCTGAGCGTGCGGCTGGGGGGCGCGGGGCGGCGCCACGACGATGGGGTGTTCGGTGGCGGAGGGTTTTTGGCAGGCATTGGGGTTGCCCAGGAAGCTGACCGCCTCTTCTTCCCAAATTTCGTCCATGCGCAGCAGCGTCTGGTCCGGCTCTTCCGCGGCGGCGCGGCGGCGAATGCCTTCCGCCTCGGCCGGTTGGCCGGCGATGCCGGCCAGGGCGTCGAGTAAGACATGGTAGGCGCTGCCGCGCTCGGCCAGCCGCGCGCCCAACAGACTCAGCACCGGCATGGCGTCCCGCAGCAGGGAGGCCGCGGCTGCGTGGGACTGTTGGGACAGGTATTCCAGGAACAAGGGGATGTAATCCGGCAGCTCCCGCGTGGCCAGCTCGAAACCGTGGGATTCGTACAGCGCCAGCAAGTCCACCATGGCTTGGCCGCGGTCGCGGGATTCGCCGTGCACATGCTCGAATATGTGCAGGGACAGGTTGCGGCCCCGGTCGAACAAGGCGACGTAGTTTTCCTGCAGTTCCAGCAGGTCGGCGCTGCGCCAAGCGTCGATGAAAGCGAGCAAGGCGCCGGCTTGCGGCGGCGCGAGCAGTCGTTCCCGTTCGACGGCCTCGGCCATTTCGTCCAGGGCGGCCAGGGTTTCCGCCTGCGGGTAGCCGAGCAGGGCGGACAGCACTTTCAGCGTCAATATGGGAGCGCGGCCATCCTGGCCGCACCGGGCGGGCGAGACGCCCGCGTTCCCAGGTATGGCACTCATTCGGCCACCACCTTGATGGGGAAGGTCCGCTTGTGGCTCTGTTTGGCGCCGCCGAACAGGTTCGTTCCGCTGCCGTCGTGGCAGCCGTTGCCGAAGCTGAAGCCGCAGCCGCCGCGCTCGGTGAAGGCGTCGAAGGTTTCCGTGGCGTATTCCTTGTGGCTGGTGGGGATGACGAAGCGATCCTCATAATTGGCCAGGGCTAGGTAGCGGTACATGTCCTCGACTTGTTCTTGGCTCAGGCCGACTTTCTCCAGCACGGCGCTGTTAACCGTGCCGTCCACGGTTTTTCCGCGCATGTAGGCGCGCATGGACAACAGGCGCTCCAGCGCCAGCGCCACCGGCTCTTCCTTGCCGGCGGTGAGCAGGTTGGCGAGATAACGCAGCGGGATGCGCAGGGAACGCACGTCGGGGATGGTCTCGCCGAAACCGATTTCGCCGGCCTCCGCTGCGGATTGGATGGGCGAGAGCGGCGGCACGTACCAGACCATGGGCAGGGTGCGGTACTCGGGATGGAGAGGGAAAGCCACTTTCCAGTCCATGGCCAGCTTGTAAACCGGCGAGACCCGCGCCGCTTCCAGCCAGGACTCGGGGATGCCCGCCGCCCGCGCCTCGGCCAATACGGCTGGGTCGTTGGGGTCGAGGAAGATGTCCAACTGGGCCTGGTACAAATCCTGGTCGGATTCCGCGCTGGCGGCGGCTTCGATGCGGTCGGCGTCGTACAGCAGCACGCCCAGGTAGCGGATGCGCCCCACGCAGGTTTCCGAGCACACGGTCGGTTCGCCCGCTTCGATGCGGGGATAACAGAAGATGCACTTTTCCGACTTGCCGGTCTGCCAGTTGTAATAGATTTTTTTGTAGGGACAGCCGGACACGCACATGCGCCAGCCGCGGCATTTGTCTTGGTCGATGAGGACGATGCCGTCTTCCTCGCGCTTGTAGATGGCGCCGCTGGGGCAGGAGGCGACGCAGGCCGGATTTAGGCAGTGCTCGCACAAACGCGGCAAATACATCATGAAGGTGTTTTCGAACTGGCCGTAGATGTCCTTCTGCACTTGGTCGAAGTTGACGTCGCGGCTGCGCGATTCGAATTCGGTGCCGAGGATTTCCTCCCAGTTGGGGCCGCCGACGATTTTCTCCATGGGCTGGCCGGTGATGAGGGAGCGCGGCCGCGCGGTGGGCGGGGCCTTGGATTCCGGCGCGTTTTGCAAATGGCCGTAGTCGTAATCGAACGGCTCGTAATAATCGTCGATTTCCGGCAGGTTGGGGTTGGCGAAGATGTTGCGCAGGGTTTCCAGCTTGCCGCCCTGCAAAGGGACGATCTTGCCGCCGGGCTTGAGCTTCCAACCGCCTTTCCACTTCTTCTGGTTTTCCCACTCTTTCGGATAGCCGATGCCGGGCTTGGTTTCCACGTTGTTGAACCAGGCGTATTCCACGCCGTCGCGGGAGGTCCAGACGTTTTTGCAGGTGACGGAACAGGTATGGCAGCCGATGCATTTGTCCAGGTTCAGCACCATGCCGATTTGCGCGCGGATTTTCATGACACTGCCTCCTCTGCGCCGGTTGCTTTGTCGGACTCGTCCAGCCAGTCCACCTTGCCCATCTTGCGCACGACGACGAACTCGTCGCGGTTGGAGCCCACCGTGCCGTAGTAGTTGAAGCCGTAGCTTTGCTGGGCGTAGCCGCCGATCATGTGGGTGGGTTTCAGCGTGGCGCGGGTCACCGAGTTGTGGATGCCGCCCCGGCCGCCGGTGGTTTCCGCGCCGGGCATATTCACGATTTTTTCCTGGGCGTGGTACATCATGGTCATGCCTTCTGGCACGCGCTGGCTGACCACCGCGCGGGCCACCAGGGCGCCGTTGACGTTGTAGGCTTCGATCCAGTCGTTGTCGGCGATGCCGGCCTTGGCCGCGTCGGTTTCGCTGAGCCAGACGATGGGGCCGCCGCGGGACAGGGTCAGCAATAGCAGGTTGTCGGTGTAGGTGCTGTGGATGCCCCATTTCTGGTGCGGCGTGATGAAGTTCAGCACCAGCTCCGGGTTGCCGTTGGGTTTTTGCCCCAGCACCGGTGCGATGCTGCGGGTATCCACCGGCGGCTTGTAGACGCACAGGGTTTCGCCGAAGGCGCGCATCCACGGGTGGTCCTGGTAGAACTGCTGGCGGCCGGTGAGGGTGCGCCAGGGGATGCGTTCGTGCACATTGGTGTAGCCGGCGTTGTAGCAGACGTGCTCGGATTCCACGCCGCTCCAGGTGGGGGAGGAGATGATCTTGCGCGGCTGCGCCTGCACGTCGCGGAAGCGGATTTTGTCGTCCTCGCGCGGCAGGGCCAGGTGGGCGTGGTCGCGGCCGGTGGCCTTGCCCAAAGCTTCCCAGGCCTTGACCGCCACCTGGCCGTTGGTTTCCGGGGCCAGCATGAGGATGACTTCGGTGGCGTCTATGTCCGATTCGATGCGCGGCAGGCCTTGGCTGATGCCTTCTTCGGTGACGGTGCGGTTGAGGGCGGCCAGCTGCTTGACCTCCGCCTCGGTATTCCAGGCGATGCCCTTGCCGCCGTTGCCGATTTTCGTCATCAACGGCCCCAGGGCGGTGAACATCTTGTAGACGTTGGGGTAATCGCGCTCCACCACGGCGATATTGGGCAGGGTCTTGCCGGGAACCGGCTCGCATTCGCCCCGCTTCCAATCCCGCACCTCCAGGGGCTGGGCCAGTTCGCCCGGGGTGTCGTGCAGGATGGGCACGGTGACGACGTCTTTTTCCACGCCCAGGTGGCCCGCCGCTAGCTCGGAGAATTTCTTGGCGATGCCTTTGTAAATCTCCCAATCCGAGCGCGACTGCCAAGCCGGGTCCACCGCCTTGGACAGCGGATGGATGAAGGGATGCATGTCCGAGGTGTTGAGGTCGTTTTTCTCGTACCAGGTGGCGGTGGGCAGTACGATGTCCGAATACAAACAGGTGGTGGACAGGCGGAAATCCAGGGTCACCAGCAGGTCCAGCTTGCCCTCCGCCGCCTCTTTGCGCCACTTTACCTCTTGCGGTTTGGCGCCGCCTTCCGCGCCCAGGTCCTTGCCCTGCACACCGTGCTGGGTGCCCAGCAGGTATTTGAGAAAATACTCATGGCCTTTGCCGGAAGAACCCAACAGGTTGGAGCGCCACACGAACAGGTTGCGCGGGAAGTTCTGCGGGTTGTCCGGGTCTTCGCTGGCGAATTTCAGCTTGCCGCTGCGCAGTTGCTCCACCACGTAATCGGCCGGGGCCTTGCCGGCTTTTTCGGCGGCCTTGGCGATATTCAGCGGGTTGGCACCCAGCTGCGGCGCCGAGGGCAGCCAGCCCATGCGTTCGGCACGCACGTTGTAGTCGATGAGGCTGCCGGCCCAGTCCTTGGGATCGGCCAGGGGCGAGAGGATTTCCTTGACCCCCAGCTTTTCGTAGCGCCACTGGCTGGTGTGGTTGTAGAAGAAGGACGTGCTGTTCATTTGCCGGGGCGGGCGCTTCCAGTCCAGCGCGAAGGCCAAGGGCAGCCAGCCGGTCTGCGGGCGCAGCTTTTCCTGGCCCACGTAGTGCGCCCAGCCGCCGCCGGACTGGCCCACGCAGCCGCACAGCATCAGCATATTGATGATGCCCCGGTAGTTCATGTCCATGTGGTACCAGTGGTTCAAGCCGGCGCCGAGGATCACCATGGAGCGGCCCTGGGTTTTCTCGGCGTTCTCGGCGAACTGCCGCGCCACGGCGACGACCTGTTGGCGCTTGACGCCGGTGACGGCTTCCTGCCAGGCGGGGGTGTAGGGAACCAGGTCGTCGTAGGACGCCGCGACATTGCCGCCGCCGAGCCCCCGGTCGATGCCGTAGTTGGTCACCAGCAGGTCGAACACCGTGGCGGCGAGAGCTTGCGTGCCGTCGGCCAGGGTGATTTTGCGCACCGGCACGTTACGCGTCTGCACGGCGTCGGCCGGCGCGTGGGTGAAGTGGAAGTGCTGGTTGCCGCCGAAGTAGGGAAAGCCCACCGCCGCCACGTCGTCGCGGGCGTCGATCAGGCTCAGGCGCAGTTGCCGGGCTTTGCCGTCGTCCGCTTGCGGCGCGATGTTCCAGCGGCCGGTTTCGCCCCAGCGGAAGCCGATGGAGCCGTTGGGAGCGACGATGTCGCCCGTTGCGTCGTCGTAGGCGACGGTCTTCCAGTCCGGGTTGTTGGCCTGGCCCAGGGCGCCGTCGAAATCCGAGGCGCGCAGGAAACGGTCCTGCACCCAATAATCGTTTTGTTGCTTGAGCAGCACCAGGAAGGGCAGGTCGGTGTTTTCCCGCGCGTACCGGGTGAAGTACTCGCTCTGCCGGTCGATGTGGAATTCTTTCAGGATGACGTGGCCGAAGGCCATGGCCAGCGCCGCGTCGGTGCCCTGCTTGGGGTGCAGCCACAGGTCGGCGAATTTGCTCGCCTCCGAATAGTCCGGGCAGACGGTGACGATTTTCGTGCCCTTGTAGCGCGCCTCGGTCATGAAATGGGCGTCCGGCGTGCGGGTCTGCGGCACGTTGGAGCCCCACAGCATGATGAAGCCGGCGTTGTACCAGTCGGCGGACTCCGGCACGTCGGTCTGCTCGCCCCAGGTCTGCGGCGAAGCGGGCGGCAGGTCGCAATACCAATCGTAGAAGCTCATGCACACGCCGCCGATGAGGGACAGGTAACGGCTGCCGGCGGCGTAGGACACCATGGACATGGCGGGAATAGGCGAGAAGCCGATGATGCGGTCCGGGCCGTATTTTTTCGCCGTGTAGACGTTGGAAGCGGCGATGATTTCGTTCAGCTCTTCCCACTCGGCCCGCACGAAACCGCCCAGGCCGCGCTTGGACTTGTATTGCTTGGCCTTGTCGGTGTCCTCCACGATGGAGGCCCAAGCTTGCACCGGCTCCAGTGTCTGGCGCGCTTCCCGCCACAGTTGCACCAAACGGCTGCGCACCAGCGGGTATTTGAGCCGGTTGGCGCTGTACAAATACCAGGAATAACTGGCCCCCCGCGAGCAGCCGCGCGGCTCGTGGTCCGGCAGGTCGGGGCGGGTGCGGGGATAGTCGGTCTGCTGGGTTTCCCAGGTGACCAGGCCGTTCTTGACGTAAATCTTCCAGCTACAGGAGCCGGTGCAGTTCACCCCGTGGGTGGAACGCACGATCTTGTCGTGTTGCCAGCGTTGCCGGTAGGCGTCTTCCCAACCGCGGTCCTCCGTGGTGACGACGCCGTGGTCGCCGGAAAAAGTGTCCACCTTCTTTTTGAAGAAGGTCAGGCGGTCGAGGAAGTGGCTCATGGGGGACCTCGTTTTCTTTTTTATCGTTCCCACGCGTCGCGTGGGAATGCCTTTCGGAACGCTTTGCGTCCCGGCTTTCCGGCCTCTAGCGCGAAATTCGCTACATCAACATTCAGCGGCGTAGAGCGCAGAGGTTCGCTCTACGCGACGCCCTCCTCAGCAGGGCATGTCCGCATCCTTCCTGGCGTAATGCCACCAGGTGATGGCGATGCAGCTCAGGTAGAAGGCAATGAAGCAATACAGCGCCGCTTCCGGCCCGCCGGTCAATGCAATCGCGGTGCCGTAGCTCTTCGGCACGAAGAAGGCGCCATAGGCCGCCACCGCCGAGCTGAAGCCCAGCACCGCCGCCGATTCCTTGGCGGCGTCGCGGCGCACCTGGGCCGGATCGGCGCCGGCCGCTTCCCGCTGCCGTTCGGTGAGGAAGATCACCGGGATCATGCGGAAAGTGGAGCCGTTGCCGATGCCGGTGGTGAGGAACAGCAGCAGGAACATGGCGAGGAAGCCCCAGAAATTGCCGCCGGCACCGCTCGCGGGCATGAAGTGCAGCACGCCGAACACCGCCATCGCCATGAGGACGAAGTTCCACAGCGTCACCCTGGCGCCGCCCAGCTGGTCCGCCAGCCAGCCGCCCACCGGCCGCATCAGGGCGCCCACCAGGGGGCCGAGGAAGGCGTATTGGGTGGGGTTGACCTCCGGGAAGAGGGTCTTGGTCAGCATGGGCAGGCCGGCCGAATAGCCGATGAAGGAGCCGAAGGTGCCGGTGTAGAGCCAGCACATCAGCCAGTTGTGGCGGCGCTTGAAGATGACCGCCTGTTCCTTGAAGGAAGCCTTGGCCGAGGCGATGTCGTTCATGCCGAACCAGGCGGCAAGCGTGGCGGCGACGATGAACGGCACCCAGACGAAGCCGGCGTTTTGCAGCCACATGGCCTTGCTGACGCCGTCCTTGAGCCAGGTTTGCGGTTCGCCCCCCAGGCCGCCGAACACCCCGGCGGTGATCACCAGCGGCACCACGAACTGCACGGTGCTGACGCCCAGGTTGCCCAGGCCGGCGTTGAGTCCCAGGGCCGTGCCTTTCTTCGCCTGCGGGAAGAAGAAGCTGATGTTGGCCATGCTAGAGGCGAAGTTGCCGCCGCCCAAGCCGCACAGCAGCGCCAGCACCAGCATCAAAAGGTAAGGCGTGTCCGGGTTCTGCACGGCATAGCCGATCCACACGGAGGGAATCAGCAAGGACGCCGTGCTCATGGCCGTCCAGCGCCGGCCGCCGAAAATCGGCACCATGAAGGAATAGAAAATCCGCAGCGTGGCGCCGGAAAGGCCCGGCAGCGCCGTCAGCCAGAACAGCTCGTTGGTGCTGTATTTGAAGCCGACGTTGGGCAGGTTGGTCACCACCACGCTCCACACCATCCACACGGCGAAAGCCAACAGCAGCGCCGGGATGCTGATCCACAGGTTGCGGCGGGCGATTTTCTCGCCGGATTTTTCCCAGAAGGTTTGGTCTTCCGGATTCCACTCGGTAAGCAGCAGGGGGGAAGGGTGGGCCAGTTCCGGCAAATCCCGCGACGTTCTCGCCAGTTCCGGTGCCACGCGGTGCTGCATGCGCAGGATGGCGAAGTGCATCCAGGCCAGGGCGCCGGTCACCAGTACGAACAGCAGCATGAAGCAACTGCTCCACAGTCCGGTCAAATCCAGCAGCATGCCGAAAGTGAGCGGCAGCAAAAAGCCGCCCAGGCCGCCGATCATGCCCACCACGCCGCCCACGGCGCCGACATTGTTGGGGTAATAGACCGGGATGTGCTTGTAGACGGCCGCTTTTCCTAAGGACATGAATACGCCCAAGACGATCAGCACGGCCATGAAAGCCGCCGGTCCCATGGCCAGGCTGAAGTTGATGTCGCCGTGGGCGCCGTGCACCACGTATTCGGTGGGTGGGTAGGACAGCAGGAAGGTGCACACCGCCGAGACGGAGAAGGTCCAATACATCACCATGCGCGCGCCGACCTTGTCCGACAGCCAGCCGCCGAAAGCGCGGAATAAACTGGCCGGTATGGAGTACAGGGCGGCGACCATGCCGGCGGTCTTGACGTCGAAGCCGTACGCGCCCACCAGGTAGCGCGGCAACCACAGGGCGAGGGCGACGAAAGCGCCGAAGACGAAAAAGTAATACAGCGAGAAGCGCCAGACTTGCAGGTTTTTCAGCGGCTCCAGCTGCCTGATGAAAGGTTCGGGCGGCTTGCCGGCCAGCAAGCGCGCCCGCAACACCGGGTCGTCCTCGGTGGTGAACCAGAATACGGCCGCCATGGCGATCAGGACCAAGGCCCAGATTTGCGCCACCGCGTGCCAGCCCAGGGCCACCATGACGAAGGGCGCGCAGAACTTGGTCACCGCCGCGCCGACGTTGCCCAGGCCGAAAATCCCTAAGGCGAAACCTTGCCGCTCCTTGGGGTACCAGCGGGAAACGTAGGCGATGCCCACGGCGAACGAGCCGCCGGCGATGCCCACGCCCAGCGCCGCCGCCAGATACATGACGTAGGTATCCACCGTGGTCAGCAGCAGCGTGGCGACGGCGGCGGACAGCATGACCGCCGCGAAGGTCAGGCGGCCGCCGTACTGGTCGGTCCAAATGCCCAGGGCCAATCGGATGAGGGAGCCGGTGAGGATGGGGGTGCCGACCAGCAGCCCGAATTCCGTTTCGCTAAGGCCGAGTTCCTGCTTGATCTGCAGGCCGATGATGGAAAAGATGGTCCATACCGCGAAGCAGACGGTGAAGGCCACCGTGCTGGCGGTCAATGCGCGGGTTTGCTGTGAGTCCATGGCAGCCCTTCTTGTTGTTGGTTTTGAGCTATGGTCGGCGCGGCGAAACCCATGGCGCCCATGGCGCTGTGCTCGCGGACATCCCAGCCCAAATATAACACCTAAGTATGGGCCGCGCTTCCAATACGCCAATCTTTCATATTTATGTCACCGATATGTCATACGGGATATATATGACGTATTTGCTGGGTTTTCCCCGATGCCGGCGCGCCGCAATCACGCGACGCCGCATAGCGCGCGGCGCTTTGTTCAGGTCCGCTTGGTGACATACATGTCGTAACGGGTGGTGGTGCCGGCGAAGCTGTGGGTGGGCGCGGCGAAAGGCGGTGCGCTTTTCGGTCGTTTCACCACCACCCGCTCGCCGGCCTTGCTCAGGGCCAAATCGAAAAGCGCCGACTGGTCGGCGTCGGCTCCCACCAAATCCTCGAGTATTTGCATTTCCTTGCGGGGCAACGCGGATTTTTCCTTGGCGGGATACATGGGGTCCAAATAAATGACTTGGGGATAATCCTTTATGCCAGCCAAATAAGTAAAAGCGCTGTCCTTGACCAAATGAATCTGCTCGGCGAACGCCAGCTGCCGCCGCGCGTGTTCCAAGCCGTTTTCCAAGAGCAACGCGATCAAGGGATGGCGTTCGCACACGGTCACTTGGCAGCCGAGGCTTGCGAGCACCATGGCGTCGCCGCCTAGCCCGCCCGTGGCGTCCAGCACTCCCGTCAATCCCTTGCCGACGCCGACGGCTTTCGCCAAGGGCTGGTTCTTGCCGCTGGTCTTGAGGCGGTACAGAAACGCGGAGGAAGTGAAGTCCACCCCCATGCGCAAGGCGGGATTGCTCAGTGCGTAAAGTTCAAATAGCCCCGCCGCCGACAGGCTCAGGCAAAAGCCTTCCCATTCCTCCCGTAAAACGGCAATCCCCGTCCGTTGGCTCAGCGCCTGGATGCGTTCGGCCTGGTCGGGCGTCTCGCAGGCAAGGAAAAGCGGTTTGTCGGACGCGGCGTAGTTGGGCATGAGGCAATATTTTTGTTAAGGCTTCGGGTTCCCTCTCCCTCCGGGAGAGGGTTAGGGTGAGGGTTAGGGTGAGGGGATTCGATATCGAGGCCGAATTCTTCCGCCGCGCCCGGCGACGGCGGGGAAGGCCGTCAGGGGCCGCCCGCTAATTGTGCATCCGCCTTGGCGCGAAACACATGGCAGCGGTTTTTCACCAGCAAAGCCATGCACAGATAGCCCGCCCAGAGCTTCGGGCCTTGGTCGTCGCAACGCAGGGTCTGGTAGGGCTTGAGGGCGTGGCGATGGTGGTCGGCGTGGCGCGGTAGGCCGAGGAACACGAACAGGCTGACGGCGCTGTCGCACACCCAGGCGCCGGGATTGCGGCCGCGCAAGCCCCAGTGCTGGAAATAATTGACCGCTTCCAGCAGCCGCACCGCCGCCAGGGCCTGGTAGACGAACATCACCAGGGCCAACGGCCCGTACAGCGCGCCGATGGCGGCCAGCAACAGCGCTTCCGCCGTTGCGCCCAGCGCCGCGTCGCGCCGGTCCAAGGCCCAAGCCGCGCGCCATTGCAGCAGGGCGGTGCGGCGGAAGAAATGCTCATAGGTTTCTCCCGGCCGCGCGCTGGCCGGATCCTGCTCGCCGTTGACGTGGCGATGGTGCAGCCGTCGGTGGGACACGGCGAAATGGTCGTACAACACGGTGCACAACAGCAGGCGGCCCAGCAAGCGCTGCCAAAGCGCGCGGCGGTGGATCAGCTCGTGGGCCGGCGCGATGGCGGCGCTGCAGGACGTGGTGCCCATGAGAATGCGCACCGCCGTCAAATTGGCCAAGGTTTCGGCGACCTCCGCCGCATCGCCCCAGTGGGTGAGGGACACCAGCCGCGCCATGGCGAAGATGTTCAAGGGTTGCAACAGGCCGAGAGCGACGAGGATCGCGTCGAACGGCCAGCGGGGCAGGCCGGCCGGCGGCGCGCGCCGCAGGCTGGGACTGTGCCAATCGGCGGCGATCAGCAGCCACACCGGCAGGGTCCAGGCCAGCGCCTGCCACCAGGGCCAAGGCCCGCCCGACAGGAACGCCAGCGAGGTCAAGGGCAATACCAGGCTGAGCAAATAGCCGGACCACCACAACCACGCTTCGGCCGTTGCCGGCATCGTTGTCGCTTGCGGGTGGGAGGCGTCGGCTGGAACGGACATGGTCATTCAGCGGGTGGATCGGCTGCGCACATTATGCCCGGCCCGCGCCGGAAATGGGCGCTTCGGCGGCCGCCTCGGCGCATTCGGCCAGGAAGGCCAGCATGTCCGCCTCGCATCCGCCGCAACCGGAACAGGCGCCGGTTCGGAGCGAAATGCTCTCCAAATCGGTAACGCCCTGTTGGTAGAGGGCCAATATTTTGCTTTTGCGGGTGCCGCTGCAAGGGCACAGCATGTCTTGTTTTCGGTCTGGCGCGGCGTCGGTCATGGGGCGGCGGAGTGGGGTGGGGCGTTGGGATCGATGTCTGGCGTCGGCGTACGCAAACGTTGTTGGGAGGGTTTAAAAAACCGCGGCCCTCATGGCCCGGCCTGGGCGATGAGCGCCCGCATCCGCGCGATATTTTCCGCCAAAGTTCCGCCCTTGTGGAAGGCGCTGCTGCTGCCCGCCACCAAGTCGGTGGCGCCGGCGGCGATCAAGTCCGGGATATTGCCGAAAGCCACCCGTCCGTCCACTTCGATGGGAATGTCCAGCCCCCGCTCGGCGAGAAACCGGCGGCAATCCGCCACCCGGCGCAGGGCATAAGGCACCTGGTTTTCGCCCTTCCGGCCGGCATAACCGGGATTGATGAGCATCAGCAAGACGAAATCCAGCCGGTCGACGCAATATTCCAGCACCGAGAATGGCGTCGTCGGCATCAGCGCGACGCCGGCCTTGGCGCCGCCGTCGCGTATCAGGCAAAGCAGCCGGTCCACGTGCCGCGCCGATTCGTAATGGAAGCAAACGCGCTGCACGCCGACGGTCAGCATTTCCTCGATGAAAAACTCGTTGTTCTCCACCATCAGGTGCACGTCGAAGGGCAGGGCGGTTTTCTTCCGTGCCTGCTGCACCACCTCGACGCCCATGGGCAGGGACGGGCTGAAGTGGCCGTCGATCAGGTCCACGTGCAGGTAGTCGACGCCGGCGGATTCCAGGTTGCGCAATTCCGCTTCGATGTTGCACAGGTCGCAGCAGATGAGTGAGGCGGAGAGGGAAATATCGGGAGTGGAGGCGGTCATATCGGAAGAGCTATCGGAATATCGCCGCCAGGCGTTGGGCGTCGCGGGAATGGCGAAAGCTAGGCTACGCGGTTCGCACTCTGCATGGCTGGGGGATCTTAGGGCGGGTCGGCGGGAAAGCCGATAGGTTTGCGCATGGCGGGTGAGGCCTGTGGCCCGACCCGCTCTGCCGATGCGCTACGCGGTTCGGATGTCCGGTCAGTGCGGATTTTTCGGGGCCAGCGGCGCGGCCTTTCTCATTTCCGCGTCGATGTCCCGTTCCTGCTGCGCTTGTTCTTCATCCTCGGGCGGGTTGCCGTCGTGGATCTTGACGATTCGATCCTGCAGATAGGCGTTGCGGATGAACGCGTAGCGGTCTTGGGCGGCGGCGTCGATGATTTTGGTCGTGCTTTGCAGGTCGGCGCGCAGGTCGGCGACGTTGATGGCGCCGGTCACCATGGGGATGAACATGGGGGCGACGTAATTGATGGGGTTGGTGGCGGTGTCGCCGACCAGCCCGACCACGCCGCGCATGGTGCCGGGGCCGAAGAAAGGCAGGACGAGGTAGGGGCCGGACGGGACGCCCCACACCGCCAACGTCTGGTCGAAATCTTCCTTATGCTTGAACAGGTCCAGGTAGGACGCGACATCGATGAAGCCGCCGATTCCCGCCGTGGTGTTGATCATGAACCTGCCCAGGTCCTGCCCGCCTTGAAGCGGCTTGAACTGGAGGAAGTCGTTGAGAAACACGCCGATATCGTCGACGTTGCTGAAAAAGTTGGTGATTCCGCGATCCACCACCTGCGGCGTGATCCAGCGGTAGCCTGACGCCACGGGCTCCATGACGTATTCGTCCAAGCGGTCGTTGACGCTTTGCACATCCCGGTTCCATTCCTCCCACGGATCTCTCGGATCGACGGATTCGGCCATGGCGCCGGCGGCGAGACCGAAGGAAAGCAGCAGGGTTGCCGCGATGCGGCGAGCGGGGGATCGGGGGGACGACTTCATGATTCTCTCTTTTTGTCAGCGATGTGCGGGCACTAAAAACGCTTGCCCAGGCGATAGGGTCGGCGACGCGAGCAAGACGGTCGCCGGCCGAACTTAATGGCGGAAGCAAGTCTGCGGAAAAATCGCGGCGAAATCCTTAGGGGAGGCTTAAAAAAGCCCGTCCATGGGCAAACGCTGTAGTTAGTTTAGTATGGTATGCCGGGCAGTGCTTGGCCTGGGCCGCTAAAGTTAACGCCGCCGGGCGATCGTTCCTCGGCTACGGCCGGCGGTTTCCTTCGTAACCTTTCCTGTGCGGCATCCGACATGTCCAACAACGCCACCTCGCCAAAGCGTGCTTTCCTACCTCCGCCGCGCCGGGAGCGCGGCACGTTGCTGGAGCTCAATATTCTCGGCGTGCTGCTGGCCGTCGCCGGCGTTGCGCTGGCGGGCACCCACCCGGGGTTCTTGCTGTTGGCTGCGCTGGGCATCGCGCTGCCCTTGCTGCCGGCGGCGCTGGCGCTGGGGGACGCCTGGCGGCGCGCTTGGGCGGCGCGGCGGCGATGGCGGGCTTTGCGACAGGCGGGGTTCGACGCCGCCGCGGCGGTGCGGGTGAAGTGGGGGGAGGGCGGTGCTTATGTCGGCGTCGACGGCAAGGCCGGCAAGTTGGCGTTCGTTACCGGCGACGCCTGCCAAGTGGTCGATTTCGCCCAAGTGAAAAGCGTCCGGTTGGAGCGCTACACCGTTTCCCAATGGGGGCATCCCGAACGGACGCGCTACGGCTTTCGGGTGGTGTTGGCCGAGGAGGCGCACAGCTTCGGACTGAGCTATCCCGGCAAGCGCCGCGCTAGGCGCGCTTTTGCCGCGTTGCGCCGGGCCGCGGCCGGCCGGCTGCCGTTCGACGAGGGCGCGGCGTGGTGAGGGACGCTTTGGCTCGCCTCATCCAGCGCATCGACAACGCGGCGGCGCGGGACGGCGATACGCCGCAGCAGCGCCTGAGCAAAACCTTGCTCATTTTCATCTCCGTCGCGGCGTTGTGCATCGCGCCCTGGGGCGCATGGCGTTTCGCCGTCGACGGGCGTTCCGCCGCCGCCGCCGTCGCCGGCGGCTATGCGTTGCTGTCCTTCGCCGCATTGGCGGATTTGCTGGTGCGCAAGGCGGACGGCGTGTGCCGCTGGTTCCAAGCGACGGCCTTGCTCGTGGTGCCGGCGGCGCTCCAGTACTATGCCGGGGGATTTTCCGGTTCCGGCGCGCTGGTGTTGTGGTCGTTCCTGTCGCCCGTTTGCGTCTTGGTGTTCGCCGGCCCGCGCGCGGCGGAGTTGTGGTACGGCGCTTTCTGCATTGCGGTGTTCGGGGCTGGCGCCTTGGACTTGGCGGCGGGGGCGGACGCCGACGGCGTTCTGTGGTACGTGGAGAACGTGTCGCTGGTCACCTGCATCGCTTTCATCGCCATGCGTTACCTGACCATCGAACGGGAAAAAGCCCGTCAGGCGCTGGAGGCGGAGCATCAGTTGCTGAGGCGGGAACAGGCGCGTTCGGAGGCCCTGCTGCTCAACATCCTGCCGGCGCCCATCGCCGAACGGCTCAAAGCCAGCGAGCGGTCCATCGCCGACGGTTTCGCCGAAGCGACGATACTGTTTTCCGACATCGTCGGCTTCACCCAGCTGGCGGCGCACACGCCGCCGGCGGAACTGGTGGCTATGCTGAACCGGCTGTTTTCGGCTTTCGACCAAGTGGCCGAGCGGTACGGCGTCGAAAAGATCAAAACCATCGGCGACGCCTACATGGCTTGCGCCGGCTTGCCGCAACCCCGCGCCGACCACGCCGAAGCGGTCGCCGAAGTGGCTTTCGGCATGTTGCAGGCGGTCGATGCCTACAATCGCGAATACGGCACCGGCTTGAGCATCCGTATCGGCATCAATTCCGGCCCGGTGGTGGCGGGCGTCATCGGCCTGAAAAAATTCATCTACGATCTCTGGGGCGATACCGTCAACGTGGCCAGCCGCATGGAGTCCCACGGCACGCCCGGCCGCATCCACATCAGCGCCGCGACCATGCGGTTATTGGAGCCCCATTACCTTTGCGAGGCGCGCGAGCCCATGGACGTCAAGGGCATCGGCCGCGTCCAAACCGGATTTCTGATTGGTCGCAAGCCGCCGGGCTGATATTGGCTAGAATGGGCGGGCTGGAAAATTTGGCTGATCCCCCATGACTCAACGCTATTACCTCGGCCTGTGCGTCACCTACCACGATCCGGCCTTGGCCATCGTCGGGCCGGACGGAGCCGTGCTGTACGCCGAAGCCACTGAACGGCCGCTGCAATACAAGCGGGCGCTCAACTGCGAGCCGGACAACCTTTACCTGTTGCCGCGCTTGCTGCGCCGTTATTGCCCCGACGCCGAGGAGTTGGTGGTGGCGTTCAACTGGCGGCGGCAGCGGCCCTTGTACGAGCGGCTCATGGGCCTGCTGGGCTATTTCTCCGCCCGCGGGCTGCTGCGACCGGATTTCAAGCGGCTGCTGGCCTTCATGGACACGCCCAGCCTGCACCATATGCTGGCCTGCAACGGCAATGCCTTGCGGCGGGCGGGGGTGAACCTTGCTCGCGTCGTGCCCAGGGCTTTTCCCGGCGTGAAGCTGTCTTTCCGCCATTACGACCATCACCTGTGCCACGCCGCCATGGCCTGTTACGGCAGCCCTTATCCTGAGGCCGGCTGTCTGGTGGTGGATTCTTACGGCGAAAACGGTTCCATGGGCTGGTACCGCTATCAAGGCGGCCGCGTCCGCCCGCTTTATCTGTCGCGGGGCGTGGAGAGCCACGGCTTTTTCTACATGAAGCTCACCGAGCTGTGCGGCTTCGACTGGATGGCCGGCGAGGAGTGGAAGGTGATGGGGCTGGCGCCCTATGGCCAGCTGGACGAGGACATCTACCGCCTGCTGGACGGCATGGTGCGGCGCGAAGGCCTCAAGCTGCAACATGTCCGCGCCGGCTTTTTCGCCGCCCTGGAGCGGCTGGAGAACTACCGCCGCGCCGCCGATGCGCCGCCTCTGGCGGCGGCCAACCTGGCCCACACCGGCCAGCGCTTTTTCGCCGATGTGCTGAGCGAAGGACTGGGCCATTTCCACAGCCTGGCCGGCAGCGCCAACCTGGCCCTGGGCGGCGGCTGCGCCCTCAATTCTTCCTACAACGGCCGGATATTGGAGCGCACGCCGTTCCAAAGCCTGTACGTGCCGCCGGCCCCGGCCGACGACGGCACGGCGCTGGGCGCCGCCTGGCTGGCGTTGCGCGACGATAAGCCGGATGCGCCCTTGCCGATGGCGCCGGTGTCGCCTTACCTGGGTTCGACGCTGTCGGAAGATGGCATCGCCAACCTGGCCCGCCACAGCGGTCTGAGCCTGCGCCACCTGCCCGGCTCCATCGCCGTGACGGTGGCGCAAATCCTCGCCCAGGGCCGCATCGTCGGCTGGATCCAGGGGCGGGCGGAGTTCGGCCCGCGCGCCCTGGGCAACCGTTCCCTGCTGGCCGATCCGCGCCCGGCCGACATGGCCGAACGCCTCAACGCAGTGGTTAAATACCGGGAAAGCTACCGGCCCTTCGCTCCGTCCATCCTGCACGAGCACGGCCCGGACTGGTTCGAGCATTACCAGGAGTCGCCTTATATGGAGCGCACCCTGCGTTTCAAGCCGGAAGTGCGGCAGCGGGTGCCGGCGGTGGTGCACGTGGACGGCACCGGCCGCTTGCAGACGGTGAAGCGGGAATGGAATCCGCTGTTGCACGAACTGCTGAGCCATTTCCACGGTCTTACCGGTGTGCCCTTGCTGCTCAACACCAGCTACAACGTCATGGGCAAGCCCATGGCCCACAGCGTGGAGGACGCTCTGGCGGTGTTCCTCACCGCCGGGGTGGATGCGTTGGCCCTGGGGGATTATTTGCTGCTCAAGCCGGAGTTGGCCGATTTATCGCTATGACCATGCCGCGCCAGTTGTTCCTGCGCTTGTCGCGCCCGCAGATCGACGCCGAGGCGTTGGCGGCGGCGCGTGAGTTTTTGGCCGCCGGCATTCCCCCTGCCGCCCGCGGGAGAAGCGGCGAGGGGCCGTTCGTCGCACTCCCGGATCTCGACGATGCGCCGCATTTGGCCACGGCCCTGGGTTGGCATGCCCCTGCCGCGTTGCTGCAATGGGACTGGCTGCGCGACATCGGCCATTCGGCCCGCGGCCACCGGCCCGTCAATGCCTTGCTGTTCCGGGCCTATCTGGACGCCGTCGGGCTGGACGAGCCGGCCTTGGCCCTGGCGGCCCAGTACCGGGCTTTGTTGAGCGCCGCCGGCGTCCCGGTCCCCGACGGCGCCGCGTTGGCCGAAGAGGCGTTTCTGGTACCTTGCGCGGCTTTGTCCTTGTCCTGCTTTCCGATGGAGGATTTCGACGCCATTCTCGGCTTCAGCCAAGCTCATTGCCGCCAGGGGAGCGAATGGCTGGACTGGCTGCAGCGCCAGCTGTCGCGTCACGGCCTGCCCCTGGGGTATGTGCGGCGGCACCGCGCGTTGCTGCAGCGTTATGCCGAGCGGCTGGACGAGGCCGCCATCGGGGCGGGGCAGGGGGTGGCCGCCGGTTGGGCGCTGTACGAACAGGCCCACCGGGCCAGCGCGGCGGCTTTGCGTGCCGCCTTGGCGCAGCCGCCGGAGCGGCGGGCCGAGGCGATGTTGCGGGAAAAACTGCCTTACGCCGTCGGCCATCACGGCGCGATCATGCTGGAGCAGCGCAGCCTGGACGAATGGCTGCGGGCGGGCGATTTGCCGGCCTTGCGGCGGGCTTTGCTCGATTCCCCCTATGTGCGGGCGGACGCCTTGGACGACAGCCGCTTATTCAAGGCCGCCGAGTTCGGCGGTTCCATGTTCGGGGTGTTCAGCGCGGAAGACTTGGCGCTGCTGCGTTGCTGGCTGCGGGGCGATGGCGCCGAGCCGCCGGCGCTTGCCGAAACGGCTCCCGGCCGCGACCGCGAACGTCCCGCCGCGCAACGGCGCCGGCGGCCGCTGCTTCCGGTAGGCGGACCGTCCGCCCGCGAGCTTTATCATCAATTGCTCAACCGCGCGGCCTATCCCGACAGCTTGTCCGTCGCCGCCGGTTACGCCGATAAAGTCCTGGCGTGGACGCGGCTGGCGGCGCCCCTGCAAAGGGGATTGCGCCGGCGTTTTCCCTACAGCCCGGGCGCCTTCAAGCAGCGGGTGGACGCTATTCACCGGCGCGAAGTGGAACGTTACCGGCCGTTGCGAGGCCGCCCCAAGCTGCCGCGGGAGATGTACCTGTGGGGTATCGGGCAAATGGCGCCGGCCATTCTGGCGGACGGTTGCTGGTTGGAGCATGCGGCGGGGAACGAGCCCATGGCGGACGGCGTGCGGCGGCGCTTGTTGCGGACTTTCGCCGACGAAGCCGGCGCCGGCTGCATCGAGTGGAACCATCCCAACGTCTATCGGCGCTTGCTGGAGAGCCTGGACATG
Source organism: Methylogaea oryzae (assembly GCF_019669985.1). Taxonomy (NCBI): domain Bacteria; kingdom Pseudomonadati; phylum Pseudomonadota; class Gammaproteobacteria; order Methylococcales; family Methylococcaceae; genus Methylogaea; species Methylogaea oryzae. The sequence goes on from NZ_AP019782.1 coordinate 1,690,458, forward strand.
TCGTTCGCCCCGATCGACAGCCAGGCGTTCATCCAAGATAGCCGTTTGTCCGACTCGGCTTTCGTCATCCCCGCCTATCTGCTGGCCGTGGGCCAATGGCCGGAGTGTTTCTTCCCGGAGTTGCTGGGGCTCAATCTCGCCATCGAACTGAGCGGCCTGGGCGCGACCTATATGCATCTGGTGGACGCCCTGCGTTATCACGGCATCGATCCCACCATCGTGCAGCTGCACCTGTCTATCGACAACCTGGCTTGCGGCCACGCCGCCTTGGCGCGTGAAGCCGTCGAGCTGTATTTAGAGCGGATGCGCAGCCTGGGCGGGGAGGTGGTTATGCAACCCGCTTGGGAGCGCGTTTGGAACGGCTATCTGTCCTTGTCCACCGCCAGCCTGCCGTTCGCCCTGTCCGGCCTGAGGCGTTACGGCCGCTGGAAAATCGGTGAAAAAGCCCGCGGCCTGTGCCATGCTTTGCGCCCGTCCTGATTCCAACCAACCGGTTACCCATGCGCCAATTGAGCCCCGTTGAATTGAAAGCGTTTTGCGAGCAGGCCGAAACGCCGCCGCTGTTGCTGGATGTGCGCGAACCCCACGAATTCGCTTATTGCCGTCTGGAAGGCAGCCTGCACATTCCCATGAATCAGGTGCCGGCCCGCTTGAACGAACTGGATCCGCAGCGCGACATCGTGGTGATTTGCCACCACGGCGTACGCAGCCTGCAAGTGGCCCGTTATCTGGAGGCACAGGGTTACAACCGGGTCATCAACCTGGAGGGCGGCGTGGACGCCTGGGCCATGGACGTGGACGCCGACTTGCCGAGATATTGATGATCGCTTTGATCCAGCGCGTCACGGAAGCCAGCGTTCGCGTGGACGGCGAAACGGTCGGCGCCATCGGGCGGGGCATCCTGGCCCTGGTGGCGGTGGAAAAAGGCGATACGGAGAAGGAAGCGCGGCGCCTGGCGGAGAAGCTGCTGGCCTACCGGATTTTCCCCGACGCCGAGGATCGCATGAACCTCAGCGTTAAGGACATCGGCGGCGAACTGCTGCTGGTGTCGCAATTCACCCTGGCCGCCGACACCCGCTCCGGCAGCCGTCCCAGTTTCACCCCGGCCGCCGCGCCGGAGGAAGGGCGGCGCTTGTTCGACTATTTCGTGGAGCAGGCGCGCGGCAGCCGACTCCGCATCGCTACCGGCCGCTTCGGCGCCGACATGCGGGTGGCGCTGGTCAACGACGGGCCGGTCACGTTCAATCTGCGCGTGGCTCCGGTGATCGCCGGCTAGAGGCTCAGCGCGACGGACGCTTCCGTCTCTTCCGCCGCGGCGGTTGCGGCGAATGCCGCTGTGGCGCTGGGCGCAACGCCGCTGCGTTCGCGTTTGCGGCGCAGCTTCATTTCGTACATTTTCTGGTCGGCCGCCTTCATCAGGCTGTCCACCGTGCCGCCTTCGGCGGGAAACAGCGTCACGCCGATGGAGGCGGCGACGGGCCGGGGGCGGCCGTCCAGCAGCATGGGCCGGGCGAGGGCGTCCTGGATTTTTTGCAGGGCGACGCCGGCCTTGGCCGCGCCGCCCACATCCGGCAAAAGCACGGTGAATTCGTCCCCGCCGATGCGCGCCACGGTATCGGATTGGCGCACGGCTTCCAACAAGCGATTGGCAACCTCGCACAGGTACTGGTCGCCGGCGTCGTGCCCCAGCTCGTCGTTGATGATCTTGAAATCGTCCAGGTCTATGAACATCAATGCGCCGCCAATGCCGCTACGTCCGGCCTGAGCCAGGCAGACTTCCAGCCGGTCGTAAAACAGCCGGCGGCCGGGAATGCCGGTGAGCGCGTCGAAATTGGCCAGTTGCCACAGCTCGTCCTCCAGCCGCTTGTTCTCGCTGATGTCCCGCACCGCTCCCTCGACCCCGGCGATGTTGCCCTCCTTGTCCCGATACAGGTGGGCGTTGGTGGCGGTCCAGATGGCGCTTCCGTTCCGGTGCCGAAATTCGGCCCGATGGCCGGCGGCGCCGCTGCCGGTGGAGCCGGCGAGTTCATCCAGGAGTTTCGGGTAGCCTTGGGCGTCGGCGTACAAGTCGCCCAGCTGCATGCCGACCACCGTTTCCGGGGCGTAGCCCAGCAGCTGTTCGATGGAAGGCGACACGTAAGTGATGCGGCCGTCCAGATCGGTTTGGTAAAGCACATCCTGGAGACTGTCCAGAATCAGGCGGTATTTATGCTCGGATTGCGCCAGGCTTTCCGCCAGCTTTTCGTTTTCCAGTCCATAGCGGCGGCTGTCGTTGAATGAGGCGTGATTGCGCCGTGCGGTGATGCACATGGCGATGCCGTAAACGAGGCTCAGCGCCGCCATGACGCTGTAGATTTCGCCGCCCTTGCCGGCGAAGTGGATGGCCAGCAGCAACATGACCGGAACGATAAAGGCTTCGCTGGCCCAGGGGACGACGCTGTAGGCCGTTGTCACGGAAGAGGTCAGCGCCAACAAGACCAGGATGAACAGCATTTCCAAGGTAAATACGCCCGGCAGTATCAGGGTGCCGAGTCCCCAGCCGACGCCGGAGGCGAAAGTGGTCAGCAGGAAGAGATTTTTCCAGAGCCGCAGCCCGGGCGCCGGCGTGTCGGACGGAAGGCGGCGGTAACTGCGCACCAGGGCCATGCGCAAGACGTACAGACCCAGGTTGGCGCCGGTCCACAGACTCCAACCCGCGGAGGGGGAGGCCTGGGACGCCAATACGTAGGAGATGGCGAGGAAGCAGATCAGCGAGCCGAAAAACGCCATGTCGCAGTTGCGGAACAACTGCTTGATTTGTTCCGTTTCCAGACGGCTCTGCAGGCTTGGCATGGGCTGGGGACTAGCGGTATTGCGTACCTGTCGGATACGCTCGATGCCAGCCCTGGCTGCCGATTTCCCGTCCCCGTAGAAATCGGCACTTCGTCACATTACTTTAGGCTTATTTAAGCGTTTCCATGCGAATGCGTTTGACCGGAGCGGTCACGGTGGCTAGCGCCTCGATTTCGCGGATGGCCGCGTTCATTTCCCGTTCCGCCACTTTATGGGTGAGCAAAATCACCGGCAGGCTGCTGGCGCCTTCGGCCGGCTCTTTTTGGATCAGCGCTTCGATGCTGATGCGATGGCTGGCCAGGATGCGGGTCACGTCCGCCAGCACGCCGGGCTTGTCCTCGGCGGACAGGCGCAGGTAGTAGGAGGTCTCGATGTCGTCCACCGGCAGCACCGGAATGTCGGAAATGGCGTCCGGCTGGAAGGCCAGGTGCGGCACGCGGTTTTCCGGGTCGGAGGTCAGCGCGCGCACCACGTCGACGATGTCCGCCACCACCGACGAGGCCGTCGGTTCGGCGCCGGCGCCGGCGCCGTAAGACAGGATCGGTCCCACCGCGTCGCCTTTCACCAGGATGGCGTTCATCACGCCGTCCACGTTGGCGATGAGGCGCTTGGCCGGGATCAGGGTCGGATGCACGCGCAGCTCGATGCCCTTGTCGGCGCGGCGGGCGATGCCCAGCAATTTGATGCGGTAGCCCAGTTGTTCCGCGTAGGACACGTCTTCCGGCGTGATGCCGCTGATGCCTTCCGTGTAAACCTTGGGGAATTGCAGCGGAATACCGAAAGCGATGGAGGCGAGGATGGTCAGCTTGTGGCCGGCGTCGATGCCTTCCACGTCGAATGTGGGGTCGGCCTCGGCGTATCCCAGGGCCTGGGCTTCCTTCAGCACGTCGGCGAAGGCGCGGCCCTTGTCGCGCATTTCCGTCAGGATGAAGTTGCTGGTGCCGTTGATGATGCCGGCCAGCCATTCCACCCGGTTGCCCGACAGGCCTTCGCGCAGGGTCTTGATGATGGGGATGCCGCCCGCCACCGCCGCTTCGAACGCCACCATGCGGCCGTATTTATGCGCCTGGGCGAAGATTTCGTTGCCGTGCAGGGCGATCAGCGCCTTGTTGGCGGTGACCACGTGCTTGCCGTTTTCCAAGGCCTTCAACACCAGCTCCTTGGCCGGCGACACGCCGCCGATCAGCTCGACGATGATGTCCAGGTTGGGGTCTTCCACCACCGCGAAGGGATCGGTGGTGAGGGTGATGCCGTGGGTGTCGCAAATACGCGGCTGGGTCAGGTCGCGCGCCGAGGCGGAGCAGATTTGGATATCGCGGCCCGCGCGGCGGGTGATTTCACTGGCGTTGCGCTTGAGCACGTTGACGGTGCCGCCGCCGACGGTCCCCAGTCCCAATAAGCCGACTTTTACCGGTTTCAATGTGTGTCCCCTCGTATTTTTGTGTCAGACCGCGTGGTCTTTGCGGAACATTTGTTTGATGCCGCGCATGGCTTGGCGCGTGCGGTGTTCGTTTTCGATCAGGCCGAAGCGCACGTGGGTGTCGCCGTACTCGCCGAAGCCGATGCCCGGTGCCACGGCCACTTTCGCGTCCAACAGCAGTTTTTTCGAAAAATCCAGTGAGTTCAGATGTTTGTACTGCTCCGGGATGGGCGCCCAGACGAACATGGTGGCCTTGGGGCGTTCCACTTCCCAGCCGGCGGCGTCCAGGCCGTCGCACAGGGCGTCGCGGCGCTTACGGTAGACTTCGCAGATCTCACCGACGCAGTCCTGCGGGCCTTCCAGGGCGGCGATGGCGGCCACCTGGATGGGGGTGAAGGTGCCGTAGTCCAGATAGGACTTGATGCGCGCCAGCGCCGCCACCAGTTCCCGGTTGCCGCACATGAAGCCGACGCGCCAGCCGGGCATGTTGTAACTTTTGGACAGCGTGAAGAATTCCACCGCCACGTCCGCCGCGCCGGGTACTTGCAGGATGGAGGGCGCGACGTAACCGTCGAAGACGATGTCGGCGTAGGCCAGGTCGTGCACCACCCAAATTTTGTATTCGCGGGCGATTTCGATGACCTTTTCGAAGAAATCCAACTCCACGCATTGCGCGGTGGGATTGGCCGGGAAGTTGAGGATCAGCATCTTCGGCGTCGGCCAGGAATTCTTAATGGCCTGTTCCAGCTCGGCGAAAAAATCGCCGCCCGGCACCATGGGCACGTGGCGCACGTCGGCGCCGGCCAGGACGATGCCGTAGGGATGGATAGGGTAGGCCGGGTTGGGCACCAGCACCGTGTCGCCGGGGCCGCAGGTGGCCAGCGCCAAGTGGGCCAGGCCTTCCTTGGAGCCGATGGTGACGATGGCTTGGGAATCCGGGCACAGTTCCACCTGGTAGCGCCGCTGGTACCAGTCGCAGATGGCCTTGCGCAGGCGCGGAATGCCCTTGGATACCGAGTAGCGGTGGGTGTCGCCGCGGTGGACGGTTTCGATGAGCTTGTCGACGATGTGCTGGGGCGTGGGGCGGTCCGGGTTGCCCATGCCGAAGTCGATGATGTCCTCGCCCCTTGCCCTTTCCTTGGCCTTCAGGTCGTTGACGATGTTGAAGACGTAAGGCGGCAACCGCTTGATTCTTTGGAACTCTTGCATTCAGCGCTCGTTGGGCAGGGTGGCTAATCCGGCGCGCCGTCCGAAGGGCGCCGAAGCTGATAAAGCGTGCAATTAAAGCACAATCGACGGCGGCTTGTTAACTGGCAGGCCGAGCGAGGGCGGGGCCGGCTCGCCGTTTTTCGCGGGCGCGGCCGCTGCGTCGGGTTCGGCCGGCGCGACGGCAAGGTGCGCGGTTAGTGCTTATCGACGAAAAAGGCCGTTGGGAAGCGGCGCTCCCCAACGGCCTGGTTTCGATCAGCCCGGATGTCGGGCCGCCCGCTTATTCGAACGGGAAGGTGTGGCCGGGCGTGCCGGGCAGGCGCGGCATGTCCTGGCGGGGGAATTCGCCGCTCAGGGCTTCCAGGAAGGCGGTGATGTCGCCCACCTGCTTGTCGTCCAGGGTCTTGCCCAATTGCAGCTTGGCCATGACGCGCACCGCTTCGTCCAGCGTCTTGACGGCGCCGTTGTGGAAGTAAGGGGCAGTCAGGGCGATGTTGCGCAGGGTCGGCACCTTGAACATGTGCTTGTCGGCGTCGTTCTTGGTTACCTGGGCGCGGCCGGTGTCGGCGGTGAATTTATATTTGGCGTCGATGTCGGCGTCTTGCTGGGCCGGGAACATCATGTAGAAGCCTTGGCCTTGCGGCAGGGACGGGCCGTTGAAGGCCGGGCCGCTGTGGCAGTGGCTGCAACCTACTTCGGCGAAGGTGTTCATGCCGCGCACCTGCTGGTCGGTGAGGGCGCTCTTGTCGCCTTTCACGTAGCGGTCGTAGGGGCTGTTGGGGGTGATGAGGGTGCGCTCGTAGGCGGCGATGGCCTGCACCACTTTTTCCTGGTTGATTTCTTCGCTGCCGAAGGCGGCCTTGAAGGACGGCTTGTAGCCGGGGATCTGGTTCAGCACGCGGATGGCGTCGTCCCAGCTCTTCATGCCCATTTCGATGGGGTTGGTGACCGGGCCTTTGGCTTGGGCTTCAAGGCTGTCGGCGCGGCCGTCCCAGAACTGCACGGAGTTGAAGGCGGAGTTCCACACGGTGGGGGCGCTGCGGCCGCCCACTTGGCCGCGGATGCCGACGGAGCCGGCGCGGTTGTCTTCACCGCCGGCCATTACGTTGTGGCAGGAAGCGCAGGCCACGGTGCCGGACGCCGACAGGCGCGGATCGTGATAGAGCATTTTGCCCAAGAATACTTTGGCGCCGGTGGTGGGGTTGTTGGCCGGGGACGGCGCGGCATCGGGCAGCGCTTGCCAATCGCTGGCGGCGCCGGCGGCCGTGGCGCCGGTCAGCAGCAGCACGGAAATCATCGAACGAATTTTCATGGGTTCCTCCTCAACGAATTTTTGCGGGATGTGAGCTTGCGGAACAGCCCGGTCCTGGGCTCGCATTGTTATTGTGAAGCTTGGACGTGGCTTTATAGTGAAATCGGCCTGGGAATGCAACCGCTAAGCGCCGGCCGCGGCTGGGGGCGGGCATAAACGAAAGCAGGGCCGGATGGCGATCCGGCCCTGCTTTCGGCGATCCGCGCTCGGGAATTACAAGCCGTGCTTGGGCAGTTCTTCCTTCACTTGGCCCAAGACTTTCTTCAGTTCGCCCGAAGCCGATTCCAGCATCTTGTCGATGGTGGCGGCGGCGTTGGCCGGCTTGCCGATCACCGCTACGCCGGCCATGCGCGCGCCGATGTGCGGCGGGCACTTGTAGACGTAAATGCCTTCTTTGACGGCGTTGTAGTCGTAATCGGCGCCCATGTCGGATTTCATGGGGGCGGCGCCTTCCGGAATCATTCCGGGATAGGACTCGACGAAGTGGGAGGCCATGTTGCGGAAGGCCAGCGTGTCGCCCACGTTGGCGAAAACCACGGCGGGGGCGAATGCGACGCCGGCGCCTTTGATTTCGACGCTGGCGGCGAAGGCGTTGGAAGATGCGAGCGCTACCACGCCGGCCAAGCCGGCCAGTACTTTTTTCATCATGTGCATAACCTCAACATATTGGATTTATGGAGTGTATGGTTGCCGACGGCTTCGTCGGCGGGCTTCCCGTCGGCGGCGCACGGCGCTAACCGGACATTCGCCGGCAGGATTCGCCCAGGACTATTTTATACGAGGCTTTTTCGGCGGACATCGGGAAGAGTTCCCGAGCGGGGCGGGGAGGCGGGGAAACCAAACGAAAACGCCGGGCACTGGGCCCGGCGTTCAAGACAGCGAAGCGTGCGGGACGCTCCCTGGTCTTACTTGCCTTTCTTCAGGTAGGCGATCAGCGCGTCGACAGCCTGGTCTTCGGTCAGGTTGGCGCTCTTGACGAACGGCAGGTTCATCACGCCGGCAGCCAGGATCGGCGGCATGCCCGCGCGGCCCTTTTCCATTACCGTCTTGAATTCGTCGCGGGACAGCTTCTTCACGCTTTCGAACAGGTTCGGGTTGGATGCGGAGTCATGGCACTTGCCGCAGCCGCTGCCCAGTGCGCGCTGATAGATTTTTTCACCGATTGCTGCGTCACCTTCAGCCATCGCGGCGCCGGCAAACATCACACCGGAAGCCAGGATCACGCCCTTCAGGCATTGTGCGAATTTCATTGTTATTACACCTTTCAAAGTGAAACGGGTTATGGTTGCGACTGTCCGGTACGTATCCCTGCCCACTGGAGCGGGTATCCGACCGACACGCTCGCCGGAAATTATTTCAGATTAATAGCATCCCGGCAAACCGGCGTCGCTTTACAGCTCTCGGGTAGCGCTGAAATGGATGTCCGGCCAACGCTCCTGGGTCAGTTGCAAATTGACGCGGCTGGGCGCCAGATAAACCAGATAACCGCCGCCGTCTTCGCCCAGGTTGTCGAAGCATTTCTTCTTGAAGTCTTCCAGTTTCTTCGGATCGTCGCAGCTGACCCAGCGGGCGGTGGTGACGGAAATGCCGTCGTAGACGCAGTCCACGTTGTATTCCGACTTGAGGCGGAACGCCGTCACGTCGAACTGCAACACGCCCACGGCGCCGAGGATCAGGTCGTTGTTCTTCATCGGCTTGAACAACTGGGTGGCGCCTTCCTCGGAAAGCTGCTGCAAGCCTTTCTGCAGGGCTTTGGCACGCAGCGGGTCCTTCAGCACCACGCGGCGGAACAATTCCGGGGCGAAGTAGGGGATGCCCTCGAACTTGAGGTTCTCGCCCTGGGTGAAAGTGTCCCCCACCTGAATGGTGCCGTGGTTGGGCAGGCCGATGATGTCGCCGGGCCAGGCTTCGTCCACGTGCTCGCGGCTGTCGGCTTGGAACGTCATGGCGTTGCTCACCTGCATCTGCTTGCCGGTGCGCACGTGGTACAGCTTCATGCCCTTGGTGAACTTGCCCGAATTGACGCGCATGAAGGCGATGCGGTCGCGGTGCTGCGGGTCCATGTTGGCTTGGATCTTGAACACCACGCCGCTGAATTTCTCCTCGTCCGGCTGTACCACCCGTTGCCGCGCTTGGCGCGGGAACGGCGACGGGGCGAATTCGGCGAAAGCGTCCAGCAACTCCTGGATGCCGAAGTTGTTGATGGCCGAGCCGAAGAACACCGGCGTTTGCTTGCCGGCCAAGTAGGCCTGGAGGTCGAACTCGTGGCTGGCGCCTTGCACCAGCTCGATTTCGCCGCGCAGCTCGTCCGCCATGTCGCCCAGCACTTCGTCCAGCTTGGGATTGTCCAGGCCCTGGATCACCTCGCCCTTGACGATCTTGCCGCCGTGGGTGGGGCTGAACAGGTGGATGGCGTCCTCGCGCAGGTTGTACACGCCCTTGAAGCGCTTGCCCATGCCGATGGGCCAGGTCATGGGAGTGCACTGGATGTTGAGCACCGACTCCACTTCGTCCAGCAGCTCGATGGGCTCGCGGCCTTCCCGGTCCAGCTTGTTGATGAAGGTGAGGATGGGGGTGTCGCGCAGCCGGCACACTTCCATCAATTTGATGGTGCGCTCTTCCACGCCCTTGGCCGAGTCGATGACCATGAGGGCGGAGTCCACCGCCGTCAGGGTGCGGTAGGTGTCTTCCGAGAAGTCCTCGTGGCCCGGCGTGTCCAGCAGGTTGACGATGCGGCCCATGTGCTCGAACTGCATTACCGAGGTGGTCACGGAAATACCGCGTTCCTTTTCCATCTCCATCCAGTCGGAGGTGGCGTGGCGCGCCGCCTTGCGGCCCTTGACGGTGCCGGCCAGCTGGATGGCGCCGCCGAACAGCAGCAGCTTTTCGGTGAGGGTGGTTTTACCCGCGTCGGGGTGGGAGATGATGGCGAAAGTGCGCCGCCTCTCCAGTTCGTAAGGCTGTTCTGACATGGGGGCCGGGAAGAAAAAAGGGAGTATTGTCCCCGGACGGGATGGCCGGGGACAAGTTCAATTGTTCCAGTATACGCCGAACAGGCCGCTGTAATCGTTGCCGCTGCGCGCCGCCGGCACCTGCACGCCGAAACTCATGGTCCAGTGCCGCGTCGGGCTGTAGCTGAGTTTCACGGTGGAACCGCCGACGTTGTTGCGGCCCGACAGATAATCGCCTTCCAGAACCAGCCTGTCGGCGATCAACGGCACTTCCAGGTTGGCGTGCCAGCCGAAAGCGTCGCGCCTGCGGCCGGCCATGGCGGCATTGGCGTAGTAGCCGCCCAGGTGCAGCTCAGTGCCCCAGCTCGGGTGCACCCATTGGCTGTCCACGTAGGTGAAGTCCAGCAAGCGGGTGAGGCCGGTATGGTGAAACGCCGCGCCGGTTTGCGTGCCGGCGATCAGTTCCCAGCCGTCGGCGAGCCCCCAGTGTTTCTCCAGGTTGAACAGCGCGTCCGGCTCGATCCACAAGGTGGCGGGCGCGGCGGAATAAAAACCGGCGTTGAGCACGCTGAAGCCGGCATTGACTCCCCACGGCAGGCCGTAGTCCAGCGTGGTGTTGCTGCTGCCCTGGCCGGCGTAGAAATTCAATTCTTCCGAAACATGCCAGCGGCCGGATGGGGTGATTTCTATATCCGGCGTGTTGTGCACGCGGCCTTTGTGCTTTTTGGACGATTTCTCGTCGCTCGGCGCGGCGTTAAGCGGCGGCGCCGCGCCGATGAGGGCGAGGCAAAGAATCAATGTTGGATATTTGGACCGTGCGGCCATTCCGTGCGCTGCTCCGAACGTTCTTGAGAACCGGCGGCGAGGGTATTATAGGGCCGGCAATCGTTGCATAATTCGTCTAACGATTTGACGCCGCGTGGTAGCGGTTACCGCAACTCCCGAAATTCCCGACCACGATGGCGAGCATCAGCGACTATCTTGAATTTTTACCGGGCGTTCCCGATCCGGCGCTGACCTTGGTGGGGCATTACAACGCCTCGTTGGTGGCGTTGTCGATATTGATCGCGATTTTCTCCTCCTACGCGGCCGTGTATGTGGCGGATCAGGTCAAGTCGTCGGCCGGTCCGTTAGAAAGCGCGGCCTGGCTGGCGGTCGGTTCGCTGGCCATGGGCGGCGGCATGTGGTCCATGCACTTCGTCGGCATGCTCGCCTTCCAGTTGCCCTGCGTGGTGCATTACGACGCGACGGCCACCGCCGCCTCCATGATCCCCGGCATTTTCGCCAGCGCGCTGGCGCTGGCGACCATCAGCCGGCGGGAGATTTCCGCGGCGCGCTTGCTGGGGGGCGGCGTGTTGCTCGGCGCGGGCATCGGCGCCATGCATTACGGCGGCATGGCGGCCATGCGCATGAGTGCGTTGTTGCGTTACGAGCCCCGGTTGTTCGCGCTGTCCCTGTTGGTGGCGGTGGTGTTTTCGGTGCTGGCCCTGTGGGCCAGGTTCGGGTTGCAGCGTTTGGTGAAGCGTCCCCAGTGGGCTTGCCTGGTCAGCGCCGCCGTGATGGGCGTGGCCATGTCGGGTATGCACTATACCGCCATGGCGTCGGCTTATTTCCTGCGCAGCGGCGAGCCGGAGGAGAGCAACGTGGCTTTTGATGCTGCCTTGATGGCGATGGCGGTCGTTACGGTAACGCTGCTGGTGATCGGCGTGGTGATTATCGCCGCCTATGCCAACCGCTATTTCTGCATGGCGCAGGAGTTGGAGCGCGCCAAGCGAACCCTGGACGACGAGCGCACGTTTCTCGACCGGATCATCAACGCCGTCGCCGACCCGATTTTCGTCATGGATCGTCAGGGCCGCATCGTCCTGGTTAACGACGCCTATTGCGGCTTTTTTCACCGGCGCCGGGAAGATTTGCTGGGAAGTGCCGGCGGCGACATCGGTTTCGATGACGGCATCGATTTGCTCAAGGCGCTGGGCGAAGACTCGCTCAACACCGCGCGGGTGAGCGTCCGCGAAGGCGTTTATGTGACGGCGAAAGACGAGCACCATCACATACAAGTCGGCGCCACGCCTTGTTTTCGCGCCGACGGCAGCCGTTTCGTCGTCGGCGTGGTGCGCGACGTCACCCAGCAGCGGCACGCGGTGGAGCGCATCGAGGAGGCTCAGCTGGCGGCGGAGAGCGCCAGCGCCATGAAAAGCCAGTTCCTGGCCAATATGTCCCACGAAATCCGTTCGCCCATGAACGGCATCATCGGCATCGCCGAGTTGCTGGCGGACACGCCGCTGGATCACGAGCAGCAGGGATACGTGCAAACCATTGAGCGTTCGGCCCAGGCGTTGCTGGGGATCATCAACGACATCCTGGACTTCTCCAAGATCGAAGCCGGCAAGATGGAGCTGGAGCGGATCCCTTTCGATCCCGGCGCGCTGGCGGAAAATTGCGCTGCCATGGTGGCGCCGCGGGCCTACGAAAAGGCCTTGTCCCTGGTGGTATCCGTCGACGCCGACACGCCGCCGCAGCTGTTGGGCGACCCGACCCGCCTGACCCAGATCCTGGTCAATTTCCTCACCAATGCCGTCAAGTTCACCTTCCAGGGCGAGGTCGTGCTGCGGGTGGAGAGCCGGGCCGGCGACGACGGCGGCGTCATTTTGCGTTTCGCCGTCAGCGATAGCGGCATCGGCATTTCCTCCCGGCAACTGGATCGATTGTTCATGCCCTTCATGCAGGCCGACGCCAGCACCACGCGCCGCTACGGCGGCACCGGCCTGGGGTTGTCCATCTGCAAGCGCTTGGCGGAGCTGATGGACGGCGGCATCGGGGCCGACAGCCGGGAAGGGCACGGTTCGACTTTCTGGGTGGAGCTTCCTTTCGCCCGGGCGGCCGGCGATATGCCGGCCCCCGCGGCGCCCGCGCTGGCCGGCAGGGGCGTCATCCTGATCGGCGGCGGGCGGAGCTTGCGGGAGAGCCTGCATGGCTACTTGAAACACTGGGGCGCCCAAGTGGAGGAGGCGGCCACGCTGAAGCAGGCGTTGGAAATGTCGGCCACGGCCAAGGCGCTGCCGTTGCTGCTGGTGCTGAAGCACCCTTTCGGGGTGGTGGCGCGGCAGCGGTTGGAGGAGGCCAAGAATTCGCGGCGGCTAGACGTCGCGCTGTTGCTGGCGGCGCCGGATGAGGAAGCCGCGGTGGCGGCCCGCGCCATGGGCGTGCGCGTGTTGATTCAACCGGTCGCGCGGCGGGCGTTGGCGGAGCTGTTGGCGCCGACGTCGGTCCCCGCCGTGCCGTCTACCGAGTCCGCCGCGGAGGCGCCCCGCCACGCCTCGGCCGACGCCTTGGACGCCGGACGGCTGATCCTGGTGGCGGAGGACAATCCGGTCAATCAGGTGGTGGCGGTCAGCGTGTTGAAAAAGCTGGGCTATTCCGCCCACGTGGTGAGCAACGGCCAGGAGGCGGTGGATGCCCTGGCCCATTTGGCTTACGGCCTGATTTTCATGGACATGCAGATGCCTGTGATGGACGGCTTCGAGGCGACCCGCGCCATTCGGCAGGCGGAAGCGGCCGGCGGCGGGCATATCCCCATCGTCGCCATGACGGCCAACGCCATGGCCGGCGACCGCGAGCGGTGTTTGGCGGCGGGCATGGACGACTACGTCAGCAAGCCGATCAACGTCGCCAGGGTCAAAGAAGTGCTGGACTTGTGGCTGCCGGTCGCGAACGGGCCGGAAAAGCCGCCCGTCGCGGCCCCGGTGATTCAAGGGCCGGTGCTGGACCGGACGCGTCTGCAGGAGTTTCTCGGCGACGACGAGGCGGCGATCGGCGAGGCCCTCGGGGTATTCGTCGACAGCGTGCCGCAACGAGCCGACGGCTTGCGCGATGCCCTGGGGGCGGAAGATTACGAAAGGCTGCCGCTGCTGCTGAAGGATTTCCACGCGTCCAGCGAGAGTTTCGGCGCCATGCGCATGGCGCAAGTGCTGGCGGCATTGCACGCGTACGCCGAGCAGGGACAGTGGGCCGCGTTGCGGGAGGGAATGGCGTTGGTCGAGGGCGAACGTTCGGCGCTGGCCATGGCGCTGTTACAACTTGGCGGACAGGCGGAGCGAACCTGATGGATCCCAAACGTTACGACGAAATGAGGAGCAGCGACCGTTTGCCCTCTCCCAAGGGCGCCGCCTTGCGGGTGATGGAGCTGTGCCGGCAGGAGAATGTCGCGTTGACGGAAATCGTCCGCACCCTCAATACGGATCCCGGCCTGGCCGGCCAGGTGATAAAACTGGCCAACTCGCCGGTGTACGCCCGCCCCAGGCCGGTGGTGGCCTTGTCGCCGGACATCATCATCAGCATCGGCATCCAGACCTTGCGCCAGATGGTGCTGGCGTTTTCGCTGATTTCCGCCAACCGCAAAGGGGAATGCCGCGAGTTCGACTACGAGGCGTTCTGGTCGCGCTCGGCCGCCACCGCGCTGGCGGCGAACAATCTCGGCGCGCTGGTGCCGGTGGCTCCCCACGCCGAGCTGTTCACCTGCGGCTTGTTGAGCGGCGTCGGCCGCTTGGGGCTGGCGACGGTTTATCCGGACGATTATTCCGATCTCCTGGCGCGCAGCCGCGGTTGCGGCGACGACGGATTGCTTGAGCTGGAGCGGCGAACTTTTTCCCTGGACCACAACCAGCTGACGGCGGCGATGATGCTGGACTGGGGCATTCCCAAACTGTTCAGCGAAACCGTGCTGCTCCACGAGGGGCCGGACGACTGCGGTTTCGCCGTGGGCAGTCGCGCTTACAGCCTGGTTTACTTGTTGCATCTGGCGTCGCGGCTGGCGGCATCCTGTTTCATGGCGGATCACGAACGCAGCGCGCAATTGCCCCGGCTGTTCGCCACGGCGGAAAAAATCGGCATCACGCCGGAGCAGCTGGTGCGCCTGGGCGATCGGATGCTGGACGAATGGCGCGATTGGAGTCGCTTGTTGCAATTGCACATTCACGACGACGTCGAGCCGTTTTCCTCCTTGGACGCCTTGTCCAGCGGCGTCCATGACGACTTTGCCGATCCCGATTTCGCCCGCGGCATCCGTTTGCTGATCGCCGACGACGACGCCGCCCTGGTGATGCTGCTGAGCAAGAAGATCGCCAGCCTGGGGTATACGGTCTATACCGCCGCCGACGGCCGCCAAGCCCTGGAGCAAATCGCCGCCCATGCGCCGCACATGGTGCTGTCCGACGTGTTGATGCCGGAAATCGACGGCATCGAGCTTTGCCGCACCCTGCGGCGCAGGCTGGAGGGCCGGGGCGTCTATTTCATCCTGCTGACCGCGCATAAGGAAAAAGGCCATCTGGTGGAGGCGTTTCAAGCCGGGGCCGACGATTTCGTCATCAAGCCGGTGACGGTGCCGGCGCTGTTGGGCCGCTTGGCGGCGGGCACCCGCATCGTTCGCTTGCAGGCCAAGCTGGAAGCGGAGCAGGCCCGTTTGCACGGCGAGGATGCGGCGGGCGCGGGCGAAATGCTCGACCGGATCAGCGGCCTGCCCAGCCGGCGTTACGCCATGATTCGCTTGAAAGAGCAGTGGGCCTTGGCGGAGCGCAACAACGTGCCGTTTAGCTGCCTGAGAGTCAGCCTAGGCTGGAAAGGAGGGCACGATCCAGAGCAGCTCAAGACGTTGTTGCCCCATGCCGCGAGGTTGTTGCGCGAAGCCTCGCGCGCCGAAGACGTGATCTGCCATTTCGGCGAGGGCCAGTTTTTTATCGTCAGCCCCCACTCGGTGTTGTCCACGGCCATGCATTTCGGCGAGCGGTTGTTGGTGCGCTTGGCGGAAATGCCCGCGACGGCGGACGGCGCGGCGCTCTGCGTCGCCATCGGCGCCACGGCTAGGTCCACGGCGGTGCGCGACGAGATGCAGCTTTTGCGTTTGGCGGAGGCGGCGTTGGCGCAAGCCGTCGAGCGCGGCGGCGGGCGAGCGGTATCGGCGATGGCCGACGAAGAGGCGCCGGGCGGCGTGGTTTTCAATTGACCCAGCGTCGCAATCCGGTTGGCTAACCAAATCAATGAAGGGTGAGTGTTTTGCGTAAAACGGGAAGCGGCAAAAGCGTCGATTTGCAAGGCGGCTTGGTTTATTCCACCGAACACGGCCGCATGTGTCCCGAATGCCGCAAGCCGGTGGCGCAGTGCGCGTGCCGCAAGGCCGGACCGCCGGCGGCGGGCGGCCCGGTGCGGGTGCGGCGGGAAACCAAGGGGCGGGCCGGCAAGGGCGTGACGGTTATCGCCGGCGCGCCCTTGGATGCCGCCGGTCTGGCCGATTTGGGCAAACGGCTCAAGACCAAGTGCGGCTCCGGCGGCACGGTGAAGGATGGCACCATCGAAATCCAGGGCGATCACTGCGAGCTGGTGATGGAAGAGCTGAAGAAGCTGGGCTGGAACGTCAAGCGCTCGGGAGGCTAGGTTCCGTGTTTTCCCACGAAATCGTGCCCTTGCTGAAAATCGCCATCGGGCCGGCGATATTGATTTCCGCGGTGGGCTTGTTGCTGCTCACCATGAACAACCGGCTGGCCCATGCCACCGACCGGGTGAGGAGCTTGGCGAAAGAGGCCCAAGCCGCGGCCGAGCCGGGCAGGGCGCGTTTGAAGGCGCAGGTGGTCGTGCTGTGGCGCCGCACCCGCTTGCTGCGTCACGCCATCGAGCTGGTGATCCTGAGCGCGCTGTGCGGCGCTTTGTTGATCATCGCGCTGTTCGTGACGGTTTGGCTGGAAATGCCCCTGGCTTGGTTCATCGCCGCGTTGTTCATCGCGTCCTTGGCTTCCCTGATCGGTTCGCTCGTTTTGCTGATTTTGGACGTGAACAAGTCGCTGGTGGCGCTGCAGTTGGAATTGGCGGGCGACGACTAGGGAAGCGGGCCGGCGGATCCCTCTTGCCGCCGGCGCCGTCCTGGGGTCAGTGGGGCAGGCGGCAGGCTTCTGCGGCCTTGGGGTAGTCCGCTCCCACGCTGATGATGAAGGTGCTGACCTCCTCGAAGCTGAGCTGGGATTTCACCACTTTCGATTCGTGCACGATCACCGTGAAACCGCTGGTGGGGTTGGGCGAGGTGGGAATGAACAGCACGTAGCACTCGCCTTCCTTGTTGGTGACGTAGGCCGGTACCCATACGCCGTCTTTGGGATATTCCACGTACACCACTTCGCGGACTTTTTCCTCGCCGCGGCCGCGGAACATGTCGATGACTTTTTTGCTCACCCGGTAGACGGTGCGGAGGAAAGGCAAGCGCTCGATGACCAGGTCGATCAGCGACACGATCAAGGATTGGCGGTGCTTGGTCAGCTCGTAGCCGATATAGACCAGCAAGGCGTAGACGCCGAAGAACACCACGGCGGTGATCCAATATTGCCCGACCCAGCTTCTCACGTCGAACACGGTGTTCAACAGGAACTGGGCCAGCCAGATGGAAATTTGCATGACGACCACCAGCGGTATGACCGCCAGCAATCCCAGCAGGAAGTAATTGAGGGACGTTTTTAGTATTTGTAGTGGGTTCCTCATGGCACAAGGCTCCGGCTGTCACAACAGTTTATGGAGGCACGATGATACCCCAAGCTTTGTCGGCGATACCAAACGCGTGGGATGCGCCGGATTTCCCCTCATCGTTCCGGGCCCTTAACTCCCGGCCGGAATTCCCAAAAACGCTAGGGAAGGATTTGATCGAGCGGCCTTGATTTCGGTAGTTCCGGGCGTTGCGACGCCAAATCGTCGAGTATGGGGCAATCGGGTCGGTCGTCGCCCTGGCAGCCGAGGGCCAGGTTTTCCAAGGTGTTTTTCATCGCCTGCATTTCGCCGATTTTTTTCTCCAGGTCTTCGATGCGTTCCAGGGCGATGCGTTTCACTTCCTTGCTGGCCCGCTCCCGATCCTGCCACAGTTGCAGCAAGGCGGCGATTTCAGCCATGCCGAAGCCTAGCGTGCGGGCGCGGCGGATGAAGCGCAGGGTGTGCACTTCGGCCGCGCCGTACTGGCGGTAGCCGGATTCGGTGCGGCCGACTTTCGGCAGCAGGCCGAGGCTTTCGTAATAGCGGATCATTTTGGCGGATACGCCGGAGCGGGCGGCGGCCTGGCCGATGTTGAGGCGTTCGGCGCTGGAACAAACCATGGAGGACTCCTGTCGGTGTGATGGGCGTTCCCAGAATAAACCTTGCCGTCATGGCAAGGTCAAGCGGGCGTGGTTCGGGCCGGTCGCTTGACTTTGCCACGATGGCAAGGTCTACCTTGTCGCTGCGGCGGGCGGCACACCCGCCCCGGCCAAATTTTTCAAATCCATAGGAGATCGCGATGAACGCCCATGAAGAGGCAAAAGCCAAGGCCGCCCGAGCCTACAACGCCGCGGCCGAGTTGTTCGACCATCCCGCCAACTCATTTTGGAACCGCTTCGGTACCGCCACGGTGGAGCGGCTCAATCTCAACCCGGGAGAGAACGTGCTGGACGTGTGTTCCGGCACCGGCGCGTCGGCGCTGCCGGCGGCCCAGCGGGTCGGGCCGGGGGGGCGGGTCGTGGCCGCCGACTTGGCCGAACGCCTGTTGGCGGTGG
Organism: Methylogaea oryzae; assembly: GCF_019669985.1. Taxonomy (NCBI): domain Bacteria; kingdom Pseudomonadati; phylum Pseudomonadota; class Gammaproteobacteria; order Methylococcales; family Methylococcaceae; genus Methylogaea; species Methylogaea oryzae. The sequence goes on from NZ_AP019782.1 coordinate 1,708,740, forward strand.
CACAAGCCAAGGCCCAGGCGCAAGGCCTGGACAACATCGAATTTCGCGTCGGCGACTTGTTGCAGCTGGGCTATGCGGACGCCAGTTTCGACGCGGCCGTGTGCGTATTCGGCATTTTTTTCGTGCCGGACATGGCCGCCGCGGTGCGGGAGCTGTGGCGCCAGTTGCGTCCCGGCGGACGGCTGGCCATCACCACTTGGGGGCCGAATTTGTTCGAGCCGGCCAACGGCCATTTCTGGGACGCGGTGCGGGCCGAGCGGCCCGATCTGTACAAGGACTTCAACCCCTGGGATCGCATCTCCACGCCGGACGGATTGCGCGCCATGCTGGCGGAAGGCGGCGTGGCGCAAGCGGATATCGTGGCGGAATCCGCCAGCCATCCGTTGTCGAATCCGGACGACTGGTGGACGCTGGCCATGGGCAGCGGCTATCGCGGCACCCTCGATCTGCTCGATCCGGCGCAGCTGGGCCGGGTGAAACAAGCCAATCTGTCGCGCTTGAGTTCCGCCGGCGTGGATCGCATCGAAGCGAACGTGGTGTATGCGGTGGCGACGAAACCTTAGGCCCGGGGCTCGCGCCAACGGCTTCCCGTCCGCTGTCGCGCCGGCGCTTATCGAGCCGAGGCGATCACCGGAGGTATGGCGTCTTATTCCAAAATCAATATAAACACATTGTTCTTTAGTCTTTCTGTTGGATCGCACGGCGCATTACAGTGTGTCTCATATCGGCAAGAGGGGCGGGGCTTTGCCGCCCAGTTCCCCAACCGACGTAGCGTTGTTGCCCAAGGGGCATCTCCACGGGCGGGTTTCGCCGTCGGCGCCTACGGAGGGCCGTCAATGAATTCGCTGAATCAGGGGAGGACGACAGCGGGAGGTTAGGCCAGGGACGGCGCGTTTTTTCATCGAGCCGCCGCTGCCGCACGCGAAGGCGGGGGTTGTCAGCGAAAAAACTACCAGCTCAGGCATGGGCCGCATGCCGGATCCGACCAGTAAGAGTTTTCCATGGACAACACCGAGAACACCACCGTACTGACTTTTCCCGAACCCAGGGCATTGGCCCTGTCCATTCGAGCCACCGCCTTGGTGTTCGAGGATCCGCTGTCGCGCGCCCTGTTGGCCCGTATCCGCCAAATCGCGCCCAGCGAGGCCACGGCGCTCATCATCGGCGACACCGGCACGGGCAAGGAGTTGATCGCGCGCCATGTCCACGCCCTGAGCCGGCGCGCCGAGGGGCCGTTCGTGGCGGTCAACTGCGCCGCGTTGCCGGAGAGCCTGGTGGAAAGCGAATTGTTCGGCCATGAAAAAGGCGCTTTCACCGGCGCGGTCGCCACCAAAGCCGGCTGGTTTGAAGCGGCGCAAGGCGGCACGCTGTTTTTGGACGAAATCGGCGATTTGCCCCTGGGAATGCAGGTGAAGCTGCTGCGCGTGCTGCAGGAAAGGGAAGTGGTGCGGGTGGGCTCGCGCCGTCCGATTCCGGTGGACGTGCGGCTGGTGGCCGCCACCAACGTCGACTTGGCGGAAGCGGTGCGGGCGGGACACTTTCGCGAAGACCTGTATTTCCGCCTCAACGTGGTGCCGTTGCGCCTCAGCCCCCTGCGCCAGCGGCCGGCGGACATCCTGCCCCTGGCGCAGCACTACCTGCAGGTTTACAGCGAACGCCTGGGCGTGCGGCATGCGGAGTTGTCCGCCCCGGCACGGGAAGCGCTGCTGAAATATCCGTGGCCCGGGAACATCCGCGAACTGGAAAACGTCGTCCATCACGCCGTGCTCGTATGCAGCGGCGGACTCATCCAGCCGGAAGACCTCCATTTGGCCGGACAGCAGGCCCTGTACCGTTCGGCGCCAGCCGCGCCGGCGGAGGAGGACGATTCCTTGGAGCTCGCCTTGCGCCGGTTGTTTGAGCAAGCGCCGCCGCATTTGTACGACACGGTGGAGGAGGTGCTGATGCGCACCGCGTACGACTATTGCGAACGCAACCAGGTGCACACCGCGCGCCTGCTCGGCATTAGCCGCAATATCCTGCGGGCGCGTTTGCAGCGTTATGGCCTGTTGCCGGGCGCGGCGCTGCGGGAACGCGACGAAGTCGAATCCTTCGCCTAGCGCCTGCCGGCGGCGGCTATGCGGCGGCGGAGTACGTCGGCGCCGCGGCGAGGCCGTGGTCGACGAACTCCACCAGCCCCGGCGCGTCGACGCGCAAACTGGCGCGCTCCACCTTGAGGGCGATCAGGGTGCCGTCCGCGGCGAAATCGGCGACCACGCCGGGGCCGATTTTGTCCGTTTCGCGCACGGGCCGCTCCTGCAGGATCAAAGTCAGGCTGTCGGTGTTCCTATCGTAATTGACTCGCATATTGGCGCACTCCTTTTGAGCTGAAATCCGTCCTACCGGGGTGTCGGCAAGGATCGGCGGCGCCGAGCGCCGGTTTGGGCGCTGATACCCAAGCATCCGCCGTGCCAAGAGTGGAGAGGCGGTGCGGTTGGGGATGCCGGCATGGGCGCGGGACTGGCGCGGTTCGTCGGGCGGCAGCCGCTGGTCGCGCCGCTGCCGCTACCACTGCGGCGGCGCCGGGGCGGCGGGGACGTGGTCGGCGCTGTTGCGTCGCGATCAGCGATTCAGCAGATCCTGTTGCTCCGGCGGCAGCGCCGTCGCCGTAACGCCGCGCAAGTTTCGGACGGGCCTTGGTTTTTTCCTTTGGCACGACGGTTGTAACGGCTTCATGCCACCGAGGTCGGGAGCGCCGGCCTCCAGCGCGCAATGGCGCCCACTTATTCGCTTTAAGGAAACGATATGATCGAAGTCAATATCCCGGGGTTTGGCGACCTGCAATTGTTCCATCTCGTTTTGGATTACAACGGGACGCTGGCGCTGGACGGGACGCGGTTGCCGGGCGTTGCCGAGGCGCTCGCGGCGCTGTCCCGCGACTTGCAAATCCATGTGGTGACGGCGGATACCTACGGCTTGGCGGCGAGTCAATTGGCCGGGTTGCCGGTCAAGCTGACAATCCTTCCGGCCGGAGCCCAGGCCGATGCGAAGCGGGACTTCGTGACAGCGCTCGGCGCTGCTTCCGTGGCGGCCATCGGCAACGGCCGCAACGACCGGAAGATGCTCGACGCCGCGGCTATCGGCATCGCCTTGATCCAAAAGGAGGGCGGGGCGGCCGTCGCCGCCGCGAATGCGGATATCCTATCGTTCGACATACTCGACGCCTTGGCGCTGCTGGGGAATCCCAAGCGTTTGGTTGCGACGCTCAGGTCATGAGACAGCTGTCCGGCGTGCGTCGTTGTTTAGCGTTTGCCCAAGGCCATTAGGCGAATACCGCCCCCACCGTTTTTACAGGAATCCCTATGTCGCACTGGTACGATGACAACTCCCTTTCCATCGGCAACACGCCCCTGGTTCGCCTCAACCGCGTCGTCGACGGCGCAGCGGCCACGGTTTTGGCCAAGATCGAGGGCCGCAATCCTGCTTATTCGGTCAAATGCCGCATCGGCGCCGCCCTGGTTTGGGACGCGGAAAAGCGCGGCTTGCTGGGGCCGGGCAAGGAACTGGTGGAACCGACCAGCGGCAACACCGGCATCGCTTTGGCGTTCGTCGCCGCCGCTCGGGGCATTCCGTTGACGCTGACCATGCCGGAAACCATGAGCATCGAGCGGCGCAAACTGCTGGCGGCATACGGCGCCAAGGTGGTGCTCACCGAGGGCGCCAAGGGCATGAGCGGCGCGGTGGCGAAAGCCGAGGAAATCGCCGCGTCCGATCCCGGCCGCTACGTTTTGCTCCAGCAATTCAAGAATCCCGCCAATCCGGCGATCCACGAAGCGACGACGGGGCCGGAAATCTGGAACGACACGGCCGGCGCAGTGGACATCTTCGTTGCCGGCGTCGGCACCGGCGGCACCATTACCGGCGTGAGCCGTTACCTGAAACGGCAGGGGAAGGCCGTGATTTCCGTGGCGGTGGAACCGGAGGCCAGCCCGGTCCTGACCCAGCGGCGCGCGGGCGCGCCGCTCCAGCCCGCTCCGCACAAAATCCAGGGGATCGGCGCCGGTTTCGTGCCGGAGATTCTCGATCTTTCGCTGGTGGACGCCATCGAGCAGGCGAGCAACGACGAGGCCATCGAATTCGCCCGCCGCCTCACTCGGGAAGAAGGCATCCTGTCGGGCATTTCCAGCGGGGCCGCCGCCGCCGTCGCCGTGCGCCTCGCCAAGCGGCCGGAAAACGCCGGCAAAACCCTGGTGGTGGTGCTGCCCGACTCCGGCGAGCGTTATTTGAGCACGGCGCTTTTTGAAGGCGTGTTCGACGATAACGGTCTAGCCTTGTCTGGGAGTTAGCCGCGGCACACCGCTGGAAAGGAGGCAACGTTGAACCGTTCACCTGGGCCGTTGAGTCCGGCGCAGCAGGAAGCGCTGGCCCGCTTGCTGGAAGGCATTTCTCCGGATCAAGTCCTCTGGCTGGCCGGGTATTTCGCCGGGCTCGACCAGGGCCGGCTTCAAGCCGCCCCGGCGCCGCGGCCGGCGGAGGCGGCGCCGGCCGTCACCGTGTTGTTCGGTTCCCAGACCGGCAACGCCGAACGGCTGGCCCGATCGCTGCGAAGCCGGCTCACCGAGGCGGGCTTCGACGCGCGGGCGGTGTCCATGGACAGCTATAAGACGGCCGAACTCAAGCGCGAGCGCTGCCTGATCGTGGTCGTCAGCACCTACGGCGAGGGGGAGCCGCCGGACGGCGCCAAAGCCTTCCACGAATGGCTTTTGGGCAAAAGGGCGCCCCAATTGGCGGGGTTGCGCTACGCGGTGCTGGCCCTGGGCGACAGCAGCTACGAGTATTTTTGCAAAACCGGCCGCGATTTCGACGAACGCCTGGCGAGTTTGGGGGCCGCGCCGTTGCTCGCCCGAGTCGATTGCGACCTGGATTACGAGGAAACCGCGACGGCCTGGGCCGATGGCCTGCTGGCGAGCCTGGGCCGGAGCGACACCGCTGGCGCGCGGTCGCCGGTCGTCGCCGCGCCGGCGGAAGCCTCGCCGGCTTATTCAAAGCAACGCCCGTTTCCTGCACGCTTGCTGGAGAATATCCGTTTGACCGGCCGCGGCTCCAGCAAGGAGGTGCGGCACATCGAATTGTCCCTCGCCGATTCCGGCTTGAGCTACGAGCCGGGCGACGCCTTGGGGGTCGTGCCCCGCAATTGGCCGGAACGGGTCGACCAGCTCATCGCTGCCCTCGGTTTTTCCGCCGAAGCCGCCGTGCCCGGCGCGGACGGCGTCGACGTCGCCTTGCGACAGGCGCTGTTGGGCGATTACGAAATCACCACGCTGACCCGCCCATTCCTGCAAAAGTACGCGGAGCTATGCGGCTCGGCGGATTTGACCGAATTGCTTAAGCCGGAAAACCGCACCGCTTTGCGCGACTTCGTTTACGGCCGGGAAATCCTCGACGTGGTGCGCGATTATCCGACGCCGGGCATGGCGCCGGAGCGGTTCGTCGGCCTGTTGCGCAAGCTGCCGCCCCGACTCTATTCCATCGCGTCCAGCCAGCGGGCCGATCCCGACGAAGTGCACTTGACGGTCGGCGTGGTGCGTTACCGGAGCCATGGCCTGGCGCGCCAGGGCGTGGCGTCCGCTTTTCTCGCCGATCGGGTGGCCGAGGGCGAGACGGTGCCGGTTTACGTGCACAGCAATCCGCACTTCCGTTTGCCGAGCGATCCGAACGCTCCCATCGTCATGGTCGGGCCGGGCACCGGCGTGGCGCCGTTTCGCGCGTTCATGGCCGAGCGGGAGGCGCTGGGCGCCGCCGGCCGCAACTGGCTGTTTTTCGGCGACCGCAATTTCGACAGCGATTTCCTCTACCAGCGCGAGTGGCTGGAATACCGGCGCAGCGGACTGTTGACGCGCTTGGACGTGGCCTTCTCCCGCGACGACGAGTCCAGGGTTTACGTGCAGCAGCGCATGTTGGAGCACAGCCGTCTTCTCTACGCTTGGCTGGAGGAGGGCGCCTATTTCTATGTGTGCGGCGATGCGGAACGCATGGCGCCGGACGTGCACGAGGCTTTGCTCGCCGTGGTGCGGAAAGAGGGTGGTCAAGGCAACGGGTCGGCCGAGGATTATGTGCAGCAATTGCACGCCGCTAAACGTTACCAGCGCGACGTGTACTGACGTGAGGACGAGACGACATGCCGAGTAAACCCGCTCCGCTCAGCGAAGACGAGGCTTTGAAGGAAAGCAGCGACTACTTGCGCGGCACCATCGCGCAAAGCCTGGCCGACGCGGCCACCGGCGCCATGGCGCCGCAGGACGCCAAGCTGCTGAAATTCCACGGCAGCTATCAACAGGACGACCGGGATCTGCGCAACGAACGCCAGCGGCAGAAACTCGAGCCGGCTTATGGCTATTTGATCCGCCTGCGCATTCCCGGCGGCGTGCTCAGCCCCCAGCAATGGCTGCAACTGGACGAGCTGGCCCACCGTTACGCCGCTCCGTCCCTGCGCATTACCACGCGGCAGACTTTCCAGTTCCACGGCGTGCGTAAACGGCACCTGAAGGCCGTCATGGCCGGCCTGGACCGGGTCCTGTTGGACAGCATCGCCGCTTGCGGCGACGTCAACCGCAACGTGGTGGCCCACAACAACCCCTACCTGTCGCCGCTGCATCAGCAGCTGCACGGCTGGAGCCGCTGCCTCAGCGAACACTTGCTGCCGAAAACCCGCGCCTATCAGGAAATCTGGCTGGACGGCGAGAAGCTGGCAAAGCCGGAGGAAGAGCCCCTGTACGGCAAAACCTACTTGCCGCGCAAATTCAAGATCGGCTTGGCGTTGCCGCCGGACAACGATATCGACGTGTTCGCCCAGGACCTGGGATTGATCGCCATCGCCGAGGGTTCCGAGCTGCAGGGTTTCAATGTGGCGGTCGGCGGCGGCATGGGAATGACCCACGGCGACCCCGCGACTTATCCCCGCTTGGCCGATGTCGTCGGCTTTTGCCCGCCCCAGCGGTTGCTGGCGCTCGTGGAAACGGTGCTCGCCATCCAGCGCGACTTCGGCGATCGCAGCAACCGCAAGCATGCGCGTTTCAAATACACCCTGGACGATCGCGGCCTGGACTGGTTCAAGGCGGAGTTGCAAACCCGGTTGGGCTGGCCGTTAGAGCCGGCGCGGCCGTTCCGTTTCGAGCGCGTCGGCGACCGCTACGGCTGGATGCGGGACCCGAGCGGCTTGTGGCATACGACCCTGGCCGTGCCCAGCGGCCGCTTGAGGGACACGGAACAAACCGCCTGGCTGAGCGGCTTGCGCGAAATCGCCCGTATCCACGAGGGCGATTTCCGGCTGACCGCCAACCAGAACCTCGTCATCGCCGGCATCGACGCCGCCAACAAACCCCGCATCCAAGCCTTGCTCGACCGGCACCGCATTCCCGACCCGGCCCAGTGGAGCGGCCTGCGCCGCCAGGCCATTTCCTGCGTGGCGTTGCCCACCTGCGGCCTGGCCATGGCGGAAAGCGAACGCTGGTTGCCGACGCTGCTGGATCGCCTGGAGCCTTTGTGGCGGCAAGCGGGGCTGGGAGAGGAGGCGGTCAACCTCCGCGTGACCGGTTGCCCCAACGGCTGCGGCCGGCCTTACCTGGGCGAAATCGGCTTGGTGGGCAAGTCTCCGGGCCGCTACAACCTGTATTTGGGCGCGGGTTTCGACGGCGGTCGCTTGAACAAGTTATACCGGGAGAGCCAGAGCGAAGACGAAATCGTCGCCGCGCTGGCTCCCATCATCGAACGTTATGCCCGGGAGCGGCAAGCGGGGGAACGCTTCGGCGATTTCGCGATTCGCGCCGGCTACGTCGCGGCGGTCGGCGCCGGGCGCGAATTTCACGACCGCACCGCCTGACCGCAAGAGGCTCGGCTCGGCCGGACGGCCGCGCGTTTAGCGCGATATGAGCACTTCGTTGATCTGAACGATCGGCTCGATGTCGGTGTAGTTGGGCATGTCCCCCTGCAACTCCGGCGCATGGGGCATAAAAGCCTGGAGGAAGTCGTCCGCCGTGCTGAAATGAAAATGGCACATGGCCAAGTAGGCCGGCGCCGAACCGGGGGTCGCGCCGCCGACGCCGCGCTCGACCGATACGCCCTTGAAGCCGGGATGGGCGCTCAACAGCTCGATGGAACGCGGCATGTGCGTGTCGGCGTAATAGGCGAAGTCGAAGCGGGCGCCGGGAGTATTGGGGTAGAGGATGCTGATTTTGACCACGATGTTTTCACCTATGCCGAGGGCCTAGCGCAGAAGCGGGATCGCCATTATCCACCAAGGCGACCCGAGAGGCGGCGCGAACGCGCGCTTGGCAAACCTTTCGCGCCGTGCCGCCGCAATTCGATCCGCCGGGCGGTTTGCCGTTTATGCATAGACGTCCAGCAAACCGCCGACGGCGTTCGGGCGGCGGCCCGGATAACTCGCGGAATCGTTGTATATCCCGTCGTTTGCGTCGGTGGCCTGCCGATGGCTGTCGCCGGGGGGCGCGGCAGCGGCGGCCGGATTGTTCTCGGCCGATACCGGCGAGTTGGACGAGACGGACTGGATCTGCCGTTTGACGGCACTGATCTGGTCGGAGATCTCGGCGATTTTCGCTTTGCCTTCGGGCGTTTTGCAGGACGGGCAACCGACCCAGTCCGCCAGCTGCGCCTCGTATTTTTTGAGCTGGGAATCCAGGTAGGCGGGAGACGGCGTTTTGGGCGCGGGGTATGGAAACGTCGACGATCCGATGGCGCTGATCATTCTATTCTCCTTAAACTCGGTTTCTGTCCTAAGCGCAAAACCCGGCGTTGTCTATCAAGACGTCCAAGCCTCCGCGGCAAAGGCTTCGTCCAGCGGCGTCCGCATAATCCGGTTGCTGTAATTGGACAAGGTTTTCAAGCTGATTGCCAGCACCACGTCCAAGGCATTGGCGCGGCTGTAACCGGCGGCGAGCAGGGCGGCGATGTCGTCGTCGCCGGCCCAGCCGCGCTGTTGGACCAGGGTTCGGGTGAAAGCCGCCAAGGCGTCGAGCCGCGCGTCGGGCAGCTCGCGGCCGGCCCGCGCCGCTTCGACGGTGGCGTCGTCCAGGCCGGCCACGGAAAGGGCCATGTGGGAGTGGAACGGCACGCAATAGTCGCAACGATTTTCCTGGCTGGCCGCCAGCGCCGCGATGTGGCGTTCGGCCGGGTTCAAGCTTGACTCGTCCAGCAAGTCGGTGAGCAGCAGGTAGGCCTTAAGCGCGCAGGGCGATTCGGCTAGGCCCGCCAACAGGTTGGGAACGAAGCCGAGCGTCTTCTCGACCTGCGCCAGGATGGGGCGCGCGGCGACGGGGGCGCCGGCGGCATTATGGAAAGTGAACGTCGTCATGGTCTTCCTTGGTCATGGAGGGAGGAGCGATCGGCGGGGCGAGGGTGGCCGCGCGTTCGGGCCTATGCTAAGGTGTTCTGACGGAACGCCATAGACGATATCGTCCAAATTTTATGATCGATCGTTCAGACGATGTGTTGTCCGCCATCCTCGCCACGATTCGGCTGCGGGCGCGGATTTACCACCACGCGAGTTTTTGCGGGGACTGGGCGTTGGATTCGCCGCAGGAGCGGCGCGCTTCCTTTCATATCGTCGGTTCGGGGCGATGCCGGCTGGAGCTGGCCGCTACCGGTCAAAGCGTTTCGCTGGCTGCCGGCGATTTGGCCCTGCTGCCCCGCAATACGCCGCACCGCTTGTCCGGCGACGCAGGCGCCGCGTTCACCACGTTGCTGTGCGGTTATTTCGAGTTCAGCCTCGGCGGTTCCAATCCGATATTGGACACCTTGCCCGACCTCATCGTTTTGCCCGGCGAATGCGACTCCTCCAGCGGGGCGCAGCTGGCGTCCCTCTCCACCCTGATGCTGTCCGAGGCGGATAGGCTGCAGACCGGGAGCCGCATCGCCCTGGACCGGTTGGCCGAGGTGCTGCTGGTCTTCATGCTGCGCCGGTACCTGGAAGGCGCGGCGGAACGCCCGGGCGTGCTCGCGGGCTTGGCCGATCAACGCATTGCTCGGGCGCTGGCCGCCGTGCATCGGGAGCCGGAACGGGCTTGGCAGGTGGCGACCCTGGCAGCGGTTGCAGGCATGTCGCGCACGGCGTTTGCGCAGCGCTTCGCCGCCGTGGTCGGGCAGCCGCCGCTCTCCTACCTCTGCGTTTGGCGCATGCTGTTGGCCGAGCGCTGGCTCGCCGAGGAGGGGGCCAGCGTCGCCGCCGTGGCCGAGCGTTTGGGCTACGCATCGGAAACCGCGTTTCGAAAAGCGTTCAAGCGCAGCCGAGGCATGGGGCCCGGCGGTATCCGCCGTCAGCGGGGCACCGCCCCGCCCTGAACGGGAAGGGCTCGCCACCGGCCGCGCCGCCCGCGTCAGACTTGGAACGTATCCATTTGCTTCTTCAATTCCGTCGCCAGCAGGGCCATGTCGCGGCAGCGCTGCGCGGTTTCCTGCGCGTGCTCGGTGGTTTTGTCGCCTTCTTCGCTGATGGCGACGACGTTGCGGTGGATTTCCTCGACGACCAGGGCTTGTTCGGCGGCGGCGCGGGCGATGAAGTCGCTCATTGCGCTGATCGACGACACCGCTTGCGCGATGGTGTCCAGGGAATCGCCCGCCTTGGCGGCGATCGCGACGCCGTCGCGAGCCCGCTGCTGGCCCTCGGTCATGACGGTCGCCGCCTGTTCGGTTCCCTGTTGCAGGCACTCGATCATGTTTTGAATCTGCAAGGTGGACTGTTGGGTGCGCATGGACAGGGTGCGTACCTCGTCGGCCACCACGGCGAATCCGCGTCCGTGTTCGCCGGCGCGGGCCGCCTCGATGGCGGCGTTTAGGGCCAGCAGATTGGTTTGGTCGGCGATGCCTTTGACCACGTCCAGGATGACGCCGATTTGCTCGCTGTCGCGCTTCACTTGCGTGATGGCCTCGGCGGCTTTTTCTACTTCGGCGGAAAGCTGGTGGATCGATTCGATGGTCTCCAATACGACGGCCTTGCCGTTGTGCGTTTCGTCCTTGGCGAGGCTGGCGGCTTCGGCGCCGGCCCGGGCATGGCGGGACACCGCGTCCACCGTGACGCCCATTTCGTTCATGGCCGCCACGACGCGTTCGGTTTTGGTCTGCAGGTCGTGCATGCTCTCGGTGGTTTGATCGCTCACACGGCTCAGCTGCTCCGAGGTCGACGTCACCTCGGCGATGGAGTGGTTGACCTGCCGGCAAATGGCTTGCAGCCGTGCCACGAAACGGTTGAAGCCGTTGCCCAGACGCCCGATTTCGTCTTTGCCGCTTTCGTCCAGACGGAACGCCAAATCCCCTCGTTCCTGAGCGTGCAATAGGCGGGTGAGGGCGCTGTTGATGGGTTGCGTCACCATCCGGTCGGCTATCCAGTGCATGGTCGCCAGCATCAAGATCAATAGGGCGATAACCAACGCGGCGGAAACGCCCAGGGTTTTCGCCAGCCGTGCGTCGGTTTCCTCCAAGCTTTTGACGACTTCGAACGCGCCGTGCAATTCGCCTTCCTTTTTCCCTTCCATGGCGAAACCGGTAATGTCGCGGCCGTCGTCACGCCGCCAAAACGCATGGGATTGGGCCGGGTCGCCGTGACAATAAAGGCATTCCTGCGTCAAGCGGATCGGGTGGAAATAACGCAGGGAGTTGGTCTTCTTGTCCTGCGTATAGAACTCGGTTTGTTCCGGATGGGCGCTGAAATATTCCAGCGCCGCCGCTTCGACCTCGTCCGGTTGGTTCGACGGGTTTCTCGGATTCTGGCGCGGTGTTTTGAATTCGAACCCGCCCGCTTTGGAGATGGCTTTGGCCGACTCCCAGGCGGCCACCACGGGGGCGGCGGATAAAACCTTCTGCTTTAAGTCTTCTTCGCCGGTATAGGGCACATTTCTTAGGATGCCGGGAGAAAACAGTCCATATTCCCACTGCCTGGCGATGTTCCCCCGCACGGATTCGGCCATGGTGACGATATTGCGCGCGGCGGCGACTTCATGATTGATGGCTTCGCTTTTGTAGTGGTACGCGTAAAGCAGGAAAAACAGCAAGGCCATGCCGATCACCAGAACGGCGATGGAAAGTATGACCCTGAATCCGATGCTGGAGGTATCGATTGGCATAAGTCCCTTGAATGATTGGAAGGTGCCGCCCCTTCGGGTTGGCGGCGGGGCGTGTCACGGAAGCCCTGGACTCCGGCGACGGCCAAGCGCCGCGCGGGCTCAGGGGAACAGTCGCGGCGGCCCGAGTTCGGGCGCCGACAATCGACCGCGCCCATCACCCCTTCGGCGCGCCAATCGGCGTTGCACGGGGCGGCTGGATCACACGCTATCGGGTAAACGGGGCAGGGCCGGGGCCACGAAGCGTTGCCGACCGGACTCGAAAAAAAGACCCGCCCGAAGGCAGGTCGTCTAGGCGTGTCCATGAGGTGCTTCGTAGACAAAAACAACACCGGCGGTTGCCGAGTACGGAAGTACGCCATCGTTAAAACAAGAAGCGTGCCATGTCGAATGCTCCGCCGTTTCTCGCTATCGCGGCACCTCACCCCGTTTAATTGTTGCTTCCGCAGCAGCCGCTGCTGAATGACTGTTGGCCGATCAGCACGGGGCCTGGCCGGCGTCGGCCTGGCGGGGCGGAACGTTCCCCGTTTGGCGTCCCCGGCACGCTGGCGGGGAACTTGCATCGGTCCGCGTCCTCGCGCCATCCGGTTTGGCGCGATCGAACGAGGGGACACTATGATTGAACGATTGATCGGCCGTCCGCGAGGCGGCATGGGGCGGGATCGCCATGGCTGACGATTTCTCCCGCTCCGCGGAAACCATCGCGTCCCGATTGGGCGAATATACGGCGCCGACGGGCCTCTACGCGCGCACGGCCGCCATGCCTTTCCTGGGACGGCTGTCCTGCCCGGTTGCCGCGCTGGAGGCGGGCAGCTGGCATGAACTGCAGCTGGTATACGAGGTCGGCGCTTCCGGCATCGCCGACGGCGCCTGGTTCAAGATCGCCTTTAAGTTCTATTCCGATTGGGCGCTGTTCCAAACCAGCGATCCGGCCCAGGCCAATTACCTGACGGCGGAATATCAACCGGGCTCCCTGGCGCCGGGCCAGCCGCCGGCGACGGTTCAGTCGCTGAAAGTGCGCTTCGACCAAAAAGGGCACGAACGGCCGTTTCAGAAGGCGATCCTGGTCGACGTGGTGGACGGCTATCTCAACCCCGGCGACCGCGTCGTGGTGCGCCTGGGCGACCGGCGCTTCGGCGGTCCAGGCACCCGCGTGCAGACCTTCGTCGAGAAAGGCTTCGCTTTCCGCGCCTATGTGGACCCTCTCGGCACTTCGCGCTTCGCCGCCGTGCCGGGCGACGTGCGCCTCGACGTGGTGCCGGGGCCGGCGGCGGCTTTACAGCTGACCGGCCCGAGGTTGGCGAAGCGGGGCCAGCCCGTTCCGTTGCGGGTTAGGGCGGAGGACGCCTGGGGCAACGTTTGTTGGGACCATGGCGGATCGGTGGCCCTGACCCTGCGCCGCGACGGGGCGCAGGCGGGCGAACGCCGGGTGGCTCTGGCGCGGGACGGTTGGGCGGTGGCCCTGATCGACGATCTGCCGGTGGACGTTGCGGGAGAGCTGGAAATCACCGCCCATCTGGAAGGTTCAGCCCCGGTCGCGGCGGCCAAGGCCTATCTCACCATCGACGAGGCGCTGGCCGTGCCGCGCGCCTGGTTCGCCGATTTGCACGTCCATTCCGACGATACCATCGGCACCAACGACACCCGCTACAACCTCACCTACGGGCGGGACGTGGCCGGCCTGGACGTGGTCGGCTACACCGCCAACGACTTCAACATCACCCAGGATCGCTGGGAACGGGCGGTGGACTTGATCCGCACGCTGCATCGGGACGGCAGCTTCGTGTGCTATCCCGGCACGGAATGGTGCGGCAACTCCTGCGCCGGCGGCGACCACAACGTGGTGTTCCTGCACGGTCGGCGGCCGGCGTTCCCGTTTGACGAGCAGGGCCGGGTCGCGCGTTCCTTCGAATGGAACGAGGAGATGCGCGAGCACAACATCGTGCCGGGCGCCTGGCCGCTGGAAGAACTGTGGGCCAGTTACGCCAACGATCCGGAGGGCCATCTGCTCATCCCCCACGTCGGCGGGCGCCGCGCCAATCTGGCCTGGCACCATCCGCAATTGGAGAGGCTGATCGAGGTGGGATCCAGTTGGGGCCATTTCCCCTGGTTCTATCAGGAAGCGGTGGCTCGCGGCTACCAATTGGGCGCATCGGCCGCCGGCGACGAGCACCGGGGGCGTTGCGGCGGCGGTGTGCCGGGCACGGCGGTGTTCGGTACCAAGGGGGGATTGACCGGGGTGTTGGCGCCGGAACTGACCCGTTCGTCCATCGCCGCGGCGTTGCGCGCGCGCCACACTTGGGCCACCACCGGCGAACGCTTGGTGGGGTTGATCAGCGTCGGCGACCAAGTGCAAGGCGACGCCTTCGAGCATGACGGGCCGACGAGGCTGGACTACCGCTTCCTCGGCGAGGGCGGCTGGGACTCGTTGTCGGCCTGGGATCACACCGGATGTTTTTGGGAGCGAGACTTCCAGAAGGAAGGCGGTTATTCCGAACGGCGTTTCCGCGTGCGCTGGGGCGGCGCGCGGGTGCGCGACCGCTACCGCTGGGCGGAGTGGCGGGGCACCGTCACCCTGCGCAACGCCGTCATCCATGGCTACGCGGCGCAGGGCTTCGAGCATCGGGAAGAAAACGCCTGGCGCGAAGGCGCCACGGTTATCGGTTTTCGCTCCGATACCTATGGCGACGCCGATGCGTTGGAAATCGATGCCAGCGGGCTGGAGGGCGCCACGCTCGTCATTGAAGGCCGCATCGACGGCTACGCCAAGGTGGGGAATCCGCTGGCCGGCAACCCGTTCGAGCATTGCCCCGTCTTCCGCTGGGAAATCGACGGGCGCGAATTGCTGGAAGCGGGCCGCCTGCGCCGCGAACTGGGTGGCACCGAGCTGTTCCTGGCTGTGGAGCGGCTCAGCGACGCGCCGCTGCCGCGAGAGGTGTCCGGCAGCCTGGTGGTGGACGCGGTCAACGGTCCGCACGGCTTCCGCCCCGTCTACCTGCTGGCACGGCAGGCGGACGATGCGAAAGTGTGGACGTCGCCGGTGTTTATCGGTTTTCGGTAGCGCCTGTCGCGGGATCGCCGGGCGTCGTTGCTGACGCCCGGCGCCGCTTTTAGATCACGTAGCTGTCGGCCAGGGCCTCGGCCAGGTTCTGGGCTAGCCTCGCGCCGGCCGGCGTCTTGCGCAAGCGGGCGGCTAGATTGTAATGGTCTTGCACGATGCGCGCCGGCCGTCCGGCCAGCATGACGATGCGGTCCGCCAGAAACACGGCTTCGTCCAGGTCGTGGGTGACGAACAGGATGGTTTTTCCCGTTTGTCGCCAGATGCGGACCAATTCGTCCTGGAGGGTGCTGCGGGTGACGGTGTCCAGCGCGCCGAAGGGTTCATCCATCAGCAGCACGTCCGGGTCGATGGCCAGGGCGCGGGCGATGCCCACCCGTTGCCGTTGGCCGCCGGAAAGTTCGTGGGGCCAGCGTTCGGCGTAGTCGGCCAGTCCCACCAGCGTCAGCGCTTGCCGCGCGAGCCGTTGCCGCTCGACACGGGAGAGCTTGTGTCCTTCCAGGCCGAATTCCACGTTGCCCAGCACTCGCCGCCAAGGCAGCAGGCGCGGCTCCTGGAAAACCAGTCCGTAGCGCCGCCGCCCGGCTTCTTGGCCGCCCGCAAAGGCGACGCTGCCCGTGGTAGCCGGCAGCAAGCCGGCCACGACGCGCAGCAGGGTCGACTTGCCGCTGCCGGACGCCCCGACCAGGGCGACGAATTCACCGTTCTGTACCTTTAAATCGATGCCGTCCAGCACCGGCACGCCCTCGCGTTCTTGGTCGAAAGCGACGCCGAGGGCGGTGAGTGAAATCAACGCTGCCATGCCAGCATCCTTTTTTGCAGCAAAACGAAACAAGAATCCGACAGGCCGTAGAGGGCGGCGATGGTGAGCATGTAGAGCACCACCACGTGGGTGGCCAGCAGCCCGGAGGCTTCCATCATGCGCAGGCCGACGCCGGGAATGCCGAACATTTCGGCGGCGACCACCGACATCCAGCCTTGTCCCAAGCCGGAACGGAATCCCGCCAGGATGCCGGGAGAGGCCGCAGGCAACAGCACTTTGGCCAGGCGCGGCCATAAGTCGCCCTGGCCGAAAGCGCGCGCCATTTCCAGCAGATCCTTGTCCACCGAGCGTACCGCCGCATAGCTGGCGAAAAAATTCAGCCAGAATACGGTGATGGCGATGATGAACGAGGCCGCCGTTTCGGTGACGCCGAACCAAATGATGGCGAAAGGAATCCAGGCGATGGCGGGAATGGGGCGGAGCAGCCGTACGACCCACTCGGTCGCCGCGGCGAGGCGCGGCCAAATGGCCGCCGTGGTTCCCATGGCTATGCCCAGCAGCGATCCGGCCAGCAGTCCAAAGGCGTAGTGCACGAAGCTGCGGCCGATCATCTTGAACCAAATGCCGGCGTCGATTTCGGTCATCAACGCTTCGGGCACTCGCGACGGCGGCGGCACCAGCAAGGCGTGGGCGATACCGCTGCGCGCCAGCGTTTCCCAGGCGGCGAAGAATAGCAGCAGCCCCAGCGCCGAAAGCTTGAGGTGTCGCTCCATCATTTGAGCTCGGCGACCTTGCCGATCACCGCGTCGTAAAAGCTGTAGTCGAATGCCTGAGCGGCGGGCGCGGCGGAGGAGGGAATACCCAGTTCCGTCTGGAAGTCCTGCATGCGCTGGGCTGCCTCGACGATATAGCGCGGATCCGAGATGAACTTGGAGGAAGGGGAGGCCAGCGCCTCGGTCAGCACCGATTCCTCGATCAAACCCTTGCCGATGAATTCCCAGGCGGCTTTGGCGGCGCGGGCCTTGTCGTTTCTAACGGCATCGACGGCCTTGACGTGCAGCGCCACCAGCTTGGCGACGGCTTCTCGGTTATCGCGAACGAAGGCGCTGCGGGTGGCTACCACCGTGCCCGGTTGGCCCGGGAACATCTCGCCGCCGAGGGCCAGCACCGCCGCTTGGGGATCGGCTTTGGTGATGACGGTGATGGTCGGTTCGCGCACCATGGCCGCGTCGATCACGCCGGCCAACAGCGCTTGTTGCGTTTTTTCGATCCCTTGGCTGACCAGCTCGACTTTGGCGGAGTCGACGGCCGTGACTTTCTTTATCCAATGCCGTAGCACCACGTCGGGCACGGAGCCCGGCGGCTGGGTGGCGATTTTGACCGCGGCGCTACGGTTTTCGGCCAACCGGGCCACGGCTTCCGCCGCCGGCACCTTGCGGCTCAATTCGGCCAGTTCTCCCCGTGCCACCAAGGCTAGCTCTTCCACAGCGGAATTGGCCACCACCACGGCGTCGACACCCTTGCCGCGCGCCACCAGCACCGGGCCGATGCCTGCGTACAACACGTCGATTTTGCCGGCAGCCAAGGCCTGGATAGCGGCTGTGCCCGCCTCGAATTTTGTCAGGTTCAATTCCAGCCCTTCGGTCTTGGCCCAGCCTTCGGCTTCGAGCAGGAATAGCGGGGTCGATGCCAAGATGGGGATGTACCCCACCTCGACGCGGGTGTCCGCGTTGACG
This sequence comes from Methylogaea oryzae, assembly GCF_019669985.1. Classification (NCBI taxonomy): domain Bacteria; kingdom Pseudomonadati; phylum Pseudomonadota; class Gammaproteobacteria; order Methylococcales; family Methylococcaceae; genus Methylogaea; species Methylogaea oryzae. The sequence goes on from NZ_AP019782.1 coordinate 1,726,404, forward strand.
TGGAATGCGGCGGCCATGGCGAGTGCCGCGGCGGTTAGGAGTCTAGGGAGTCGTTTCATGGGTTTCCTCGGTTAGGCACGGTTGGGGGGGGTAATGGCCGCGCGTTCGATGGGCACGGCTCGTTCCGGCCCGACTGCAGGCTTTGTGCCACTCGCCGCCGATGGCATTGCGGGCGCTTCGGGACCAAGCCGGCCCGCAGAATTGTTGCCGGGAGAGCAGCGGCTGTTGATGTGCTGTTGCTGGGCCGGCAGCCGCGCGGCTTCGGCATGGCCTGGGCGCGGCGGCACGTGCCGTGCCGCGATCAGGGGCGCGGATCCTTGGGGTACGCGGGCGCTGAGGACCGATTGGGGTGGCCGGCTTGAGCTTACCCTCTATAATAGCGACGGGCAGCCGTTCCCTTCGCTGTCGTCGCTAGTCCTTCCAATGCTACGAATGATGACCCAATGAGCCGACCTCTGCGTTTTGTCCGATCGGAAAGCGGCGAGCTTTGCGTGGTCGGTTCCGCCTATGCCACTACCCCGGATTTACCGGTGCGGCGCATCGCCTTGCCTGGCGGCAAGGTGGGCATTCCGGCGGTCGATTTGCTCGACTACCACGCCAATGCCTTGAATGGCGAAGCCGCGACGCAGGCGGCCAAGGCGCTGCACCGCGCGCGTTGTGCGATGTTGCAGCGCGCTTTGACGGTGCCCGAAGGCTGAATTCCATTGTCGCGGCGGTTTGAGCGTTTTATTCGCCGAACAGCCGCCACCCGGCTTCCCTTGGTTTCGGTCGGCCATCTCGCTCCCTCTATATAGGAGCGGACGGCTTCGCTATCGTCCCCTTGGGCTCGCAGGTTCCAATTAGGCGGGAACCGCGTCTGTATGAATGTAGTAATTGGCGTGTGAGCACTTTTTTAATCAAGGATGCTTGACACGAAGCCGGGATGCTGTAGAATGGTTCGTCTAACGCGGGCAGAGAGCTTCGCGGGTTCTTTAAGAATTCAGGTCAAATAATTTGTGTGGGCGCTCGCGTCGAAGATCGGGTTTTAACCGAAATATTCGGCAGAGTGCTTTGAAAGAAGCGCTAGATATAGCCGAGCCAAAATTGAGCTGGGAAAC